>JAFLVJ010000009.1 GCA_022508375.1 Clostridiales bacterium | reverse complement strand
AGCAGTTTTGGCGGATGGAATGGACTGTTAGACAAGTAAAGACGTATGAAGCTGTACTGGACGTACTGCAAATACGGATTCACGCAGGATAACTGTTCGTTACGTCGCCAAAACCTTACAGTTTTCAGGGCTCGTGTGGTCAGACCGATGTTTTGAGGTGAACAAGACGTCGGTTTTCGTCACCTATAGGGAACTATACAGGTTACTACGGAGGAAAAACTATGTATCAAGTAAGAAAGAGAAACGGTCAAATTATCGATTTTAAACTTTCTAAAATCAGCCAGGCTATTACAGGCGCGTTTAGGGAACTCAACAAGCCCTACACCGACGACGTAATCGACATGCTGTCCTTAAAGGTGACAGCCGACTTCATGGACAAGATTATTGACGGTATCGTGTCCGTTGAGGACATTCAGGACAGTGCGGAAACGGTGCTTATTCAGGCCGGTTATGCTGACGTTGCCAAGGCGTATATACTGTATCGCAAAAAGCACGAAAGCGCGCGCAATGCCATGGAGACTTTTCTTGATTACAAATCCGTAGTAGATAACTACTTGAAGATTGCCGACTGGCGCGTTAAGGAAAACAGCACTGTAACGTACTCGGTAGGCGGATTGATTCTTAGTAACAGCGGAGCTATCACCGCTAACTACTGGCTCAGCGAAGTATATGACGAGGAAATCGCCAACGCTCACCGTACTGCAGCTATCCATTTGCATGATTTGAGCATGTTATCGGGATATTGTGCAGGTTGGTCGCTGAAACAACTTATTCAGGAAGGCTTGGGCGGTGTAGATAGCAAGATTACCTCCGCACCTGCTAAACACCTTTCCACGCTGTGCAATCAAATGGTAAACTTCATTGGTATCATGGCAAACGAATGGGCAGGCGCTCAGGCATTCAGCTCCTTTGATACGTATCTTGCGCCCTTTGTTAAGGTGGACAACCTTAGCTACGAAGAGACGAAGAAGTGCATCGAATCTTTCATATACGGCGTAAATATCCCCAGTCGTTGGGGTACTCAGGCGCCCTTCAGCAACATCACGCTGGACTGGACCGTACCCGATGACCTTGCCGAACTCAACTGTATTGTCGGCGGTAAGGAAATGCCCTTCAAGTACAAGGATTGCAAGCGCGAAATGGACATGGTAAACAAGGCGTTTATCGAAACCATGATCGAGGGTGACTACAACGGACGTGGATTCCAGTATCCTATACCAACCTACTCCATCACGAGAGATTTTGACTGGAGCGAGACGGAAAACAACAAGCTGCTGTTTGAAATGACTGCTAAGTACGGTACACCGTATTTTTCCAACTACATCAACAGCGATATGCAACCCAGCGACGTTCGTAGCATGTGTTGCCGTTTGCGTCTTGACCTGCGCGAATTGCGCAAAAAGTCCGGCGGTTTCTTCGGTAGTGGAGAAAACACCGGTTCCGTCGGCGTTGTTACAATCAACATGCCCCGTATAGCTTACTTGAGTAAGGACGAAACGGAGTTTTTCGAACGTCTGGACAAGATGATGGATATATCCGCCCGTTCTCTCAAAATCAAGCGTACAACCGTAACCAAACTTATGGAAGCGGGACTGTACCCCTACACTCAACACTATCTGGGAAGTTTCGACAGTCACTTTTCTACAATCGGTCTTGTCGGCATGAACGAAGCGTGCTTGAACGCCAAGTGGCTTGCGTGCAACCTTACTGATGAGCGCGCGCAAAAGTTTACCAAGAAAGTGCTCAACCACATGCGCGAGAGACTTAGCGACTATCAGGAAAAGTACGGCGACTTGTACAACCTTGAAGCAACGCCCGCCGAAAGCACCTCCTACCGTTTGGCAAAGCACGACGCTAAGTTGTATCCCGATATGATTTTTGCCAGCAAGAAGGGCGAAACTCCCTATTATACCAACAGCTCGCACCTTCCCGTAAGCTACACAGCGGATGCGTTTGACGCGTTGGATATTCAGGACGAATTGCAAACGCTTTACACATCGGGAACGGTATTCCACACCTTCCTCGGCGAACGTTTGCCCGATTGGAAGTCGGCAATGAAGCTGGTAAGAACCATCGCCGAAAATTACCGTCTGCCGTATTACACAATGTCACCGACCTACTCTGTATGTCCCGATCACGGCTACCTTGTAGGCGAACAGTACGAGTGTCCTCACTGCCATAAGAAGACGGAAGTATATAGCCGTATCACAGGCTACTACCGTCCCGTTCAAAACTGGAACGACGGCAAGGCGCAGGAATGGAAGGAACGCAGAACCTACAAACCTGACGAAAGCACCTTGAAAAAGTGTTTGTTTAACAACGTTGAGGAAGCGGTGAAAGAGCAGGTTCGCATAGAAAAACCCATTCTGTTCATTCAGGACAACTGTCCCAACTGCAAGATGGCGGAAATCATGCTTGGCAAGGCAGGCTTGGAAGTGGAAGCGGTAAACGCAATGCAAAACGCCGAGCTGTCCAAGAAATTTGCCGTAAAACTTACCCCCACGTTGATAGTGGCGGACGGCGACAGCTACAAGGTATATGAAAACGCGTCCAATGTACGTAAATACATAGAAACACGTAAATAACTACTGAAAAAAACTGTTTACTAAGATAAATTATGAAAGCACAGTCGCGGCTCAGACGGGCAACAGGTGACAATCTGTCGCAGGGAGTGTACTAGGCGTACATGACCAAGGCGGTTGGCACACGTAGCTCGCATCACGCGATGAATATGCTTTCAAATAAAAGAGGAGATATGTTCGATATCGTAGTAATAGGCGGTGGACCTGCGGGTTTAACCGCCTCGCTATATGCGGCGCGCGCAGGTAAGAGCGTAATGTTACTGGAAGCCAACGCTTTCGGCGGACAGATCGCCACCGCGCCCCGCGTAGAAAATTACCCATCTGTCAAAGAAATCGCAGGCGCCGAGCTTGCCGACAAAATGTTTGAACAGGCAACGGCTCACGGCGTGGAGTTTGACATGGGTACCGCAAAGATACAAAAGACAGCAAGCGGATTTGCCGTAACGACCGAATACGGCAGTTACGACTGTTTGTCCGTAGTAATATCCACAGGTGTATCCCACAAAAAGTTGGGACTGGACAGTGAAGAAAGGCTGGCGGGTAACGGAGTGTGCTACTGCGCTGTGTGTGACGGCGCGTTTTACAAGGACAAGCCCGTGTGCGTAGTGGGCGACGGCAACAGTGCGGCGCAATTTGCGTTGTATTTGGCGGAAGTTTGCAGTGAAGTACATTTGCTCACCATGTTTGACAGGCTGTTCTGCGACAACGAATTGACGGAGCGAATTGTTGCAAATGACAAGATAAACTGGGTTCAAAACGTGACCGTAACGGATATTTTGGGCGAAAACAAGGTAGATGGTGTGGTATTTCGCGACAACGACGGCGCAATAACCTATCAGGACACGGACGCAGTATTTGTTGCAATAGGTCAGGTTCCCCACAATGGTGACTTTGCTAACCTTGTGCAGTTGGACGACAAGGGTTACATCGTTGCAGGCGAAGATTGCCTAACAAGCTGTGATGGAATTTTCGTTGCAGGCGACTGCCGTACGAAGAAAGTCCGCCAGTGTACAACAGCCGTCGGGGACGGCGCCGTAGCAGGTTTTTCCGCAGCCATGTACGTCGATCGACTTAAAAATGTAAAGTAACGCCCTTAAACTGAACAAAATGTACAAATTCTTTCTTCAACACAACGGTTCAACAATACATACAACGTAACATCTACAACATAAAGACCTTACCTAACCCGTAAGGTCTTTTTTATATCGGAAATTTATAAAAATAAGGTTTCGTAAACACTTGAAAAGTTGAACCGTATCCTGTATATTAGTAGTATTGATATATTTAAAGGGGATAACAGTGAAAAAAGTATTAACATATTCACTTATAGTAATATTGGCAATGGTGACGGTGGTTTGCGGCTGTTTATTTGTCGGCTGTGATACCGGTAGCAGTATTTACGGTGACTATACTTTAAAAGGCTTTTCATATTCCGTAACGGACGTGGGTGAGGGTTACATTGACATTAACAATATGTCCGAGACCGATCACTCAACCTACGACATGGTTATCTTAATGTACGGAAAGCGCGTAAGTATTTCCAAGAACACCATCAAGTTCGTGGACGGTATGATTCTGTCGGGATACGGCGATACGAAATATACGTTAAACGGGGAAGAAATTACATTTAGCGACTCTGCGATTGCGAGTACGTTTAACTATGTAACACTTTCAAACGGCATATTTTCTATAGGTGTAAGTCAAACGGTAAACGGTATCACCGTCAAGTATTCCTTTGAATATTATTCCGAGAAGGCAACGGTTCCGACATATACAATTTACTTCGACAGCAATGGCGGTACGGACGTCGCCGAGCAAAGTGTTAAAAAAGGCGAAAAGGTGAAAATACCGTTGTTCTATCCGAGAAAAACAGGCTACGCCTTTGACGGATGGTATAAAGACTACGAATGCACTGAGGCTTATGATTTTTCGGCGCAGGTATTGCGCGGTTTTTGGCTGTATGCAAAGTGGGAGCCCCTCCCCAACAAGGTAACTTTTAATTCGAACGGCGGAACGCACGTCAAAGAGCAAACGGTTATAAGCGGCAATCTAATAATAGAACCCGACAGCCCCAAAAAAGCAGGATACACGTTTGGCGGTTGGTATTCGGACAGCGGTTTGACCAATCAGTGGGACTTTTCTACGCCCGTTGCCGGTGACATTACGCTGTACGCCAAGTTTACGCCCAATACGTACACTATAAGTTTTAACGCGCAAAAAGGCACCTGCGCGACTTCGACAAAGGAAGTAACCTACTCCTCCACAGTCGGTGAACTGCCCACGCCCGTGCGCGAAGGCTTTGTGTTCGACGGTTGGTACGACCATGAGAACGGCGGCAAGGCTTACAGGAGCACTACAGTTTATACTACTGCGGAGAACATTACGCTGTACGCCAAGTGGCTTGTAAAGATAACGCTCGACGCAGGCAGCAATGGTAGTGTTAATAAGACGGAAATAAACGGAGCCTATAAGTGGAAACAATCAGACGTGGAAAGTCTTCCCGTAGCAACAACTGCAAAAGATTGGAATTTTGCAGGTTGGTACACCGAGCCCATGGGCTATGGCGTGAAATACGACAAAGACAGTATTTGCCAATTTGAAGGGACGACTACGCTTTACGCCGCTTGGAGCGTTACCATAAACTACGATGCAAACGGCGGAGATGCCGTTCCAAGTTCACAGGCGATAATTGGCAACAGATTTGTGCCCGCAACCCCCGTGCGCATCGGCTATACCTTTACGGGCTGGCACGACGCCGACGGCAATACCGTAAATGAAACTACTGTAATAAATTACGATAAGACAACCGTGCTTACCGCAAGCTGGACCGCCAATCAAATAACGTTTAAATTCGACGTGCAGGGAGGAAACTCCGTAAGCGACAGACAATATACATACGATTTGCCGTTTGGCGAGTTTCCTATTCCCGAAAGAGCGAACTACGTTTTCGGTGGGTGGTTTACTTTGCCCGCAGGAAACGGTAAGCAGTACGATGCAACCGACGTGTGCAAGGACGACTCTACGGTAACGCTTTATGCAAAGTGGGTTGCGTTTGTTTCATTCGATTACGGTGGCGCTACGAGCGGTGTCACCATTGAAAAGTTAGAGTTTACTTACGGAGCCGATATCAATCTTTTCGATATACTGCCTGAGCCCTACAAAACGGGCTGGTCGTTTGAGGGCTGGTTTACCGAAGGCGACGGACAGGGTACGCTACTTGGTGAAAACTATCTTGGGTCGCCCGATGTAAATACTTGGCAGTTGGACGGCGATACTACTTTTTACGCATATTGGGTCAAGGGCACCGACAAACGCTTTTTGTATTACGAAACGAATGCGACAAACAACATTAACGTATATGGTGTGCGCGATTCATCGATAACGGAGCTTGAGATTCCCGCAATCATAGATTTGCTTTCGGTGGACGAAATTACAGAGGGTAATTTCCATGAGAACCTTACAAAGATAACAGTGCCCGACAGCGTGCAAATAATACACACCGACGCGTTCAAAGGCTGTAAATTGACGGAAATAACATTGCCATTCGTGGGGAAAAACAGGACGACAATCGATAGTCCGGACGGTGTGTTCGGCCATATATTCGGGTCTACTGTGAGACGCGAAAAGTGGACGGTACTACAGTACAGTGAAATGTATGGGTATGATTATTATTACTATATACCGACTACGCTAAAAAAGGTTACTATAACCGGAGACGTTTTTGTGCCTGTAAATGCGTTTTTAAACTGCACGATGATACAAGAAATTGTGTTCCTCGGCAACGTTACGGGAATGGGGAAGGGTGCACTGAACTGTGCTAATTTGGAGGTGTTGAGGTTTGAAGGAAGCCTGTCGGCTGAAAACGTGATTTCGACTGCATTTGGCTCCTTGTCTAAAAACGTTACCGTTATTGTTCCGGACGAATATTTTTATGATTATGAAAATGTATTTACGGGCTATAACGTTATACGCAAGAGCGAGGAACAGCTATAATACACAACAAAAAAGGCAGATGGTGACATCTGCCTTAAATTTATGTGTATATTATTTAAATTATATTGCGAATATTGAATATGTTTTTTCTTAATACCGTTATGCTAGTTTACTTTTACAATAAACGATTTAATTTCAAGATCCTTGGGGTTTAATTTAGCCATTTCCTTATCCAGCGCGTCGAAGTCGATGGTGGAACCTATCAGCGTATCCACGTTTACGGTATCTGTTACAAGCAAATTGATTGCCGACGAAAAGTTGCCTGCGCCGTTATACACGCCAAATATGTTGAGGTGCTTGCGACAAATATTGGCAACGGACATCTTGCTTTCCTTGTTGGAATAGCCCGCAAGGCATATATTTGCGTTGAAAGCCGCAACATTGTAAACGTCTTTCATATTGAAGTCGCTGTTGCTGAGCAATATCAATTCCTTGCACATTCTGCCGCTGGTAACGGCAACAATTTCGTTTTCCACTTCCGTTTCTTCGGGGTTGAAGCAGTAGAATATTCCCATCTCTCTTGCCATGTCCAGTAGTTCATTTGAACTGCTGATAAGCACGGGCACTGCTTGGTAGTACGCAACAAGTTGAGCCAGTATAAGTCCCGTCTTGCTGGATGCGAATATCGCGATGTGACGTCCCTTTTCCAGATTGAGCGCGTCAACGATGTTGAGGCAAAAAGCAACTATCGGAACAAACAACGCTTTTTCGTTGCTTAGTTGATCGGGCAAGCGGTGCAGTTGCGCGTAGGGCAAATCCACAAAGTTGCGTAACAGTCCGTTGCAATTGTAACCCAACTCCTGCATGTTGGAGCACTTGTCGTACTGTTCGTTTCGGCACTCGTCACACGTCTCGCATGGAATGTACGGTTCAATAGCCACTCGGTCCATCTTTTGGAAGAACTGATTGTCGCCATGTACCATTGACACTACGCCCACAGCGTTACGTCCAATTATAAACGGATATTTACGTTTAGACGCGCCTGTGTAAATTTCAAAGTCGGAGTTGTTTAGCAATACTTCTTCGATTTTGACCTTTATTTGATTTTCAGTTATTTCGGTAGGTTGGGATTCTTGCAAAGTAAGTTTGCCGATATCCTCCAAGATCCAAGCCTTCATACTACCTCCGTTACGTGTGCGCCATCGCACACATTCTACTCGTCCCATACATTATATCTTGCAAAGGCAAGATGTAATACACGCTCCTATTATACCAAACATTGGGAAAAAAATCCACCTTTTTTGCACTTTGCCTAAATTTTAGCGGGATTTTTATCGAAAATCACAACATGGGCGCAAAAAAACGAAAAACATGTCGAAATACTAAAATTTGTAAAACTTGCGTAAAGATTGATATTCAAGGTATTTTGTGGTATTATATATGTAATTGCTACACTTGGGGGATATCAACGATGAAATTACAGTATCTTGGGCACGCAAGCTTTCGAATAATTAGCGAAATGGGTACAACCGTGGTGTGCGACCCGTACAAAAGCGACTGGGTGGGGTTCGACATGGCGCGCGTCAGGTGTGACGTCGTAACCATATCACATCATCATGGCGATCACGACTGTATGGACTCGATAATAGGCAGTCCTGCCGAGTTGGACGTGCAAATCAGTTGCGCTGCGGACGATATAGCGGTAGAAAGTATCGAAACGTTCCACGATGATGTAAAGGGTAGTAAGCGTGGCAAAAACCTGGTTTTCACCTTCCTTGTTGACGGATTGAAGGTGGTTCACATGGGTGATATCGGTTGTCTGGATGACAACGTAGTGGACAAAATCAACAACTGCGATGTTTTGCTGTTGCCCGTAGGCGGTACATTTACCGTGGACGCTATCGGCGCGAAGTGGTACGTTGACAATGTTCACCCCAAGTTGGTCGTTCCCATGCACTACAAGACGGACGAACACAGCTTCGATGTGGACGGCGTAGATAAGTTCCTGTCGCTGTTCGCTCCCGACGTTGTACAAATAAGTTCCTCCGACACGCTAACGCTATACGACGCTCCGACTAACGAAACAACCCAAGTGGTGGTCTTACAACGGTTTAAGGATTAGTATATAATTAAAAAACAGCTCCCTTGTGTAAGGGAGCCGTTAAATTATATCGGTCTAGGGTTTATTTTCTTATCTTGATATCTAATTTTTGCAACAAGACCTTGTCTTTTTTGACCGACTTGGTAAGTTTCAAGTATTTTTCGAGTTCCGTCATGAGGAAGACTACCTTGTTGTAGGGTGTGTAATAAATGTCGTAGCCCATTTTCCTTTCGATAGTGCGCTTGTGGTAGAAGTAAAGATTGAGTAAATTTTCCACAATTTCAAGGTAGTTGGTTATTCTGTAAGTGGAAAGATTGCTGCAATCGCCGAATTCCAATATCGCGTCGGCGCGCGCCATAAATTCCGCCAGTCCCAAGCAAGTGCCCTTGTCCTGAATAAAGGGAAACAGCACCTTGTCTGCAAAGTCGAAAAAGCGGAAAGTGGTAACAGCCTTGTGTCCCTGGTCGTCCGTTGCCGTATGATTGAAGAATATTTCCTGCGTCAAGATATCGTGAATCTTGCGAACTTCCTTTTCGGGACTGTAATTTTTTTCCACTAGTTGGTAGATATTTTCTTTACTCATAGCTAACTCCCCACTGTAATAGATATATTTTATCATATTCTGTTGCAAATTGCAATAGAAAAGCAAAAGTAACAACAAATTAACTATTTTTACAAATAACAATTGACTATTTTGTAAAATTTTGTTATTCTAAATAAGCGCACTGAATAAGCGCAACTCGCAACACGTTTGGAGAGATGGTCGAGCGGTTTAAGGCACACGCTTGGAAAGCGTGCGAGGTTAACAGCCTCCGCAGGTTCAAATCCTGTTCTCTCCGCCAATTTATACCCAACCGAACCGTAGGTTTGGTTGGGTATAGTCAATAAAGGAGGCAATATGCGAATAGCAAGGGTTGTAATCAAGGTTGTTTTGGTTGTTGCAATTGTTTTGTTTGCATTGTTCAATTACAAGATTATCACCTTCAAGCACGGGATAAGTAGGCACCACGTGGACGGAAATAACGTCTTGGAATCGTTGCAGACACTTAAAAACGTCCGCTCTGTCAAATACTACGACAAGATTGTCAAGTCCAAGTCCGATTCGAACATTTACCGCATATTTATCGAAACGGATACCGACGCTTACCTGTTGGACGCAAATCAGTCCGACCTTGAGGCATTTGACATTGTCGGCGGTTTCGGTTCCAGATATAAACCCCAGCAGATAAAACCTATCCCCTTTTACGTGGAAATAATTGTCGGTCTGCTTGTTGTGCTTTTCCCGCCTATTGATTTGGTCAAGAAGATCTTGGGCAAAATCAAATCACCAAATAGCAAATCACAAAATAGCAAAACGACAAATAAAGCCAAAGCGACTAACAAAAAGAAATAAATACACAAACGGCTCGCAATATAAGCGAGCCGTTTTTAATTGGTGTGCAAACACAGTTCTATAAGCTTACCGCTAATCTTTGCCTGTCGCAAAACTTCAGGCGTTACTTTTTCTCCGTTTTTTATCATTACCTCGCCTTGGAAATTGGTGATGTTTTTGTCGGTAAACTTGCCTAAAAGGAAGGAAAAATCGCCATACTTGCGGTTTTGCATCCAGTGCGTTTTTGTGCTTGATTTCATTGTATGTTCGGTAACGCTTTGCGCCGACGCGGTAGTGGGCGCGTTGCGTTTTTTGCTTATGGGAGTTTTTGCCCTAATCAATGCAACGTCTTTGACGGCGTATATTTTGCCCCTGCCGTACTGCGCGCCGTCAAGCAGCGTGATTTTGGCGGGCTTGAGCGTATTGCCGAATTCCACTTCGTATATTTTGCCAAGATATTTGCCCGTGGTGTCGTAGGCGACTTTTCCGACAAATGTTTCGCCCGCGTCAATTTTTTTTGCCGCGACTACGCTTACGGCGTCCTTGACGGAAAATATTTTGTCCGCGCCGTACCTACCCGTATCGGTAGCAAACGCCCCTACTCCCGTAACCTTGTCGTAAACGAAGTCTTTTATTTGCCCACAGTCCTGCGCCGAATTGACGTCTATCAGGTTCTTTCCAACTAGCTCGCTTATCTTGTACATATTTTACTCCTTATTGGTGAATGTAATCATGAGTGGCTATAGTTTTACTATATATTGTATGCGCCAAATTTTTTTATTGAACAAGGCAAGGCTACTTTTTGCGCGTATTGTAATTTACGCTTGCAAATTTGCTCATACTATTGTAAAATATTACTGCACTAAAAAAAGGAGATATTTTATCATGATAACCAAGGATATGAAAATTGTAGAAGTTTTGCAAATCAAGCCGGAGTCCGCTCAAGTTTTCGGAAGTTACGGTATGGGTTGTATTCACTGCCTCATGGCTCATCAGGAAACAGTTGAGGAAGCGGCTGCCGCTCATGGAGTGGATGTAGAGGATATGCTCGCTCAGCTCAATGCTTAAGCGGTTATAAGCTTCGCAATACTGCGTTACCCTTGCGTTTCGACTCAGTCACGTACGCCTAGTACGCTCCTGTTGTCTCATCCGCGGGTGCCTTGTCTTGCTCGCTTCCAACCACTCAAGACTATGAAAAATATTTATTATATGCAATATTGAACAACTCCCTTTGTTTGTATCAAGGGGAGTTGTCTTATATAGTGGATGTTTTTTGGAACAAGGGAGGATATGATTTCAAAATTATAAATTGCGTATTGACTTGACATTTTATCAATGCTACAATATATGTAGCGATTAACAATACATTATAAAAAGGAGACTGTATGGAACCGGAACGCGTATATACGAGAGCATTGGAAGTAATGGAAGAAAATTTCAGCCATATTGTGGAAATGAGTCTGGCGTCGTGCGCCAATGACGAAGTAGCAGTGCGAGACGTTCATGCATACTATCACGACGGCAAGATGTATGTTTTGAGCAAAACAACCAACACGTTTATGCGCCACATTGCTGTTTGCGCAAACGTTGGCTTGTGTCACGGTTCTCACAACATGCAAGGCGTTGCCAGATCTTTGGGACATCCGTGTGAACCGCAAAACAAGGATTTACGCAAAAATTTGAAAAGGCAGTTCTCGCTGGACTACGACGATTATGTTACCGAGAGCAATCCCGACATGCGCATTGTGGAAATCGCCATCACTAAGGCGGAGACATATACGCGTTATCACCGTTATGAGGTGGATTTCGTTGCGCATACAGCCGAACGCGACCATACAGCCCCGATGTTCAAGTATAGATAATTTGAGATTTAATTGTTACAAAAAAGGCTCCCCTTACAAAGGGAAGTCTTTTTTTTCTCGCTTGGAGTGCTTTCAGTTTAATGTCCGACAAGTACGGGCGTGTACCGAACTTGTCGTCCTTGCGGGGGATGCTGGGGTATGCGGCTCCCCAGCGAAAGTCAAATCAGATAAGGGCGTGCGTCACGCC
Organism: Clostridiales bacterium; assembly: GCA_022508375.1. Taxonomy (GTDB): domain Bacteria; phylum Bacillota; class Clostridia; order Christensenellales; family CAG-314; genus Fimimonas. Next base: position 35,576 of record JAFLVJ010000009.1, on the reverse strand, counting down.
CTTCCTTGTTAGTCCGACCGCGTGGCAACGTCCACGCGCGTTTGGTCGGCTATACTTTCCAGGATTTGATTAAGCTGTCCACGTCGGTAATAACTGCCCCGTAGGTTTCTACAAGATACTTGATGCCGTAGTCGTAGTCCTCTTGTGTAAAGCAATCCGTTGCGTCCTTTGCCACCACGACGTCGTAGCCCAGGCAGTAGGCGTCAGCAGAGGTGTGACGCACGCACATGTGGGTATGCAGCCCCGTCATGATTACGGTATCCACGCCGAGCTCTTTTAGGAGCAAGTCGAGATCTGTGTGGAAAAATCCGCTGTAACGGCGTTTCGGCACGACGTAATCCTTGTCGCACAGACCAAGTTCGGGGATAACCTCGGCGCCCTTTGTTCCCGCTATTGCGTGATCGCCCCACAGCTTAAGCTCATGGTCAACGCCCTTTATGTGCGCGTCATTGCAAAAAATTACCGGAATTCCCGCTTTGCGCGCTCCGTTGAGCAACTGCGCTGTTTTGGGGACAATTGCCAAGCCGCGGTCGCATTTCAGCGCGCCCGTGACGAAGTCGTTTAACATATCTACTACAAGTATTGCCTGTTTCATTGCGTTACCTCTTTTTATTATTTACCGTTAGTATATTCGCCTTGAGTAAAAACGTCACTTGTTGGCGACTATTCCGTGGGGTTTTTGATATCCAATATTTCAACGAAGTAGTATAGCTTGGGGTCATCAATCAGCGCCTTGTCGCCCTTTTCGTGATTCAACAATCCCTTGCCTATAGGGTGCTCCGCGGATACAATGTTGCGCGACAAGTCGGTGTAACTCGATATATGATAGGTTTTTTGTTCGGTGGTAAATTCACGACGCACAACTACCGTCGATCCGCATTGTACAGTGTTTTGTTTGTTCATGTTTTTCTCCTTGGTTACACACAGTTTAACACAATTTAATTTAAGGTGCAACTATAACAGCGCAAAACGATATAAACGTTTCGCGCTGTTGAAGGTATGACAACAGTTTTGTATGGGTACAGTCAATATAACGGTTACGTCGTTTTGTATTGATTTTACGCGGATACAGTGGTATAATCGTACAAGGATAAACTTAAAGTAAGGAGACGTGTTATGAGAAAAAACTTCGGTAAAAAGACTTGGGTATTTCCCTGTCCTGTACTTATCATTGCTACCTACGACGAAAAGGGCAATCCCGACGCCATGAACGCTGCCTGGGGCGGAGTGTACGATACCAATCAGGTAATGCTGTGCTTATCCGACGACCACAAAACCAGCAAAAACATCCTCCTCAAAAAAGCCTTTACCGTTAGCTTTGCTGACGCCAAGCACGTTGTAGAAGCGGACTACGTGGGCATTGTTTCCGCAAACGACGTACCCGACAAGTTGGCGAGGGCAGGTCTTCACACGGTAAGGAGCGAATTTGTTGACGCGCCGCTTTTGACGGATTTCCCATTGGCAATCGAATGTGAACTTGATCACGTCAACGAGGACGGAATGATAGTGGGTAATATTGTAAACGTTTCCGCGTGCGAATGCGTATTGGATGACAAGGGCAACGTGGACTTGGGTAAGGCAGGCATTATTACCTACAACTCGGCGCAACACGATTACCGTGTATTGGGCGAAAAAGTAGGCAACGCCTTTTCCGACGGCAAAAAAATAAAGTAATTAGTCACTTGAAATTCCGCGTGACGACCAAATGCTAAAAAGTCAACAAATTGCGCAATCAATTTTGTTGACTTTTAATTTTGTATGCTGTATAATGTGTTAGCAAATTGCAACTAACATTTAAATGTGCGCCCTTAGCTCAATTGGATAGAGCGTTGGTCTACGGAACCAAAGGTTAGGGATTCGAGCTCCTTAGGGCGCGCCAAAAAACGCAAGTCGAATATTCGACTTGCGTTTTCTTATTGCATGGCGGTAAATGGGAAAAACACTATATTAAATACAGTTGGCGCTATTAACTTGATAACATGGTGAAGTTGTGATACAATACGTGTATGAACGGTTACGACTTCGACAACACGATACTGTACGGAAACAGCACTCGCAGGTTTTCTTTTTACTGCACGCTTCGCTTTCCGTACTTGATTTTTATGATTCCCGTGATAGTGCTGGCTTTGATACTTCGAGCGTTGCATATCATCAGCGTTAATAAGTATCTGCACATGCTGGAGTGGTTTATCGCGCTTGTTCCCAACGTAGAAAAATACGTAGTCAAGTTTTGGGACAAAAACATGAAACACATCAAGCCCTGGTACCTCGAAAACCGTCGCGACGACGACATTGTGATTTCGGCCTCACCGTCCTTTATTGTGGAGGAGGCGTGCAGACGTTTGGGCGTTGCATGTATCGCTACCAATCTGGATACGCGTGCGCGACTTCACGGAAAGCACGTTTACGGAAAGGAAAAGGTGTCGTATTACAAGTCTGTTTACGGGGATAAGCCGTTAGCAACCTACTATTCCGATTCGAAAACGGACGTTCCCATGTTTAAACTTGCGGGGAAAGGATATTTCGTAAAGGGCGACAAGGTGACGCTGCTTTACGAAAACAGCGAGCGTGTATAGTAATTCGATAATAATAGCCGACATAACTTATGTCGGCTTTTTTTACTAAAAATCGGCGGGTAATTTCAAATCTACCTGTTCGCCCGTGTAGGGGTGAATAAAGGTCAGGCGTTCGCAGTGGAGCATTATGCGCGTATCTTTTTGCGCGCCGTACAGCGTATCGCCTACTATCGGGTGTCCAATGGCGGATAGGTGCGCGCGTATTTGGTGCGTACGTCCCGTAATAGGTGTGACGTTTAATAAGGTCGTGTTTTCGCGTTTTTCGTGTACGCGATAAACGGTGTGAGATTGTTTTCCTGTTGAAATATCAACGACCGTTTTGTTTTGTCCGTCCATACGTGTCAGTGGTAGGGTAACTTCGCCGTCCGATTCGACAAGCCCCTCCACGAGCGCAACGTAACTTTTTACAATGCCGTGACCGTGTTGTAACGTGTTGAGTTTTTGCGCGGTAATTTCGTCAAGCGCACCCAATACTAAGCCGCTTGTCGTCTTGTCCAGCCGCGTAACAATTCGCAGCTGAAACCCATTGCCGAATGTTGTAGCCAGCATGTTACCGAGCGTTTCCGACTTGTGCGCCCTGTCTGGGTGTATCGCCACGCCGTAAGGTTTTGCTGCAACGTATAGGTATTGGTCTGCAAAAACTATTTCGGCAGGATTAGACGCAAATGACGGGGTGGTAAGCCGCTCGTCCGTTGCAAGTATCAACGTGTCGCCTGTTTTAAGTATTTGGGCAACGGTTGTGGGGTGCCCGTTTACCGTCATTTCGCCACTGTATTTAAATCGCTTTATCTGCGTGGTGGAGTAGCCTTGGCGGGACAGAAATTCTTTGAGGGATATTCCGTCATCTTTTTCGGCAATAATTAAGGTTAGTTTCATGTGTATATTGTACAGTAATATCGTAAAACTTTCAACCGCTTGCGCACTCTTGTTGCAATCCATTATCACCGGTGCACTGTGTTGCAATGCAGTGATGCCAATTTGTCAAAGTCTTGCAGTTTTCAAGTCCTGAGTGGCTATATCTAATTGACATAATTGGGGCAAAAGTAGTAAAATAAATACGCTTAGAAAAGCATATAAATGTACATAATCGAAAAAATGGAGAACTACCATGAAGTACTTTAAAGTCGATCTCAACGGTTACACAGCAGAGCTTCCCATATTGCCCCTTCCCAGTGGCGTAAACATTGCATTTTTCAATTTGCATGGCAATGTGGAACTTACAGAGCATTGCGGTAAAGAGCTTGCCAAGCTTGTTTCGGATTGCGACGTACTTATCACTGCGGAGAGCAAGGGACTTCAACTCACTCACGTAATTGCGCGTGAACTGGGTATGGCGTACTATGCAGTTGCGCGCAAATCCAAGAAGTTGTACATGCAGGACGGACTGGAAGTTGAAATCAAGAGCAGTATCACGACCGGTCAGGTACAAAAACTGTACATAAGCAAACACGACGCGGACTTGTTGCGCGGTAAAAAGGTGGGTATTATCGACGACGTAGTATCCACGGGTAACAGCCTTGTAGGACTTGAGGAACTTGTAACTCTTGCCGGCGGAATAATTCACAAAAAGGCTTTCGTACTTGCCGAAGGCGACGCATGCAAGCGCGATGATATATGCTACCTTGGCGTAATTCCATTGCTGTAAAAATATATATACGGATTATCAAGCGACCGACTTCGGTCGCTTTTTAAATATCGCTGTATTTGCATTAAGATTTGCTTTAAATTGCAGTGCGCGCATATAACTTGCAATTTGTCGGTTAATTTGATAAAATAAACTTAATTCAAAAAAGGGTTCCCTTGTGTAATGGGAGCTGTCTGCGTGGCAGACTGAGGGGTTGTCAAGTGGTAACTTGTTACGAATTTCTGCATAGCGGCGTTAACCGCAACGGATATATAGTATATTACGGGCACAAACTTAAGATTTCGCAATTTTTGCAGGATATCGAGAGCTTTAGCGGCGCGTTAATTCAGCTTGGATTGAATAAAGGGGACGTTGTGACGTTGTATTTGCCAACGTGCCCGCAGGCGCTTGTCGCTTTTTACGCGTGCAGTAAACTGGGTATGATTGCAAATATCATCCATCCGCTCGTGCCTGTCAATTTGCTCGCGGATAATTTGCGTAAAACCAACTCCAAGGTGTTGCTGTTTTACGACGTGACGGTAAAGGATGAAAATCCGCTCACAAAGCTGGGACAATTGCTTATTCGCTGTTCTATCGCCGATTACGTACATGTTCGTAAGCCTGCTTACGCACTGTATTCGCGCATGTCGGGTAAACGTGTAGGCGTAATTGATACTTACGCAAAGCTGTTGAAAAAGGGCGCAAATACGCCTACGGAGCTTCAAGGTAAGGCGGAAGATTTACTCTGCTACATGCACAGTGGCGGCACAAGCGGAGAGCCGAAGATTGTGATGCTCAACAACAATGCTTTCAACAGTGTCACTGACGGAATGTTCAAGATGTACCACCCAAATGTACAAGTAGGCGACTTTAATCTCGCTACTTTGCCTGTTTTTCACGCTTATGGATTGTGTTCGGCAATGCACGGCCCGCTGTCGGTTGGGTACAGTCTTATACTTGTTCCCAAGTTCGATACCAAGGCGGTCAGTCGATATATCAACAAGTATCGCGTAACGGTGTGGAGTGTAGTGCCCGCAATGCTCAAGAAGATGCTCAAGGATAACACCTTTGACAATAAGGGGCTTAGCAGTCTTGATGTTATTTGGTGTGGCGGGGACGTGTGTGAGGAAGCTTTGGTGGAGCGAGTCAACGGCATTTTGTCCAAATATTGCTCTCGCGCTCGGCTTATGCGTGGATACGGACTTACCGAAGTATGCGGAGTGTGTATCGTAAACAACTACGACTTCGAACAAAAGGGTAGTTGCGGACGCCCCATGCCTGGTAACTACGTACAGATATGGGATGACTACAACAATATTCTTTCCGAAGGCGAACTGGGCGAAATCATAGTTAGCGGAAACGGTGTGATGAACGGATATATCGAAGGTGGCAACTGTCTTGTTGACATGGAGGGTAAAACCTGGGTAAAAACAGGGGATATCGGATACATCAGCGACGGATATCTGCACGTTGTCGATAGAAAAAAGCGTTCTATAAAGATTGCTGCCGTCAACGTATTTCCTTCGCAGATAGAACAATGCGTCAGTAAGTTGGATTTCGTATCCGAAGCGTGCGCTGTGGGCGTCAAAGTGGATGGCAAGCAGTTCGTAAAGGTATATGTGACGCTTGCAAAGCCTACGGATTACGAAACTGTCAAACGCGAAGTGACGGAAATATGCCGACGTAATCTTATCAGGTACGCGGTTCCGCGTTACGTGGAAGTGATAGAACAAATGCCTCGAACCGATTTCGGCAAAATAGATTTCAGATCGTTGGAAAACAAATAACAGTTCCGCAGACGTCTGTCGATGCCAGCCCCTTTACATGAAGGGGCTTTTTGTTAGCAGATGTTAAAATACTTGCCTCGCCCGGCAAGGTGTTTTTTCGTTGCAATCGTTGAGGTATTGTGATACAATATATACTGCGTATATATGCGCTATATTTTGTAATGAAAAAGGAGCAACTATGAGAGTTGTTATCGTAGGCTGTGGCAAGGTGGGTAAAGCCATCATTGACAGCATGGCAGAAGACAAGCATGATATCATTGCTATCGACAACGACAGCGACGTTATTGAGGACGTTACCAATACGTATGACGTAATGGCGGTATGCGGAAGTGCAACCTCACGCGAAATGTTGTTGTCTGCAAGCGTGCCCAAGGCGGATTTGTTCATTGCTGTAACGGAAAGTGACGAAGTAAATATGCTTTCCTGTTTTTTGGCGAGACGAATGGGCGCAAAGCATACTGTTGCGCGTATTCGCGAAACGGAGTACAACGAGGACGGACTTAACTACATCACTAAGGAGTTGGAGCTGTCCATGGCGTTGAACCCCGAGCGACTAACTGCCGAAACGTTGTTTGACCAACTGAAATTACCCTCTGCGGTAAGCGTGGACAACTTTGCAGGCAAAAAACTGCAAATGTTGGAACTTATCATCAAGGAAGGTTCGCCGCTTATCGATGTCAACCTTATGGATCTCCGTAAAAAATGCGCCGTACAGTTTATCGCATGCGTGGTGCAAAGAGAGGACGAGGTATATATTCCAACCGGCGCATTTACTTTGCAGGAGGGGGACAAGGTCGCCTTCATGGTAAAGAGAAGTGATACTCATAAGTTCCTCAAAAGTATCGGCGCAGTGCAAAAGCAAGGCCGCGACGTCATAATCCTAGGCGGAAGCACGACGTCCTACTATTTGGCTAAAATACTGGTATCCAACGGCTTTTCCGTCAAGATTATCGAGCGCGACGAACAGCGTTGTGAGGAACTGGCGGAGATTTTGCCTGCGGGCGCAACACTTATTCACGGTGACGGAATGAACCACGACCTCTTGTGGGAGGAAGGTATTAAGTCAACGGACGCTTTTGTGGCGTTGACTGGTACCGACGAGGAAAATATTCTTATTTCCTTCTACGCGGCAAGTCAGGAAGTACCCAAGGTTATTGCCAAGGTAAATCACGCAGAACTGGCGGATTTGGCGGAAAAACTCGGCTTGGAAAACGTGGTTGCTCCGCGCAAGCTGGTTGCCGACGCGCTAACAAGATATGCACGCGCACTCAAAAACACGCTTTCCAGCAAGGTGGAAACTATGTACAGCCTCATGGACGACAGAGCGGAAGCGTTGGAATTTGCCGTGCTTGCCGACTGCAAACTTGTGGGTATCGCCTTGAAGGACTTAAAGCTCAAGCAAAACTTTATCATTGCAGGCATCATTCGCGGTAAGGAAACCATTATTCCTTCGGGCGACGATAAGATACTTGAAGGTGACAGCGTGATAGTTGTTGCGACGGACGCGCATTTATACGACCTGTCCGACGCGTTAAGATAATTTTTGAAAGTACACTCATCGCGGTATGCGGGCTAAATCCTCGCCACACCTTCCACGCGACTGCGCTTTCAATACTTTTTATAAAAGGGGATTATTTTTACACAAAATGAATTATAGGATGATTTTTCACACTTTGGGCAGAATAGCAATAGTACTTGCAATCTTGTTGGTAATACCTGCGGTACTTGCATTGTGTCTGGGTGAGGCCAGTTGGTGGGCAATTGCCATAACGGTTGGGATATCTTTGGCTATCGGCTTGGTGTTGATGCTGTGTCTCAAGCCCAAGGACAAGGTGATTTTCGCCAAGGAAGGGCTCATAATTGTGTCGCTTTCGTGGATATACGTGTCTGCGATAGGCGCATTGCCATTTGTTATCACTCCCAGTCCTGCCAAATTGGGTTATATTGACGCTTTCTTCGAAATGTGCAGTGGATTTTCCACCACGGGCGCAACGATACTTACGGGCGATAAGATAGACACGCTGTATATGACGGACAAGGCGCTGCTGTTTTGGCGCAGTTTTACCCACTGGATTGGCGGTATGGGCGTAGTGGTATTTTTGATGGCGTTTGAAACGGGCGATTCCAACCGCGGTATGCACATTCTCCGTGCTGAGATGCCCGGCCCCACCGTAGATAAGATTGTTCCAAGGGCAAGAAATACCGCTAAGATACTGTATCTGCTTTACATCGGATTTACCGTTGTGGAAACGGTTGCGTTGATAATTGCCGGTGCTGTTGCCGACAAATTGCCTATTGGCGAAAATATTTTCGACGCAGTAGTGCACGCCTTCGGTACCGCGGGTACCGGCGGGTTTAGCGTGAGAGGTAGTAGTATAGCCTACTACAGTGCGGCGTATCAATGGATTATTACCGCATTCATGATACTGTTCGGTATCAATTTCAACCTGTATTACCTGATGTTACTACGCAAGTTCCGCCAGGCTTTCGGCTCTCGCGAGCTGTGGATATTTATGGGAATTATCGCAGTATCCATGACGGCTATTTCGATAGATCTTGCACTTGCTAATTTGCCTTTTGCGCAAAACGCTCACGACACCGTTCGTCATTCGTTGTTCCAAGTGGCGGCGTTTATCAGCACAACCGGTTACAGCTCAATACCCGACGGTCTCAATATTAACAGTTTCCCGCTATTGAGCCTTGGTATCTTGTTCTTGCTTATGTTTATCGGCGGTATGGCAGGCTCAACGGGCGGCGGACTGAAAGTTTCCCGCGTGGTAATACTGTGCAAAGCGGTTAAGAAGGAACTTCGCAAGGTTTTGCATCCGAGAAACGCCAACGCAGTCAAGTTCGAAGGAAAAATCGTATCCGACGAAACATTGCACAGCGTAACAAGTTACTTCGGATTGTATATGCTTATACTTGCGGCAACCTTTATTGTGTTGTGCTTCGACACCAGCGTAGCCGGTTACGCAACGAGCGTTGGCTCCAATATTTCCGCTGTGGAGTCTAACATAACGGCGGCGGTATCCTGTATAAATAATATAGGTCCCGCTTACGGCGTAGCGGCAAGCGGTTACTACATGTACAATTGGCTGTCCAAGCTCGTAATGTCCTTTGCTATGCTTATCGGCCGTCTGGAGATTTATCCTATACTGTTGGCATTTGCACCCACAACTTGGATAAAAAGATAAGCGGTCATAAACATCGCGCGCCTATGATAAAAAATAACTCTTTGGGAGATATGAAATGAAGAAATTCGCAGCATTTTCGTTAGTTGCGGTGATGATACTTACGTGTCTTGTCAGCGCAGCCTGTTTTCAGGTTGCTGTGGTATATCTGCATGATTACTACGCTGACGGCAAGACGAAAATACAAGTTTACGACCCCGATGAAGATATGCCTATTCCCGTTGCTAGGGAAGGTTACGAATTCGGCGGTTGGTACACGGACGTTGACTGTACCTCTCCGTTTGAAAGCGGTACGCCAATGCTGTTTAGCTTCCACCTGTACGCCAAGTGGATAAAGACCGGTGAGGCGCACACTCACGACTTTGGAGAAAGTTACTTTTTGTACGTAAAGTGCAGCGTTGACGGTTGTGACGTTTACGGGCGTGCAGAGGCTACGAAAAAGTATTTTTCACTGTCCGACTACACGCTTGACAAGCAAATGATGTCAATTGACAGCCATTACAATCAACTTGTTGCAAATATCAACAACGGTAACAACCGAACTCAATTTGACACACTTTACGACCAGTACGAACAGGACGTGGATACGGTCATCGCACAGTGTGATTTGGCGTATTTGCTGAGCGATGTCTATACGAGTTTTATTGACAGATATTACGACGCCAGCGAGTACTATGATATTACGATGGCAAGATTTTACGGTTTGTACGAGATGATTTACAATTCCAACTATCGCAGTTACTTTTATAGCGGTTGGACAAGCGAGGAAATTGACGAAGCACGTGATCTTGCCGAAAGCTACAACAGCAGTTCTGCCGATCAGTCGGAGTTGCGCGACGTTATTGCTCAATATAACGACTTGTTGGATGCGATAGATGACGACAAAGGCCCTTCAAATGCACAATATACGAAGTTAAACAACCTATATAAGCGTTTAGTAACGGCATATAACGGAGTGGCTACAAGCTCGGGTTACAGTAACTACATGGATTACGCTTACGAAAACGTATATTACCGCGAGTACTCTCCCAGCGAAGTAACAAAGATGCGTTCCTATGTTAAGAGTGTTATTGCACCGTTGTTTGTAAACGTCGCGCAGGAGTACTACAGTTTTTATGACAAATATTACCGTGGCAGATATTTCATCAACGCAGCAAATTCCAATTACTTCGAAGGATTGACAAACTTGGCTGTTGTGGATACGGTTTCGCACTCGATTTCCAACTTCAACACGGTCAAGGATACCGTCAGCTACATTGGCGACTACTACAATTATCTAAGTGAAGTAAACGGTGTGGATTTCTTCGGTGAAGCAAATAAACTGTACCGAAACGGCAATTACTTTACCGGTTCGGGTGTGGGAGCATATACGGGTATATTTATCGACACTCCTGCAATTTATTTCCAAGAGGAGGATTACTCCAACGCATTTACCTTCGTCCACGAGTTCGGTCATTACTACGACTTTACGTACAATGGCGAAATTTACACGTCCATGGACCACAACGAAACGCAGTCGCAGGGAAACGAAATGATGTTCCTTGCTTGGCTCTCCCAAAACAAACCTACCGGTATTACAAACGGATATGACGCAGTGGAATTGAATCAACTGTTTGACTTCCTATCTACGGTAGTGCTTGCAACGGCTGTAGATGAGTTCGAACAGGCGGCTTACACGGGACTTTACAACGGCAGAGCAATCACCGATTACAACGCTACGTTTAAAAGTATCCTGTCAACGTACAGTGGCGCGGCAAGTTATCTTAATACCGATTACTGGTTCTACGTTGTGTTTGACAACGCCGCTTACTATATTTCGTATGCCATGAGTGCGTTGCCGGCGTTGGAGATTTTCGCCAAAGCGGAGACTCTCGGTCTAAACATTGCGCGCGACAGTTATCTTAAACTTTTCACTTACAGTAGCAACAGTGCTTTTATGGGCAAGGATAGCTACGGCGACACTGTTGTTACCGCAACATATGAGGAAATTCTCAACTACTGCGGTTTGCACAGCGCATTCCAAGGTGAGCTTTACACGACGATTCAAAGCTATTTCAATAGCCGTAAATGAAAATAATTAAAAATGGAGGTATATATGACAAAATCAAAAAAACTGATTGGCTTGGCGCTTTTGGCTTGCTTTATGCTGTCCGCACTTATAGCAGTGGGCGTATTTGGCGTAGGAACGTATCGAGCAGTAGCTGCCGAATTGTCAAACGTTGACAATTACTTCGGCGCACAGCTCAACACAACCGAGCAAAAAGAGTTCTACAAGGCAATGCAAGCAATGAACGCGAATGAAATATTCATCAAGGGCGAAGATTACGACCTTGTAGCGGGCGGTCATGTTACGCAGGCTCAGCTCGAGGCGTACGCTAACGGCGATATGACTCTTCTTAACGCTATGGGAGCAGCTCGCGACGCGTTTTACACAGATTACGATGATATTTTTTACGTTGACTTTGGATATCTTTCCTTGCGCGTAACGCAGGATACTAGTGGCAAGTACCACGCATATCTTGGTGTAGGCAGGTCGGACACCTACTGGACGCAAGGCTTTAACAGCGAAGCAGAGGTTAGAGCAGCAATAGTTGAGTACAAAACGGCACTCAGCAAGTCTGTTACCGCTTCCAAAGCCGCTAAACCTACCAACAGTCAGGTTAAAACGCTTGGTAATGAACTTGCTGCTAAGGTTGCGCAAATCAGAGAAGCGCACAGACAGGTAGCAATAAGCACTACGTACAGACTTGAAACTGAAGCTGGCGACGACGCAGGACACGTAAGAACTCCTTACGGCGTGTTTATAAAGGGCAAAGCTCTTTGCGAAGGCTACAGCCGCGCGTTCAAGGCAATAATGGACGAACTGGGCGTACCTTGCGTGCTTGTAAACGGCGCGTACCGTCACGGTGAAAATCAAGAAGAAGTACATATGTGGACTTACGTTAAACTTGACGGAAGCTGGTATGCAGTGGACCCGACGTTCGACGACCTTAACTATGACGATTTAGTAAAGTACCCGCCGGAAAAATACCCGAGGTTAATTTCAAGAACAACACCCCTTGACGATCTACCAAACACATTAGGTGGAGAAAACAAGGACATGGAAAAAACCGTCTATGATGATGAATTAGGTTATCTGTACAGTGAAGACTACTTCCTAAAGGGCGCAGCTTACATGAACACTCAACATGTAACCAGCCCCTACAAGTCGGAAGCAGAGTACCCTTTCACCTATCCCGAACTCAGCCAACAAAACATTGGCGGCGAGATCAGCCTTACGCACGGTATGTTTAAGGTGGTTCAAACGCCATACAGTACCAACCTTGATTCCACCAACATTTACGTAAGCGTGCTGATTGACGGCGAGTGGTGCGGTTACGCCGAAGCAGAAGCGAAAGGCTACTACATTCTCGTACGCTACGAAGGCGACTATCTGCCCGAAAAGATTAAGAACCAACAGGATTTATCGGGTATTGGGGACGATGAGTACCTTTTCGAATATGGAAAAGTGAAGTCTAACAGTATATCAACTTTGGTTTGGGCTTATCTTAATCCCATACGTGAGCCATATCCTATGTACCCCAACATTCAGGAAGGCGAAGGATACACCGTTATTCAAGATGAGAGCAAATCGACCGGCTTTGAATTTGCGTTGACGACTAGGGCTCCTCGTCCTTATGACTGGGATGACAGATGGGGCTATACGGCTGACGAAGCCGCAGAAATGCTTTCCTACACGGGCGACATGTCAATATTCCTTGCTCGCTCGGGCTTGATTGAAACTCAATTCGGCGATCCCGACTATCAACCTGCTCCGCATATCGTAAGAGCAACCCCCGCCATGACAGGTAGGCTTGATATACCTTCCAACGGAACGCGTACTTGGAGTATAACGATTGAGTACGACCAGATGCTTCAATTTATGGACGGCGCAACGGAGCTTCAAATGTCCGTTTACGGAATGCGCGCAACGGGCGAAATTATGAAAGGAACAAACGCCGTTAGGTTTAATGACTGCATCGACGTGAATAGCATCAAGTACGACCTAGGCGAAAAGCTTCCTGACGGTTCCTACAGATGTGGAAGCGTATCCTTTAAGTTTACTCCTTACGCAGATTGGGCGTATGACAGCGTCATGTACTACTTCAACTTTAACCTTGAAGGAGTCAACTCGCACAGACAAGTCAATCCCGCAACCTATGCTGTGGGGCATGAGTGCGAAGCTCTTTGCTACAAAGCATACGGCTACCATTGGAACGTATTTGGTCAACCGAGGCTTATGGAAGAAGAAGATCTGTCCAAGCAAGGCTGGGAGACAGCTGACGGTACCGACGTTAGCCAGTCCAAGGACAGATTTGCGCTTGTCGTAACCAAACCCTCTCAAAAGCAAGATAAACTGATGATGGATATGGTTGAGGACACCTTTGATGAAGACATTTTGGAAAGCTTCACCTACAATATCACGCTTACTATTTGCAAGTCTGTAGTTCTGGAAACAGGTCAAGGTGTACGCGTGTGCGTGGGCTTCCCCGAAGGCTTTACTTACAACGATTCAATGAATGGCGTAACGTTTAAGGCGTATCACTTTATTCGAGACAAGAGAGATCAAGTTGTCGATGTCGAGGAAATCGAATGTACGGTAACACCGCTTGGTTTGGTACTGCTTTGCAAATCGTTCAGTCCGTTTGCTATCGTTGCAGCAACTGCTGATTCCGATGAAGCAAACACTGCAAAATCCGTTATCGTTTCTAACAATTTTGGTGGTGTGGCTACTGCAACTGAATTAACCGACAAAGAAGTGGGCAACATGTTCCGCGTTGACAAGGACGGTAGCAAGGTTGTAAGTGTTAATGCGCACGAAGGCTATGAAATAGCGTCTATCATGCTTAACGGCGAGGCAATGGCTGATGCTGTAGGCAAAACGGCATATTCTATCTCACTTGCGTATGAACATTTGTCTGCGAAAGGCGTCAACTTTGTTGAAGTAAAATTTGTTTCGAAGAAAATACTTGAAAAGCAAGCAATGAACAACGAATCGAGTGTTATTGTCAAACAGGAAGTAAAACAACCGGTAGTTACCGTTGCTGAAGCTAGTAAGAGCGTAACAATGGATGCCGGCGGAGAGCTGAGATTGGAACCGACGCTTGAAGTATCTGGATCAACTGCTTACCGCTGGTACAAGGACGGTAAACTGGTAGAGAATCAAACAAGTTCCGTTCTCGTTATACGCAACGCTCAGGTATCTGACTCCGGAACGTACGTGTTGAAGTTAACATCTGCCTCAATGTTTGCTACATATTCGGCAGAAAGTGAGGAAATGCATGTAACTATCAACGCTGTTGACCCCACAAACCCTGCCGACAATTCAGGACTTCCCACAGCGGCTATAGTAGCAATAGTGGTAGCGACTAGCTTGATTGCATTGTGCGTTGTCGCAGCAGTCATCGTTGTATTGAAAAAGAAAAAGGCTAAGTAACAATTATAATGTTGCTTGCAGAGTAAAGCTTAAATAGCGAATACAAGCTCTCCTGTGATTTGTTCGCAGGAGAGCTTTGTATAACTAAATAAAATTTTCAACAGACAATTGACAAAGCACACAAAACAATATATAATAAACAAGGTTTTATAACCGCAACGACAATTAAATATGCTAAATACGCTACTATGGCTCAGCAGGTAGAGCACGTCCTTGGTAAGGACGGGGTCACCGGTTCAAATCCGGTTAGTAGCTCCAAAAACTGCCCATTTAGGGCGGTTTTTTCTTATTTTTTTAATAAATTTAGGGAATTTCAACCACTTATTTGACTAAAATCATCCAATTTTGACTTATTGGCACACGATAGGCACACAAATTGGCACATTTTTGCGGGATGCGAGCATGTATTCGCGTCCTTGTACAGTATTTAATAGAACAAATCACGTGTTTGCGATAACCAAAACTGTAACTGATTGACAAAGTCTACCAAATGATGTATTGTATTATCAACTCTACTAAAACTTAAAAATAAATTTACAATTAATTTAAATGTTAAATTAATGTATCGCTCATAGAAATAATTACCGTGATACAATTGGCTCACATACTGGTACAGGAGGTAAAATGTACTACAAAGTTAGAGCAAAATGTGGTCACGTCGGTCGAAATCACTATATAGAAAAACAGTTTTACGTCGAAGCTTCTTCAGGGAAGGAAGCTGCCTTGAAGGTGCGTTATTTTCCAAGGGTAAAGCATCATCACAAAGATGCAATACTCTATGTCAAACAAATCTCACAAAATGAATTTTGTGAGGGCGTTGAAATAAATAAAGACGATTACTACTTTAAAGTTACCAATTCGACTGAGCAGCGATTATTCGGAGCTGCAAAGCCGGAAGATATTAAACGCGAAAACCAGCTAACAGTTTTTAGAAAAAAACGCAATGTGGATTATGCAATGAAACGCAGAAAAATATTGGAAAGACAGTGCGACAAAATGATAGAGGAAGCTATTTATGGATAAGAGCAAAATCGGTCAGTTTCTAAAATTTCTAAGAATGCGGAAAGGCAAAAAACAATTTCAAGTAGCAATGGATTTGTTTGATTATGGAATAGAAGTATCGGATAAAACCATAGCGAAGTGGGAAAAAGGCAATTTTCCTGACATGGATAAGCTCAATATTATTGCCGAGTATTATGGGGTACAGGTTTCTGACATTTTGAATGGCGAAATATATACACCGCAAAATTTTGAAGAAAAATATTTTATTGTCAATTCCAAGTGGTTTGAACGCTTTTCCGCAGATGAGCTGTATAAAACTCGCATTGAACAAGAAAGAACAATAAAGGCTAGGGTAAAAGAATTGCTGTTAGAGCTTATTGACAAGAAATCACTAACAGTGATGCAAAATGACGAGCTTAACTTTTTGTTTGACAACTTTTATAGCATCAGTGACTATGCTAAGCAATCATACGGTGAATTAGAAAATTATGCCAACAATCAAACGAAATTATTGCGACATGTAGTTTACCGCGAAATTTTGTCGATGCATGGAAGTTCACTCGATGAAATATATTGGGAAGTTAAAAAATTGTTTGATTACGACAAACGAATAGAATTTGAAAGAGATCTATGTGGGTTTGAAGAAAACATTCCTATGACCGAAAAACTGCTACAAGAATTGGAAGATTGGGAAAAGGATTTGCTCCTTGCCCAAATTCAGACACATAATATTACCGATTTTTACGACAAACTTACGTATTTAAAAAAATACGGCATTGATTACGATGAAGAGCGCATAACAAAAGAAGGAATTAAATTGTTAATTAAAAGTGGCGCTAAATTAAATTCGTCATTACTTGGTTTTGAAGTGTACAGATACGAGCCTATTTCCATTTTAGATGAAATGGAAAAGCTACACTACCTTCTTGATGCAAAAATACTACTATCTTCATATAATAGCGAAAAAAATCGTCTGGAGTTTTATTGGGCGGAAAACAGCACGAAAAACAGACTAATTGATCTGTATTATTTTCTGAATTGCACTCGAAAGGATTGCAAAAAATTATCACTTGATGAATTATACGAGATTTTTATAAAAAATGAAAAAATTCCTGAAAATATATTAATCGAACGATATCAGGAATATATGAAACCAAATATGAGCCGTAAAGAGCAATTGCTATTGGCAGAACGAATTGGCGTGGGTGATATTAAGTCCTGGCAAAAATGTAAAGACGCAGAAAAAAAAGTAGCAGCACAAAGGCGTGAACTGCAAAGGTTAGAACAATTGTGGAATGCCGGCGAACAATTAGAAGAGCTTGAATACACAGAATGGATTGGAGAAAAGAAAAATGTATTGACAGAAAATGATATTTTAAGTCGGATGTCCATTATGTCATACGCAGAATATAAGGCGAGCAGAAATTCTGATTTGACCGCAAAATTGCTTGAAGAAATAGATACGCTATCGCTAGAAGAAATTCGAAAAAAATACTTTCCCGTGGAGAAAAGATATGAGGAACTTTAAATTGGGAAACTTTATTCGTGAATTACGTGAAGGTATTGGAATGGATCAAAAAACTTTGGCTGCATTATTAGGAGTGTCATCATCTGCAATCAGTCAATGTGAAAACGGTGGCGGAATCAAAATTGAAAAGCTGTACCAGCTATCGGAATTGTTTGGCGTTACGATAGATGAACTTTTAAGTGGTAAGAAAAAAGAACAACCTATTACAGAAAGACTCGGCGAGTTATATTATATAGACGAAAACGCACTGCAACAAAGTATTGACGTTGGTGATTATGATGTCATTGTCTATTGGCTACTGCGTATAAAAACAGTACGCGAACGTTTTGAAGACTTAATTTATAAACGTATTTTTTTCAAAATAACAACCGAAGAAAATGCTGAATTAGAATATTTGCTGAAATACTATAATTGCAATATTCATGCTAGCAAGTATTTTGCTGAACCAATTGTATTTTTCAATAATGAACATAGATACGATAGCATTCGGGATGTACTATCAAGTACCTTAGGGTTCAATAACAGAACAGCCCTTGAATGGGAATTAAACAGGATATTTTCTTTCAAGTTGGATCTGCGCGTACAAGAAGTATTAGAAATATTGTCCAACGACAACAGAATAGAAACCGAACAAAAACGAATAGACTGTTTGATTGCATTGTTCGAAGCATTACCAAGAGTATCAAAGGATTTACTATTTTCTCAAATCGTATATGGTAGTGGTAGATTTAGTATGTTATTATGCCCCATTATAAAGCCATTGATTGAGCGAGGAGCAAAGCTCTTATATTTACCAATGGTGCTTTCTTTGATGTCAGTAGACGAAGATGTCATTGCTACATTGGATGGAAATACGGAATTTGACCAGGCGCTGTCAAACGCCATAGCAATTTATCGAAATAATTACATCAATGGGTTTGATAATACTGCTTATGCACGGCTTACATATGGTGAGTATGAACTATGTATCAATGATAAAGGAATGAAAGATTTGTTACAGTTAGTTAGTCTGTGGTACAGTGACAAAAAGGCATACTGGGGAATGTATAAAACACTCAAACTGTATCATAAAAAATCATGAAGCATAAGTTCTGTATTGTATTTGATTAAAATTGTAAAATAGCATTTGGCACACGGTGTCCAAAATACCTCTTTTGTGTGCCAATAAGTCATTTTTTGTTTATTTTTACGTTATCTTTATGTGATGTTTTGGAAGGACGCTAAAACTGTCTAAAACGATTTGGAACTGCCCAAAACTAAAAAATAGGCACATCATTGGCACATGATTTGTTAAAAAATACAAGATATAGGGTTGAAAATATGCAAAAAATACAAGTTATTGTGGTTTTTGAAAAAAGCAATCGTCTTTGGTAAGGACGGGGTCACCGGTTCAAATCCGGTTAGTAGCTCCAAAAAAGCACCGCTTACAATGCGCGGTGCTTTTTTGGAGCTGGCGTTCGCTCGTAAACTCGATCGGCAAATGTTTAACAATGAGGACTTCCATTGGGAGGTCCTTTTTTTGGAGTTTCGCTACCAATCATGAATGAAAAGAAGTAATGGAATTGGCATTACACCAATCATTTATTCGGTGGTGTGGGCTAATACTGTGTTATTGTAGTGAATGTGTAACATATTGCAAATATCTGTCGAAAGTGCTATAATCAATATAAAAAACAACTACTTGAGGTTAATTATGACTATTTATGATATTTTGAAAGACAGTGCATACAAAACCGACCAATTTAGTCAAGAGAGCATTGAAACTCTTAATAACAGAATTATTGATAAGGAAGATAAAAAAGGCAAACATTATGGTGTTGTCGATTGTCTTGCGAGAAAAAAACAGATTACATTGAAGCCTGAAGAAGTTGTTCGTCAGTTACTAATCGATAAACTTATAAATGAGTACGGGTATCCTGTGTCCAGAATGAAATTGGAATTTCCCGTACACTTTGGACGTGAAATTAAACGCGCGGATATTGTTATTATGGACAAAGAGCATGTAGAATCACCATACATAATAATTGAAGTGAAAAAACCGAAGTTAAAAGATGGAAAGGAGCAGTTAAAGAGTTATTGTAATAGTACCGGCGCACCAATTGCAGTGTGGTGTAATGGCGAGCAAATTGCCTATTACAATCGTAAAGATCCAAACTACTTTGAAGAAATCCGTGATATTCCTAAGGCAAGTCAGACACTCATGGATGTAATATCCAAACGTTGGACAATAAAGGATTTAAAGGAGAACGATGTTCTTCAAAAAGATAAAATTTCGCTTAAAGATAAAATCAAAGATTTGGAAGACGAAGTTCTCGCAAATGCCGGTGTGGATGTTTTTGAAGAATGCTTCAAACTAATATTCGCAAAACTGTACGATGAATTCATGAGCAGACGGAAACCTTCACGTTTTCTTGATTTTACCAACGCGGGACGTACAGAATTCGAACTGAAGTCTGCAACACAAGAGTTATTTAATGCAGCGAATAAAAAGTGGAAAGGTGTGTTTGAGGAAAACACAAAAATAATGCTCTCTCCTTCCCATCTCTCGATTTGCGTAGCATCGCTTCAAAGCGTTAAATTGTTCAACAGTAATCTTGAGGTAGTGGACGATGCCTTTGAATATTTGATGAGCAAATCAAGCAAAGGAGAAAAGGGCCAGTTTTTTACGCCTCGTTATGTAATAGAAATGTGTGTGCGTATGCTTAACCCCCACAAAGATGAAAAGATGATTGATACCGCATGCGGAAGTAGTGGGTTTCCGGTGCATACGATTTTCAATGTGTGGGACAAAATAGCTGATGAAGAAGGCAGACCGAAAGGTGAATTGGCTTCACTTGATGAAAAGCCTGCTGATTACACCGATTACGTAAAAGAAAATATATTCGGTATAGACTTTGACGAAAAAGCCGTGCGTGTTGCTCGTACACTTAACTTAATTGCCGGTGATGGACACACAAACGTATTGCATCTCAATACACTTGACTTTGAACGTTGGGATGAAACCGCAAAACAAGAAGATTGGCTACGTACATATTCGGAAGGTTTTTGGCGGTTAAAGGACTTGAGTCGAGACGGGTATCAAGAATTCGATTTTGATATAGTTATGGCTAATCCTCCCTTTGCAGGGGATATCAAGGAGAAACGGATACTCAGCAGATATGAGCTTGGTCAGAATGAAAAAGGCAATACTCAAAACAAAGTTGGGCGAGATGTTTTGTTTATTGAGCGAAATATTGATTTTCTAAAACCGGGCGGAAGAATGGCAATTGTATTGCCACAGGGCAGATTTAATAACAGTAGTGACAAATATATTCGTGAGTATATTGCTGAAAAATGTCGCATTTTGGCTGTTGTAGGTCTTCACGGTAACACGTTTAAGCCTCATACCGGTACAAAAACCAGTGTATTATTTGTGCAAAAATGGGACGATGTACTTTGCCCGCGTAAAGACGACTACAATATTTTCTTTGCCACACAGCAAAAGCCGGGTAAGGATAACAGCGGTGACATCATATATGTAAAGAGGGCTGACGGGACAAAGGCGCTTGACGACAATGGGCATTTGGTGGTCGAGCAGGATTTGTACAACCATGACGGAATAACAGGCGATGGTATTGCCGAAGCATTTGCTGAATTCGCCAAAAAAGAAGGTTTAAGTTTTTTTCAATAAGCCCGTCTGTTGAACATTTCGATGAAGCCAAATACAAGGTTTTAACGGATGGGCTAGAAATAAGTGAAATACGGTATTCTTCAATGTATGCAGACAATCGCATAGATAGCGAGTATGTATTGAAAGCTTACCGTAAAGCAGAAGAACAACTTGATCAAAAAAGTTGGAAGAAAATCGTTAAATTTGCTGATGTTACAGATGGCATACATGAGAGTATAGATTTTGACGATAATTCCGAGATAAATTTAATTTCGGCTAAGGCACCTAAAAATAATGTTTTCGACTTGAGCAGTACCGGACATATATCACAAGCGCAAAATACAGCAAATCCCAGAACGCAGTTGAGAAAAGATGATGTTATCGTTTCGACCGTAGGTACTATAGGCAACTGTGCTGTTGTAAATGAACGCGTATTACCTGCTAATGCAGATAGGCATGTCGGAATAATAAGAATATTCGATTCGGAGTTTAAGCCTCGCTTCCTATCTTCTTTCATATTAACAAAATACGGTCGTTACCAAACGGCACGTTTTACAACGGGAAATGTTCAACCTAACCTGTTCATATACAAGATCAAGGATATTAAAGTGCCGTTGTTGTCTGAAGAATTTCAAAACACAATAGAACAGATGGTGTTAAACGCGGAACAGTTGCTTGCCCAATCTGATAAGGCAATACAAGACGCGGAAATATTGCTAAATGGGCTTTTGGATATTTCAAACAGTGAAAACAACACTTATTCTGTAAGAAAATCTTCTGATAGTTTTTTGCAGTCGGGACGCTTTGATGCGGAGTTTTATCAGCCGAAATATGATAAATACGAACAATCAATAAAAAATTATGCAAATGGCTTCACTACAATAGACGATAAATTCCAGTTAGTTACGGAAAAATGTTCCAAGAGCTTGGGACAATATAAGTATGTGGAAATCGGAGATATTAACGTAGGAAACGGCAGTTATACCTACAATACAATTAACACAGAGGATTTACCGGATAATGCGAAAATTATGACGTGCTGCGGTGACATTCTTGTATCTACCGTCCGTCCAAACCGTGGAGCTGTAGCAATTCTTGAGGAAAACAATTTGCTTGTAAGTGGTGCATTTACCGTGCTACGACCGAAAAGTGATTATTCAACGGAAATTTTGCAAGTATTGTTGCGCACTTCAACTTATCGGGATTGGCTGTTGAAATTTAACGTGGGGACTTCTTACCCTGTAATAAAAGACAAAGACGTATTGAATTTACCAATACCTATGTTTGAAGAAAACGTGCAAAAAGAAATTACCGATAAAGTGCGCGAATCATCCCGATTGCGCAAAATAGCTAACCATCTTTTGGATAAAGCCATACAAACTGTTGAAATGGCAATAGAAACAAGCGAAGAAACGGCATTGCTTTGGCTAGAAGTACAAGAATAGGAGAAATCATATGCCAGAATTTAGAAAAGAATGGTTTGCAAAAGCAAAAATAGACTACTTTGCTCCTTTTGTTAACTTATGGCTATCGTGCAACGCTTGGTATGTGTATCATTATGCGGAATTTGGTACTAAAGACAGGGTTCTAATAGATAAAGTAAAGTCTGATTACTCCAAAAGAAATCACATATACAAACAATTCAAGGTGTTGATTGAGGGAGATGCAAAAGAAAACCAAATATTCAAGTCAAATATACAACAACTTCACTATGCTTTAAATGATGCAATGCTTTCTTCAGATAAATTAGGTATTATTTCTATGGAGAGCGCAGTTTGTGATTATAATAACAAGGATGATAAGACGAATCTTATTAAAACGCCACATCTCAAAAAGGATGGTACCGTTTTTGAATCTGAAAAAGATGACGTGTTAAAACTGGAAACTTTATACATAATTAGCGATGTGGAAAAGGTATTTGCTGGTCTATTCGAAATTATATATCAAGTGCGTAATTGCTTGATACACGGACATATGAATCCTGGGGATAGTGAATATGAGGTAGTTAAGTACTGTTATTTAATTCTTTATGATCTAATGAGCTTTTAACTGAATCGGTAAATCAAATTTAAACAAAGAAAACGGCAGCAAAAGAAAATTTTTGCAGCCGTTTTTGTAATTGTTACTATTTTACAGGTCCTCGAGGCGCTCGACGGAGTCGATTTCGGGGTTTTGCGACATAAAAGCGTACAACTCCGTCGCAGAAAATTTTTCTTTGGGGTATATTACCGCCTCGGCTAGCGTGCGTTCGTCCAACTTGGTTAACTTTACGCGATGGAACGAGTCCACGCCGAAATATTCCATCAATTTGGTTTTGTTTTCTTCCGTGTAGCTGAATTTAACCATAAGCATATGGATATTGTTGCGACGGATGCGTTTCATGTGCAGTATCGTTTGTACAACCAATATCAATACCAATACGCCCGTGGCAACAATTATTTGCCCCATGGCAATGCACATTCCCATTGCTGCTGTTGCCCAAATACCCGCAGCGGTGGTAAGTCCGCGCAAACTTTCTCTGCGGAAGAATATCATGCCTGCTCCAAGGAAACCAACACCGGAAACTACCTGTGCCGCAATACGTTCGCCATCTACACCTGCGTCGGTGCCTGCAGCAATAGAGGTGGAAATGCATGTAAACAGAGCCGAGGCTGCCGCAACGATGAAATGCGTTGCCAGTCCAGCCTCTTTTTGACGGCGTTTGCGTTCAAAGCCCATTATCAAGCCAAACAGACCAGCGATGAAAACACGTAGCAACGCTACCAGCTCGTCTTCCCAGCTGACGTTTACAATGGGGCCGCTGAAAATTTCAGCAAATGATTTTGTAAAAGCCAATAGATTCATACCTTGCCTCTCTAGTGTGAGTAATTATAGTTACAGTATTTTAGCACAGTTGTAAATTTATTTCAATAGCAAATGATAAAAAAGTACGCAAAAGAAAACATATTTACGCACTTAAAAGCTTTAACTTGTCTATTTTTTGATCTTAAAGCGTAGTTGTTGCTCTTTTTAATTCTTTTTCAAACGTTTGTCGCAACCTTGCAGTTCGGCAACGAAAGTAGTGTTGGGATCAACCAAACGGGAGAACATTCTTTCATCGTATCTTCCGCGTATCGTAACAATAACTTTGCCAAGCTTAGCCAATTCGTCTCTTTTTGCTTGGGATAGGTCCAACGGTAAATTGGTGCTTATAAACGTTTGCTTGCCGCGAGCAATGCGTTCGTTCAATACGGCAAAGAGATATTCCGCGGTCACGTTTTTGTAACCCGTTTCCGTTCCGAGGTCGTCAATAATCAGTACGTCCACGTCAAGGAGGTTATCGAGAATCATCTGTTTGCTTGAAAAGTCGCTCAGATGAGCGTCAAGAAAACGTGTATTTAACGTGTAAGCCGTAACAAACAGTACGCTTAGGTTGTGTTCCATACACAGATTAGCGCACGCTGTGAGCAGGTACGTCTTGCCCGAGCCGGTATTGCCCGTCAATAGCATATTTGTCTTGCCGTCCAAGCACACCTTGCGCGCCATTTTGTAAACTGCCAAGTTGTGTTTATCCGTTTCTTTGGAATTTGCAAAGGTGTAATTTCGGTTGATTATGTTGCTGTCGGCAACTATGAGCTTGCGAATTTCCTCTTGCAGGCAGCTACATGCTTTGCCGTCAACGTAACCTGTATCACCGCATTTGTGACAGTGATACTGCGGAGTGAGGTCGCTTGTGCTCAAGCCAAGTGCCGAAAGAAACGCCGATTGCTTTTTTTGCAGTTGATTTACTTTTTTTTGCAGTTGTTTAGCGTCGCCAGTACCCATTGCCAGATCTACCTGAGCCGCCCGCAGTTGATGTTCAACGGTGGTAAAATCTGCATTTTCGCGCAGACTAGTAAGTAATTGTTCGGCTTTATCCTCCGCATAAAATCGGCGTTCATCTACTATGCGTTTGGCTTGCTGTAACAGTTGTTCTTTGTTCATTAGTCCTCCGTTTCATCCAAGGCTGTAAATAAAGTGCTGATTTCTTCTTCGGTGTACTGTCTGCGTTCCATATCCCCACCGCCAATATATACGGTGGCTGTGGTGGCGGTGCTTTTTGATGTGAGGTTCTTGCGTGCTTGCGCTTGTTCTACGGTGGTTACACCGTTTTGTTTGTAATCGGATAGTATCCTGTTGAGGTACGTCATCGGGTTAGAGGTGCCTGCAGACTGTTCCGCCGCGTAGTAAATTACGTCCAGCGGTAAGTTCCAGCTTTCTATCCACGTCTTGTATAACGTTCGATCGCTTGCAATAGTGCGTCTTACCAAGCCGCATTTGAGTAATATGTTTTGTATCGTTTTATCCGTGTCTGCCAAGTTATCCAGATAGGCGGTTAACGAAGTTATGTTTGTCACGCCCTTTTTGTACAGCTTATCGATGATGGCGTCCAGTCCGTTAAGCGTACGTATTCCGCTTGTAAAGCAGTACTTGGCAATTCTTAGCAAGGTATCGTCATCGTAACCGTTGCGCAACCACTTGGTGACGTATTCTTCTATTACCATATCGAGACTTTGGTAATATACGCCTATTGCGCGGTTGATTTCCGCAGCCAAATTGTACAGGTGAGTTTTTTCCTTTTCGAAGTGCTGTATTTCCTTTTCGGAAAATGCGCCGTTGCGGTAATATTGCGAAAGCAGATTGTCCAGTTTCGTCATTCCGCTCCCTTTGCATTTCTTGGCGACGGCAAGTATAACTTCCTGACTGAACCCGTAGTTCTTGGTCCACTTTTCGTAGTTTTCGCGGTCGTAGTAGTGTATATGGTAGGAACGCAAGTTCATCAGCTTGATAAGAACGTTTAGTTCGTCGTCATACTTTTGCTGCGATTGGAGGTTTTCCGAAACGGTGGCAAGCGTGGTTGCGCCGCGTTTCAGTTGGTTGCGCGCAACCGTCAGTATGTAAGGGTAGCCGATATCGTTTCCGTGCAGTTCGACGCAGTACTTGGCAACTGCAACAAGTGCGGCAGGTTCGAAGGTTGTACCCTCCAAGAAACCGTAGTATTCGTTGTATTCGTGTACCGTTATCATTCTGCCGGAAATAGCGTCCTGTATATCCCGCGAAAATTTGGCGTATTTGCCGGGTTTCACGTTCTTGAGGGAAGTATTTACTCCCTGCAGTGAGAGGTAAATTACACGCGGCTCGGGGCCGGTGATTATATGTACGAGTCCCAGCTCTTCCCAGTACTGGAAAGCACTAATGACGTCTTCGCGGGAAATGTTGAACTTGCGTGCAATTGTATCGCACGAGTTGTCATCGCCATCGCTATCCGATAATGCCAATCCGAATAGGTATATCGAGGCGCGAATATCCGACGCGTCGGGAAGATAGTTGAAAATAAATTTATTGTCAACGGTGGTAAAGCCACTGTCAATAAATTGTTTTTCTTTGTCGCAAAAAGCCATAAATTACCTCTTTTGTCAATAAACTATTGATTATTTTAAATCAATGTAGTATAATGTACGAAAGGTTACAATGCGGTAGTATTGTTCGATACTTGACGCGTAGGATTATTGTAACATAAATCACCGCCATTTTCAACTTATTTGTTGAAAATGGCACAAAGTATAAACGAGGTGCCAAATGAAAATTTCCAAGGTAGTAGCCATCAATCCTCAAACCAACGAAAAACAAATATTTACCTTCGGTACAGCATCCGAGGGACTGAGCGTAGTTACCACGCGTGGCGGACGTTTACACAATTACTTCGAATTTTGCTTCAAGGAGGATTCGGAGTGCAATCGCGACGTCGAACTGGAGTTCAGTATCAATGGTGACGAGTATTCCATTGCCCGTATCCACAATGAGGATGGCACAACCCGTACCATACTCAAAAAGATGGTTGACGGACACTACCAGGTTGTGGCACGTTCTCGCGCTATCGAATTTATCGAAAACATAGTCGAGGAATCGCTTGAAAATATGCTTAAGCTGAGTTACATCAGCAACAAGGCGGTGGACAACTTCCACGGCGACCTGAAGCTGTTCGAGGAAATTCGCTTGCTTGCCGAAGTGCAGGATGAAATTGCTCGCACTTCCGCCGAGGCAAGAATGTTGAAGGACAGCGCACTCAAGAAGGTGAAGGAATACAGCGCCAGCCCGGCTACACCGGCAAGCACCGAACAGTTGGACGCATTAAACGAACAGCTGGACAGTGTTACAAGGGATATTGCCGTAGCAACGGCGCAACTTGGAGAAATGAAGGCCAGACAAAACGTTGAATCCCTCCGTGCAGATATCGAAAAAGAGTTGGAAGCGTCGCAACAGCAGTACAACAAATTGGTTAAACGCCAAGACGACGTGGAAAGCGCTCGCAAAACGGTACAACTTCGCGATGATATCGAATTGCTTGTTCCCAAGGTAAAAACGTTGCGCGCTATAGCCGAGCAACGCGCCGACCACGAAAAACAGCGTTACGCCATCACAAGCGAACTGGAGTGGCAGGAAAACGAACTGGCAAGTATCCGTAAACAACTGGAAGATAAGGACCGCCAATACGCGTTGCAACAGGACAAGCGTAGCCGTGTCGAAGCAATCAACAACGAACTTGCTTATATTGCTTCTTTGTACGAAAAGAACAAAAAGCTCAACGAAACGCTCTTGGAACTCAACGATAAGGAGCAACGCCTCATCGCCGAAAAGGCAATGTATGCCAACAAGCTTGACCAAGTGGAAAAATCCATCGTTGAAGTACGCGACAGCCTTGACTCTTTCCATATTCCCGCAAGAAGCGTTGGCGAATTGCTCGAAGCGGTTCGTATCGACGTTAAGATTGACGAAGTAACTTCGCAAGTGGAAAAACTGGAAAGCGAAATCGTCGTTAAGGAAAGTCAAATTGCCGAAAAGGAAAGCAACCTGGTTGTTCAGGTAAAGCGTTTCCGCGCGGTTGCCGAATTGGACGTTGCAGTTACGCCCATCAAGGCAAAGGATACCATATTGCAGGTTTTGGACGCTAAGTACTCCAAGCTGGAGTCTATCAACCTGTCCTTGAAGGAAAAGCAACGCAATCTCGAGCGCGCAATGGAAGACTACAAGTACCGCATTTTGCAACTTGAACAGTCCCGTTCACGCCTACAAGCCGAATACGACAAAACGCTGCTGAAAAAGCAGGAAGAGTTCAAGCGCGAAGTATTCCTCAACAGTCAAAAGGTGTACAGCGATGACGCCACAAGCGTATTTGCAGTTACGGCAAGTTTCCACGATCAGGAAGTGGAGGCTCTCAATCAGGAAATTATCGCTCGCAACCTTGACAGAGATCTGCTCATTGAGCGCGCGTATAAACTTGAAGGCGCCATAAAGGAAATTAAGCGCCATATCGAAATTAACAGCGCCGAAATGGAAACGCTTCAGCGCGAAAAAGACAACATCAACAAGCGCTACAACGAAATCGTCACGCAAAGTAGCAGTGAGGTTGTGTTTAACTATCTCAAGGCGCTCAACAGTGACAACGGCACCAAATACCTGTTGGACGTTCAACAGGAAGCCGTCCGTAGCGAATCGGAACTGTCCGAACTCAAGCGTTCCGTCGAGTCGGCACGTAATAAGCTTGCCGCTCTCAAATCACGCTTGAAGTATCTTAGAGACACCCAACAACAACTGGACGATACACGTGCCTCTGTTGATTCACTTGTTACCACAAACGACAAGCTCAAGGATGAATTGACGGATATCGGTGGCAGACTGTCCGCAGGATACGAGCAGTACAAGGCGGTAACCCGTCAGCTTGAAAGTATCGAATCCAAGTTGGACGACGTACGCGGCGCAATCATCGAAGCCAGCAAGACCGTCAAGGTCAACGAGGATCAAATCGCTATCGCAACGCAAAAAGCGCAAAACTATGCAGGCGGCGACGATATCGAACAGGCAATTGCAAGTCTCAGATACGAACTGGGCGACGTGGAAAGCGAGCGTAACATGCTGCTCGAATCCAAACAAGCGTTGGAAAAGGATATATTCAAAAAACGTCTCGAACAGGAAAAGATCAACTGGCTGTACCAATCCAAGTGTCGCGAATACGACGAGCTGTATCAGGAGTTGAAGTTCGAATTTAACCTCAAGGGACTGGACGTAGATAAGATTTCCGCAATGGATATTGAAACCGGCGTGGAAGGACTGCGCAAGCTCATCACCGAATACGACACGATGAAGAGAAGCCTTGCGGAAAAGATTGACAATCTTTATTCGATACTGAAAAATCAACCCGATTCGGTTGCTTCGCCGAGCAATATCGCCGAAAAGGAGCATGAAATTGCCCTTCTTCAAACGCTTCAGCAGGAGTTGGAGCATCAACGCAATCAACAGTTGAACGTGTATGTTGCGGCAGCTAACGCCCGTGCAAAGGTGAGCGTAGCGGCAGCAGAGGCGCGTACTTTGAATAATCTTCGTCAAACGCTGTCACACAACGAAATAGTGGATGTGCTTATCAACGATAAGATCAAGTACATTCTTGAACAGGCCACAAGATACCTCAACAACTTTGTTGCGGAAAACGGTGTATCTTACAAAATTGTTGCGGATAACTATGCGCTCAAGGTTATGTCAAACGACGAAGTGATAGCGTATGACGATCTGCCTCAAGACATCAAGACGGCAGTTTACACAAGCTTGATACTGAGCTTGCCCAATACTGACGTTTCCGACAGTAAATGGTTGGTATTCGAAGAGCGTATCAATATTGACAGAAAGTTGCTGTCCGACATGTTGTTGTCCATTGACAATGTGAGTTACGTAGTTGGCTACAACCGCGAATAATAAGAGAATTATAAGCGGCGGTATGCTTTGTTCTGCTTGCGTTTGCCCTCAGTCGTGTACGCCTAGTACACTCCTGTCGTTCAAGCCGCGCACGCCTCGCCTACCTTGCTTCTAATCCTCTTATCATAAAAGTGTTTTATTTCTAACATTCTCAATTGTTAATAAAGCAAACTATGCAAGAAAAAAGGTTCCTCAAAAAAGAGGGACCTTTTATTTTGCAATATTATTTATTCTTTGGGTCGGGGGTTCAACTAAGTCCACGCGCGTTTGGTCGGGTTTTCAATTCAATGTCCGACAAGTACGGGCGTTTACCGAACTTGTCGTCCTTGCGGGGGTGCTGGGGTATGCGGCTCCCCAGCGAAGGTTTATTCAGATAAGGGCGTGTGTCACGCCCTTCCTTGTTAGTCCGACCGCGTGAATGCGTTAGCACACGTAGTGCAGGGTTGCGAAGTCAACCAAGTCCACGCGCGTTTGTTCGGAGCGTTACCTTGTACAGTTCGCGATAGGTGACACCGTTTTCGCCGAAAACGCTTTCGTACAGTACGACGTTGGTGGCGACAAAGGGCATATTGTAAACCTTTACGTTCTTGACGACTTCTGTCCAGGGCAAGGTAAAGCTTTTCTTGCGGATTAGGGTAATGTGAGCGCGGAAGGCGCGGTGTTCCACTTCGAATCCGTTGTTTTCCAACTTTTCACCCAGTGTATCGTGTAGTGCAACAAGGTCGGCGTTTTGTTTTAGTTTCGCCCAAACAATGTCGTTGGAGCGCTGCATTACGAATTGCGTTACGGCAATTTCCGGCGCAGGCATATCTTTTACCGCGTCCATTGCGCTTTGAATGTATATCAGGTCGCTTGCCGCAACGTTCCCGAGAAAGTGTAACGTAATGTGAAAGTTTTCCTTCGGGACAAAATTTCCGCCGTTACTGTGTTCGGCAAATTGATTGGACGAGCGTTCAAGGTTGTCTTTTGTTTTTTGTGGAAGATCCAGCGCTACAAATACTCTCATGTTTCACCTATGAGAGTATTATAGCATATATTCACGCATTATTCAATTAAATAAAATTGTTGCGTATTGCGAAGTTTATAACCTCTCGCTTCAGTCGGTGAGTTTGCCTATAATTTCTTTACCCTCAATGAAGTTTGTAAATATCGCCTCAATCTCTTTGCCACCTGCATTGGCGAAGCAACCTGTCATAAGCGACGGTTCGGCAACGGTAAACAATCCTTCATCGTAGTAGTTGGCTAGCGCTTTCCAAAAGCGCGTTGATCCCATGGCTTCGTAAACGCTGTTGAACAACAGGGCGCCTTTAACGTACGTAAATATTACATATTCGCTGTCGTTCTTGTATTCATTTACTGCACGCATGGATCTATCTACGTCGCTGTAGTAGTTGCTCAGTACGTCAACGTAGGAGGTATAAGTCTGGTAGCAACCAAGCATGCTTCTGCTTAGACTCGTTGCCCCTGTTGAATCCATGTACAGATAGGTAACAAATTCACTTAGTCCTTCATCCATCCAGGCGTTAGTTATTTGGTTGTTACCCACCAGTCCGTAAAACCACTGGTGAGCCGTTTCGTGAGCGATTGCCTCTTGGTATGACGTGGAGCCGCTTGTAACCATGCTCATGCAGGGATATTCCATCCCGCCGTAACAAAAGTCCGTTTCCACAACGCTGTACTGCTCGTAAGGGTATATGCCTACGTTTTTGTTGAGATAGTTCAACATACCGACGGCTGTTGCAAGGCTTGCCTCGGCGTCGGCGTCGGCGATATAGTAGTAGTTTACCTGCGTATTGCCTACGGTGGAGGTTAGTTTCTTGAAGTTTTGTGACAATACAAATGCGAAGTCGCGTACGGCATTGGCGGTATATTTGTACACACTACAACCGTTTAACGAGCTTACTTCAACAATATTACCGGTGGAGGCTACAAGGTAACTGTCCGGTACGGTAAGGGATACGTTGTAGTTGGCAACGTCCGAAACAAAGGGATCGCCCACGTTGTAGTAAGGGGTAGTAGAGTAACTGCCGTTGTCAACGTGGCACAGTACGGGGTAGAAGTTGCCTAAGTTTACGGCATTGTCCGTGTATCCCAAGCGATGGCATATATTTGCAAGTGTAACTTGGTAGGTCATTTCAATTGTAACCTTTTGATTAGGGAACAATTCGGCGGCAAGCGGTACGGACAATATATCCATATCGGTGCCCTCAATGGTGTATGCCACTGCGCTACCGTCCACCTTTACGCTGTCGAAGGTAATATCGCCATAGCTCAGTCCGTTGGGGTAGGCGCGTTGAACGTACATGTTGGGAACTACGCCGTTTGTCGCGTCTTCGCGGTACTGATTGGCGTATATGTGAAATTTAACGGCGGGAAAGCTGTTTTCGCTGCGGTTAGTGAGCGTTACCGTCTGCGTGGCGGATAGAACATGCGCTTCGTCGTCGTATGAAGCGACAATAGTGTAGTTATCGCCATATTTGATTGCCTGTTTCATCCTGTCTTGGGAGCAGGCGACAAGCGTTAGGCAGGCGCAGGTGGCAAGCAAGCATACGGTAAGCGCAATACACAACAGTTTTTTCATTATCTTCTCCTTGATAGGGTTCTTTCAGTTACAAGTGTATGAGTCCCGCCGTCGTAATATGCTTATTCGTAAATCATTGCGTTTGTATTAAAGATATACATATATTATTTATATTAACATTATTTAACAGTGCAATGAGTAACAGATACCAGACTTGGCTAAATGTCCTTTTCGTTCATATTTGCTGTATTTGTGGCGCCGATCGTCAATTTTTTTAAATTTCAAAAAAAATATATGAAAATCAGCATATTTTTGTTTGACAGGGTATTGTTTTGTATGCTAAAATGGGTAAGCTGCAAAATTGGGGTAGATTCGCAAGGTTACTGAGAAAACAGATAACTTGCGCAGACCTGAGCGCCGTCACGAACGGCGTGACCGAACAAAATTTAATGCAGTATCAGGCGTTAAGTGATGTCAAAAATCATACTGACGCAGGATATATTGAGGGCAAATTTAATTTGCTTTATTAAAGGTCGCAGCAGGAAACACACGGCGGTGGTGTTACCAAAGTGGTTTTCACAAGACAGTTCGGAAAACTAAAATCAAAAAAGGAGAAAAAGAATGGCAACACAAAGTCAAAAAATCAGAATCAAACTCAAATCCTACGACCACAACCTTGTTGACGTTGCTTGCGCTAAGATCGTTGAAGCAGCTCAAAAGATGGGTAGTAAGGTATCCGGTCCTATCCCCCTTCCCACCGAGAAGGAAATAGTAACCGTTTTGCGCGCAACACACAAATATAAAGACGCGCGCGAACAATTCGAACTTAGAACTTACAAGCGCTTGATTGACATCTACAGCCCCAACACCAAGACGGTTGACTCTTTGACCAAGCTTGATATCCCCGCGGGCGTCGATATCAAAATCAAGCTCTAATAAATAAATACAGCGGAGGTGAACTTTATCTATGAATAAAGCAATCATTGGTAAAAAGCTCGGAATGACACAAGTATTCATGAGCGACGGAACGATGGTTCCGGTAACGGTAATTCAAGCAGGTCCTTGCACGGTAACGCAAGTTAAGACAGTGGAGCGCGACGGCTACAACGCAATCCAGCTCGGTTTTGAAGAAGTTCCCGAAAGAAAGCTCAACAAACCCGAACTCGGTCACTTGAAAGCAAGCGGAGCAACAGTTAAACATCTTCATGAGTTCAAACTTGAAGGTTCCGCTCTCGAAGTTGGCGCAAAGGTAGAGGCTGACGTATTTGCAGCAGGCGAATACGTTGACGTAACGGGTATCACCAAGGGTCACGGTTTCACAGGCGTTATCAAGCGTTGGAACCAACACAGACTTAAGGAAACCCACGGTGTAGGCCCTGTTCACAGAGAAGTCGGTTCTATGGGACCTATCAGTAGTCCTTCACGCGTAATGCCCGGCAAAAATCTTCCCGGTCACTACGGTGTAGAACAAGTAACAGTTTTGAATCTCTCGGTAGTAAAAGTCGATAAAGAGAGAGGCGTACTGCTCGTTAAAGGCGCAGTACCCGGCGCGAAGAACAGTATCGTTTACGTTCGCAACGCCGTAAAGAAATAAGGTGAAAGGAGACAAGAACAATGCAAGTAAAAGTTTACAATACCGAGGCAAAAGAAATCGGCAAGCTCGAACTTAACGATGCAGTATTCGGTTGCGAGTACAATGAGCCTCTCATTCACCAAGCAGTAGTTGCTTATCAAGCTAACCAAAGACAAGGCACGAAGAGCGCTTTGACCCGTACGGAAGTTCGTGGCGGCGGCATCAAGCCTTGGAGACAAAAGGGTACCGGTCGTGCTCGTCAAGGTTCTATCCGCGCTCCGCAATGGATCAAGGGTGGCGTTGTATTTGCACCGAAGCCCCGTGATTTCCGCAAAAAGATCAACAAGAAGATGAAGGCTCAGGCTTTCCGCAGCGCAATCAGCTATAAGGTTGCCAACAACGAATTGGTAGTAGTTGACCAAATCAAGCTTGCACAGCCCAAGACAAAGCTCGTTGCTCAAATCTTGAAGAACTTCAACTTCGACAAGAGAACCCTGTTGCTTGTAACGGGAGACTGTGCAGATATCGTTAGAGCAGGCGCAAACATCGAAAAACTTACAGTTACGGACGCTGTGCTTGCCAACATCTACGAACTTGTATCCAGTTACTCAATCATTGCAACCAAAGATGCTATGAAGAAAATTGAGGAGGCATATTCACTATGAATTCCTACGATATAATCAGACGTCCCGTTTTGACGGAAAAAAGCTACGCCGGCATCCCCGCAAAGACTTACACTTTCGAAGTGGCGAAATCCGCTAACAAGGTGGAAATCAAGCGCGCAATCGAAGAAATCTTCGGCGTAAA
This sequence comes from Clostridiales bacterium, assembly GCA_022508375.1. Lineage (GTDB taxonomy): Bacteria > Bacillota > Clostridia > Christensenellales > CAG-314 > Fimimonas. The sequence continues at coordinate 1,076 of JAFLVJ010000009.1, read as the reverse complement.
AGTGGAACATATCACAACCGCTACCGTAAAAGGTAAGCTCAGAAGACAGGGAAGAAGCCAAGGCTACACCCCCGACTGGAAAAAGGCAACCGTTCGCCTGACTGCAGACAGCAAGGCGATTGAGTTCTTTGAAAGTCTGTCCTAATAACGGAGGAATAAAACAATGGCTATTAAGAAATATAAACCTACGTCTCCTGCACGTCGTTTCATGTCTGTTTCGACGTTTGAGGAAATCACGACGACAACTCCGGAAAAAAGCCTTCTTGCAGTAAACAAGAAGACGGGCGGACGTAACGCAAGCGGACACATCACCGTTCGTCACATCGGCGGCGGCAACCGCATCAAGTACAGAATCATCGACTTCAAGCGCGATAAGAGCGTTCCCGCTAAGGTTGCAACAATCGAATACGATCCCAACCGTACGGCAAATATCGCATTGCTGCATTACGCAGACGGCGAAAAGAGATACATTCTCGCTCCCGTAGGTCTCAACGTTGGCGACACAGTTGTGGCAAGCCCCGACGCAGATATCAAGGTTGGTAACAATCTTCCTCTCGAAAACATCCCCGTTGGTACAATCGTACACAACATCGAGATGAACCCCGGCAAGGGCGGTCAAATCGCAAGAGCGGCAGGAATATTCGCTCAGTTGATGGCAAAAGAAGGCAAGTACGCAACATTGCGTATGCCCAGTGGCGAAATGAGATTGATTCTATTGAAGTGCCACGCAACAATCGGTCAGGTCGGTAACCTCGACCACGAAATCATCAGCATCGGTAAGGCAGGCAAGAAACGTCACATGGGTATTAAGCCCACCGTTCGCGGTAGCGTAATGAACCCCTGCGATCACCCCCACGGCGGTGGTGAAGGTAAGTCGCCTATCGGTCGTCCCGGTCCTGTAACTCCTTGGGGTAAACCCGCTCTCGGTTACAAGACGAGAAAGCACAAGAAAGCAAGCGATAAATTTATTATTAAGCGTATCAACTAATCGGAGGAAAGAAAATGAGTAGATCGATTAAAAAAGGACCTTTCGTTCAACCCAAACTCTTGAAGCGTATTCAAGAAATGAACGACAA
>JAFLVJ010000008.1 GCA_022508375.1 Clostridiales bacterium | reverse complement strand
ATTTCTGTTGCACTTTCCTTAAAGTCGCCTTCACAGGCCGTTAGCCTGCACTCTTGCTCTGTGGTGCTCGGACTTTCCTCGTGAGTTGCCCCACGCAACCGTCTGGCTGTCTCTTACGGTACAATTATATGACTATTTTCATTCGGTGTCAAATAAAAACAGTCCATTGAAACTCATTTGCAATGAACTGTTGATTTGTGTATTTTGTTACGCTATTGTAAAGATTTCAGATACTCATCTGCAGGAGTGTCATTGACGTAAGCTTGCAGTTTTGTTATGCGGTAGTCGCCGTGAACATTGTGCTCACGCATAATGTGTGTAACAAGGCGGTCGGGTCGAAGGTTGTCGTTGCCTATCGCAAGCGTTACAAGCGCCGTATCGTCGTCAACCTTTTCCGCACCGTGTATTCGGTCGGATACGGTTTTACCTACCCATTGACCCTTTTCCTGATAGGAAATTGCGTAACTGGGCTGTAAAATTTCGTCAATCACGTTACCTATGCCCTGTGCTTGTACTTTGTAAGTTGCACGGTTGAACGTTGACGCAAGGTTAACCTCGGCGTTGAAAATCTTGGTAAAGCATAGACCGCTAGGGCACACTGCATTGAGCTTATCCAACAGGTCATCGCTGTACGGCGCCTTGACGGAAACGTACTCGGCTAAGCTTTCTACACCGAGCGCGATAGGAGAAGAAAACCCCAGTTCCATGTGCGGATTGAAGCCTTGCGAATACTCTGCATCCAGTCCCGCCCTGCGAAAAATATATGTAACCGCCCGAAGATTATCCACGTGGGATACCAACGCCGCGGTACCGGTTTTTTCAAATTTAATTATCAACATATTTGTCACCTAAACAATATGACAACCTCTCCTTGCACAGGCGAGGCTTTTTATTTGTGCGTCAAGACAGTCTTTTATTACCCTCAGTTGTCGAGCAATATCCATGTGACTTCAAACCGCAACCGTTACACCGCTTGTTGCAGGAGGGCGTTGTTTGCGCGTTCACTGCATTTAGGTATTCGCGCTTGAGGTAATCTTTTTTCACCCCAATATCCACAAAATCCCACGGAAGCGTTTCATCAAGGTCGTAAGCGCGTACGATTTGGTTGATATCCACACCGCACTCCTCAAACGCCTGACGGTAGTAGTCGAAACTGTAATGTTCGCTCCAAGCGTCGAAACGTGCGCCGTTAACATACGCCTTGTATAAGCTGTCGGCAACACTGCGTCCACCGCGTGCCAGTACCGCCTCCATAACAGAGCTATCATAGTCGTTGTAGGCAAAGCTAACACCACACTTTTTGAATGCGTCACTCAGATATTTTTGCTTGACCTCGATGTCCTCACGCGATGCAAATGCGCACCACTGGAAGGGCGTAAACGGCTTGGGAATAAACGTCGAACAGGAAACGGAAAGGCGCAATCCTTTGCCCGAGGCACGAGTGCGCTTGTACAAGGATTTGACCTTGCACGCCAGCTCGTAAATACCCTGCACGTCCTCCATTGTTTCGGTGGGCAAGCCTAGCATGAAATACAGTTTGACGGAAGAATATCCCTCTTTAAAAGCCTCGGCAAGCGTACCGAATATATTGTCTTCCGTTATGTTTTTGTTTATGACGTTGCGTAGCCTTTGCGTACCTGCTTCCGGGGCAAATGTAAGCGAACTCTTGCGGTTACCCTGCGCCATACTCCCCTTGAAACTATCCAGTCGCATACTGGGTAAGTTTAGTTGAACGTGATGTTCCTTAGCATAGGGGTAAAGTTTTTCCAGTAACGGCAACAGTTCACTGTAGTCGCTTGTTGACAGCGAATTTAACGACAGTTCGTCGTAGCCGGTGCTTTCGAGTAATGCCTTGCACAGTTCAAAGGCGTTGTCTGCCGTTCGCTCCCTCACGGGACGGTAAATAAATCCCGCCTGACAAAAACGGCAACCGTTGGCGCATCCGCGAAACAGCTCCGCAACCGCACGGTCGTGCACTATTTCCATGCTGGGCACAAGTTGCGTTGTGGGGGTGAATACGGTATTCATATCCGGCTCGATATTACGCCAGACTGTCCTTTGCGGAATGAGTTGAACTGTATCACCGCAATAAACAGCGTCATGCAAGCCGGGAACGTAAATACAACTGTATTTTTCATCCACATATCGCAAAAAGTCGCTTTTTTTAACCCCTTTCATCGATTTATAATCTTCGATGATTTGTTTCCAGGGTGTTTCGCCCTCGCCAACGAAGATGAAATCGAAATACTTGTACATCGGTTCGGGATTGACGGTGCACGGTCCGCCTGCCACGATAAAGGGGTAATCCTCGCCGCGTTCGGCAGTTGTTACAGGAATTCCTGCAAGAGTCAGCATGTGGAATACGTTGCTGTAACACATTTCGTACTGCAGTGAAAATCCCACAAAGTCAAACTCCGCAAGCGGAGTTTGGGTTTCCAAACTGGCAAGCGGAAGGTTGTTGGCTTTGAGGTAATCTTCGTAGTCTTTAAAGGGTGTGTAGCAACGCTCGCACACCACTTTGTCAATTGAATTGAACAAATAATACAAAATGCGAACGCCCAAATTGGACATTCCCACTTCGTAACTGTCGGCAACGCACATACAGAAACGTACGTCGCAATCTTTATTCATATTTGGCGTGTTGTATTCCCCACCGAAATATCGATAAGGCTTTTGCACGCTATCAGTCAGTTTGGTCAATTGGTTCTCCTGTATTATGTCTAATAACCCCTACGTCTGCTAAAGTAATTAATTTCTATTACTAAAGAGACCCTGTCGGTGTTGCAAACAATAAACTTAATAATCTAAAGGGTGTGAGTGGGTAGATGCGAGGTAGGCGCAAACGCAAGTACAACAAAGCATACCGATGCATATAGCCGCTCACAGCACCATCGTCGCCATAAGTGTGCCGACCATATTAAGATCTTCGCCTTGCAAAATCTTGTATTTTAGCCCCCAAGCTCCCAAAATTTCCGTCAGATACTGTTCAAAGAACTCGCGGTAATGTGGCAACTTGTTAAAGGTTGTACCTTCCGCAACTATAGCAACGGGGAGAGATTTGTCTTGGCAGGAAGCTATCGCCAAAGCCGAATTTACAATAGCGCCCATCTTTGCCGAGCGGCGGATAAGTTCTACACAAATTTCTCTTACAAATTGCATATCCTGCTCGTCCTCAAACAGACCGCAGAAGTTATTATCCGTCAAGAAGGTGGATACGTCCTTGAGAGTGAACGGAACAATATCTGTCTTGCCGGCGAAAAGTCCGTTTCTTTCCGCTACGCTTAGCGCTTCGTAAATGATATCCGCAAGATACTTGCCGCTGGTCATCTTTTCAAACAGTTGCTTGTCGGGTACGGCTGTACGGGCTATGGTAATCTTGTCGAAGTCGCCCTGCGCAAATCCGTCAAAGTTGCCGCATTCGGTGTTGATAAGCATTTTCCCTGCGGGGAGCCCGTTAACCTTGGTTATCTTGGAAGTGTCCTCTATGTAGCAAACGTTAGTACCCGTGCCGTAGATATATCCCAGATATGCGCCGAACTTTTCGTCGTTCAAAGCCAATCCACCAAGTAACGTTGCAACGGTATCGTTGAGGATAACTATCTTGCGCTTCGTCTTGTCGTACTGTTTGCAAGCGGAAAGCGTTTCCTTGCCTACTTGGGTTCCGATAACTTCAGGCGCCTTTACTTCCTTGCTGAACATAACCACCTTACCGTCAAGGTCGGCGTTCATATCTACCTGATAGGAAAAGCAAAATCCGACGTTTTTACCCGCGGGCAACAGTCTTGCAATATTTGACGCAATCGTACCGTAAAACTCCGACTTAGTAAGCAACCGGTCGGAAGCGGGCATGATAGTCTTTTTTTGACGTTCTATCACTACTTGCCCCTGATCGTCGAAGTACCCTAGCGCACAACGGAAATTGGTTCCGCCTGCGTCGATAATAATGTGCTTTTCGTTGAGCTTTATCTTGGAGCGGTCGATGTTCATGAGATAAGTCGGTATCATTGGCATACCGCCGTTGCCTTCCAATCCCAGTTGCATCTGTTGCCAAAAGTTACGTAGCGAACTTTGAATATCTATGTTTTCCGCGCTTTGGCCGTGAGCCAACAAAAATTCCTTTCCCGTCATAGTTTTCCCTCTAATACGTCTTGTATTGTTACTACTCTAAGCAATCCCTGCTCGTGCAGTTCGGCAACGCGCTTTTCACGCATGACGTCCTGATCTGTCGGCGAGCTTACCTGTACGTAAACGTTGCCCTTAAAGAGCTTCGCCGTGTAGCGACCGCCTCTTTTTACAATGGATTTAAGCACAGCGTATAGCTCGGTGCTGTCGGACAACTCCAACGAACGCGCCAGACAAAACGCAATATTGTTGTACTCGCCACTTGTCTTTTTTACCGTGGTAACGTACTCCTTTATCTTGTCAATCGCGACTTGGGTCATTTTTTTCTTGGATACCTGGCCTGTGAGTGACGCAGGACGGAACAGCGCAAAGTTGTGATTGGTGCCCTTACGCACGTGATATTTTTCCAACAGTTGATCCACCGTCAAACCACTGTCCGAAACAAGATACTTCAACGTAAGCATGGATACGTAGGCGTCCTCTTCCGAGTTGTGTTGACAAAACGTTACGCCCAGTTCGTCGGCGATTTTGCTTAGCCCCTTTACTTCCTTTTCGTCCTTGTACAGTCTGTACAACAGTTGCGAACAGATAAATTCGAAGTTGATAGATGGTAATCGATACCGTTCACACGCCTTGTTAAGCATACGCACGTCACTATCTACAGCGTGCCCCAACACTACGTATTGCGGGTCGGTAAGCAATGCCGAAATCTTGGGATAGACCTCCTTGAAATCCGGCGAAGCGTCCAGTAGCTCCTTGTCCAGATGAAGATCGATACCCACATTCGCGCGAGTTCCGTTGAGATTATACTTTGTCTTGGGATTTATCCAGATGTTTTCGCGGCTCAAAATATTGAATTGTTCGTCGGCAATGACTACACCAATGCTGCATATGCTGGATGGCATGTAACCGTTTGCCGCCTCTATGTCAAAAGCCAAATATTTCATCGGCTATATATTAACAAATTTAGCAAAAAGTGTCAAATAATTATGGAAGTGTCAAATAATATGAAAAGAGCCTACTGCTCACTATCAGTAGGCTCATCTTGGACCAACACACCCGTGTCGGCAGGATTACTATCGGCAACTTGACCGCGTTTTTTATTGACGATAAACTTGATGGCGACAAACAGTTGCCACACGCCTACCGCAATCAAAAAGCAGGCAAAACACAGTCTAAGAACCTTGTTATCCGCCGCGTCCGCCACAAGCGCACCCACTACGGCGAAGACAACCGCAGGCGCAATCAACCACAATACGTGCTTGGTTTGAACAAGTTTGTTTTTGGCGTGAAAGACAAGCGCAACGCAACACATAGGCAAAAAGCTTACCAAATTGATTGCCTGTATCGTCTTTTGCGGAATATCGAGGAATGACAGCAACGGTACGAGTACCGTTCCTCCGCCCATGCCCATTCCGCCCACTATACCGGCGAGAAATCCAAATAGTATCAGTAAAAACGTAGTCATAATTTACTCCTAAATTTCGTTATTATTTACAATCCAATAAGTCATTTCTCGGCGACAACTTCCCTTTACAAGGTAAAATTGTGCTACTCCAACTTAATATTCCACTGGTTTTGAGACGGCAGAAGCGAGCAAGACGAGGCGCACGCGGATGAGGCGACAGGAGTGTACTAGGCGTACATGACTGAGCCGAAACGCAAGTGCAACAAAGTATTGCGACGCTTACACCGTCTCAAAAAAACATTTTGATGCCGCCGGCTATAAGCACCGCGGCAAAAATAATCTTTGCAACGTTACCTTTAAGCTTGGACAGCAGCAAAGCACCGACAACTCCGCCGACAACAACCCCTAGCGTCGCCCAAAGAGTGGGAATCCAATCGACGTTCCCCTTGACAAGATACACTATTGCACTGACAATAGTGAGTGGCAACACCACCAGAAGTGCTGTAGCCTGAGCGTGTTTTTGGTGCAGTTTGACCACTGCAAGCAGCAAAGCAACTATCAGCACACCTCCACCGCCACCTAAAAAACCGTTTATAAATCCTGCCAAAGCGGAAAAACCCAGTAGTATCCATTTACTTTTTGCCGTCAGATTCATTTTTTCTTTCCTTAATTTATTTTCAGTACCCTTTTTTTGTTGATTTTTATTTTAGTTTGTATTAAAATAGGTGTACGTATGTATTTATATATACAAATAAGAACAAAACTTTAGAAAAGGTAACAAAAAAGCTATGAACAAGAACAAAACAGTACAACCCTTATCAGAGAACACACGCAAGGCAATAATCATTGCCGCTATCGTCGTGGTTGCAGTTATCATACTGTCCGTTGCGCTGGCTCTGATTTTGAAACCGACAGCGTTGACTCCCGATGACGAATCCAGCTCTAGCTCAGGATCAAGTTCGTTGTCTATCCGTAACGGTGACTTCGAATACGTCAGCTCGAACGATACTGCTTACCCCAAGACCGCTCAAAACTGGACGAGATACGGTTACAAGAAAGCAAGCGGTTCGTCGCACGACTTCAATTCCATCAGCGACAGCAACAAGGCCCTAATGGGTATCGTCAATGTGTCCAACGATGACAAAGACGAAAACAACTGGAACACCGTTGTTAACGACCTCAAGGCGGAAGGTATCACTTCCATCAAAAACCCCGGCCTACACAAGGGTATTGAGGATGGCAATGACGACAACAGCAATATATACATGATTGCTACCAAGGGCGAACCCACCGTTGCCAGCATTTTGTCAGACAGTGCGTCGGTATCCAGTGGCGCGTCGGTGAAGATTACCATTTGGCTCAACACCGCTCAACTTGCGGAAGGTAGCAAGGCAGTGGTAATGATTCAAAAGTCCACCGTTTCCGCTAAGCAAACCAACTGGTATGCTTACGACTTCGAAATCGACTCTACTTCCGAATATGAAAAGGACGAAAGCGGTTGGCAAAAGTTGGAGTTCTACATCTTCAACCGTGAAGCCAGCACTAAATACATCCGCGTAAGCATAGGTATTGGTAACGTTTACAGCGGCGAAGAAGGTCTCGAACTTGAAAACGCCGACGAACCCATCACCGGCGAAGGTATCCTGTTTGTTGACGATATCACTTACGAAACAGTTACAGCTAACGACTACCGCAAGGTTGTTGACGCCGAAGGTGCAAAAGACAGCACCATGTTCAAGATCATCGAAAACGAGGATATCACGGACGAATCCAAGTATCTTGAGTTGGTAACCGACAGCAAAACCGTAGTTGACAACGAAGTAACGTTTAAGGATACTTATGTGACTTCCGAAGCGTACGCTTCTACAGCAAACGATTCGTCGCCCTTTACCGACCGTGACGACTTCCTTGATGAAGATGGCGTAAACACCGGATTTACCATTTACAAACTTTCGCATAACGGCTCGCCAATAAGCGGCAACCTTGCATTCAGACTGACCGCAGACGAACTTAAGGACGTTAAGTCAAGTCTTATCTTGAAGGACCACCACCACCTCAGCTTTTGGATAAGAGTGGAACAAAAGAACAAGGCAGCTTACGCAAGCGTTTATGTTCAAAAGCAAGTTGACGGCGAATGGGAAGACTTGAACAACGCATCTTGGACACTTGTCACCACAAGTCAGGATATTGAAGAGGATGCAAACTGCGGTTGGGTAAAATACGACATCTATCTCAAACCGTCCGCTAACCCCGAGACTCTCAGCGTATTGTTCGTATTCGGTAACAAGGACGGCTACAATCAGGAAGAACAAGATCTCGGTCTTGTACCCAACGGTAGCATGTACGTTACAAGTCCCGCTTACGAAAATATTGCATACAACGATTACAACTCCGCATCTAGCGGTAGCTACGTAAAGAAACTTGACCTTGTCGGAACGTCCGCTTCCACCACCGTTACAAACGGTAGTTTCTCCACCCTTGACAGTTCGGGACGTCAACCTTCCAACTGGACGGGCGCTTTCGGCGGAGACAACTCCATCTTCAAGGACGGTCAAGGCAACCTTTCCGATCTTGACAGATTGGCTAGTTCAATCGAAGGCAGCGGAACAATCCAAGGCTTCGAAGCTCCCGTTAAACACGCTAGCAAGGACATCGTGCTAGACGACGAGCAAAAGAATGTTCTTCAAATCAAAAACAACGTTGCTACAAGCTACGGTTACTACTCGTCAAATATTTCACTTTCCGCTAAAACAGCTTACGTTATTTCCGTAATGTACAAGACGGAGAACGAGGCTCTTAAACCCTTCATCTATCTGTTGAATATGGACACCACCATCACCGACAGAGCGGAAAGAATCATCACTTCCGTTAACGGCGCTCAAAGCCTCAACGACGACACGGCAAGATTGCTCGGCTACGCTTACAATTCGTTTGGCAACGGTTGGACGCGTTACTACATGGTAATTGTTACAGGCAACGAATCCGTTACCGCAAGCCTGGCTTTGTTCAACGGCAGTATCGACGGTACAGTTACACAAACCGGAACAATCTACTACGACATGGTAGAAATGCGCACGCTTGCAACCTACTCTATGGTTGAGGCTGACGATGACGAAAAGGCCGAAAATCCCGACTACGAAACTAACTACAAAGTAGTTTGGACGGATAACCGTTTCTACAGCAGTTCTTCCAAGGCTAACATCGAAAAGTACGGCGAAAACTTCGGTGAATTCCTCGAAAAGGAAAGCACAACCGAAGGTAAGAGCTGGCTTGAAGCGTGGGGAATCGATTACGTTCAACCCGACGCTGATGAGTGGGAAGCAATGAAACTCATCCCCGAAAAGGAAGAACCTGACGACAACAACAACGACACGACTACAGAAAAAACACCTAGCGACGTTGACTTGGGACTTCTGTTCTCGGTAATCTCCAGTATCGCACTGGTAGCTGCTCTCCTTGTTGTATTCGTTATCAAACTGTACAAAAACAGAAACAAAAAGATAAAAGCTGCGTAAACTAATTATAATCAGCAAAAAAATGGCGTAACAAACTGTTGCGCCATTTTTATTTACCAAACTACTGGGAATTCAAACAGGTGATTTATTATACAAAAAGCCCCTTGTAAAAGGGGCTTTATTATGTTGGTATATCTATTAGATAAATATGAATTATGAATCTGCCGTATATATTATATCGTATATTATATATTACAAGTAATATTCATTTATAATAACCTACGCAACCAATCGTAAACCTGTGCGGTAACCTCTTGGGGAGTTTTGCCATCGGTGGAAAACTTGACACTAGCGTACTTGGCGTACAACGGAGCGCGTTTATTTATGTAGGCTTCCAGTTCTTCTACCGTCAGTTTATCGAATAACGGACGTTGCGTGTTGCCTAGTCTGGAACGCACCGTCGCCGCCTCCACCGTCAGCCAAATAACTATACTGTCACGCGCGAACTCGTCAAAGCCGTCCGCCAACACACTGCCGCCACCGCACGCCACGACGATGTTGTCCTCGTTTAGTTGACGAAGTAACTTACTTTCCGCTTGCCGAAAATACTCCTCGCCATACGTTTCGAATATTTGTTGTACGCTGCTTGCAAGCGTATTTTCTATCTGCGCATCTGTATCTACAAAGGCGCAATTAAGCCTACTTGCCAACAATTTGCCAACTGATGTCTTGTAACCGGTGGCAAAGCCAATCAAAACAATTCGCTTCGGGTATTTCGTTAATAACGGCTTCACTTCGCTTGAGTTATATTTATACTTCATATTCCAATAATAGTCGCTTGTTGCATATTGTTTTGTAACTTAACACCCTCACCTTCGGCATTTCGTTTATTATACATTATTGCGGTGCGCGTGTTTAATCAGGAAATCAATTGCTTCCTTGTAGCTGTTGATACCGTTACCGTAGAAACGCGCAATACACACGTCCGCTAATACGTCGTTGTGACGAAACGCTTCCCTTTCGTAAATATTGGACATGTGCACCTCTACAACGGGCGGGTCAATGCACTCGATACAGTCGCGCAAGGCGTAGCTGTAATGACTGTACGCACCTGCGTTTAACACTACCGCGTCACAATCCGTTTGCTGAAGAATGTCAATTAGCTCGCCTTCGACGTTGCTTTGTACGCACTCTAGCGAAACACCATGTGCCAACGCGTATCTGGTCAACTTGTCTTCCAGTTGCTTCAATGTATCCGTGCCGTAGTGAGCGCTGTCGCGCTTGCCGAGCATGTTGAGGTTTACACCATTTAAAAGCAAAATGTTCATTGTACCGTATCCTTATCTATAATTTCCAAAAAATCCCTACATTCGCACTGCACGGGCGTGTCCGTCCACAGGGCAAAACTCTTGGCGCCTTGATGATACAGCATTTCCAACCCGTCTATCACGGGTAACTCACATTCAAGCGCAACAGTGCGAAGGTTGCTGTATCCCTTGTAGTCTGCAACTAAAACAAACTTTACGCTACCGGGAAATGGCAGGCGCTCTTCAAACTGGCAGGGCGGAACGAAACTGAGTATTCCTTCGGGGTTACTTACTTCACCGGATATACCGTACTTATCGCAAAGTCTCACTGCATGGGATTTAGTACGGTTCAATATCTGTAACTTACAACCGCGCCCAACAAGTTCCCTTATACACGCCTCCGCAGCGCCGCCTGCGCCTACTATCCACAGTGACTTGTTGTGTATGTCTATTGCGTGCGACTGCAACGATTGCATTATCCCATATCCGTCGGTGGATTGCGGCTCAATATTTCTGCCAACTGTATTGACAGTTGGGCACTGGGCATTTAACAATGTTGCAACCCTGTTTTTGAAGGGCATGGTTACGTTTAACCCGTCGAAGGCGGATATTACTTCCAACAGCTTGTCGTCTGATATATCCCTTGGTAAGTTAACTGTGTCGTAACTGCAACAAATACCTGCTTGACTTGCCAAATGCGCCATAAGTCGCGGAGATTTACTGTCAGACACGTTTTCGCCTATAAGTCCGAATCTTTTGGGCGAAATACCCAGCATAAACAAAAACTGTGGAAAGGAAATATTAAACGGTGCCTTATCTATGCTACCACCGCCGACACTTATCGACAGGATAGCCTCGCACATGGCTATTCGGTGATCGTCGAAACTTGTGAAATATCTGTTTTTCGGCAATTTGCCGTTAGATATCACCGTCAAGTCTTTGCCGTCAAATATCGCCTGTTGTGAACACTGTTCGGCTATATGCTGTATTGCCTGTATTCGGTTGCACTCCTTGTGTTGAAGTTCACAAACGTTGCTAAACTTGTGCTCACCTTCAACAGTCAAGGCAAGCGTTGCAAGTAGCGTTACCTCGTCAATGCAGTCGATTACATCCTGCGCCGTTGCAATAATCGGTTTCAACACGCTTGTATCACCCGTGCCGTTAACTACAATATCACCCGCACGTTCACCACCGACTTCACGGACGTTATCAAATGATATATCTGCGCCGCTACGCTGTAGCACGCGGTAAAACCCTAATCGGGTTTCATTTAGCAGCACGCTTGGGAATGTTGCTTTCACTCCCTTTGCCACCGCCAACGCCACGCCAAACGCCACACTGGACGTATCATTGGGAATATCTATATCCAATGGACGCAATACGCTTTTGCAAACTGTGATTTGGTTACCGCAAACGTCTATATTTGCCCCAAGTGAGCGTAACATCAGTTCCGTATGATTGCGTGTAGGCAACTGTTCAACGTAGCGTGTAGTCTCCTCGACAAACAGTCCTGCAAGCAAAACGGCGCTTTTTACCTGCGCCGAATTTACCGATGCATTTATTGTCGCTCCGTGAAGTTTAGAGGCGCGCAATTCGAATAAACAGTTGCGTTTCAATACAAACTTGGCACCCATAGCAGTCAGCGGCTCTATTACGCGCTGCATGGGGCGTTTTGTCAATGATTCATCGCCGACGAATCTTGCTTTCACTCCCAATCCCGCAACCACACCTGCAAGCAGTCTTGCAGTCGTTGCACTGTTTCCGCAATCAAGAGTTACCGTTTTTTTCGGTAGTTTTGTGATAGGTTCAACGGTGACAGTTGTACCGCTAAAGGTAATGTCAGCGCCCAAGGCACGCAAACAATTTGCCGTGCTGATCACGTCTTTCGACGGTGTCACGTTGCGAATAACGCTTGTTCCATGCGCAAGCGAACCAAGTATCAACGCGCGATGAGCAATGGATTTGTCGCCACAACAGACGTCTGTTTTTAAATTGAACTGTCCTGTAAAGTTAATCATTCAGCAGTAGTTCCTCGACTTCGTCCAATGACAAATATACCTTACCAAAGCTTCCCGGCAGTACAAAGCACACCTTACCGTTTGTATTCTTTTTGTCATTTAGCATCAATGGCAACACGCTCTTTGCAAGCGGATAAATAGGAAACCCGCTTGTTACAACCTTCATCCACTTATCGGCGTACTCACTGAAACAAACGTTGAGTTGGCTTGCCAACAACGTTTCGTAGTAGATACCGTTTGCCACCGCAACCCCGTGAGGTATGCCGTAACTAAGCTCCAACGCATGTCCGACGGTGTGACCGAAATTGAGCATACTGCGAATACTTTTGTCAAATGGGTCCGTATCGCAAATTGCCTGCTTGTACAGTACGCACGCCTTGATAACATCGGACAAGTTTCCCTTTCCGTAGTTATATACACTATCAACGTCGCTACTAAGCATACGGTATTTAAGTACCTCGCCCTGACCGCTCACCAACTGCTCGGAGTCGAGAGTTTTTAGGAAATCAACGTCAATGAGCGTATCGGCTTCGTAAAAGGTTCCAACGGCGTTTTTAATACCGTCAAGATCGATTGCAGTTTTACCACCGATACTACTGTCAATTTGCGCAAGTAGCGTTGTGGGAACGTGCAACAGCTGCACACCGCGTTTGTAAATACTTGCGGTAAACCCCACTGTATCGCCAATGCTGCCACCGCCTATCGCCACTACCTTGTCGCAGGAGCCTACGTTGCGTGACAGTAACCAACTGCATAGCGCTCGAACGTGCTCGAAACTCTTTGCCGCTTCCCCTTGTGGTAACAGATAAACGTTATCGCCTGCTATATTGTACAAGGATGCAATCTTGTCGTCCGTAACGACGACGCAGTCGGAGTACTTGTCTAAATTAAATTTTTCAAAGGTTATGTTACTCATATTTTCTTTATTGTTGTTTCAAGATTTGATTGGCTATAACGTAGGCAAGGATATTTTCCGCAATGACGCCAACGTTGGGAACGACGCACACGTCGGCGCGTTCGTAGTGTTGAGCAACAACTTGTTTGGTAACACTGTCTAACGTTTCGACGCCTTGGATTGTCGGTATTGGTTTAACTGTCAAATGACACAGTATATCTTCGCCCGTTGTAATACCTGCAACAATTCCGCCACAGTTATTGGTTGCGTAAACTATTTGTCCATCCTTTATTTCAAGTTTGTCGTGAGCCGATACCCCGTCAAGGCTTGCGTACTTGTCGCCTATGCCAAATGTTATGCCTTTGACCGACGGTATGCCCATCAGGTTACACGCAATTTGCGCGTCCATTCGCTGATCATACGGCAATATTTCGCCAAGCCCCATCGGAACTCCGGTTGCGCCGACAGCCACTGTTCCGCCAAGACTGTTGCCGACATTTTTCGCCTTTTCGATGGCCTCGCACATAAGTTTGGTTGCGTAACGGCAGGGGCAATGAAGCAGAGCAAAGTGTTCTTCCTTTTCCGACACGCCGAAGCGATAACGGTTGCGGGAAGTTATCCCGCCAATCTTTTCCACGTAGTGGTAGGTGTAAATACCCATTTGAGCCAACAACTGCTTGCAAATTGCACCCAACACAACGTAGCATACGCTGTTGCGAGCCGATGACAGTTCCGCAATCTCACGCACAGTCAACGAAGGATAGCGCGCACGTCCCACTACATCGCTGTGACCGCTACGCAAGGCGGTTATTTCCGCCCGACTTTCTACCGAACTGTTGGCAATGGTAAAGTACAGTTTACCGTTTACAGTAACTTGATTGGTAAATCCTTCGAAAACTACCGTATCGGGGTATGTTTGGCGCGCGCTACGTCCCAAACCGCGCTTACGTTCCGATAGCTGTTTGTTTATTTCTTCCACGTCGAAAGTAAAACCGTCGGGCAATCCTTCGATTACCCCGCTGTATCCTTCGCCGTGCGATGTACCGTTAAATTGGAATTTTATCATATTATTTAATACAAATTTCACACTTATTTGAGGCGGTCAGATGCAAACTAGGCAAGCGAGCAATTGAAATGAGTGTGTACTAGGCGTACGTGACTTGCATGAAAGCGTAGCTTGACAATGCATACCAACTCATATCACCGTCTCAAACCCACGCTTGCGGGCATGTACGGTTTTGCTTGAACCACTCGGTATCCTTGAGTTTGGTGTCGTTGTTGCTGAAATACATGGAAACCTCTCCATTAGTACACGCAAATACTATATCTCCGTTTAGCGCGTCGAAACCTGTATTTTTGTACTTACCTGATGAGTTCTTATCAACTGTTGCCACGTCCGTTGCATATACTGCGTCGGTGTATTGGGCAATACGATTGATGAAATCCTGCGTGGGAAAGGTGTTTTCCAATGCTTGAGTGTATTCCACACTACCTGCAACACAGCATATACATACAATTTGAGGTTTTATCTTGTCAAGCAACACCGTGTTACCGCTTGTTTTGGAGCCGTGATGTCCGCCCTTGTACAATACAACCTCGGGCAAATCGGGATTGTTTTCGACCAAGGACTTTTCGCCGTCCTCTTCCAAATCACCAAGTAGCATATAGTGATTTGTTTTAATTTCGCCGTCTTCCAGATAGTCTTGGGAAATACGCAGACAAACGGAATAGTCGTTTTCGTTAGACGTGGTTGTTTCGTAGTATTTTTGATACAGTATCTCCATTGTGATACCGTCTGCAAGCTCGTAAATGCGTTTGGCGCCGTTTTCATTGTTGTAGCACTGCAACGCCGTATATACGTTTGCACCGTTGGCTTTTTCGGCGTCGCGCTTTTCGCAATAACTTTGATAAACCTTAGTGTTTTTGTTGGTGCGGGCAAATTGAATGATATTCTTACATTCGTATCTGTCGAAAATACCCTTGGCTACCGTTGTTCCCACAAAGCCAGCAATGTGGTCCTCATCGGCATGGGTAGCAATGACGTATTCCAAGATGCCGTCGGTGCAATATCTGTCAATGTAGTCACCGATGGACTTGGCACTCGCCTTTTCGGAACCTGCGTCAATTAAGATATCCGTATCGCCTGCTTTTATGTAAATGCTGTCACCGTTGGACTTGTTGTTTAATTGCATGAAGTGTATAGACAACTGTTCATTTTGTATGGCTGCAACGCTATACGTCTTGCTGTCGTAATCACGATTACCGTAGCCTATAACGGAATCAAACCAACCGCTATAGTAGCCATATATAAGAGTTGCCAATATCGCAATTATAAGTATGATAAGCAACACGGTAAAAAACGTTTTCTGTTTTTTGTTGCCGGAACGCCGAGCGCTTGTAGCCGTTGCCGATACAACGCCCTTTATTGCTTCGGAGTTATCCCTGACGCTTTTACTTGTGTCGTATTTGCTTACTGCGGTTGCAACTCTCTTAACGTTGGTTTTTGCAGAGCTTTTTCCACTTGATGAAGTCTTTTTGGTTGCCATTTCTATAATCCCTTACATTATAAATTATCTAGTTTAAGCGTGAGTTTAGTCTCATCAAAGCCACTGGGACGGACACGTGCGATATTGTTTGAACCAATCGGTATCCTTGAGCTTTAAGTTGTTGTTGCTGAAATACATGGTTATCTGTCCATCTGTGCATGCGAACACGATATTTCCGTTCATGGACGAATACTTGTCGTTGGAATAAGAGTTGCCATTATTTTTCACGCTCATGTACGTCGTGACATAAACCTTATCCGTATAAGGTGCTACCCTGTTGATAAAGTCCTGCGTGGGGAAGGTTCCCGAATACACGTTTTGAGAATACTCTACACTACCCACACAACTGCAAACACATACGCATTTGGGTTGTATCTTTTTCATCAGAACTTCATTCGACGACGTGCTGGATCCGTGATGTCCGCCCTTGTAAAGTTCCACCTGCGGAAGATTGGGGTTCAGCTGAACCAACGACTCTTCGCCGGCTTTTTCAAGGTCCCCGGTAAACAGATAATGGTTGTCACCTTGCGAAATAAGCACGCACACGGAGTAATCGTTTTCATTTGACGTGCTCTGGTGATAATACTTTTGATTAAGTATTTCCATGGTGATACCATCTGCAAGCTCGTAAATTTTACTTGCTCCGTTTGTGTTGTCAATGCAGTCCTTAGCGGTATAGTGCTTTGCACCGTCTTCTTCAACCTCTTTGTTACGCTTGGTAATGTAGTCAGCAGATACGATTGAGGTCGTGTTTTTACGTGTGAAATCTATTATGACGCCACACTTAAACAGGTCAAATATACCTTTGTTCGAACCCTCTCCCACAAAGCCCGCAATATGGTCCTCGTGCGCGTGGGTTGCGATGACGTATTCGAGTATGCCGTCTTCACAGTATTGATTGATATAATTTGCCAACGTTGGAGCACTGTTTCTCTTGGAGCCGGCATCTATCAAAATATCCGTTTCGCCCGCCTTGATGTAAATACTGTCACCAATACTACCGTTACCCAACTCGAGGAAATGAATGGATAGGTTTTCGTTACTGATTACTTCGACATCGTAAACGTTCTCTTGCGGCTCCTTCGGCTCAATCACGTTTATCTTGACAATGACCGATTTGGTTACGCCACCATCTGTGTAGGATATTTCCCAATCCTTTTCGCCAACAGTTGAGCTGTCAAAAGGTCCCACTGCATAGTTAGTTACGTTTTTGCTACTGCCGTTGCTGTAATGGGCGGTAACCGTAAGTAATCCTTGGTCGGGCTGGTTGCCTACAATTACGTTTGCGCCACTGTAGGTTGCCGTTATACTTTGCAGTACAACAGGTTCAATCACGTTTATCTTGACAATGACTGATTTGGTTATGCCACCATCCGTGTAGGATATTTCCCAGTCCTTTTCGCCAACCGTTGAGCTGTCAAAAGATCCCACTGCATAGTTAGTTACGTTTTTGCTACTGCCGTTGCTGTAATGGGCGGTAACCATAAGTAACCCTTGGTCGGGCTGGTTGCCTACAATAACGTTTGTGCCACTGTAGGTTGCCGTTATGCTTTGCAACACAACAGGTTCGACAACTGTAACTGTAAATGTTGCTGTCTTTGTTACTTCATTTTCCGTATATGTGACGGTAACAGTGTGCGTTCCCGCTACTTCGAACGTAATAGCAGACAGGTTAAAGCCGCTAACTTGTTTACTGCTGTTATCCGAATAGGTGGCAATAACGCTCACGAGGTTTTCGTTTAAAGTTGCACCTATTAATAGCTCGTCACCGGAGTAAACAGCGGATATACTCACAAGTACGACAGGCTCAGGCGTGGGAGTAGGCGTA
The DNA here is from genome assembly GCA_022508375.1 of Clostridiales bacterium. Taxonomy (GTDB): domain Bacteria; phylum Bacillota; class Clostridia; order Christensenellales; family CAG-314; genus Fimimonas. Next base: position 49,242 of record JAFLVJ010000008.1, on the reverse strand, counting down.
GGTGTTGGGTCAGGCTTGGACGTTATTTGATTCCACTTGGCGTAAAAAGTAGTATTTTCCGTAAGCCTTTGAGGGAAAACCTCCGGCGTACCGCTCAATGCTTTGTTTTTGTACCATCCGTCAAACTCATAGCCATTTCGCGTAACAGTCGGCGCCTCGAACAAATTGCCCGAACTACCCGTTCGCGGTAGCATTGTTGCGCCTTCGTAGTTGGGATCAAATGTAACAGTGATTTTTGCAGGCGTGCACGCCACCATTAACACTACCGATACGATCGCACAACACAACAATGCAAGTGCTAATTTAAGTGTTTTTTTCATTTGTCCCAACCTCCTGTCAATCTTTTATACAAAGTAAATCCTTTATTTCTGCCATTTTATCCTTAGCCGCACGGTAGCCCTCCTCAACCATTTCGTCAATATTACTGAGGCTTGTGCGAGCAAACTCTTTAAGTTCCGGCTCGATTACCACGTCGCTATTATGCAATCCCTTATACATAGTGGACTTGGACACAATCTGCCAACAGGCAAGGAGAGTGTTGGCAAGTTTTTTCGAAGTTGTACCCTCTCCGCGGTGATGATTAAGATCCACGCCGATAACAATCTCCGCGCCCATGGTTCGGCATACGTCCGCAGGCATGTTGTTGAGCAATCCGCCATCCACAAGCATCATACCGTTCATTTCCACGGGCTTGAACAACGCAGGTACCGCGCACGATGCGGATACCGCCTGAGCCACGACTCCACCGTTTAGCACAACTTCCTGACCGTCCACAAGATCCACCGCAACGGCAGAAAATGGCGTAGTAAGCTCGTTAAAGGTCATATCATGTAGCAATCTGTTGGCTAAGTTAGCAATATTTGCCGAATTGGAATTGATCCAAAAACGGTTAACAACATCCTTGCGTGTTACGCGCTTGGCTTGATCGATCATTTGCTCCACGCTGACATTTGCGCAGTACAGTGCGCCGATAAGACTGCCTATGCTTGTCCCCGCAACGCAATCGAAAGCAATACGCTCCTCCTCGAAGGCTTTCAATACTCCGATATGCGCAAATCCGCGCGTTCCACCACCGGAAAGCGCTAAACCAAGCTTAAACTTGAGCTTGCGAGTGTTTTCTTTTTTATGCAAAACAGGAAGACTTTTCATAAGTAAACCTCATTTAGTAAAGCGCAGTACACAAAATCCGTCTAAGAAATAGGCAACAAACCCATAAGTATATATTTTTACATATATATTATACTACAATATCCCACAAGTTGCAAGATATGCGAATAAAAAAGGCTTCCCTTGTTGACAGGGAAACCTTTTTATGAATTATTGTAATTTAATCGAAGATTTGAGGCGATTAGATGCAAGGTAGGCGAGGCGTGCTAGGATTTTGCGAAGGAGTTTACTAAACGTAAATGACTGAGCAAAAACGAAGCAGAACAAAGCATACCGTAGTATATAATCGGCTCAAATTACTTCTTGAAATAGCGATTGTACAAACCTTGGAAAGCCTTGCCGTGACGAGCTTCGTCGCGCGCCATTTCGTGTACGGTGTCGTTTAGCCTATGGAATGAAAGTCGTTAAAATTTAATAAAAACAGCCTATAAACAGGGTAAAATCATTGATTTTGCCTTGTTTTTTCGTATTTTACGAGAAAGTTACTTTCCACTTTTCCGCATTTGTCAAATTAGAGAAATTGAAAAAGTCCACTAAAATCACACTTTGGAGGTCATTTTTATGACAAAAAACAGTAAAAAAGGCATTTACCAACTACCCAACGGAAATTGGGGATTCAGAATATCCATTAACATCAATGGAAAGAAAACAGACATTAAAAGAACAAAAGACGAATTCGGGCAACCACTCAAAACGACTAACAGCGCAATCAAGGCAAGAGAAATGGCTATCAGGTTAGAATATAGCAACCTCTACAAAAGGTCTGAAAAGCCCCGTATGACCGTTAAGGAAGTCTATAAGGAATACTGTCAGACAGGCAGAACAGGCAAAGCCTACGCCACTATCAGAAAGCAAGACAGCCTATGGCGCAACCACATTGAAAACAAATTCGGGAAACGCTACATAGACGACATTAGCGTATCGGAAGTAAACGATTATCTTGCCTACCTCTACTATGACGAGGGCAGAGCCTACAAGTATGTTGAGGGATTCTTAAAAATGTTCTATTTGATATTCGGACAGGCTTATTCAAGAAATTATCTTGATATTGAAATCTACAATACCCTGTGCGTAAACAAGAACACAAGAATAACTATGCCTAAGATGAAGATTGACGAAGATACCGATATTGTGGTATTCAGTCAAGACGAATTACAACGCCTTGACGGCTATTTCAAGGGCACTAATGCGGAAACGGCTTATATGCTTGGCAGATACTGTGGACTCCGTATAAACGAGTGCTACGGGCTGAAATGGGCGGATTTAGACTTTGAGAACAGCTGTATCAGAGTAGAAAGGCAAATGCAATATCAAGAGGGCTTAATCAAGTTAGTACCGCTCAAAACACGCAACGCAAAGCGCACAATTTATATGTGCGACAAGCTGAAAGAGTATCTACTCAAAGCCTACGAGCAGTACCAACAGGCAGAAAAAACACTTACCGCCCAAAGGCTACAAAACCAAACAATGATAGTGAATACCAACGGCAATTTAGCCTCTTGCACCATTCTTGTTAATACACTCCCTAACGGCAAAATTCAGACCGTAAACTCTATGAAGTACCACGCAAGGGAAATCAAGAGGACATTGGGAATCAGCTTTAAATACCATTGGCTACGTCATACCTACGGCACACGACTTGCAGAACTTAACACGCCTACACATCTGCTATGTAACCAAATGGGGCACGGTAGCGGAAAGGTAACAGAACAATACTATCTTGCTGTATCTAAAAGCGGTATAGAACTACTTAAAGACAAAATCGACAACTTATGACCGCATTTGAAAGTCAATAAAATACTATTTTTATTCAAGGAGTAACAATATGATGTTTTTACTTTTATGGATTGCAGGCATTTATGCAATCATTTGGGTTATTAAAAATTATCACTAACAATAGGAGGCAATTATGATTTTCGGAATAATTAGTTTACTTATTCTATTCTTTTTGGCTATACACGATATACACATTTAATCAAACAATAAGGGGCTATCGCTCAATGCGACAGCCTCTCGTTTTATGCTTTACTATTCTTCGGCGTATTTAAATTACTGTTCTTAATGAAAGTATAAACAATACAGCCATAACCGATAGAAGAATTTGCATAATGCAATTCAGCTTTTTCTTAATTAGCAAATAAATCAATAGTCCAACGGCACAGGCTGATAAAACCATTAGCAATAAGATTGATACAATTCCATTCCAAAATGGCGTTACAAACACATAAAACAGCACCGTTATGGCTGAGATGATATATGTAATAAGTTCATACACGCCTATTCCTTTTACAAGTTTATTTTGCGTTTTAGGAGCGTCTGCCGTACATTTTACAATGCTTATATTTAGTTGTTCGACTTTCCCATTTAACGGAATAATCTTAAAAAACTCATCAGCTTTTTCATTAATATCCGTTATACTGATATTCGATTGGACGTCAATCTTTTCACCCGATTCAGAGTAACAATCGATGTCTATTGAGAACTCTTTAACAGAATTGTCAGTCTTCCGAAAATAAACCTTTGCATAGTATTTGTCAAGGTCTTTTACCTTATAGATTTCCCACTTTGCAACATTCACAGGGAAAAGAATATTTTGAGATGAAATTATCTCATCTTGAATTTTTTTAGTCATAATTTAATTCCCCTTTGTCAATTCTTCTTTGCGATTTTCATATTCTTCAAGAGTTATTACGCCCGAGTGTAAAAGCTGTTGCAAATGCTCTATTTCGGCGTTAACCATTTGCTTGTTCTCTTGCATTACAGGGCTATTACTTCTCTCTTCCTTAGCCTTTAAAAACACGTCTAAAACGTCTTTATTTTCCCCATAAAGCTTGTTGCGAATCAGCTTTATATCAACGAGATAAGACAAATAGAGCCTTGCAAAAACCCACATTATCCAACATAAAAACCAACCAGCAAAGGTAACTAAAATATACACGCCCGATTCGTTGTCTACTGCAAGCAGAATCCCAGCAACAAGCGACAGAACTGCAATTATTCCGATAGTCACCATTATGATTATTCTTGATGTCAGTAGTGCCTTGTCATTTCTTTTAAACATCTGTAAATCCTCCCAAATAATTTATCATTAGCGCAAAAGCGTTAATTCCATAATTCTTTGGGGCAATAAAAAAGTGCGCCCCTTGCAGAACGCACTCCAATAGCACTTTCCGCAGTTGCTACACAGCTCTCAAAACACGAGAATTAAGGAAGTACTAATTGGCTATGGTACTCCGTGTTTTGATTATTAAACTGTGTAGCATTAAGATTTTAGCATAATTTCAATTCACTTGTCAAGGTTTGGAGAAAGGCGAAAAACGCCAAGCTGTAAACAGCTTGTCATTTTTCGTAAGACTATGGCACGGACAATAAAACCAATTTTTCGAAAAATGACATAAGTCTCTGGACAACTACCACCTATTACCGCATTTGAGCCTCGAAATAGCTCTCTACACCACCAAAAGTAGAAAAATGGGTTAAGTCTTTGGACGGTTAAATACGGCATATAATGCAATTTTCTATAATGACGAAAATGTAAATTACACTATGGGCTTAAAGGCTTGATGTCGAAGTGCGTTAGCACTTGCGATATGTAATGGCAGCGTAGCGGTGTAGCGGTGAGCGAAGCGAACAGCGCCTTTTCACTCAGCAAAAACAAACTGTTTGAAAACTTGACAAGAGGGGGATTCTATGATATGATAATTTTAGGATATTTTGTACGTTATATTATTTAATAATGTATTATGTTGTTAATTTCATCTAATTCATCCTAAAATTGGCATATAACTAATATCCTATTCTATGGTATAATCGTGCAATTTATCCTAAATTGAATAAAAGGAGAATTAAAAAATGGTAAAAGCTGATAAAAGAGAGAATATCGAGAAAAATTTCTGCATTTTAAAAAATAATTTTAACAATGGCATTAAAGAATACAAATTTGGTGAAATATGTTCAATATTAGAATTGGATTATAGTAAAGCCTCACACGACTCAAAGACTGCCATTATAAACGAGTTAGGACGATATTGCGATTGTGGTTATAAGGGCAACACCTATACCTTTGAAATCAGAGAAATATATGATGAGCCAAAGGAACTCGAAAAACAGACAAGGAATTATCCCTCAGTTTACGCCGATACTTTCTATTGTATTATTGTTGCACTACTCACTGGCAAACTCAATTCAAATTTTACTATACTTTATAATGTTATTCTTGGTAGTAGATATTCATTCTTTAATGTATTTGGACTAACCAATGATTGGTTTTATAAGCCCGAAGACCTCGATGAACTTGAAGAAGCCATTTACAATGAATTACAAAGTAGTATTTTTGAAATTGTTCATCAAGGCTTTAAGCGTGGATTAGATTATTTGGCAAAAAAGGGAAAAATTGAACATTCCAAATGTTCAATGATTCATTACCTTGACACGCCCTCAAATCAACACCTGCCTGCAAACGTTGCAGAAGAAGATATTATCCAAGATGTTAAAAAAGACATATTAGAATCGAATAATTGCGCCTCTGAACACGCTTTTGTTGAAGAATATGGGTTTGATTATTTTAAGGAACAAGTAAACAAGCAACTTATAGCAGAGGGTTTTGAATATCTATATTCTAATTATAGAATAGCGTTAATTAACGATATAGAGGAAGAATATAGCAATATCTTTGGTGGAATGAATGCAACTGAAATTCAAAAGATTATAAAAGAAAAAAGATTAGCAGTTAATCAAAAGGTATTAGCTCAATTACCTGCAAAAAATAAATATGAGTTTGACACAGCAAACACTCATAGCACTTTTAGAGGACATAATTATAAAGAGCGAAAGAATGATATTATTAAAGCAATCGGCGACAAAATCAGGAAAGAAACAGGAAATATAATGATAAGCCAGCAAGAAATAAAAGATTGCTATTTTAGTATAAGAAACGAACTTGCAAAGCAAATTATAGAGATAAACTAACCGTATAAGACAGCAAAATTAGCTGTCTTTTTTATTACAAAACAGGAGGAAAAATATGAACAAACAACTTTTAGTCAACTATTCTATCAGACCACCACCGCAAGGCAAAAAACCTTGCTAAGCAACCAAAGAATTGCTTACAACCACTCTCCACTTTTTCAATTTCCACTTTTGGGGCAAATTCAGTAAAGTAGATTAACAACTTTCCACTTTTATTCCAACAACAAAGGGAGTAAGCAACTGAGCCTACTCCCCTGCACTATTCAAATTATGTATTGAATCACTTTTTGAAGTATCTATTATACAACCCTAAAAAAGCCTTGCCGTGACGGGCTTCGTCGCGAGCCATTTCGTGTACGGTGTCGTGTATTGCGTCCAAGTTAAGCTCTTTAGCGCGCTTAGCAAGTTGTGTTTTGCCCATTGTTGCACCGTTTTCCGCTTCGATACGCATTTGAAGATTCTTGGCGGTGCTGTCTGTTACTACTTCACCAAGCAATTCGGCAAACTTAGCTGCATGTTCTGCTTCTTCATAAGCAGCCTTTTCCCAATACAGACCGATTTCGGGATAACCCTCGCGGAAAGCAACGCGAGCCATAGCAAGATACATACCAACTTCGCTGCATTCGCCGTTGAAGTTCATTCTAAGGTCGTCAATGATATCTTGGGGAACGCCCTTTGCAACGCCAACAACGTGCTCTGCCGCCCAACTCATTTCCTCAGCCTGAGAAACAAATTTAGCCTTGGGAGCCTTGCATTGAGGGCATTTATCCGGAGCTTCGTTTCCTTCGTGAACATATCCGCATACTGAACATACAAATTTCATAATTTAGTTCTCCTTTTATTGTTGTAAACTTGATTGATATCGTTATTCCGTTTAAGGTGGTAAAAGCGAGCACAAAGTCTTGCGAAGATTATACCACATCAAACTATTCTTCTACTTCTTGGAAATCCTCTGCTCCCACTCCGCAAAGAGGGCAAACTTCGGGCGCTTCATCGCCTTCGTGAATGTAACCGCACACTGTGCAAACCCATTTTTTCATAATTGTTTCTCCTTTGGTAAAGTATTTTTTACGATAATTCTATCATATCACCATTGACGTATTTTGTAAAGTTTGTTTAAACAAATATTACGCAAATTTTCGTACCGTTTGCATTTAATGAACCAAACGACAGTAAGCAACTAGCAACCGATTGCAACAAAATGGCATAATTCGGAATATATCGACAATATACTACACTGTCGGAGTAGATGATGAAGTCATATATTTGCGAACGGGTACAAGACGTAGCAAATTACGTATTAGAAAATAAATGCACCGTGAGGGACGTTGCGCGTGTTTATTGTGTTAGCAAGTCCACCGCTCACAAAGATTTGAGCGAGCGGCTACCGAAAATTGACAAACAACTGTACGACAAGGTTGCGATTGTGTTGACAGATAACTGGGATGCAAGATATCTACGCGGTGGCGAAGCAACAAAACGTAAATATAAAGGGTAGAGACATTTCATCTCTACCCATTCGTTTTATTTCAATTAACAAGCCCACCTCAACGCGAATCCTGCATAAAAGCGCAGTTTAACAAAGTATTACAAGGCTTATGCGACTCAAATTACCAATTGTTGTCTGCGTGTTCACAGAAAGCTATAAAAGGTGGCACGTCCAGCTTGGTTCCGTCGTCTAAAATTACGTAACCGCTCCACTTGCCGTACAATTGATGACATTGGTTGTTGACCCAAAGCAATTTCGTCTTGGTAAAGTGATCGTGAACAAACTCCACGTCAAATACAAACCGTCCTGCATCGTCCTGATAACGGTAATTGTCGCCAACTTTCGTTTCGGTAACTGTGCCAAGCTTGTACGCCTTATTATTGTAGAAAAACATATTTTCAGTAGCTTGCTCGGTGTTGCCGAAGCCCCAACCTATATTGAAACCGAAGTGCTTGCCGTTGACAAGCGTCCCACCATTGCCCCAAATCCAACTGTGGTGATATGGCCAAACGCCTCTACCCCAGTCCAACAGTCCAAATCCGTTGTTTATCCGGTAACACATATCATCGATACGACAGTGACCGTTTACAACAAAACAATTTTCCTTGTAGTTGAGGTAAAATTGACCTTTTTTGAAAAACGGTGTAGCAATTACCATCTTTTCTTTAGTTTTGCTAACGTTGGTCAAAAACAAGTTGACTTCCGCCTTTACACCCAAGGCGTCTGTTTGAGTGAAGGCAAGACGACGGTATTTGTCCGTCACGTCAAACAAAACGTGCATATCGTCACTGTAATACTTGAGCGTGTGCTCCACTTCGGGGTTAGTGGGCATGTTGTCCTTGACCTCTTGACTTGCTAACGTCATCTTGCCTGATGTACGCTTGTCACCCGTTTGTAAATCCAACAGCGTAACCGCAATCTGCATAGCATAGGAAACGTGACCGAAGGTCAGTTGCAACACGTACCTGTCGTCAAAGTGGATTTGGTAAAAATCCCATTCCTTTAGACGGTTTTGCCTTTTTACGTCCTTTTTGTTATAGACAAAATTCATGTGTGTAGCGTATCCCGCCGTCGCAAGATTGCCCCGTTTGTCCAGTAGTTGTGTAGATTGTGTAATTTCGTTTTGCATAGTCAGCCTTTTTCACAGTGTATAGTTTAATATTATTGTACCACATTGTACCATACAATACAATCCTTACAACATCATTCATTGCAAATATATAGGTATAAGATTGTAATAACTTACTTGACAAATTTGTTACAAGATTTTAGAATGAAACTACAATATATTTAAATTGTTTTGTGTGTTGTGCGCGAAGAATATTGCGCCACACGCAGAATGAACGAGGAGAAAAATTATGGCTGAACTAACAATGGACAAACTGGTAAATTTGTGCAAGGGTCGCGGATTCATCTACGCAGGAAGCGAAATTTACGGCGGACTTTCAAACTCGTGGGACTACGGTCCGCTAGGCGTAGAAATGAAAAACAACATCAAGCAGGTGTGGTACAGAAAGTTTGTCAAGGAAAATCCGTTAAACGTCGGACTTGACACCGCTATTCTCATGAACCCAAAAACGTGGGAAGCAAGCGGACACCTAGGCGGTTTCAGCGATCCGTTGATGGACTGCAAAGGTTGCAAAACCCGTTACCGCGCAGACAACCTCATTGAGGAATACCAAGCAAAGCACAATTTGCCCAATACCGTTGCAGGTATGTCCGACGAACAGATGTCCGAATATATCAAAGAGCACGAAATTCACTGTCCCGTGTGCGGAAAGTGCGACTTTACGCCCATTCGTAAGTTCAACCTTATGTTCAAGACATTTATCGGCGTTACGGAAAGTTCCACTTCGACGGTATATCTCCGTCCCGAAACGGCGCAAGGAATATTTGTCAATTTCAAAAACGTTTGCCGCACCACCCGCAGAAAACTGCCCTTCGGTATCGGTCAGATAGGTAAATCCTTCCGCAACGAAATCACGCCGGGCAACTTCATCTTCCGTACGCGCGAATTTGAGCAGATGGAGCTGGAATTTTTCTGCAAGCCGGGCGAGGATCTTGAGTGGTTCAACTACTGGAAGAACTTCTGCAAACAGTGGCTACTGGACCTCGGCATGAAGGAAGAAAACTTGCGTCTCAGGGACCATGACAAGGACGAACTGTGCTTCTACAGCAAGGCAACCACCGACTTCGAAGTTAAGTTCCCGTTCGGTTGGGGCGAGCTGTGGGGAATTGCCGACCGTACCGACTACGACCTTACCCGTCACTCGGAAACAAGCGGCGAAACGCTTGACTACACCGACCCCGTAACCAACGAACGTTATATCCCATACGTAATCGAACCCAGTCTTGGCGCGGACAGAGCGTTCCTTGCTTTCCTTACCAATGCCTACGACGAAGAGGAAGTTGGCGAAGGCGATACGCGCATTGTACTTCACCTTCACCCCGAGCTTGCGCCCTTCAAGGCGTGCGTGTTGCCACTATCCAAGAAATTGGGCGACAAAGCTACCAAGATTTACAACAGCCTACTCAAGGAATTTACCTGCGACTACGACGAAGCAGGCAGTATCGGCAAACGCTACCGCCGTCAGGACGAAATCGGAACGCCCTACTGTATCACCGTGGACTTCGACACCGAAGTGGACCGTTGCGTAACTGTCAGAGACCGTGACACCATGCAACAGGAGCGCGTACCAATTCGCAGCCTCAAGAGTTACTTGAAGAAAAAGATATTTATTTACTAATTTACACAAATTGTAAAAGGTTCCCCTTTGATTGGGAACCTTTTTTAATACAAAAACTTCCCTTGACTAAACCAAGGGAAGCTTGTAGTTTTATTCGTATTTTCTGTGTTTTCCGCATTTGGTACAGACGCCGTTTATATCGTAGGTGTGTTGTTGCCAACCGCTTTCGCCACATTCCTCGCAGTACACCTGATGGTAGTTGTCAGTAATCTTGCATTCACCGTTACACTCCCAATGATGTTCGTGCGGTGGCGCGCCACAAACGGAACAGGTTTTACTGTCATCCTCAAACACGTGTTGTTCGAAAGATATTCCGCCACAGTCCTCGCAGTACAGACCGTGAATGTTGCCAAACGTTTCTTCGTTCCACACCCAGTGATGATTGTGCTTGACTGAACCGCACTGCAAGCAGATTTCGTCTTCGCCAAATTCGTGCTCTTGCAAGTCTAAAAGCCCACATATATCGCACTGAATTATATGTTCATCTACGCTGGCAATTTCCACCACCGTCCACATGTGTTCGTGAAGCACGTATCCGCATACGGAACAAGGCTCCTCATCAATACAGTCGTGTTCTTGCGAAAGCCACTTGAAACATGTTGCGCACTGCATGTAGTGATACAGTTCGTCACTTTCGCCCATATAACTCAAGTCGTGTTGATGCCTTAAAGCGTTACACAATATACAAACGTCTTCATCTTGTTTATATTCGTGCATTTCATACAAACCTACCACACCGCATTCACACACGACGCAGTGCATATCCACGTCATATATATAGTCCGTGTAGTACTCATAGACGTGTTCATGATCCATGGCGCCGCATACCGTGCAAACACCGTCGTCATCGTAAAGGTGATCTTCCTCATTGCCTTCGCCACATTCGCACTCCATCAAGTGAGAGTCAAGACGAATTTCGTACACCACGAAGTCGTGCTTGTGCGGTTCGGGCTGGGGATTGACAGGATCGGGATCCTGCTCCACCTGATACTGACAAACGGAGCACTTGCCATTCTCGTCAAAGATATGCTTGTCCTTATCGCTTATCAGTTCGGTGTGTTCACATAACGCTTTGTGCCAGTGATACTCCTCGTCGCTCGTCCACTCAATTTCAAACGAATGTTGATGCGGTGGCTCAGGGTCGGGCCCGGGGTCAGGATCCGGTTTCGGATCGGGGTTAGGTTTCGGGTCCGGATCCGGCTCGGGAGTCGGGATGGGAGGAGTGTTGCTCGGCAGGAATTGACAACCGACAAATACGCCAACCATACAAACGACAAGAGTCAGACACAGTACAATTGTCAGTAGTTTTTTCATACTTAATATTATATCAATGCCCGCCAAGGTTGTCAAATAGGTAAATAGTTATAAAAAAATATAGGTATTTTGTATATGTTTACCATTGCAAAAAAAGATATAATTTGTTATAATAAAAGTTGGCAACAATTCAACCAAACAGCCACTCGCATTGACATTGAGCGGCACAAAAATTTACGTAAAAACAGGAGCAACAACATGGACATCATTCAAAAAATTACCGAAGAATTGCAAGTAGCAAAGTGGCAGGTAGAAGCTGCGGTCAATCTCATTGACGAAGGCAACACAATCCCCTTTATTTCCCGTTACCGCAAGGAAGCCACGGGACAGCTGAACGACGAACAACTGCGTAAGCTTAACGAACGCCTGAATTACCTGCGCAACCTCGAAGAAAAGAAAGCACAAGTGCTCAAGAGCATCGAGGAGCAAGGTATGCTTACGGACGAACTGCGCGAGCAAATCGAAAACGCGGAAACACAAGTTGCCGTTGACGACTTGTACCGTCCCTACCGTCCCAAGCGTAGAACACGGGCAACCATCGCCAAGGAAAAGGGCTTGGAACCGCTTGCAAATATTATTCTCATGCAGGCTACAGACAAACCGGTAATTGAAACTGCCGTTGAATACATCAATCCCGAAAAGGGCGTAGAAACGGCGGAGGATGCTGTTCAGGGTGCACTGGATATTATTGCGGAAGTCATCTCCGACGACGCAACGTACCGCACGGCAATACGTGACCTCACTTTCCGTTTGGGTAAGATAACTTCCGTTGCCAAGAAGCCGGAAGTAAAAACCGTGTACGACAACTACTACAGCTACGAAGAAGATATAACCAAGATTCAAGGTCACCGCGTACTTGCCGTCAACCGTGGCGAGACGGAAAAGGTACTGACCGTCAAGATTGTCGCCCCCGTTGAACTCATCAACGACTACCTCGTGCGCCACGTCATTACCCGTCAAAACGTACACACCGAGGAACTGCTCAAGCAGGCAATTGCCGACAGTTACTCTCGTCTGATTGAACCCAGTATCGCAACGGAAATACGCAACATGCTCACCGAAAAGGCGGAAGAAGGCGCTATTGCCGTATTTGGCAAGAACCTCGAGCAACTGCTTATGCAACCGCCCATTGTCGGTCAGGTTGTACTTGGATGGGACCCTGCATTCCGCACGGGTTGTAAGCTTGCCGTTGTTGACGCAACGGGCAAGGTGTTGGACACGACGGTAATTTATCCCACCGCTCCCACCACCCCCGAAAAGATTGCCAAGGCAAAGTTGACCCTTCAACAACTTATCAAAAATTACAACATCACGCTTATATCTTTGGGTAACGGCACAGCATCGCGCGAGAGCGAACAGGTAATAGTAGAAATGTTGCACGAAACGGGACTTCCCGTACAGTACGTCATCGTAAACGAAGCAGGCGCGTCTGTATATTCGGCAAGCAAACTTGCAACGGAAGAATTCCCCACCTTCGACGTGGGACAACGTAGTGCCGCCAGTATTGCCCGCAGACTTCAGGACCCGCTGTCCGAACTGGTAAAAATCGACCCCAAGTCCATTGGCGTAGGTCAATACCAGCACGACATGAACCAAAAGAAGCTCGGCGAAACGCTTGAAGGCGTTGTAGAAGACTGCGTAAACAAAGTTGGCGTAGATTTGAACACAGCAAGCGCTCCACTGCTACAGTACGTATCCGGCGTTACAAGCGCCATAGCTAAAAATATTGTAACCTACCGCGAAGCGCACGGACGTTTTACCAACCGCGAACAACTGCTCAACGTGGACAAGCTGGGCGCAAAGGCGTACGAACAATGTGCGGGATTTTTGCGTATCAGCGGCGGTGACAACTTCCTTGACGCAACAAGCGTCCACCCCGAAAGTTACGACGCAACCTTGAAATTGATGCACATACTGAATATCGCTCCGGAAAATATCGGCAATTTAAAGGGACTGTCCAAAACCAGTATCGACTACGATAAACTGTCAAAAGAGTTGGACGTCGGCGAGTTAACGCTTCGCGATATCGTATCCGAATTGGAAAAACCCGCGCGCGACCCGCGTGACGAAATGCCCAAGCCGATACTACGCAACGACGTACTGGAAATGAAGGACCTCAAGGAAGGCATGATACTGAAAGGTACCGTACGTAACGTAATCGACTTCGGCGTGTTCGTTGACATCGGCGTACACCAAGACGGACTTGTGCATATATCGCAACTGTCCGCAACCAAGTACGTAAAGCATCCGCTTGAAGTAGTAAAGGTTGGCGATATCGTGGAAGTAAAGGTGCTTAGCGTTGACCTCGAAAAGAAGAGAATTTCATTGACGATGAAATTGTAGTTTCCCGACCACACGCGCGTGGACTTGGTTGACTAACGCAACCTTGCACTTCGTGTGCTAACGCATCCACACGGTCGGACTAACAAGGAAGGGCGTGACGCACGCCCTTATCTAACCTGACTTTCGCTGGGGAGCCGCATACCCCAGCACCCCCGCAAGGACGACAAGTTCGGTACACGCCCGTACTTGTCGGTTTAGTTGAAAACAATTTATTTACACAAAAAAAATGCGCTCCATTGGGAAATGGGGCGCATTTTTGTTTGCAAAAATATAATTATTATTTGTCCGTCTTGTCTTCTTCGGCGGGTTGTTCTTCAGCAGGTTGTTCCTCTATTTGAGGTTCTTCCGTTGTTTCTTCAGCAGGGCTTTCTTCCACCGCTGTTTCTGTAACAGGTTCTTCGGGAACTTCTTCAGCCTGTTCAACAGATTCAGTTGCAGGTTCTTCTTCAACAGGTTGCTCCACAACTTCCTCAGCAACAGGTTCTTCCTCTACCGATTGAGCTTCTTCTACTGCGGGTTGTTCCACTTGCTCCTCGACCTGAGGTTGTTCCACTTCCGCAACGGATTCTGCCTCAGCCTCTGCAACGGGTTGAACTTCTTCTGCAGGTTCTTCTACAACTTGTTTAGCAGGTTGCTCAACTTTTGCAACGACGGGAACCTTCTTAACGGGTACTTCTTCAACGGGTTCGTAGTCCGCTTCGCGTTGCTTGTTGACGTGCGAAACACAGATAACTTCCGTAAGTACCACCACGATTACGTCGAAAATAGCAACGGCAAGAGGAATAACAAACAGTACGTCCAGTTCGATACCAAACCTGTAGTACAACACGGGAACAATTACCCAAATAAACGCCGTAAGCAGATATCCGAGAATATGCAGTACAAACATGGGAACGATTACGCCGTATTTGCTGACGTCGCCCTGCTTGGATTTTTTGCCACCGATGCCTACGAACAACAAGCTGATGGGAAACGGCACCTTGACGCGATTGAAATAATTAGGGTCAACGCGCGATCTCAACTGTCTCAACGGAGTGAGTAACGCCGTGCACATTGATGCCAATAAAGTTACGAAAACAGTTAAAAATATCAATAGTACTTCCATGATTTCACCTTAATTTTGCCTAGTATTTGCATATGATATTTTACTACAAAAACATTATTTGTCAACAATTTTTACCCCATGTTGGGAATTAATACTTGCTTTATTGCTCAATTTGCTCATTTTCTTGCTCTGCAGACGAAATGTTGGCATGAATTTCCTCCAACTTAGCATTGCGGAACTTGCTGTTTTCGCGATGAACAAAGTATGTGGGAATAAACATCAACGCCGACACAATGGCTGCAAACAGGAACAATTCGAACGGATAAACGTTATCGCCAAGCTGATATCCACCGTCAACCTGCGGTATTGCGAAGTACCCTTTGGCAGGAGCTATACCAAATTGTTCCACCACGGGACCGAAGCCTTGTATGATAAAGGGACAGGCAACGCTTGCAATAATCATGGGTAGCGTTACATAGATGATTATCCTTACGCCCTGAAAACAACCTGCTTTTTCCGACGGAGTATAGTCGCGCGCAGTTGCGTTGAACAATCCCGCTGCAAGTAACGAGGCGCTTTCCACAAGCGTTCCACCCACGATAAACAAGATGTAGGTTGCAATCACGTTGTTATTTACAAACTTAACAAGGTACACGAGAATACCGCCCACCACGCCAAATGCCGCAACAGGGTAGAAAAATTTGTCTTTGCCGTATTTGTCCATCAATTTACCACCCACTACAGCCATTGCCGCCGAAAGCAGTATCACCGCGGCTAACGGAAGAACAAAGCCGTCGCCGAAGCCTAGGGTGTATTGCAGTATCATTATCATATACGGTTGCCACAGCTGCATGGCAAGTCCGCTGAGCATCATGCCCACAAGACAGATGTAGATCATCTTGTGCTTTTTGATATTTTTGGGGACGAAGCCGTAAACCACTTCCTGCATATATTTGCCTGAACGGTCGGGTTGAAGTTTAGGACTGTCCTTCAAGAGGAACAAACCAACCACGCCTGCCAGTGCCGTCATACCGCCCAGTATAATGAAAAACAGCGTCCAGTTGCCATTTTCCGTCAAGCCGTTGAAACCGACAAATATTATCATGAGCGCGGCAACCGGCATTATGGACAGTATTACGTCCACAAATCCGCGGTTGGTAATGTCGGTAACGTCGGTAACCCAACTGGAAAACGCCGCGTCGTTGGACATGGAACCGAAAAGGGTCATTACGCAATCCATAATGACGAATATTGTTACCACCCATACGACGTCGCTTGCGCTGTAATGCTCGTTGCCGAAAAAGGCGAAACTTGCCGTAACCAAACCCCAGATGATATATCCCCAGGATATGAATACCTTGCGCTTGCCCAGTCTGTCGGACAGTACGCCGCCGAATATTGTAACCAACGCCGCCACCACCGCGCTTGCCGCAACCGTCGCGCTTGTCGCCCAACCGTTGGTGGTAATCTGCTTTTGAATATAGGTAGAAAAGTACATGTTTTCCACCATCCATGCAATTTGACCCATCAGTCCGAATATCACAATAGACAACCAAACTTTTGCGCCCAACTTGTTGGATTTTTTTACTACTAAGTCTGCCATAAGTAACTCCCTTATACTGCAAGCACAGCCTTGTACAGTATAACTGTGCACTGCGCCGCCGAAACCTTATTGGTTCGAATCCCAAGCGGTTATGTGTATATATGCTTATTTTACCATATATACATGAAAGTTTCAATAGCCAAATAATTAACCCCATACCGTAGCATGGGGTTAAAAATTAGACGTATTTGATTATTTGCAAAGTTTTTCCAACTCAGCCAAAGTATCCTCAAACGACTTGGTCACAATATCGAAAGGTTCCTGCGTGGTGAGATCTACGCCTGCAACCTTAAGCTCGGATACGGGATCCATCGAGCCGCCTAAAGAAAGGAACTTCTTGTAGTTTTCCACTGCGGGAGCGCCCTCTTTCAAAATCTTTTCGGCAATGCACACCGCGGAGATGATGCCCGTTGCGTATTTGTACACGTAAAATGCACGATAGAAATGCGGAATACGCGCCCACTCATACTTGATTTCATCGTTGTGGGTCACGGCCGGTCCGTAGTACATCTTGTTGAGTTCAAGATATTTTTGACACATGACTTCGGCGGTTAAGGGTTGTCCGCTTTCCACAAGCGCGTGGGATATTTGCTCGAACTCGGCAAACATTGCTTGACGGTACATCGTCGTGCGTAGCATATCAAGGTAGTACTGCAACAGATATTTCTTGACGTTGACATCCTTTTCGGTAGCAAGCAAGTACTTCAATAGCAGTACCTCGTTACAGGTGGAAGCCACTTCCGCAACGAAAATCTTGTAGCCTTCCTTGCTGTACGGCTGAGCCTTGCAACTGTAGTAGGTATGCATGGAGTGTCCCATTTCGTGCGCTATTGTAAAGATGTCGTGCGTTGTTTTTTGATAGTTCAACAGCATGTATGGGTGAACGCCCGTCACACCGCTACTGTATGCTCCGCTGCGCTTTGTGGGAGTTTCGTGAACGTCGATCCAACGGTTATCGAAAGCCTCCTTGACAACCTTAAGATAGTCGTCACCAAGGGGAGCAAGTCCCTTCAATACAAGGTCGCACGCTTCTTCATACTCACAGGAAATATCCGCATCCTCGAATATCGCCACGTATAGGTCATACATGTTGAGTTTTTTTACACCCATTAGCTTCTTACGCAAAGCAATGTACTTGTGCAAAGGCTTAAAGCTGTTGTGCATGCACTTGATAAGGTTATCGTAAACAGCCTTATCTACCTGCTCGTAAAACAGCGCCTTTTCCATTGCACTACCGAAGTTGCGCGCCTTAGCGGAAAAACAGTCACTCTTTACACTGCCTTCGTAAAGTCCCGCAAGGGTGTTTATTTTTTCGATGTAGGACTTGTAGTAAGATTTGAAAGCCTTTTTACGTACGGCTTGATCCTTGTGTTGCAAACACATGGAGTACGTGCCGTGTCCAAGCTGAATACGCTTGCCGTCAACGGTGATTTTTTCGAACTTGATATCGCCGTTGTCCAGACGGTTAAATACTTCGTGGAACTGTCCGCTGAATCCGCCAACGCCTGCAAGCAACTTTTCCTCACCTTGCGAAAGTATGTGCGCCTTGCCCCTCAATATATTGGCAAGCATAACGTCATAGTCGCAATAATCGGGATCGGCAATCAACGCCTTGAGTTGGTCGTCGGGCAAAGCGGAAAGCTCCGGCGAAACAAACGCCATAGCCTCGCTGTACTGTGTAAACAATCCGTAAATCCTTGCGTAGCGCGCTTGCTTGACGGCGTCCTGAACGTCCGTGTCGTAATCCATGTGTGCGTATCCGTACAGACGTTCCAACTTCTTTTCTATTTCGTCGGACTTGCGTAAAAATTCCAACAAAGTATCACGGTCAGCCAACTTGCCTTGATAGGTCGTAAGCATCTTGTATTCTTCCGAAATTTCAGCAAAAGACTTTTCCCAATCCTCGGGCGTGGCAAAAATATCACCCAGGTTCCAAGTATATTTTTCGGGAATTTCACTGCGTTTTGTGTAAGTCATGATATTTCTCCTTTTTTGCAATTTATCACGTGTATATTATATCCAAACATTGCCTAACCGTCAAGACAAATGAACAGTCGTTACAATCCAACAGTATGTAAAAAAAGACAGCCCCCTTACATAAGGGAGCCGTCATTATTTTCACATTACAGTGTAGCCTTCGGTATTTTCGATTACCTTAAAGAGTTCCACTTCTTGTCCCGTGGCGCTGTCAACGTACACGTAGTACTCTCTGTCGCCCATCATGCACTCAAATTCGTAACAAGCATAGTATTTGTCATTCTTTTCTATCAACGCCTTGGCAACGTTTGTGACCTTTAGCCAATCGTTTAATGTGTCCTGCGCTTCATCTTGCATAACCTCGCCAAAGCTGACGTCCCAATCACGATGATTGATAAGATACGCCTTGGCTTCCATGCCTACCACTTCGCCTGTAGTGTTATCTACCGCTACCTTGATAAGGTCGGGATACACTATCACGTCGTCGATTACGGTTGCACAATTGACGTAGGTGATGAAGTCTTGAGTTTTGCTCACCCACACGCCCTTGACGTTGTATCCGAGATTTGCGCAAAACTCTTCGGCAATGTTGATACATCCGTCACAGTCCATCTTACTTTCACCCTGCGCCTCGTTATACGTTTCGTATTGAACCACTTTACCGCCGGCAGAAAGTATTACTCTTCCGTTTTCCAGTTCGTACACGTACATTACGCCGTTGTTGTTGATTTCGCCTGCAAATCTTCCCTCACCGAACAGTTCCGATACGATTTTTGCACCCATATCGTGAGAAATCTTGTGGTCGCACTTCAAAACTTTTTGCTGAACGCTTTCGGAAAAAGGTCCGTCATAAATAAGCTTCTCATAACTGAAAGCGTTTTGCTCCACATCGTTGAGACTTTCGGAAAGGGCGCCGACGTTGTTTAATCCGTTACCGTTGGTAATGAACAGTCCGCTGTCGCTTTCGGCATACGCCTGCAAAAAGTCATATACGCGTGTTGCAACGTTGTCAAGATTATCTAATGCTATGCGTTCGTTGAGAGCCAACTTTTCACCTTTGCTGAGTTTGCCAAGCAGATACGTTGCGTAGTCCTGAGTTTGGTTTACAAAGGTCTGAACAGCCACAAGATTGTCGCTATCCTCAATGGGCAAGTTGGACAAGCTTTGATTGACTGCATTGGCGTGAATTACAACATAGGTCAACATCTGTGTTTGGTGCGCAGTATCGTTACTTATTGCAATCTTGCCAAGGTTAGCGTCGAGGTTTTTCATACTGTCGCATGCAAGGTACAGCGAACGCTTGTATCCGTTTTCCTGACTAAGCTTGTAATAGTTTTCGTCAGTAATCTGCGACATACGCATGTTACCTATCTTGCTACTTAACGTCACGCCTAAAACAACCGCGGTTGCAATTGAAAGCGCAGCAAGCGCGCCGAAAAATATCATCCAGAAATTTTTTATAACTTTATTTTGTCTTACCATGGTTCACCTCACGCACAAAAGATATGCTTACCGATTGTTAATAGCTGCGGACGTGACCATATCCACTTGCTGGTTGCCGTTGCAGGGTTGAAGTAGTATATTGCTCCGCCTGTCGGATCCCATCCGTTCAAAGCATCTTGTGCCGCACGGGTACATTCGTCGTTGGTGCCCATGTTGATTTGTCCGTCACTTACGCAGGTAAAAGCTCCCGCTTGGTAAATTACGCCAGAAATACTGTTGGGGAAAGCGCTGCTCTTTACGCGGTTGAGAATAACCGCAGCGACTGCAACCTTACCCGTGTAGCTTTCACCGCGCGCCTCGCCGTACACACAGCAGGAAAGCAAATACAAATCGCTGTTGCTTAGCGAACTTGCCGTAGTTGTACCGCCGGAACTTGCCGTACCCGATAGGGTTATTCCCATTGCCTTTGCCGTTGCATTACCGACGATTCCGTCGGCTGTCAGACCGTTTTTGCGTTGAAAATACTGCACTGCGGCTTTTGTCTTAGCGCCGTAAATTCCGTCAACGCTACCTGTGTAGTAACCCCAACGCTTAAGTTTTGTTTGTATCGTCTTGACCGTTGCGCCTGTGGAGCCTTGTTTTACAACTGCCGCGTCCGCCGTAGGCACGGTAAACACGACAAGCAATGTTACAAGCGTAAGCACCGCTAACACTACCGCAACAATCCTGACTGTCTTTGTTTGCGTCAAAATAAATCCTCCTTGATAACTAGTCTTGTGGCTAGTATGAGAATATCGCGCGGTAATATACAAAAAAAAACACCCCATCTGTCTATTTCCAGATGAGGTGAGGACTATTTTTATTTAATTGGTGTGAATATTAGAACGGATACCGTGGGCAATGTTGGTTTGAAGAATTGTACTTAAATCTTCCTGCAATGCCAACACGTCGGATAACTCGGGATACTTTGCCACCAATTCCGACGTTACTTCCTTAATATCGTTAACATCTTCAGTATTTACTTTTATTTCAAATACAGGCAGATATTGATATTCGAATTCGAAGCCGGCTTTTTTGAGTGTTATTACAAGGCTTAGAAAAACATGTTCATCACTCAGCTCTACGTCATCGTTTTTGTGATAGGTTTCTATACGATAGCCTGCCACGTCACTAAAGGGGATAATTGCCCTTGTGGAAAGATAGTTGTTGGCAAGGCGTTGACTTTCGAAGTCAATCAACAGCTTATAGTTGCCCCACATATACTCCTTGTTCGCAACAAATTGCTCACGTGAAAGCAACCTATCAAACTTCTGCTTAGCGTTGATATACAACAAATACACCAAGAACGCTAACGTAGCGATGATGGCTACAACGGCGACGTAAGTTAACCACTCCACTCTTGCGCCGTCGTATTTGTAAATAATGGCGAAAACAGTAATCGCGACGGTACATACCGAAAGTATTGTAAATACCGTCCATTCTCTTTTGAACATGCGGATACTCCAATATATCTAGATTATACTAATCATACCACATTTTAAATCAAAATGCAATTATGGGGCGTTTTTTTACGGCTTACCGAATTAACGTATTACAACCGTACACAGGGAGGCGAGGGAGTTCGGCTAAAAATAATCTGCAACGAGTACACGCATACAATTGTATCTTGTATAAATCATCAAAGAATGCGTGTACGAAGCGAAGCCTTTTTTAGCCGAACTACCGAGCCGACTTCCAGTCGTTTATTATTTGTTGCAGTTTGGATTTGTAAATTATCTGATTAGTTCCGTTGCTTTCGCCTCCGACAAAGCACAGCGGCGGATAAACAACACACCACCAGTTATTGCCTGATCCGCTTCCCAGTTCGATAATGAGCGCGTCATACACACCCGCAGCGAGCGTCACGTCACCGTAAGCCCTGTCGGGAAATTGCTCTTGGGTGAGCTTGGCATGACTTTTGTAGGAGAATCCGTTTTGCAACAGCACCTTATCACACACCGCCTCGATATCGCCTAAATGCGACTTGACAATACTCATAGCCTTCTGTTTAGTTGTAGCTTTACACAGATATGGGGTTAAAAAATCCACAACAGCGTTTTTTACTTGATACTTAACGCCCTGATCGGCGGAATCGTTGCTGTCCGCGCGAATATGTATTCTCAAAAAGTCCGCGTTTGTTTTTTGCGACGGAACTACCGCTATTACAGCAACCAACGCTACTAGAGCAAGCACTGCAAAAACTATCTTTTTCATATTGCACCTTCCCGAAAAATATCTTGTGTTTTATTTATTGACGCGCCGGGAAAAAGACAAAAGAAAAAGTTGCGCAAATTCAAAAGAAATTACGCAACTTTGAAATGTATTTGTCGAAAGGAAGCTCGTCTCTGCTGTTTCGGTCTGCATAAAATATTCATCTAAAGTGACGAAAAAATTATTAAGATCACACCTTCTTTTAAATCTCAACAATTCCATACGGCACCGATATGCACACGCGAGTAGCAAAGCCACGGGCGTTGAGCTTTTCCGCTACTTGCTCGGCTTGCGCTTTCGTTGCGCATGCCACGTAGTAAGCACTACCGCTACCCGTCAAACAACACTGCAAACCGTTAGAGGAAATATAATGGAGGTAATCACCGGCGTAGTTGTTTAAGCTGATAGTTGCCTGTTGCAAATCGTTGGTAAACAACTTGATAGCCTCGCTATTTGCGCCCTGTTGCAACAAAGCTAAAGTTTCATCTGCAAGCTTGCCTCGATTGTCAGATTTGCGTGTAGCATTGTGCTCTCTCTTTAAATTTATATTGTCGAAAGCCGCGTAAACCTCGGCGGTATTCATGCCCTGCTCAAACGTCGTCACTGCAAAGTATAACGGTTGATTCAGCTTGTAAAGCGTTACGTCATCCCCCTTGCCTTGCATCCGTGCCAATCCGCCAAACAGCATAAAGTTGACGTCGCTACCGAGGCTTGCGCAAAGCTCGTGCACTTCGCCCGAATATATATCCACGCCGTACAGCCTACACATGCAATAGACTACCGCCGCCGCGTCCGCGCTTGAACCGCCCAGTCCACCGCCAAACGGTATGCCCTTTTGCACAAAAATATCCACCCCATTTATCTTTTTTGATACAAGGTGTCCAAACATGCGTCTGAAGCCCACAGCTGCCTTATAAGCGGTGTTACGCTCCATTTCGACACCTTGTACTCCGCAAACGTTTATACGTCCGTCCGTGCGAACAGCGACCTCAACGATGTCGCATATATCCACAGACGTCACCACGCTGTCAATAGGATGAAACGCGCCCTGTTTAGCGTAAACGTCCAACGTTAAATTAAGTTTTGCATAAACCTTTACTTTCACGATGGTATTGTAGCATAAAAGCGCCAAGACCGCAAGTCCTGACGCTTTTTCCTAAACCCGACTACCGGGATTATATTTTGTTAAATATGACTATTCTTGCGTCCTGCTCCAACGGGTTGGTGATTTCGGGATTTGTCGCGAGCAGATCTTCCTCCGACATATGTAATCCCTTGGCAAGTTGCCACAGCGTTTCGCCCTTGTGAGCTAAACACACTTCGATAGCAGGCAACTGTGATTTGTCAAAAGGTTGCTCCTCGGCAGAAACGACAACGGAAAAAGTTACGTTGCGTTCGCTGACTATATCGATGCACAGTTCCATTTCCGCTTGCAAACCGCCGTTGTCTTTGACGGCGAAGTCCATTACCGCAACATCGGCGAAGGATTGGCACTGCGGCATAAGGTAATCCACCTCAACCGTTTCGGAGAAAGGCAGTTCCAGTTGCTCGCTTTCCGTGCCTACGTCCGTTGCGTACAACAACGTTGCATACACCACGCCTTCGATAAGCGCCCTTTGTTCCATGGATTGGCAGTTGGTAACCACTGCCCCGACGTTTACCGCGGTCAATACTGTTTTGTCGGTATCGAGCGGCAGACTTGCGGATATGCGCTTACGCTCGGTAGTACTGCCACAGGGTAAGGTTGTGGTAAGGCTTCTGCGTTCCAACAGGAAATCGCAATTGGAGCCGTATGCGTCGTTTACAACGTCTATGACGCCAATCTTGGTTGCTTCGATACGCGCGTTTGCGGTTATCTCCACAGTGAACGCCGTGTTGACTTCGTTTTCCGATATATCCAAGCGCACCTTGGTGTTTTTGACGGTTAACGATAGCCTCAGTTGACTGTCGGCATCAATGCCGGTAGCGTCCAGTTCCCGTTCAAAGCTGAAGGGTAACGTATCAGTCACTATCTTACCCTCCGACACATAAGTCAAGCGCACCGAAGCGTCACCTGCAATACGCAGCACACCGCTCATGACAGTGTAGTCGGTGGCGCACAGGTTGCTTTCCGCAACGAGTACCGTGGTGATGTTGCGAGTGGCATTGAGCTCCTCGTCGATTACTATCGGCAAGTTGACAATATTGCACGACTGTAAAATTTCCACCCCATCCGTCTTACAAAATACCTCATCGGATCCCAACATATACGGTACGGAGTCGGATACATAGGCATATGCCGTAACTTCAAGCAAAATGGTAAGCATTGCTGTGTTGGCGTTTATATCCACCTTGCTATCCACTGTTACCACATCGAAAGTCAGCTTGCTGTCGGTATCCAACAGTTCGCTTGTCATGCTTGCCGTAAAGTCGGCGCTATATCCCGAACTGAGCACCGTCGTACCGTCGGAATACAAAAATTTAATATTTGTTTTGCCATAGAATGATACTTCGCCCTGACTTGACTCGTAGCTGTTGACAGCGGAGTCCACTCCTACCGACAACACTTCACGAATATCCGTCTTGACGGAAATACGTACGCTTTCCGCCGTTTGAATTTTACCGATAAACTTACGTGAAAGACAGGACATATTACCAAATTGCACGTTTGACATAAAAACCCCCTTAGCCCAAAGCTGCTCGATTTCACTGTAATATACGGGGATTTTCGCAACAATAGACCAAGCAAATTTATTTTGCAGGGGACGATTTATAAAAAATTGTGTCAAACAATGGATGATGACATTTCGCGCAATGATATTTCGCCACATACCAGGTCAATATAGCTGCAGCTGATTCTGTCAAAGATGTCGTCGGTAAGTTTTATCACAAAAACGTTGGAGTGTGCCTCACTGATAACTCCCTTGTAGCGCTTTATTTTGTTTCGTCCGCGATTAAGCTTGACGTCAACACTACGTCCCAATAAATTCAGCACCAAGCTCTTTGCTCCGTCTATATCCAACGCACTTTTCATGATTCACTCCGTTTATTTTACGCTAATTACTACGCGAAAAACATAGTTATAAATTTACAATATTGTTGACATGTGGTGAAAAAAATATTCAAAAAAAACTTGGGTTCAAATAGGTAACCCAAGTTTTTGTTAATTATTATTTACTGAACAATGTTACTTCAACTAAAAATCGTCGTCGTCATCATCCTCATCTTCGTCGTCGTAATCCTCGTCGTCATCAAGATCTTCGAAGTCGTCCGTAAGATCATCGGGATAATCGTCCAACTCCATATTCATATTTTCTTCATCCTCGAAGTCATCGTCGTAGTCGCTGTCGTCCTCCATTTCTTCAAGAGGAATGATGTCGTCTTCGTCGGTATCCTTGGTGTCTTCGTCGTCGAGGTAGGTACGCCAGTCGTCGTTGTCTTCGTCCAACTCGCCCGTTTCCGCGCGCTTGTAATTGGATAGACAATTTTCGCACATGTCTTCATCCATGCCGATATAGGACGTTTTGCATACGGGACAAAGCTTTAGCGGTTCATCGTCGTCGATAATATCGTCCAACAGCACTATTCTGCTGTCAAGCCCCAACTCCGCCTTGCAGATGTCGCACATTTCCTCATCTTGCAAGATATAGTTCAGTTCACAACGCGGACATTTTTTGTACTTTCCCATGTTATCTCCGTTAGTTTGTTAATTAAATAAGTTACGCCGGTTTTATATAATTGCTAAGGTATTGTATCCAACTGCGCAAAACTTATTCATAAAAAAGCTATCTTGTTTAGCCGCTTAGTAACTAAGCGCAAATAATTTAACATTATTCGGTAAAATTGTAAACTGTTTTACGCTAAAAAAAGTATAAAAATTCGGGCAAAAAAATGTTGCCCGAATTTATTTAGAATTATCTGTTGTTTTCCAGCATAATTGTCTGCTGTTCTACCGCCAGGTTTAACTTGGTGGTACAACCTACGTCAGCAAGCCTACGGAAACGGTACACCGCCTCGGCTGTTGGCAAATAAATGTAGTCGTTGTTAAAGGACAGCGTGTAAAAAGCGCCTGCCTTGTAATGAATGGATTGGTCGGCAAAATTTGCGGTAATACCGTCCTTGTCGTGGACGATCTCAGCGTCGCCCATGTCAACATATTTCTTGCCTACGAGCTTTTCCGCGCGGAATGAGGCGCAAAAACGGTAGTCTGGGGTGGAAATTTCCTCGCGAACACACTCCGTTTGCCACTGATACCAATCGGTTACCTTGTCGAATTTACCACCGACAAGCTGACCGAGATTGTTTTGCGTAACGGTATGACCGCACTTAGAACAGGTAAGTTCGTGACCGTGTCCCGTCATTACAAATTCCTCCCCGCACTGGGGACACTTGTACAGGATATTTTCCAATCCTTCCACCAAGTCGGGAACGTCGATTTCAATGTTGTTATCCAGTTGATACGCGTAGTCGTCATAGGACAGGTTGCGCACAATACGCTCGTGAATTTCCGCAGCGGTTATTGTTTCCACTTCGTTCGAGGCCACCGCCACCTTTACGTCAAGACGGACGGGCACCTTGCGCTTGGTCTTGGACCAACGCGGTTTGTGCAAATACGTTCCGTTAAAACACACTGTAACAAGAGGAACCTTGAGCATCTTGACAAGCTTGGCAATAGCAGGCTTGATGATATTAGGCGTACCCACTACCGACAGCTTTGCTTCGGGATAAATTACCACCGGACGGTTACAGGACAAAACGTACTTGATATCGCGAATAAGGGATGTATCGACGGTAAACTGTTTTTTCGGCAGTACGCCCATGCTCTTGATGAGGGACGGCCACTGCACCAATTGCGTAACGGATATTACGAAGTTGGCGCAGGTGGGGTACATAGACATGATAAGTCCCCCCACGTCCACGAAACTGGCATGATTTGCCACCACGACGAAGGGCGGTTTAAGTTTCTTGAGCGAACCGTCGGTAATAAGCTTGACTTGCTTGGCAAACTTGGGCTTACCGTACAGATTGATTGCCGCTCCGATTAAAAATTTATTGGCGAGTTTAACTTTCTTAGCCATTTTATCTCCTGAATTATTGTTACCCAAAATTTACACGTAAACACTTTCATTACAAAATAAAATCCCTCACACGGGGTGAGAGATTTATGTTTGTTATTTTTGCGAACTTAGACCATTTATCCAAGACACATCTTCACCGCTGATGAGGTCGTTTTGTTCGGCCCATTCCTTGACGTACTCGTTTGATTGCATGTATTCGAGCAGTTCTTGTTGTTTTTGTACGTCGTGCTTCGCTTCTTCGATGAGTTTCACGAGCTCGTCTGCGCGGGCGCGCAGTGACGACATCTGCGTCAGATTCACCAGTAGCATGCACATCAGTACCACCACTAACAGTATCGCCATTACGAATATTGCTGCTGACCATTTTTTGTAAAATATGCGTTCCATTGTTTGCCCTCTCAATAGTAAGCAGATTATACAGCAAAGAGGACAGTTTGTCAAGCGTACTTTTGCAAGTAACAAAAGATATTGCCGACCCTAGCGCAAGCCCCACAAACAGGAAGGCGCGACACTCTCCGTTGTTGATTTCGAGGTTGACCTTCCACACAACGTAAAGACACAGCGCGCCAAATAAGCTGTCGAAAATAATGGCGGCAAGTCTGGACCTTGTAAGCCCCACGCAAAAAATGTACAGGCAACAAAATCCCACCCCAAGCGCCACAAATACGGCAAAAACGCGCAGTTGTTCGATACCTTCACCCAGCATCAACGAAACAGTCCCTTGATACTTACGCCGCTTTGACGGTAGCCTAAACTTGTAAGAGAGCTTACTTCCAGAACGACTACGCCCTGTTCCTTATCTAACTTGATTACGTTGAGCCCGCTGCCCTTGACGGTTAGCGTGTTGTTTTCCAACTTGAAACTCGCCTGCTTTTCACTTATTTCCATCACTTGCTTGACGCCCTTGACGGTAAAAATATTGTTGTCGAAACTAAACGAATGTTTTTCACTTGGCATAAAAAATCCCCTTGCACTACAATATGCAAGGGGCAATATCTATATTCGCGTCACTTTTTCGTAATATCAAATCCGTCCACAGTGTCCTTGATAAGGTAACCGCGGTTTGCAATTTCGTCGCGCAGACGGTCGCTTTCCGCCCAGTTCTTGGATTTGCGTGCAACAAGGCGCTCTTGAGCCAACGCCAATATATCCGCGGGAACGTCCAACTGTTCCTTAGGAGCTTCCTTCACCTTGTCGAAGTTCAACGCAAACACTTTGTCGAAAGCGAGAGCAAGCTTGTAAATATCCTTGGACTTGGGTTGCTTCAACATCGTCCACAGCACGCCCATTGCAAGGGGAATGTTGAGGTCGTCGTTGATTGCTTCCTCAAACTTCTTTTTAAAGTCGGCAATTATTTCGGGGTCGGTTGCAGCGGGACTGTTTTTGTGTGCTACGAGTTGAGCGCAAAGCTTGTCGTAGGCAGTCTTTGCAGCCGCCATACCGTCCCACGTGAAGTTTATCTTTTGTCTGTATTGAACGTTAAGGCAGAAATAACGGAACACCAGGGGTGAAAATCCCTTGGCTTCGAGGTCGGAGAGCAGGTAGTTGTTGCCTAGCGACTTACTCATCTTGCCGCCATCTACAAGCAAAAACTCGTTGTGTAGCCAGTAGTTGACAATCTTGTGTCCAAGCCAGCTTTCGCCTTGCGCAATTTCGTTTTCGTGGTGAATGGGAATGTGGTCGATACCGCCCGTGTGAATATCGAATTGTTCACCGAGGTACTTGACGCTCATGGCGGTACACTCTATGTGCCAACCGGGGAAACTGCGCCCCCAAGGGCTATCCCACTGCTGCAAGTGATTGGGCTGAGCCTTCTTCCACAGCGCGAAGTCGATTGGGTGACGCTTGAAACTGTTGACTTCCACGCGCGCGCCGTGACGTTGTTCCTCGAGGTTGATTCCGCTAAGCTTACCGTATGCGGGAAACTTTTCCACCGAAAAATAAATCCCATCTTCCGTTTCGTAAGCGTAACCCTTGTCCAACAAAGACTGCACTACAGCAATCATTTCGGGGATGTTGTCCGTAGCCTTGGGGCAGACTGTAGGACGCTTGATGTTCAATGCGTCGATATCCTTCATAAATTGTGCGGTGATGGCGCTGGCAATTTCCAACGGAGTCAAGCCCTGCTCCTTGGCGGACTTTTGCATCTTGTCCTCTCCGTCGTCGCCGTCGGATACCAAATGCCCCACGTCGGTTATGTTCATGACGGACTT
Organism: Clostridiales bacterium; assembly: GCA_022508375.1. Taxonomy (GTDB): domain Bacteria; phylum Bacillota; class Clostridia; order Christensenellales; family CAG-314; genus Fimimonas. The sequence continues at coordinate 19,626 of JAFLVJ010000008.1, read as the reverse complement.
GACTTTCATCCCGTCGTACTCAAGTACCCTACGCAATTCGTCCATAAATACGTACGCGCGCAAGTTGCCTATGGTTGCGGGTTTATAGACGGTGGGACCGCAAGTGTACATTGATACCTGGCCCGGCTTTATCGGAACAAATTTTTCCTTTTTGCGGGTGAGAGTGTTGAAAACTCTAAGTTGCATATCGTTACCTCAAAAGTTAATTTTTCTATTTGTGTATTATATTCTACCACATTTGTAAAAAGCAAACAAGCATTACGCAACTATTGATAAAAATGTATTTGCAAATATCCAAGCGGTGTGCTAAAATAAATGAGGTTCGTGTATTGCGGTATGTAATACTATACTAGGTTTGAATTTAAACATTTGTAACATATAAGGAGTTAACCCACTATGATAGATGTAAATTTGATAAGACAAGACGCAGAGGCTATTCGCCAAAGATATTTGAAGCGTGGCAAGGATATCGACTTTACCGAATTTTTGGCATTGGACGAACAACGCAAGGCTTTGATTGCAAGCACCGAAGCCATGAAGGCGGAGCGAAACAAAGTTTCCGGCGAAATCCCCAAGCTTAAAAAGGAAGGAAAGGACGTATCCGCTACCATTGCCGAAATGAAGGCACTGGGTGACAAAATCGCTGAGCAGGATGCCGAACTCAACGTAGTAAACGACAAGATACGCGACTTTTTGCTTCGCTTGCCCAACCTTCCCGACGAAGATTTGCTTGCAGGCGGCAAGGAAAACAACGTACCTATCAAAACGTTTGGAACCAAGCCAGTATTTAAGTTTGAAGCGAAAAACCACGTTGACCTGGCTAAGTCACTGGGACTCATCGATTACGAGCGTGGAGCAAAACTTGCAGGTAACGGAAGCTGGATTTACACAGGACTTGGAGCACGTCTGGAATGGGCGCTCCTCAACTACTTCATCGACAGCCACATTGCTAAGGGTTACACCTTCATGTTGCCACCCTACATGCTGACGTACGAATGCGGACTTACCGCAGGACAGTTCCCCAAGTTCGAGGACGACGTATATCAACTGGCTAACGCCGAAGGCAAGAAGTTCATGCTCCCCACTGCGGAAACTGCTCTTGTAAACTTATACCGCGACGAAATTTTACCCGAAAGCGAACTACCGAAGAAGTTCTTCGGCTACTCTGCATGCTTCCGTCGTGAAGCAGGTAGCTACCGCGCAGAAGAACGCGGAATGATACGCGGACATCAGTTCAACAAGGTGGAGCTGTTCCAATACACTACCGCCGACAAGTCGGACGAGGCATTTGAAGAAATGGTAAATATGGCATGCGGACTTGTTGAAGGACTGGGACTGCACTATCAACTTAGCAAGCTTGCCGCAGGCGACTGCTCGGATAGCATGGCTCGCACTTACGATATCGAAATTTACATCCCATCTATGAATATCTACAAGGAAGTAAGCTCGGCAAGTAACGCTCGTGACTACCAAGCGCGCCGAGGCAACATGCGTTACCGTAAGGACTCGGACAAGAAGTTGGAATTTATGCACACGCTAAACGCAAGCGGACTTGCAACAAGCCGCGTCTTCCCCGCCATACTGGAGCAAAACCAAAACGCCGACGGTTCGGTAACAATCCCCAAGGTGCTGCGCAAGTACATGGGCGGTATGACAAAACTTGAACCAATTAAAAAATAACAAATACTAATAACCAAAAATCTGCAAACCAAACTGTTTGCAGATTTTTTTTACACTATATTTTAATACTGTATTTTGTTCCTTTTATGTAACGGCAAAGACATTTTTCACTGTTTAATATATCCTTACCAATAGGGAGGATATAACTATGAAAAAACTAATTAAAACAGAATTGATGTAGCAATATTTAAAAGAAAACAACCTATCCAAAGTAAAATTTTGTAAAATGTGCAATATAAGTCCCGGCACATTGACAAGAATTATGAACAATCAAAATGTTAGAATGACTGCTATATTTAGAGTTGCACGAGCTATGGGAATATATATACATCAAATGTTAAATTAGTTTAAATTAGGTTATTGCTATGTCATGATATTTTTGTTACAATAAGACAAGCACAAAAGGAGAGCATTATGACGGAAAAAGAGAAAATGCTTGCGGGGATGATTTACGACCCAAGTGACGCCGAACTTCAACATATGCGCACGTGCGCACACAAGCTATGCAACGCTTATAACAAATTAGATGAGGATAATCCCAAAAGGAAAAAGATACTCAGTAAACTTATACCACACTGCAACGACGCATATTTGCAGGGACCTATCTACTTCGACTACGGACACTTTACCACTTTCGGTACTAATTGCTACGCCAACTTCAACCTGACAATACTTGATTGCTGTCCTGTGAAGATAGGCGACAACGTGTTTATCGGGTCGGGCGTGAGCATAGTTACACCTGTGCATCCATTACTGAGCGAGGAGCGCAACATGTACACAAACGAACGCGGCGTGCTGACGGACAAGGAGTACGCAAAGCCCATCGTTATCGGCTCAAATTGTTGGATAGCAAGTAACGTTACCGTATGCGGCGGAGTAACTATCGGACAAGGCTCGGTTATCGGAGCCGGCTCGGTGGTAACACGCGATATTCCCGAAGGCGTATTTGCAGCGGGCAACCCATGCCGAGTTATTCGCAAACTGACCGAACAAGACAGCATACATCTCAATAAAAATCTATGGGAGTAACACCACTTTCACATAATCCACACAAAAAGGCGAACGTTAACCGTTCGCCTTTTTTTTATTTAGCTATTGATTGACACACAATTTTTCATCGGTTATTCGTCTGTATCGGGTGCGCCTACAACGGGAACGCCGTTCTCGTAGTGCCACGTGCCCTTGCCGTAAACGGGACGGTAGGTAGGATCTCTTCCGTCCTCAGGATTACCGACATTTTGCACAAACCAGTCGGAGCTCCAACCTTCGGGATAACTTTCAACGGGACCGTTGGGTTTGGATTGACCTATTTCAACGTCTTCGAAGAAGATTGGAGTAACAGCCCTGCTTGTACTGCTGTAGTTATTTGAGGCGAACTCACTACCAATGTACTTGGGAGTTCCCTTAATCAATATATAAGCTAACTTTTGCGTTGGTTTGGGATTGTTATTGTAGAAACCCATTCCTCCGAATACACAGTTACCGATGACAAGTTCGCTGTTAGCTTCGATAATAAGTGCGCAAATGTTACCGTAACGGCACATGTTGAACGCGTTGTCGCCGATATACGTGACAGTATTGGGAATAATCATTATTCCGTCGTCGGTTTCGGAGCTGTCGTCATCGCCGTAAATGTAGATGGCTACGCTATAGAACGTGCTTGCTTCAATGCGCGTAAGTCCGCTCAATACACCGTCAAATACAATGGATATAGCCGTACAACGGTAAAATGCTCTTGCGCCGATTGTCGTTGTGATTTCCGTCAGCGTGATGGCAGCCACCCAGTTGTCAAGCATATCGAATGCGCTTTCGCCAATTGTCACAACTTTTGTAAAGTCGATATCTATTACAACGTCAACGTCGATGATGAAGTAATTGTCGTCACGGGGTTCACCGATACCCATGAAAGCATATGCGCCGATTTCCGCAATTGCAGCGTTACCTTCATTGGTAAACTTAACCATGGATACCGCATTTTCAAATGCACTATTGCCTATACGGGTAAGTTTGGAGCCTTGGGGTACCACTACTTCCGAAAGCTTTGTTGCGCCCTTGAAGAAGTTATCGGGAATCTCCGTCATATCTAATGACAGGGTTACTTTAGTAATTGTCGTGTTGCTTTCGAATACTCCTTTAGCCCAAACGATTTCATATACCGCTTCGTCGTATTGGATACTGTCGGGAAGAACAATCTGTGCATTACTGCCAATGTACTTAGTAATTAAAACAACCGAGTTTTCAGTGTCAAGGAAGCCTTCCCACGTTTCGTCAATCACAACAAGTCCACCGCCGCCTGCATAGATGACGATAGCGTCGCCGCTCCAGGTGTTGGGCCAGTTGTTGTCCAGTACATCCAAAAGAGACATATCCAGACGTATCGTAAGCTCTTTGACGTCATCCATCGTCATACCTAAATTCTTTAGTATATCCTTTAAATTACCTCCGACATTTCTTGCAAATGCGTAAGTGCCCATTTGGGTAACAGAGTCGGATATGGTAACGTCGCTAAGCGAAATGCAGTTTTCAAATGCACTGTTACCGAAAGACGTCACGACGCTGAGGTCGATGGACTCAAGACGGACATTGCGGTTAAATGCGTAATCGCCAATTTCAATACCGCTTGCGCCGTCGGCAAAGGTAACCGTTGTCAGGTTGTAGCAAAATGCGAATGCCGTTGCGCCAATCTTGGTAATGGTTGCAGGCAATGAAATACTTTCAATCAACTCGCGAGACCAAAAAGCGCTATTGCCTATTTCTTCCAATACAGAACCCTGTTCGAACGTTACCGTTTCAATTGCGCCTGCCATGCCACCACATGCGTTTTCGCCAATCCTGACGACGGTTGCGGGAACAACGAGATGGGCGAATTTGTCGCAGTTGAGGAACATGCTGTCGCCGATTTCCGTTATGCCTGTGGGGAAAGTGACCGTTGTCAACGCATCGCAGTCGTCAAACATGTGCTTGGTGTTGATATTGTCGTTATAGACGAAGTTCATTTCAACAGACACAAGCGCGTCGCAGTTAGAAAACGTGTTGCTACCCATCTTGACAATGCCGCTGAGCGTTACGTTTACAAATCCGCTACTGTTAAATACTGCTTGACCCAACTCGTCAATGTTTTCAAAATAACTGAAGTCTCTTAGATTCTTACATCCGCTAAATACGCTATCGCCAAGTATGTGCATAGCACTGGGAAGTTTCACTTCGGTAAGAGATATGCAACCTTCGAATACGCTGCTTTCAAGGGCGGTCATTGCGTTACCGTCATCAAACGTAACCTTGCCAAGCGCTTTAGAACCAATGAACGCCGCGCCGCCGATACTCGTTACGCTTGCAGGGAAATCGATTTTCGTAAGCGCTGAGTTACAAAACGCCAATACACCAATGGTTTCCAACCGGAGCGGCAGGTTAATGAAGGTAAGGCTAGCTTGTGCCGTTGAGTTGGGAATGTAAAAAGCTTGCTGCTCTATAACCTTGAGGTTACCATATTCGGGAATATCGACCTGCTTTAACTTGAGACAGTTGTAAAACACTTCCTTGGGGAGCACTTCCACAAGCTTGGGAACTGAGATGTACTCAACGCTATAATTATCGCGGAAGGCGTTTTCGCCAAAGCTTGTAAAGCTGGGGCTATCTTCGTTGATAATCAATTTTTTGAAGTTGTGTGGAAGATTCTCTACATACGAGTTATTTGCAAAGGCGTTAGGTCCAATTGCCTTGACACCATCGCCAAGAGTAACTTGCTCAATGGTTGTTACGTTGTAAAACGCATACTCGGGAATTACACCGTTGCGAATGATGATGTTTTTGAGTGTTTGCGGAAATTGGTAGAAAATTTCCGCCCGTCCGACAAATTCGCCATCTTCGTCTTCGTACAGAGCTTTTGTCTGACTGTGCACCGTATAGTAACCAATGCGAGGGTTGAGCTCAATGCCGAAGTTGAACCAGTAGCCGAGCATACCTTCCAAGCCAATCCATTCGTCATCACTTGTGGGTAGGTCCTCAATTAGATATGCACCAATGTAGGGAGCGTCAATAGTTACTAATCCGCTAAGGTTTGCAAACGCGCTTGATTCGATGAATTCAACGCTATCAGGGATGATAACCGTCTTGAGAGCGCTACTCGAACCAAATGAACGGATTGTAGCCACCGGCAGTCCATTGTAGGTTTCGGGTACGGTAAAGGTTGAAATAGTTGTATTGAGGATGCTGTCGAGAATGTAATACTCACCGCTGTCGTCCAGTACGTACACCACGTCGTTAAAGGTAAATTGAGCGGTAAGCACCATGTCGTCAGTTACGGTGACGGTGGCGTCTGCTTCGTAATCTTTGCCGGACGCATCCTTCCATCCCGTAAATGTGTAGGAGTAATCGTCATAGTACATGCCGTCCATTTTGCCTGCAAGACTTAACGTATTGCTGTCAACGGGAATACTCAAGTTCACGTCCTCATTGCCCGACACCTTGAGCGTTACCGTGTAATGAGTGCGCGTCCACTTGGCGTACAACGTGATGGACTTAGTGATGGCTGTTCCCTCGTCAAACTTGTGTTCCAAAGCCTCATCCGAGTACCAACCTGCAAATGCGTAATTTTGCCTGGTTGTTACAACGTCGGAAGGTAACGAATCCCCCTTGTTGACGGTTCTGGAGCTAACTTCCGATCCACCGTTGGTAACAAACGTAACCGTGCAGCTACTACTCTTGACATACAAAGTCAAATCCCCATTGATGGGCGTTTTGCGGTCAAAAAGCTGTGTGCATGCTTCGTCGGTGTACAAATCAACGTCTGCATCGATAACGGAGTCAACGGTTTCGCCGTCCTTAACGATGTATTCGGTTGAACTTCCGTCTTCTGCCACAACTGTTACCTTGTGTGTTTCGGAACAAGCGCTAAACGCTACCGTTGCCAGACAGATAACAGCAAGGATGCAGATTACCAATCTTTTTTTCATTGTGTCCTCCCTAAAACTTTTTTACAGTGCTATAACTTACTTATATGTTGTGCCGATTTATAAAAAATGGCGAGATTAACCCGCCACACATTCAAATAAACCGACATTTTGACTACAAACTGTATGTTTTGTGTCACATTTTGGTTGTGAATATTACGTTTCAGACTAATTAAGTACAATTATATTACTAAATGTATAAAAACGCAACTATATTTTAAGTGGAACTGGCTTTTTCTTACTTTTTTTAGACATTTTTGCTATATTTTCGTTGTTTTGCTACTATGTTACAACACAAAGCACTAGTAACTCTATTTATAATTATTTTCGTAATAATCGGACAAAAATTTACAATCGGTATTGACAAAGGCTTTTATAGGTGGTAATTTATATATAATATAAATTAAATATAGGGGGAATTATTCATGAAACACACAAAAAACTTCGGTTTTGCGTTGCTAATCATGATTGTGGTGATGTGCCTTGTGCTCGCAGCCTGCGTGGACAATAACGTCAATGCGCTTGAGAGCATTACGATTTACACAGGCAACGTCAAGACAACATACGTCGTAGGCGATGAATTTAGCTACGACAAACTAGTGGTTACAGCGCATTACTCCGACAAGACCACCAGCGTGGTTACCGCCGGCTACACGGTTACCGGCTACGATATGAGCGTTGCAGGTACGCAAACGGTCACTGTAACGTACAAGGATAAGACTGCCACTTACCAAATTACCGTAAGCGAACAACACAGTCACAGCTACGGCGTGCCCGTATGGAACTGGACGGGTAACAATGACGGTTACACGGCTGTAACGGCTACGTTTACTTGCACGGATAACGACGACGAACAGGTGAAAACCGCAACCGTAACGTCTGCAACAACGGATGCAACATGCACCGCCGACGGTAAAACAGTTTACACCGCAACCGTAAACTTTAACGGCCAAGATTACACCGACAAAAAGGAAGTTACCCTAAATGCTCTCGGACATACTCTTGGCGCATGGGTAAACGAAGTTCCCGCAAACTGCACAACTAGCGGCGTTAAAGGACACTACTACTGCTCCACATGCGAAAAGAACTTCGCACCGGACGGCACGACGGAACTTGCCGATATTGTAATACCGGTAAGTCACACACTTGGTGAATGGGTAACGGAAGTTCCTGCTACCTGCACTACCGCAGGCACCAAGGGACATTACTGTTGCTCTGTATGCGACAAGATTATTGACGCAGACAAAACAACGGAAATCACCGACCTCACCATTGCCGCACTGGACCACGATCTTCAAGACGTTAATGAAGTTCCTGCTACCTGCACCGAGCCCGGTACTGCTGCAGGCAAGAGATGCTCTCGTTGCGACTACACCGAAGGCTTTGGCGAAATTGCCGCTCTCGGTCACAACTACGGACAGCCCGAATGGACGTGGACAGGAAACGACGATGACGGCTACACTGCAGCCAGCGCTAAATTCAGCTGCACAAGATGCACACACGAACAAACGGTAACAGACAACGATTTAGGCGTTGAAGACACGCAAAACAACTGTACCAAGGACAGGGTGTACTCCGCTTCGGTTGAGTTCAACAATGAAACGTATAGCGCCACCAAGTCGGTAACAATCGACGGTCAGCACACATTCACAGCCGGTTGGATAAATGAAGTTCCCGCCACCTGCCAAATGGAAGGTACCAAGGGACACTATTATTGCACCGTTTGCGAACAGAACTTCGACATAGACGAAAAGGTAATTGAAGACCTCACAATTGAAAAGCTCGCTCACGAACTTCAAGACGTTAATGAAGTTCCCGCTACCTGCACCGAGCCCGGTACAACAGCAGGCAAGAAGTGCGCTAACTGCGACTACACCGAAGGTCTGGATGAAATACCGGCAAACGGTCACACCTTTGAAGAAGATTGGATAGATGAAGTTCCCGCAGATTGCTACAACGAAGGCACAAAGGGTCACTATCACTGCACCGTTTGCGAAAAGAATTTCGCACAAGACGGCACAACGGAAATCGAAGACGACGATCTTACAATTGCCAAGACCGTACATAACTTTGAAAACGGTATCTGCTCAAACTGCCAAGGTACAATTGACAATTCTTATACAGTTGACCTGTACAGCAATATTATCGCAGCATGGTTCAACACCACCAAGCTTACGATGGAAGATATGAGAGCAGTCCAACTCGTTATCGACGGCGAAGCGGTCGATACGCCGTATAACTTCGAAACTGCCGCCGAAGGTCAATTCAGAGCAATGTTTAAAGACATTTCTTTACTGATTACCGAAGAAGGCAGACACACTATTGCATTTAGATTCCATGGCAAAGATTACGTTCCTACGGCAATCGGTTTGTCCGATTACGAAGCGGATACCATGAAATACACCATGAGTCTTGACAACGAGCAGCTCATCATCACCGCCGAGGCAAAGAGCGCGGAAGGCGCAATTACAAGCGTAGGCAATATGCATTTTGACTACAATATCCTTGGAGTATGGATCTACACGACAAATATTGATCAAAAAGATATGTACAACGTCCAACTTGTTATTGACGACAAAGTTGTTGCAACACCGTACGAAGTTCAGACAAACGGTGTGGCAGGTCAATATAGACCCATGTACAATAACGTGTTCTCGTATCTTACAACCGCAGGCGACCACGTAATTAAACTAATGTACAACGAACAGTATTACGTTCCTACAGAAGTTAGCGGCGGCCCCCACACTTCTGACGACAAGAAAACGACCTACACCATTAGTATCAAGGACGGTCAAGTTGTTATCAACGTAGAAATAGAAGACAGCGAAGAACCCGGACCAGGCGGTGATGCTGTTATCCTGACTCTAAAACACCTGGAAACTTACGGTGGTGAATGGTTCCGCATGGGTACAACTTCAAGTGTGGATCTTACAAAGACTACTACTCTCAAGATGAATGGTAAGTCTGTAGAGTTTAGACACGTTGTTACCGGTGACGGTTATGAAATTCATATCCACGTTGTTGACGTATATCTCGAAACATACAGTTTCCAATGGCTTGTGGATGACGTAGTTATTGCTACGGCAGTTTATGAAAACCCCAATTCCGGCTCCGATGTCGAGTGGCCCGACGAGCCTGTTACATTGACTTTGGAACATTTGGAAACTTACGGCGACGGTTGGTTCCGTTTTGGTACGACTTCAACTGTAAATCTCAGTTTGACTACGACTCTCAAACTTAATGGCAACCCGATTACAGAATATAGATACGTTCCCAACGGCAATTATTACGAGATTCACGTTCGCGTAGTAGATACAACCCTTGATGAATATGCGTTCCAATGGATTGTAAATGGCGACAAAGTTGTTGCTACGGCGGTCTATAAGCCAAACAGCTCTGGCGGCGGCGATGAACCTATTATCCCCGAACCCGGTGATGCACGTACTATCACAATCACTGGTATAGAAGTAATCAACGAAGTATTTATTAGACTGTTAGTATCCGACGATGACTTGAACTATATCAAGGACAATGCAAGTTACATAAAAGTAAACAAAGAGAGAGTCACCACTTCTTGGGGTGTACCTGCCGGAAGCGGTTACCTTATTGACTACGGTATTCAAGTAAATATTAAAGCAGGTCAAACGGAGTTCGTTTTTGACTGGTACAAGACAACAGATGACGGCGATGTCCTCATCGCAACTGCAACCTACCCCACTACCGGTGGCGGCGAAGATCCCGAACCCAATGACGGAGAATGGGCACTAACCAAGGCAAGCCTTGTGGCAGAAGATGGCAAGGTTTACTTCGTTTACAGTGGCACCTACTCCGACTATGAGGAAGAAGCCTTAAAGACTCTACTCAACACAGAATTGATTTGGGATGTATTTATTCCCGAAAGTTGGATACCTGCTAAAAATCAAAACGGCTTTGAAAATACGAAAAATTTCGTCATGGATTACAACGGCGAAGGCACCTGGGCGTTCAGATTGGAAATTACCGTCGGAAGTCTTGGCGGATACTATGGAAGCAATGTTTACTACTTCGACAAAGCTAATGGCGACCGTTACGAAGGTATTTGGCAAGTTGGCGAAAACGTTGAACTGAATTCATATAAATATGAGTTCATTCTATACAGCAATTGGACGGTTATCGCATTCCGCATCAGTGAGATTATTACCGTTGACCCTGACATTGATCGCGATAATTACGAACTTAGATTCAGCACAGAAGGTAGCTACGTTGCAAATGAAAACTTAGTGGGTTTGTGGGTGTATTACCACAACATTGAAGAAGGCGATTCTGCAAATAAGAGAGCTAACGGCACCTACAACCACGGCACGCTTGTATTCAACTTCACTGAAAACAAGGGTAACTGGTGGTGTACACAACTATTCTACAAAAATCCCGACTTCCAAACAGACAGTAAACACACGGTAAAACTCACTCTTCTTGCCGAGTTTAACGGCCGCATTAGAATCAACGGTAACGTTTACACCCTTGTAAGTGGCGTAGCGCAAACGGTTGAATTCGAATTTACACAAGGCGCTGATGCAACTCTCAGCATTCAATTCGGCGTACCCGATGGTTCCATAGATAACGAATCCGGTAAGATCACCATTTCCAATATCATTTTCGACGAGGAAATAGACGTACCCGACCCCACTTTTACTACAACTGACGTTGACCTTGTAAAAGATGACAATACCAACACTGTCTATCTTGTTATCAAGGGTACTTCGGAAAACTACGCGTCCGCTGACGCCCTGAAGGCTGCTCTACTTGAGACGTATTTCGACTTGGAGCACAACAAGGATGCCGGCGCGTCAGGCTGGAATGGAAGAAAAACAGACCTCACCAAAACGGCTACTGTTTCCGAAAATGGCAATTGGGAACTGAAGATCGACATAACCAATCTTGATAAATCCGCCTACACTGCACACTTCAGAGGCGAGCCGAACAATTTGGTTAGCGAAAACAGAACAATCGACGGCAAATACTTTATCGTAGGCGACAAGAGCTACATCATCGTAAACAAGCATGGCGAAGAAGGCGTTGGAAGCGACGGCTCGCGTTTCTGGGGAGCAATCGGTATCTTAGTTGGCGACACTACTCTATTGAAGATTACAGGCGCGCGTCTTGTAGCAGAAGACACTACTGTTTACCTCGTGTTGTCGGCGCAAATCATTGGATACGACGTCAAAGATATGACTGTAGGTGATAAGGGCGATTTAATGGGTATTGAAAAAGATGACGCCAATGGAATCTTGCACAATCTCTACATTAACATCACCAACAGAACAGCTAACGGCAACGCGCTGTGGTGCCACCTGTATTTAAACGGTAGTCCTTTTACAGGTTTTTGGGATGGAAACATTTACGGAGGCACGCCAATGAGCGTTACCGCCAACGACAAGTCATATAGCATTAGATGCGATGAAAGCACCTCTTGGATATTGCAAATAATTGTAAATGCGGCTAGCGCCAAGAGCTTCTCGTTTGTTAGAGCTTCCCTTGAACAAGCCGGCGACCAAGTCTATATGGTTTTCAAAGTATTCTATTTAGGCTACTCCGAAGATGACCTTAAGTCTTTCGTTTATTTTAACAATAACGACAAACTTTATATCGATGAAGGAAAGACCCTTATCGGCGATGTCGAAGCAAAACTATACATCAACATTACTAACGTCAATGCAGACGGCGAATGGTGGTATGGTCACTTTAGTATCAACGGTGAAATCATAGATGGACAAAATGGTGACGTGTATTGCGATATCACCGGCGAAAACAACGAAGCTGCAATCACAATTGGCAATACGGAATACAAGATTGCTCATGCGGGATGGGGACAATTCTATATGGTTGTAAAAAACATCTAATTGTAATCCACCATATAAATAACGCTATATATAATAACAAGGGCGACCGAATTCGGTCGCCCTTTATTTTATATTTGAATTGTCACATTAATAAACGCGCATGTCTTATGTGCTCATCAAAAAGCCGTTGCTATCCTATTTCAATAAGTTCGGTGTCTGTCAGTTTGGCAAATAGGCGTATATCTTCCACCGTCAGTGCTGTTGACACTACTGCATGGTGCGCGCCGCCTGCGTAAATCCAAGCTTCGGTGCCCGTTACAAAGTCGGGCAATATCTTCCACATCACGCGGGCAACGGGCAGGTTGGGCATTGCTTGCGGTTGCTTTACCAATTGGACGTTAGCGCAAATAAGTCTGAAGTGAGTGCCCATATCCACCATCGATACGGCAATAGCCTTGCCGTCTATTCCGTCAAAAACAAGACGGGCAGGCGGTTCTCTGTCACCGATTCCAAGTGGGTGAACCTCTATCTTGGGTTTTGTTGCCGCAAATACGGGGGAAACTTCCAACATATGCGATGCAAGTTCAAGTTCGGAGCCTTCGGTAAGGTCATAGGTGTAATCTTCCAAAAACGCTGTTGCGCCCTTCTTTCCTTCCGCCATTTTACACATTACAGCCATCAAAGCGCTAGTTTTATAGTCTCCTTCGGGACCGAATCCAATCCCCTTCGACATAACATCCTGAACACTTAGTCCCAACAATTGCTTTAGCCCATGCAAATCCTGGAATGTATCGGTGAAGGCGGATATTCCTTTCCTTTTGAGAAACTTTTCCAAGGCAACCTGATACTTCGCCTGTTCGCGTACCGCTACGATATCGTCGGTGTTAATGTCGTATTTACTTGCGTAGTACTCCATCATGTCGTCCACTTCGCTTGCCTTGACCTTCTTGACTACGTCAACAAGATCGCCCACCCCATAGTAGTTTACGTTCCAACCGTAACGAATTTCGCTTTCTACCCTGTCACCGTCGGTAACTGCAACGTCGCGCATATTACTGCCGAACATTGCTACACGCATTCCGTCGGAGAAATCAAGCGCTTTACATACATGCGCGAAGCGGCGTATGCGCTCGATTATACGCTCGTCTTGGTAGTACCCCGAAACAACCTCTCTCTTTATACCAAGACGCGTGCAAATGAAACCAAACTCTCTGTCACCGTGCGCGGACTGATTGAGATTCATAAAATCCATATCAATGGAATCGTAGGGCAACTTTCTATTAAATTGCGTATGCAAGTGTAACATCGGCTTGGTTAGCGCCTTTAAGCCCCTTATCCACATCTTTGCAGGGGAAAAAGTGTGCATCCATGTTATTACGCCAACGCAATCTTTATCCGCCGACGCCGCAACAAGAACGTCCTTTGCGCCGTCGTTTGTAAGCACGGTGGGTTTCCACTCTATCGCTATAGTATCGCCAAGTTTTTCGTTCAAGAATGCAACCATTTCCTTGCTGTCGATTGCAACTTGCTTCAACGTCTCATTTCCATATAGGTCTTGACTGCCTGTAATAAAATATAGCTTTTTCATTTTAGCGCTCCTTATTCTTGCCCGTAATATGCGTTTTTACCATGCTTACGACTGTAATGCTTGTTTAGTAAATGCTGATCCACCCGTTTGACTTTACCGTTAAGGCTTTCCGTCAGTTGAGCCATTCGAGCCACTTCTTCCAACGTTACAGCGTTTTCTACGGCTTTTTCCGGTGTTACGCCCCAGGTAAACGGTCCGTGGTTTTTTACAAGAACTGCAGGTATTGCAAGCGAATCTACATCGCTAAATGTTTCGGTAATGACCTTGCCTGTATTTAGCTCGTACTCGCTTTCGATTTCTTCCTTAGTAAGAGCCCGCGTACAAGGCACGTCACCGTAAAAGGCGTCCGCATGCGTAGTTCCGTAGGCAGGGATACTCCTACCGCTTTGCGCCCATGCGGTTGCATAGGTGGAATGCGTGTGTACAACTCCGCCAATTTGAGCAAACTTCTTGTACAACCACAGGTGCGTCGGTGTGTCACTGGACGGACGATAATTGCCTTCGATTACTTTTCCGTCAAGGTCAACAACCACCATATCTTCTGCTTTCATATCCGAATAGTTCACACCGCTTGGTTTGATAACGACCAGTCCTTGTTCCCTATCTATTGCGCTTACGTTTCCCCATGTAAGTACCACAAGGTTGTGCTTTACCAGCGCGATATTTTGCTGATAAACTTTTAGTTTAAGTTGTTCTAACATTACAGCACCTCCGATGCCTTTTGTGCGATAGACAAGCCTTGTTTGTAAAGTTTCATGAAGTTGCTAAACTTCTGCTTTTTCTGCGCGGTGGCTTCAACCGTAACCTTTGCCGTATTTGCAAATAATTTTTGCAAAAACTCGGATAACGACGTCTTTTTGTTGAGCGCATACAACGCCAATATTGCCATACCCCAAGCGCCACCTTCACCTGCATTGCTCAAGACCGTAACGGGGGCACCAACCGCTGCCGACATAGCATTTTGTCCGACAAATTCCGTCTTGAAAAAACCACCGTGTCCGCAGACGTTATCGACTGCAACGTTTTCGCTACGCAGGATTTCCAGACCCATTGCAAGCGCTCCCAGTGCCGAATAGATCTGCATTTGCATAAAGTTTGAAAGCGTAAACTTACTGTCGGGCATACGCGCAAATAAAGGTCTGCCGTTATCTACATTGACAATGGGCTCACCCGACAGAAAATTGTACCCTACAAGTTTACCTGTATCTTCGTCGCTATTTAATGAGCAGGCAAAAAGTTTTTCGAATAGCTCACTTTTGTCACACTTGGCTCCCACAAGCGCAATTGCCTCGGCAAAAACGCTTGCCCAAGCGTTGATTTCGTTGGTAAAGTTGTTTACGTGCACCATCGCAACAGGTTCACCTGTGGGCGTAGTAACCACGTCTATTTCATCATAGTGACGGGCAAGGGGTCTTTCCATAACCGCCATTAAAAACGCGCTTGTTCCTGCGGAAACGTTTGCCGTGCGCGGTAGTACGCTATTTGTTGCAACCATTCCCGTACCTGCATCACCTTCCGGCGGACACAGCATTGCGCCTGCCTTGAGCGCACCGCTTACGTCAAGAAACCTTGCGCCCTCGCTTGTGAGTGAGCCGGCGTTATCGCCTGCAAGCATAATCTTCGGTAACATGTTTTTAAATTTGCAATGACGTCCGTGCGCGCGCAAAAGTCCGTCAAATTTGTCCAACATATCTTGGTCGTATGCGCCATTACTGATTGGAAACATTCCCGAAGCGTCACCAATGCCGATAACCTTGTTACCTGTCAGACGGTAATGCACGTATCCTGCCAAAGTGGTAATGAACGCAACGTCCTTTACGTGCGGTTCGTCGTTTAACACCGCCTGATAGAAATGTGCAACGCTCCAACGCATAGGAATATTGAAGTTGAATAGATAAGACAATTCTTTTGCAGCTTTGTGCGTATTGGTGTTGCGCCAAGTGCGAAACGGCACAAGCAACTTATTGTTGCTGTCAAATGCAAGGTAGCCATGCATCATGGCGGAAATACCGATACAATCCAGTTGCTCTATCGGTTTACCGTAGTCGATCAACATATTTTTGTAGCTCGTCTGCAAGCCCTTTTCCACTTCCTCTAAGGAATATGACCACAGCCCGTCAACAAGAGTATTTTCCCACTCGAAATTTCCCTGAGCAACTACCTTTGCCTTTTCGTCAATCAGGACTGTTTTTATGCGAGTTGAGCCCAACTCTATACCTAAACATTTACTCATATATCGTTATCCCTTGCACTGTGTAACACCCGGTACTTTAATATCCAGCAAGCCATTAGTGACACAATATGCTTACGTGCATATCTCTACACAGTAATTGTATCACAATAGCCAAAGCAATTCAATATTTTTTGTTAATCGATATTTATATAGTTCCCACTCATTTGATACACACAAAAAAAGACTCGGCTATGTTAACCAAGTCTTATGGTGGACTACCCCAAAACAAAGTCGAACCACACTCAAAATTGAAAATTATAATTTAACTTAAATCTTTATACGTTTTGAAACGGATCAGGTATAGGATTAGTAAAGACTTCTTTAAATTTGGCGATTAGTTCCTCTGCGCTTATATCTAGTCCTCTGGTGTTTACGGTAAAAGTGAAGTGCGCAGGTAGAAATTCCATAAGCAGACTATTGGGCTTTTCTGTTATTTTAATATCACTAATTTTCATTTTCTCGATTAACAATTCGCTTTTATCTCGCATATTTACTATATACATACCTTCGCTATACAATATAAAATATCTTGCGTTGTTATTGCCATGTATTCTGTAAACACCAACGCCCAAAATCAACGCGGACAAAATTCCGCCTAGAATGGAAAGAGCTGTCTTTTTTGCATTTTCACGAGCGGCTTCGCGGTCAACTATTGCGCCACCTAAAATAATTGCATCTTCTCCAAGATTTTGCATCATTTCATTTATTCTTGCAATACTCTTCATTTGTGTAGTAGCCGTTATCCAAGCAATTAAGAAGAAAATAAAAGCGAACAATCCGCAAAAGATTAACGGATAATATCTTGTACTTGCCGAATCGTAATCGCCCCAGCTAATATAAGTTTCTTCAGGAAGCAATGCGAACACTATTCCTACGATGAGAAGGATTGCACACATAACGAGCGCAACTATGATAGGGGCTTTTTTAAACTTTAGCATTCTCATATTTGTCTTTCTCCTTTTTTTTAATATCAAATTGCTAAAAGCAACACTTTTCTGAAAAACTGTCGATGATTATATATTGGATTATAGCATACCTATTAGATATGTACAAGAATAAAAATCAATTTGGCGCCGTACTTCGTGGCGTTCGTTTGAAATAACAAAAACACGCCCCGAAGTGTGCTTTACAAAGAAAATACCCAGCCTAACCTATAAGGGTTCGACTGGGTATCGTATGGTGGAGGCTAGGTAACGTAAAACGAATATTGTTTTCTTGTATATATCATAATAATTTGTTATTATGTTTGAATATGAGTTTATCTAAGCAAAAATGAAATTATTAACTTTATTATTTTTATTGAAAATTTACGATAATATCGTGGTTGTAAAATCGATTTAATGGTAGAATCGTAAAGGGGGAATATTTTATGAATCCAATCAACGAAAAACTGTTAGTTGCACAACAAGAATGGAAAAGCAAAATGTATGACTACATATTGAAAGGCAACAAAGGACAAATATCTTGCCCGTTTAGTTGTGGCGTTTCTGACAAATATTTGGAAAGCGACAAAAAAGTAATGATTATCGGTCAAGAGGCAGTTGGACTTACTTGTGAGTATGATACATGGAACCTTATCTCCATGCAAAAATGGAATACCGATTATTTGGAACGGCAATTAGATATTTGCCATAATGAATATAAGTGGAACAAGTCTCCGTTTTGGCAGTTTATACGAAAACTAAACAATGCAGGCTGTTTTCCATGCTGGAACAACTTAGAGAAAGTGGTTCGTTATGAATGTGGAAAAAGGTTTAATTGTTATGAGGGAAAAGGTGAAAATAGAAAAGCAGTCTATTATTTGTATGATGCAGAGCGTGAAATGCTAAATCAAAAATGTATAGATGGCAGAACCTTGTTACAAAAGGAAATTGAAATTACACAACCTGATGTGATAATTTTTGCGGTAGGAGCGAGAGATCCATATTACAACGCAATTGAATTGGCATTTGGCTTGCAGGAAGGTCAATTGAAAAATTTTTATCCCAAAGTTAGCAAAGAAATCAACAGACCTTGCTCCGAAATATCAGCTGTACTAGGCTTAAACGTTCTGACTTATTGGACATATCACCCTAGGTATTTACGACAAGCTAATATATTGAACCAAGTTATCGAAATAATAACTAAAAAATAAAAAGGCAACCATAAGTTGCCTTTTTATGATAAAGAAAAACCAACCCAACTCGATAGGTTCGATTTAGGTTGGCTATGGTGGAGATGAGGGGGATCGAACCCCTGGCCTATACGTTGCGAACGTATCGCTCTACCAACTGAGCCACACCCCCACATTGAATAATATTGATATAGCAATTAAAGCACATGAACTAAGTGAGCAACGGCGTTGCGTGCGAGGAACGAAGTTCCGACCCTCAGCGAATTTGCGTAGCAAAACGCGTCCTAGTATCGCACTACCAACTAGCCCTCTGCCAAGCAATCAAAGATTGCGACCGCCACGAAGCGTAAGCGAAGTACACCCCCACGTGCAAGTATATTATATCCCATCACTGGGCAAAAATCAATCAAAAAAGCAACAATATGTCCCATCAAACAAAAATTGCTACGAATATAGAAAAAAAACTTTACTTACACGCAACTTTGTGGTAAAATAATCAAGCAAACAAAATAGTAACGTTTGTACCGGAATTTGGAGAAATACCCAAGTGGCCGAAGGGGCGCCCCTGCTAAGGGTGTAGTACGTGGATAGCGTAGCGAGGGTTCAAATCCCTCTTTCTCCGCCAGTAAGAACCTAAATCGAACATCTCGGTTTAGGTTCTTTTAATTATTGATTTTCACATACTCAATTATTTCTGCAGTCATTTGTTCTGGACTTTGGGCTTTTTCGATAATTGCAATCAAATTGTTTTCGTGATAAGGTGATAGATTTTGATTTTTAATTATTTGTTTAGCCGTTTCTTTTACTCTTTTCTCCTCCGTAGTACGAGGATTTAATACCGTTAATGCGGCAAGCAATTTATCAAAAAATGTATTCATAATTTCTCCTTAATATTTTTCTTGCATTATATCACAAAGTAAGCGTCATATCAAATATTAAGCAGATGGTTTATGCCGCGAAAGCCACTTGTTATATAAAAGCACCCGCCATAGTGCCAAGTTGGTTTTAGAGTTGCATTTATTGGGTAGTTATGTTACAATTTTTCTACAATAAAAAAACAATTAAGTGAGCAAATATGAAAAGTATTGATAAAGAAGTTTTAGCAGATTATAATGCTGGAGTGGAGCGTGGTCGCTTACGAGAAGGCATTGGGTTAATTGAGTTCGAGCGTACAAAGGAACTGTTGAACGAATATTTACCAAAACCACCTGCTGTTATTTATGATATTGGCGGCGGTTACGGTG
>JAFLVJ010000007.1 GCA_022508375.1 Clostridiales bacterium | reverse complement strand
TGGTGACTCCTACGAGAATCGAACTCGTGTTACCGCCGTGAAAGGGCGATGTCTTGACCGCTTGACCAAGGAGCCATATTTGGTAGCGGCGGTCGGATTCGAACCAACGACCTGCCGGGTATGAACCGGCCGCTATAACCATCTAAGCTACGCCGCCATGATGCTTTTCCGACATTCGCTACTGTCAAAAGCCTACTTATTGTAACAAACAAATTGAATATTGTCAACAAAATAAACGCTGTTTTTGTAGAGATGTTTAGCGAACGGCTTTTTGCGAAAAAAGTTGCATAAATTTTTCATTTTTATTTATTTAAATTGAAAAATATGATACAATGATAAGCAATTATAACAAAAGGAGAAAACTTATGGCGACAAAAGCGCTAAAAACGGAAATATCTGCCGAAGACAGGCAGTTTAACCGCAACAAGTGGCTGTTTAGCGTAAGCGGAATCGGACGTGACATGTCCTACCAGCTGATAGCGTCCTTCCTGCTTACCTACATACAGTTTGGCATGACGCTTAATATCGCGCAGTTTACCACTATAAGCCTGCTTATCGGAGTAGTGGGGCGCATATGGGACGCAATTAACGACCCCATGATGGGCGCGATAATCGAAGGCACGCACATGAAGTTCGGTAAGTTCCGTCCCTGGATACTTATCGGCGCAGTGCTAACCGGCACCATAATAATACTGATGTTCAACATACAGACGGTATTTAAGGGCTGGGGCTTCGTTGTGTACATGATAGTGATGTATCTGTTGTGGGAAACCGCCTTTACCATGAACGACATCGGCTACTGGTCCATGTTGGCGAGCCTCTCTAGCAAAAAGGAGCAACGCAACTCCGCAACAATGCTGACCGTCGTATTTGCAGGACTTGGCGCGTTTATAGCTCAGGGCGGAATTTCTTTCCTATACCCCGGCAACGTGCTCAAGGCATTCCGTTGGATAAGTATCGGCGTTGCGGCAATATTCATGGCAATGCAGATTGTAATGGTAATGTTCATCAGGGAACGTCCGCGTTCCGTCATGGAAGTAAACGAAAAGGTTTCCTTCAAGCAGATGTGGCAGACAATCAAGAAAAACGACCAAATCCTGTGGATGACGCTTTCCATGCTTTTCTACAACATCGGCAGTTCGCTGCTTGTCGGACTTGCGTACAACCTGTACTACCTCGAAATCGGCTACGACGGACAAGCTATCGTATTTATTGCAATATTCGGCGTATTTAATATACTGGCGCAGGTTTTTTACCCCAAACTGGCAAATTGGCTTGGAAGGCGCAAGTTGCAAATCATCTCCATCATCATCGCGTGCGTGGGATATCTTGGCATTGCGCTCATCGGTTGGGCTAGTTGGTTCCCGTTTAACCTTGTTACGCTAAGTATATTCGGCGTGCTTGTATTTGTGGGACAGGCGTTGTTCTACATGGCAAGCATCATCAACATGACCAACTGCGTTGAGTACAACGAATACAAGCGTGGCGAACGCAACGAGGCGGTTGTATCTACGCTTCGCCCCTTGATGGCAAAGTTCGCCGACGCAATGAAATACGGTATCATCACGTTGGTGCTTGTAGTATCCACCGTGTATGGTCTATCGCAAAATATCAGTACGGTCGAAGCGCAAAAAGGTTACTTCGACCGCATGACAGTGGCGGAGCAAGTGGAGTATCTTGGAGCGGTCAACGGTTATCTTGACATGCTTGACGCCGATCCCAACATAGATATCGACGAACTTACGCAAAAGCTCAGCGCCGACGACATCCTGGGCGGCAGACAAATAGGCGGCGAATATCTTGCCGCTATCGGTGACGTAGCGATAATGGAAAAGACGGACAATGGAAACGTTTTCGTAACCCGTGTAACAGATTACAAAGACGGTGACCTTGTAGAAGGTAAAACATATATTTTCCTGCTGTCGGGCGAAATAAACGGTGAGGAATTCAACGTTGCCAACGTTCACTTCAAGGCTCAAAGCACACTGTCCATGCGCTTGTGGATAAGGGCTGCGGTAACGGTAGTACCTATGTTGTTCCTATTTGCGGCGCTGATTATTCAACACAAGAAGTTTGTAATCGACGAACAGTACTACGACATGATGATGACGGAAATCAACAGCCGTAAGGGTGCACAACCAGACGACGGGTCAACCGAGTCTGCCGAGTAAAACCGTCATACATTGTTAATAAAGGACGCATTGATATTCAGTGCGTCCTTTTTATTGTCATTTATGCAAATTTATGCGGTAAAATACTTTATTTTAGCCTTATAGCCGTGGTTTTAGTGCAATTTGCTTTACACAATGAATTGTACAATGTTATTATCGTAATAGATTATGTTTACTATACATACTCAACAAAAGGAGGAAAATGCTATGAAACGTACCGGCAAGCTTATTTTTGTGGCACTGTGCGTTGTGTTGATTTTGACAAGCCTTATGCTCGTTGTTGCATGCAAGAAGGGATACGCTGTCACTACTCAATACAACAGTGAGCAAGGTTCAGTAACGGTTAGCTCACCTACCAAAGGTAAACTGTATGCTGAGGGCGAACAGGTTACGGTTACCGTCACACCCAACTCGAACTATGAGGTGAAAGAGTTCAGTGTAAGTGGGCACAGCGACGCCGTGCTGGACGCTGATGGCAAATATACCTTTGCAATTAGCGATGATACAACAATTGCCGTCACCTTTGCCGATACGCGTGCAAACGTTACGGTTAACGCCGGAGATGGCGCTCACGTCACGTTGAATCCTCAACCGCAAAACGGCAAATTGAAGAAAGGAACTTCTGTTACGGTTACGGTTACCGTTGACGAAGGTTACGTTCTCGACAAGGTTATTATAGGCGAAGAGGTGCAACTGGTTAACAACAGTTACACTTTTACCGTAACGAACGACGTCACAATTGAGGTAAGTACTTCTTCATCGCCGATGCTTGAAGTGTTGCAGGCTTTGAGAGGCAACGTTAAGTTCGAAGGAGTTATGTCCTTAACCCGCGACGGCGAGTCAGTCAACTCCACGCTGATTACAATCTTCGACGTTGTGCGCAACGCAATTTGGCAAAGAGAGTCGTCGAAAGACTATACTACCGACATGGTTTGGGGCAAATGCGCAGACGGCACGTTGGGATTTTACATGCACAACTTCACAAACGGTCGCGTGCAACTTGTTCCGTATGAAGATAACAATGGCGATACCGTACCGTTTGAACCGTATAATAACGTTTTCGACAAACTTTTGATATCCGACTTCACCATGGTGGAAGATAACGTTTGGTCGCTTGACGACAAGTATTCGGCTCAAGCTGTTGCGTTTAGCATCTCGGGATACGAGTTTGACGTGGAAAGCTTGTTGATTATCTTAACCGATGACGGCGTACAACTTACCATTGTATCGAAAGATATGGTAATAGAGGGTCAAAACGGCGATAGCGTTACGCTAAGTTTTGCTCTTGAACTGACCGCAACCAAAGATGGCGCAACTATTTCCGATGAAGTATTTCAAGATTACCCGGAAAACAGCGCCCTTGCCAAGGCTCTAAACGAAGCGGTAAGTGCAACGAGTTACACCGCAAGTTACAGCAAGATAGACTTAAGTGACGATAGCAAAAGCGTCAGCTACAACGCATACGTAACCGGCGAAAGAATGTGGATAGGCGGCCCCGGCGATATTCCATTTGGTTACGTAATGCGTCCTGATGGCAAAATCTGGGAGTTCTTTGGCGATGAGAGCTACTGGTGGTTAGGTGAAGATCCGTTTGCCGATTCGTTACTGGAAGTTTCCTCCAACTTCGACTTGGGCGGAATCAACCCCTCTATGTTTGTGTTAAACGACAAGGGGCAGTACGTTTTGCGCGATAGAGACATATCTCTATACTCTCTCGTGGGACTAAATCTCGCGTCACTTGCGGCGCAGGCGCTTTCTAACGGCTCCATACAGTACGAAGAAGCAAGAGGCGCGCAAACATTTGCCATTACCTTGAAAGACGGCAAACTGTTAAGCGTGGGATACTACTGTGAGTCCGTTAAGGGTGACAAAACCGAGCGCGTTGAAATCGAGGTAGTTTTCAGTAACTTCAATACGACAGAGTTTCCCAGTGACGCTTACGTTGACGAGGATATGGTAAAAGGTTTTATCGATCCCGATTACGTTGGTCTTTGGGTGAATGATGACGAAACGTTCGCAATAGACATCTCACTTGACAAAATACTGGTAAATAGCAATCGCGTGTTCGATATTGAGTCAACCTCCGACGGCGGTTATAAATTTAGTTATATTGACGGCGACTACACCGTAGTAAGACAAGGGGACAAACTGCACGTAAAGGATCCGTCCGGTAAAGAATCCGACTTGCGCCTAAAACTGTGCGCTTGGGATAATATCTTCGGTACGTTCAGCTTTACGGCGTATCTCGGCGGCGATAGCCACCTGATCATTAGCGTAGAAATAAGCATGTACGACGTGGTAGTGGACCTGAACGGCACCAAAATGACCGCTACGCAGATATATATGCTCGACGGCACACTGACTGTGCGGACAAACAACGGCACTTTCTTCATTGATCAAAGGGACGTGGACGGCAATGCGATAGATCTCAGTTTCTTTGTTTCCGACAATAATGAAGTCTATTTTACGTTGTACAGGGAAGGCGTAGAAGTAGATTTGTCCGATTACGAGGGCACTTACCTTGCTTCTGACGCCACCGTAAAGATTGACGGCAATACTATTTCCGTTTGGATAGATGGCATCAGGGGCGAAAACATTGCCACGGATATACACGTAAACACCTACATTGACTACGACAGCGGCAATCCGTTTGTGGAGATCTGTTTCAAAATAGAAGGCTTCGTGTTCTACATACAAGTTTTGAATGAAAACCAACTCATAATGTTCGATTATTTGTATGATTGGGGCGATTATTTGCTTGTTCGCGAAGGTTACGTAGTCGATTACTCCGAATACTACGGCGACTACACGGCGGTTGACGACGAAGGCAACACGCTCAATATCGAAGAAGGCAAGGTTACCCTTGTTATTGACGGCGTAACGTATGAGTTTACCAATATCGTATTCTACTACGTGAATTCAGATATGCCCCGATTTGTACTGTCTAACGAAAGCGACGAGTTCGTGCTTGAACAGTACGGCAAAATTCCCGGATATTTCTTCTGTTATGACTATTCGCATTATTACGAGATCATCTTTGTAATAAACGGTTTCGTTCCCGATACGTCCATGATAGACGGTGACTACTACGGATATGCTGATGACGGCAGTGAATATATTGTGAAAATTGCTAACGGCACTATAACCGTGTCCATTGACGGTGTAGAGCAAGCTGTTTCGCAGATTGTGTACAACGAGTACGACCGCAACGATGACACTATCTACATCCTCAGTTTCGTAATGAACGGTAAAGGTTACAATGTTCAACCTGCATGGCAGGTGGACGGTAAGATTGTCGAGTTGTACTTCGTCAAGGCAAATGCCGAGTATGCACTGTTCCGCCTGTATCTCGAACAGGATGAACAATTTGATGATTGGTCCGATTACTACGGCTACTACGAGGGCAAGGACGGCGATACCACCTACTCGATTGAAATTGGCGAAAGTACATTCAATGTTACCGTTGATGAACCGGTTGCAGTGGATAATGTCAGCTTGCGCCGTAACCGTGCCTATGGCGTATTTACGTTCGTTGTTAACGGAACACGTTACACAGTGCTCATGTCCGACAAAAACGCCGCACTCTTGCATGCGCAAGACGGTACAGTAACGGTTACGTTGAAGAAGGTAGATAAAGATCAACCCGGCGGTGGTGGTGATGACCCATCCGGCGACTGCGATTGGGAAGAATTAATCGGCACCTGGTATGCGGAAGACGAGTATATTTATACGTTTGAAATTACAGCTGACGGTTTGCATGCCAATTATGACGATATCGACTATACGATTTCGGCAGAAGATCTTACGTTCGTTGCAGGAGAAGGATTCTACTGGACATACGATGGTGTACAGTATAAACTTGAAATATCCGACGACAGATTGTATTTTACAGACGTTGACGAAGAAGGCGATTACTGGGTTTATCTTGACAAAATCCAATCCGGTGGTGGTGACCAACCCGGTGACTGCGAATGGGAAGACTTAATCGGTACCTGGTATGCGGAAGACGAGTATATTTATACGTTTGAAATTACAGCTGACGGTTTGCATGCCAATTATGACGATATCGACTATACGATTTCGGTAGAAGAGCTTACGTTCGTTGCAGGAGAAGGATTCTACTGGACATACGACGGCGTACAGTACAAACTTGAAATATCCGACGATAGGTTGTATTTCACAGACGTTGATGAAGAAGGCGACTACTGGGTTTATCTTGACAAAATTCAATCGGGTGGTGGTGACCAACCCGGTGGTGGTGAAGACCAACCCGGCGGTGGCGAAGACGAACCCGGTGACTGTGCATGGGCAGACTATATTGGCAGCTGGTATGGATACGATTGGTACTATGGTATGTTTGCCATTTCTGCTGACGGCCTACACGTTATTTGCGACGGTTTAGACTATACAATTTCGGCAAAAGATCTCACTTTCATTGAGGGGGACGGATTCTACTGGACATACGACGGTGTACAGTACAGGATTGGATTAGATGACGACTCGCCGTATTTTGAAGACGTTGAGGGTTTACTCGACTACTGGATTTATCTTACACAAGTACAATTCGGTGACTGTGCTTGGTCAGATTATATCGGCATTTGGCATGCAGAAGACGTGTACGATTACATGTTTATAATTACCGCCGACGGTTTGCACGCCTTTTACGATGGTATTGAATATACGATTTCAGCAGAAGACCTCGAGTTCACTGAGGAAGGATTTCGCTGGACTTACGACGGTCTTGAATATAAAGCTGAAATATCCGATGACTCGTTGTATTTCGAAGATGTAGAGTATGAAACCGACTACTTCGCTTATCTTGATAGGCTCAACTAGGTCGAATTGATTATAAACAAATGGGGAGTGATTTTTTCACTCCCCATTTTGTTATGTTTAATGTAATACCTTGGATAAAAAGGTTTGCAACCTTTCGTCCTTGGGCTTGTTGAATATTTCTTCCGGGTTGCCGTCGGCAACTATTTTTCCCTCATCCATAAACAGTACCCGCGTTGAAACCTCCTTGGCAAAACCCATTTCGTGGGTGACGACCATCATTGTCATTCCGTCCTCTGCCAGTTCTTTTATGAGCGAAAGTACCTCTTGAACCATTTCGATATCCAGCGCGCTTGTCGGTTCGTCGAACAGCAGTACCTCGGGATCCATGGCAAGGGCGCGTATTATGGCTATGCGCTGTTTTTGTCCGCCGGATAGGGTGGAAGGATACGCGTTAGCTTTATCGGCAAGACCTATTCTTTCCAGCAAGGTAGAGGCTTTTTTTACAGCGGCAAGTTTAATTTCCTTGTCGGACAGGATGGGCATTATTTCGTACTCGGACAGGTTTATACCGTACAGTTTTACCGACATGTCGTTTAATTTTGCTTTTTTATCGTCCGATTTTGCAACGTTGAATTGTGATTTAAGCTTGTTTAACTTTTTCGTCTGTTTGCGTTGCATTTTCGCCGCCATTATAGGGGCAAGCGTAATGTTATTGATAATAGTCAGGTTATTGAACAGGTTGAAGTGTTGAAAAACCATGCCCATTTTTTTGCGGGCAATGTCAATGTTGAGCTTGTGTTGATTGCGATATTTTTTCAGCTCATCTTTCGTCAACTCGGCGTGTAACGAGGCGTCTGCGTCGGTGAGCAGCTTGCCGTCGAACCACACTTCGCCACCGGTAGGTGTTTCCAGCAGGTTCAGACATCTCAAAAAAGTGGATTTTCCCGAGCCGGAAGGTCCTATTACTGCAACCTTTTCGCCCTTGCTTATTTCGCAATTTATACCTTTAAGTACTTCGAGCTTGCCGAAGCTCTTTTTAAGATTTTTAACGCTTATCACTTTGACGGAGCCTCCTTTCAAGGTACTTGACTATATATACCATTATGTAAACAATTACCAAGTAGCAGCAACCTACCAGTATTCCGCTTGCCAAGTAGTTGGGAATGGAGCGGTATATGGTGCTTGCTGCGGCGTTAAGGTCGAAGGTGAGAGTACCGGGCGTTGCGCCAATCCAACTGATGATGGAAGTTTCCTTGAGTAGCGCTATCATCTCGTTACCTATTGCCGGAACGATATTTTTGATGGCTTGGGGTAAAATAATCTTTATCATTGTCTGAAACCAACTCATACCAAGCGCCCTGCCCGCCTCCATCTGTCCCTTATCTACGGACATGATGCCTGCGCGGATATTTTCCGATACGTACGCGCCGCTGTTTATTCCAAAGGCAATTATTGCGGCGTACGGCTTAAATCCCGGTATAGCGAACACGGCGAACACCAGTATAAACAGCTGCAACGCCACGGGTGTTCCGCGTATAACGGTGGTGTAGATATTGCATATAGCAGCCGGTATCTTCATCCATTTGTTGTTTTCGGCGGCAATCTTTACAATTGCAACGGTAAAGCCCAACAGTAACCCGATAAGGGCGGAAATTACGGTAACGACGAGCGTGCTGCCCATGCCCCTGAATATGTATCCGACCAGTTCGCGGTTGGAAAGAATTTTTACAATATCTTGAAACATACTCTACCTTTAGTCGTCAAGTCCGAGGTGATGGTTTACAAGCGCTTGAATACCGTCTTTGCCGAGTTCTTCGATTACTTCGTTAATAGCCGCAAGCAGTTCGGGCTGACCTTTTGTTACGCAAATAGAGTACACGTCAACCGCCGCTTCGTCTTCCTCGCCTTCGCCACCTTGATAGTAAAGGGGAGCGCATGTGAGCGTTGACTCGTTTTCTACAAGCTTTTTAGCGGGCAGTTCGTCGATTATTAACACGTCCGAGTTGCCTAGCTTGATATCTGCAATAGCTGCAGCCAACTCTTTGAACTGAACGTCCGTAGCGCCCGTTCCGTCAAGTGTTCCGCCTTCGTCCAGCTCGTCGGCAAGGAACAAATCGGCTGTGGTTCCCGATTGTACTGCGATTTTTTTGCCTGCAAGGTTATCCCAATATACGCCTGTTACTTCGTCGGTTGTTTCGTTTTCGTAAGCGGTAGCGTCGCTGACTTTGTAAATTACGTACAGCGCCGCGGTGTAGTAATTGGTAGAGAAATCAACTTTCTTTGCGCGTTCTTCCGTGACGGATATACCTGCAGCGCCTACGTTGCACAGCTTACCGGCAGATACGGCGTCAATAATCTTGTCAAAGTCAACGCTTTCAAATACTACTTTTTTACCCAGCTTTTCGCCCACCTTGTTCATGATATCCACGTCAACGCCAACGATTTGACCGTTGGAAATGTACTCGAACGGAGCAAATCCCGCCTCGGTATAAACAA
This sequence comes from Clostridiales bacterium, assembly GCA_022508375.1. Lineage (GTDB taxonomy): Bacteria > Bacillota > Clostridia > Christensenellales > CAG-314 > Fimimonas. The sequence continues at coordinate 97,341 of JAFLVJ010000007.1, read as the reverse complement.
CGATTGTACCGTCATTGTTGCACGCGGTCAGACCAAATACCGATACTACAATCAAAGTCAATGCAAGTAAAATTACGATAAGTTTTTTCATTTTGTTTTCTCCTTTTTGTTTTAATATTTTGTATTTGTAGCCTTGCGGCGAGTAAAGAATGAATGGGAATGAATGCTCCGTGCAAAAGAGTATAAAAAAAGCATCGGGAGCAATTTCCCGATGCTGTTATTGCAGTCAATTTTTACAAAAGCGCAACAAAAGATATCAAGAAATGTGCTCCTTGAATTGAATACGTCTTCTGATGCTTCTTCTGAAATTAAGTGTCACGAGTAACCTCTTTTTTGAGTTTAATGTACCTTTTTTAACACAAACCCCATTCATCTGTCAACTGTTTTTAGCAAATTTTTGTCAATTTGCGTAACTTTGGCGCTTGAAAGCAACGGTCAAACGTCTTGCGCCTAGTATAATATATTTTATATCATTGACAAATACAAATAGCAGTGCTACAATACTGCTAACCCTATCGAGAGTGGCCGAGAGACGGACTTGATGACGCCACAGCAACCTAAAAAAACTACAGTTAGGTGCTAATTTCCGCGTTTTTGCCTTTGTGTTGACGTAACGCTACGCAAATGCAAAACAAAGATGGGACGGCGAAAAGGAATTTTGCGTCTTGTTCCGAGGGGACAAGACATTTTTTTACGAAAAGCAAAAATGCCTGACACGCCTTCGATGGTGGCAAAAGGAGCACTTATGAAAAACAACAAACACAGATTTTTTACCTCGGAAAGCGTAACGGAAGGACATCCCGACAAAATGTGCGACCAGATATCCGACGCGATACTGGATGCAATATTAGCCAAGGATCCCGACGCGCGCGTTGCATGCGAAACGGTGGTGTGCACGGGTACGGTATTCGTAATGGGACAGATATCTACCACTGCGGTGGTGGATTATCCCAAGATTGTACGCGACACCGTACGCGAAATTGGCTATACGCGCGCCAAGTACGGCTTCGACGCGGATAGTTGCGGGGTAATAATATCCCTCGATAAGCAGTCTCCCGATATTGCTCTCGGCGTAGATAATTCGGGCGAGTACCGTGACCGTGGCGAAATTCTCGACATGTACGGCGCGGGCGATCAGGGCATGATGTTCGGTTACGCCTGCAACGAAACTCCCGAGTACATGCCAATGGCAATTACGCTTGCTCAAAGGATAAGTCAACGCCTTGCTCAAGTTCGCAAGGAAGGGATACTGGACTATCTCCGTCCGGACGGAAAGTGTCAGGTTACGGTGGAATATGACGAAAACGACCACCCATGTCGCGTTGATACGATAGTTTTATCGACACAGCACGGTCCCGAAGTAGATAGCGCAACCATTGCTCACGACATGATAACTCACGTTATCCGTGCGGTTGTACCACTGGACTTGTTGGACGATCAAACTAAATATTACATTAACCCCACGGGACGTTTCGAAATCGGCGGACCTGCTGCTGACTCGGGACTTACCGGACGTAAAATCATTGTCGATACCTACGGCGGATATTGCGCTCACGGCGGTGGGGCATTTTCTGGCAAGGACGCAACCAAGGTGGACCGTTCGGCGGCATATATGTCGCGTTACATTTGCAAAAATATCGTTGCGGCAGGTCTTGCAGATAAGATTCAGTTACAGGTCAGCTACGCGATTGGCAGAAGTAAACCTGTCAGTATCGACGTAAATACCTACGGCACAGGCAAGATTAGCGATTCCGCTTTGGCAGAGATTATCGCCGAGGAGTTTGACCTTCGTCCTCGCGCCATCATCACTAAGTTCCACCTGCAAGATCCCATATATAGGGCAACTGCAAGCTACGGACACTTCGGCAGGAGCGAATTTGCGTGGGAAAAGCTGGATAAAGTTAACGACCTCCGCAAATACGTAAAGTAGGACGAAACATTGGAACTGACAGCTAAAGGCACCGTAAACGGGATTATATTTCGAAATGAGGATAACGGTTATACCGTGTTAAGTCTGGATACTACCGACGGAGATACTATCATCTGCGTGGGTAGTTTTGCCACGCTTTCCGTCGGTGCGGTGCTTCAAGTTGCGGGCAAGGTGTCCGTTCACAACCGCTACGGCGAGCAACTTGCGGTGGAAAGCTACACCGTTTTGAACCCAACTACCAAGGCGGGCATTGTAAAGTACCTCAGCAGCGGACTTATCAAGGGCGTGGGAGAGGTTACAGCCAACAACATTTACGCAATGTTCGGCGACGATACTTTTTCCGTGATAGAAAACAATCCTATGCAATTGGCGCGAGTAAAGGGTATATCGCAAAAAAAGGCGATGGATATTGCCAACGCCGTTGCGGAACTCAAGTCCATGCAAGAGCAGATTATGTTTTTGCAAAGCTACGGTATAACGGTCAACTTGTCCGTCAAGATTTACAACATATACAAGTCGGAAACTAAGCGCTTGGTGTTGGAAAACCCTTACAGACTTATCGACGACGTGGATGGGGTGGGTTTTTTGACTGCGGATAGGATTGCGCAAAGCATGGGCGTGGAGCCTGTGAGCGAATTTCGCGTGCGGGCAAGTATAGTTTACGAACTGAAAGAGGCTGCGGAAAAACAAGGTAACACCTACCTCGTATTCGACGACTTGATGAAGTCGTGCAGCGAACTGTTGGATATCGATCTTACTCAGCACGGACAACTGGTGGAGGACACAGTTACCAAGCTTGTGTTGGAACCGACGGTAAAGGTATTCGACGCGGAAGGTCAACGGTGCATAGGACTTAACAAGTACTACGCTTTGGAAAAAGCCATCGCACTTAAGCTAATTATGCTCAATCACGACGCGCGACGTATAATGATTGATGCGGATAGCAAGATACCGATGTTTGAAACTGTCAATCACATCAAGTTTCACGCAAGTCAGCTGGGCGCGGTCAAGTCGGCGTTGGTTAACGGCGTAACCGTTATTACGGGCGGACCGGGCACGGGAAAAACAACCATTATCAAGTGCATTGCGGAAATATTGAAGTCGCACGGACTGAGGTTGGAGTTTTGCGCGCCCACGGGTAGAGCAGCCAAACGTCTGTCTCAGTCAACGGGTGCCGACGCCAAGACAATCCACCGTCTGCTCGGTTACGAGATGCACGGCGACAGAATGGCGTTCAAATACAACCGCAACAACAAGCTTCCTTGCGACGTCGTTATAGTTGACGAAACGTCAATGGTAGATGTATCCGTAATGTACAGCTTGCTTTCCGCTCTCGAGGACGGCACGCGTTTGGTGCTTGTGGGCGACAAGGATCAGCTTCCAAGCGTCGGCGCAGGTAACGTGTTAGCCGATATCATTCACAGCGGTGTGATAGAAATTCGCTACCTGACGCACATCTACCGTCAGTCGGAGGATAGCCTAATTGTAAGCAATGCCCACCTTATCAACAAGGGGCACATGCCGGAAATAAACAATCAAAGCAAAGACTTCTTTGTCATGAACTATACCGATTTGCAACAGGTATCCGATACTGTCGTGGAGTTGGTTACAAGTCGCCTGCCCAAGTTTACAGGGCTACCCTGTTCGGAAATTCAGGTACTTGGGGCGTTAAAAAGCGGTCCCGCCGGGGTGGAAAACCTCAATAACAGGCTTCAGCAAACGCTTAATCCACGTCAGTACGGCAAGAGCGAATTTGTTTCGGGTAAGACCGTCATTCGCGAAGGGGACCGCGTCATGCAGACGGTCAATAACTACGAACTGCCCTTTACGCGCTTTTACTCCGACGGCACGGTGGAAGACGGCGAAGGAGTATTTAACGGCGACATCGGCGAGGTCAGGCGTATTGACAGAGGGAACGGAATAATAGAGGTATTGTTTGACGACAACCGCTTAGCAACTTATCAGGAAAGCGAAGTATCCGACCTACAGCTTGCTTACGCTATTACCATACACAAAAGTCAAGGCAGCGAGTTCGAGGTGGTAGTGGTACCGCTTGTAAACGGACCGCCGACGATAATCAACAAAAACTTGCTATATACGGCAATAACCCGCGCCAAGCGCGCGGTGGTGCTTGTAGGCAGCAAAAAGATACTAGCCATGATGATACACAACAACTACATCGCCGCGCGCACGACAAATCTATGTAGATTTTTGCAGGAGGAAAACGGCAAGTATCAACGGTTTTTCGGTAGTGGGGTGAAAAATTCCGCCGACGATGATGAAACTGACTTCGATTAGAGCAATAATTAAAAGCTTTACAAAAAATATACAAGGTGAATTGTTATGAAAGAAAACTACGGCAGAGCAAACGCTCGCGCATTGAAAAAACTGGAAAAAATTGCAAAACTGGTAGAGGCAAAGGCGGAACTTTACAGCGCCATGACCGACGAGGAACTTCAATCCCAAACGCAGATACTCAAGGATAGGTACGCTGCGGGTGAAACGTTGGATCAGCTTTTACCTGACGCCTACGCCGTTTGCCGTGAGGCAAGCACAAGGGTGCTGCATCAACGGCATTATCACGTGCAGGTATTGGGCGGCATAGCGCTTCACCAAGGTCGCATATGCCAAATGGCTACAGGTGAAGGCAAGACGCTAACGGAAACCTTGCCTGCTTACCTCAACGCGCTTACCGGTAACGGTGTACACATCGTAACCGTCAACGAATACCTTGCCACCCGCGATATGGAGTGGATGGGTAAGATTTTCCGTTTCCTGGGACTGACCGTTGGCGTTACGCTTTCCCAAATGCGTCCCGCTGCAAAGCGTGAGGCGTACGCTTGCGATATAACCTACGGCACCAACAGTGAGTTTGGCTTCGACTACCTAAGAGATAACCGAGTAGTTAACGCCGCAGGCCGTGTACAGCGTGGGTTCAACTATGCCATTATCGACGAGGTGGATAGTATCTTAATCGATGAGTCGCGTACTCCCTTGATAATTTCCGCCCCGGGTGAAAAGTCGGACAATATGTACCAAAGGGTGGACGCCTTTGTCAAGCAACTAAGGAGATCCACCAACGTTGATACCGAAGGCAACATCATTTCGGAAGAGGACGAACAGGAAGGTTTCGGTATTAAGTCGCAATTTGCAGGAAAACTTTTCGGTAAAAACAACGACGGCAAGCCTAACGGCGACTACGTGGTAAACGAAAAGGACAGCACCGTTGCCTTGACGGACAGCGGTATATTGAAGGCGGAAGAAAGATTCGGAATCAAGTTCCAAAACGAGGTCAAGGAAGAAGACGTCGAAAAAGAAACCACTGAAACCAACGTCAGCATGGACCCCGACTCGCTGGATAAGCTTTCCGAGCTTACACACTACATCAACAACGCATTGCGCGCAAACGCCCTAATGAAGCTGGACGTCGATTACATTGTGGAAAGGGAAAACGGTTCGGGCAAAAAGAGAATCGTACTCGTAGATACCTACACGGGTCGTAAAATGCCCAATAGACGTTTCAGTAAAGGTTTGCATCAAGCAATCGAGGCAAAGGAAGGCGCCGAGGTAAGGGAGGAGGACAAGACTGTCGCGTCCGTCACTTATCAAAACTATTTCCGTATGTATCGCAAATTCAGCGGAATGACAGGTACCGCTAAGACGGAGGAAGCGGAGTTCAACTCCACTTACAACATCGACGTAGTGGTTATTCCCACCAACAAGCCTATAAAGAGAGTAGATGAGTTGGATAGATTTTACCGCAGTCGCGAATACAAATTGAAGGCGATAGTGGAGGAAATAAAACGCAGACACAGCGTCGGACAGCCGTTGCTTATCGGTACCGTCAGCGTCGAAAAGAGTGAGGAACTCAACCGCTTGCTCAAAAAAGCGGGCATCGAGGCAAAAGTCCTCAACGCCAAAAACCACAAAAACGAAGCGGAAATCATCGCGCAGGCAGGTAGATTCAATGCCGTAACCATTGCAACCAACATGGCAGGCCGCGGTACGGATATACTGCTTGGCGGAAATCCCGAGATGATTGCCAAAAAGAAACTTGAAGGTCCCAGTTACGGCTACACCGAGGAGCAGATAGAGTACGGCACCAGCTTTGCCAACACCGATCCCGATTTCGACCAACTGCGCAAGGATTACGAACTGGAATACAACAAGGCCAAGACGGATACCGACGCCGACCGAGCAAAAGTTTTGTCTATCGAAAGCGACGAGTTGGATAACGTCAAGGGTCTGTGCGTTATCGGCACTGAAAAACACGACTCCCGCCGTATAGACAATCAGCTCAGAGGTCGTGCAGGACGTCAAGGTGACGCAGGTTGCAGTATCTTCTTCATCTCGGCAGAGGACGACCTTATGCGCATTTACGGTAATGACATGATGCAAGGACTGCTGTACAAAACCATGGCTATCATGGGAGACGAAAGCGTTCCTGTGGAATCCCGCATGGTGGAAAGAACCGTCGAGCACGTTCAAAAACGAATAGAAGGGTTGCATTTTAGCAGCCGCAAGCACGTATTGCAGTACGACGACGTAAATAACTTGCAGCGCAAGATCATCTACAAGGAACGCAATCGCATATTGGACGGCGAAGACATGCACAATGACATATTGGATATGTCGTTCGTATTTTGCCGTCGTGTATTAGAGCTTGCATGTCAGGGCGTAGAGGACGTTGAAAAGTGGAACCTTGATGAAGTAAACGGATTTTTGCAAAAAGTATTCCACTCCGAAACCCCGTTGCTTACGCAAGAGGATTTGACTTCCGCAATGGATGTTTGCAACAAGCTTACCGATTACTGCAAGCAACTCTTGGATGACAAATACAACCAAGCTCCGGAGGAAGGCTTTTTGCCATTTGCCGAAACGGAGAAACGCATCCTGTTGGAAATTATGGACGGACTGTGGACCAACCATATCGACGAGCTGGACGAAATGCGCAAGGGCGTAGGCTTGCAATCCATCGGACAGCACGACCCGCTTACCGTTTACAAGAAGGAAGCTTTCGAAATGTTCGAAAAGCTTAACGAGGAAATAAAGTACCGCACGCTTTACGCGCTCATTTATCGTGGCGCCGCCTACAAGGAAGTGGTAGTTCAGGTTGTTAAGGAAAACACCAATCTTTCCCTCAACGGACCTTGCCCCTGCGGTAGCGGTAAAAAGTACAAAAACTGTTGCTACCTCAAGGATCAGGCGTTAAGGCAAATGCCTACCGCAAAACCTGACGAACAGGAACCTAAACCCCTTACCAAACAGGAAGAATACGCCTTGAAGCGTCAGCAACGCAAGGCGGAAAAAGCTAAAAAGTAAATGAACAATAACAAAGCGAAGTGAAGCCGTTTTGAGCGAAATACCCAATGCGAAATTATGATACAGATTGAAGAACTTAAACTTAATATCAAGGAACTGCAAGCTAAGCTTAACGGCATAGGCGAAAGCTTGAATATTCCCAAGCTACAGGCGGAGCTGCAATCCCTTGTTGAGCAACAGCACAAGCCCGACTTTTGGGATGACGTGAAAAACGCTCAACAAGTCAGCCAACGCGCCAGCAACATCGAAGGCAAGATTACCGATTACAACAAGCTATGCAAGCGTCTTAGTGACGTCAGCGAATTGTTTGCTCTTGCCGAGGATGACGAGGCAATGCTCGAGGAAACAAGCACCGAACTTACGCAAATAAGCGCCCAGGTCAACGAAATGCGCATTGCAACGTTGCTCTCGGGCAAGTTCGACGCCAATAACGCTATCCTTACCTTGCATGCGGGCGCAGGCGGAACGGAAGCGCAGGACTGGGTATCGATGCTTTACCGCATGTACACGCGCTACTGCGAACGTCGCGGTTACAAGCTTAGCGTATTGGATTATCTGGACGGTGAGGAAGCAGGTATCAAGTCGGTGACCTTTCAGGTAAACGGCGCCAACGCCTACGGATACCTCAAGGCGGAAAAGGGCGTTCACCGCTTGGTGCGTATTTCCCCGTTTGACGCCAACAAACGCCGACATACCAGTTTCGCATCTCTTGAAGTTATGCCGGAGTTGCAAACGGACACCGAGATTGTAATTGAGGATAAGGACCTAAAGATTGACACATACCGCAGTAGTGGCGCAGGCGGGCAGCACGTCAACAAGACGGAGAGTGCCATTCGCATAACGCACATACCCACGGGAATAGTTGTAGCCTGTCAAAACGAACGCAGTCAAATTCAAAACCGCGAACAGGCAATGAACATGCTACGCGGAAAGCTTGCCGAGCTTAAGGAGCGCGAGCAAATGGAGGAAGCTGCCTCCATCAAGGGTGAAATAAAAAAGATCGAGTGGGGCAGTCAAATTCGCTCTTACGTATTTTGTCCCTACACCCTTGTCAAGGATCACCGCACAGGCTACGAAAACTCTAACGTCGAGGATGTCATGGACGGAAATTTGCAGCCGTTTATCGAAGACTTTTTACAGAAGACATATTAAGAGAAAAACATGAAAAAGGAAGAAGGAAAAATATATGTCGGCGAGCGCGCGCTCTTTGCCGTTAGCGACTTGCACTTAACCAAGTGCGTATTCGAAGATGGCGAATCGCCGTTGAAGCACTGTAGCAACCTGCAGCTGGACAACTGTCAATTCAAGTGGAAATATCCGCTGTGGTATGGCAAGAGCATTACCGTCAACAAGTGCGATTTCGACGATACTGCGCGGGCGGGTATTTGGTACACGGACGGTATCACCGTCAACGATTGTGTGATAAGCGCACCCAAGACGTTTCGTCGTTCCTCGCATATTGCGCTCAACGGTGTTACAATGCCCAACGCTATGGAAACGCTGTGGAATTGCGACAACGTAACCATCAGCAATGTTGAAGCGCATGGAACATACTTCGCTATGGGGTGCAAAAACGTAGTCGTGGAGGACTTCACTCTTAACGGCGACTATTGCTTCGACGGTGCTCAAAACGTAACTATCAAGCGTGCAAAGCTCATCAGCAAGGACAGTTTTTGGAATTGTACTAACGTCACCGTTTACGACAGTTACATTTCCGGCGAATATCTTGCTTGGAACGCTTCAAACGTAACCTTCGTCAACTGCACGATAGAAAGTCTGCAAGGGCTGTGTTTTATTGACAACTTGAAGCTAGTTAACTGTCGTCTTGTCAACACAACCCGTGCCTTCGAGTACAGCAGTGTCGAGGCGGATATAGTAGGGCACGTAGATAGCATAGTAAATCCCGCAAGCGGCTCAATCGTTGCGGACAGCATAGGCGAACTTGTGCTGGACGATAAGTACATAGACCTAAGCAAGGTATCAGTCACACAAAGGAGTAAATCATGACGGATTTCGACAAGGTGGTAAACCGCAGAAACACAGGCTCGGTGAAATGGGACGTAGGGGAAAGCGAACTTCCCATGTGGATTGCTGATATGGATTTTCAAACGGCACCCTGTATTACCCAAGCATTACTTAACCGTGCGTCAAGCGGAGTGTTCGGCTATCAGACGGTGCCCGACAAGTGGTATCAGGCAATCATTAACTGGTGGCGCACACGACACGACTTGGTAATAGATAAGGACTGGCTGTGTTTTGTAACGGGCGTTGTGCCCGCTATTACAAGCTGCGTCAAGCGTTTGACAAACGTCGGCGACAACGTGGTGGTGTTGACTCCCGTTTACGACATCTTTTTCCACTCTATCGAAAACACGGGCAGGCACACTCTCGAAAGTCCGCTTGCCTATGACGGAACAGGTTACAGTATAGATTTCGACGACCTGGAGCGCAAATTAGCTCACCCGCTTTCCACCATGATGATACTGTGTAATCCTCACAATCCCGTTGGAAAGGTGTGGAGCAAGCAGGAGCTTGCCCGTATTGGCGAACTGTGTGCAAAGCACGGCGTAACGGTACTGTCCGACGAAATACATTGCGACCTTACCGAACCTAACACAAGTTACACGCCCTTTGCATCGGTATCACCGCTTTGTCGCGATATTTCCGTCAATGCCGTATCGTCAAGCAAGGCGTTCAGTATCCCCGGCATTCAGTCGGCTGCGGTATTCGTGCCGAATATTCATATTCGCGAAGCCGTTGTGCGCGGACTCAACTCCGACGAAGTAGCCGAACCTAACGTATTTGCATGCGAAGCCGCCATTGCCGCATTTACCGAAGGCGGTCAGTGGTTAGACGAACTGCGCGCGCATATCTCGCGCAACCGTGTTATTGCGGGCGAATTTTTGTCGAAAAATATCCCCCAAGTCAAGTTAATAGCGCAAGACGCAACCTATCTGCTGTGGATTGACTGTTCTGCATTTTGCGACGACTCCGATGATTTGTGTAACTTCTTGCGTATTAACACGGGACTTTACCTCAACTGCGGAACAAAGTACCGTGGCAACGGCAGATATTTCGTTCGCATGAACATCGCCTGCCCCAAGGTAACGCTCCTCGACGGATTGGACAGGTTGAAGATAGGTATCGACAAATATATAAACAGAAAAAAGTAATAAAATTACCCCATCTGAAACGCTCAGATGGGGTGTTTTTTTGCGTTGTAAAGACAACAAATCTTTTAGTTTATCATTTAAGGACAAAGTAGTATAAAGCCGCGCCTGCAATTGCCAAAACAACCAGCGTAATTGCTGTAGCGATAACGTTGCGCTTGAATTTGCGTAATCTCTCTGCGCGTCTCTGTTTTTTCCACAGTTTGTCTTGTTCCTCCTCAATTTGCTTTATTGCCTGTTTCGTTTCGTAAACAAGCGAGGAGTAGTGCTGTGAAAAGTAAACAATTTCGTTGTACAGGGCCGAGTATTGCGCGCTTATGGTTTTACCCAGCATATGGCTGGCGGTAGCGTAGCTTTCGTTAAATGATTTGTAGTTTTCATCATTTTGTACTTTATTCATATAGTATTTGTACAAATCCTCGGCGTAGTATTCGTCTTCGTAGTTGTCCAAAATGTAAGCAATTGCCTTTTTGCATATTTCTTGCATCCACAATACTTCACGCCTGTGAATATCTGCCATATACAGGTGACTTATCGGATTGTTCGGGTACCGCTCAACCATTGTTTCCGCCGTCTGATACGCCAAGGAGTGCGACTTCAACTCGTTGTTTAATAATTTTTCATGCAGTTGTTCATATTCACGCACTTTTTGATTGTAGGTGTTGATTTTGTCAATGGTTTCTTTTTGAACTTCGCGCGCCTTACGATACTTTTGGTTGTATTCGTCGTCGTATGAGTTAATTGCTTCGCGTGCTTGTCTTTCATCTTTCTCGTCGAAATACACCGCGTTATTGTATGTGATTACACGCCTGTTGTACTCCTGTCGCACGTCTTCCACTTGGGATGCGCGCCATTCTAATTGCGACCGCGAGTGATTGGCGCTCTCCCACAGGTCTTCCAACTCGACAAAAGCGCGAAACAATTCATACACAGGGTGTAAATTGGTATCGAATTGATTGACGTACGACTCATACTGTTTTGCAAGCTTGGCGAAGTCGTCTTCTTCAACGTTTTTTATAGGTGCAGTGCGATTGTTTGCAGTTTTCAATACGATAGGGCTACCACAATTGGTGCAAAATTGCGTAGGTTGAGTTTCGTCAAGTTGGATTGTTGCGCCACATTTAGCGCATTTTATGGTTACCATGATTCATCCTCGGCAGTTGTATTTGATAAAGTATAACAAATAGGTATTGATATGTCAATATGGGGCGAAATTATTGCGTTTATACAATAAAACAACACAACCGCAATCGGTTGTGTTGTATATTATCGGTTATTGTGATAAGGCTTTTCCCCGTCTGTTGTTTTTAATAAGTTGGTAAACGACAATGCACGTTCCGACAATAATGTAGCTGTAGTAGGACAGGAACCGCCAACTGAATACCGTCCAGAACAGCGCGCCCGTGGATAACGTCGTCAGAGCTAACATAAATGCGCTTTCCACTGCTCCCGAATTGCCGGGAGTGGGGATAATCATTGCGCTCATTTGCGCGTAAACATTTAACGTCATTATTTCAAACATCAACTCAACGCTGGGTGTAACGGCAGGTCCGCCGATTGCCACCACGACGAAGAAGGGAAGTAGCATTGACAAGAACGGCTCGGCAATACACAGCAGTGCAAGAACAATGGAGTGCAAGGGACGCTTTATCATGCTGACAAAGGCGTTAACAAAGTTGTTGACTGCGTTTTTACCGCGTTCCAATCTTGCTTCCTTGTCCTTGACTATCCTCAATTTGTATCCGATATTCAGTGTCCAGCGCGTTATTGCCCAGGTTATCTTGGGGAACACAACGCAGGAAAAAATCAGCAAAGGTAGCATGCAGTTAAATGCAAAACCGATCCAACCGGCAACGGTCAGCAAGTTGCGCTGCGACAAATCCTCTATATGGGTGACTAAAACGTCGCGATTGAATAGCATCAGGCAAAAACATATCGTTAACCACATCATCATGTTGAAGGCGAATTTGATACATATTATTGCCGAGCTTTCGCCGCCACCGATGCCTTTTTTGTGCAGATAATATATCTGCATGGGTTGTCCGCCCGAGGAAAACGGCGTTATGTTGTCGTAGTATTTGCCCAACAGGCTTGTAGATAAAGCTATACGGAAGTTGGTCTTTATACGCGTTGCATTCATTATCACCACGTATTTTAGCGAATCCAACAGTACCATGGATATGACCGTTGCAACGGATAGTACAAGGTAGGTGACGTTTATGTTGGAAAATACTTCCACGAAGGATTTTTCCTGTCCGAGGTCGTTGGAGCTTGCGAAGCTGTACATGAGGTACAGACTCAAGACAATGGACACGATAAAGAATATATTGCTCAACCAGCGCGATTTTTTACGCGGGTTTTCCTCGGAAGGCGTGACAACAGACTGCTCGACAGCTTGGTCGGCAGTGGCGGTCACATCTTTATCGTCAGTTTGAACGTCAATCGTTTGTTCAACGTCAACCTGTTCGATTGTGTCTTCCTTCTTTTCCATCGTTAGTTGTGCTCCAACAGGATATTTTGCTACTTTAAGCGATTGCTTTGTCGTTACTGTTTGAAGCATATTGTTACAAACAGTATGGTACAGGTATTTACCTGAAACTTATATATTATATCACAACAAATCGGTTGTGGCAATATTTTTTATTTTAGACCCATTACATTTTGTCGGGAAAGTATATTTTTAAAAAATTTTTCCAAAAATTGTAAAAAAAGTATTGACAAACCACGCAGGTGTGTTATAATGTTAGCAGTCAATGGTTGAGAGTGCTAACAAACAAATTGAACGATTGCTAACAAATCACTTTGACAATATTTAAATACAAGGAGATATAATTATGAAAAACTATATGACAACACGCAGAAACTACGATCTTTGGGATGAAGCTTTCGACAGCCTTTTCCGCCCCTTCTATGCAGATAGCGAAAGCAGCTTTATGAAGACGGATATCAAGGAAACAAGCACCCATTACGTCATGGAAGTGGAAATGCCCGGCTTTGACAAAAAGGACATTTCCTTGAAGTTCGAAAGCGGCTACGTTACCATTTCCGCCAAGAAAGAGGCTGCAGTTGAGTCCGAGCGTTATCTTCGTAGGGAGCGTGCACAAAGCTATTCGCGCAGCTACTACATGGGCGACGTTGACGAAAAGCAAATCAAAGCCAAATACGAAAACGGAATCCTTACTGTATCCGTTCCCAAAGATAAACCCGAGCAGTCACGTCACAATATATTGATAGATTGATTCTTGTTTCCTCCTTTTATATTGCCTTTAGGCTAATGACAGCGTCCATGGGAGTATTCCCGTGGGCGCTGTTATATTTGGTATGCTGATGTGTTTTTAGGTTCTTTTTGGTAACTTGTTGTGAATTTATTGCGTAAATCTGTTAAATCGTCTTGAAAAAAAATTATTATTGTTGTATTATAATATATTGAAACTATTACATTTTACCGTAGGAGAAAACTTTTATGTCCAATCTTCCTTCATGGCTGTCTAACGCAGTCTTTTACGAGATTTATCCGCAAAGCTTTTACGACACTAACGGTGACGGAATAGGTGACCTTAACGGCATCACCGCCAAGTTGGATTACATCAAGCAACTTGGGTTCAACGCGCTGTGGCTCAACCCGTGTTTTGTTTCGCCCTTCAAGGATGCAGGTTACGACGTCGCCGACTATTACAAAATTGCGCCCCGTTACGGCACAAACGACGACATGTACCGTCTTTTGGAGCAGGCGCACGCCAAGGGAATTCACGTAATATTGGACCTTGTTCCCGGCCACACCTCGGATAAATGCAAGTGGTTTAAGGCAAGCTGCAAGGTGGAGCCTAATAAATACAGCGACCGCTACATATGGTCCAAGTGCGTGTGGGAAAGACCCGAAGGCTACAGTTGGGTGGCAGGCGAATCGGACAGAGACGGTTGCTATATGCTCAATTTCTTCCACAGTCAGCCTGCGTTGAACTACGGATTTAACAAAATAACCGACCCAAGTTGGCAAATGTCCTACAAGGACAAGCGCGTACAGGGAACGCTGCGCGAAATGATGAAGGTAATGCGTTTTTGGCTGGATCACGGCGTGGACGGGTTCCGCGTGGATATGGCGGACAGCCTTGTCAAGAACGACGAGGACAAGACGGCAACCGCATCGCTGTGGCGCAAGGTGCGTAAGATGTTGGATAAGGAATATCCCAATGCGGTATTGGTATCCGAGTGGTGCAACGCGCCCCGTTCCATAAACATGGCGCACTTTCACGCCGACTTTATATTGAATCACTGGTATAAACTGGGACATTACGGTTTCCGCTACGTTGACGAAAACGGCGTAAACAAAAGTTACTTTTGCAAGACGTCGCACGTCTCCGCGAAAAACATGATGGAAAAGTATCTTGACGAACTTGCTCAAACGCAAGGCAACGGCTATATATCCGTGATAACGGGCAATCACGACACCGAGCGTATTTCCTACACGCTGGACGAAAGCGAACTGCGTTTGGCTTACACGTTCGTGCTGACGCTTCCTGGCGTGCCTTTCTTCTACTATGGCGACGAGATAGCAATGCGCTATCTTCCGCAACCAAGTAAGGAGGGCGGATATCATCGAACGGGCACCCGTACGCCCATGCAATGGGACAAAACACAACCCAATCTGGGATTTTCCACGGCGGAACAGCGCAAACTGTACCTCGACGTGGACCGCTCGGAGCTTGCTCCCTGCGCCAAGCAACAAATGGAAGACGCTCATTCGTTGTGGAACTTGGTGCGTACGCTCAATCAACTGCGCAGTTCTCACGTGGATTTGCAATCGGACGCGCAACTTAAGATGCTGGTGTGTTCCGACGACGGTGTACTGTGTTATCAGCGTGGTGAAAACACCTGTGTAGCATTTAATCCCACAAACGAACAGCGCGTGCTACCGTTAGCAATAGGTGACAAGCTACTGGAAATAGGCAAGGCGACGGTAAGCGGTCAACAAACAGTACTTGCCCCTCAAACAGCAGTCGTATTTACGGTTGACAATAAATAATTTAGAACCCAATCCCCTAATCGATTAAACGCATTGCATTTAATAAGGAGAAAACATGAACAAACCTATAATTGCTCTCATTTACGACTTCGATAACACCTTATCTACTCACGACATGCAGGAGTTTACCTTTATTCCCGCGCTTGGCATGTCGCCGACGGAATTTTGGGCCAAGTGCGACGAGCTGGCTAAGGCCAACCACATGGACCACATACTGGCGTATATGTACCTCATGGCGGAGAAAGCCAAGGAAAAGGGCATAGACCTATCCCGCGAATCTTTGCGCGCAATGGGTAAGGACGTCGAGTTCTTCAACGGTGTAGATACGTGGTTTAGCCGTATCAACAAGTACGGCGCAAGACTTGGTTACGAAGTCAGACACTACATCATTTCCTGCGGACTTAAACACATGATTGAAGGATGTCCCATAGGTCACGAATTTTACAACGTATTCGCTTGCGACTATCTTTACGACGACAAGGGGCAAATATTGTGGCCGTCGGTAGCCATCAACTACACAAGCAAGACGCAGTTTTTGTACCGTATCAACAAGGGCGTCGAGGATGCAGGCGAACACAAGCGCCTCAATATGTACATGCCGCAAAACGAGCGCGCTATTCCATTTGAAAATATGATTTATATCGGCGACGGACTTACCGACGTACCCAGCATGAAGTTGACGCGTACCCGTGGCGGTTATGCAATAGGCGTTTATACCAAGCCCGAGGATGCAACCTACCTTGTCAATGAGGACAGGGTGGACTTCTACGTACACAGCGACTACACCGAGGATTCGGAAATGGACGTCGCCATGAAAGCCATTTTCCAAAAAATTAAGGCAAAGCAACGTTTCAAAAAGCTGTCCGAAAGCAGCTACAATGCCGCCAAGAAAAGCGATTCGTAAGTATCGGACAAGATTCCCCGCCGGGCTTGCCCAATATTGCGACAAATTACTACACATTACCCAGTTAATCACGCTTGCAGGTGCGTTACAATGTCCTAGCCACATGTGGTTTAATCACGTGTGGCTTTACGGAGGTTGTATGTACTGCAAGCGTATTTTGATTTTACAGCAATCCAACTCGCGCTTCGCCGAGCGCAACAAGGAGCTGTGCGGTTTGGTAAAACTCATCAACAACGGTAACGACGTCACAACCGTCACGGTGTTTGTTACCAATGCCGACGTGCATAGTTTGGGACAGTGGTGGGTGCTGCTTGCTTTTGGGCACAATTACTTCGCCCGTCAGCTGGATACGCTTAACAATTGCGTTTTTAGCCTACCCACGCAATCATTGGATAAGGTCAGTTGCCTGCTTGTCAAGCGCGAGGACAAGTGTTACGAGTCCGCCCGCGCCTTCGTCGGTGAAAATGCCTGTGATATACTGTCCCGTCAGATGGAACAGCTTGTGACTTCCACCAAGTACGAACCCGACGACGCCACGCCATACGAGCAATTCGTCGCTTCTACCTCCAATTTTTACGACGGGGTCAACGTTCAGGCGCTCAAGGCGCGTTCGGACGAGCGTTACAAGAGCGTAACGGAGTACAGCAACGCTTTCGAGCGTTTTTACGCTTCGGGTGGCAATACCGACTATTACGACAGCGTCAAGGCGGAAATAGGTCGCGTGTTCGTGCAGTTTCCGCCGTATTTTCCTTTGATACGCAAGTATCCCGAGTCCTTTTTCGTGCGGATAGACTTTCCCTCGTCGGATAGGTACTTCGTACTGGGCGTGTTGCAAAGCAAGGGGCAGATTCGCTACATATGCTACGGCTTACCCGCCGAAAAACAGGAAATTTCCGACAAGGATTTCGTATATATTGACAATTCGCCGATATCGTTTTGGATGCTGTTTCAGGACGCCAAGACGGGGCAGATATCCGCGCTTAACGATTTAGTGTAGCCGACCAAACGCGCGTGGACTTGGTTGACGGCGGCATACGCCTTGCAACCTTGCACTTCGTGTGCTAACGCATCCACGCGGTCGGACTAACAAGGAAGGGCGTGACGCACGCCCTTATCTGACTTGACTTTCGCTGGGGAGTAGCATGCCCCAGCATCCCCCGCAAGGACGACAAGCTCGGTACACGCCCGTACTTGTCGGTTTAGTTGAAAACAGTTGCTTTTTATAATGCTGTAATTTTAATAAACGCATTATTTTTTAGTTAATTTATTATCATTACAACAGATTGTCGTAAAATTGTTGCAATTTTGTAAAATTTGGGATATAATACAATCCGTATGTAGTTACATAAGGAGTATTGTATATAATGACAAAATCAGTTAACAAAGTTTTAATTCTGCTTGTTGCGTTGCTTGTTTGCGCGACAGTAGTTTTCGCGGCTTGTAGCAAAGACAACTTCAAGGCCGTACAATTACCTCAATCCGGAACAGTAGATAGTAACGGCGGTATAGCCGTTGTTTACGGCGAATGGCTGTACTACGTAAACGGTTACACAAGTAACGTTTCCGCAGACAACACTTATTCCGACGACGTAAAGACAACTCCGCGTATCGGTTCGGTTGTACGTATCAAGTTGGCGGAAATCGAAGGCCTGTTTGAAATCAACGACGATAAGGATTTGAGTTCTTCGGAAAAATCCGAAAAAATTGCCGAAACGGTTCGCGCTAAGGCGGAAACTGTCGTTCCCAAGATTTACTACTCGGGCAACACCACAACCACGCAATTTACAGGTATCTATATTTACGACAACCGTATCTACGTTACAACTCCCAACGACGAGCTGACGGCAAACGGCGATCCTCTTACCGATCAATTGGTGCTTATGAGCTTCGACCTTGGCGGTGGCAATCGTCAGTCTCACTACACGTTTACAAGCAACTCTGCTCAAATCTGGCTTACCAAGGACGCATCTAACAAGCTTGTAGCAGTGTATCTCATGGATAACATCTTGCACACCTTGGACGTTGCAAGTGGCGTTGACACCGTAGTTAAAGCAAAGGATAGCGCAACAACCAACATTGCCAACACAGTATCCGGCGTAACTTGGGACAAATCAAGCAATTCGGTATTCTTCATTGACGAATTCTACGCGCTGTGCAAGCTGACTGTAGGCGAATCAAGCTATGAAGTTATCTGCGAAAACGACACGGCTGTCAATCACGGCGACCACGTTGAAGCAGGTTCATTGACCTACACAATCAAGTCTGCCAATAAGGGCATAGTTTACTACACCAAGAGTGATACAAACGAAAATACCGCTTCCGGTAATACAATACTGTACTGGGCTGATACCGCAAGCAAGGACAACGTTGCTCTTGCTACCAACGAAGTATCGGTTTACGGTTGGGACAAGGATAAGCTCGTCATGGTAGATAGTTACGTAGGCGAACTGCAAACATATTACTCGATTTGCATCGTTGACGGCGCAACAAACGAAAAGACGGCAATCCTTGCATACGGCGACAACAACAGCAGTATCACTATCAACAGGATCGAAGGCGACATACTGTACTACACTTCGGATACAGTTGCTTATACAATCGACCTATCCACAGTGCAAGCAGGTAGTCATGTTACGGGTACGCCGTACGCTAAGAGTCTTGCAAGCGCAACAGGTTGGGCAGCTCCCGATCTCGTTACACACAACGGCAATCAATACGTTATTACAATCAGTGCAGATTCAGTGTCCATCGTCAAGTTCAATCCCGAGGACAAGAAAAACAGCAATTCCGTTGCATTGACATTGACCGCCGAATCCGAGGAAGAATAATTATCTCCTCCTATATAAGATATACAACAATATGAATATGGCTTCTATTGAATAATCAAGGGAAGCCATTTTTGTTGCATTGATTAAATTGTCAATTTTATTTGTCATTATATTTATTTTGCTGTACAATATTTTTACAACTGCTTATGACTACGGGTTGCGCAAGTAGTGCGCATTTACGGGGGAACAATGTGCAATTCATTGACAGTCCCGCTACGGTAAAGCCTTACTTATTGCCAAGGTAGGGAACAAGTCCGAACGCCCAACCGCTGTTAATATGAAGTTGAAATAATTTACAAGGAGAAAACACATGAAAAACACACAAAGACTACTGACGTGGATTTTGGTAGCCGTGATGATTGTTGTTTCGACCGTTGCGCTTGTGGCTTGCGTAGATAAACCCGAGCCTACAGAGCTTACGGAACTGACTTTACCCAAGTTAAAAGACAATCAAATGGCCGTCATTATCAAAAACGGAGATAACGATTACACAAGTTACGTCGTTACATTAGGAAAGGCAGGTACGGATGCTACTACAGGCGAAGGCGTGATAGATTATCTGTGCGCCGAAGTAGGACTGGAAGTTATCTGGGAGGATAGCACCTACGGCAAGTATTTAACTGCTATAGGTGGTGCCAAGGTGGTAAAAGCCAACGAATACGTCATGATTATGACCAGTGTCGAAAAGGACAAGGGCAACTGGGCGGGCGTTGACACATACGTCGTGGACGGAGTATCCATCGTGTATTCGCAGGTGGGCATATCGGAAATGTCCGTTGAGGCGGGCGCAATCATTTATTTCGAAATCGCAACCTTCTAATTCGGCATTATGAAACATAAGTCCAAGTACAATGCGGCGTTAATTGCCGTAAGCGCAATGTTTGCTGCGCTGCTTGTGGGCGGTAAGGAAGCTCTTGCTGCGTTGCCCAATGTCGAAGTGGTAACGTTACTTATAGCTATTTGTGCGTATGTGTGGGGACCGTTAGTTGTTTTCCCCGCCGTAAACGTGTTTATCGCGGTGGATATGGCTATTTGGGGTGTAAATACTTGGATAATATCCTACTTTATCCACTGGAATACCGTTGCCATTATATATTGGTTGTTAAGCAAATTACAATATCGGTTTGCAGGGCGACACAAGGCCGTTGAAGTAACAATTGTTACGCTGGCGGCGGCAATAATTACAACATTGTTTGGCGTGTTGACGTCTGCCGTGGATACCTTGGTGGGTTACACAGGCAAGGGGTTCTTCGTGGACGGCGACAATTTCCTTGCTCGATTTTCCGCGATGTACGTTGCAGGTAGTAGCTTTTACGTTACGCAGATAGTGTGCAATATCGTACTGTTTGCGACGGCGTTTACGCCGCTTGTGACGCTTAATCGTAAGGCGCAGTTAAGGATGTCCCCCAAAGACACGTCAAGCGATGAAACAAACAGTAAAGCCGAGGAACAATCAAACGAGTAAAAATGACGTTACCGTTTGACAAATAAATATAGTTAAACTATACTGTAAATACCTATAAATAAATTATATTAGCGCACATAGCGTTGACTATCGCAAGATGGTGGGTGAGTAAGTTTCACTCAAATAATTTGTGCGTAATACATGAGGTTAAATATGGCAGACAAACAATTCGTCAAGGAAATTGCAGACATCAACACCGACTTTCCCCAATGGTACACCGACGTTGTACTCAAAACTCAACTTGTGGATTACGGTCCCGTCAAGGGAACGATGGTTATTCGCCCCTACGGATACGCCATTTGGGAAAATATTCAAAAGGAACTGGACGCGCGTTTCAAGGCAACAGGTCACGTTAACGCGTATTTCCCCATGCTCATTCCGCAAAGCCTGCTCACTAAGGAAGCGGAGCACGTCGAAGGCTTTGCCCCCGAGGTTGCGGTAGTGGATGTTGCAGGCGGGGAAAAATTAGCCGAGCCTATCGTTATTCGCCCCACAAGCGAAACAATCATATGCAGTATGTATTCCAAGTGGATCAACAGTTACCGCGATTTGCCGCTTAAACTTAACCAGTGGGCAAACGTCGTCCGTTGGGAAAAGACAACCCGTCCCTTCCTTCGTACGTCGGAGTTTTTGTGGCAGGAAGGACACACAATCCACGCCACTCGCGAGGAATCCATGGCGGAAACGTTGGATATGCTCAAGCTGTATCACGACTTTGCGCGCGACGTTCTTGCAATGCCTACGTTTATCGGACGCAAGAGCGAAAAGGAAAAGTTCGCCGGCGCCGAGGCTACCTACGGCATGGAAGCAATGATGTTGGACGGCAAGTCGTTGCAGGCGGGCACAACCCATCACTTCGGACAAAAGTTCAGCAAGGCGTACGACATACAGTTCCTCGATAAGGACAGCACGCACAAGTACGTATGGCAATCCAGCTGGGGCGTTTCGACTCGCTTGATTGGCGGTCTTATCATGGCTCACGGCGACCAACGCGGACTTGTATTGCCTCCCAAGGTTGCTCCCATTCAGGTTGTGGTTATCCCCGTTGCCGCTCACAAGGAGGGCGTCATCGACAAAGCAACCGAGGTTGCCAACGCTCTCAAAAAGGCAGGTCTGCGCGTCGAATTGGACGTTCGCGATCAATCCCCCGGTTGGAAGTTCAACGAGTGGGAGATGAAGGGTGTACCTCTCCGTATTGAAATAGGCCCAAGAGATATCGAAAACGGTGTTGCAACCTGTTCACGCCGTGACACCTGCGACAAGTTTACCTTGCCTCTTGACGGCATTGCAAAGCAAGCGAAAAAGCTGCTTACCGCCATTCAAAAGGATATGTACACTAAATCCCTTGCTTTCCGTGACAGTCACGTTAAGGTTGCGCACAACATGGAAGAACTGGGTGAGATTCTTGACAGCAAATGCTTTGCCAAGATCATGTGGGATCAGGATCCCGCTAGCGAAGCGCTTATAAAGGAAAAATATCAAGCAACGGTGCGCGTAATGCTCGAAAAGGAAAAACCCTTCCAACAGGTGTGCACCGTGGATGGCAAAAAGAGCGACAACCTTGTTGTAACGCTAGTTGCTAGAGCGTACTAAAACAGACCACACGCGCGTCATAGAAAATTTTTATATATTTGTCAACAAAAATTTATTAAACTATGGTATTAAAAAAAGTTGGCTAAATATAATTTGTATGGTATAATTCGTATGGAAATTTGGAAAATAAATTTCTAAATACAAAAAATATATTTTTTGAAGGAGAAAAGAAACATGAAAAAACTTATTGTTATTGCTCTTGCAGTAGTAATGGCTCTGTCCCTTGTTCTCGTTCTTGCTGCTTGCGGCGGCGAACAAGAACTTGAAGGATCTTGCAACTATGCAAACAAGTACGACGCAACAAAACCCGATTACGGCGTAAAAGTTAAGGTTACCGTAAAGGGTGACACAATCATGAAGGTTGAACTTGTTGACTATGCTGAATGGACACGTACAACTTCTACATGGACAGAAAGCACAGATAAGAAAGCCGGTGACGAAGGATACCAACTTGGTTACACAAAGACCGAAGCTGCTTATGCACAATGGCTTGAAGATACTTTCGTAGGACAAAAGGTTGACACCGTTAAAGGCTGGACAGCAACTGCTACAGTTGACGGACAATCCGTTGGTGAAGGTGTTCCCTGCATCACAGGTGCTACACAATCTTCCGCTCGTATCATCGTTGCAGTTCAAAACGCTCTTAGCAAACTTGCATAATTGAAGCGAATAACAATTAACTAAAAAAATCTCACTCGGTTTCGAGTGAGATTTTTTGTTGCTGTTTTGTTATTACTTGTCAGCGTTGTGAACAACAATTTGCGGGAAGGGGATACCGATACCGTTTTCGTCGAACATGTTTTTAACTGCGAAGTTTAATGCTCTGCCTACAGGGAAGATATCTGCTTCGTTGCATTGACATGTAAATTGCAGCGTTACTCCGCTTGCGCCAAGCTCTGCAACGCCGTCGTAGCTGATGGGGCTAAGTGCGCCTGCAACTTGAAGATCTCCAACGTGTTCCTTGATTATCTTTTCGATTTCGGGCAATCTGTCGCCGTATTCTACGTCGATCAACGTCTTAGCTACGGACGGTTCTACGCTTTGGTTCAATACACCTTGGATACTGTTGTTGTTGAATATCTTGATGTTACCGAGAGCCTTGAGTTTAGTGGTGCGGATACCGATTTCCACAACTTCTCCACGGAAACCGTCAACGGTGATGATGTCGCCTACATTGAAGGAATTTTCAAATACGATGAACAGTCCTGCAACGATGTCGGCAATGAGTGATTGCATACCGAGACCGATAACCAGTGTAACAACTCCTGCGCCGGTGATGAGTGCGGTTGTGTCAACGCCGAAGATTGCAAGTATGAGTACTATCATGATAAGCGCCGTTACCCAGTTGAGTAAGCTCTTGATAAGGCTGTAGATGGTTACGCCACGTTGTGTCTTGCCGAATACTTTGTATGCAACCAGTGACAGTATTGTAACAACTATCAACAGTATCGTTACTGATTGGATACATCTGACAATTGCCGGTACGTACGTGCATATCTTGTCGAGTAGTGCAACTCCTGTAAGGGAGTACGGTTCGGGATTGCCTTCTGCGTCAACGGTTGGGGTCCATATGTTACCCTCGCCGAAGAAAAAGCCGTAAAAGACGTACGAAAGAATAGTTATGATGAGCAGTATAGCAAGAACTATCCAACGGCCGGGTTTAATGGCTTTTACTTTGCTTTTAAGCATTTCGGTGTCTTGTTTGACTCCTTCTGAAAATTTGGACATTTAAGTTCCTCCTTTGTTTTAATAATAAGATAATTGTACACCCTTTTTTTACTTTTTTCAACGATTTTTCAATAACTACTACATTAAAAACTTGTTAATTGCACTCAAGTAAATTGTTGTGCTAAGGATAAGTATAAAAGGATTCTTTTTCTTGTCAAATTGCTCTAAATATAGTAAAATATTTTAATATGAAAAAGTCCCTTTGCGTTAGCTTAATAGTGATATTACTTGTAAGCGTAATAGCAGTCGGTTGCATTGTCGGCAACGGACAGCTTGCCTATGCCGCTGACGCAAATACCTACTTAGATATCGATGTAGATGGCGTAACCTACAGACTGTTTACAAAAACGGCAAATAACACGCCCGTTGGGGTGTATTTGTACGAGGATAGGCTATTTGGCGCAAGCGAAATCCCCGTTACGGTTGAGATATATTCCACGCCCGATACGGTTATCGATTTTTCAATAGGCAGTACCGCCTTGACTACTGCGCAGTTGGCTGTACGAAATAAACTTGTGGATTTGTTCAGTGACGCTATTAGACTGTTTAGCAAGATTAACGCCTTGGCGAGTACCGCGTTGAATACTTCCGAAGTAGTGGCGTACAATAACGCAAGCAAAGGGACAAGGTTGCAAATTACTTGCGAGACTTACGAAATGCTCTTGCTTGCGCAACAGATGTATGAAATTACGGGCGGAGCGTTCAACCCTGCCGTTTACCGTTTGGTCGATTTGTGGGGATTTTCCTCCCGTATATACAGCAAAGGTAACTTTGGCTTGGATTACGACCGCGAGGTCACTGCGCAGGAGTTTTGGCGTGACGGTTATCCGTTGCCTGAAACAAAGTATATCGACGCTTTTTCCGACCCCGAGTTTACCGATTTTTCCAAGTCGGCAGTTGTGCTTGAGGAACTGGACGGACAGTATTTCGTAACCAAAAACGTTGCCGCAGCCGTGGTGGATAACAAGGCTTACGAGCAGTGGATTGACCTTGGAGGCATTGCCAAGGGGTATGCCGTAGATAAAGCGCGTGAGCTGATTGCTGGTTGGGGCATAGACCGATTTTTCGTTGACGCAGGTTCAAGCAGCAAGGCGTTCGGTTGGGAGTATGACGGTGGACTTAACACAATGGGCATACAGGACGCGTCTTCGTTTTTCTCGGTATTGCTAAGCGTAGATATTGGCAAAACCAGTGTTTCGACAAGCGGACAGTACGTTCGCAAGTACACTGTAGATGGGGTAGAGTACGCGCACATTCTCGACGGAGTTACGGGCGCGCCCGCGCAAACGGGTATCAAGGCGGTAACGGTAATTGCTCCGCAAGGCGATAACGAATATTGGGCGGCTAAAGGGGACTGTCTTACTACTGCGCTTACGGTAATGGGGCGTGATAAAATTGTGGATTTTGTCAACGGCTACTTGAAGGACAACAACATCAAGATTGTTGTACAGTACGAAACGTTGAAGGGAGCCAAACAGATTATATCTAACTACAGCAAGGATGAGGTTACTCTTAGCGACAGTGGCAAAGGTTACGCCTGGGCGCTTAATTTGGGCGATGACGGACTCTTTTATTACGACGCCAACGCCGAGTTTAACAATCCGACTAATACCTACAACGTCATATTGATTGTACTGGGTTGTATATTAGGTGCGGGTGCCGTTGCGCTTGTAGTGTATCACTTTGTTCGCGGACGCAAGACTACTTCGCAAAACGTGCAAAACGCCAAGAAGGACAAGCCATTCAAGGTGTTGGACGTAATGGTGTACATTTGCGTGGTACTTGTGATACTGGTGCTGTTTTACGTGTTTATTTTCGATACGGACAACACTCAGCTACAGGTCGTCAACGTCGTTGATATCGAAACGGGCGAAACGCTATTTATTTACAACGTAACGCGAAACGAATACATGATAAACTCCGACAGTATTAACCACTGGGATATAGCTGTGTCGGACATACAGGACGGCATTGAGATAACTTTCACGCGCGAAATACAGGGCGAACAGCGCAAGAACATCGTACACGTCAGCAGGGGACGTAACCCCTCCGTTGTAATGCACGACTCCGTTTGCGGACGCAGCAAGGATTGCGTACGCAACTTCACTGCGGTAAGTCGCTCGGGCGGAACTATAGTGTGTTCGCCTAATAGACTCAAGATAACTACTTAATAGGATATGAAAAAATCACTTACCAAAACTCAATATTTTAGCGCCCGCCGTGTGGCAACGCTGGCTGTACTTACCGCTATGGGACTTATCATGTTCATGGTGGAAAGCCTGTTTCCGCCGTTGTTTTTGCCCGGTGCCAAGATGGGACTTAGCAACATCTTTTCGTTGCTTACCGTCATTGTGCTTGGTCCCGCCGAGGCGATAATACTGGTAGTTATCCGCACAACGCTCGGGAGCATATTTACAGGCAATGTATCTACGCTTATGTACAGCCTGACGGCAGGACTTGTCAGCGTGATCGTTTCCGTCATCTTGGTGGAATTTGTTTACCCCAAGGTGAGTATTGTGGCGATATCGGTGGTGGCGGCAGTCATGCACAACCTCACGCAAAATGTCGTGTTTTGTCTTGTCAGTAACACTCCCGAGATGTTTGGCTACATGCCCTGGCTTGCACTTCTCGGTGTGGTGGCGGGTATCATTGTCGGCTTTGCCGTGTGGTTCATTTTGCGTGCTGTGCCTACGAAGGTTTTTGTGGGAGTTGCTGACTTCTCCAATAAACCCGTGCAAACGGCGTTGCAAACAGAACAAGATAATGCGTCGGCGACATCCGATGAACAGTCTGCAACCGACGGAACACAGCAAAACAACCCAAAAGAGTGATTTGGGGTAAAAAAAACAGAATTTTTGGCAAAATATGAAAAATATTCTCATATACAACGACATATCCGGACTGGGCAACTGCTCAATGGTGGCTAACTTACCCATCTTTACCAAGCTGGGACATTACTGCATGCCGATAGTTACCGCAAGTTACTCCTGTCAGACGGGATTTGGCAATTTTTCCCTACAGCGCAACGATAACGTTGCCGAATTTACCGACCGTCTGCTTGCAAACCGTATGCCTGACGCAATCTATGTCGGTTTTGGCAACGACAACGGTATTTTGAAGGCGCTGACAGCCATTGTGAGCGGTTTTGCCGACAAAAACGTCTATACGCTTGTCGATCCCATTATGGGCGACAACGGCGCACTGTACCCCGTATTCGATAAGACGTATCTACAGCATATGAAGCGCCTTGTATCACACGCTCATTGTATTACGCCCAATCTTACCGAGGCGTGCCTGCTTGCGGACGTAGATTACGAGGAGCTTGTATCCCACCGAAACGAACCGACGTTTTTGGCTACCTGTGGAATAATTTTTGACGACTTCCTCATTAAAACGGGCGCCCAAAGTGCAGTAATAACAGGTATTGAATGTGGCAATCTTATAGGTAACATTGTTTTGGACGGGACTAGCCGTCACTTTGTTACCAACGAGCGTGTTGAGATAACCTATTCCGGTACGGGCGATGTATTTAGTTCGGTGGTGTTGGGTTCTATACTCAACGGACACAATTTGCTTGTGGCAACGCAAGTCGCGGCAAACTTCGTCGAAAAAGCAGCCCGCGCAACTGTGTGCTCCGACCGCCGTTTCGGCATCGAGTTTTCCAAAGTAATCGACTTGCTGTAATTGCGTTATTATAGTGGAGTAAATTCGGCAATTAAACAAATAAAAATAATCACCCCATTTGAGCGTTTTCTCGTTTGGGGTGATTTTGTATTTTATTATGGATTTCGTAATATTGAGTTGGTAGAAACGAGCAAGACAAGGCAAACGAGCATTTACAAGGGGAGTGTACTAAGCGTACATGACCCGAAGTAAAGCGCAGTTTAACGCAGTATTGCGAAGTTTATCCCAACTCAATCATCTCCGGCGAGCATTTCCAGTTTGTCTTTGGGCGCGTCGGGAATGCTGTCACCGTGCTTAACAAATAGCATCGTCACAAAGGACATCGCTACAAATATCGCGGCATACGGGAAAAGTACTGACATCGTTCCGAAGGCATCCATCAACGCACCTGACAGTATCGGAGTTACAACCTGTGCCGCCATACTTGCGGTGTAGTAGTAACCTGTATATTGTCCGACGTTGGGTCCTTTGGCAAGCTCAACAACCATGGGGAAGCTGTTGACGTTTATCGTCGCCCATGCAATGCCCGCCAAGGCAAACAGTATATACATTATCCAACCGGGTGTGGAAGCGTTTATAAATATCGCTCCGCCAAATGCAACTGTAAGCAATCCTATGCCAATGAGGATGGACTTTTTACGGCCTATCTTGCTTGCAAGCATACCTACGGGAATGTAGGCGACAACCGCCGCCGCTTGGGCAATGAGTAGGGTGGTGTTGTAGCTCTTGTTGAGTACATTCAACGAATACACACTGTACTTGCTTGTTATTGCGTTGTAGCCCGTAAACCACAGCGCAACGGATGCAAGTATCAGTATCAGTGAAACAAGCTTGTCCTTGGGTAACCTTTCCTTTTTGGGAGGTGTAGCCTCGTCGGCTGTTGTGGCTGTTGTTTCGTTAGCTGCAGTGGTGGCTTGGGGTGAGGATTTTTCCTTTTCGGACTCCGCTGCGTCCAGTATTTCTTGCATGGATAGCATTTCGGCGTTCCATTTCTTTTCCTTTACGGTCAGCACGAAGACAATCAATGCGGCAAGCATAATTCCGCACACGGCAACGACGAACCAGGTGTAACTCATCATTTGGTTTTTCACCGCGCTGGTGTCGAATATCATGCCCAGTAGCAGTACCAGTATTCCGCCTGCCGTACCCATCAGGTTGATTATTGCGTTACCCTTGCTACGCAGTGGCTTTACCGTTACGTCCGGCATCAACGCCACCGCGGGCGAGCGGAAGGTTGCCATGGATATAAGTACCATCAGTAACACTATGATAAATATTGCCAGTATCCACGCGTTTCCTGCCGTCACGCTCTTGGCAAATTGCGACCGCGCATCTGACACGAGCGACGAATACGCGTTGGTCGTCAGCGCTCCTTTGGGTAATACGGTATCTTGTTCGACAAGCGTGTAACTGTTGTTGGATTTGTCGTAATAGTACTTGGTGTCGGCGTCAAGCTTGGTAGTGTACCAACTTTTGAGTTCGGCTTTTTGAGTTTCGTCCAGTTGGGTGTAAGTTTTGTTGTATTTTACAAGCGCCGTGTAATCCCAAACGGTGTATTTTTCCGCAACGCCGTTGTTGGTGATACTGTTGTACTCGCGGTTTTCCACCTCGTAATTTTCCGTCCAGTAGGTTTCCGTTCCGCTTTCCATCACTCTGTTAAGTTGCGCGTTGTCAGCAAAGGTCAATCCTACAAAGCACAATATGGCTGCTACTGCGCCGATAACGATGAATGGCGTACGCTTACCGAAGCGTGTGTCCTTTTTGTCGGAGAGCGCTCCGAATAGCGGTAACATAAACAGAGCCAGTATGTTGTCCAACGACATGATTACGCCCGACCAGGTTTGATCCAGACCGAACCTGTTGGTGAGCATGAGGGGAACAAGAGTGTCGTACGCTTGCCAGAACGCGCTTATCAAAAAGAAAGCGAATCCGACAAGGATCGTGCGTTTGTAGTTCAGTTTCATGGTTTTCTCCTTTCTTTTTATTATAAAGGAAAAAGACATGTTTGTAAATACTCAATTGTGTGGTCTTGTGCGTGCTCTACAAACATAGACAAATTAGTTTAACTTACGCTTACCGTATCGGATATTTTACAATGCTGCGTTTCATACAATGTACTGTTAAAGATAGTATTGCAGTGTATAAATTAGCAATGCGTAAGGAGAAGTAGCAATGAGCAAGTGGAAAGTAGTAAAACCGCGTAAAGACAATCAAACGGACAAACGGAAAAATAGCGACAGTGGGGTGAAAAAACGCATCAAAATAAAGTTTTTACCCCTTGCGATTGTGACGTTGGCGTGCGTTGCGATACTTGTATGGGCGTTGCCTGCGCTTCCCGTAAAACCGCAACAGCAAGCGCCGACCGGGTACAAGGGCGTATTGGAACTGTGGAACGTGGAAACTTTCGAAGGCGGTATAGGTAGCCGTGAAGCATGGCTGATAAACAAGGCCTCCAAGTTCGAGCAATCCCATACGGGCTTATTCGTACATGTAACAAGTCTCACAGTGGAGCAGCTGCAAGCAAAGCTCGATAACGGCGAAGCTTTCGATATGATTTGTTTTTCGCGCGGAGCAGGTAGCATGGTGCAGGAGCAACTTGCACCTATTTCTCAAAGTATGGGTTTTGTAAGGGACAACTTCCTATTGTCCGCGCAATTGGACAGCAAGCAATACGCTATGCCACTGTATGCAGGTGTGTATTGCCTGTTTGCCCGCGTTGAACAACTGCCTGCAGAGCAACTGTTGCAAAATGCGCTTACACATACGTTCACGCGCAAGGTGGGGAAGAATACCGTCGAATTACAACCCATGGTGTGCGGTTTTACTCAGTATAACAGTCCATTGTCGGCGCTGGCTATGTCGGGCGGCCACGGCAAGGCAAGCAGTATAAGTCAAGATACAACGCAATATCAGGCGTACGAACAGTTTGTCGCTAACCGCACGGCAGTTACGCTATTGGGAACGCAACGGGATATGTATCGTCTGTCGCAAAAGGAAAGTAACGGCAAGATCGAACAGCTTGGTTTTGCACCCCTAGGTGGCTACACGGACTTAGTACAGTATGTTGGCGTATCTAATAATGCAGGCGACAAGTCTGACGCATGTACCGAATACGTAAGCTATCTGTTGTCCGAGACGACGCAATCAACGCTTGTCAACCTGTCACTGTTTTCGGTGCTTAATACAACGTTTTACACTTCGGACAGATACGCGCAGTGCGAGCAACTGCTAAGTACGGCGTACGTTCCAAACGTATTCGGTGACGCCGACGCTATTGCACGTCAAAGGGATGCGGCGATTTCGACACTGGGAATGTAGTTCGAAAGTGCATTGAAGGAATTGTCATAAATATGAACGAACAGACCTTTAAGACAGTACTTGCAAAAATGAAAAAATATATGGTGGAAACCCACCTAAACAAGCGCTTTGACGAGTTGACAACTTTGGGCGCAGGGGGTAAAATCAAGGTTACAATTTACCCCGACACTGTCCGTAAATTTGTCAAGTGTATTCGGTTGTTTACAAGGTTGAAGGTGGAACATTACGTCTTAGGTAAGGGAAGCAACGTGCTCGCCTCGGACAACTATTACCACGGAGTGGTGGTGGTAACTACCAAAATATCTACAATTTGCGTCCATGGGGTAAAAATTTGCGCAACAATGGGCGCTTCCACGCTGAAAGTGTACAAGGAAACGGAAAAGCGCGGACTTAGCGGTGGCGAATTTTTGTCCTGTTTGCCGGCAAGTATAGGCGGTGCAACGGTTACTAATGCTGGCTGCTTTGGGCAGGATATGAAACAGATTTTGCAATGGGTAACGGTGTTGCACAACGGCAGGGTAAGGAGACTGTCCGCCAAGCAGTGTAAACTGTCTAAGCGCAACAGCCTATTCAAGCAACAGCCCGATTACACAATCTTGAAAGTTCGGCTAAAGCTTAAGCGGTCAACGGAGCAACAGGTAAAACAAACTTCCCAACAGATGCGTACTACCAAGGCACAAACGCAACCGCTCAACTTTCGGTCGGCAGGGTGCATGCTTTATCATGACAGCGTCAGTATATCGCGACTTACCGATCAGGCAGGGTTGAAGGGGTACGGGATCGGTGGTGCGCGTGTGTCGGACAAACACGCCGGCTTTATCCTAAACGTTGACAAAGCCAGTTCAAAAGATATATACTTAGTTATGCAACATGTGGAGCGTACTCTATGGGAACGTTTCGGCGTGGTGGCGAAACGTGAAATCTGTCTTGTGAACTTCAACGAGCAAGATTTAAAATAAACAAAACTTATTTCATACGGCAGACCGAAACAATCTATTATAACCGCAATGGAAGGAACGAGTGTGTTCCACGACAAAACAATATTCATCAACTTTTGCATACCGCAACAGGAGGAATGAGGGTGTTGGGTAGCAAAACAATCTGCACCTAGCGGTTGACTGCTACAAATGATAAACAATCCATGTGCAAAGCGCAGTGAAGCCGTTTTGCACACAATACCCGATATGACATGACATTTTCTCAGAGCGTCAAAAACGAAATACTCAAATCCGTCAGAAATTTAAAGGGGTGCTGCGCCACCTCCTTTTTGACTGCGGTGCTAAAGAGCACAGGTTCGTTGACGCTTGGCTCAGGTGGATTTTCCTTCACAATAGGCAGTGACAATCATGATTTTTTGGCAATATGCCAAGCGCTTGCAAGCAGTGAATTAGGTGTTCCGTCGCAACTTGTAGAGGACGGCGTAAACAAAAAGGGCGCGCCTCTTTATGCTTGTGTATTTGACAAGTCGCTGGGCGAAAAGTTATCTCTTGTAACAAAGGATAGAGATGGAGCGATGGTTTTTGGCGAAATGGGGTATATTTTCCCCGAAAAGCCCTGCTGTCGCCGCGCCTTCATGCAAGGATTATTTGTTGCGGGCGGTTCGGTCGTTATACCGCAAGACGATGATTTGCAAAACGTTTCCGTTGACAAAGCCAAGTATCACCTTGAGTTGCGTTTGACGGATAACGAATTCGCCGATAGTGTAATTAAGGAATTTAGTGAACTGAAACTGCGCGTAATGCAACGCAAAAATCACATCGTGCTATACCTCAAGGATAGCGAAAGCGTTGCGGACTTTTTGGTTTACGTCAACGCCATGTCCGCCAAGCTCAAGTTGGAAAACGTCATTGCTGCGCGTAGCATACGCAACGACGCCAACAGACAGCGGAACTGTACCATTGCCAACATAGAAAAAGCCGTCGCAGCAGCTGTCAAACAGATAGACGCAATCAATCTTATCAAGCAAAAAGGGCTGTTCGACGCATTGCCCGATACGTTAAAGGACATAGCAAATCTTAGGCTAAGACATCCCGACTCAAACCTTGATGAAATGGCTGAAATGCTTGGTATTTCCAAGAGTGGAGCCAATCACCGATTCACCAAACTAATCGAGCTTGCACAAAAAATTCAACCCAGTTGACACCGCAAATACGCTCAAAAAGTGGAATAAACATCCCAAAAAGCCCAAAAATACACCCCAAGTGGACAATTTATCCACAATTTAGTCACATATCCACAAAGGAAGTCACAATGAAACAATTTGTACACCTACATCTACATACCGAATACAGTCTGCTTGACGGGGCAACGCGTATAGACGACTTGCTCGCTAAATGTAAGGAGCTTAACATGCCCGCCGTAGCCGTCACCGACCACGGCAACATGTACTGCGCATGGAAATTTTTGAAAGCGGCGCGCGGTACCGGTGTCAAGCCCATTATCGGATGTGAATTTTATATGTGCGAAGATTTGCACAGCGTTGGCTTCGACAACAAGGAGTACTTTCACTTGGTGCTGCTAGCCAAGAACAACACCGGTTACTACAACCTGTGCAAGCTCAATTCCATAGCGTTCGTAGAGGGATTTTACTACAAACCGCGTATTGACTTCGAAACGCTCAAGCAGTATTCCGAAGGTCTTATATGTCTTTCCGCCTGTATTGCGGGACAACTGCCCAGACTGCTCATGGCAGACCGTCCCGAAGAAGCGGAAGAACTGGCTAAACAATACAAGGATTTATTCGGTGAGGATTACTACATTGAAATTCAGCGCCACGGTATCGAGGATGAGGATGCCGTTATGCCCCAACTGGTGGAGCTTGCGCGCAAACTTAACATAAAGATTGTCGTAACCAACGACGTTCACTATCTTAACCGCGAGGATGCCGAAATTCAGGACGTCATGATGTGCGTTCAGATGGGCAAGTACCTTGACGACACGGACAGAATGAAGTTTCAGGGCGAGGAGTTTTATCTCAAGAGCTACGACGAAATGGCTCTGCTGTTTCCCAAACTTTCCGACGCAATGGAAACAACCCTTGAAATTGCCGACAAGTGCAACGTCGATTTCGGCAAGGAAAAGCTATTACCTTTGTACACTGCGCCCAACGGAATGTCCTCACCCGAGTATTTGCGCTTTTTGGTGGATGAAGGTCTCAAAAAGAAATATCCCAACCCAAGTAAGGAAATTACCGACCGAATCGACTACGAATACAAGGTTATCTGCGATATGGGATTTGTGGATTACTACCTTATCGTTTGGGATTTCATCAACTACGCCAAGACAAACGGTATCCCTGTCGGTCCCGGTCGCGGTAGCGGAGCAGGTAGCGTAATAGCATACCTTATCGGCATAACCGAAGTGGAACCCTTCCGTTATAACCTCATGTTCGAGCGTTTCCTCAACCCCGAGCGCAAATCCATGCCCGACTTCGACGTGGACTTTTGCATGGACAGGCGCGGTGAGGTTATCGACTACGTCCACGAAAAGTACGGCAACGACAACGTTTGTCAGATTGTAACCTTCGGCACCATGGCAGCCAAAAACGCCATCCGCGACGTCGCGCGCGTGTTGCGCGTACCCATTGCCGAGTCCAACCGTCTTGCTAAGATGGTTCCCGACAACTTCAAATATACGCTAAGACACCTACTGGGGTTAAAAGAATACAAAAAGGAAGCGGACAGGTACGTTTCCGACGAACTAGTCGCCGCCTACAACGATCCAAGTACGCACAAGTTAATAGATATTGCCATGCGGCTTGAAGGTTCGCCAAGGCAAACGGGCATGCACGCGGCGGGCGTTGTTATCTGCCGTGAAAAGGTGGCTGATCACGTTCCACTGCAAACTAATGGCGGTTCGTTAGCCAAGGGCGGTATCGTAACCACGCAGTACAACATGGTGGAAGTGGAAGAGCTTGGTTTGCTCAAGATGGACTTTTTGGGATTGCGCACTCTGACCGACATCAAGAAGGCGTGCGACTACGTTTACGAAGACCACGGTGTTAAGATAGATTTTTCACAGGACAACTACGACGACCCGAAAGTATTCGAACTTATCAGCAGTGGCGATACGATGTGTATATTCCAGTTGGAAAGCGGCGGTATGTGCGAGCTTATGCGCAAGATGAAGCCGGCTCACTTGGAAGAAATCATCGCAGGTATCAGCCTGTACCGTCCCGGACCCATGCAGTACATCGGCAACTATATCGATTGCAAGTTCGATAAGTCCAAGATCAAATATTTGCACCCATCTATGGAATCCATCCTTGCGGTAACCAACGGATGTATCGTCTATCAGGAGCAGGTAATGCAGCTTGTTCGAAAGCTTGCAGGTTTCTCGACAGCCTTGGCGGATAACGTACGTTACGCCATGAGCAAAAAGAAAGCACAAATGATGAAGGACCTCGGTGAGCTGTTCGTACACGGCGGAACCTGGACCAACGGTGAAACCGTCCCCGGCTGCGTACAAAACGGCATACCTGAAGATATAGCGCAGGAAATATACAAGCAGTTGGACGACTTTTCCCAGTATGCCTTCAATAAATCTCACGCAACTTGCTACGCGTACGTAACTTATCAGACGGCATATCTCAAAAAATACTACCCGGTTGAATTTATCTGCGCATTGCTCAACAACCGAATCAACGATATTTCTCAAATAAAAAAGTACATGGCGTATGCCAAGTCGCAGGGAATAGAAGTGCTGCCTCCCGATATCAACAAGAGTCGCGACGAGTTCCGCGTGGAAAACGGCGCAATCCGTTTCGGACTGGGCGGAATCCGCAACATTGGCGTTGGCATTGTCAAGCAGATAGTGGACGAGCGCGAGGCTAACGGCGAGTTCAAGGATATGACGGACTTGTTTGAGAGGTGTTTAAGCTTCATCAACAAGCGCATGGTGGAAAACTTCATCAAGGGTGGAGCTTTCGACTGTTTCGACCGTACTCGTGCCGATATGTTGCAGTGGTACGGCGAGGAACTTAACGAAGTTACCGAAAGCAGCAAGAAACATGCTACCGGACAAATATCCATATTCGACCTTGTCCCTGAAATCAAGACGACAACGCGTACTAACCGTCAGCAAGTCAAGGAATTCAGTAAAGAAGTGCTGTACAGCTACGAAAACGAAGTGCTTGGGGTGTATATGACGG
Source organism: Clostridiales bacterium (assembly GCA_022508375.1). Lineage (GTDB taxonomy): Bacteria > Bacillota > Clostridia > Christensenellales > CAG-314 > Fimimonas. The sequence continues at coordinate 61,227 of JAFLVJ010000007.1, read as the reverse complement.
GGTCTCCGCTGGACGACTACGATGAAATAGCCAAGCGGTTTTTCTTCGACTTCGACACGTCTGAAATAATGAAAGATTCCGATGAAGACGAGGAATCGGGAACATATATCCGTCCCGTTGTGGAAAGGCGTATGGTAACGACAGGCGGTATTTTGCGGGATATTCGCGTAACCGTCGGGCGTGACAATCAGCGAATGGCTTTCGGTGTTTTGGAAGACAAGTACGACACAATAGAAGTCAGTCTGTACGGCTCCACGTACGAAAAATACAAAAATCTGTTTGCCGAGGATTCCTTTGTAGTTGTCAAGGGCATGATATCCGAGTCGCGCGACACTTACAAGATAAACGTTCGCGAGCTCGTCAACCCCCATTCGGAAAACAAGGTTCGCGAAGTAGTCGAGGAACAACCCGCGCACAACGTTACTCTCTGGCTCAAGATGGACGAGCGCGACGATGAAAAATACGGCAAGGTGCGCGATATCTTGCAAACTTACGAAGGAAACATTCCAGTCAAGATCAAGATTGAAGGCACTCCCTACATGATGGAAACTAAGGTTCGCCGTTGTCCCGGTATCGAATATGAGCTTCAGGGGATACTGGGTGAAAAAAACGTAGTATTTTTCGAAAAATAAAAAATGTCTCCCATCTGCAATGGGAGACTTTTTTTGTCAAATATGGTTAATTCGGCAGAAATTCAGTTTTCATAAAGAAAGAAATAGTATATAATGTAAATATTATGATTAGAAAACTTTTAAAGGGTGCAAAGGGGTACGAAGTACCCTCAATTTTTACGATAGTGTTGGTAATGCTGGAAACGGCGTTGGAAGTTGTTTTGCCGTTGCTTACAGCCAACATATTGAACACCATGCAGTTGTACGCAACGGGCAATGGGCTAACTGCGTCGCTTACCTACTTGGACTTTGCTAACGGCCAAGTCATCAAGCTTGTGGGTAGCGAATTGACGCCCATTGCGATAACTAAGCCGATTTTGTTAAACACGGTTTACACCTACGGCATACTGATGATTATCTGTTCGGCGTTGTCGTTGACCTTCGGCGCGCTTGCAGGTTGGCTTTGCGCGGTGGCGGGCGCTGGTTTTTCCAAAAACGTGCGCGGTTCGCTGTTCAACAAGATACAAAGCTTTTCCTTCGCTAACGTGGACAAATTTTCCACGGCAAGTCTTGTTACGCGTTCCACAACGGACGTCAACAATGCGCAACAGTCCTATATGATGATAATCCGTACGGTTGTTCGCGCGCCGGCGATGCTTATTTTCGCAACCATTATGGCGTTTATCAATCAACCGGATATGGCGTGGGTTTTCCTTGTGGCAATACCGGCGCTTGGCGTGGTTATGGGACTGCTTGCACTCAAGGTGTTCCCGATGTTCAGGATAATGCTTAAAAAGTACGACGCCATGAACGCAAGCGTACAGGAGGACCTTGTTGCAATTCGCGTTGTCAAGGCGTTCGTTCGTGAAGACTACGAGGAGCAAAAGTACCGTCAGGCGACAGAAGAAGTGCGCCAGTCGCACCTCAAGGCGGAAAAAATAATGATCCTCATGAACCCGCTTACCATGTGCATAATGTACGGCACGATAATAGCGTTGCTTATCGTTGGCGGTTCGGACATGGTTAACAACGGAATGGGCTCCGGCACGTTGTCCGCAATGCTCAATTATAGCACCCAGATACTCATGTCGGTAATGATGATATGTTTCATTGCCGTTCAGCTTGTAATGAGCAAGGCATCCATCGACCGTATCTACGAAGTGTTGGAAACGGAATCCGACATCAAGGACGGCAGTAACGACAAGGTTGTAGGCAGTGGTTCTATCGACTTCATCAACGTCGATTTCTCATACTCGGGTAATGGCGACAACCTAACGCTTGAAAACATCGACCTACATATAAGTTCGGGCGAAACGGTAGGCATAATCGGCGGAACGGGTACAGGCAAGACAAGCTTGGTTCAACTTATTCCGCGCTTTTACGACGTATATGACGGGCAGGTATTGGTGGACGGTACCGACGTAAGAGAGTACTCGCTTTTCAATCTGCGCGAAGGCGTATCGATGGTATTGCAAAAGAACGTTTTATTCAGTGGAACAATCCGCGATAACTTACTGTGGGGCAACGAAAATGCAACCCAGGAGGAGATTGAGGCGGCTTGTAAGGCTGCTTGCGCGCACGATTTCATAACGTCATTCCCCAACGGTTACGAAACTGACCTCGGTCAAGGCGGCGTAAACGTTTCCGGCGGACAAAAACAACGTTTGTGTATTGCAAGGGCGCTACTTAAAAAACCGAAAATAATGATTTTGGACGACTCCACAAGCGCAGTAGATACCGCAACCGACGCGCAAATCCGCAAGGGGCTTAAAGAGCTCAGCAAGGAGATGACTACAATTATTATCGCGCAGCGTATTTCTTCGGTGGAAAGCTGCGACAAGATAGTGGTGCTTGACAATGGCAAGATTAACGCCGTAGGCACCCACGAACAACTACTCAAAACCAACTCCATTTATCAGGAAGTATATAACTCTCAACAAAAGGGTAATGCGGAAGAAGGAGGTGAAGCGTAATGCCAAGAGATAAACATATTGGGGCGCAAAAACCGAAAAACCTCAAGGGTACGATATTCCGCTTGCTCGGTTACTTGAAACCCTACAAGGGTCGTATGGTGGTAGTGATACTGTGTATCATTGCGCAAGCTTTCGCCAATGTTGGAGCGACCGCGTTGTTGGCTCCGCTGTTGACGGGACTTGCCGCTTCGCCGAATAGCGACGTTACGCTGACGGGACTGTCGTTCATCGACAAGTACGCGCTTAGCGGTGTGGCAAGCGACAAGATGGCGTATCTGGGTATAATGGTGGGCTTGATTGCTACTATTTACCTCATCGCTTTGGCAACCAATTATCTGCTTAACCGTTTGATGATTGTTATTTCTACCTCCACTATGAAAAAGTTGCGTGACGACCTGTTCGCGCATATGCAGCAGTTGCCCATCAAGGTATTCGATACGACTACCCACGGCGAACTCATGACCCGTTACACCAACGATATCGACTTGATGAACGAATTTATAGCGCGTTGTATTCCGCAGTTTATCAGTAGCACGTTTACAATCATCGGCGTGTTTACGATGATGTTTATACTGAACTGGGAGCTGACTCTCGTTATGCTGGGCATGCTCATCGTAATGTTTATCATCGTCAAGTTTTTGGGCGGACGCTCCAAGAAAAACTTCGTGGCGCAACAGGCGGCGGTGGGTAAGCTCAACGGTTACATCGAGGAAATGACGGAAGGGCAAAAGGTCGTCAAGGCGTTCAATCACGAAGATAAGGCAATTGCCGAATTCGACTCAATCAATACGCACTGGCAGGAAGTTTCCGCACGCGCCAACAGCTATGCTAATGTAATGGGACCCATTATGGGTAACATGTCCCATTTCTTCTATGCAGGTATTGCAATAGTGGGCGCGGTGATAGCGGTCAGCACAACCAAGACAGACCCATTGGAATACGTCGGTATAATCGCGGCATTTTTGCTGTATATTCGCAATGTTACTAACCCCATTATGCAAATTGCTCAACAGATCAATCTTCTGTTTATGGCGGTTGCCGGTGGCGAACGCGTATTTGCGCTTATGGATACACCGGTGGAAGTGGACGACGGTAAGGTTACTCTTGTATATGCCAATATCGATAGTGACGGCAACATTACCGAGAGCGATACCCGCACGGGACGCTGGGCGTGGAAACATCCGCACGAGGACGGTACAATTACCTACACCGAACTTAAGGGCGACGTGCGGTTTGAAAACGTAACCTTCGGCTACGAGGAAAACAAGACGGTATTACACGAAGTTTCGCTGTATGCTCATCCGGGACAAAAGATTGCTTTCGTCGGTTCAACCGGCGCAGGCAAGACAACAATAACCAACCTCATCAACCGTTTCTACGACGTTCCCGACGGCAAGATACGCTACGACGGGATAAATATTAACAAAATAAAAAAAGCCGACCTACGTCGTTCTCTTGCCATGGTATTGCAGGATACGCACCTGTTTACGGGTACTGTTATGGATAACATCCGTTACGGCAGATTGGACGCGACGGACGAGGAGTGTATTGCCGCCGCCAAGTCGGCTAACGCGCACCAGTTCATCATGCACTTGCCCGATGGTTACAACACTTTGCTCACCCGCGACGGCGAAAATCTTTCGCAAGGACAGCGACAGCTACTGGCAATAGCGCGCGCTGCGGTTGCCGACCCACCCGTACTTATATTGGACGAAGCCACAAGCAGTATCGATACCCGTACCGAGTGGCTCATCGAAAAGGGTATGGACGCGTTGATGGAAGGGCGCACGACGTTTGTCATTGCGCACCGTCTCAGTACCGTTCGCAACAGCGACGCGATAATGGTGCTGGAGCACGGCGTAATTATCGAACGTGGCAACCACGACGACCTCATTGCGCAAAAGGGCAAGTACTACCAACTTTACACAGGCATGTTCGAATTGAGTTGAGGGCTTATAAGCATCGATATGCTTTGTTCTGCTCCGTTTTTGCTCAGTCATGTACGCTTAGTACACTCCTTCGCAAAATACTCGCACGCCTCGCCTATCTCGCTTCTAACCCCTCAACTCTGCAAGAGATTATGTTCGTGAATGATAATTTGTTGCAGATTGTTTTGGTCGGAACACCCGAGCCTTTGCCTAGCGGTTGTTTAACGTTATTTCGGTATGCAGTTTTTTTGTTGAGTTTGGTGTGAGCCTCGCCTATCTCGCTTCTAGCACCTCAACTATACTAAATATAATAACAAATCAAAAAACGCACCCCAAAAGGTTGATTTCAACCACTGGGGTGCTTTTTTTAATACTAATCTTTAATGTGGTGCAAAAATAAATTGTTTACCTGACGGCAAAAGTCCGCAGCTATTTCCTGACGGCTCATGCCTTTATCCAAGTAGTCGGTTATCTTGCTAGGGTTGCCGATAACTATCTTTCTTTTCTTTGCGTGGTAATAAACAGGGTAGATGGGAAGGTTATCGCGGAATTTGTGCCAGTAGTACTTTGCCAGTTCCACAAACCCTGCGTGGAATTCCGTCAACACTTCGTGGTATCCTTTATCGGAGTCTTCGGGGAATATTAGTACGCCAATGTTGTTTTTAATCATTTCTATGCTTTGGCGGATAGTCTTGATGAAACGGTTGTCGTTGTAGCTTGGTATTACCCGTAGTCCCCTGTAAAAGTAGATGGATAACGCCGCTTCGAAACTTGCAAGTATAGTTGCTGCGAACTTGGACTTGTGTCTCTTTTGTATGAAATAGACGTTGCGCAGGTAATTGTAGCGCGATTTGTAATTTTCCGTCATGGGATATGCACCCCAGGGCGCAACGGTTGCAGGCAAGTACAAGTTGTACATTACCGGACCAAACATAGCCGCATGGTTAGCCACGTAAATAGCTTTGTTGGGCAACGCTCCCGAAAGGCTGACTATCTGTGGTTTTTTGAAAAACAGTTTCAAAAATCTAGACGTGCGTTTCCACACGGGTTGATTCTTTTTTATTTCATTGTTGTCTTTTTTACTCATAGTTATTTACCGTTTTTTGCCGTGCATTCTTCATTAGTACCTTATATTATTGTACGCTTTTATACTTAAAATAATCTACCGAACGCGTGTTGTTAACACTTCACTCTTGTTAAATATTTTATACTATAACAGTGAAAAAATCAAGGATTTTTTGGCGTAGTTTGTCTAGGTAAACCAAAAACCTTGTTTTAGTTTTTTATTTATGTTATTATATATTAAATTCCCATTTACAGCAATTTCATTTAACGGAGACATATATGTTTGATATTTTGGTAGTAGAAGACGACAAAAACACGCGGAAACTACTTACAACCATACTCAAAAACCACGGCTACAACACCTACGAGGCTACAAACGGCGAGCAGGCACTGGAAGTGATGGATCACAATCACGTGGACTTAATGGTGCTGGACGTAATGATGCCGAAGATGGACGGTTTCGAGCTTACCAAGACGTTACGCGACAACGGAAGCCAACTACCCATATTGATACTTTCCGCCAAGCAAAACGTGGTGGATATCAAGCAGGGCTTTTTGGTGGGCATTGACGACTATCTTACCAAGCCCTTCGATTTCGACGTGTTGCTTTTGCGTATCAAGGCGCTGCTGAGGCGAAGCAAGATTGTTACGGAAAACAAGCTTACCGTAGGCAACGTTACGCTGGATTACAATTCCTACACGGTCACAACGCCGACGTTTAGTGAGCAACTTCCGCAAAAGGAATTTTTGCTACTGTTCAAGTTGTTAAGTTACCCCAACGTCGTATTTACGCGGCTACAACTTATGGATGAAATATGGGGCATGGACGCCGAAAGCGACGAGCATACGGTAAACGTTCACATCAACCGATTGCGCACACGTTTTGCCGATACGCCCGACTTCGAGATTGTTACGGCGCGCGGACTAGGTTACAAGGCGGTGAGACACGATGAGTAAACGAAAAAGAAATATTTTTAACCGAATAACCTGGATTGTAGTGCTATGTCTTTTCGTATTGCTGACGTTAACCATGGTTATAACGCTTGGACTGTCCTCCCTTATTGCGCGGGAAACAGGTATTGCCGAAGACAATATAATCTTATTCGGTGCAATAATGCTTGCAATAAGTATCCTGTTGGGTATGGCGTTATCATTCGCCTATTCGGCAATTATCGTAAGGGCGTCCAGACCTTACCTCGACGCACTGCAAAAAGTTGCGGAAGGGGATTTTTCCATACGCATTAAGGACAGTAAAGTGTTTAGCAACCTTGGCATAGCCAAGAATTTCAACTACATGGTATCACGTTTGGACAGCGTCGAAACGCTGCGCGAAAGTTTTGTATCGGATTTTTCGCACGAGTTCAAGACGCCCATAGTATCAATATCCGGATTTGCCAAGCTCTTGAAGGACCCAAGCTTAACCAACGAACAGCGCAACGAATTTCTCGACGTAATCATAGACGAATCCAACCGACTTGTGGAACTGTCCGAAAGCGTGCTGCTGCTAAACCGATTGGACAGTCAGGAAATTACCAAGGAGCGGTATCTGCTGGATGAGCAAATACGCCAATGCGTTCTTATGTTTCAACAGCAGTGCGAAAACAAGGGCGTCGAACTGGACGTGGAGTTGGAACCAATTACGCTCAACAGCAACTACAAGCTGCTAAGTCAGGTTATTGTCAATTTGCTTTCCAATGCAGTTAAGTTTACCGATATGGGGGGCAAAATCACCGTCAAGTGCCGTTCTTTGGGGCTTAATGCGGTGATAGAAGTGCAAGATACAGGCTGCGGAATGGACGAGGAAACTAAGGCAAATATCTTCAATAAGTTTTTCCAAGGCGACAAGTCGCACACCACACCGGGTAACGGCTTGGGACTAAGCATCGTCAAGAAAATCGTCGAACTGCTTGACGGCACGGTATTTGTCGAAAGTAAGCTTGGCGAGGGCAGTACATTCACGGTGTTGTTGTTGAAGGGCGTATAAGCTTCGCAATACTTTGTTGCGTTGTGGCAACTTTCAGTCATGTACGATTAGTACACTCCTTCAAGTTTTCCTCGCGCGCCTCGTCTTGCTCGTTTCTAACCCCTTCAACATTTATAAGAAATGAAATATTTATAATAATTTTTTGTATGCTGAAAATCAACGACGTAATTACATACACCGCAACTAGCTACGCCAACTCCGAAACGGTTGGCGTGGTAGATTGTTATACCGTTTTTGTACCCCATATGCTTGTGGGGGAAGTTGCGCGCGTCAGGATAAATTACGTCAAGGGTAACGTTGCGTACGGCGACGTGGTGGAACTGGTGCAACGTTCCGCTAACAGGGTTACGCCTTGTTGCTCTCACTTCGGCAACTGCGGCGGATGTACGCTTGCCCACATGTGTTACAGCGAGCAGCTGCTGTTCAAGCGCAACAAGGTTGTAACTAACCTATTGAAGATTGCCAAGTTGGATTGCAACGTTTTGCCCTGCGTTGGCTCAAGCAAAATAACAAACTACCGCAACAAGCTTAGTTTACCCGTATCTGGCAAACGCGGAAACGTAACTATCGGTATGTACCGCCGCAACTCGCACAGCGTTGTTAACGTGGACGATTGCGCGCTTGGCGGCGAGTGGGCGACAACGCTTGTTGAGATATTCCGTAACTACTGCAACAGCGTAGGAGTTATTCCTTACAACGAACGGACGTTTCAGGGCGAAGTGCGCCATTTGGTGGCGCGTTTCGTGGATGGACAGCTACTGGCAACCGTGGTGTCCAACGGCGAATATAGGCGCGATTTACAGCCTCTGGCTAAGGAGCTAAGCAAGCGCTTCGACAAGTTCGGACTGTTTGTCAATGTCAACACTCAACATAACAACGTAATACTTGGCAAGCAAACGGTGCACGTTTGCGGTCTGCAGTATATCGAAGGTGAGCACTTGGGGGTAAAATTTCGTCTGCGCCCAACTAGCTTTTTTCAGGTTAACGACGGCGTCAAGGACGTAATATACGGCAAAGTACGCGAACTGCTGGACGTATCGAATACGGACGTTTTGGTGGATTGCTTTTCAGGAGTGGGGATACTCACCAATATCCTTGCAAGCGACAAGTACGATACCTACGCGATAGAAATAGAGCCGTCGGCAGTACAGGACGCAAACGAAATGGTGCAGCTCAACAACACGCCGCGCGTAACAAATATTTGTGGTGACGTAACGGTGGAACTCCCCAGGATAGTGCAGGCTAACTCCGGCAAAAGGTTAACGTTGGTTGTTGACCCACCGCGAAAGGGACTGGGCGAAACAATTTGCAACACCTTGATTCAGGCAAATATCGACAATCTGGTGTACATTTCCTGCGACTCGGCAACCCTTGCCCGCGACCTCGCCCTGCTCACCCAACAATACACCCCCACCTACATCCAACCTTACGACATGTTTCCAAATACCGATCAGGTAGAAACAGTTGTTTTGCTCACACGCCGACAAAACAACTAAATTGTATAGTTGTTGCTTGCAATGGTAATCGATAAATTATTTGTTTAATCAAGGCACTTAGGGGAATTTTAGGAGACTAAAAAAATGTGTAAATATATTAAAAACTTAGTGTCAAAACGAAACAAAAGAAAATTTAATAGTTCGAGGTATTATATGATAGATTTCAAAGAATTAGATGAAAGAGGCGATGATTTTGAACTTTTAGTAAGAGAATTATTAAATAATAAAGGTTTAGAAGTTTATTGGAGTGGTAAGGGACCTGATGGGGGTAAGGATTTGCTATGTATAGAACGATGTCAGAGTAATTTTAAAGGATTTAGCCGTAGATGGCTAGTACAGTGTAAGCATAACGCACATTCAGGAAAAGCAGTTGGTACTGCGGATTTGGGAGTCATAGAAAACTCGTGCGCATTACATAATGCCGATGGATATATTCTCGTTTGCACGACTTACCCATCGTCAACCGTAGTAGAAACGCTTGAAGGAATAGAAAGAAACAAAAAAATAATAACAACTTTTTGGGATTATCGAGCATTGGAACGCCAGTTACTAGTACCAGAGAATTGGTCGCTTGTCAATAGATTTTTTCCCAAATCTGCCAAACAGCTTGATTGGCAGATAAGTATGATAGATTCAGATTTTTGGCATGCTAGCTATAAAGGGAATGGATTTTATTTTGCTCTTCGCATTGGGACAAATTATGATCATTATCTTAAATACATTTCAGACCGATTGGATGCAATAAACATGCTTAAATTGCCAAAGGGGCATTATATAAGAGTTCGCGCAGTTTACTTTGACGATAAATACACGCAATTTACACTTTATATAGATTATTTACTGCCACAAAGCACATCGAAAGAAAATTTTGAGTTGCCTGAAAAAGTAAGAAAAGTGTGTACAGATTACATTGGCGGATTTTATTGTAATATGGACTTAAAGATTTATGACTATAACGAATATAGTGATAACTTTGATGTAGATCACAGAGACTATTACGTTAGTTATATTCCAGAATTTAGGACAGGAATGAGTAGAAAAAAAGGATATTTTAATACTATCTTTAAGGACGATCCAAGAAAATGTACCGAAGAAATAAAAAGTGAGGCATTTAATGCACTATTAGATGCTTTTAAACAATTGACTTTTGTAACAATTCTAAACGCAAAAAATGCTAGCGTTGAAAGTTTGAAGTATTTTTCCGACAACTTTTCATGGAGAGATACGATAGAAGGACTAAATTATCAGCCTGGTAACTTCTTTGATGTCGATATACGATTTGAATGTGAACAATTTGATAAGCTGTGTGAGTTGCTTTCTACATTCCCAACTTCAGTGGATCAACACTTTGAGCTAGAGCAACATCATATCTTCCTTCCTGAAGAGGGATATGATAAAGATGAAAATGCGTTATACACATTAAGAATCATGGTGCATCCGGCAATAGGAGTTTCGCAACTCCAGTTTAGACAATATTTGAATGAATATATGAGAGAAATCACCAAAAAAATAATTGAGTTTCAAAAATAAAGTAGGCTAAAGCATTTTATACAAAAAGTAAAACTATAATTGCTATCTATCTATAACAGAATATAATTTTATCATTTCTTGAAATAGGCATATTGAAAAAGTAATAGCTTTAAGTGATGCGAAAAAGTACCTTGAAGATTCGGACGAGATTGCGCGGGGTTAGGGGCGCGAGCACAATGAGCAGGCTTTGGCGTAAGATGAAGAGTTCGAAGCTGAAACCAATTTATGCCCCAAGTGCGGATTTGACCTGTCAATCAAGTAAAATACAACTTTTTTGTTAATAGCAAAATTAAATTTACAAATGTAAAACCGCTGTGATAACACACAGCGGTTTGTTTTAGTATAGTTTATTTGTTTTTCTGAGAGATTGAATTATTCTGCACTAATTTTACCTACGCACTTATTTTTGAAGGTTGTCGTCAAGCATTTGTTGGAAGGCGTTGATGCTTTCGGTTTTCACGTTGCCTTTTGTTAAGTTCAGTTGCAGTGCAAGGCAATTTTTGTGGGGCGAAACAAAGTCGCGCATGATGATGTTGATAATATCCAGGTCGGCGCTGTCTTTCAAGTTTTTGACGTATGCGTTCATGTTTTTGTTGTGCGTTGCCTCGCGGTAATGCGGTCCGAAAACAAACAGTCCGTCCGTCAGTTGTCCCTGCAATACAAATAGTCCCTTGCCGCCTTGCTTGTACATATCTATGTAGTGGGGTAATGCGGTTTTTATGTAAGCGGTGGAGCTTTTTTTGTTAAGGCTGCTTTCGTAGTATGACTGTAACGCGCTTTGTTCAACAGTTCCCGCATCATTGTTTCGGCGTAGGAAAGTTTCGTCGTCGGCAGAGTCCCTACCCCAAAGAATCAGGCACTTGCCACGAATTTCACCCAACGTCAGGTTATCTACGAATTCCACAAAGTCGCCTTGTGCTTTTACAACAGGTAAGGCGGCTGTAACCTTTGCTTGTGTATCTTGTTCCGCGTCGCCGTCAAAGTGCTGAAAGTCCAGTATAAGCGCTTCGGTGGGATATGCTTGAATAAATTTGGCAATATCTTCAATTACGCTATCCAACGTTACGCCTTTAAAGGGGCCATGGTAAATCTTCAGTTCGCCGTTCTTTTTGGATACGCGTAGGTCAAGGTAGCGTATTCCGCACGCCAGCATATCGGCTGTGTTCCTGTCCTGTGTTTCCGCAAGGTAGGGCAGACCCTTGGTTCCAGCATCGTGCGCGCCCGGTATAACAACGGTTTTTAGGAGCGTTTCGTCTTTTATCATGCTCATCCATTGCGACAGCTCTTTTGTCGGTTGGCTTTTGTCGTTTTGACTGTTTGCAACTATTGCCAACACGCCTACGACGCACAGTATAACTAAAAGCACCGCGGATATACAGGTAATGGTTATCTTTCTTTTCTTAGACATATTTTTCTCCCCATGTGTTGAATTTTTTACATATTACTGCGTGGTTCGATATAGTAATGTAGTATCTAAGCGGATACGTGCCACAATGTAAGGGATAAGTCGGCGAAGTTGGTAAAGCTTCCGCCCAACTTGAATGACAAAACATAGCTACCCATCTGTATCATCAGCATATACTGGTTGCCATTGGGAGCGGCGTACCAAATGCCGTTGCCGTAATCGATGCAGTTTATTGTTTGAGCATTACCCATCAATCCCTTTTGCTGACCGTGAGTGTACTTTTTATTTTGCGCGTCTATGCTACCGTAGTAGGTGGTGGCAGGAGCTTCGATAAACTCAATTTCTTTAAAAGAAATATTAGATTTGCCGAAAGTGACGTCGGGCTTTATCCCGTTGCTTACCGTATTAAAGAAATCCGTCAGGTTTTTGTAGCCTAGTGCGCTTGCTTCGTTTTTAACTGTAGTAGGATTTAAGTCGGTTACAAGCTTGGTGTAAACCTTAGCGGTAAGCTTTGCCTTGGTGTGTAACGAATTAGTTTCGTAGGTGGTTATGTATTGCGGTATTTTCTCATCGCCGTTAAATTCGGGATTGCGATACAGCGCATCAAGGAAAGCCACGTCCGTTTGCGACAAGCTGTGGTAGCCGTTTACCGTATAGTTTTGCATAACGGTATCCTTGGTGGCGGAGCTGTTTTTGTACGCGTCTCCCGCGCCTAACAAGTGCATCAACTCGTGCTTAAAGGTAGTCATAAGATAACTGCCGTTGTTAAACACTTCGCTTTTGATGGTTATGCCGAAGTCGCCCAGTTCCGTGTAATTATTGTAGTAGCCGACGTGCGCCACTCCGAAAACCTGGCTTGTTTCGGTAACTGCAAGGTTGTCCGATGCGGACAATCTTACGGAATATTTATTGGCAAAGTCATCGTCACTTGGGGTGTAATTTGTTGCAAATTTATAATTGGGGTTGATAACTGCAAAAATTTCGTTAAATTCCGCTATGCTGTCGTCAATGATGAGTTTGGCGTATTCGCCCACCTCGAAAGTCGCGTTGATGGTTATCACTTCCCCTTGCGGACAGGGCATGCGCGCGATGTTGTTGTTCATCAGCAAAAAGACCTTGTCCGCGCCGCCGTAGATGTCAACCAATTTGTTGAGCGCTTCTTCGGCGTTTGGCAAATTGAAGTTGCTCGCCCATAGTGGTGGGTCTTCGGTCGGCGATTCTTCGTCAGGAGGGGTGTTATTAACGCAGCTGCAACATGTCAGCGCAACGGTAAGTAATACAACACAAAGTAATACGAATAGTTTAATATTAAATCTGAATTTATTCATGCTTGAATATTATTATAGACTGACAATTTTGTCAAGGGGCAGTTTCACAAGACATGAACATATAGGGGTTTACTTATATTTGCATGGACGTTTGTTTGCTTTAACTATTGGGATAGGTTTAGTTAGCGGTTGTTCGTTTACTTGCAAAACACCTTCCATATGGCGCAATTCGCCATCCACACAAAAGGCTTGCGGTTGTTCAAGAGTTATAGTCAAATGAGTAAAAGGTAACAGCATCCAGTTTTTGTTTATTCCCGGATTTGCTCCCGTAAAGAATACTTTGAAAAAGGGAAAAAACATTTTTGCGCGGTTTGCAAGGTTGTCAATGCCTGCGGACTTGATTGCAAGTAAATACAAGCCGTTGTGTTGCTTGTATGCTTTGTTGAAATTAAATCCAAAGCAGCGGTGGCTTTTGAGTATCATGAGCAAAGTATAGTCGTCCTCGAAACTGCGCTCGTCAATATCCAACTTGGCGTGAATTTGGTGACTTTTGTAAAACTTCAACACAAGTGGCAAATATGCCACGCTTTTGAGGCGTTTTTTGCTTTGCGTTTTTGCCGAGTATCCGATTTCGGTAAAGCTGCCCGTTGCGCAAACGTAACTGAACAGCATGCCGTTCACCTTGCCTACCGAAGTCAACGCGTCTCCCGTTGCAGACGTTTCGTTGAGGGTTCCGCACGGCGCGTAAACGAGTTGTTTATTGGGATACTTTTCGATAGCGTTGTGCAGTGTGCCGTCTCCGCCGCATATTACTACCGTGTCGGCGTCCTCTGCCGACCAGTCCGTTGTGCTGTCCACGTTGACTACCTCGGCGTCCTGCGCATCTAGTAGCTTTAACAATTTATTTATATCCAATCTCGAACAGTTACCGCTGTCGCGGTTTACGATAACCTTGCAAGACACAGTTTCCCTCGTTGTAGTATATTGTTTTCGCCTTGTTCGTGTGCGCAAGTAATGCCACTGCCACAAGGTAAAAGGGCATAAAAATTCACCCCACATCCTAAGTTTGCGGAAGTGGGGTAGTAATATACGTTTAACTTCACAACAGAAATTTATTTACTGTATAGATGTTTTGTGATATACTCGTTAGGTAATCAAGGAGATTGAGCAAATTAGTATGATAGAATTTAAATATGACGAAAAAACCTACGTCAAGATGTCGATGCGTATTAGCTGGTGGCTTTACGCAATAATAATGGGAATTGTATTGGCAATTTTTGTATGGATTGCCAGCATGTACGTTTCCGATTACATAAACGGCGAAACAGACTTGGCATACATGCTGATAGTGTTGGGAATTTATTTGTGCGTAGTTGCGGCGCTAGTTACAGTTCTGTTTGTATCGATACGCAAGCAGTTATCCAAGAGTTTTGCCATGTACAGCGCTAATGGAGTACTGGTTCAACGGGCGGAAATTACGCAAGAGCAATTGACTATATACAACGTCTCCCGCCAAAGCGTTACCAAAATAAACAGGCGCGATATTAAATCAGTCAAAAATTACAAAAAGTTTTTCGTTATTTCAACCATTACAAATAACAAGTGGGCGGTGCCGTTTGACGAACATACGCAAATTCTGTACGACGTATTGACGGGTGTGGTCCCTGTAGAACAGTTGCCTGAGATATCAAACGATAGCCAAGAAAACAGTCCGAGTGAAAAGGACGCTTTGCAGCAAACTTCAACCTCGCAAACCGATGCGCTTAGCTTTGAATACAATCTGACGGAGCAGCAAGCAATATCAATGCTTACCAAGGTCATTTCCGTACGGTACCGAATTATTTTGGCTGTGGCAATTGTATTTGCGGCAGCAACACTTCTGTTTTTGATGGCGTTTGTGGGAAATTACATTGCAGGTCGAGATAGTGTTACCAGCCTGATATTTACCTTGCTGTTTGCAATAATTACGGTATTTGCCTTTGCAGTTTACGCCAACAAGAACAAAAGTGGCAAAACTCTTGGCGGTAGCTACTTCCGACAACAATCCAAAGACGGGCAGTGTCATATACGCGTAGAACTTTACGATCAAGGTATAGTGGTGGTAAATAAACTACTGGAAAGTCGTGTGTACTTTCGGTTTTCCGATATGGACAGGGTTCGTCTGTTTACCGATTTTTACATTGTTGAGTTCAAATCCAAGGAAGTATTGCCGGTGCCACTAACCGATAACACGAGAGCGCTATATGATATATTGAATAACGGTGTAAAACGCAAATAAAAGCGTCAATTGGGGTGAAAAATCTCGCAAAAAAACAAGAGACTAGCACAGCTAATCTCTTTTTTTATTTCATGATGTTAATTTTATATTTTACAATCTAATATTTTTGTTTGATAGTGCAGTCGAGGAAGAATACTTTCAGCCCTCCGCCTTGAATCCAAGGTAACCAGCCATATATGCAAAGTGATCGTAAAGCTTGTCGATTTCGTCGGGTGATTTCTTGCGCAGGACGTAACTCAACTTTTTATCTACTTCCGTTTTAAGTGATGCAAGCAGGTTCTTGCCCTTTTCGGTGACGTTGGCGAAAAACTTTCGGCGGTTCTTGGGATCGCATACGCGTTCCACAAGTTTCAGTTCGACCAGCGCGTCCATAACCTTGGTAAGTTGTTGGTTGCTCATGCACAAGTCGTTTGCCAGTTCCGACATGGATAATCCGTTGTGTTGGTCAACGATGTATATGCATGTTAATTGAGTCAGGGATATAGGGATATCCTTTATTGATACCAAGTCTCTGTATAGTTTGCGCATCTTTGGATAGTAGGCAAACAACAAATCCGTCAATTCCGATACACTCTTGCTCATATCTTTCTCCTAAGTATATTGCAAATTATACAGTATCAATACTTCGATGTCAATAATTAACACAACCAACAAAGTATTTTTCTTCAAGTACGCTTGGACACTTGCGAAGTTTTGCATTTTGTTGTAAACTACAAATATTGATTTAACTTAAGGAGAAACGTATGAACAAGGCTGTAGCTGTAGTGGGAATGTGCGGTTCGGGTAAGAGCGTATTGTGCAGTTATTTCACCGATATGGGATGGAGTAGCGTATATTTCGGCGGAGTGGCGGTATCTCAGCTCAAGAAGAACGGTATTCCCGTAACCGAAGCCAACGAACGTCAAATTCGCGAACAGCTTCGCGCCGACCTCGGCATGGGAGCCTTCGCCGTGATACTCAAGGAAGAAATTATTGAAAAGCTTGCCAAGGGTAACGTTGTACTGGACGGCTTGTACAGCTGGTCTGAGTACGTCATACTTAAGGAACTACTTGGCGACAATCTCGTTGTATTGGCGGTAGTCACCAACAGCGAAATTCGCAAACAGCGCTTAAAATCTCGCCCCATTCGCCCGCTTACCGAAGAAATGGTGGATAGCCGTGATATAGCGGAAATCGAAAACTCCGAAAAGGGCGGTCCCATCGCCAAGGCGGATTACTACGTTATAAACAACGGCACGGAACGCCAATTGAAAAAGCAGTTCCGTTGCTTTATGAAGTGGTTCAATAAAAAATAAAGTTTTTGATTATGTAAAAGTTAAGGACGCATTGTTAAACAGTGCGTCCCATTTTTTATTGTTTTTCTGCTTTGTGTTGTTGTAATACTACACATAACAGTTTGCACAGCTTTATGCGGATTTGTCGTTCGTTTCGTTTTCAGGCGTAATTTCTGTTTCGGGCGTAGGCTCGTTCGGTTCATCTACGCCTGGGGTTTTTCTTAAAAAGTGTAACAGTATCGGTAGGCTTACAAGTCCTGTAAGAGCGTCGGCAATCGGTTGGGATATCTGTATCCCTGTCAAACCCCAGATAGCAGTAGTGGTAAACAGTATCGGGATAAATAACAGTCCGCTACGGAGCAACGCCAAAAAAGACGCCATCCACGATTTGCGTATGCTTTGAAATAGCATATTGAGTGGAATGAACAGCGGTACAAATATTTGTCCGAGCATTGCGTACAGCATTGCAGGCGTAGCAAAGTTCAGCACAACTTCTTCGTCTTGGAACAGACTTACAAAAAACCTCGGTGCGCATGCAACGGGTATTGCCAACACCAAAATACACCCCCAGGTGATAAAAATCGTTACAAGTAGCGCTTTTTTTACCCTTGCGTACTTTTTCGCTTGGTAATTGAATGACGCAACGGGTTGCAAGCCTTGGCTGATGCCCATGCCCACGCACATTACGAAGTTGCTGATACGGTTTACCACCGTCATGGCGTCTATTGCTGCATCCGCCATTTCGGCGCTTATTTGTCCGCCGTAGGAGCCTGCAAGCTTATTGAGCAATCCGCTGCTTATCGAGTTTAAGCCTTGTCTTATCAGCGACGGTAAACCGTTACGGAATATTTCTAAATACAGCTTGAATTGTTTGCTTATATTACGGAAAGATATTTTGCTTTGAGCTGCCTTGAAGTACAGTATCAACAGTATCGTAAAGCTTATTATCTGCGATATTGCCGTTGCCATTCCCGCGCCGAACACGCCGAGGTTGCAGTAGCGGATAAACACGAAATCCATACCCATGTTGAGGATTCCGCCCGATACAAGTCCGATCATGGCGTACAACGCCTTGCCTTCATAGCGCAGATTATTGTTGAGTATTAGGCTGCAAATCATGAACGGGCAAGCAATGAGCACCCACATTCCGTACTGTTTGGCGTAGGGAAGTATGGTGTCCGTCGAGCCGAGCAACTTCATCAACGGCGACAGCGTCAGTAACCCAACCGCCGTAAACAGCAATCCGATTGCCCCGCCCAAGAAGAACGCCGACGAAACGTAAGCGGAGGCTTTTTTTACGTCCTTGTTTGCCAACTCCTTGGATACGTACGTACCCGAACCGTGTCCAAGCATGAATGCGACAGCCTGAATAATTGACTGCAAAGTAAACAGTATGCCAATAGCTCCCTGCGCGCTTTTGCCGAGTGTTCCGACAAAGTAGGTATCCGCCATGTTGTATATGCTGGTAATAAGCATGGATACGGTAGTGGGAATACCCAGTCGTATAACCAACTTAGCCACCGGCGTTTCCGTCATTTTTTTGTAGTAGATTTCCGTTGTGTTCACAGCGCGCTCCTGTTTACGTCCAATTGATACTTTTTTATCTTAGTCAGTTTAAATAATTTTGTCAACTTTTAATGTATGCGGTTAAGCAATATTTGGATAGTAATACTGAAAAATAGATTTGATTTTTTCTTGAATAAAGTATATAATTATACATACAGTGGAGGAAAACAAATGAGTAACGTTCTGGTAATAGACGTAGGTTCGCAAAGCATGCGCGGTATTATCTTCGACGACAGGGGAAATCTGCTCATCAAGGAACAGGTGAAGTACGAGCCGTACAAGAGCAAACACAACGGTTTCGTGGAGGAAAGCGCCGACCATTATTTCGACGTGATGTGTCAAATAACCCGTGCATTAAGGGACAAGGCACCCGAACTGCTGGATAGTGTAATAGCCATGTCGGTGGATACCTTCCGCGATACGGCGGTATTATTGGACGAAAATAACACCCCAATCCGCGATTGCATACTGTGGAGCGACCAACGCAAGGCCGCCGTCAATTACAAACAACTCCCGTTATTTACACGTTTTTGTTTGAAACTGGTAGGAATGGACGGCGCTATCAAGGCCATTCGCAAAAAGATAAAAACCCGTTGGGTACAGCTAAACGAGCCGGAGTTGTGGAGCAAGGTCCACAAGGTGGTACATATATCCGTTTACCTCAATTACCGTTTGACGGGTAATCTTACGGACTCGTACGCCGCAACAATAGGATTGCAACCTTTCGATTACAAAAAGCGCAAGTGGCACACCAAAAACGCGCTACTCTTTCCCGTATATGAAGTGCCGCTAGATATGATGGTGCCGGTGTGTAACCCCGGTGACGAAATCGGGACCATCTCCGAGGAAATTGCACAGCTGAGCGGATTGCCCGTTGGACTTAAGGTTATTGCAAGCGGTTCGGACAAGGGATGTGAGACCTTGGGTAACGGTTGTGTGGGAAGTAACGTTGCAAGCGTATCTTTCGGCACGGCAAGTTCCATTCAGTTTTCCACCAAGAAATACTTTGAGCCGGAACCTTTCATGCCTGCGTATCCGTCTGTTTTGAAGAATTACTACAACCCCGAAACGCAAATATTCCGCGGCTACTGGATGATAAGTTGGTTCAAGCAAAACTTTGCCGAGATATTTGTAGAACGCGCCAAGCAAACGGGTAAAAGCGTCGAAGAACTGATGAACGAGGAAATAGACAATATTCCCGCAGGTTGCGACGGACTTGTACTGCAACCGTTTTGGCAGGCAGGGCTTACCACTCCCGAGGCAAGGGGTGCAATTATCGGGTTTAGCGACTTCCACAGTCGCGCGCACATGTACCGCGCAATAATCGAAGGTATCGACTTCGCATTGCGCGAGGCGTTGGAGCGTATGGAGCGCAGAGGCAAGCAAAAGATAGACTATATTACAATATCGGGCGGTGGCTCGCAAAGCGACATCATTTGCCAGATAGCGGCGGATATCTTCGGGCGACCGGTCAAGCGTGCGCAAACCTACGAAACAACGGGCTTGGGCGCCGCAATGGTAACCTTTATGTCGCAAGGCGTATTCAAGGATGAACAGGAAGCAGTTGACAAAATGGTGCGTTACACCAAGACGTTTACACCCAATCCCGCAACAGCTAAGGTATATGACGACATATTCTACAACATCTACCTCAAGATGTACCGCAAGCTTCGCAAGTTCTACAAGCACCTTGAAAAATAGTGTAATGGGGTCAAAAACGTCCGACAGGTACGGGCGTTTGATCGGAGAAAAATATGAAAGCAGTTATACAGCGTGTAAACAGCGCAACATTAAGCGTTGACGGTAAGTTAATATCCCGTATCGGCAAAGGTCTGGTCGTGTACTTTTGCATTGAAAATGACGACGATGAAAACAACTGCGCCCTGTTTGCAAATAAGTTAGCGAAGTTACGAATCTTCGAAGATGAACAAGGTAAGATGAATCTATCCGTTATGGACGTGGGCGGTGAAGTGCTGTTTGTTTCTCAGTTTACGTTGGCGGCGGATTTGTCTGCGGGTAACCGTCCAAGTTTTGTCAATGCCGAACTACCCGAAAGGGCAAACTCACTTTACGTCAAGACCGCCAATCTACTTGCAGAACTTGGCGTACCGACAAGGTTGGGACAATTCGGGGCAGATATGACGATTGAGCAGGAGAACGCCGGCCCCGTCACCATCATTTGGAGTCGGTAATAAGCGTCGGTCTGCTTTGTTCTGTTACGTTTTTGCTCAGTCACGTACGCCTTAGTACGCTCCTTCGCAAAAGCCTCGCACGCCTCGCCTACCTCGCTTCTAACCGACTCCAATTCGAGAACATATAAAAATAAAATATTGTTAAATTCCCACGCGCGTTTGGTCGGAGGAAAATATGAAATCAATTAGACAACTGTATAAGATAGGCGTTGGTCCGTCCAGTTCCCACACTATGGGGCCGGTCAAGGCAACGGAAAGATTTTTGTCTCATTACGACGGTTACGACAACTACGTTGTGACGTTGTACGGTTCGCTTGCCATGACGGGCAAGGGGCACGGTACGGACGTGGCGATACGCCGTGCCTTTGGCGACAGAAAGGTGGAAATTAACTTCGACACTACGTCGCATTCGTTTTCTCACCCCAATACCATGGAATTTGCCGCATACGGCGCAGGGCGTGACCCCGTCAAGATGGTTATACTCAGTATTGGCGGTGGCGACATTCGTGTGGAAGGCGAAGCATTTAGTGAGGGTGCGGATATTTACGAGCACGACACATTCGAACAAATCAAGTCGTACTGCGAACAAAACAATTTGCGCTACTGGCAATATGCCCTTCAACGCGAAGACGAAGATATAATGAACTACATGTATGAGATTTGGCGCACAATGCAGGAGTGCGTAAAAATCGGTTTGGATTGCGAAGGGGTATTGCCCGGAGGACTAAACGTCGAGCGCCGTGCCAAAAAGTTGCTTTCCGACAGATCCGACGAAGAGCGTCATACGCGCAAGGACAGGATTGTTTCCGCATATGCCTTTGCTGCCGGCGAACAGAATGCGGCAGGCGGTGTGGTGGTTACCGCGCCCACGTGCGGAGCAAGCGGAGTTATGCCTGCGGTATTTATGTACGCTAAGGAACATCAAGGATTTAACGACGAACAAATTGCACGCGCGTTGCTGACGGCGGGCGTTATAGGTAACGTGGTAAAAACAAACGCGTCCATATCCGGTGCGGAGTGCGGTTGTCAGGCGGAAATAGGCACGGCATGCGCAATGGCAGCGGCAGCGTTGGCGGAGCTGTACGGTATGACGTTGGACGAAATAGAATACAGTGCCGAAGTGGCGTTGGAGCATCAACTGGGGTTAACTTGCGACCCTGTCAACGGACTGGTGCAAATTCCTTGTATCGAGCGCAACGCAGTTGGGGCAATGAGGGCAATCAACGCAGTCAGTCTTGCCACCTTCCTTGCCGACAGCCGAAAGGTGTCCTTCGACATGGTCGTCAAGGCGATGTACGAAACGGGCAAGGATATATCCGAAAACTACCGCGAAACTTCAATCGGCGGACTCGCCAAGGTCTATAAGTAAGGTATTCAGTGGTATTTAAGGATAAAAGGGTATTGTTTTTGTATGAAAGTTTTGATTGTAGATGATGAAGTAAAATTGGCGGACGCTTTGGGCGAGCTATTCAGACATAACAAGTTTATCACCGACGTGGTATATGACGGTGAGGACGGATATTTCTATGCGAAAAAAGGCGACTATGACGTTGTAGTACTGGATGTAATGTTGCCCAAGATGGACGGCTTTGAGGTGGTACAGCGATTACGTCGCAACAAAATTAACGTCCCAGTACTCATGTTGACCGCCAAGGACGAAGTTGGCGACAGGGTCAAGGGACTGGACTGTGGCGCGGACGACTATCTTACCAAACCGTTTGCAACCGAGGAGTTGCTTGCGCGCGTTCGCGCGTTGACGCGTCGAAAGACGGATTTGATTTACGACGAGTTTACCTTTTACGATATCACGTTGGATACATCCGACTACACGTTGAAGTGCGGAC
This sequence comes from Clostridiales bacterium, assembly GCA_022508375.1. Taxonomy (GTDB): domain Bacteria; phylum Bacillota; class Clostridia; order Christensenellales; family CAG-314; genus Fimimonas. Next base: position 38,813 of record JAFLVJ010000007.1, on the reverse strand, counting down.
AAAAGGTAGTGTCTCTAGGCGCCAAGGAATACGAAATCATGCGTTTGTTACTCAGTAATCCCGCGCAGGTACTCAGTAAGGATACCATTATATCAAAGGTGTGGGGACTGGACAGTGACATAACGGAAAACAACGTCGAGGCTTATATGTCGTTTTTGCGTAAAAAGTTGGCATTCCTCGAAAGTAATGTTACGATAAGTATCAAGCGTATGCTTGGCTACTACTTGGAGATACAGTCTTGATAAATAAACTTCGTGCAAAAATAATAATAATCAACGTCGTATCCGTGTGTATCGTATTCGTCGTGGCAATGATACTGGTATTCGGCACGGGATATGCGCGTATCAACGACGAGCGAATACTCCGTCTTAAAAGTATAGTCGGTCAGGAAAGTTGGCACGACTTGGATTTATCCAAGTTTACAGGTATAGTCATGGTGGAGTTCAACGAGGAGAGCAAGCAGATTTCTTGGATGAACACAGGCGAGGGCGTTAGGCTCAGCGATGAACAGATTGATGCCGTTGTCAACAAGATTATAAATAAGGACAAGACGGACGGTTGGGCATCTATGCGAGTGCTATACGCCAAGCGTTCGGTGGGTGTCTATACTCGAATTGCCTTGTACGACAGAAATTCCAACATGAAGGGTGTGCTCATGTACATTTTGTACACGCTCATCGTATTGGTTGTCGGCTCATCCATTTACTGCGTAATCAGCTATGTGTTGGCGCGAGTGGCGGTCAAACCCGTGGCAGACAGTTGGAACAAGCATAAGCAATTTCTTGCCGACGCCTCGCACGAACTCAAAACTCCCCTGTCGGTCATCATGGCAAATACGGAAATTATTGCCGGTCACGGTGACGAAACGGTGGCAAGTCAGATGAAGTGGATTGAAAACACCCGTTCGGAGTCGGAGCGTATGGCAGATCTTATCAACGACCTGCTGTTCCTTGCCAAAAACGACAACGGATTAAAGGCGGAAATGAAACCGCTGAACTTGTCCGAATGTGTTGAGACTATCGTGCTGTCACACGAGGCGGTTTTATACGAAAACGGTAAGATATTCAACTACAGTATCGAACCCGACGTCGTTGTCAATGGCAACGAAGGTCAGTTAAAACAACTTGTGGCAATACTATTAGATAACGCCAACAAGTATTCCGTTGGAGCGGGAAATATCGCACTTGGGGTAGAAATTGTCGGTAAATATGTTCAAATCGTTGTCAGTAACGATTGCGATGAACTTACGGAGGACCAACTTGCGCACCTTTTTGACAGATTTTACACCGTGGACGAGTCGCGTAGCAAGTCCAGTGCAGGTAACGGCTTGGGCTTATCTATTGCGCAAGTGATAACCAACACTCACCGCGGAAAAATCACCGCCGACTGTCATGACGGACGCATAACTTTCACCGTAATCCTGTCACCGTACAAGAAGTAACGAAACCGTATGTAACCGTGTGACGGGAAATAAATTGTAAATAATAGGACGCGTTGTATAAAGCAACGTGTTCTTTTTATACTATATTTAAAATTTGCGAAAACAAAATAAAACTATTTACTTGATTATATTTTAGGTGTATAATAATATAATCAATCCTTATGTGGATTGCCCACTAATTTCAAGGAGAAACTCCATGACAAAAAGCAGAAAAATAGAGTTATCCGTTGCGTTTACGCTTGTGTTTGTGCTTGCGTTTGCGTTGGTTTTCCCGCTTGTGGGAATCAACTTCAACGTTGCGCACGCCGTAACAGTCGAAAGCCGTGACGAATGGGTCAATTCGTATGACGGTACGTACTACGACAACCTCAACCTTGGTTTGCGCGGTAACGATTTCCGTAGCGAATTGGCAAACTTGATTACAACAACCCATAAGCACCAAACGTCGTACGACGAACTGAAAACCGTGTATAAAACATCTGACGCCGATCCAAACAAAAACGGTAACATAATATGGTTTTACACCGGTACATCGGTACCGTACAAGGGAACGATGTTGGACTCAGGCGCGCCAACAAATCGCGAGCACGTATGGGCTAAAAACGGTGGCGACACATTTCCTGCGCAATCCGGTCCGGGCGCGGACGCTCATCACCTGCGTCCTGTCGATGAAGGGCTAAATAGCAAGCGTAGCAACTACGGATTCGGTATAGTATCCAAAACAAGCAGTAACGTCGTTGCGGAAAACGGTACAACTTCCTACGGCAGTACTGCGGATGAACTTTGCTACCTGTCGGGTGGCTTGTTCTATCCTGCTAAGGGATATCGCGGAGCAACGGCTCGAATTTTGTTTTATATGCAGGTGCGTTGGGGCGATGATAACAACTTGTATTTTGTTGACGGCAAATCAACGTCTAACGGCAAGGGCATTGGCAAAATTTCCGACCTTATGCGTTGGCACCTTGAAGAACCGCCCACAGATGAGGAAATTCGTCGTAACAACGTTGTGGCAGGTATTCAGGGTAACCGCAATCCATTCATCGATCACCCCGAATACGCCGAGATGATTTACTGCAACAACAATGCAAGTTACAGCAACACTCTCACAAATATTGTGTCAGAGGTCGGCGGATATCTCAATTCCAATCCGGGTGGTGGCGGTGATACCAATCCACCTAAACTGGAATCAATCACACTTTCTCAATCTTCACTCAACTTAACTGTGGGAAGCAGTTCTTCGAAAATTACCGTTTCGGCTACTCCCGCCAAGGCAAGCAACAGCGTTACTTGGTCCAGTAGCAATACAAGCGTTGCAACGGTAAACGGCGGCGTTGTTACAGCTGTCGGTGTAGGAACGGCGACGATAACAGCCACAAGCACTGAGGATACAAGTATAACGGCGACTTTAACCGTTACCGTAACGAAGGTGCAACTGCAATCGTTATCAATTTCGCCCGCAACATTGGAGCTTTCCGTAGGCGGTACGGGGCAGTTGAACGTAACAGCTCAGCCTTCGGGTGCGGACGGCAGGGTAACCTGGACAAGTAGCGATACAAGCGTTGCAACGGTGAGCCAAACGGGACTGGTAACTGCTGTAGCTACAGGTACGGCAACGATAACTGCAACAAGTGTAGATAATCCCGATATATCCGCAAGCATGACGGTTACGGTAATAACACAGCAGCAAAACGTGCAAAAGTTTATAGATAGCCTAAACGCAATCAAGCAAGCCGAGGCGTTGGAACAGCGTTATAACGCAATCAAGCGCGCAATAGACGCCTACAATCAAATGAGCGACGCGGAAAAATATGTCAATGCCGCAGGCTACGACACGTTGACAAACTATATCAATAACTACAATGATGAAGTGGAACTAATCAACGACGAATTCGAACAAGCCAATAGCCTTGCCGCGCAAATAATGGTAAACGGCGTATCCGCGTCCTTTATGGCGCTGGTGGCGATAGTAATAAAACGTCTGCTTGGGGTTTAAAAAGGAGTTAATAGTCTGAATATGAAAAAGAAAATTTGGATTTTAGTTATTGCGCTTGTTATCGCGCTCACATGTCTTGTCGCTTGCGACAGTTACGCTTCTACCTTGCAGAACATACAAACGTTGCTGAAAGCGGACTACTCCGTAGTTACCCTCAACGTAACAACCGTTACGTCAGGCATTACGCTAAACGGCAATTACTCGCTTTCGTTTGACGGCGACAAAACAACCGTTGTTTACGACTTTTACCGTCTTAACGAACTGGACGTAAACGGCGACAACGCCGACAGTTTTATTACGCGAGTACAAGGTACCGCAGTAGTACAGGACGGCGAAATAGTGGAGGGTGACAAGTCGGTAAATTTACCGCAAGAGGTCAACTTTAACGGAATTAGTTTCAAACAGGCGTTTTTCAGTAACACCACAACAACCAATGCCATGTTTGAGGCGGATGTAATAAATCCGCAAGGCTTTACGGGAAACAACGGTTTTGTTTGCACTGACATGCACGTAAAGGTTATGTATTCGCAATCCGCACTCACAACGATGGTTATAACCTACGTATCGGAGCGCGGTTCCGACGTGAGCGTAACCTACGCGTTTACGAAATAGGTTAGGTACTTAATAAGCATAGTGAATCAGGCTCTCTTGCAGTAAGCAAGGGAGCCTTTTTTCGCAGTAAAATATTGTTACTTTTATTATTCTTATATTTATTTTATATTTTTACAAATTTCGCAAAAATTACTCTCAGTTTACTTTAAGTTTACGTTTACAGCGTACAATTGCTATGGTATAAACGATATCATGCCATTTTTCGGCGCGGTCGTTTGTATTACTACTTGTTAAATCTTGTCACGGAGAACCAAACGCTTTGTGACTGGGAGAGGAATAAATTATGCCCAAATACAAAATAGTCTGTCTATTGCTTGCCGTGTTGGTTGCAGCTACGGGAACGGTATTGGTAATTACCAATCTTACCGGTAGTGATATCCCCACGTTTGAAAAATACGACGAGGATCCCAATACGTATCTTGACCGTACGGAAGATATGGATATCGACAATCCAATTGATAACGACATCATATCTTTCCTGTTTGTGGCACACAAGAAACTGCTCATGACAGAGGGCTTTTACGGTGAATCCAACGGTTCATCTACAGCTGTAGGTGTCAAGCAAAACGTTCGCAACACTCGTTACGTGGTGGGCGCATTTGACAACAAGTCCGTTTTGAAAGAAATGGTTACCAAGGGCGTTGTCAGCAAGGCTTACCAACTGTACATGGTGGAGGACAATTACATATACCGCAAAGGACTCAAGGTAAACGCTCTTGACAGCATCACTTGGGCAAATACGGCTCAAGCGCTTAGCGAGGATGCGTTCTACAACGATTTCGGTCACCGTAACGACAAGCTTGTCGGTTACATCCTTAACTGGGATACGGTAACTAAGGGCGAATTTGTGGAAAAAGCCGACGGTGTTTATACCTTCCGCTACACGTTGGATCCGGATACTTCTACAACGTTTTTGCGCCGCGAAATGATATTCAACGGCAACCTCAACAGTGAACCGAGCTTTAACAAATGCGTAATTTACGTATCCATGGACGCCGATTTCAACATCAAGTCGCTACGCACCGACTGCGAATACAAGGCGCACACGATGGGTATCAACGCAACCTGTACCGAGGATATCACCGAGGTATTTAAGCCATACGAAGGCGATCTGCCCGAAAAAGACTTTTTCGAACAGTACTTTACTTCCACACCGTCTGGCGGTATCGAGAAGGAAATCACGGCACTGGATGTGCTGCTCGAAATGTTCTCGCCCTATCTTAACGGAGAGGATTTGCAGGTGGCAGTGGCGGCAAGCTCCGACGGTAACAGTATCGTCAACGGATTGCTTTCCATTGAAGGACTCAACATTGAAGATCTCAGCAAACTTACCGTAAACGCCAATATCGGCAACCTCGACTTGGCTTACGTTCACGGCGAAGGTGCTATCTATCTCAAATACAAGGATTTTAAAGCAAGTACAACGGTAAACGGAGTCATGGGACTTATGTCCACGCTTGCGCCCTTACTTAGCGGTGACGCACCTAGTGGCGTGGCTTTGGACGGCATCGACCTTGACCTCGAAGCGTTGCTGGATAATCTTACATATTCAATCACGGGTAACAAGGTTGTAGTGAGCCTGCCCGTAGCCCTGGGCGGAATAAATATCGACGCCAAACTGTACGGCGTAGTGGATGGCGAAAACTATACGTTTAGTAGTGCCGTTATCGATATCGACGGCGTGTCGATAGAACTCGCTCCCTCCAAGTGGACCGTGGCGAAGCGCTCAGGCGACTACCCCGAAATCTTGGGACTCATGGATATTTTGCAAAACGGCAAGTTGGCTTTGAATGCCGATTTGACCGTTGGTGACTATCTTGTCAGTGCAGATGCGCTTGTTGACCTGGCTACAGGTAACCTGCAAGTTAATGCGCAAATAGATAACAACGGCACGGTTAACGTTGCGTACGTGGACGGTGTTGCGTATATTACTCTCGGTGAAGTCAAGGTCAAGTTCGATACCGAACACGCAGACGAACTGCTTGAAATGATATCCAAGTACACGGGCATACAACTTGCAACATCTGTTCCAAGCATCAACCTGCCCACGCAATACTTATTGTATTTACTGGACAGTATCGCCACATTTACAACAAGTGACGGAGTTGACTTTAACATCAACTTCATGGGCATTGATGCAACACTTCACCTTGTAACGGACGACGGCTGTTGGCAAATCGGCGGTATCACGGTTGTAATGGACGGTGTCAGCCTGATTGTTGCGCCTAACGATGCTTTCGGTGAAGTTACCGCTCCCGCTAAGGACGAATATGCAGATATAACGGAACTTGTAGAAACATTCGCAGGTCCAATTGCGGATATCGTTCACGGCAATATTTACGGCGCAAATATCAGCGCGCACTTAACACTTAACGGTAAAGAGTACTCCGTTGTAGGCAACGTTCACGTTGACCTTAGCAAGACTGTTTATGTTAACTTGACGCTTTACGACGGTAATTTGGGCGTACTTGACGCAGAAGTTATCTACGCAGACGGAACTGTATATCTGACGTTAAACGGCGTCAAGGTGGCATTTGCGGTAGGCGGCAGTGACAGTGACGTTGACATTGTGGCTAAGCTTAGCGAACTGCTTAACAACCAACAAATAAAAGAAATTCTCGACAGCAGTGAGGAACTGCAACAACTTATTAAGCAGGTTGAAACAGTAATAGGCACAGTGACGGCGGATATCGACTTGTCATTGCTTGACGCAGATTTCACCAAGCTTGTGCGTGCATTCCATTTCGAAAACAGAGTACTTTCCGTTTCATTGGACGGCTCGGTTTTGGGACTGGACGGTCTTGAGTTGGACATAACTCTTGCAAACGTTGACGGATGCCTTGCAGTGACAATCAGCGGGCTTAACGTAGCAGGAGCAACTCTTTCCGCCTCCGCAACACTTATCAACAAGGCAGAACCTATCGCAATACCCGATACGGATGAATACATGCTCACGTTAACAGGTGAATTGTTGAACGCCGAAGTACAGGTAACACTCGATCTTGTACATATGGACATATGGGCAAACGTCAAGTGCGGTAGTGAAATTGTTCTTGTCAGATACTTGGACGGCAAAGTTTACATACAGTACGGCGGTGCAAAGGTTGTAGTTGACGTAACGGAACTCGACAAACTTGTTGCAAAGATTAACAATCTTGTAGGCGAACTGCCGAACTCGGACTCCGTTGACTTGGCAAATGCAACCGAGGCAATTGTGGCGATTGGTTCCAAGTTGTTTGGACAACTGCCCGACGTTGCGAATAACGTTGACGTTGCAATCAACTTCAACAACGTTGACAATATCTTGCTATTTGATAATATCCGCATAACGGTTTCGCACAACGGTAAACAATACGTAGCAACTATATCCACACAAGAGGCTAAGGCAGCTCAACTGGATATCGCACAGCAATTTGTAGATGCCAACGCTGTTATTGATGCCGTGATTGACACAATAGTGGCGTTTAGGGATAACACAGGTATTGCGCTGGATGCGTCCTTCAAACTGACGCTGAACGGCGTGGCTTATGACGTTGAACTCAACCTTGCAGTTAATGGCGGACTGTACGTTGAAGCTGTATTCAAGTACAACAACAAGGCTGTACTCAATGCGGAAATCTATCTTGTAGATGGTGTAGTGTACTGTGACGTAAACGGAATCCGTCAAGCGGTCAAGTTGCCTGAAGCTAGCGGTGATATGGACGTCATGGCAATGATAGGTGCGCTCAGTCAAATGGATGGCGTACAGGATATACTGTCGCAACTTGGTGTACAGGATATAATAGCTCAACTTGGCAGTTCCGACGGTATCGTTGAAGTGTTGCTTGCAAGCCTCAAGGATATTGCCAAAGGTCTGGACGGCGTTGTTATCTCGCAGATTATCGAGGATATGACCTACGCTGACGGCGAACTGACTGTCTCGCTCGATCTTGCACAGGTTAACCTCGGCAACGTCAATGTGACGCTTGGCATGGGCAACAGCATTGCTATTAAATTAGACGCAAGTACAACATACGTTTCGATGCAGTTGAATGCAACGTTACTTAGCAGTACCGACGCGGTAACTGCACCCGAATCGGATAGTTACGTAACCGAGTTGTTTGTTGCAATAGGTGAAGACGTAACGGCTAATGTTAAGTTGGATATGTACCACAACACAATAGTCGGGCGTGCGCAAGTTTACGGACAAACCATTAACTTCAAGTACGACGGTGGCGTGGTGTATGCAACCTACGGCAACGTCAATGTTAAGTTCCATATTGAAGATATTGACGACCTGCTCAACGCGGTATCCCGCTTTGTCGAGTTGCCCAGTCTAAATGTAGGCGATAGCGACAACCTTGCGGAAACTTTAATGGGCGTAATAAGCAAATGTAGCGTACAAACGCGCTTTAATGGCGAAAGTTACACGCTTGAACTATGTTATGACGGTATTTCGGCAACAGTTAACTTTGCAGGCGACGCTAACAAAGTAACACTTGATAATATCCAAGTGAGCATGGGTAACCTGACGGTTATGGCTACGCAAGTGTACAACCAAACTTATCCCGTATTGCCTGTGGGCGGTTACGTGGATATTGCTGAACTTGCAAAAATATACGCCGAGCCTGTGGCAAACGTAGTGTATGCTAACGGCTACGACATCGGTTTCAACGGTAGCGTCGGCTTCGGCGGTAGAGAGTTCGGCTTGAACGCATCGCTGCAAATTAACGGTTCCAACGTTCACGTTGTTTTCAGCTTGACTTACCAAGGCGTATCAATGATAAAGGACGGCGAACTGTGGCTTGTGGATCAGGTTATGTACCTGCAAGTAGGCGGCTTGCGTGTGGCTGTTCCTGTAGATACAAATAAGGCAGTAAATTCACAAAATACGCAAACGTCAATTTGGGACAGTATCACAGGTTACAATGTTTACGTTGATAAATTGGTGGAACTTGTACAAAGTATAATGAACAAACCTCTTGATGAGATTGAGTTCGACAAGATACTTACATATGCAACTCTTTCAAACGGCGTGTTGACATTGGACGTTGACGGTTCGCAGTTCGACTTGAGCAGTTTCGTTGTTGAGCTGAACGGTAAAAACGGACTGGGCGTTTCGGTGAGAGGATTGCAGTACAAGGATATCAAGGTCAATATCACCAACGCCAACATTGTCGCTTATGACAAGGACATCACTGCGCCGACGGAAGACTTCAGTACAAACGTCAAGGTCGTTATTGACGAAAACAACTCACTGTACGCTAACCTCAACTTGTTTGATAACATAATCAAGATGAAATTGGTCAGCAAGACGACCAACGGTAGGCCGGCTACACTGGATTTGCTTTATTCTATAAACGACAACATGCTCAAGATTACCGACGGCAACGAGTTGCACGTTTCGGTAGATATCAACAGCATTGCAAAAATCGTTACGGAAATTAACGAACTTGTAAACGAATTGGCCGGCGCAGACGTTAATAAGCCTCTGCCGGGCATGGACAACATGGGCGACGTCAACTTGAAAGACATTATCCGTTCGCTCAGCCTGACCAAAAACGGTAACGTGGTAAGCGTAGGACTTGTCGCCTTGGGAATGAACGTGACCGCTAACTTCAGCAGCGGAGCGCTTAAAAAGGTGACGGTTCCCTTTACCGACGACATCACGTTGAACGTTGAACCCACAAACGAAAACATAAAATACCGCGACTTCCCCGAGGACGAGCAGGGTTACGTTCGAATCGACAAAGTATTTGACGACTACTACTACGGTAATGAAGACAACAAGTTGAACGACGATCCGCACGGTCCTATCTACGACTTAATCACCACCAACAGTTGGAAGTTCGACTTTACCGAGAGTTCGATAATAACCGTCACAAATGAAGACGGAACGACCACTAAGTATCAGATAGAGGCAGGCTCATTCTTCGTGTTCTACTACAATAAGACGGCGTTGGAGGATACTAAGCTCAGGGCTAAACTTACCATCAACAAGATGGAACAAGGCGAAGACACTTGGAGCGAATTTATCATACTTGACGCTGCTTACATTGACGGCAGAATCTACGCAAGCTACGACTCCAACACCAAGGATACGGCAACAAGCTCTTGGGGACAAACGAAGTACTCCAACAGTAACGTGTTGCGCGCAACGGTATCCGTTGAATCTATTAAAGAATGTATGTCGTTAGTGGATAAACTTGTCGAAGTACTGCAGTTGGAAAGCGTAATGGACGACTTGAGTAACTCGTTGAACCAAGCGCAAGGCTCGCTGACGCTAGGTAATCTTGCGGCAATGTTCAAGTACATCGGTTATGCCGACAACGTATTTACAATGTCGCTCAACTCCAATATCATCGACGGTCTGGGCGAAATTGAACTGTCAGTCAAGGGCGAGGGAAGTACGCTAACGCTCAACCAACTGACGCTCGATTTCGACAACAGGATTTCCGTTAACTTGGCGGGTATCCAAGTTAGCGCGTCCGCTCCCAGTAACGACGAATACGGTTATGAGTATGTTGGCAGCTACATCATGGGTTACTTCGCCGATGAAAACTCTACCATACTTAAGGACGGCGGCAAGAGCACCGAAACGGGTAAATACGACCCGGCAACTGACCACGGCTACGATATGTCTAACCACATGAACTTCGACAGTCTGTACGAACTCATGTCGGCATTGTTGGTAACAGCAGGCGAAACGGACGAATTTGGTCAACGTTCCTTCTGGGTGCATGACAGGACGGATTACGGCTTGACTGTTAACATCAATCTGGTAAGTCTTGTAACCTGTACTCTCAACATAAAGCTGACCATGTACGCTGATATCGACGCCAACGGTGATTCGTACTTTGCCGTTAAACTGACAAGATACCGTACTCAAGCAAGAATATTGCTTGTAAACACCGATGTCTATGCTGACCGCGGCGGTAACAGTTACATACTTGTCAACACAAGGACGGGCATGGTAACACTCATTCGCGATTCGAAGGACGTACATTCCGAGTACACTTTGCAGGATACCACCGTCAAGAGATGTTCAATTTGTGGACAGGACGCCGAGGAGAAGGGTATTTTCAACAAGACGTGGCAATGTCCCGATCACGGTGCAGGCCCTCATGTAGTGGATGTTCCTATTAAGAAAGAGAAGGTTACAACCAAGAGTATCAACGGTTACGAATCGGTAGCTATGGGCGCTCCGGGATACATTAAGACAGTGACGTCTCAGGAGTTTTTGGCTCATATAGCAGCTGACGAGTACGGAAACCCCGGTTATTTGTTCAAGTTGCTCAACCTCACCGATAGAGTCGAAAGTATGATTGTGGACGCTGTAAACAAGCCGAATGACAACGTGTACGGTATTGAGGACGTGTTCAAAAACTACAATTACTCTGTGAAGGATCAACAATTTACCATTCAAGCCGATTTGTCGCCGATATCCAGTGCGTTGGGAACATTCGATCTTTACATCAACCACAACGATGACTTCCTGTTGACAAATCTCAGCGGCGATCTTCCCATTGCAAGCAATATCGTCAAGATTCATTTGGATTTGTTGCACGAAAGACCAATGTCAGGCGATAAACTTGCGTTCGGATATGCTCAACATTACTTTGTTGACAGTGAAGGCAAACGTGACGACAACGCCTATATGGCAATCTGGACGGAGTGGTTCGGTGACACTTTACAGTGGAGCCCCGCTAATTAAATCAGGTATTAAACTAAAAAACAACGCTTGGTGCTCCAAGCGTTGTTTTTGTGTTCAAATGAAAATATGCGCATATGTTTACATTCAATAAATTGAAATTGTAGTCAACCCGGTTCACCCACGTTTGGTCGGATTGCTTAGTGGAAGGCTCATTACGGGCATAAGCTCGGATAGCGTGTAAACCTTGTAGTCGTCGCACGTTTTGCCGAGGATAATCTTGAAGTCGGCAGTGCAAAACTCCGTCATTACCTGACGGCACACTCCGCAGGGGCTAAGGTAGTCTCCACTGCCTTGCGGTGTGTTGATGTCGTTACCTACAATTGCAATAGCGGCAAAATTACGCTCTCCTTCACTTACGGCTTTGAACAGGGCGACCCGTTCGGCGCAAACGGTGGGCGTAAAGGTGTTGTTTTCGATGTTGCAACCGTGATAAATCTTGCCTTCCGTTGTTAGGAGTGCCGCGCCAACAACCCAGTGCGAATAGGGTGCGTACGCTTTCTTTTGCGCCTCAAACGCTTCTTTTACAAGTTTCTTGTATTCTATCATTATGATTAACCTCTTTAATGTTATATAATATATGCAATATAATCATTATTATATATTGCTCAGCAATAACCGTCGCCGAGATGGGTATATAATTCTAATATATATAAATATGTTTGTCAATACCTATTTGAAAAGTAACAGTGCAAAAAAAAGTGACGACGGGATTAGTCCCCGTCGTCACTTACGTATTCGTCCGGTATCTTGTTGTATTCTTCTTCAATAATTTCCATATCTTTCTTTTTGCGCTTTTTGCGTTTTTGCTGTTCCTTGGCGTATGCAAGTATTTCGTTTGCGTCCGATTCGGTTAAAAAGTCTATCTGCTGTACACCGTCCCAACGCGTCACATACAAAGTTGTTAAGCGGGTGGACTTTATTACCGAGTAATCGAAGTCGTCTTCTAAGTTTGATAATTTGTTGGGGCTTCTCGGGCGGGCGCTGTTGTCAGTTGTTATTTTTATTTCTCTCCACTCGTACAGCGACCAAGACGGACTCAAAAACCGCTTTTTTCCCGTAAAATCTTCCCTCCACCAAAAAGTGCTGTACCACATTATCCAAATACCTTCGTTAGTAACTACTACGTATTTGGCGTATTTCCAAAACCACAGTTTTTTCACCGGTTCGTATATTATAAAAAACAGCGGAATTATGAGAAGCGCATATGCGATAAAATAAGGCATTTTGTCATCGTCATTTTCCATCAGTCGGGGCAGCATGGCAATCATACCCACTGCAAACAGTATCATAACAAATAGCCCGATGATTTGAAAGTTTATAAATATGTGTCTGACGTATCCGCGAAAATTTTTTACGTAATATTTACAGTACGTTTCCTCTGCGCGAGTAGTTTTGTTGCGCAAGCGTAGGCAAGGTTCGTTTTCGTTTATCATAGTGTCTCCGTGATCTCTCGGTTTCAGCAGGAAATAGCAGTGTTACGCACAGTTATTTGCACTGAAAACATTATAATACTTTTCGTGCAAAACAGTCAACATATAACCCCGTTGTTAAGTATTTAATCGGCAATTTTTGTGTCAAATGCCTTAAATATCGTTGACATCAATATGCAAATATGCTATTATAAACTAGCATTCCGTCTAGGGGTGTAATTTTTTGCGTGCGAAAAAGTGATTTTTAGACCACTTTGAGCAACACAGGAGAATAGACTTATGGCAGCGAAAAAAGGTAACAGAGTCAAGGTTGTTCTTGCTTGCACCGAGTGCAAACAACGCAATTACGACACTTACAAAAACGGCAAAACAACAACCGACAGACTTGAACGCAACAAGTACTGCAGATTTTGCAAAAAGCACACAACTCACAGAGAATCCAAGTAAGGAGTAGTACAATGGCAGCTCAAGCTAAGGCGAAAAAACCCAATCTGTTTAAGAGACTTGGTTCGTTTTTTGTAAAAAGTTGGTCGGAACTCAAGAAAGTTTCTTGGCCCAGTTTCAAAACCGTACTCAAAAATACAGGTATCGTTTTGCTTGTCGTTTTGTTCTTCGCGGTGATAATCTTCGGCGTGGACGCGCTATTTGCATGGCTCGTTTCGTTGATGTCACCCGCTAGCTAATGATATGAGCGAAAGTCAAGCTAAGTGGTACATTCTGCACACATATTCGGGCTACGAAAGTCTGGTAAAAAAGAGCATCGAGCAAATGGTGGAAAACGGCAATTTGCAAGATGTCATTTTGGATACCAAGATTCCTACCGAAACGCTCATTGAGGAGCGTAACGGCAAGCGTAAGGCGTACGAAGCCAAGGTTATGCCCGGATACGTGTTTATAAAGTTGGTCTATTCTTCGCAACTATGGTTCATGTTGACCAACACGCGTGGCGTTACGGGTTTTGTCGGTCCCAACGGTAAGGCTTGGCCTCTCGAAGAGGACGAAGTTAAGCGTTTGCACCTTGAGGACCCCGTTGTAGATTTCACAATGGCAGTGGACGACAACGTAACGGTAGTTTCGGGACCGTTCGAGGGCTTGGTGGGTGTCATCAAGGAGATTGATCTTGCCCATCAAAAGGCGAAGGTTGTCTTAAACATGTTCGGACGCGAAACCGCAGTCGATATGGACTTTATCCAGTTGGAAAAGATTGCTAACCCCGTAGTGGTAGATTCGGACGGGGAGTAGTAGCTCGCATCGAGTATTCGTCTCAAAAAGGCTTCGCTCACACGCAAGCGTGTTCACTGCAGATTATTTTGCGCCGAACACTCTCGCTCTTGTGATTTAAGCGGTTTTAGTTAAAGCAGTTTGATTTAACACAACACGGTTGTTTTAAATAGCGTTGTCGCCTGACGTCAAATAGGCGAATTGGGAGAGGTTGTCAAAAACTGAACAGGACAATCTCGCTATAACCACGAAAAGGAGGAACTCACCATGGCAAAAAAGGTAACGGCAGTTGTTAAACTTCAACTCCCTGCCGGCAAGGCTACACCGGCACCCCCGGTAGGTTCTGCGCTCGGTCCTCACGGAATTAACATTCCCGCATTCACCAAGGATTTCAACGCAAGAACACAGGACAAAGCAGGACTTATCATCCCCTGCATTGTAACAATTTATCAGGATCACAGCTTTACTTTCGTACTTAAGACTCCGCCCGCACCCGTGCTCATCAAGAAGGCATGCGGAATCGAAAGCGGTAGCGCAGTTCCCAACAAGACGAAGGTTGCCAAGATCACCAAGGCTCAAATCGAAGAAATTGCAAAGCTCAAGATGGTTGACCTCAACGCAGCATCTCTCGAGTCAGCTTGCTCTATGATTGCAGGAACGGCACGCAGTATGGGCGTAACCGTTGTGGACTAGGAGGCGCGTTATGGGAAAGAAATATATTGATGCTGTAAAGCAAATCGACAAGACTAAGCAATACGATATGGCCGAAGCAATCGAAAAGGCAATTGAGATTGCACCCGCTAAGTTCGACGAAACACTTGAACTTCACGTAAAACTGGGCGTAGATCCCCGTCACGCAGATCAACAAGTTCGTGGCGTAGTAGTACTGCCCAACGGAACAGGTAAAACCGTTCGCGTTCTCGTTATCGCTAAGGGCGCTAAGGCTGACGAAGCTACTGCTGCCGGTGCAGATTACGTAGGTGCGGAAGAATACATCGAAAAGATTCAAAAGGAAAACTGGTTCGACTTCGACGTAATGATCACAACTCCCGACATGATGGGTCTTGTAGGTCGTATGGGTAAAGTGCTCGGTCCCAAGGGATTGATGCCCAACCCCAAGAGCGGAACCGTTACCATGGATATTGCTAAGGCAATTTCCGATATCAAGGCAGGTAAGGTTGAATACCGTGTAGATAAACAAGCTATCTGCCACGTTATCTTCGGTAAGAAATCCTTCGGCAAGGACAAGCTTCTTGAAAACGTTACCACAATCATGGACGCTATCATCAAGGCTAAACCTGCTGCAGCCAAGGGCACATATCTCAAGTCCGTTGCAATCGCAACAACCATGGGCCCCGGTATCAAGGTAAATTACCGTCCGTAATTCGTAAATATTAACCCCAAACCGTTCCAAAGACAGCAAGTAACAGTAAATCTTGCCGAGGTACAACTTGGTTTAGAATCTATCTTAGATTCCTCTCACCCTTGTACCGAATGGTATGAGGGTTTTATATTAAAAAATATTAAAAGGAGGAGAAATCAATATGGCACACGAAGAAGGACATCTTAGTCCCGCGCAGCTTGAGAAACGCGAGATTGTTGCTCAAATCAAGGAAACTATTGAAAACAGCCAATCTTTCGTAATCATCGATTACAAGGGACTGACCGTTGCTCAGGATACCGAGTTCCGCGCAGAATTCCGCAAAAACGACGTTGAATACAAGGTTCTCAAGAACACTCTTGTACGCAAGGCGTTGAACGAACTTGGTTACACCGAGTTTGACGAAGCTTTGAACGGACCCAGCGCTTTTGCTTTTGGTACGTCTGACGCTATCGCACCCGCTAAGGTTGCATCCGAAGGCGTCAAGAAGTACGGCAAGATGAAGGTTAAGTGCGGTATGTTCGACAAGAAATTTGCCGACGAAGCAACTTGCAATGCTATGGCAAACGTTCCCAACAGAGAAACATTGCTTGCAATGTTGGTATCTGTACTGTCCGCGCCAATGCGTGGATTGGCAGTGGCTTTGAACGCTATCGCCGAGAAAAACAACGGTTAAACGCCGTATAAACTTCGGTATGCTTTGTTGCACATGTGTTTCGGCTCAGTCACGTACGCCTAGTACGCTCATGTCGCCTCATCCGTGTGCGCCTCGCCTACCTCGTTTCTACGTCGTTTAATGAAAATGGTTTGGTAATTTTTAAACCGTTCAAATGGTACGTCCACCTTACGGACACAACAAAATATTTTTAAAATTAACAGGAGATATTTACAATGGATACAAAGAAATTTATTGAAGAGATTAAAGCTCTCAGTGTACTTGAACTCAACGAACTCGTTCATGCTATCGAAGAAGAATTCGGCGTAAGCGCAGCAGCACCTATCGCAGTAGCAGGTGGTGCAGTAGCCGGTGGCGCAGCTCCCGCAGCAGAAGAAAAGACAGAATTCGACGTAGTTTTGAAGTCTGTTGGCGGCAACAAGATTGCTGTTATCAAGGCTGTTCGCGAACTTACAGGTCTTGGCCTTGTTGAAGCTAAGAACATGGTTGAAAGCGCTCCCGTAACCGTTAAGGAAGCTCAACCCAAGGACGTTGCTGAAGGTATCGTTAAGACATTGACTGAAGCTGGCGCTGAAGCTGAACTTAAGTAATTTGAGCTGGGATAAGCATCGGTATGCTTTGTTGCCTTTGCGTTTGCCCTCGGTCGTGTACGTCTAGTACACTCCCGTCGGTCAAGCCACAGTCGCCTCGCCTACCTCGCTTCTACCACCTCAAATGAAGTGGTTTGTAGTGTTGCTTCTAGCCACCTCAAACCTTCAAAATAATAGAATTTTGAAAATAAGCAAAATATCCGCCCCTTATTGTGAGCGGATATTTTTTATTTTCTTTTGTTTGTTCTGCCAAGCAGGTATCGAGTGATTACTTACTAGGCTTATCGGATATTTAATAAAAATGCTCACTTCTATGTTGAGGTGAGCATTTGTATATATGTACATATATTTCGCCGTTAGGCGTAAACATTCCTACACGCCTCAGCGGCAAGCGTGCCTCACCGGCGAGGTGAAATCAAAACAGCGCTAGCAGGCTGCCAATACCCAAGCCCAGTAGCGTACCGATTGCAAGTCCAAGCGTTCCGCATATGATTCCCGGCGCAATTAACTCACGGTCGCCGTAAGCGTTGGCTACGGGTGCAATGAAGGGTGGACCGTATATTCCTGCTGTGCTTGTAATCAATGCTGTGCCTGCGTCAATCTTGAACAATTTGCACAGCAACAGGTGTAGCAGTATAACTGCAATTTGCGAGCAGGCGAAGAACAGTAGTGTGGGCAGTATTTCTACCGCTAGTTGGTATATATCTATACTCATGGACAATCCCAATGAGAATATAAGTATCAGGTACTGTCCGCATTGATACGAGCCTTTTACGCGACGTATGGGTTTAATGAAACTAAACGCTATACCCAGTATTGATACGGCAAGTATGATAAACAGACTACCGTCCAGACTTCCGTTGATTAGTATTTCCAATCCTGCGCCCACACCAAGGCATCCTATTGCAAGCGCAATTACGCCAATGAGTTTGCCGATGGATTTTTTATCGCGCGGAATGGATTTGTAGTCGTATTCGCCTGCAGTATTTTGTTCGTTTGCCGACTTTTCCGCAAGTGTTGCTTTGTCGTCGGTAACGGTGGTGCTACCCTGTTCGGTGTTGTCAACTTCGGTATTGACTTCAGCTCCCACTTCGTCGGAAACGGGCGTCGTTTGCTTTTTGGCTTTGTCGCCGAGTATCTTGCGGTAGATGGGTTTAATAACGGTAAGTATAAGCAAAAAATACACCCCACCCACAAAGAAGTCGGATAACTGCGCTGCAGCTATGACGCTATCTTTATTTTCCGGTGCAAGCAGTGAAGTCCCGATAGCCACAAGGTTGGGTGTACCGCCGGTATATAGACCTGTTGTCATGCCCGACAGCTGGCTGGCATTACTCAGTCCTGCCGCGTTTGCAATGAAAAACGCCACAACGGATACAACCGCCGCCGAGCCGATAACCAATGCAAAGGAAATAATGGTTTTCTTTGCCAGATACTTTACACTTACGATGTCGAAACTGAATAGTATCAGCGGTATCGCAATGGCTACGAAAATGGACGCTATCATTTCCGTCATGCTCTTATCATAGGGAATGGGGATGACGGATATGATTATTCCCAGCGCATAGCACAACGCAATGGCGCCGATAAAATTTAAAAATTTAACTTTTTTGGTAAGCCACAGGATAAACGCCGGCACGGCAAGCATTGCTACAATTGCAATAGCGGTGCACAGTGTTTCTACCCATGGAGCCACTTCAACTGCAAGTAAATTTGTCATTATGTTTGGGTTCTCCTTTTACACGTGTGACAATCTTTTTATTTGACAATCAAAATTATTTATATCTTTTTGTAGTAAAGTCGGTAAACGCGGGCAAGCTCCGCTCCGATACTTTTAATTGCATTGTTTGATTGTTCGTTGTTTTCCATGATGGTACCAGCTTCCAAATACGTTATGCCATTGCTCAGCATAGTTTCAAACAACTTGACGTACAATGCCATCGCTACACCTAGCGCCTGATACTTGGGAACAACGTATTGCAGTATGGCGCGTACGGACTTGATTTTTTTACGTTCGCGTGCGAATGTAATCAACCCCTTGAGGTCCATTCTCCCGCGCATTTTTCTAAACACGTGAAAGTAATCGGGTAAAGCAATAACAACGCCCAGAGGCTCGTTTGTGGCGTTACTGCGCGCAATAAGCAGATAATTTTTGTCAAGATAACTTTTCCAACCCGTGACAATGCTTTTCAGTGCGTCGATACTGGGCGCGTCCTGATAGATGATATCGGTAGTGGCCTGTTCCATTACGGCGTGTACGTCGTTGATATCCTGTTCAAGGCGAGACCAATCCACCGTGTCTATGCGAAAGTCGAATTTTTTCGCGGCGTACTGCGACACCTTTTTTACGCGGTCGTAACTTGTTACCTTGTCGAACTCCAACTTATATTCAAACGTATCGGCGTGTTTGCTCAATCCGTATCCTGTCAATAGCTCGTCGTAGTAGGGCTTGTTGTAGGAAGTAAATATAAGCGGTGCGCGGTCGAATCCCTGTACAAGTATTCCCCTGCGGTTGTCCTGATCGTACGGATAGTACGTTCCGGAAATAAATTCTGCACCCCAGTTCTTCAATATGCGTACCATTTCGTCAAGCATTGCGTTACACACCGTCCGGTCGTTGACACATTCGAACATGCTGAAAAATCCGCATTTATCCGTGTTGAGCTGTTTGTTTTTGCTTACGGTAAACAGCACGCGTCCAAGTATCTTTTTGCCGTCCATGGCAAGCAAGGCAGCGTAGCTTTTTTCGTTGAGCAACAGTTTAGTGAGCGTCTTGGTAAGATCGCCCTTCATATACGGCACGTACTTGTCGTCTCCTTGGTACAACCTGTCGGGAAAATCGACAAAACTCTTTATTAACTTTTTATTTACCTGTACAATTTGCATTTTTCGTTTCCAAATTCAATTGCTTTCAAATGTAAGTTGTCCGCCTAATATTCCGTCAACCCAAGTAGATAGTCTGTTGATACGTTGTAAAGCTTGGCAATGGCAATCAAAGTACCTAGGGAGGGTTCTCCGCTCCCATTTTCGTATCTTACGTAAGACTGCTGACGAATTCCCAATCTTGTAGCAACGTAGTTTTGTGTGTAGTTGTTTTCTGTGCGCAACTCTTTCAGTCGCCGAGCAAAATTATTCATACTTTCTTCCGATACAATTGTTTAACAAATGTTTACTATTAAATTGTACAGCCATTTGCTGTTGTAATAATTGTTTACAGCATTTTGCTGTAAGGAAATAAAAATAATAGGTAAAAAAATGTCCTATTTACTCACTTGACTGAAACCAACCTTAATAAAAGCGTAAAAAAAGAACACACTGCGTAAAAGCAATGTGTCGCTTAATAAATTAAAGAGATGAAAGTGTTTCGTTATATAAATTTCAACAGGAGTGAGGACTTATAAGCTCTTACTCAACTACGATGTTGACGGTGGTGGAGATTTCCGCGTACATCTTGACGGTTACGGTATAGTTGCCTTTTTGACGGATGGGGTCTTTTAATACAACCTGTTTTTTATCTACAGGGTAGCCCATTTTTGTCAGTTCCTCGGCAATTTCCTTATTGGTTATGCTACCGTACATCTTGCCCTGTGAGCCGGTGGATGCAACGATAGTCACCGTTTGTCCCTTGAGACGGTTAGCGTCCTCCTGTGCCTTTTGACGTTCGGCTGCCTTTTGTTTTTCCACTGCCTTGTTGTGGATATCGACGGAGTTTATTTTGTCCGCGGTAGCAATTACGCCCAGTCCCTTTTTGAGCAAAAAGTTATTGGCGTATCCGTCGGATACGTTTATGATTTCACCTTTTTTACCTTGACCTTTTACGTCTTGTAGTAACAGTATTTTCATGTTGATTTCTCCTTGTTGTTTATATTATATAATAATTTTTGCCCCAAGTCAATACAACGTCGTTATATGAGTATTGTTTTGCGGCAAAATGCTCACAATCTTAGCAGGAGGTGTATCATGAAAAACCAACAAACTATAATGTGTGACGTGTATGCATGCAAGTATCACGACAACGCGCAGTGCTGTTGTAAGCTTTCGCAAATTACCGTCACTCCCTGTGACGACTGCGAAACGGCTCACTACTGTAAAGACTATGAAGAAAAACAGTCTTATTAGGCTACCACTCGCTCATATGCGAGTGTGTACATATGCTTAATAAAATTCTTTTTTATGTTTTACGCTTTCTCTTTGCTTGACACTTTTTAACGCAATAGTTACAATTATCTTGTAATATTTAGCAAAACAGGGGAAAGTTGTTATGCTCAATCAAATACACGGCGCAATTAAGATTTTTGCAGGTAATTCCAGCCAAAAATTGGCAAAGGAAATCTGTTCTCGGCTTGATTTGGAGCTGGGCAAACTCGAGGTGGGCAAGTTCTCCGACGGTGAAACTTGCGTAAACATCAAGGAGTCGGTGCGCGGTTGCGACGTGTTTATTGTGCAGTCAACCAACACTCCCGTCAACGACAACCTGATGGAGCTTTTAATCATCATGGACGCTTGCAAGCGCGCCTCCGCAGGCCGTATCACAGCTGTAATGCCGTACTTCGGTTACGCGCGTCAGGACCGCAAGGCACGCAGTCGCGACCCCATTTCAGCAAAGCTTGTGGCGGATATCTTGCAGACAGCAGGCGCCAATCGCGTGCTTACAATGGATTTGCACAGCAGTCAGGTGCAGGGCTTTTTCAACATTCCTGTAGATAACCTAAAGGGCGAGTCGGTAATTTCAAGGTATATCCGCAAGACGGGCGTTGCCGATAACTTGACTATTGTCAGTCCCGATACGGGAAGCGTGGTGCGTTCCCGCGCGATGGCTTCTAAGTTTAATGTTCCGCTTGCTATCATCGACAAACGCCGTCCGCAGGCAAACGTAATGGAAGTGATGAACGTAATCGGCGACGTCAAGGGTCGCACGTGCTTGATGCTTGACGACATGATTGACACAGGAGGAACTATTTGCCAAGGCGCCGAGGCGCTTATGAATCACGGCGCAAAGGAAGTTATTGCATGCTGTACGCATGCGGTACTTTCAGGACCTGCCATCGAGCGACTGGAAAAGAGCGCTATATCCAAGTTGATAGTACTGGATACAATCGATTTGCCCGAAAGTAAAAAGATAAGCAAGATTGAAGTCGTCAGCGTTGCCGACACCTTCGCGGAAGCGATTGAGCGTGTTTATACCGATTTACCGGTATCTAAATTGTACGATTAGTAATAAAGTTCTAATAGAAAAATAATTTATCTTCAACATATAATCTTTCATACAAAGGCTCCCATGCGCAAGGGAAGCCTTTTTTATTTTGTCGTATTTTAGCAAATCATTATTTACGCGTATTTTTATTTTGTTTGCAGTCAACAATGTAGCCACATGGGATGATAATTTCCCTACTGTGGTGAAAAATGAAACGTTTTATCTTTACACTTGTATTAACAACGGTAATAGTGGCGGTGTTGACGTACTTCATGCCCCGAGGCTTAGACGCTTACGCCGAACAAATCAGTGCAGACGCTACTGTATCGATATACTGTCGCGCAACCGACCTGGATTGTATCGACGTCGGCAGCGGAAAAATTGTTCGCTGTAGCGTTGCCGAAATGGATAGCGCGCTTGCGCGTTGCCGTGACCTTGACGGTTTCAGCGTAAGTTTTTGCGGAACCTACAATGACGTGGAGCGCGTTGCGCAACTGTTTAACGTGAAGGTAACTTCAACGCTCAATCTTGATGGACTGCTTGTGTTGTGTGGCAACAGTCCAAAGCTGACGGGTGGAGTAACCTTGGACGGAGCAAGGGTAAACGTGCAAATTGCCTACAAGGACGGCACCGTGACAGTAGGATGTCCGCTGATACTTGGGGAGTACTGATTTTTCATCACCAACTAAAAAAACTACCCCAAGGTATAAAAACGTGTAAAAAGGGAACAATCTCACCAAACAAATATTTGGAGGCATCAAATGAACAATACAAAACAACCAAGCAAATTTAGAAGATTTTTGCGCAACAATGCGGCGCTGCTTTTGCTCATCTTTTGTGTGCTGGCAATCACGGCGGTTGTGCTTGCTGTTACGCTGTCGAGAAATACGCCCGTTATTCCCGACGATCCTGTGGTAAACAATCCCAACGACGATAATCCCGGCAGCAACAAACCCGATGACGACAAGCCATCTACACCCAGCAAGAAAAAGGTTCAAGTTTACTTTGCAGCTCCCGTTAGGTACACAGCAATAGGCATGGACTTTACTGACAGTGGCGATAACATGTTCGTATTTAACAGCACGCTCGAACTGTGGGAAACACACAAGGCGTTGGATTTGCTCGCCAGCGAAGGAAGTGAAGTGGTTTCGATGTTTGAAGGAACGGTATTAAAAGTAGGTTCGACGTACAACCACGGTGACTACGTTGTTATCGACCATGGCGATAATGTAATAGCAACTTACGCGTCATTGCAAAACGTTGCGGTCAAAGCCGGACAAAAACTGCAACAGGGCGACGTAATAGGCGAAGCAAGTATATCTGCCTCGACCGAATACGTTGACGGAGCGCACGTTCACCTTGAAGTAGCAGTAAACGGTGTAAAAGTTGACCCCACTCCGTATGTAAACGGAACCATATACCGCGAATACGAAGTAGATGCATAATACGGTATAAGCTTCGCAATACTTTGTTAAGCTGTGGCAACTTTCAGTCATGTACGTCTAGTACACTCCTTCAAGTTTTCCTCGCTTGCCTCGTCTTGCTCGATTCTACCATATCATGGAAAATAAGTATCCCCTTGAAAATATCAAGGGGAACTTTTTAGTTTTAAATATAAAGTTAGCAACTGAAACAAAGTACGCAGCCCGCAACACCAAGTACGAGTGTGTCCCGAAAAAGTGACTCTCGAAGAGGGAGCGTGAGCGGGGAATCTTTTTCGGAATACACGAGTAATTTCTACAAAACATTCCAATATATCCTCACTTACTATCAATACAATAATGTCATGAACATCTACATTGAGTACGTCGTGGCAGATAATATGGTAATTGACACGCTGCTAATATGGATGGCGACCGTTACGCTACGAATTCCTTACAAAAAATACCGCATGTTTTTAGGCGGAGCGGTAGGGACGGCGTGCGCTGTTGTAAGCGTTTACATCACGGGGTTTTGGACGTATCTATTCAAGACGGCGTGTCTTGTATTGATGTGTATCGTTGCGGTGGGCTTTGGCAAAAAACTTTTTTGGCATATTTTGCTTACGACGGCATATACCTTTGTGTTGGGTGGTGCCATTACGGGATTGTTCAATCTGTTCAACGTGGATTACTTAACGTCTAGCGGAGAGTTTTACCAGATGCGCGTACCTCTGTTTGTTTACGTGTTGGCGGTCGCGCTTGCGGGATTTATTTGTTACAGCGTTGTGACGTATGTCCGTCAAGTCAAAAAAATTTCTCCCCATTTGGCGAAAATAGTGGTGAAACTGGACAAAAACTACAATTTGAGCGGTTTTATCGATAGCGGAAACACTCTTACCCACGAAGGATTACCTGTGTGCTTCGTGACCAAAAATTTCGTCGGCTTTACCCGTTACTTCGCCGAAAAAACGCTTCACGGTCATGCGGTGGATATCGAGGTTACCACCGTTACGGGCTGCTCGACAGTCAAGGCAATTGTTGGAACGGTAATTTGCAACGGGATAGAACGTCAGGTGTATTTAGCGTTGCCCGCTCAAAAATGTCAAACGATATACAACGTTATCTTATCATGCGAATTTGGTAACAAGGGGGTATAAAATGAAACTAATAGATTTTCTCAAAAAGTTATTGGAAAGGCTGTCGCTGTCACAGGCGGCGGTGCATTATCTTTGCGGGTCGGAGGCGTTACCGCACCCGTTATCCCCCGAAGAGGAAAGCGAACTGCTCATTAAAACTGCCAACGGCGACAACGATGCAAAGGACAAACTTGTAGAGCACAATCTTAGGCTTGTGGTTTTTCTCGCCAAAAAATTTGAAAGCAGCGGTCTGGATATGGAGGATCTTGTATCCGTCGGTACCATTGGACTTATCAAGGCAATCAACAGCTTCAAGCCGGAAAAACAAATCAAGCTTGCCACATACGCCAGTCGCTGCATCGAAAACGAAATACTGATGTATCTGCGCAAGCTATCCAAACGCAAAGCAGAAGTTAGCCTTGACGAACCGTTAAACGTTGACGGCGAAGGTAACGAATTGCTTTTGGCGGATATCCTGGGTACCGATACCGACGCGATATACACGCACGTCGAGGGACAGGTAGAGCGCCAGTTGCTTACGGAAGGGTTGGCAAGGCTATCCAAGCGTGAACAGCAAATCATCGAAATGCGCTTTGGCTTGGACGGTGAGGACGAACGCACGCAAAAGGAAGTTGCCGATCTGCTAGGCATTTCCCAGTCGTACATATCGCGGTTAGAAAAAAAGATAATAAACCGTCTAAAACGAGAAATAGGAAAGCTCGTGTGAGCAGTTATAAACGAGGTAGGCGAGGCGCACAAACAAAAAATAACCCCATATTGCCGTTGTGTAGCAATATGGGGTGTTTTTTTCAAAAGCTGCGCATTTGCAGTTGACAGACGACGCCGAAACGGTATCCCGGTAGGTGGCTACTCCAAAGCTACCTTGTGGCACACGCTCGAACTGCGTAGTGCTGCTATGTTCCCATCCTGACACGGTTAACAGCCTCACGTTGCACAAGACCTTGGTATCAACACTCCTTGCCGGTTCCAGCTTTCCACGCCGAAAGCCGCCTGCAACATTCAGCCCCACTGTAGCGGATTGTGAGTAACAGGGCACCGCTAGCTCCCCGCCTAGCGCAGTGAATGTATTATACACCAGTGGCGCAATTTTTGCAAGTGTTTATTTATAGCGTATTTTGTCATATCCGATTAAACGCGCAGGTTAATACTTGTCGAGCATTAAATTGTAAGTCTTGCTAAACGTAATTTGACATTTGTTCATAAGTATGTTATATTTGTTATATCTCAGCTATAAGGAATAAATTACATGTTAGAAGATAAAATACAACGCATAAACGAACTTGCTCGTAAGTCCAAGACTCCCGAGGGCTTGACCGAGGAGGAAAAGCAGGAACAACAACGCCTCAGGCAGGAATACATTGCCGAGTGGCGTCAGGGAGTAGTGCAGGTATTGGACAACACTTACATCATGGATGAGAAGGGCAACAAACATAAGCTTCCCAAGAAGGACAAATGAGCGAAATTTTGCAACCCATTCAACAATTTAATAACGAGTTCAAAGATAAGCACCGTGAGCTTACGGAGGAATACTTTGACAGGCTTGTGGCGGAGTCGGGTGTAAACGCCGAGGAAAACGCCTTACTTATGACGGAAAGGGACAAAACCCTGTCTAAGTTGAAAGTGGCGGACAAAAACCTCGCAAAGCACAAGACGTCCCGCACTCTCCTGATAGTGCTGATAGTTATTCTCTTACTTGGTGCAATTATTTGCGCGTTGATGTTTTACGACAACGTGGAGGGGCTATTTTTCCTTACATTTTTGCTCCCCGGTGTGGCAATTTGTGTCATCATCGCACTGATTGTGGTGATAGTAAAGGTCATAAACCCCAAGATAAAAGACGGTAGCGCAGTGGTAAACGAGCTTAACGTCAAGGTCAAGCAAATCGAAGCGGACGGTTGGAAGCAAATGCGTCCGCTCAACTTGAAATACGACTTCAACATCCCCGACAAACTCATTTACGAAACCGTCCCGCAAATTCAACTGGACAAGTATTTCGACGAGGACAAGCAGGATTACTTCAACAGTAAAATCAGCCTTGACGTCAGCGGGAAAGACGATATATCCGTTTACTGTGCGCGTTCGGGCAACTCCCGTGGCAATCCGTTTTTGCTAATACGCTACTTTATCAGGAGCATAGTTCAACACACATACACAGGTACGCTCACCGTCAGTTGGACGGAGCACTATACCGATTCGCAAGGCAAATCGCACACAAGAACAGTCAGTCAAACGTTGGTTGCAACGGTAACCAAGCCCAAACCGGTATATAACTTTGTTACGCGTCTGTACTACGGCAACGACGCTGCACCCGACTTGAGGTTTAGCCGCAGTCCCGTTGTTCCTAAGAACGCCGGCGATAAACAAATTGCATCCATTGTTCGCAGTGGTGAAAAACGTCTGGAAAAAAAGTCGCGCAAGGCGGTAAAGGAGGGCAAAACCTTCAATATGCTTGCCAATAGCGAGTTCGAAGTGTTGTTTGGGGCGGAGAACAGAAACCACGAAACGCAGTTCCGCTTGATGTTTACGCCATTGGCGCAACAAAACATGGTGGAGCTTGTCAGGAACAAAGAGCCGTACGGCGACGACTTCAATTTCGACAAGATAGGCAAGGTAAACGTAATTTATTCCTCGCACAGTGCCGATCTTGACATTGACGCCAATCCTGCGCAATTTGCACATTTCAGTTTGAAAGAGGCGCGCAAAAAATTCATTGATTTCAATATGGAGTATTTCGCTTCGATATATTTCGACTTTGCGCCGCTTTTTTGCATCCCAATATACCAACAGGAGATTCCGACTCAGCAATTTACCGAGTGTACCAAGCACAGCAATATCGGCAACTTCGAAATGGAAAGCGTGGCAAACAATTTTTCCAAGAAACTGTTAGCTCATGAGCAAGCGGAAACAAGTCAGATAATCAAGGCAACACCCATCGAAGTAAACGAACAGGGTACGCTGGCGGAAATAACTTCTTACGCCTACCGCTGTGTAAGTCACGTGGACTATATCCCCGAGATGGCGCGTAACGGCCACGTGTACCTTGTACCTGTCCCGTGGGTGGAGTACATTCCCGTCGAAAAGACGTCGCAAGTGTTGATGCAGGCGGTAAATACCACGCGCGAGCAGTATATTGCGTCGGACGATTCATCGGATGAAACGTCCATACTCGTCGGCGGAGTAAGGGCTAAGTTAATGTAAAATATTACCCCATTAACTTCAATAACCAATCACAATAAAAAAATAAAACTAATAAAAGGAGAATAACTATGGCAAACGAACTTGACGAAATGACCGGTCCGGTAAACGCGGAAGGTAGAGACGTAAACGTCATCGCAAAACAACTCCCCGTAAAGGTGGGCGTTGGTTCACTTATTTTCGAAATCATGCTGTGGGTATTGGGAATCATTCCCGGTATCGTGTTTTTGTTCATGAAGACTAAGGCGAAGACCTATTTGCTTAAGCTTCAACAAAAACTTCAACACGACGCGTCACAAATCGACAACTATCTTGAGCAACGCGTTGTGATACTGCAAAACACGGCTAAGATTCTCGAAAAGTCCATCGACTTGGATAAATCCACCTTCACGCAGATTGCAGCGCTTAGAAGTGGCGCAAATAGCGACGGTGAACGTAACGAGGTGGCACAACAGGTTGACAAGATGTACGCGCAAATTCGCGTCGCTATGGAAAACTATCCCGAGCTTCAAGCACACAAGGATATCCAAGAGGCTATGCGCCAAAACAGCTATTTGCAAAAGGAAATTACTGCCGCTCGCGAACTGTACAACGACACGGTAAACCGTTGGAACACGGACATCTACGCTTGGCCCACCAAGATGATAGTTGCCGCTCGCGCCGGCTACACAACGCGTATCCCCTTTGCTACCACCGAGGAAATCAAGCAACAAGCTCGCGGCGTGTTCTTTTAATGTCGCGTAGCAATAACTCTCAAAAAAACAAGGACACAATGTTTTAACCAATGTGTCCTTTTTTATTTGAAGTAACTAAACAGTTTTACGGTATTTTACAATTTTGCGAACTTGGGTAAGGAAATTTTTTTGTTTGACGGAGTAATTTCCAACTTAGATTTGCTAAAGTAGTCCCGGTTAATGTTCCCCCTAATGGTTTGGTTATGTTCTTGTTCTTCCTTGAAATACACGGTATCGTATTCGTCAAATATCAAGTACGCCAATATCGTCCATTTTTCCATGCCGTCATCTGCTTTGCTGTCAATTTTAACTTTGTTTTCTCCGTCCAAAAATAGTTTGTAGTCAAATGTGAAAGCTGTATCAATGTCGTACTTGATGTAACGTTGGTATAATACGTCGTAATTGGAAGCTTTTTTGAGTTCCTCTTTGCCGTAGTCGTAAGGCAGTATGTCTTGTTCCTTTTTTCCGTCCATTACAAGTTCGTAATATATGTTTTCCAATTCGTCGCCGTACCAAAACGTAACTGTGCAATTGGTCTCTTCGAGTATTGGCTTGGCTCCTAACAGCATAAAGTCGGTGTCGTTGATTAGTTGTACACTGTGGTATTCTACTTTGGTTTGTTTCAATCCTTCGTAGCCGTACTGCGTCACCTTAACCTTTGTTTCCGTACTGAAATTATCATTGATATAATTTGTCTTTTCCGAAAGTGTATATACCGTCTTGTAATTGGGCATCATGTCGTGCCACAGCATACTGTTTACAGCTTGATTGATTCGAGTTTGTAACTGCTCGGTTTTATTGTCCAATTCATCTGCGCTAACCTCTTGATAGCGTCCCGAATACGGTGAGCAGGCGGTAACGCATACGGCTGTCAATAGAGTAAGTATCGCAAAAAGTACAGCCAATAGTCTTTTCGTTAGTGATTTCATAGGTGGCTCCTTTTAATTTAATTGTTACGTGTTAATTATCGGTAAAAAGGTAATAATTCCATGTGTAGCACCGAATTGGTGCTTTAATGCTGATTATAGCACCAATTTGGTAACATGTCAACATGAAGATAGGCAAGAATTTGAAGGAATTGAGAAACTACAAAAACCTTACTCAAGACGACGTAGCAAAGGTATTAAATATATCTCGTCAGGCTTATTGTCGTTATGAAAACGACCAGCGTGAGCTTTCGCTCGAAATGCTTTGTAAGTTAGCCGATTTTTATGAAGAAAGCACCGATAATATACTGGGACGCAAGCAATATTAAAAATTGCTTGCTTTTTAATTGTTAATTTGATAAAATAAAGACAATATAAATAGTAAATACGTTTGAGCAGGGACAAGACTGCGGAAGTGAATCTGTACAGAGAGCGCGCCAAGTGGTGAAAGGTGCGTCAGATTTGTCCGAAAGCCATCACCCAGCGAGTAGATTTGCCGAACGTGAACTCAAGTAGGCAAATACGGCAAGCGTTCCGTTATCTTGACGCGCGGTATAACTTGTACATATCTGCATGTGTACAAACGTACTTGTTTGAAATGGTAACTATGGCTACAAATGGCGTGTTTTTCAAACATGCCATTTTTTATTTGTTAAAACACCTGAATATATAGGAGGCAGTATATGTCCAAATACAAAAAGGTAGATAGCTCATTGAACTTCGTTGACAGAGAAAAGGAAGTTCTCGCCTTTTGGAAGGAAAACAAAATATTCGAGCAAACAGCGGTTAAAGGCAGCGGCAGTTTTTCGTTTTACGACGGTCCGCCGACAGCCAACGGCAAACCGCACATCGGTCACGTCCTGACCCGTTCGATAAAGGACCTCATTCCCCGTTACCAAGTAATGAAGGGTAAGAGCGTCTTGCGCAAGGCGGGTTGGGATACTCACGGCTTGCCCGTCGAATTGGAAGTGGAAAAAATCCTCGGTATCGACGGCAAAAAGCAGATAGAGGAATACGGCATCGAGCCGTTCGTCGAAAAGTGCAAGGAGTCGGTATGGAAATATAAGGGCGAATGGGAGCAGCTCAGTGACCGCGTAGCATACTGGGCGGATATGGAGCACCCTTACGTCACCTACGACAACGATTACATCGAATCCGAGTGGTGGGCGCTCAAGACCATATACGACAAGGGATTGTTGTACAAGGGGTTCAAAATCGTCCCCTACTGTCCCCGTTGCGGTACGGCGCTGTCCTCTCACGAAGTGGCGCAGGGCTATAAGGACGTAAAGGAAAAGAGCGCTGTCGCTCGCTTTGAGTTAGTAGATCAACCAAACACCTATTTCCTTGCTTGGACCACAACACCTTGGACGTTACCCAGTAACGTCGCATTGTGCATGAACGCCGAATACGACTACGTAACGGTAGAAAGCGACGGCAAGCGTTACATTCTGGCAAAGGACCTTGTATCTAAGCACTTCGAAGAAGGCACCTACACGGTTGTTGATTGCAAAAAGGGTAGCGAGTACGAGCGCGTACATTACAAGCCGTTATTTACTTATGCTAACGTCACGGGGCAGGATTGCTACTACGTCACAAACGACGGTTACGTTACGCTCACCGACGGTACGGGTATCGTACACATTGCTCCTGCATTTGGCGAGGACGACGCCAACGTCGGCAGACGTTACAACCTGCCGCTCGTTCAACTTGTGGGAGAGGACGGAAAGTTTGTCGAAAATTGCGGCGACCTTACGGGCGTATTTTGCAAGCATGCGGACAAGGCAATCCTGGCGGATTTGAAAAACCGCGGACTGTTGCACAGCGAACTCATGTTCGAGCACAGCTATCCGCACTGTTGGCGTTGCGACACGCCGCTCATTTACTATGCGCGTAAGTCATGGTTTATCAAGATGACTGCAATCAAGGACGAACTCTTGAAGGTTAACTCCACAATCAACTGGATTCCGCCCACAATCGGTAGCGGACGTATGGGCAACTTCCTCGAAAACGTCATCGATTGGGGAATCTCCCGCGATAGATATTGGGGAACGCCGTTACCTATATGGATTTGCAACAAATGCGGCAAGATTCACGTTATCGGAAGCCGCAAGGAGCTTGCAGAAAAATGCGGTTGCAGCG
The DNA here is from genome assembly GCA_022508375.1 of Clostridiales bacterium. Lineage (GTDB taxonomy): Bacteria > Bacillota > Clostridia > Christensenellales > CAG-314 > Fimimonas. Next base: position 7,010 of record JAFLVJ010000007.1, on the reverse strand, counting down.
AAGATATTGAACTGCATCGCCCGTTTATTGATGACTGCAAGTGGAGTTGTAGCTGCGGTGGCGAGTACGTTCGCACGCCGGAAGTTATCGACTGTTGGTTTGACAGCGGTAGCATGCCATACGCGCAGTTCCATTATCCGTTTGAAAACAAGGACCTGTTCCTTCGCAATTTCCCCGCCGACTTCATCAGTGAGGCGGTGGACCAGACACGCGGTTGGTTCTATACGCTTATTGGCGTATCCACGCTGCTATTTGGCAAGGCGCCCTTCCGCAACTGTATAGTGTTGGGACTTGTTGGCGACGAACACGGCGTCAAGATGTCCAAGCACAAGGGTAACGTCGTTGACCCGTGGGATAGTTTCAATAAGCAGGGCGCCGACGCGGTACGTTGGTATTTCTACACGTCGTCTTCGCCTTGGCTGCCCAGCCGTTACTACGACGAAGCTGTGTCGGAAATGCAACGCAAGTTCCTCGGCACACTGTGGAACACCTACGCGTTTTACGTGCTGTATGCCGATATCGACGACTTCGACCCGAGCAAGTATAACTTAGCCGACTGCAAGCTTACGTTGATGGACAAGTGGATTTTGTCCGAAGTCAATCAGTTGGTGGCTACGGTAGATAAGGGACTTGCCAACTACGAAATTACCGAATCAGCCCGCGCAATCGAACACTTTACCGATATGCTTTCCAACTGGTACGTAAGGCGCTGTCGCGAGCGCTACTGGGGAAGTGAATGGACAAGTGACAAGCAGGCTGCGTACATGACGTTATACACCGTACTGGATACGCTTGTTAAGGTGTCCGCGCCGTTTGTTCCATTCATTTCCGAAAGCATCTACCAAGGTATCACGGCTAATTGCTTTGACAATGCGCCCAAGTCGGTACATCTGTGCGACTTCCCTGTTGCTGACCGTAAGTACATCAACGCCAAGCTCAACAAGACCATGGAAAAGGTACTTGACTTGGTTGTACTCGGACGTAGCGCCCGTAATGCTGCCAATGTAAAGAACCGTCAACCGTTAGCCAAGATGTACGTTTCCACAAGTATGCGACTTGACGACGAAATGAAGGATATTATCACAAGCGAACTCAACGTCAAAAAACTCGTTACCGTCAAATCTACCGATAAATTTGCCGATTACGAAATCAAACCTCAACTCAAGACGCTCGGTCCCAAGTACGGTAAGTTGATTGGTAAAATTCGCGACACATTGTCAACACTGGGTGACAAGGCAAGCCAAGTGGTTGCCAACGTCAAAAACGGCGGTAAGCACGTATTCAATATCGACGGCGACGACGTAGAAGTAATGGAAGATGATTTGCTTATCTCCACAAAGGATAAGGAAGGTTACTCCGTAGTAAGCGACCGCAACGATACCGTTGCGCTATATACCAAGCTTAATAAGACGCTTGTTCAGGAAGGAAAGGTGCGCGAAATCGTATCACGCATTCAGACGATGCGCAAGGAGTGCGACTTCGTCGTTACCGACCACATTGTTATCGGCTACTCGGCAAAACGTGGACTTGCCAACGTTTTGGCAGGTAACGCTGCGGAAATTTCCGACGGAACGTTAGCCGATAGCGTGCAACCAATGGTAATGACTCCCACGCAAAAACACAAAGCGGACGCTGCTTCCAAGCCAATACAGGTAAAGGACGGTTGGATCAAGTCCTGCGATATCAACGGCGAAAAGCTGTACCTCAAACTGTCGCTCAACAAAAAGTAGTTACTATGAAAATAAATAATGAATGGAAGGATTATCAGATAATTGCCACCGGCGACGGCGAAAAGTTGGAGCGGTGGGGCGACGTACTGTTGCTCCGCCCCGACCCGCAGGTCATTTGGCATGCGGCAAAGCCACTGCACACGGTAGTTAAGCCTGACGCGCGCTACATTCGTTCCAGTAGCGGAGGCGGACACTGGGAATACAACCGCAAGGTTCCCGACAGTTGGGTTGTAGGTTGGCGTAATCTCAAGTTCAACGTTCGCCCGATGAACTTCAAGCATACGGGGCTTTTCCCTGAGCAGGCAGCCAACTGGGCAACAATGATAGACCTCATTGAACATGCCGCAAGACCCATAAACGTACTCAACCTATTCGCATACACAGGCGGAGCAACGGTTGCGTGCCTTAGCGCAGGCGCAAGCGTATGTCACGTTGACGCTGCCAAAAATATGGTTGAAATGGCTAAGGAAAATGTACAGTTAAGCGGTTTAAGTGCCAAACCTGTACGTTATATCGTGGATGACTGTCGCAAGTTCGTCATGCGCGAAATCCGCCGCGGCAACCGTTACGACGCCATTATCCTCGATCCGCCCAGTTTCGGACGCGGAGCAAACGGAGAAGAATGGAAGATCGAACGGGATATATACGACTTCCTCAAATTGTGTGGCGAGGTATTATGCGACAATCCGCTATTTGTGTTGCTCAATTCATACACAACGGGGTTGCAACCGGCAGTACTAAGTAACTTGTTAAAGCTGACAATCCCGCGCGAGGGCAACGTCACTGCTTACGAAGTGTGTCTGCCAACGGATGAGGGGACAGTGCTTCCCTGCGGTGCCAGTGGTTTATTTGTCGGAAAAGATGTACAAGTGAATAAGCCCCGAGTGGCTAAAGGAGCAAATAATGAGTAGAACGTTTACAATGGACGATGTAGCAATACTGCACGAGGACAACAGCGTGTTGGTAGTGGTAAAACCGCAAAACATCCCCTCTCAGGCGGATCAAAGCGGCGACCTTGACCTACTGACGTTACTCAAACAATATATCAAGGACAAATACGCCAAGCCGGGCAACGTTTATCTTGGACTTGTTCACAGACTTGACCGCCCAACAGGCGGAGTCATGGTATTTGCCAAAAACAGCAAAGCGGCGGAACGTCTGTCCAAGCAGATAGTGGATGGCGACATGACCAAACAGTACCTTACAACGGTATTGGGATGCCCGAAGGAAAAGAAAGGAACGCTTGTCAACTACCTCAAAAAGAACGCATTAACAAACAATGTTTACGTTGCAACCTTCGGCGACCACAACGCCAAGCGTGCCGAGTTAAGCTACGAAGTGTTGGAAAGTCATCAAGACGTGATGAGCCTTGTCAAGGTGCAACTGGGCACGGGACGCAGTCACCAGATACGCGTACAGTTTTCGGCAATAGGTTGTCCTGTGTTCGGCGACGTACGTTACGGTGGCGATAAGCTTGTTAAAGGCGCTAACTTAGCGCTTTGGGCGTACAAACTGGAGTTTAATCACCCTGTTAGCAAGGAACGCATGGTGTTTGTTGCTTATCCGCCCGCGAGCGAACCGTGGTTGCGTTTTGACGTAAGTAAATATGTGGAAAACTTCAGTGACAGCGAAAGTGACGAGGACGGAGTACCCCTATATACCAACCCAACATCGACGGACGATTTGGATTAAAACTTATAGATGATACAGTGAGTTGATGATAGTCACATCATTTTGCTCACCGCAAGCACTAGCAATATCACAGCCGAAAACACGTTGGTATGTTTGAGCGTTACCTTGCGAGCCAGATATTGACCCAGTAGCACGGTGAAGAAGTGTGTCACGGCAAATACGATGGGCGCAAGCAGTCCCACTCCCAGTAGTGCCAGCGACAAATTGGCAACGGCTGCGTCGATACCCACTGCAACGCCTATAGTCATACTTTCGGATAGTGTTACTGTGCTGAGTTTGGCTTGATCTTCGTCATTGCGTATAAGGCTTGTTAATGCAAGCAATGCCAGTAGTGCCGCGCCAAAGTAATCGACAACTTTCCCTAGATACGCCTGTAGCAACTCGCCGATGAGTGTGGTTGCAATGCACATAATAAGAGTAACAAGAGCCACCGCAGCAGGTAGCTGTAGGTTGGCTTTTTTGTTTAGTGACAGCGAAAATCCAGCAACAAAGCTGTCCAATGACACGATTATCGCAGTCACGGCTATTGTCAGTAAATTTTTCACGTAGTAACTCCGAAGTTTCTTAGGTGAGGGCGGAATAGCGCCCTATGTTTTACTGTATGCGAACGGACGGAAATGTGACAATTTTAGCGTTTTTGTGCCTATCGGAGTTTACTTTTGCCATGATAGAGCCATAACGGATCTTTTACAAGGTGAAAAACATTGCTTAACGCGGTAAAGTTTACTTAAATTGTTGACAATATTTTAAATTAAATGTAAAATACTTTCATATGCGGTGAAAGACGCAGTTTTTTGCCATGTAGAAAAGTAGGGTTCAAAAACCCTTCGGAGGACTAATTGTGAAAAGATTTTTAAGTTTATTTATTGCATTGATACTTGCATTCAGTATGTTTGCAGTAACAGCCATTGCCTTTGCGCAAGACGACGTCAACGACGGTGATGAAGACGTTACGCCCAGTCACGAAGTGTCGTTTGACGCGGACGCATTTAAGAGTTACGTTTACGACAATCAACTCAAGATGATCGAAATGAGCAAAACCTTTATGCTGGACGGAAAGGTTACCATTACCGATGGCGATGAAGAAAAAGAGAAAGTTTGGTTCAAGGATTACAACATCGTTCACGAAATCTTCCCCGGCATTCGCTGTCTTGTTTTGGAAGATGAAGATATCGTTGACATTGACCCCGACGCAAGTGAGGACGGCGGTTACAGCGCTGCAGGCGTTACGCCTTGGGATATTTTCTACGTGCTCAATTTGCCTAAGGACGCTAAGGTTAGCGGTAACTCGCAAGTTGGCGACAATGAGGAAGGCGAAGACGGACTTCAATACTACAAGTTTGTACGTTATCAAAAGACGGAAATCGTAACATTGGAAAAAGCTCCCACTTTAACCAACTACAGGTTCGCAGGTTGGGATTTCAGTTGGACGTCTAAATACGAAGATAAGCTTCCTGCTGAGTTGAAGTTGGATTATCTTTTCGAAGCCGGCTTCAAGTTTAACATGCCCGAGGCTATGATAACCGCTACAGCTAAGTGGGAAAAGATTGCAACCGACGACGATAACAAAAGCGACGAAACACCCGACGATCCCGACGTAGAAGAGGAAACGCTTCCCGACATTTACGCCAACGACGAGCTGTACATCCTATATACAGGTTCCGACTCCAAGGAAGAAATGGACAAGTGGGATCGTTGCCTTGTAACCGACACGTTCAGCGTTACGACAACCGGTCCGTGGGCATTCCGTTTTGCAGTTGCCGACGGTTCCAAAACATCGGAAAAAGACCACACCTTTGATTGGGATGACGATATCCTTGTTACAACTTTCGATAACGTACTGGACGAAATAGAAAAGGGCGAAATGTCCGAGCAACAACTTCTTGCAATCGACTATACGCTTCGGTGCATTGCCGAGGATACAACCTGTCCGGAAGTTAAACTTTCTACTTCGATGAAAAACAAGGTCAGCGAAGGTCTTACAGTAGGCACGACATACAGTATTTCTACCGCATTGGATATCGAAGACGCATCCAGCACGAGAGTAACCTACGTGGTGTACAAGATGGTTAACGGCGCATGGAAGCAAATCTTCGACAGCGCTAAGAGTGAAGTTGCCGAAGGTTACGAAGAAAACATTTCCAAGAGTGGCGTTATTACTCCGCTTGATACCGACGTCAAGGCAGATAAAGCTCACGTTTACAAGATTGAGTACACGGTAACGGACGCGTACGGTTACGTGGGTATTCACGTGGATAAGGACGCCGAAGGTGAGCTTACCGAAAAGCCCACAATGTTGCTTTTCGTCAACGCTAAGCCCGTTGCACCCAAGTCGATGACAGCTATTGACGCATGGAAGATTGTTCTGTATGTAATTGCAGGTCTTTCCGCAGTGGGTATCATTGTATTGATCTTCATCAAACCCAAGCAAGAAACAGCTGCAGACGGACGTTACAATGCAAGTTCGGACGGCGAAACGAACGGCGAACAAGAAGGCAACTCCGATAAAGAATAACGACAAATAACATCAATCAAGCGTAGCCCTGTGGCTACGCTTTTTTTTGTTGTATAAAATTAAATTTTTTTATATTATTATTAACAATACCTATAACAAATATTTTTGCAAAACATTGCAACAAACGGCGGTTTGTGTTATACTGAATTTATTGGAAATTTTTTTATGGAGGATACTCAATCTATGCAATATTCACACGAAGTAGAAGTGATGCAATGTGTTGCTAAGGGTTGCAATCACGGTCCCGCTCCCATTCCCGAGGAGGGTAAATGGGTACCCGTTAAGCAAATCAACGAAATCAGCGGACTTACCCACGGTTGCGGTTGCTGCGCGCCTCAACAAGGCACTTGTAAGCTTACGTTAAACGTCAAGGACGGCGTTATTCAAGAGGCATTGGTGGAGACTATCGGTTGCTCCGGTATGACTCACTCGGCGGCAATGGCTGCGGAAATCTTGCCCGGCAAGACATTGCTCGAAGCTTTGAATACCGACCTCGTTTGCGATGCAATCAACGTTGCCATGCGCGAACTTTTCCTGCAAATAGTGTACGGACGTACTCAATCGGCTTTCTCCGATGACGGACTTCCCATCGGCGCAGGACTTGAAGACCTTGGTAAGGGCCTTCGTTCTCAGGTTGGTACCATGTACTCAACAATGAAAAAGGGACCTCGTTACCTTGAAATGGCAGAAGGCTACGTAACACGCCTTGCCCTTGACAAAAATGGCGAAATCATCGGTTATGAATACGTCAATCTTGGTGTAATGATGAAGCTCGTAACCGAAGGCGTTGCTGCAAATGAAGCTCTCGAAAAGGCTAAGAAACACTACGGTCGTTTTGAAAACGCCGCTAAATACATAATTCCGCGTAATGAATAAGGGAGGACTGGACAATGGCTATCAGATTTGAAGGTTATGAAAGAAGAATAGACAAGATCAACTCCGAACTTAAACAATACAAGCTTAAATCTCTTGAAGAAGCAAGAGAACTTTGCCTTTCTCACGGCGTAAACGTTGAGGAAATCGTAAAGGGCGTTCAACCTATCGCATTTGAAAATGCAGTATGGGCATACACT
>JAFLVJ010000006.1 GCA_022508375.1 Clostridiales bacterium | reverse complement strand
TATCCTGCGTGAATCCGTATTTGCAGTACGTCCAGTACAGCTTCATACGTCTTTACTTGTCTAACAGTCCATTCCATCCGCCAAAACTGCTTCGCACCGAAAGGGTGTAGATTGTGTGTAATTGCCGGCATTGCATTGCGAACTCGTACTTGACTTGTACGTGGGAGCAATAGAATGTGGCAAGGACGCTCAAGATACAACGTTTCGGCTTGCAGTGTTCAAGGCTCGTGTGGTCCCACAAAGCGGGAGTGTTTCTACTGTACCACAGTACGCTATGAATGTCAACGGTTGAAACACAATATCTAGTGCTATTTTTTCGCTTTTGACACAATATATAGTATGTCTGTCATAATGCTTTGTCTAGCATATAAACATATCCATAACGCCGTATATACAATATTTTAACAACTGTATAAACATGATATGATACGAAATATATACGCTACCTCAGCTTATAAAAATACAGGCACCAATTACATATAGGAGCCTGTATTTTGTGTTGTTACACGGTGTTATATTATAATTAAATATTATTTGAAACGGTAGAAGCGAGCAAGACGAGGCAAACGAGCATTTTTGAGAGGAGGCGTACTTGACGTACGTGATTTGATAAAATGCGAAGTTTGACGTGGTATTGCGAAGTTGATACCGTCTCAAATCTCTATGGCATTGACGGGACACACCTCCGCCGCCTGCATCACTTTCGTTGAACATTCGTCGGGATCGCCAACCACGTGCGAAAAACCGTCCGCGCCCATTTCAAACACCTCGGGACACACCTCCGCACACATTCCGCAGCCTATACAATCTTCATTTACTATTGTTTTCATATTTACCTCCTGTAGTTTTGTAGGAAATTAAATTTGTGTATATAGTATATCCAATATATGCTGACGGAAAACAGCGAAGACGTGAATAAAAGATATAAATGTAACAAATTGCCACATAATATTAAAACTCCCCTGTGATAAGGGGAGTTTAAAAACAGTTATAAAATATTTACTTATCCAAGTTATTCGTTGCTGTAGTACGCTTTTGTTGGAAATAGGACTTGACAGTCAGGTTAGCATTGTCACTGTGTATGTCGTTACTTTCCGTTTCGCTGAACACAAAGCGCGACATCTGAACGTTCTTTCCGCATTGGTCCTTTACCGCTTGCGAAGGCATTGCCAGATTGCCGTAATTGTGTTCGTATGCCTTGTACAGCTTTTGATAATTGTCATACGTGAACCACTCGCCGGCTAACACGTCACGTATTGCCGTTGTATATAATGCTCGGTAGCTCGAACCGCTAGCCAAGATAGTCTTGGTATAAAGGGGATTGTTGCAATCTCCTGCCCAACCGTTTGTTGCGTACGGCTTTGCGTTAACCATGCTTTCCTGTGGGTTCCAATCCATATTTGAGCCTAGGCAACGGTCGTAGTCGTACGGAATGATATATGTATCGCTCTCGGAGTAGTTTTCGCCGTCAACGGGAACAAAGTATATGTAATAGTTGTTGGAGTTGTTACGGATACAGTCGGGGTTGCCAAGTAGGTAGTTGACCGCCTCGAACCGTGCAAAGTAATCCATATCCACCATTGCTTCCAGTTTTGACTTGAAGTCGGCAGCGTTTTTGTTCGTTTTCAACATGTCGATAAACGCCTTGAGGTATGCGTTGTGGTTGTAATCGGCTGCAGTTCGGTCATCGTTGGTTTTCAATGAATAGGTGAACGTTTGTGTTGGAGTTTCCACACCGTATCGATTGTCATACGACGAGAGATCGGCGCCGACGCCCGAACCCCAACCACATTTGTACAAATCGCCACCCTTGCGCGCCTTGCTGAAGTTACGTTTTATAAACGCTTTATCTACCGTTTCGTACAGGTTACCCACGCCGAAACTTTCCATTTGGCTGTTTTGTGATATAAACAACTGCGTCAGCGTAATGTGCGGAGCAAGTATGCCATAGGCTTGGAACATACGGTTAGCGTAAACTTCGCGAATGTAAGTCTGGTCGTAGTTTTTGTTCCACTTGTAGTAGAACTTTTCCATAGTGGCAAAACTGCGGTTTTTACGTGCCTTGCGTCCTGCGGCATCGTTGGTCCAGTCGTGGTAAACTTCCTTGCCCCAAGCGTTGCCCTCATATTCGTCGCCGTCAAAGGTTTCGGACAACGAAAAACGGAAATGCACGTAGTTGTTGATCTTGCCGTTGCTGTCGGTAAAGTACCTGCGCGAAGTGTTACCGCGCATGCGGATACCTACTTCCTCGTAGTAGTACTCCACGCCGTTTACAATGATTGTAAGGTTGCATTTGCGATAAGTGTCCGCCTTCAATGTGTTGCCGTTAAAGTAGTCGCCAACAGCTTCGTTTATCTTGGCTAGTTCGAAGGGGGATATGTCTATCTTAATACTCACGGTTGTGTTTTCCGACCACAGCGTGTAGTACAGTTGCTTTTCCTCGTCGGAATAATCCTTGTAAAACGCGCTGTTGTTGATACTTACCGCGTCACCGAATTCGTAAGGATAATCACTGTAGTTGGGGTCAAGCGCCTGACACACGGAACATCTGCCCGTTACAAAGGTATGTTTCGCCTTGCCACTGACTTCCGTTGTGTGTTCGCATATTGCAGCATGCCAGTGATGAGTGTCATCGCTCGTCCAGCCGTCAGAATATCTGTGTTGATGTTCTACGCTCTTATCCTCGGCGTTACAAACCGAACAGTAACCGTTTGTAAAACTGTGTTCAGCCTTGTCCGTTACCAAGTCGGCGTGTTCGCAATTCGCCTGACGCCAGTGATAAGTGTCATCAGTGGACCAAACGGTACTATAGCTGTGAACGTGCTCTTTCGGTCCGTCGCCTTGGTTACCGCCGTCACCACCGTCACCGCCTGTTCCTCCGTTGCCACCTGTTCCTCCGTTGCCGCCATTACCGTTTGAATTGCCGGAAAGGTCACAAGCAGCGAATGTAAAAATCAATGCAATCAAAAGAATAAAAACAAGAGTTTTTTTCATATTGACCTCCTAATGCTGATATTGTATCATACTTTCCATCATTAGACCACATATAATTAAATATCTGTGAAAAATTATTTTTGTCGCAAAAAGAAAAAGCCCCGAAAAGGGCTTTTTATGTTGTCATGTCTAAGGTTTTAATCACCCGAGTCGCACAAAGCATACAACGTGGTAAGCAGAACGAAAATATATACGCCCGAGATAGGCAGTATCAAAAACGCCCACGGCAACGTTGCAAAGCAAAGAAGTGTGAAAAGCACATAACTGATCTGTCCTTGCGCAAATTCCCAAATCACATCACAAAAGCCGCCCAACCAATGGTTAGGATTGAAGTTCGGACGGAAATTGGACATCACGTTTATCGAGATTACGCCCACAGCGCTGACTATAGAGGATACGCGTAGCCAAGTTATTCCGTACAGATCCCTGCCCGTTTTGCCCAACGTCTCGGCATATTCGGGTTGCGCTGAAATGTGGAAGAACAACCAAATTAGTCCCGCCATGCCAAGTACACCGACAATCCATAGTAAAACTCTTGTGAAAGTTGTCATTTCAAAAGGCGCCTTGTTGGCTAAAAATATGATAGCGGACGGCATTAGTGCAAGCAGCATATATCCGTAAAGCTGTACAAGCGCCTGCAAAGAAGCTTCATTTAACGACGATATTATTTTACCCAACAGCCCGGCTACTATATCCGTTGTTAAAAAACATAGAGCGCAAAGTACAGCAGCCACAACATATACAATAGCAACGATTATCGCAACCGCAACGCTTACAGGTTCTTTCGGTTCATCTCTGTATGCCATATTCTCTCTCCTGTTCCTCTACATTTTATTTCGTAATGATTTTATTTTTATATATTGTAATATGTTTAGTCCTAAAAATCAACAAAATGTGTCAACTATATCATTAACCCCGCGAAAAAAAAAGCACCAAGTGTAAACTTGGTGCTTTACTGGTTGCGGGGGCGGGATTTGAACCACACGACCTTCGGGTTATGAGCCCGATGAGCTACCGGACTGCTCTACCCCGCGATATCTATTTGCATTGATTGCTCATCTTATCAACGCTTGATTATAATAACGCACTTTATTTGTTTTGTCAACGGTTTTACGCTACTAAACACAAAAACGACAAATTTAGCCAACTAGCCCCTGTGCATATCCGATAAGCCTATTTTTATCTCTATCGGACAATTGAATGTATAAGTTGAGTAATTCGCGTTGGTCTGACGGTAAATCGCGCTGTATTTCCACTACACCGATGTCATTGCTTCGACCAAGCAAAAAATCTGCCGAACTATGCGTAATCGAAGAATTACTAAAAGACGAATAGGAATTGAAAGTGAGAAATGAATAATTTACACAAAAAGGCTACCCTATGTAAGGAAAGCCTTTTGTTACTTTATTACCCGCTTCATGACCTTGACTGCGCCAATAAGACAACCGCGCAGGAGAATATCGTAAAGCGGAACGACAAGCTGTGCTACGGCAATAATCACCCAAAACAGCCAATTGGACGACTTTAATCTGTCCAAAACGGCAGGCGTCAAATAATTGGTCGCAATCAACGTCAAGAAAATACCCAGTTCCAACAATATGTAATAGATTGTCCATTTGACAAACGTCGGTAACCGTTTGCGCCCGTTTAATTGTACTGAAACCACCTGTGTGTCATCACCCTGTTCAAAAGGATCGTATAGCGTTTCAGTGCGGTCAACTTTAGCCGTTAGTTTTAGCGTTTCACCGTACACCTTGACTATTGCAAAGGGCAAACAAAACAAGACGATGGGCGCGACGTACAGTATGTTACCTATGAGCGTTCCGCTAAGCGCACCCACAACGATACTTGCGGCATATACGAGTAGCGAGTAGGTTAAATTACGCCCGTCGATGAGCATCGGCATTGCTACAGCAACAGATGCTATCACCGCGTAAATCAACACTCCGTAGGGAAACACACTTGCAAGCAGTAAGCACACCACCGTCACAGCGCTACAAATACCGCTTACGGCAATTAGCTTTGCTTTGTTCATCAGCAACCACCGCCCATACACTGACAGCAATTGCAGCACATGTTGCACAACAAACAATCGGTGCAAGTACTACCCGTACAGGTGCCGTTGCCCGCTCCAAATTGCGGTTGATCGTTTACTGGACGAGAATTGGTTCGAAGTTCGTCGGGACTGATTGTGTTGCTTGCGAGGATTTTGGTCAGTTTCTCAAGGCTTTGCTTGTAGCGAGCATTGTTCGGGTCCATCTGACAAGCAAGCTCCAATTGCGTCTTGCTTTCCAAAAACCAATTGCGCTTGTAAAACAGGATAGACTGAATATAGTGCCACTCAGCATCACGGCTTGTACGCGCGTCCAATAGTTTTTGCGCTTCGTCCAGCTTGCCGTTTTTCACCAACTCCTGAATCGCACTGTAATCGGTGTCTTCCTCAAAAGTCTTGGCTTGAGCCTGCTCTTCCTGTTGCAGCTTGATATCGCGATAGGCTACTTCCAGTCGTTGAAGTTTTTCCGAAGCCTCTTCGCCTTCGTCGCCGGGCAGAAATCGGTCGCGTTGATACTGCGCCCGAAGTTCGTTGTAGCGAGCTTCGACCTCCTCCATTGTAGCGGATTCCGATAGTCCTAATATTTCGTATGCGTTGTAAATCATTGTTACTCCGTTTTATATCTGTTTAATACCTGCTTGGTTTTGTCGCGAATACTGTCAAAAAGCACGTTGTTCAAAATACAGGTGTATTTCGTCAAATTGAGATCATTGTACGACTGCGCAATTCGGTTGAGCACCGCGAACATCAAAAACTGCAACTCGTCATACTTCTTACTAAGTTCTTGCGCGGATTGAACGTTGTAGCATGACACAAACGGGTTATAGTTACGGCGTTTAATGTCCTTAGTTGCATCATCTAATGCATCAATAAGGTAAATCCACTTGCCAAGATTATAAGCAAGAGTCTGCACGTATTCCGTTGCGTGTTCACCCAAAACCGAAGTTGCGAAGTCCTGCGACAACAATGCAAAAGCATGCGCTACACGGTCGATACTGTTGCAGTTGCTTTGTTCCAGCTCGCGCAGCTCGCTATATCGCTTGGCAAGGATTTCATCCAGTTCGGGGACATCTTTTTTTGCCTTGCGGTAAGCTTTGCGAAAGGACCTCAATGCAATCTTTTTGCTTGTGCTGCCGCCGTCAATGGTATCGTCGTAAATATTCCAGTAGGTTAACAGTACATTTGCAACGGACAATTTATCCGTAAGGACCGTTTCCTGCAAAACGCTCCTCTTCCTTATCGGATGGGAAAAACACCGCTTGTTTGTGACCGCAACATCTGTGTTGGTTACACTGTGAAACAGCACATTAAAGAAATTTACGTCGTTGCTGATGAACATTCGGGGATAGTTGCCGTACAGTTGCTTGGTGGAAAAACACAATCCACACATAAACGTCTGCCACAATCCGCGTTGCCCATCTTCAAGTTTGTCCTTTTCTATATTTAAATATCCAAACATTATCTGATACGTGGAATAAGTCCAATCTTGCGGTAAACTTTGCTGAGAGTTTTTTGCGCCAAGTACGACGCCTTGTCTGCGCCCTGCTTGAGTACGCTTTCAAGATATGCTTTGTCCGCTAAAAGGCGCTTTTGCTCCGCCTGAATGGGTTCCACTACCGAAATTACCGCATCGGCAACCGCATCCTTGAATTCGCCGTAGCCCTTGCCCTCAAATGACTTTTCCGCATCTGCCATGCTCACACCGCTACACAGCGTGTAAATATTGAGCAAATTGGTTATTGCAGGCTTGTCCGCACCGTGACGTACGCAAGTGTCACTATCGGTAACGGCTCTTTTCAGTTTGCGCCTGATTGTGTCGGCGTCGTCTGTTAACGATATAAGTGCGTTGTCGTTTGGGTCGGACTTAGACATCTTGGCGGTAGGATCCTGCAAACTCTTGATACTTTGTCCGCTCTTGCTCAAATGACCCTCGGGAACAACAAACGTATCCGAGTAGCGCGCATTGAACCGCTGAGCAAGGTCTCGAGCCAACTCCAAATGCTGAACCTGATCCTTGCCTACAGGCACCACGTCCGTTTGATACAGCAAAATATCGCTTGCCATAAGCACGGGATAGTTCATCAAGCCCATATTTATATTATCTGCGTGCTTCCTTGATTTATCCTTGAATTGAGTCATACGGTTGAGTTCACCAACGTAAGCAATGGTATCCAATATCCAAGCAAGCTCCGCATGTTCGTGAACGTGCGACTGAATAAACAGTGAACTTTTGGTCGGATCTATTCCGCATGCAATATACAGCGCAACAAGATCCATTGTGTTTTTGCGAAGTTCGGCGGGAACTTGCGTAACAGTCAATGAATGCAAATCCACCACGCAATACAAGCATTCATACTGCTCTTGCAAGGGTTTCCAGCTGCGGATTGCGCCCAGATAGTTTCCCAGTGTCACCTTGCCTGTGGGTTGTACGCCACTAAATACTCTTTTTTTGCTTACCTCATCCATAACTGACCTCTATCACATATTTATGGTATTGTATAGTATAACATCTAATATATATAATGTCAAATATAGATATGATACCTTTATCCCCTCAGTCCGCTTGAAAGCAAACAGCTCCCATTACAATAAGGGGAGCCTTTAACTTTGTAAAATCGCTTAAAAAAAACTCCAACATATCGTTGGAGTTTTTTATCAGAATTTTAAATGCAATTATCTGGCTGCTTTGATTGCGGCACTTGTTCCCCAATAGATCATTGCGCCGGATTGTTTAACTGTCCAGTCGGAATCGTTATCTTTGTTGTCTTTCTTTGCGTATTCTTCAACTTTTGCCCAAGCGTCTTTAGCTGCTGCGGAATCGGTGAAGTAAACGATAGTAACTGATTCAACCTTATTTTTGTCGCCATCCTTAACAGTCTTGGAACCGGAAACAACAGCATCTACACCTTTTACTCCTGCAAGAGTAAGAGCTGCAGGAACAAGAGTTGTGTCCTTAGCTGCAGTGTACTCGTGTTTTTTGAGTGCGTCGATAGCCTTTTGAGGATCGCTGGCAGGACCGCAAGCTACGAGAAGTGCCAATGCCATGATTGCTACAAGAGCAACAGCTGTGATTTTTGCAAATTTTTTCATTGTTTTTCTCCTTTTATTTAATTTTTGTTTAATATCATTGTAAACCTTTTAATAAATTTGTCAATAGCGTTAATAGAAAAATATTTAAGATATTTTTCAGTAATTGCAAAACTATTTCGCATCAAGGACAGAGCCGTATCTGTCGTCACCGTCGGGGAAGAAGGTAACGATAGTTTTACCTGCGTAGGCGGGGTCCTGTGCAAGACGAACAGCAACGACTATATTTGCCGCGGCGCTTATTCCACAGCAGTAGCCCTGCTTAAAATTGAGAGTTTTAAACATTTCCAGCGCCTGGTCGTCCGTTACGAGTTCCACGCGGTTGACAAGTTCGCGGTCATACAACGGCGGAACAAAGCCTGCGCCTATACCTTGAATTGCGTGAGTGCCCCTTTCGCCACGGGATATGACGGGACATGAAGCAGGTTCCACCGCAACTATTTCCACGTTGGGGAACCGCTCACGAATACGTCTGCCACAGCCGATAAGCGTTCCGCCCGTACCAACACCGTCAACGATAACGTCAATTTTATCAATTTGATTCAATATTTCTTCGCCGGTAGAAATATAGTGCGCGGTAACGCTCATAGGATTTTCAAATTGTTTGAGCCAAACGTGACCTTTTTTCGTAGTGTACTGCTCCACCGCCTCTATTGCGCCCTTCATGCCCAAGTTGCCTTCGGTAAGTACAAGTTGCGCGCCCAAGCCTTGAAGTATCTCGCGGCGCTCAACCGACATTGTATCGGGCATGGTGAGCAGTACCTTGTAGCCACGCTTGATACCAACATATGCAAGCGAAATACCCATGTTTCCGCTTGTTGCTTCCACTATTGTATCACCTTTTGAAAGCAAGCCTTTTTCCTCGGCGTCGAGAATCATAGCAAGAGCTGCCCTGTCCTTGACGCTACCGCTTGCGTTCATTGTTTCGTTTTTGACGTAGATATCCGCGTCAAAGTCTTCCTCATAGGGAATGAGCGGCGTGTCGCCTATTCCAAGCAACTTCGCTTCCTTGTTGAAATCCATAATACCTCTCCCTGTAATCGGTAAAAGAAGATAAAACCGCGAATTGAGTATAAATTTGAAATAAATATTATCTCACATCCGCGGATTTAACTATTGTTTATTTAATACTTTATACGATAAGGTTTACTAGCCTACCGGGGATAACTATCACCTTCTTGGGTGTTGCGCCGCCTAATGCCTCAACAACCTGACTGTCGGCTAAGATTACCTTTTCCAGTTCGGCAGGGGATAACGTCGCATCTACAGTCAAACGCACCTTGGGGCGACTGTTGAACTGTACGAGAATTTCCGTTTCGGCAACTTTGAGTGCTTTTTCGTCGTAGATGGGGAACGAGCTGACAACGATACTACCGTTGTGTCCCGTAGCTTGCCACAGTTCTTCCGTAAAGTGAGGAGCAAGCGGACAAAGCACCTTCAACAGGTCGTCAACAGTTTCGCGGTACAGCGTTGCGTTCTTGACGGGAAGTTGATCGTACTTGGCGATGGCGTTTACCAACTCCATCATGCGAGCAACTGCCGTATTGAATGAGAAATCTTGGTAATCGGCATCTACCGCCTTGATTGTGGCGTGACGCGCACGGTTAAGTTCCTTTTCGTCATTGCCCATGTTGTTTGTCGTTTGATACTCGCCGTAAGCAGAAAGCACAAAGCGTTCTACCCTGTCCAACCACTTGTTGATTGCCTTGATACCGTCCTCCGACCAAGGACCGCCTTCTATGTAGCGGAATCCGAACGCCAAATAACAACGGAATACATCCGCGCCGTAGGTGCTGACGTAGTCGTCGGGCGACACGACGTTACCGTGCGACTTACTCATGCGGTTACCGTCGGGACCTAATATTACGCCTTGGTGAACTAGCGACTTGAAAGGCTCGTCGAAGTGAAGATAACCCATATCCCTGAGCGCCTTGGTAATAAAACGGGCGTACAGTAGGTGCATACACGCGTGTTCCGCTCCGCCGACGTATTTGTCAACGGGAAGCATCTTGTCAATCCACTCGGTATCGAACGGTTTGTCGCAGTTTTTCGCGTCGGGATAACGAAGATAGTACCAGCTGCTGCATACGAAAGTATCTAACGTGTCGGGATCGCGCGTTGCATCGGCGCCACACTTGGGACACTTAACGTCATGTATAAACTTATCGTGTTTAGCAAGCGGACTTGTACCGTCAGGACGGAATTCAACATCATATGGAAGCAACACAGGCAGGTTTTCGTCCAGTACCTCGCCACAGTGCGGGCAGTGTATGATGGGTATCGGTGCACCCCAGTAACGCTGACGGGAAACAAGCCAATCCCTGAGACGGTAATTGGTTTTCAATTCGCCCATACCCATGTCTGCCAACTTCTCCACTACGGCAACCTTGCCTTGTTCGCTGGTCATGCCGTCAAATTCG
This sequence comes from Clostridiales bacterium, assembly GCA_022508375.1. Taxonomy (GTDB): domain Bacteria; phylum Bacillota; class Clostridia; order Christensenellales; family CAG-314; genus Fimimonas. The sequence continues at coordinate 98,049 of JAFLVJ010000006.1, read as the reverse complement.
CCACTGTTTACCATCACACCGTATTCGGTAAAGGGCAAACTATCGTCCACGTCGGCTGTTGCGCCCTTGATAACGCGCTTGATTTTAAGCCCGTGCTTAACTGCAAACTTGTAATCGCGTGAGTCATGCGACGGAACGCCCATAACGGCGCCCGTGCCGTAACTTGCGAGCACGTAGTCGCCAATCCACACTTGTACTTTTTCGCCGTTTATAGGATTGATTGCGTACGCACCGGTGAATACACCTGTTTTTTCCTTAGCTGTAGAAAGACGTTCGATTTCGTTGGTCTTGGCGACCTCGTCAATATATGCTTGAACTTCCGCTTTGTGCTTGGGTGTGGTAATGCTTTTTACCAACTCGTGTTCGGGCGCAAGTACCACGTAAGTACATCCGTATAACGTATCCGCACGTGTAGTAAAGACCTTAAAACTGCCCTTTTTGCGGCTGTTTTTCCTGACAGCCAAGTCAAAAACTATCTCGCCACCCTGCGACTTGCCAATCCAGTTGCGTTGCATAGCTTTTGTCTTTTCCGGCCAATCAAGAGTATCCAACCCTTGCAGCAGCTCCTCGGCATAGTCGGTAATCTTAAAGAACCATTGTGTTAAGTCCTTCTTGACAACCTGACTGTCGCAACGCTCGCAGTGTCCGTCCACTACCTGCTCGTTGGCAAGCACTGTGTTACAGCTCGGACACCAATTGACGGGCGCCTTTTTGCGATATGCCAATCCGCGCTTGAACAGTTCGGCAAATATCCATTGCGTCCAACGGTAGTACTCGGGTAAACACGTCTTAATCTCGTGATCCCAATCGAACATTGCGCCAATGTTTTTGAGCTGAGCTTCCATTACTTCTATGTTGTGTAACGTACTATCCTCGGGATGTACGCCTGTCTTTATCGCATAGTTTTCCGCAGGCAATCCGAACGCGTCAAAGCCCATGGGTTGAAAGACGTTTTTTCCTTTCATTATCTGATAACGCGCAAAACTGTCCGTCAAACCGTAGTTGTACCAATGCCCTACGTGCAATTTGCTACCGCTGGGGTAACTGAACATCTCCAGTACGTAGTACTTGTTGTCAACCTTTTTTTCGTCGAATTTGTAAACTTGATTGTCCTGCCAAAGCTTGTTCCACTTTTGTTCTACTGCAATTTTGTCCATAGAAACCTCGAATTTTGTTATTAACAAAATTTTAGTTCAAGGACGGCAAAATGTCAAGTAGAGGCTCGTGTATTCCGAAAAAGATTCACCACGCGACTACTGCTTAATACACAGGGGTAGAACTTCACTCCCGACACAGTGTGCTTACACTGCACCCGTTGCTGAATAACTTGTTGAGGAGCAGTTTACTCGGCGAATTTTGTACAAAAGTATTTTATTTTACTTTTTTATGTTTTTTAGTATTTTTTTGTCGAAAAAGGTCTTTTTTTGATGTAAAAATGTTCAAAAGTGGTAAAATATTTTTGTAAAAAAATATTGAACTTTATAAGATTATATGATATAATATCGCTAATAACTCGTTTGGCCCCTCTATATTAACAAAAGGAGAATTATGAACTACGCAAGATATGAGCAACGACACAGGCTAAACCGTCAACAAATGTACGATAGTATCATTGAAGACGGCTCACACGACGTCGGTAACGTGGTTCAACGGTTATTGACGATTCTTGGATTTAAAAGCAAGTTGCTTGGTACACAGTACCTTATGGACGCAATACTGTTTCGCTACGATAACGGCAACAACCTGTACGTGGGAATGACTAGCGGAACGTACGACGCAGTTGCTACCTTACGGAACTCCACCTCTACGCGCGTCGAGCGCGCAATACGCAACACTATCGTCAACTGTCACACTCACGGCGAGTTGAAATCATTCAACGTCCTGACACAAACGCACGTAGTTGATGCCGAGTTTGCTCCAAGTAATGGGGAATTTATGTGTAGCGTGGTGAACTGGTTGCAACTGGAAAAGCAGTCGGGTCACATAAGGGACAGAAGCTAAACGCCACAATACAACAAAAAATAAAATCCGGCCCTAAAAGCCGGATTTTTTTGTTGCAAGTCCGTCACAGTCGTCATATCGTTGTTATCTTGTAAATTTCGTTCAAATGTGATAAAATAAACGACATGAACAAATACGTCAAAAATCGACACCGCTTCTTTTTTGCCGTGTGCAGACCTATAGTGCGGATACTTGCGCTCAAGTTTCACTTCAAAACAAAAACTGTAAAGCTACAGCGGGACACAAATTATCTGATACTGTCAAATCATCAAAGTTTCTTGGATCCGGCATTCGTTGCGCTGACAATCAAGCGCCCAATCTACTTCGTAACGAGCGACGCGGTCAAGTCGAAATTGCTGTACTACTGCTTCGGTCCGTTAAGAAAACGCAAGGGTTTTACCGATACCGCTTGCATACGCGCAATGTGTCAGGTAGCCAAGGAGGGCGGTAACGTTGCTGTCTTTCCCGAAGGCAACCGTCAATGGAACGACAGTCAATTTCACATCGACAGGGCGATTGTCAAGCTTGTTCGCCTACTCAAGCTTCCGCTTGTTGTATATAACTTTCACGGCGGATACGGCGTACAACCGCGATGGGCCAATTCCACGCGCAAGGGTAAATATACGGGCGAAATAAAGGAAATTGTTTCAAAAGAGCAAATTGCGGCAATGTCGGACGACGAGCTGTACGATAAGATTGTATTGGGACTTAAGGTTATCGATTCGGATAGCGGACAGCTGTACAAGTCCAACAAGCGCGCCGAATATCTGGAACGGGAATTGTTCGTTTGCCCGAAATGCGGGGCGCAATGTGCGTTGCACTCCCACGCAAGTGACATTCGGTGTGAAAACTGCGGACTGACGGTGACATACGGTGAAAACTTGCGCTTAACTTCGCCCGACCCCGAATTCCACTTCGACAAACTCGTTGATTGGTACCAATTTCAACAGCAATACGTAATAGACTACGACTTGGAAAAAACCGACGTTATTTTTAGCGACGATAACATCAAACTGTACGACAAAACCGATAGAAAGCGCTTACTTGTAGCACAGGGCAGGCTTACATTGACAAAAGACATCCTGTCGGTTGGCGAATTTACCATCCCCACGGACCAAATATTCGGTGGTAGCACGCAGGACAGCGACAAGATGTCCTTCAATGCGGGAAACAAGGCGTATATAGCAATTGGCACCGCACGCTTTAACGGAATAAAATATCTGTTGTTTTTCAACCGTGTGTGTAAGCAAATTGTTGAAAAAGGAGGAGACAAATACTATGGACTCAGTATTGACCCAAGTCAGCGCTAGCGCTTTATTATACAATAACTTGCTCACCGTCGAGTCCTTTGCCAACGATTCGGTGTGGGCGGGGCTTATTCAAATATTCGTACTGATTGGAGCGTTGCTCATCGGCAACCTGCTCCGTCGCGTGATTCCTTTCATGCGCAAGAGTCTTATTCCTTCGGCATTGCTGGGCGGAACAATAGTACTGCTACTAAAGCTAATTCCCGCTGTCAACGAGTTTATAAATAACGACTTGATGGAAACGGTAACGTATCATTGCTTGGCGCTGGGATTTATTGCTACCGCGCTAAAAAAGAATACCGGCAACAAAAAGACTACTACAAAAGCCATACTGGAATCGGGAGTGTTGCAGGGTAGCGTATATTCCATGCAAGCAATGCTGGGTATCGGCATAACGATACTTTTGTCCGTGGTGGCAGGCTTCCCCCTTGCCGCAGGCGGTGTTTTGCTTGCGCTGGGATACGGTCAAGGCACGGGACAGGCGCTTAACTACGGCAAGATATTCGAAAATGACTACGGTTTTACCGGCGGCACAACTTTCGGGTTGAGCATTGCGGCTATCGGATTCTTCGTGGCGTCCATCGTGGGCGTTGTATATCTCAATATACTGCGCAAACGCGGTAAACTGCGCGTAATAACAAGCAACGAGAGCGTTGTTCAACACAAGCTGGAGGACTTCGTAGGCGAAAACGAAATTCCCAATACGGAATCGGTAGATAAATTTACCATCAATATCGGTTTCGTGGTGATTATTTACGGCATAGTATATGGAATAATGCGTTTAGTCAACGTTAACTTAATTTGGGGATTCAATTTCCTGCTAGGCTCGTTACTTGCACTGCTAATTCGCCTAACACTCAATTTCCTGTCCAAAAAGAAAGTCCTCAAGCGCGAACCGACAAATAATTTCCTGTTGGACCGTATAAGCGGGTTTATGTTCGACATGATGATTATCGCCGGCGTTGCAGCTATCGACTGGAACCAGTTTTCATCAATGTGGTGGCAACTTATTATCATATGCGTTGTGGGCGCGGTGGCAACGTTTGCCTACATCCGCGTTGTGGCAAATAATATTTACAAGGGCTACGAACACGAAGGCTTCATATCCATGTTTGGCATGATGACGGGCACGGCTAGCAACGGAATGATACTTCTGCGCGAAATCGACCCCAAGCTGGAAACGCCCGCCGCATCCAATATGGTGTATTCGGGACTGCCCGCAATAGTATTTGGCGGAGGATTGCTGTTGGTGCTCGGTTACTGTCCCAAGGGACTTACGGAATCGATAATAACATTTGCTATACTGCTGGTTGCTTGCGTGGCGTTCAATTTGGTGTTGTTCCGCAACAAAATTTTCCGTCGAAAAAAGGTAACCGCAAAAGCAGGCGATATCGAACAGGAAGCGCCATCGGAACAAGCGGTCCAATCCGTTGACGATACAACACAAGAATAACGACAATCCATTACATAAAAAAAACACGAACTCAATTTGAACCGAGTTCGTGTTTATTTTATTTGCTTATTGCCGATTGCTTGGATTTAAGTTTTCGTATAAATCCTTCAAGATATCTTTATAAACTGCATCGTCTATTGCTTGAGCGCGTGACGTCATAGTTGCTCCGACGTCGGGATAAGTATTTGCTACGCCGTTGCTAAACACTGCACCGTACGCCAAGTCTGCTCCGCAATCGCTCGAATAAACGTTGTCGTGCAAGTCGCCCTCTTTTCCTTGCTCCTCAGCATCCTTGGACATGAAATAAACTTTTTCACCCATTGCACCGACTATTGCTCCGGTGTAAATCCCCGAAGCCGTTTGCAACTTACCGATGAAATAACTTTCACAAACGTGTCCGCCGGTGTAATCGTTCTCAACATACACGTTTTCCATGCGTCCTACTATACCGCCTACAGCGGAAATCTTGTTGGCATCGGTAGAAGTTACCTTTATTTCACATTCGACGATACAGCTTTCCACCTGTCCGCTGTATAGCCAGTTAGCGCCGATTTCATACATGGAGTACCCCAAGATACCGCCGACATAACAAACTTCGCCCGTAACCTCTATGTCGCCTGTGGAATAGCAATTAACCGTCCTCATATAGGACGTGCCTACAATACCGCCGACGTGTGCCTCTTGCTGACATTTAACTACAATTTCGCCACTGTTTACCGAATAGTACACGTATCCGTACGAAAGACTAATCACACCTGCCACTTCCGCAAGAACGCCGCCGTCCGCGTTAATCTTGCCGGAGTTGACGCACATACTGACATATCCATTGGACATACTACATATGCCGGAAGCGCTGGCGTTAATTTGCAAAGCTGAAGCGGATATATCACCGCTATTTGTCGAATACTGTACGTACGAGTAGGAACTGTGTCCGTTACTTTGATGCGAAATAACCGATTGATATGCAATACCCGATGCGTACGCGCAAGGGATATGTTCATCGTCTAGCGCAGGCGCAGTGGACACGCTACGGATGGATCCTGTATTTTCGCACTGATCTACTACGTAGAAATTATTCAAAACAATTCCCGTAGCTATTGGATTCCACCCTGCAAGTTCCGTTTGTTGAGTAATGTTAGCATTATTGACGCATTTGACAAGCACGTAGTTGTTTTCCGAACAGATGCCCGCCACGTCAAACGTATCTGCGGAGATTGTACCGTTTGTTGTACAACCTTCGATTGAGGCGTCGTTGTGCCCTACTATACCGCCGAATGAAGCGTCCGCTTCAAGTTGTCCTTTCAGAGAAAAACCGTTGAAATTAACTGTGCAGTTTTTCAAAGATCCGTCCTTGATTGCATTACCCTGTTGAGTGTAGGAATTGGAAGCGACGATACCGCCACATTTGTACGATTTAACGTCTTCTTCCGTTTCACCCTCCCCGACTTGCGGAACGTTGCCTGTAAGGCTACCCGTTACGTTGACCGTCACGTTGGTAATGTCGCCAAGGTTGTTATTAGCGAAAAATCCTATCGACTTATCCGTTTGCATATTAACGGTTACGTTTACCGTAACAGTATCCACCTCAGCCTTCGACGTGACGTTTTGCGCCACGGGATAGCCGTTTGTTTCAAATACGATATTCGAAATCTTTCCGTTGATATCCTCAAATAACCCATTGCCGCTAACCTTTACGGTGTGACCGTTTCCGTTAAGCTGACAATTTATTTGTTTTGCATAAAAGTCGGCGGGAACTGTGACGTCTTTAGTAAGGGAGTAAACCTTGTCGGAGTGGAAATTGATTTGTTGCCACTTGACAACCCTGACCGCGCCGCTATCGTCGGGAATAAACGGAGCAAACGTGTCTATTACAAATGGCATACTTACAATAATCGCCACGCATACCATCACGCACGCAACTCTCATGAGCCACTTCAGCTTTTCCACGCGCGTCAACGGGCGATGCTGCAACACTATCTTGTTGCGAACGAAGTGCGCCTTCAAGCCCCACCTTATGTAATAAATTTCCTGCAGTCGGCCTCTGACGGGAGCAGACGCGCGAGCCTGTGAAAAAACTTTCCTAAGCTTGTAGTTATTGTTGAGTAACAGTAGCATTTCAACGGGCGATACCGTTTCGTTAAGATATAGGCGCAGACACTTGCCCGCAACCCCGCGGAACTTTGCCGAAATTTCCATCGGTTCACCGATATCCTGCCATGTACCGTTTCTCAAAAAGTTTTTTTCGTACAAACGCAAAAGTCGCTTGGAATTGTACAAATACATTACGGAAAGCGTAGGAAATCTGCCCAAGCGAACAGTACCGCAGTGGGTTATACCCATGCAGCTTTCAAATTCCTTGACGTTGTCGTCCTTTATCGCTTGAAACAATCTATCTACAAATTCCATAACAATCCAAAAGCATACCGAAATACAGTATGCACAATTTAATGACATAAACGAGCATGTTCCACTACAAAACAATCTGCAACGAATACGCAAAGCGTATGAAGTGAAGCCGTTTTGTGTGGAATATGCGAGTTTCCTACTTCTTTCTAATTTTTACTTTTCTGTCTGCCGCCCACTTGTCGAACGCGTCGAAAATATACTCCTCGTTGACGGAGCCCTTTTCCACGGCTTGACGTAACAGCACCGACGTTTCGGCAAACATTGCGGTAAGTTCCGATACCGCCTTACCCTGTTCGCCCACTACCGTTGCCAAAGCTTCGTTTTCACGACGAATACTTTCGATCTTGTCGGCGTTCTGTTGCAAAACCGCAGCTATATCCTTGTTGATAAATTCGCTGATTCTTTCCACGTTTTTGTTGTAGGTATCCAACGAGCGTTGCAATTCCTTAACATTGTAGGAGGCACGTTTTTCTTCCACAAGCTCCTCAAGTCTGCCCATGATAGCCTCGGCAGTCTTTTCTATCTGGTCGATTGCGGAAAGTTTATCTGCTATTTCACCGAAACGCTTGGTCATATCTGCCACCGCGCGCGAATACTTTTCGCCCGATTCGGCGTACTCGTCGATTTTACGGACAAGTTCCTGACCGCTCTTCGCCTGTTGAGATAGCGTGGAATGAATCTTTTCCAGTTGACTGCCGGCGTTACCCGCAAGACTCTTACTAAGATTGTCCAAATCTTCGCGAATAGCTGCGTAGGTTTCGGCGAGCGAATGCAAACTTTCCTGCAAGGGCGAAAGCACGTTGCGATAGGCGGAAAAACTGTCTATTAGTTGCTTGATATCGTTGATGTCACTCATTTTGTACCTCTGAATAGTTGGTTAATAAGTTTTTGCTTGGATATTACTGCGTTGTAATCGTTGTGAACCGTTTCCAAAATCAGTCTTTTTGCCAGATCGTTATCCGTAACCAGCGGATAAAACCGTACTATATCCACGTCCAAAACGCCTGAGCCTTGCCGACATGCATCCATCAAAGGAAACAGTTGTTCGTCCCCCGAAATGGTAAACATCTCGCGCGCTTCGGCATCCATACCGCGCTTCCAGTATTCGGCGCCGGCGTCGCGATACTTGCCGTAACGCAGATACTCCTTGTGAACGTATATACGCGCAAGTTGCTGTTCGCGAAGTTCGTCGGTAGATAAACGGTCCGCGGCAAATCGAGCGTTTTCGTACTGCTCCAAGGCGCAGAACTTGTCGATACGGTCTATGAGTTCTTCGTCGTCCAGTTCGATCTTGCCCACGACGTCAAGTAGCTTTGCGAGCGTTTCCTGCTTGTTTTTGCGTTCGAAACATTGATTGAACAATTGCGTAAACGCTTGCGGATAGACGTTTTCCGAGACAAACAAGTACTGCTTTGCACGCGAAATACCAACGTAGAACAGGTTGAAATAATACCTGAATACCGAGTTCTCGTCGGCGGTTTTGCGGTTGAGCGTCATGTTTTCAAGATAGTTCCACTTGTCGATATTGTCTGTCAGTACGTCCACTAGCACTACGATATCACGCTCTAGACCTTTTGCCTCGGCAACGGTGAGAATTTCCGTCTTGGGAAGCACGTTTCGTAGCTGTTCCTTCTTCCTTTGCGACGAAACTATTACCGTGACGTTTTCGTAGCGTCTGTCCGTAAGACTTTCGACAAAGTTGTCCGCCTTGACAAATACGGCAGCCGACGGCATTGTGGAATGAACGCTTTCACCGCGCAACACAAAGCTGTGTACGCCGAAACGCTGTCTGTTAAGTTCGCCCAAAGCTTCGGCTATTGTTTCAATCGTTTGTGTGCTACGGTAGTTGTGTTTCAGTTCGCTTACGCCCGTCACGTCACCGTACATCAGGCGCTTGACATACCCAAAGTTGAAGTAGGATGGGTTTATCATCTGCAACGCGTCACCTACACAAAACAGTTTGCGACTTAGTTTCTTGACAAGGTACAAATTAACCTGAGTAAAGTCCTGCGCCTCGTCGATGATTCCCACCGAGTACAACGGCTCCTCCACCGCACCAAGCAGTTCGCGACTCATCAGGTTGTTATCCGTGAGGTTGTTTTTGGCAAGATAATTGACGTAGTCGCACGCAACGTTGTATATAACTTCGCACTCCGCGCGGGAAAAACTTTCCCTTCGGGCGTTGAAGTACTCCTCGCGCGACATCATGTCCTTAGGTTCATCCGGCTCGTACTTGCCGAATATCATACCGTAAATTTCCTTATAGACGATTTCCGGCGCAATGTTCTTGATTTTGTCTAGCGCGCCCGACATGCGTTGCGCAAGATATTCACTCAAAAATTCGCTTTCGTTAACCGCGCGCTTTTTGGTGAAAAATTGCGAATATATATCCTCTATCAGCAGATAATCGACCTTTTCACGCAAAAACGTCGAAATACGCTCAAGCGATTCGACAATCTTTCCGTCGTCGTCCGTGTCGAACAGTATCCCCAACTTGTTTTCTATCGCGCGTTTGTGGTTTTCGTCAATAAAGATTACTTTGCCCTTTTTGTAATAGCCGAGAAAATCTTCGATATTGCGTAAAAACTGCGAAACTCTGTTTTGCGTTTCGGAGAGTAGCGCGCGGGAAAACGTTGTATATAGCACCTTGCCGCGATAATTGCGACAAGCACAGTAAACAATCTTTTCCACGCAGACGTTGGTTTTACCGCTGCCCGCAACGCCCTGCACCAACATGTTGGAGTTTTCCGTTTCGACGATTTTGCGCTGAGTTTCATTGAGCAAGGGGAAGTTCATCGCCCCACTGGTACTTACAAGATAAATCTTGGCAAAGTCCTGCTCGGGAGCTACTTCCGACGCCTCGCGTAGGGTTACCTTGGCGTTAGGATTGGTAATCAGATAATCGGATAACCCACGGTCAACGCCACCTTCGTTGCTTTTGTTGGAAATAAACTTGTAAAAAATCAAATCTCCACGGCGCAAACGCGGGTCGCTTGGGTTTTGACGGAAAAACAGGGTGTAAGCCTTGTCATCCGTTTCCACAGCAATACAGTTGCCCTCCGGAGCGGAAAATCCCGCGTAAAAAATGCTCTCCGCCACACGGGAAACGAACGTATCTATTGCCATCGTCTTTCGCGTGAGCGCAATAAAGCCCTCCGTCTTATACACGCGGCGGTGACCGGAGAGAAGCATCTTATCCGTATTGAGAGTGAGTTGTTGCGGTTGTATCAAATCAGTTTCCTTTTGCTAATATAGCATTAACGTAAGTTGTAAATTGTTCCTGTGTGAGTGGACCTTGCAAACCGTTTACCTTATCTACAAAGTCGCCGTTTGCACCAAAACTAAGCACAGAAACACGCTTTAACTGCCTTTTTATGTCGGCATCCATTCTCTTTTTTTCCAGTTCGGCATTTTGTTCGGCAAGGCGCTTTGCCAAGTTTTCCAAAGCGCGACGTTTGTTCTTGAGTTGTGAACGTTCGTCCTGACACACCACGACCGTCCCCGTAGGAAGGTGCGTTGCGCGTACTGCCGTTTCCACCTTGTTGATATTTTGTCCGCCTGCCCCACTGGAGTGAAACAAGTCAATCTTGACGTCCTTTTCATCAAGAGTGACGACGCTTTCGGCAGGGGTGACTGCAAGGACAACTTCACACGGCGTGTTAATAACCTTGTGTACTCCGCTAAGTGCACTAAGTCGCGAAAGCACGTTACGTCCCGACGCCGTAAAAGAAATCTCGGCGATTTCGCCCTTTTTCATCTCAACGTTGACGTCCTTGACCGTTGCGCCACGGCTATGCAAATCCTGCTTAACAAGCTCAAACAACTGCTCGCAGTACCTCGCAGCGCCGTCGTTACACAGCAACCTGCAATATACCGCGTCCGTTGCGTTACTGCAACCAAGCTGCTCGGAAATAACGTCCGCAAGCGACAGGGCGTCTTGGCGTAACAGGGCGATTTCCTCTACTGCAAGCAACTTTTCTTCCTCATTGAGGGTACTCATTGCCTGAGTCAAGGTATCCTGTTCGTCAAGACAACGCTTCAATTTCGAAAGCTTGGAATCCAACCGTTGCAGATCGTTATATTTTTTCAACAAAGACAGGTAATACGCCTTGTCAGCCTGCACCTCGGGATATTCCAGTAGCTCTTGCGTTTTGGCGAAATCCGAAAGCGCCGTTTCGCACGCTTGTATGATTTGGTAGAACGACTGTTGCATAATTTTTATTTCCTATCTATTGAGCATACCAAATATAGCAATAAAAGTCAAGTAAATGTATTTTGACACAAACAACCGGTTGTAATATAAAATTGACGCAAACGTGTAAAAAATATGTATTGCCTTGTGTAACAAAAAGCACGAACCAAGTTGTATAGGTTCGTACTTTTTATAAACGTATTACTTTGTAACCAATTTGCGATTATTATCTTCAAGTCGGCGCCGCTAAATGTTATTGAAAACATAGCGGATATAATATTGCTTCGGCTCGCCCGCTTTAAGCAGCGGTTTTTTAAAGCCTTGTTGATTTACCGAATTGGGGAAAAACTGCGGTTCCAACGCAAATCCGTCAAACGGTTTGTATTCCTTATCACCGTTGCGACCCTTAAAGTAATTGCCTGAGTAAAACTGTAAACCGGGTAGATTTGTGTAGATATCCATTTTTACGCCGCTTGACGTATTGTAAGCGGTAACCGCGTGCTCACCGTTAAGCACGAAATTGTGGTCGTATCCATGCGTGCGCGCAAGCGGTCCACTTGCCAAATCGAAGTCCTTACCGATGGCTTTAGGCATTGTAAAGTCGAAAACAGTACCTTTAACGGGCGCAACTTCGCCTGTCGGTATCTGCCTGTCGTCCATTGGCGTGTATTCATTGGCGTTGATTTGCAACACCGTGTCGAAAATACCGTCAGCACAGCCCAAGTTGAAATAGGGGTGCATGGTAGGCGCCCAAACGGTATCGCTATCGCTCACTGCATGAAACGTCACGTCCAACGCGTTGCCCTGCACGCAAAAAGTCACCGTAAACTTCAACGTTCCGCCAAAACCCTGATCGCCGTCGGGACTGATGAGCGTCATCTGCACACAATTGTCCCTTTCGCATACGTCAAATAAACGGCTGTCAAACCCCTCCACTCCGCCGTGAAGCGTGTTGGTGCCATTGTTTGGCGTTAACTTATAAGTTTGACCGTTTAACGTATATTGCGCGTTAGCTATGCGGTTGCTGATTCTTCCGATAACCGCACCGCAATACGTTTCGCTTTCGATACGGTCTTGCAGCGAATTGAATCCAAGACACATGTCACGGTAACCGTTAGGTGTTTTTAGCCGAATATACTGTAAGCACGCGCCGACGTCGGAAATGCCCACTTCAAGGCAATCGCTACCTATGTTGTATATAGTTTGTTTGGGGTAATTTTTCATCAGTTATATCCGTTGGGATTCTTTTTTTGCCAATTCCACAAGGAGGCGCACATGTCGTCTATGCCCAGCTTTGCCACCCAGTGCAATTCTTTTTTCGCTTTGTCGGCGTTTGTATAGCTTGCGGCGATATCTCCCGCTCTGCGTGGCTTAATCGAATAGGGTAATTTGTGTCCGCACGCCTTTTCGAATGCGTGAATGACGTCCAAAACGCTGTACCCCACGCCCGTACCCAAGTTATAGACGTAAACGCCGGCTTTGTTGAGTGAGTCAATGGCGGCAACGTGCCCCTTGGCAAGGTCAACAACGTGGATATAGTCGCGAACGCCCGTACCGTCGTGCGTCGGGTAGTCGTTGCCGAACACGCCGATTTCCTTGAGTTCGCCTATTGCCACCTTGGCAATATACGGCGTGAGGTTGTTGGGAATACCCTTGGGATCCTCGCCTATAAGCCCACTTTCGTGCGCACCAACGGGGTTAAAGTACCTAAGTAGTACAACTGTCCATTCGTTATCAGCAGTATAGACGTCGCGCAATATTAACTCCTGCATGTACTTGGAGGTACCGTAGGGGTTGGTGGTTCCGCCCGTTTGACAGGTTTCGTCAAGCGGAAGTCTTTGCGGAGTGCCATATACCGTAGCCGACGACGAGAACACTATTTTCTTTACACCGTACTTCTTCATTGTTTCAATAAGAACAAGAGTTGAGCCGATGTTGTTGTCGTAGTATTCGAGCGGTTTTTCGACACTTTCGCCCACCGCCTTGAGTCCTGCAAAGTGGATAACCCAGTCGATCTCGTGCGCGGTAAAGATGCGTTCGAGCGCTAGTTTGTCGCGAACGTCGTTTTCGTAAAAGCAAACTTTTTTACCCGTAATCTGCTCCACGCGCTCCACCGCCTTGCGACTGGCGTTTGAAAGGTTGTCGATTACAACGACGTCGTAACCGATGTTGAGCAACTCAACCACAGTGTGCGAACCGATATAGCCTGCGCCACCCGTCACTAAAATTGTCATATATTTCACCTCTTTGTTATTGTCAATCCGTTTAGTTGTAAAAATTCCGTAAGCGCCTTATCGCCCGCGGCGTCCCTCTTAAATACGGCAGTGTTAACGAGAATGTCGTGGCAAATATGCTCTATTTCGCCTTTCATGATACGTTCCGCCTGTTGTGCGGAAACGGGCTTAGTAACCAGCTTTGCAATCATAGGAGCAAAGATTTGCATATCGTCCGTCATTTCTACGTCCTGTCCCATCATCAGCTGCTTGACAAGCGCAAGTTGACGCTTGAGCCTTGCGGGTAGAATAAACAGTCCCATCGCCTCAATCAAGCCGATAGACTCGCTCTTTATGTGGTGATACTCCCTGTGTGCATGGAAAATGCCGTCAGGATAGCGCTCGCTTGTGCGGTTATTTCGCAAGATCATATCGAGAATATAACCGTCATTCGTCTTGCGAGCAATACAGCTTGCCGTGTTGTGTGCAACATCCCCCGTAAAGGGCAAAATGTCGATATCCGCATTTTCATAAGTTTTCCAAGCAGTTGCAATTTCATACGCCAGCTTGGAAATATGCTTTCGGTTGCTACCTTGCAATCTCAATGCCGTACCGGGCCAATTTACAACCCCCACATTTATATCACGGTATTTGCTTGAAGTCAAGGAAATGCGGATACCTGCTTTTTGCATGGGTAGCGTTTCCTTACCGCCTTGATAGTGATCGTGCATGAGGATTGAACCGCCCACACGTGGCAACGGCGCATTGTTGCCGATAAAGTAATGCGGAAACTGCTCCACGAAGTCGAAAAGTCGCTCCACTGTCCTGTCGTCCAGTTTCATGGGCGAGTGCTCCACTGCAATGGCTATGCCGTGTTCGTTGAAATAGGCATAAGGCGAATATTGCCAAAACCAATCCTCGCCTGCAAGACGTAATGATAGCGTGCGCATATTGCGACGGGAAAAACCTCTGCGCTCGTAACCCTCGTTTTCGCGACAAATGGCGCACTTGGGGTAATCGGTGCTTTGCACGTCCAGTTGCTTTTGCAAGTCCTTGTTGTTTTTCTCCGGCTTGCTCAAATTGATGGTGATTTCCAGTCCGTTATCCGCATGCCACTTGATGTTTTTGTCTATGGCACTCTTTTTCACGTAGTCCGAATGAATGGCGTAGTCGTATGCCCACTGTGTTGCTTGCGCAGGACCCTGTTGATACTTTTCGCGAAAGATTGCCTCATGCTCACCGGGGCGCAGCATGACGGCGTCCATCAGTTTTTCGCCGAGGGTCGCTCTGTCGAATTCACGTCCGTCCTGTTCAAGGCAGGCAAAAATACCGCCAAGTATCGAGTCGGGAAGCACCGGAACGTTATCAAATGGCTCATCAGTATAGCTAACCTGCTCCAGTATATCCAATATTCGATTGCGCGCGTAAACCGCGTCGCGCGGTGAAAGACCAAGATACTTGACCGCATATGCGACAAGTTGAGCAATGTAACCGTTTAACGTCATATAACCTCTTCTATTATACCGTCTGCGATTTCCGCAACGTAAAATACGGCGCCGTGTCCGATTTTTCTAGTATATTGTTCCTGTACACCCGCAATAAATGACTGTATGTCTGACTTTTTGACAAGGCTGACAGTACAACCGCCGAAGCCTGCGCCTGTCATGCGTGAGCCGAGACACTCTTCGCGCTCCCAGGCTGACTGTGCAAGCGCGTCCAACTCCGCGCCCGTCACTTCATAGTCGCGACTTAATGAAACGTGCGATTGATTGAGTATGCGACCAAACGCAACAAGATCGCCACACTTAAGCGCTTCAACGCTGTTTTTTACACGTTCGCACTCCGTTACTACGTGCCTTGCCCTGCGATAAATTACATCGGGCAAATGCGCGCGGTACTGCTCAACCTGACTTGGCGAAAGGTCGGCAAGATTAGCCACGTCATATTGACGTTGCAACAATCTGAGCGCCGTTTCCACTTCCGCCCTACGTTCGTTGTACTTGCTTTCCACCAGATTGTGCGGTTTGTTGCAGTTGGCAAGAACCAATACGCAATCCTTGAGGTCAAGCGGAACGTAATCGTACTCAAGCGTTGAGCAGTTAAGTAAAACCGCATGTCCCGCCTTGCCGTTTGCCGAAGCAAATTGGTCCATGATGCCACAATTAACGCCACAGTAGTTGTTTTCCGCAGCTTTGCATAGCACTGCCAATTGAACCTTGTCTATTGGATTGCCACCTAACTTTGCAAGAGCATAAGCCGTTGCAACCTCTATCGCGGCAGAGGACGACAGTCCCGAACCGAACGGAACGGAGCAGTCGTACAGTATGTCACAGCCTACAAGGTTGTAACCCGCCTTCTTAAGTTCGTCGGCAACACCCGCCTGGTAACTACCCCATTTCAGGTTTTTGTATCGGGACGTATCGCTCAAATCGATATCCGCCGTTAGCGCAATGCTTGTAGCTGCAATACGCATGATGTTGGTGCCGTTTGTGCGTACGGCAACGCGGCACTTGAGACTAAGCGCTGCAGGCAAAACCTTGCCTCCACAATAGTCCACGTGCTCACCGATAAGGTTAACCCTGCCTGCGGCGGAATAGATTGCTTCGGGTAAAGCACCGAATTTTTGTTGAAATACAGACTTAATGTCCGTCATACTTTTATCCATACTGTCCTTGTATCGAAACTTATTTGACAACAACGCAAGCCTCTCCGCTCAAGTTGCCGTCAGTTGCTTTGAGTTTGAAACCATTTTCGCCCGCCTTGACAACTGCCATTGCTTCGCCGTAGTAGGTATCCGTCGTCGTGTTTGGTAATTAGTTTCATTATTTTCTCTATTTATTATTTTTTTATGATTTTTCAGATTAACAACATCATAACACCCGATAATGGCTTATTCAAGAAAAATTTAACGGAACTATGGACATTTACAGCTGTCTATAATACAATAAAAGCATGAAAATTCTGCTAGTTGCGCAGTGAAAGTGATGTTCAGCATCTCAATAAAGGCAGGAGGGCGCAAATGATTGTAAAAAAGGAAATCCGACACTACGACGGCGAAGAACGCGTGTGGACGGGCAAATACCGTAACGTCAACAACCAACCCCACTGGCACACCGAGCTTGAACTGGTAGTAATAGATAACGGGCAAGCAACTTTTAACGTAGAAAACAAGTTATATGAGCTTACCGAAGGACAAAGTATCCTTATTCCGTCATCTGCAATACATCAGATTACAAGTACCGAAGACAGTACGCTATCTTTCTTTATATTTCAAAGCAAACCCATTCACGACATCGTTGGCAATAAAAGACTGTGTTCACCGGTTCTGAACGGGAAATATCTTTTTGACGAAATTTACGCAAGCATTTCCGCCGATTTACGTAGTAAGTCGCGCCTTGAGGCGCTTTCGGCAAACAACCGCATCGAACGGTTGATGCTGGATATCTTCCTGAAAGAAGAAACGATAGAATCCCGTAGCGATACCAATTATATGCAAGTCCGCTACAAACGGCTACTGGAAGATATTGACGAAAATTACGGCAAATACACCATTGTTGACGCGGCGCGTTTCTCGGCGCTTAGCGTTTCGTACTTTTCCAAGTTTTTCAAGCAGATGGCGGGTATGACCTTTACACAATACCTTAACCTCGTGCGCGTAGAAAAGGCTATTGAACTCATCAAGGCAAATGAAGTGTCCATGACAACTGTTGCCATATCCTGCGGATTTGGCACGATACGCAACTTCAACCGAGTATTCAAGTCAACTACGGGTTACAGTCCGCGAGAGTTGCCCGACACCTACAGCGTACTGTCGCTACATCCCAACTTCGGTGTTGAGGATACCTTCGACCCCACTTCGCCCCAATCAAAACTTGTGGAGTAGCGAAAAAAGAAAAATTTAGTCTTTTTATTAAGGTTATATGTGTCATTTTAATGTTTTTATTTGTATAATAAAGCACTTTTAATCATAATATAGCCTTAAATTTGTTGACTAATAGCCTGTTTATATGCTAAAATCAACACAATACCAACTGAGAATAGTTATCTCGCCCCAAAACTTACGTGTTTTGCGGCTCCGAAGGTTCCCAAGGTGGCACGATTAGCTAGGAATTTAATATTGATTTTTTGTTAACTCGGATGTACTAGGCGGGATTTTACACTTTTTTCAGGAAACGGTGTTATGCCTTGTTGCGGTCCGAGATTTTTATTTTCGAACGGGGCTTTTACAGGAAATTTAATCGTTCCAATCAATACGTTTGCTTTGGAAGTTAAATAAATTAAGAAATTATATTTGGAGGTAAACAACATGACAAGCAATACCAAGAAGTTTGTACTTGCGCTTGTTCTCATCTTCGCTGTTGTGTGCACTGTTGCACTGGCAGCATGTGACGAGACGCAAACTGCAACTTACTCCGTGACCGTTGTCAAAGGAACTGGAGTAGATTTGGATCTGTCCAAGTTGACCGCTCAATGGATGAGCGGTAGCGACGTCAAAGCATCCGCAAAGCTCAGCGCGGACGGCAAGGCATCGGTAGAACTTGAACCGGGCAACTACACCGTAAGTCTTACAGGCGACGGATTGGCTGACTACGAGTACACGGCGGCATCCGTAACGGACACGAAGTGTGACGCAACAATCACGATAAACGCGCCCGCTCCCACCACTGCAACCTACACCGTTTCGGTTACTTGCGACGACAGCGAACTGGACTTGACAGGTATAACCGCAGTGTGGAAGAGTGGCGACGTTACAAAAGGTTCCGCAAAACTTAGCGCGGCAGGCGTTGCAAGCGTTACGCTTGACAAGGGCAGCTACACCGTTACACTTACAGGGGAAGCGCTATCGGCGTACAACTTCAGTGATGCTTCCGTTAACGAAAGCAACACCAACGCTAACATTGCCCTCACCAAGAAAGGCCCCGCAATGATATCCTACACGGTATCCGTCACCACAAACGACAGCGAGCTCAACCTGACAACTCTCGCAGTGCAATGGGTTGGTAGCGCAGGTACGCAATCCAGCCTGCTCGGTGCAGACGGCAAAGCTTCCGTTACTCTTGTTGAAGGCGAATACACCGTTACAATCGTTGGTCTGACAAAAGCCGACTACTACCAGTACTCCGACGCAACAGTAACCGCTGATGCTCCCCATGCGGAAATCACCCTTACTGTAATTAAACGCGACATAGCTGTAACCGTCAGCAGTCCCGTTGCCTTTCCCAATGACGTAAAAGTTCAGGTAAAAGACGGTAGCGACAACTACGGTGATCCGGTTGCTATATCCGAAGGCAAAGCAAACGTTGTAGCTCCCTACGGAAAGGCAGTTTCACTTGTGCTTGTGGGATTGGACGCATACAACTACCTTGAAAGCGCACCCGTCGAAGTTGCTGCAACCGACAAATCGGCAACCGTTAGCGTGTCCCTTGCAGAGGTTGAGTACACTATTACCGTAACGGCTCCCGAGGACGTTGACGTAGATGAACTTACAGTTACTTTGCTTAGCGATGGCGAACCCGTTGCCGATGCAACCGAACTCGCGCTTGAAAACGGCATTGCAACAGTAACTCTTGTTGCAGGCAACTACACTGTACAAATCAACGGATTGAACACGACCGATTACGCATACGATGAAGCTTCCGTTACTATTTCAAGCCACAGTGTTACAGTTGCAATTACAGAAAAATTCTGGACGATTTCGCCGAACGGCAAAACTACTTCCATCGGCACGTTTGCAGACGAAAACGAAGTAAAGAGAATTAAACTCAAAGGCGTTGAACACAGCCATTTCTACTCCATATCAATGTCCTCCGACGTTGAAGATGCAGACGGTGAATTCAATCTTCACAACTTCACGGTCAACTACGGCGAAGAACAATTCGTTATGGGTAAGACCAGAATCGAAGAAGAACTGGATACCTTCATTGTTATCTACATTGTTGACGGTATTTATGAATTGACCGTAAATGCCGACGGCGCATTTGCTCAGGATGTAGTGATCAGCATTGAGGAGTACGAAGAGATAGACACAACTATCGAATTGGACGTAGCTAAAGAAATTTACGCTACAACCACCTACAACTTTGTAGCTCCTACCGACAGCGCATACTTGATTACCATTGATACCCACGGTCTTGCGTACAAAGATTTCCAAATCAGCATGGAAGACGGTCCCATCTTTGGCGACGGCAGCAACCGCACCACAGCCACCACTTACGAGTTCTTCGGTTTGGAAAATGAGCCGTTCTCAATCGGCGTATATCTGTATGCATCGGGAACTATCACGATAACAATCAGCAGAACGTTCGGTGATTTTATCCTTGACCAATCTACGGAAATCACTATTCCCGGCGGTTATAGCTCCGGTATTGCAAAGCCCGTATTCAAAGTTCCTACTAAGGGTATTTACAAGATAAGTCTCAGCAATGTTTCCTCAAGCAAGTTTATCGTAAGTTTGGAAGGTAAAAACCCCATTATCGATGAGGGCGCTCAGGTTCCCGAGGCACAATTTAATGCAGATCCGGGCAACCTGTCAATACACTTCATCAATATGCTTGGCAACGATACGATTGACTTGACCGCAATCATTACGCTTGTCAAGGCAACGGGTAACGATCTTGAGGTCGGCGGATCAAATAGCGTCAACATGGCCGGTAGCGATGCCCCTGCAAAACTTAATCTTGTAGGTGTTGAGGCAGGAAAGACGTACCGTCTTCTCGTAGAACATTCGCAGGCGTTCGGCAAGATGAATACCCTCACGTTAACGTATGCAGGCGAAACATACTCACTTACACTCGGAACACCCGACAATGGATTGGAAGGATATTTCTACGTTGAATTCGAAGCTGTTGCTGACGAATACGCTATCCAGATATCCAACCCCATGGGTCTGCTTATCAAGGGCGTACTTGTCAAACTTGAAAAAGTCAAGGAAGCAGCCGTAACAGGTCCCGAAGTCGGTGACAGCGTACACATTACACCCGGAACCTCCACAGACAATGCAGTAGAACTCTACTTTGGCGTGAACTTCATCGTAGGCGGTACTTATACGATAAGAATTACCGCTAATCCTTCAGATGACGATCCCGAAGCATTTACCGTTTACGGATACTACATTGTATTTGCTGACGGTAGCGGCAGAGATATTTCCTTTACACGCGGTGAGGAAAACTGGCGCCCCTACCTCGAAGCAACATTTACAGTATCCAGCATTCCCGTAAAAATGTATGCTGAACACATGAGAATGCCCAACGGCACTCCCATTGAAGTTGTTGTAACGGTTATCTCAGCTCCTGCAGCACCCGCAGCAGGTCCCGAAGTCGGTGACAGTGTACACATTACACCCGGAACCACCGCAGACAATGCAGTAGAACTCTACTTTGGCGCAAACTTCATCGTAGGCGGTACTTATACGATAAGAATTACAGCTAATCCTTCAGATGACGACAAAGAAGCATTTACCGTTTACGGATACCACATTGTATTTGCTGACGGTAGTGGCAGTGATATTTCCTTTACCCGCGGTGAGGAAAACTGGCTCCCCTATCTCGAAGCAACATTTACAGTATCCAGCATTCCCGTAAAAATGTATGCTGAACACATGAGAATGCCTAACGGCACTCCCATTGAAGTTGTTGTAACAGTTATCTCCGCTCCTGCTGCACCAGGCGCAGGTCCCGAAGTCGGTGACAGAGAAACTGTTACTCCCGGCTCATCCCAAGCAACAGCGGTTGAAATTCCGTTTGAATTTGAAAGCGGTAAAACTTACACTCTCAAACTTACCGGCAATATGGACGACGGTTTCTTCATGTTTGTATACACAATCGTATATAGCAATGGCTCAACGGTAGAAGCAAGTAGCGGCGACGGCTGTTTTGAAGTGACCATCACTGCAGACGGTAATCCAATCAAGATTTATGCTGTGCATATGAGAAGCGCAAGCCCAATACCTGTAGAAATTGAAATTACCGCTATTGCATAACCTGCTAGTGTACAAGTAACATATCACAATACACAAAACACCGCCAAAATGGCGGTGTTTTGTGTTACTACGGTATTTAATTTGACAAATATTGCTGTAACTAGTAAAATATATATTTAATACTATAAATAATATCTATTATAGTATAGCAACCAACAATAAATAGCAAAACGCGCGTCGGTCAAGCAGGACGGGCGTTGGGAGCAAAGAGTGAAGGAAAGATTTGCGCAATTGAAAAGAAGATACGTGCTTGCAACAATACTGAAGAGTGTTGTTGTTGGCGTAGCCTGCGGTCTGACTGCCGTGGGAGTTACTTTGCTTGCGCTCAAGCTGAGCGCTCTCAACATCCATGCAGGATACTACGCATTGATAGGCGCGATTGCCGCGTTGATAGCAGGTGGCGTAGCTTACTTGGCGTGGTTGCCAACGGACGTGAAAGTTGCCAAAAAGTTGGACACCGAATACGCCTTGAACGAGCGTGTACAAACGGCGCTCGCCTACCAAGGTGAAAGCGGAGATATATTTGCTCTGCAAAGAGATGACACCGCTTCGGTGTTGAACGGACTAAAAATACGCAAAATCACATTTAAACAAGTATGGAAGTATCTGCTTGTGGGAGTGTTGTCCGTTGCGCTTGTCGTGGTGGCGGTTGTTATACCCGCACGGGCTGTCAACGGAGGAAACGTTAATCCCCCTACACCACCGCCTACACCCGGCTGGGAAGAGTTGCCGTTTACCGTTTCGCAAGCTCAGCTGGAACGGCTACAGGAAGTGATTGAGCACGTAAACAGCTTTGAATTGGAACAAAGCCTCAAGGAAAGCATAACTGCTACTCTTGGCAAACTCATCGAGGAGTTACCCACTGTAACGAGCAACGGCGACATGCAATACGTGACGCTTAGCGCAATCAGAACCGTTGACAACAGTTGCAAAAACGTTACCTCCTACTACAAGATTGGCACATCCCTCATCAACATGGGACGTGCCGACCTTGCAAAAGTTATAGCTGCAGGTGCAGAAACGTACAAGAATGCTGCGCTGACCGACAGTTCGGGCGTTACAAGCTTTTACAAAAACAGAGTAGATTTATCCGACGAAAACATGGCTAAACCCTTGGAGCAGTTACTGTCTGCTACAAGCGAGGCTTTTCTGCATGACGTCGAGACGGCAAACGGAATAGTCAGTAGTATTCACCTGGCAATAATACTGTCCAACGTGGGCGCAAATGATGCGCTGTACCTGACGCTTAACGATCTTACCATAGCGTTGGATGAAATATTGGCAAACTACACCCCCACCGCCACCGTTGACGGTGAGGACGGTCAGGAGTCGAACGGCGATGAGGAACTTACTCCCGAACAGCAAGCGCTTGTAGCAAAGTTGAGCGAAACTTTTAGAGTATTCGGCTACAACCTTTCGGACCTGCTGGCAGATCAGGCGTATATATTTGCCGTGGACAAATACGTCAAAAACGCCGTTGTGGAAATACTCGGACTAACCGCCGAAACAGGCGCAAACGTATCCATTGGCTACGACTTGACAAGTCTTGTCAACAGCACGGGCGGATTGCCTGACGATGACGAAAACTTATCCGGTGGCGGATACGGCGAAGGTGATACCAAATACGGCAGCGACGACCTTATTTACGATCCCGACACAGGCGAATACGTACCGTACGGACAGATAATCAACAAATATTACGCAATAGTAAACGAACTGCTCAACGAAGGGAAACTGAGCGAGGAGCAGGCAAATATAATACGCTCGTACTTCGAGATGCTACTGAGCGGTATTAAGAACAACGATTGACAATCCCCTATTGATAACCAAAATAAAAATACTTGTGTTGCGCAAGCAAAAGCAAAGGTGAGGAAAATATGGATAACAGTGAAAAAGTAAAAAAATTCAGTACTGCAATTGCACAAATCAAGTCCGAACTGACCAAGGACGTTGTTGGAATGAAGGACAACGTCGATCTGGTGCTGACTGCCATTATTGCAGGCGGTAACGTGTTGCTCGAAGGTGTGCCGGGCGTTGGAAAAACACGTCTTGTGCGTTCGCTGAGCAAGACGCTTAACCTGCCCTTTTCACGCATACAGTTTACGCCCGACCTAATGCCCTCGGACGTGACGGGTACCAACCTGATTGAGCAGGACGAAAGCGGCAAGATGAGCTACAAATTCGAAAAAGGTCCTATCTTTGCCAACCTTGTGCTTGCCGACGAAATCAACCGCGCAACGCCCAAGACTCAGGCGGCAATGCTGGAGGTAATGCAGGAACACAAGGTGACAGTTGCAAAGCAAACCTACGCAATAAGCGAACCTTTCTTCGTGTTGGCAACGGAAAACCCCATCGAGCAGGACGGTACTTACCCACTGCCGGAAGCGCAGATGGACAGATTTATGTTCAAGCTGATAGTAGGTTTCCCCACAACGAGTGAACTTGCCGACATCGTCAACATGACGCAAATTACACTGGACGAAACGGCAAACGCCGTGCTTGACGGAGAAACTATACTGGAAATGCGCGAGCTTGCCAAGCTTGTGCCTGTAATTGACGAAGTACTTGATTACACAGTCAAACTCGTGTCGGCAACTCACCCCGAGCTGGACGGCGCACCGACGGTTACGAAGAAATACATCAAGTACGGAGCATCTCCCCGCGCTGCACAGGCGTTGATTACCGCAGCAAAGGTACGCGCGTTGATGGACGGACGTTTCAACGTGGCGTACGACGATATCAAGACGTTGGCTTATCCTGTACTGCGTCACCGCGTAAAGCTCGGATACAACGCTATCAGCGACAAGCTGACGGTAGATGACGTTATTAAACAACTGTTGGCAGAAGTAAAACACTAAAGGGAGCATACAATGTGCGCATTGGTGATTAACGAGGCGTTGCTTGAGCAAATAGAGCTTTTGCAACTACTTCTCAAAAACAATATCGCAGGCATGTTCGGTGGCACGCACCAGAGCAAAACGTTTGGCTCATCGTGCGAATTTACCGACTTTCGCGATTATATCCCCGGAGATGACGTTTCCAAGATTGATTGGAACGCTTTTGCGCGCTTTAAAAAACTGTACCTCAAGTTGTACCTTGACGAAAGACAGGTTCAAACCAAAATATACATTGACGCCAGCCGATCGATGGCGTACGGCAATGGCAAAAAGCACGAGCAAGCGCTTAGACTTGCCGCCGCATTTGCCTACATTTCCATTTGCGAAATGGACAGAGTATCCATTTACCTCATCAAAGGAAACCGCGTTGAGGACGTTGTGGAAAACATGCTCGGCAAAGAATCTTATCTCAACAACATCGGCAAGTTAAACGACGTTGTGTTTGACGGCGACGTTGCCATATCCGAGGCGATACTGCCTTCCAAGGTGGGTTACGGCGACGGAACATCCATCATCATATCCGACTTCCTTACCGACAACGATTACGAGGAAGCGATAGATTACCTCGTAAGAAAAAAGAGAGACGTGCTGTGCGTGCAGGTGCTCTCCCCCGAGGAACTGAACCCCAAGGCAAGGGGCAAGATGCACTTTTACGACAGTGAAGTATCTGCCAAATACTATCGCAAAAACATAAACAAAGAAATATTGCATGCGTACAGATTGGCGCTTGACTACATTACCACAAACCTCAGGACCATGTGCCAATCGCGAGGAGTGGACTACGCCCTTGTGGCATCGGATGAAAAACTGGTGGACGTATTATTCGACAAATTGTCCGCAATGGGGGTAATTAAATGATATTTAGTCAACCGTTGGGATTTTTGGGATTGCTACTCATTCCGGTAATAATCCTCATTTACATCATCAAGAACACTTACACCGAACAGACGGTACCTTCAACCTATATCTGGACGCTGAGCGAAAAGTTCATTAAAAAACGCAACCCGATAAACAAACTGGTGGGAATCATCAGCCTGATACTGCAAATTGTGCTTGTAACAATCATTTCTCTTGCAATAGTACATCCTACTCTCGTACTGAGGAATGCGGCACACGATTACTGCTTCGTGTTGGACGCATCGGGAAGCATGAGCGCAGTGGAAGAAGGCTCAACCAGATTCGACATTGCAAAAAACAACATTGCAGACCTAATCGACGACTCAGTTGACGGTAGCTCCTACACACTTATTTACGCAGGACTTACCACCGAGTCGGTTTACGAAAAACTCACAGACAAGGACACCGCGCTATATCTGCTTGACGAGTGTGTGCCGGACTACTCCTCCACCTCTCCATTACAGGCACTTGGACTTGTGCAAAAGCACTTCAACAACAATTCGGCCCTGAAAGTTTACCTGTTTACCGACGAAGATTACCAAGTAAGTGACAACGTACAGGTAATCAACGTTGGACACGAAGTGCAAAATTGCGCACTGAGCGACGTTGAATACGGCTTTACCGCAAGCGAACTTACAGTCAAAGGCACCGTTACCAACTACAACACAAACAAAAGCGTCAACGTTGCCCTATACATCAACGGCGAAAGCCAACCCTGCTCTACCCAAAATATCCAACTTGGAACGGGCGAGCAGGTGCAGTTCAGTCTGAAATCAGACGATATTTCTTTTGAGCAGTTTAGGGTAGCAATATTGGAAGACGACGATATGCCCTTAGACAACGAGGTTGTTGTGTACAACTTCAATCAGGAAAAGGCGTCCGCAACCTTGATTGTCAGCGAAAACGCATCCATTTACATCAAGGCGGCGTTGCTTGCGGCAGGCATGACAAACGTGGACACCGCAACCCTTGACGAGTATTCCAACACAAGTGGCTACGGACTGTATATTTTCGACTCGGTATTGCCATTGAAATTGCCCGACGACGGCGCAGTGTGGTTTGTTAATCCGCAGGGAAGCGTACCCGGCGCCAACTTCAACTACCAAGGTGTGGCAATGGACAGAAGCTTTACGGCGGAATACTCCACTTCCACTTCCTCAGTAATTACAGGCTTGCTTGAGGGAGTTACCACAAGGGAATTTGACCTGAAGCAATACGTCAAGTGTGGACTTTCCGGCCGTTTTTCGACGTTAGTAAGCTGCGAAGGCAATCCGCTTGTGTTTGCAGGCTCCAATGCGTACGGCAATCGCGAAGTGGTATTTGCATTTGACCTGAGAGACGCTACCGCTTTTACCCTGTCGGACAGTTACACCATGTTGGTGTACAACTTGCTCAACTACTCTTTCCCCAGTATTATTGACAAAACAACCTATTTCAGCGGCGATATCGTGCAGATAAACTTGCTATCAGGCGTGGAAAGCGTAAAAATCGAAACCCCCTCCGAAAAAGAAGTTTACCCCGATTCCGCTACGGATATCAGCGAATATCAAATAAACGAAGTAGGCGTTTACACCGTCATACTCACCATGAAAAACAAAACGGAATACAGAGTGCACTTTTTCGCCGCAGTACCCATTGAAGAACGTACTGCCTCGGGCGAAAGTCACTCCTTCGAACTGGTGGGTGTTGCAACAAACGACGGATTCAACGGCTATTACGATATGCTGTTCGCGTTGATTATCGCTTTGCTCGTCGTAGCAATAGCAGATTTTGGAGTGTATTGTTATGAGCAGTATCAGCTTCGCTAATATATATCTGCTGTTTTTGGCAATTCCGCTTGTGGCGCTATTCGTAGTGCCCTTTGCGCTTGCCATAAGGCGGGACAATATCAACGGGCACAACTTGTCATCACTGGTGTTACACCTTGTGATGGCAGTAATCATTGCTTTTGCAGCGACTTCCCCCACTATTACTCAGGTGCTGACGGAAACGCACGTGTACGTCGTGGCGGACGTGTCGTACTCGGCGAGCAAAAATCTCGACACAATCGACAACTACGTGCAAGATCTCAAATTGCCTGCAAATACTAAACTTGGACTTATCGCATTTGGCAAGGACTGTCAATTGCTTAGCGAACTGGGCGATCCGCAGGACGTAAAAAGCGTCAAGGAAGCAACCGTTGACTCAAGCGAAACAAACATCACCCAAGCGTTGGAATTTGCCGCAACGCAATTTACAAGCGGTGTCATCAAGCGAATTGTGCTCATCACGGACGGCAAACAGACGGACGACAGGGACAGCTCGGCAATCAAAAAGACCGTTGACAAACTGGAACTGCAAAACATAAAAGTAGATGCCATTTATATTGACAGCAACATAAAGGAAGGCACAGACGAAGTTCAGCTGAGCTACGTCAACTATACCAAGAACATCTACATCGGCAAAGAGGAAAGTGTGAACGTTGTCGTACAGACGGGCAAGGCTACCGACGCGCGTATAACGTTGTACAAGGAGGGCGTACGTGTCAGTAGCAAATCCGTGAACCTGTCCCTAGGTATAAACAACGTGCAATTTGTCCTTGACACTGCGCAAGCGGGCAGTTTTGATTACTCGGTTACCGTCGAGGCAAACAATGACACAAATCCCCTCAACAACACCTGTTCGTTTACGCAGGTGGTTACCGAGGAGTTGAAGGTGCTGTTTATCACAGGCGTGTGGGCAGACTTTACCGCTGCCGTGGCAAAGTACGGCGAAAAGACGCAAATAGATTTGTACGAGTACAGTAACGAAAACAGATCTGTCAAAAACGAATTTACCAGACGTTACGCCAATAACCCCAACGTATCTTTACACACAAGCACGACGGAAGTTCCCTTTACAGTAGAAACGCTTAGCGCGTACGACGAAATTATTCTGTCCAACGCGGACATAACAAAGCTTACCAACTACACCGAGTTTATGCTCAATCTCGACACCGTAGTTGCAGCCTACGGAAAAAGCCTGATTACCATCGGTAACATGTACGTACAGACGGGTGACGCCCCCGAACTCAATCAACTTGAGGACATGTTACCTGTGCGCTACGGTAATAGGGACGAGGATCCGAAAATTTACACTATAATAATCGACGCATCGCGTAGTATGGAATTTTTATCCCATCTGGTAGTTGCAAAACAAGTGGCAAAAGCACTTGTCAACCTTTTAAACGACAAGGATCAGATTTGTATCGTGTCGTTTTACAGTGACGTAAGGATTATTCAGGCACCGACGCCCCTGAGCAATCGCGCGGCAATAAACCGCCTTATCGACAACATCAGCGCAACTCAAGGCACAGTGATAGGTAAGGGACTTAAAGCGGCGTACGAGCTAATCAAGGGGCTTGAAGGATACAGCGACAAACAAACCATGCTCATCACGGACGGCTTGTCCTACACCGACGAGGCGGACGACCCCGTTGAAGTTGCAGCAGATATGTTCAGCGACGGAATCGTAACTTCCGTGTTTGACGTGGGCAGACAGGGCGATACCGCAAGCGGAGCCAACCCCGATTCCGTGGCGTCGGCAGCAAAACAAATGCTTGTGGAAGTTGCAAAGGAAGGACACGGCAATTACTACTACTCCAATAACCTTGAAAACATGGACAGTGTTACGTTCGGCGATATTGCCGACGAATTGATGGTCACTATCATCGAAAAGGACACTGCGGTCAAGGTCAGCCGTCGCACGGACCGAGTACTTGAAAACTTCGATATCACCGACGTAAAACAAGTATCCGGCTACGTGTACTCCACCGCAAAATCCAGCGCAACGACAGTGTTGACTGTGGAGCACGAACGCTCGAGCGGAACCAAGGTGGACAGACCGCTGTACTCATACTGGAAATACGGCAACGGAATAGTTGCAAGCTTCACCAGCAGTATAAGCGGTGAATGGATACAATACTGGGACGGCAACGGAACAAGCGACGTGTTTTTTGCCAACGTTCTTGACACAAACGTACCGTCCGAAAGACACTCCAGTCCTTACACCGTCGATGTCATACAAGAGGGCAAGTTTACCACCGTTACTCTCACACCCAAGACGGTACACTTCAACGCTACTGCAACCATTGAGATTGTATCACCTGACGGTAACGCGGTAAGACAGGATATGGAATTTGCCGCAAGTTACTACTTCTATCAGTTTGAAAGCGCCGAACTTGGCAGATACGAATTGAACGTTGTGTACTACTACAATAACGTCGAGTACGCCGATACTGCAGTATCATACGTCAACTTCGCGCCGGAATACGACGAATTTACCGTGTACGACTCATCTTCGTTGCACAAGGCAATTGACGGAAGAGGAACGGTAGTAAGCGGAGAATCGCTGACACTGTCCAACAACGATGACGAAGTGGGAAGATACACGTTTAATCTGACAATTCCGCTACTTATTGCATGCATAGCCATTTACCTTGTGGACATCATCGTGCGCAAGCTCAAATGGAATGACGTCGTCAGTTTCTTAGGACTTAATAAGCAAAACAAAACCAAAAACACAGGAGGTAAAGGATGAAAACGTACCCAAAGTATAGTTGGCTCAACAAATGCCTTGCCTTTGTCCTTCTGCTAAGCCTCACTGTCTGTTTTTCGGCGTGCGGTATCTATATCGGCCCCAACGGCCCCGGCGTATCCAACGGCCCAAACAATGGAGGGGACGAAATAGACGAATCGACGCTATTTACAGTCGATTTGATGTTGAACGGCAAGCAATTTACACCTCCGATTGAAATGTACGCGCAGTGGACAGGCGACGACGGAATACACAACGCCAAGTTTGACGAAAACGGACACGCGCAAACAAGCGGACTGGACGGCGATTACCACGTTACGCTCTCGGCTGTACCGGACGGATACACCTACGACCCCAACGGTTACGCCGTGGACAACAATCACCGTAGCATCGAGATAGAAATGCTCCAGATCATTCCCACCACCGGCAAAGGTGACGGAATGTACAACTGTATAAAAATCAGCAGACTCGGCACCTATCGCACCACGCTAAATAATGCCAATCACGCAGTATTTTACGAATACGCACCGTACCTCCAAGGCAGCTACTCCATTCAGTCCTGGGTAGATATATACGAAAATGAAGTAAATCCCATAATGGAGGTTTACAACGGCACAACACAGTTCAAGTTTTTCAACCGTACACAGGACGGTGGCGGTACGTCAAGCACCTACACCAAAAACTTCAAGTTGGAGTTGGAACTGTCAAGCGACATGATAGGTAACGTGTGGACGTTTCAGGTACACGCGGACTGCCGCAGCGGGAACTACCCCATTACCATCGACTTTACAATCAAGCTCGAGGACGACTTCCAAGGTTCCAATGAACACTACGAAAACTACTACGCAAGCGGACCGTTTTACGACGCAAGCATACACGGCGCAGTAAGCGGAACCAGACGGTATCTTTACGACGACACCAACAAAATACTGGACGCGTCAAAAGTAAAGCTCAATCCTGCAGACAAGTTTTATCACGTCTATGACGAAACACTCTACAGCGACACAAACGGCTTTGGACCCATTTTGTTTACCTATCTGGGCGTAGATTTCAGCATATTGTCAACAAACTCCGGCAAAGGGTTTATGGACGATCTGGTGCGCGGATGGTTACGGTTCAACGGCAAACGCTATTGGTGGGATATCGACAATGGCAACAACGTGTGGGATACCGATCCAAACTGTTTCCTTGCTCAATACGTCAGTCACGGTGTAGATGGCGGTCATCCCGTCACAGAGGAACTGAAGACGTTTTTGTTCGAATACGCCCTAAGCCAACGAATGTTTATTGACGGCAACGGTTGGGCGGAAGGCGCAGGCCTCAAATCGTCCGAGGAAAATCAATGGTTGTTCAACTGCTATTACTACGTGCAATAAATATCAATTAACCATAGCAAGGGCTTATTCTGCAGCGGAATAAGTCCTTGTTTTTTGTTATTTCAGTTTCATATATTCCTCGTCCGATAACGGCTCGCACCACTCGCTCCGTGCCAATGCAGATTAAGATTTGTCCGCTAAAGTATTGAGCGTATGCATCATTCGGCTAAAGCATATGCCCATCTCCGACAGTAAGCAGTCGCAATCTCACACGTTACGTACCTTAATTGACATATAAGTGTATTTGATATAAAATTAAAGATACAACATGGGAGGAAACTATGACAAGAAATACAGATAGGACACTCAAAATCGCATCTTTCGTTGTGGCGTTAGTTTTGCTATTTGCTTCGGCACAAATCGTCATGTTCAATTTGTACGGAATTGTAGATACAGCAAGCGCTGCTACCGCAATGACATCTTCTGTTAACGATTTAACAAATGAAGGCGTAAACGAAGTTTTTATGCCTAACTACGACACTTCGGTAATAACCAAAACCAACTTGAAAAAGCCTGACGTTAAAGTATTCGGCATGCATGAAGAAAGTTATTATCCGTCGTACATAAATCAACTGTCTGGCGCCGACTTCACTGACGAAAAGAAGGCGGACATATTAGCGGAAAACATTGAGATACTTGACAACACCAAGGCAATGTACGCCAATGGTACTTTGAAAGACAACCTTAAAAAGCACGTTTCAGCCGACGGACAGTTTTACGCGACGGACAACTTCGACAAAGCGTCCCGTATCGAAAAGGTGATTACCGTAAACAACCAATTCAGGGCAAGAAAACGTTCGCTGGGCGTATTTGCGCCGGCAGGCGAAGTGATTACCGTTACCATTGACGAAAGTCTTGTCGGAAAGGTTACCGTAAACATCGGTTATCCTTATGGCGAAAACGATATACCCAACTCGGACAAATTCAGTCGCTGGCAAGGTATCCGAATGGCGCGTTACTTCCTGTCCTTCCAACTTAACTCAACGGTAAACTATATCGGTTCACCGTTAGGCGGAATGGTATTTATCAACGGCGTTAGCGAGTCGGTGGGCAGTACTTTTTCTATTACCGTCAGCGGCGGCGTAGATATGCCCGACTACCAACTGGGCGTATCCACCCAAAAAGATTGGCAAAATATTTTGGCAGCGCCCGGCCCTTATGTATGGTTGACGACGCCTTACCAAATCATGATAATGCCCAAGGAGGCCATCAAACACATTGAAGACCCATACAACGCTCTTATGTGGTGGCACAAAGCGTCCATGATTAGCCTTTACGGCATAGCGCGCGAAGATACCTCCCACTTTATGGACCCTGTAATAAGCATTTACGACAGCTACGTTTACACAGGCGAAGGCGTAGCGACAACCTGGGGATTTTACACCCACAACCCGACGTATTGGTGTGAAGGTGTGTTGGACTATGATAACCTGATGAAAAACGGTTCCTGGGGCGCCATACACGAATACAACCACCACAACCAAGCGCAAATTTATCCATCCAACCACAATACCGACTGGGGCGTTGGCTATGTAGATGAAATGACCAACAACGTATTAAGCGCGGCAAGTTACATACTTTTGACGGACATTGCCGCCTATCGCTCGGAAACCAACATGTGGGCAGGCAACTGGCAGGCTGTATCCGACCCGTACTGCAACTACAACAGGCTGAAAAACGGTAGCGACAGAACAAACAACTACGGCGCAATGGACGGCGACAGACTGTTCGGCTTTGTTGACTTGATGCACACCTACGGCGTGGACAAATTCCTCGACTTTATCCGCGCTCAATACGGCTACGGCGAAGTGGAAGGCTATACGGGACAAAACTTGACGCAAAGTTCAGATTTGAACGATATGAATAACTTTGCTCGGTTTATGTGCCTGTACTATAAAGTTGATTTCACCGACTACCTAACAAAAGTGTGGCATTTCAATCTATCTAATGATACGATAAGCGATGTAAAGAGCCACGGTTTTGAAGAATATTTCTCGCTAAACAACCTGTACAGCGTAGGAATTAAAGGCATTGAAACGGGCAGACCCTTCAAGGTAAATGTCGGCGCAACAACAGTGCTTGACTTTGACAAATACACCTTATGTTCAGCCGACACATTCAGCTTGGAAAGCGTAGGCAACCCCAAACACGGCAAACTGACTAAAAACAGCGACGGCACATATAGTTACGTTCCCGACGGCAATTTTACCGAGGACAGCTTTGACCTCAATTACAAGGTGACGTTAAACGGCAAAACTTACACCCGTACATTGGTTGTTAAATTGACAGCCAACTACAACTATATTGAAAAGGTGACCTATAACGCCGATCAATCCAAAACAGGCTTGTCGGTACAGGAAGCAATTTCCGAGTTCAAAAAGAACGACAACATTTCTGCAAGCGGCACCGCAAGCAACTTTACCTCAGGAACAGCTAACGGCTGCAACCTAACCGGCTTCAGAGCAACTGTTGTATTTCCGTTTTCCCAAAAAGTAACCTTTATGGTGTACGGCGATGACAAGGCAATGCTTAAAATTGGCGACAAATCCGCATATACTTCCACTTACGTAGGCAACGATGCAGGCGGTATTGCCGCCACCGACAACAAGTTAACCATGTCGGTAAAGGAAGGCGAATTGTTGAAATTCGAAGCATATTGCTTCAACACAGGTGGCGGCGGCAGCCTAACAGTTAAATACAGCGTTGACGACGGCAAGACTTATCAAAATATTCCCAGTGAGTACTGCTACGCCTACGATGCAACCCAAAAGCAAATTGAGAAAGCCAGAAAGACTGAAACCAACATTTATCCTGCGTATGTGGATTTCAGAAACTTGTACATAAACAAGTTCTACACTAATTCCGTCAAGTTCACGCCGACAAGCGCCGAATGTTTGGACGACGAAGGAAACCCTGTTAAAACCGTCAATGGCGCCGACATTATGGCAATGTTTGACGGCGACACATCCACAACTTTCCACACCGCTTGGAACGGTCAGATCACTAACTATCCGCACAACTACATTATTCAATTTGACGAGGATGCTGTATTCAACCAAATCAACTTCAATTTCCAACCCGGCTACTACGCAATAGGCGAATGGGAAATTTGGACAAGTGAGGACGGTGTACAATACACCAAGTTGTCGGAAGGCAACAACACAACTCAAAGCAATTTCAGTATCCCGTTTGATAGTATGGTATCCACTAAGTATGTCAAACTGGTCGTAAAGAGCAATTCGTCCGGACAAAGATTTACCAACATAAGGGAAATGGAATTTGTTCAGAACTTGGACCTTGGCACAAGCTACAATGTTTATTCTTCTGCCGACCAAGCGCTCAGGTACGATAACAAATGGAGCGACGTAAACGGTTTGTACATCAACGGCAAGGCCATGCACACCGACAGCGGCAAGGTCAAATTCTACCTGACGGGCACAAATATGATGTTGTTTGCCACCAACGCCAAATCCACCATTAAAATTGACGGTAAAACATACGAAATCAAGGCTAACGACAACAACCGCAACCCCAGCTTTATAATTGAAGGACTGAAAGATGGCAAACACCTTGTGGAAATCGACGCAAAGGATATGAACTTTGATATGATTAAAACCACAGGCACAATTAGTAACACCCACGGTACCAACTGGGCAGGCTTAGGCATTTCCATCGGCTTAGGCGTTGCGCTAATCGGCGCCATCACTGCGGTAATAGTTGTAACTTTCAAACAAAAGAAAAAATCGTAAAGAAAAATAAAAATTCAATAAAAATTACGGCAAAAAAGGAAGCGCTTAATTACGCTTCCTTTTTATAATGTTACAACAAAGAACCTAAACATTCAATTCACTTTAGGTTCTTCTTGGTGAAGAGTTTTCCTCTTTATACGAACCTAAATTCTTATACAATACTCCTCTTTTTTAATCTAATTATTGTCTATTAAGGCATCATGCCAAGGAGTTGTTTGATATTTTATGTACATATCCTTAATTGTTTTTATTAATTTCATAAAATCGCTATAGGTGTCTTTCTTTATTTGTCCATTAGCTAATGCTTGTTGAACTATATTCTCCATATTAAGAATTGCGTCATGAAACTTACTTGATGCACTTTCGAGTTGACTTATGTTTTCAAGCAATTCTGGCGGAACTTGTGATAAATCTTTTGAATTTAAACAAAATCTGTTACAAGATAACTTTAAGAAATAGATGCTCTCAAAATATGTCAATGTATCTTTCAAGATTTCTTGCAATGAAAGTCTGTTTAATCCACCATTCTGTAAATCAACTATAAGTTCATTAGATAGTTTTTCTATGGATTCACAACTACGAGATATATCGTTTGACACAAAATGTATATAGTCAAGTTCTGTTTGTTCGTCATATTCCGTGTCTGCTACATCTATTTTCTCCCTTGTTAAAATGAAATTATCATGCCCCAACTTCAACTGGTAGCACTCTATCTCTTTTTCTTGACAAACATCCAAAATTAGTTTTTTACACAAGTGATCAACATTTAAACCTAGTGTTATTGATTTGATAAACGGCACGGGGAAGAAATATTTACTAACTGGCTCATTACATATAGTAATTATTCGCCATTCTTTTTCATAATCCCAGCAGGTATCTTTAGTTAGCAAGTATCTAAATATATTGTCCAAGTTGGGGTCGGTGTATTTTACTGATTCTTCTTGTCCAAAAGCAAAACCTGCTATTCCCATATCTTTTAACAAAATGGTTGGTCTTTGCAATGAGTATTGTACTTGCTTGACAAAACCAATAAACCCTTTAAGTTGGTTGAAATCATATTCAATACAGATACCTTTGTAGGAATTAGCATAATGAGCCCACATAAGTGAACAATCCCAACCATCCGCACTAAAACACGAAATCGGCATTTTTGACAGAAGATTTCTTAAAAATGGAAGATATTTCTCGTTCATAAGATGTTCTATCTGCTGTTGCAAATTATCCAATATTTCTTCTACTTGCAAAAAGGCAGATAGATTTTTTTCTGTTATTTCTGTATTCTCAAAATGTGCCGCCAATTTACAAATAAGCAGAAAATTATCTTTGGTAATGATTTGCTTTACACTTGCTGGTGATTTGTTGTACAAAATTTTACCATATTGGTTTACAAATTTCTCTAACGATAGAGACACTTGATACATTGCTCTACGCTGTTTAATAAGAAATAGTTTTAAGTCATTTATTGCCTTTAGTAATTCCGCGAACCGTCCCAATATTTTATTTTTCAACAAAACGGTTAGAAGCGATTTTACGAAATCTCCCGCTTCAACATTTTCCAATACCATATTTATACATTCATTGCATAATTCTTCTACCGAAAAACCTATTTGAGAATCAAACGGATCGTTCATATCTAATGGCGGCCTAGCAAAAGCAACGCCATTTCTAATGTTGTCTATATCATAAATTGTTGTATAAGAACGATTGCACGGTCTGTATTGATAGAACAACCCACCAGACTTTTTGATTTCGTGCATCATTTGGTTATACATTTCTAAAGTATTGATAAATTGTGAGATATTTTGATCCATAACAAAATCCTTTTTGATTATATAAACTAAAGTAGTTTATTATATATTATCTTGTAACCACTGATCCACAATCTGAGCATCCTTTTCCTCCATAAAAGGATGCTCACTATTTTGCGCTACAGTAAGTCCACAATGAAACCTATCGACAAAATCCTTTACAATGTTCAATGATTGTAAATTATCTTTCCCTCCAAAAAGAATATAGGTTGGAATATTCCACTGCAGTATTGGATGTGCTTTTACATATTGATAGTAATCCCATGATAAAACATCTATGGGTGTGAACACGTATTTTTCTTGCGCAAGTCTTTCTTCAGATATATCAAACCATACCATCATTTGTTTAATTAGATACTCCATATCTAAAATAGGAGACTGAAAAAGACACTTCTTTAAATCGTATGCATGGTAAGCATTTAAACTGAAATACGCCCCTAAACTACACGCAAATACTGATACTTCTTTCCAGTTAGCAAAAGTATAATCTCCAACCACTGCAAGGTCGCGCATTCCATTCCAAATGTCGCATCTGTCATTTTCATCCTGTCGTTCTCCATGTTGAGGTAAGTCAAAACTAATTGTTTGATACCCTTTTTTGCTCGCTATTTCTGCAAATCTTTCTGCTGATTCTTTAGAGGACATTTTACCATGTACAAATAGATACACTTTTTCGGTTTTATCTCCCCACACAATTACAGGGATATTGCCGACATTTATTCTAGTCGCGACCATAAGGTTTACTCCTATAAATTACCGTTTATCGTAAAAATAATTATAGCGTAATTATACAATATTTACAACTATCAAAAATCGCATTTGGCACGGTGACGAGCGTTTATATTACTGAACATACAACCGACAATAAAAATGGGACATGCCTTGTGTGGTATGCCTTTCTTCTTATTTCGCAAATTTGCCTTTTTCGGTGCATTTTGCAGTCTGCCACGCTGTCGGTTTAGGTGGCTTTGGTTTTATGTTTGTTATTGGCAAACATACTCCAAAACTCTCGTACAAAAGAAAAAGTACAAACTCACTTGTCCGTGAGTTCGTACTTTTCTCTTGTGGCGGAGCGGTAGTAACGTAAATCGAATTAAATTCAATCTTTATTACTTTTTCTTATGAAATATTTTTTCTATATTATCATCTGCTTCACGACAAAGCCGTTTTAAATCAAAATCATAGATTGAATTAACCATACGTCTAAAATCTTCTGCTTCTTTCGCTTTTTGTGATCGGGATTTTGTGTCATTCTCACCGTCAACAATATTCTTTATATTTTCCCCTGCTTTATCAATCTCCATTTGAGTATAATTGCCTAAATAAAGCTCCATATCTTTTAATTTGGGCAGTTGTAAATATTTTTTTATTATAAAAACGAATAATTCGTTTGCCTGTTCTTCTTCCCCTAAACATTTTAAACATAGAGCGTAATTATACATCAGTTCTATATTTTTAGCGGTATTCATATAGGGCATCATTATTGCTAACGCTCTAAAATACTCTCCATTTTCCATTAGAAATTTGGCTTTGGCTGCGATTACTTCTTCAACAGTATCTGAATTGACAAATTCTAACGCAGAATGTTTATCAAAATGGTTTTCATATTCTTTTGCCGCGCTATCTAAAGTTTTAATTCCCTTAAAATGCGGTTCTGCAACTAAATTGTCAATCATCGTAACTACATGACAGTCACCTGGTATGCTAACTGTGGTGACTGTATCTTTTTTACATTTTTCCATAGCAGCTAAGACTGCTTGCGGCGAGCCATTAAAATAATATATGTTTTGTGAATTATTTTCTTTGATTTTAACTGTTAATTCATCTCTATCACTAATCTTTTTATTTGTAATTTTATGTGAAATCACATCCCCTATTACTTGAATTAAAATTGGCAGTAGAATAGTACTACCTATAGTAAATAATAACGACATTATGCCATGAGTAGATGAAGGACTTTGTTCTTCGATTAAAGGTTTTATGTTAATGGAAACACTCTGACGTTTTATTTCATTTTCTACATCAGAAATAAATTCTTTATCTGAATCCGATATTCCTGTAGCATAGTATGCCACATCATTGAATTGTAATGGTAATTTTTTTTCTTTCGACAGAAACTTGAATTCGTCAGGAGTTTGAACTGCCAATGTGGGGGTAATTCTTAAATTTCGCAAGCCTAAAGCAAAATTGCCATCATTTTTATGATTTAATGTTGCATTAAATAAACCAGATTCGACATATCTAATTTGAGCCGTCTTTAGCATCTTCTGTGTTGGTATGTCCAAATTAATTTTATAGTCATTATATATCAAATCTAATGACCTAAGGGTATTTTGAAAATTATTTAAATCGCGAGAAGGAAATACATAATATATTTCATTTGTTTTGCGATTCCAGTATATAAAAGGAACATGAATTAATGATGATGTACCACAATGAGAACAGGTAATAGTTGGATATGCGGTAGCATCATCAATTAACGAGTCAAACGTTACTTGTATTTTCGAATGCGACATATTACCACAATTTGCACATTGATACTCTGCATTTATGGTACATGAATGGTGCATGTTGTTTTGTTCGTTCTTATCCATATTGTATCTCCCCAAAATTATGCTTAATTTAATCGAACTTATAAAATATACTTATATTGGACCGTATTAGTTAAGCGAGTTTTCAAAAATTGTTTTATGCACAAGAAATTGTAGAATATATGTGTAAAATATGAATTTGGCATACACATAACTATAGGATGAACATTATCGCCGCTAATTAATGGAAACAAAAATACAGCAATAGAAAAAGAGCACTACAATGTGCTCTTTTTGTTACGACCTAAATGCGCAGTCGCTGACGCTGGCGGAGCGCTTTCCTCTTTATACGAACCTAAACTATAATTAAAATAGCCCTAAACCATTATTGCTTTCAATAATTATTTGTGTTATAATATAAAAAGCATATTTTCGACACTTTTTCGGAGCAGCTATGAGCAAGATTGACATTGAAGAAAACTTAATAAAAAAGATTGATGTGGAACTTCTTACAATCCTGCTTATGGATAGGAGTTCGGGCAAACATATAATTTGGGCAACCAATGACTACGCACAACGTGGTGAAAAGTATTATGCCGACAAGCAAATAACCGTCCCGTCCATTACAGGACACAATGGGCGTTTGATTAAACCACGCACGGAAAAATCTCAAAAAGAGCAACTGCGTAGAATACGCAACAAAGCAGAGGTATTTACACCATCTTGGATTTGTAATAAGCAAAACAACCTAATTGACAATGCGTGGTTCGAGCAAGTTGGCGTATTCAACGTTGAAACTGACAACGGCTGGACTGCAACAACGGAAAAAATTGCGTTCCCCACTTCTTCCGGCAAAACTTGGCAGGACTATGTGAAGGACGTTCGTTTGGAAGTGTCCTGCGGTGAATCGCCGTATTTGGCAAGTAGATACGATACCGTAACTGGTGCACCGATAGCAATAGGCGAAAGAATAGGCTTGTTAGACCGTAAATTGCGTGTAGTAAGCGAAAACGTGGATGATGAACAGGAGTGGTATGCTTGGGTAAAGGAAGCGTTTAAGAGCATATACGGCTTTGATTGGCAAGGCGACAATGTATTACTCGCAAGAGAAAACCTACTGTTTACGTTCATAGACAATTATATTGCAAAATTCGGATTATATCCTATCAAAGAGTATCTATTGGAAATTGCCGAGATTCTTTCGTGGAATATTTGGCAGATGGACGGATTGAAATACGTTATACCAAATAGTTGCAAGCCTACACCAAGATTGCAAATGTCTTTGTTTGACGACGAAGAAGAATTTGAAGAATGCGAAGGTTGCAAGAAGGGCGACAACCACAAGCACACGGGAATTTATTGCAAGATTAAGGATTGGGAAAAGAACAAGACCATCAAATTTGTTGAAATGTTGAATGGGGGCAAAAGATGAGTATTTACAGCACAAGCTCATATAAGTTGATTTACATATTCACCATCCCTGACAAAGCACACAAAGGGCTTGTCAAAATTGGTGATGCCACAATTCATACAAGCAAGAGTTATAGAGAACTAACGCCAAATTGCCAAGAGCTACGTGAAGCTGCAGATAAAGGAAGAATTAAATCCTATACATTTACTGCCGGTGTAAAGGTGGATTTGCATTGGGCGGTATTAGCTATTCGTGAGAAAGTGGACGTTTACAATGACAGCCGAGTTGTCGTCTTGGACTCATTTAGAGACCACGACGTTCACGCTGTACTTAAAAATAGCGGTATTTCTTGTTCATATCCCAACGGGATTAAAAATCGTGAATGGTTTGCTTGCGACGTCGAAACTGCCAAAAGGGCAATCGAAGCCGTTATTAACCATCAATATTTTCTTCCGGAAAAAGATAAAGGCACGCTTGCCACTCCAACAATCCAATTAAGAGATGAGCAATCGGAAGCTGTCGATAGAACGCTTAAAATCTTTGATAATAGCGACAAAATGCTTTGGAACTGCAAAATGCGTTTCGGCAAAACTTTGACTGCCTATGATTTAATCAGACAAGGCAATTTCCAAAAAACGATTGTTGTTACGCATCGTCCGGTAGTTGAAGAAGGTTGGCGCGAAGATCACGAAAAGCTGTTTGGCAAAGATAGTTCTCATATCTTCATGAGAAAGCAAGGCTACTTTTACTCTGAAGATTATTTCGATTTTGATGCAGATACAAAGAACGATGCAGCATTGAGAAATGCTGCACTTCGTGGCGACCATTTCACATACTTTGCATCAATGCAAGACCTTCGTGGTTCTAAACGTGCAGGCGGTAAGTTTGATAAGAACAAAGCTGTGTTCGATATGGATTGGGATTTAATCATATACGACGAAGCTCACGAAGGCACGCAAACGGAATTAGGTCAAAAAGTACAAAATCTTTTGGAAAGCCCCAAGAAGGGCAAAACGCCCAAAGTGTTGGAATTGTCGGGTACGCCCTACAACATAATGGATAAGTATGAAGATAACGTTTACACTTGGGATTATGTAAAAGAACAAAACGCAAAAGCAGAGTGGGCTTATAATCACCCAACCGAACGCAATCCTTATGCAGATATGCCGAGGATGAATATTTTTACGTTCGACATGAGCAAGGCTTTGCCTACTTCCTATCGTTTTGAAACGGAAACTTCTGCATTCAATTTCAGAGAATTTTTCCGCGTTTGGACGGGTGATGCCGAAAAAGATTTTGCACCTATACCGTCAGGACAAGACGTTGGTGATTTTGTTCACGAAGAAGACGTCCGCGCATTCTTGGATATTATCACAAAAGAAAGCAAAGACACAAAGTATCCTTTCGCGACAGACGAGTATCGAAAGGAATTTAAGCATACGTTTTGGATGCTGCCCGGCGTTAAAGAAGCAAGGGCGCTTTCCGCTTTGTTAAAAAAACACGCTGTATTCAGTCATTATCAAGTTGTAAATGTTGCAGGTGAAGGCGACGAGGAACTGCCTTATGACAATGCGTTGACTCTCGTAAAAGAAGCAATACGAGATAACCCATACACCATAACACTTTCGTGTGGAAAACTTACAACAGGCGTTACTGTTAAAGAGTGGTCTGCCGTAATGATGCTTGCGGGATCTGCCAACACAGATGCCAAGGGTTACATGCAAACAATCTTCCGCGTTCAGTCTGCCGGTGTTATTGATGGCAAACAAAAAGAGAATTGCTACGTATTCGATTTTGCACCAGATAGAGCCTTAAAGGTTATTTCTGAAACACACCAACTAACCAAGAAGGGCAAAAACTCTGATGCACAATTCAAAGCTGAATTAGGACAATTCTTGAACTACTGCCCCGTTTACGCAGTTGATGGCGTACAGATGAACGAGTATGACGTCAATTCTATGATGCGTCAAATTAAACGCATTAGTGTTGATGCTGCAATCAAATCTGGCTTTGAGGACGATTCCATTTACAAAGTTGAAACCGGTATTGTAATGGACGACAGAGACAGAGAGTTCTTTGAGTTTTTGAAAAATCGTCTAACAGCACACAAAAAGTCCAGCCAACAAAAACATGTAACAATGGCAGATAATGGCTTAACGCAAGAAGAATACGATAGAGCCAAAAAAGCCGAGCATAAACCGCAAAAGGATTTAACGCCAGAAGAAAGAGAAGCAAGAGAAAAATATCGTGCTCAACAAAAGGAAAGACAGAAATTTATTGGCTTGTTGCGTAACATTGCAATACGTCTGCCTTTGCTTATTTTTGGCGCCAATGTTCCGCTAACGGAAAAGATTACTTTGGATATGTTCCCCAGTCTTGTTGACGACGAGTCTTGGAAGGAATTTTTGCCTGAAGATATAACGAAAGAAGCGTTTATGCGTAGCATCAAATACTTTGACGAGGACGTGCTGATGGGTGCTGGGTTGCGTATTCGTAGGCTTGTTAAACAAGCTGACGAATATCCACCGACAGAAAGAATAAAGCGTATCACAGAGCTGTTCGGACACTTCCGCAATCCTGACAAGGAAACTGTACTGACACCATGGCGTGTAGTCAATATGCATATGAGCCAAACGCTTGGTGGTTATTGTTTCCTTAACGAACAATTTGATGCACAAAATCCGCTTGAAGAGCCACGCTATGTAAATAATGGTAAGGTAACAACAGCGGTATTCCGTCATGATAGCAAGATATTGGAAATAAACTCAAAATCCGGAGTATATCCGCTATATCTTGCGTATTCCTTGTATCGCAATCATTTGATAAAGCCCGAAGATAAAATGACGTTGGAGGAACAAAATGCTGTTTGGGCTGAAGTTTTGAGAAACAATTTATTTGTCTTGTGTAAAACAAAAATGGCGGAACACATTACTCGCAGAACGTTGGCAGGCTTTGGCAATACGCCTGTAAACACCCACTATCAACCCTATTTAGTTGAACATTTGAGAACAGATGTATCGTGGGCTGTTAAAAAAATCAATAACCCTTCAATTTGGGGAAAGGACGGAACGGAAATGAAATTTGATGCAATAGTTGGCAATCCACCGTATCAAATTGTTGATGGCGGACATGGCTCGAGTTCAATAGCCATTTATGGTAAATTCGTATTGTGTGCTGAACAATGCGAACCAAATTATATTTCTATGATTATGCCTTCTCGTTGGTTCTCTGGCGGCAAGGGCTTGGATGATTTTAGAAATATCATGATTAACGATCACCATATCAGAGTTTTGCACGATTACATGCTTGCTGGAGATGTGTTCCCTGCTGTTCAAATCGAAGGGGGTGTTTGCTATTTCCTTTGGGATGGCAACAATGAAGGGCAATGTGATATCACCACACATTTACAAAGCGGACAAACCACTAACTCTCAAAGATATTTGAACGAGCAAAATACCGACATATTTGT
This sequence comes from Clostridiales bacterium, assembly GCA_022508375.1. GTDB lineage: Bacteria > Bacillota > Clostridia > Christensenellales > CAG-314 > Fimimonas. Next base: position 53,807 of record JAFLVJ010000006.1, on the reverse strand, counting down.
CAGAGATGAAACGGCCCTTTCAATTTTAATGAAAGTAAGAGAATTAAAAGAGCCTTCGTTTGGTGATTTGGTGTTGCCGAGAAATCCGTTTGGCATCAGCGACGTGGACGAATCTTATATCACTGAAACATTTGTTGAAGGTGGATATAAGGTTTTAGGGCGCTTTAATAACAAACGTGAAATCAAAAACGTATCGTCAAGTTTTTCTATTGATAAAAACATAGAAATAATTGATTGCTGGAAAGTGTTTATATCAAAAGCGGATGGTGCTGCTGGTCAAATAGGCAATCCTATTCCTGCAAGGATTATAGGTAAGGCTGAATTAGGCGAGCCAAGAATGGTATGTTCCGAAACGTTTTTGGCTATAGGTCCGTTCTCGTCCAAAGTTGAGGCAACAAATGTAGCACAGTACATGAAAACTAAATTCTTCAGATTTTTAGTTGGCATTCGTAAAAATAAGAACATGACAAGAGACACTTATGGGTTTGCACCAATACAGGATTTTGCACAGAATAACCTTATTGATTGGAATGCCAAACTACCTCAAATAGACAAACAACTGTATGCGAGATATAAGTTGGATAAAGGGGAAATCGAGTATATTGAAAAAATGATTACGCCAATGGAGTAAAAATGTTAAACCCATTAGAAGAAAGAATATTAAGACACATTATTTCGCAAAACACAGAGCAAAGCGTCCCTATCCATTTTGATGACGTGCCTTTGTCTGACGCCATTAGTGCTGTTAAGTCGTTGGCTGCCCAAGGTTATGTTTTATATTGTTGTGGATTAAACAACGCCGCAGCAATTTTACAACAAAAGGGCAAATACTACTTTGACCAAAAGGAACAAGAAATGTACGGTGCATATTACGATAAAATAAAACTAATAGAAAAATACATTGCTAAACTGGAAGCAATAAAAACCTCGAGCGATCAATCCGCTATTTGTCAAGCAATAAATGAAGTATTTTCTGCATTCAATAAAGATTTGCCCGCAAATGTAGTAACTGACGTTAGAACTATTCTTGGTCTTTTGAGAACAGCAAAAGCTGATCCAGAGAATTATATCGAGGAAGTGAATAAGGTTATAGCTGTTTTGGAAAATGTTATAGCTGAAATTAAAATTGAAGCATCAAGACAAGCTGTTCCGCAGTTTATCATTACCCAAAATCAATCGCAAAGTCAAAATCAAAGCGTTGAAATAACTCTTAATCAGGTTATAGAGGAAGTTCAAAATGCTGGTTTATCAGATGAAGAAATTGTAACTTTAATGAAAATGTTAAACGAGTTTGATGATGCACGCAAGAAGAAAAATAAAACGTCTATTTGGGAAAAAGCAAAAAATGTTTTGCAATATATATTTGATAAAACTATCGAGGTTGGAATTGCAGTATTGCCCTACATAGCAACTAACTTGCATTGGTGAGTGTTGGAGATTGAACATTATGTGGATAATTGTATGTATAATTGCGTTAATAATAGGCTTTTTCGCCCAACTTATGAAAAATAACAAATAATATGACAAGAGAAGAATTGCAAGACTATTCGTGTGCAGAAATAGCATTTGATTACAAAGCAATTGCGGAATGTTTATCAAGTTGCTTGTTCAATAATGTAGGGGCTGCAATTTATGCCGCTGTTGTGCCATATTTGTGTGTTTTTGTTTATGCAGGACAAGAATATTTTGATAATAAGAAGGCAAAATATAATTTCGAAAATAAACCTCTTAAAACTAAAGTTGGAAAGGCAAGATCGATATTTTTGAAACAGTATGCAGAATTAGATCAACAGAATACTTATTGGTGCTTAAACGACTTCAATAAAAGTGAATACAATAAATTTCTTCGTAAAGAATTTCCGAATTTGCGGCCGAATCAAGCTGGGCGGTTCAATAACTATTATATAGCGTGTATAAACGATAAGCCTGTTGATAATTATCATTTAAGCAGCCTTTCTTTAGGTTGCGAAATTGGCTCATACGTTGATGACATACAACCTCAAATTCAAACGTTTATTTATCAGATGGTTAGTTTTATTGGAAATGTGATTACTGCTGCTCATCTAAAGATTGAACCTAATACTACTAAAATTACATTTGATGAAGCTGTTTATTATGACATAAATATGGCTTATAATTATGTTAATTTTGGAATACAGAACAATCCTCCCGTTTTGATGGCTTTTATGGATATTCTCTGTTCTGTGAATGCGTACAATGAAATTTTAACCAAGTTTAATCTTGAAAAAGTGCTTGACTTAAAGATAAAATATTTGACTTTGTTTTGCGGAATCGTAGGAACAAAAAATTTAATAAATCATTGTAGAGCAAATAATATTCATTTGGAAATTGACTGTGAATTTGAAAAATTTATATCAAATATAAATAGAAAATATTGCACAAGTAAGCTTCGTAAATACTGCGCCCATTATGATTATCAAGATATGTGTTGGGAAAGTGATCCTGTTGTAGAGGCGTTTGAGGCACAATTTAAGCTACCCATTGCCGAAGTCAGTCAAGTTTTAAGTGATCTATTATTGACGTTGTCAAATTATCTGAATGATTTTGTAATTAAAAAACCTTTTCCTAAAATTCAACAATAGAAGCCGAGAACCCACAAGGATTCCCGGCTTTAACTTTGAGTGTCAAATTAAACTATTTGTGTCTTATCTGGCACATAGATTTTGTCGCCCACTTTCAAGGCTTTGTAGGAAACACCTTCAATCGTAAACGTTGTTTCAATCGGTCTGCCTTTGCTTGCTGCTTCGGAGATTCGATTTTCATACTGACGCACACGCCAAAGCAATCTCTTGCAAAAAATAATACGAACTCACTTATCCATGGGTTCGTATTATTTGCTACTGGCGGAAGCGGTGGGATTCGAACCCACGTACCGCTTGAGGCGGTAACCGCATTTCGAGTGCGGGCCGTTATGACCACTTCGATACGCTTCCGTATTTACTTTATTGTTATTTGTTGTTTTTGCTCGCTTATTTAGTTGTATAATTCAACCGTGGTCGGCGTTCACTTCGTTCGGATAAGGACCACTCACGCGTTTTCTTCGAAATCCGCTGGGGGTCGGGCAATGCCCTCGCCACGCTCGCTTGCACAAAGTGCAACCTTCGTTCGCCCATGCGGACGAAATACGCTTCCGTATTACGCTTGTTTTATGTTACACTACTTTGGATTTATTGTCAAATATTTTACAAGCGGTTAAAACATTAGACTAGAAAAACACGCCTGTGATGAAAATTTCGAGACCAATTGCAATCAATATTACACCACCGAGAATTTGCGCTTTGTTGCCCAGCTTGTTGCCGAACTTCTTGCCCAAGCGCACTGCCACAAAACAAATAGCAAATGTTACAATAGCAATCAATCCTGCGGATATCAGTGCCTTCCACCAGTCGGTTGCTGCATTATCGCCGGCAATCTTGGCAAGCGAAAAACCCGTTGAAAGCGCGTCGATACTTGTGGCTATTGCTTGCACTATCAACAAACCGAAGGTCAATTTGCGACCCGTACCGTTGCTTTGTGTATCATCGGGTTGCGTTGTGGATTTTTTCGCTTGGTGAGCCTCCTTGATACCGTCGAAAAGCATCTTGCCGCCAATAATAGCCAACAACACCAACGCTATATACGGTACCCACTTGGCAAACCGAGCAAAGTTGGTTGCAACCAGACTGACGCACACCCAACCAATCATGGGCATCAACGCCTGAAAAAACGCATACATAAAGGCAATAAGCGTTGCTTTGCCTAATTTCATTTGCGGTTCGTTCATTCCGTTAGTCATAGATACGGCGCAAGCATCCATCGCCAAACCGACGCCCAAGCCAAGACTGACAACAACCAGTTCCCACATGCCAGTAACTCCACTTACATTATATTAGTGTACGTACGATAAGATAAGTCAAATACACCAAATAGCATCCAAGCAGCACCCAACCGTGCGCTTTACGCAATTTGCCACTGAGACTGAACACAAACAGCATTGCTGTGACACCCAACATCACAAAAACGTCAACAAGCACCTGACTACCCGTGGTTAGCGGGTTGACTGTTGAAGAAATACCCAACACAAACAACGAATTGAAAATGTTGCTTCCTATAACATTACCGAGCGCAAGTTCGTTTTGTCCCTTTTTCGCCGCGATTGTGCTTGTTACAAGTTCGGGTAACGAAGTACCCACTGCCACTATTGTCAAGCCGACAAGTGACTCCGCCAAATCATGGTCCACATTCAAGGCGTCTGCACCTTGCAACGCCAAGCCCTTAGCACCGAAAACGACAAACTGTCCGCCAAGGATTATGCCCGCAGCTCCCAACAATACAAACAAGATTGCTTTCCACCACGGCATGTCCTTTACGTCATCGGCCTCGTCAAGCTCCTCGGGGTGACGCTTTGCCATAAACACCAAATAGCCGATATAGACAAATATCAACACAACGAGAATGATGCCTTCCCAACGTGTGATGGCGAAGTTACCCGTAACCGAGCCAAGTCCGAACAAGCACACAAATATTGCAGTAATGGCCGTTACACCCAGCAAAATAGGCATTTCACGCTTGCAAACGCTCTTTTTTACCACAATTGGCGTAAACACCAACGAGAATCCCAACACCAACAAAATATTGCATATATTGGAACCTACGACGTTACCGATTGCAACGTTAGAGTTACCTCCGCCTATATTGGATATCGAGTCGGATACCGACACCGCCAGTTCGGGTAAAGACGTACCCATTGCCACTATCGTCAAGCCTATAATGAGTGGTGAAATCTTGAGTTTCTTGGCAATGGCGCTGGACGAATCCACAAACATGTCGCAAAACTTGACCAAACAAAAAACGCCCAAGGCAAGTCCAACGACGAACATTGCTATTTGCAACCCGACGTGCCAGTTGCTTATCCATTTGTTGAGTAAATCTACCATTTGTACCTCCACGATAAAGAAGTTGCTTGGCAGTTAAAAAAAGCGAGACTACACTAACGATAGCCACAAGTGGCTTGAGTCAGCATAAGTCTCGTTCTTCAATGTCGAACCTGGATACTCCATAATGTAGGCGCGACAACTATTAACTAGCGAACTACTCCCTTACGAGTATAACAATAGTAACATATTTATTGTTTAAATTCAAGTGTTTACACTATTTTATTATAAAATAATATCAACCGTGAATTTACCACTATATACGCGTATCGTATGTGACCATTTCCCACACATATGGTAATGTGTGACAATTTGTCTCATAATAAATGTATGTTTGCAGAAAGAATAAAAGAATTGCGCCTTGAAAAAGGTTTGAGTCAGCAGCAATTAGCTGATATTTTAAAAGTTGACCGTACCACTTTAGTGAAGTGGGAAAATAATGGACATGAAACAAGTTTCGCAATGTTAGTACAAATTGCCAGATTTTTTGGAGTAAGTTGCGACTATCTACTGGGTAATACCGACTATTAAGATGAAACCACGTTCTATAAACAAATTTACACGTAGCATATCGCACGCACTGACTGAGATGTTTGCGCCTACGTGTCGTTGCGTTGTGTGCGGTAAGGACGTTTTCGACGCAACGAGCTTTTGCGCGGATTGTTCCAAAGACGTCATCTATAATAACGGCAAAACCTGCAAGCGTTGTGGCGTAGGCATTGACGGCGAGGAGGACTACTGCGAGAATTGTGCCTTTGACAAGATATACTTCGACAAGGCATATTCGGTATTCAGTTACGAAGGCGCTGTACAAAAAGCGATCCTGGCAATGAAATTCAACAATCTTGGAACTCACGCCAAAGCTTTTGCTCCGTATCTTGTATTTATGGCGCGAAATGCCAACTTAGATTACGACATTGTAACCTTCGCACCCATGAGTCGCAAGTCGTTACGCAAGCGCAGATACAATCAAGCGCAACTATTGGCAAAGTACTTTTGCAACTTACAAAACAAAGATGAATTGTTAGTTGAAGCCATCGTCAAGCACAAGGAAACGGAGGCGCAAGAGCAATTGGATAAAGCCCAACGCAAAACAAACCTTATCGGAGCATACAAAATCAATGCGGATGTCAAAGGTAAACGCGTACTGGTAATTGACGACGTAAAAACAACGGGCGCAACGCTCAACGAATGCGCCAAGGTGCTGAAACGTGCAGGAGCAACAGCCGTATATGGACTGACCGTTGCGTCGCGCAAGGAACACTTTCAATACGAATAAAATACACAATAGAAATCCGACTAAAGTACTTATTATCGATTATAGCCAACGAAAACTATTCGCATATTGACAAATATACTTATATTGTTATTGCATTACAAAAAAACAGGAAGAAACCAAAGGTTCTTCCTGTTTTTGTTTAGTAAAAGCTTTTAGCTGCCTTACTGTGTTGCTTTACAATTATTTACTTGCAATAATTGTTTGGTAAGCTTGTATGCTTGTATTTGCGCTGAGCGTTACGCCGCCAACCGTGTTGAGGTAAAGCGTGTATCCTGCAAAGTCAGCTGTAGCATCTTGCGCTACCGAGCCGTTAGCGTGAACTATCTTCCACGTCTTGCCGTTCTCTGCTGAAATTGTAATTTCAATCATGTTGTTGACTAATTTAGCGCTGTATTTGCTTGTAACCGCTTCATTGCTGTTCAAGCCGAAATCCTTGACAAACATCTTCTTGAAAGCGATGAGTTTTTGATAGTTTACAAACATATCGTAATTGTCAACCTTCAACGCATAATCCAGTTCGTTTACCTTGTAGCTTGCGTTGTAGGAGTTGTGAACTTGTTCACCCACTGCACCGCCTGCTGCCTTACTGCGAAGGAACTCCTCGCCTGCAAGCATGAAGTTTACGCCGTTGGAGCTGAACACAACCGAGTTAGCCAGCATTGCCATCTTTTTAATAGTTGCTTGCTGCTCTTCGGTCAACTCAATAGCTCCGCTGAAGACGTCTGCTGCCGTGCCGAATTGTCCCGTAGCAATAATACGGTCATGCAACGTGTAGTTATCGTGACAGGTTACATAGTTAACGGTCTTGTACAGATCCTTGATTGTACCGCCTGTGTAGCCCATGAGACCGTTTACAAGGTTGGCTGTTGATGTGCCGCCTGTTGCCCAACCTTTTTCGGAAGCGCCGCTCAAACCGCCCTTAATGAGCGCGTCGCGCATTTGATCGTTAAATTGTCCGTAACCTACGAATTTATTAGCGTTGGCTTGCTTAGCTTGCAATTCGGATTTCAACGTGGTTGTGCCACCCGTCCAAGGCTCACCGTAAACGACGATTGCAGGGTTAATCTTCTTGAGAGCGGCTGTAAGCATATCCATAGTTTCGATATCGTGCAATCCCATCAAGTCGAAACGGAAACCGCCGAGTTTGTACTCTTTCGCCCAGAAGCATACCGAGTCAATCATGAACTTACGGAACATGTAGTGATCGCTTGCCGTTTCGTTACCGCAACCTGAACCGTTTGACATGTCGCCGGAACCGTCGTAACGGTAGTAGTAACCGGGCATAAGAACGTCGAAGTTGGATCCGATTGCAGCGTTGACGTGGTTATAAACTACGTCCATGATGATATTGATGCCTGCGTCGTTAAACTTTTGAACAAGTTGCTTAAATTCCTTAATACGAACGTAACCGTCGGAAGCGTTAGACGAATATGCGCCTTCAAGTACGTTGTAGTTCAACGGGTTGTAACCCCAGTTGAAGGAAACGTTAGCTTCGTTGTTGGCTTGGTCGAAGATGGGAACCAATTGCACTGCGTTTACGCCCAGTTCTACGATGTGGTCATAACCCGTCTTGACTCCATTATAGGTTGTGCCGGATTCGATCATACCGAGGAACTTTTTGCGGTTGGCTTCCGTTCCCGTCCATGTTTCGGACGAAGTTACATCGGCAACGTGAGTTTCCCATACGACAAGTTCGTTAGCGTCGTAAGCGTAAGCTTTTACGCGGTCCCATCCGTCGGGATTAGTATCGGCGAAGTTGACGATTTGTCCTCTTGCACCGTTTAATCCTGCGCTCTTAGCGTAGGGGTCAACGATTTCTGCGCCGGTGGGATGTTGATAGTTATATACGGTATAGGTGTAGTACTTTCCTGCTAAATCACCCTTAACTGTAACGGAGAAAACACCCTTTTCCTGTTTTTTGCCCAGTTTCATTTCGTATGTTTTGGGAGTTTCTTCACCGTCGCCCTTTTCATAGACGTTCAGCACTATCTTGCTGGAAACAGGAGACCACACTTTAAATTCAGTTTGCTTAGCCGAGTAGATTGCGCCAAGCTCTCCGTCGTAGTAAAATTCGTTAAACATTTCCGTATCGTACAAAGAAGTAATTTCTACATTGCATTCTGCGCTGTAGTTATCTGCTTTAAACACAGCTTTTACCGTATAAGCTTTGGTAATGTCGGGTTTTTGTCCTGATGCAAAGTCAAATGTGATTGTGCTGGAACCTTCAGTATCGCCTGTACCTATAACAGTGTCGCCTTCGAGCAGTTCGACGTGGCTTACTGCCGCCTTGGATTTGATGGTGATTCTCGTTTCGTCGCTAAACGTTGCGCTCAAACCGTGAGTCAGTTCATCAATATCCTTGTACAGGTTTTTATCACCTTGATACAGGTACACGTGATAGTAGTTATTGGCGTCTTTCGCGTACTCGGGAAGGTTAATAAATCTGTCCGCTTCGGTGTCCTTGTTCCAAGCGTCCTGCTCGCGAGCGATAATACCGATCTTGCCCGTTTCCGTCACGCCCAGTGTGGAAAGCTTGACAATTGTTACGCTGCCGTATTCGTCTTGGTACTGAATGGGATATACTTCTCCCTCCTTGCCATCTGCCCACAGCCAGAATCCCCAACTCTTGTAGTCGTTGGCCTTGCTACGCCAGTAGTGAATCATTACGCTGGGTTCGTCTGCCGTTTCGGCAAATTCCGTAGGCATAACCTTCTCGGCGTTACCGGTTTTTACTCCACTTGCCGATGAAGGGAAAAAGGTAAATTCACCTTTTACTTTATTGCAGGCAACAACTAAGATTACACTTAGCGCTAAAACTGTTGCCAACACAATGATTGCAATTTTTTTCTTCATATTTACCTCCATTTTATTTTTGAGCTGATTATTCAATCAGTTAAAATACTTGTTTAGGTTTGCTTTGTTTTTATCACGTTTACTTTTTTCTAAAAGCGTCAAAGGCAGGCAACTTTTGTCCTTGGTAATCGAACAGACATTGATTTGCCCATTCGTTACGCATTGATTTGCCTTCCTCGTTGATGTACTTCATGGCGGCTTCGGATGCCCAACATATTCCTTCGCCGGGTATCCACAACGGCTCCCACCAATACACGCCCTCAATCCCGTGCTCCTCGGCAAGTTGCAAAAACCTTTCGGTAAAGCGCTTTTGCCCTTCACGAGAAATAGGGTACTCCTGTGTAAAACCAAGGGAATCCATGTTTTCATTGCTTACCACAAGATGCGCTCCGCCGTGGTCGTGCTTGATGTAGTCTTCCACAGTAAAAGCGTATCCAAGTTCCACCACCATCTGACGCTTACCGAACTTTTTGCAAAAGTCCACGTTGGCGTAAAATTGCTCAAACGTTCCGTGCCAGTACGGATAGTAGGAGTAACCGATAACGTCGTAGTCAACGCCCGCTTGCTCCATCTGGGTAAAGTACTCGTTGTAAATGACTTGGTCGTAGCTCTTTTCCAAATGCAAGATAATAGCCGATTTAGGCGTAATTTCCCGACATGCCTTGATGCCTGACTTGAGAAGTCGTATCAAACTTGCATAGTTGGTGCGCGAACCGTCAGGCTGTTCGACGAGCTTACCAAGCGGCCAAAGCATGCCGTTTGTTATTTCGTTACCAACCTGAATGTAACTGAGCTTGATACCGTGCTCCGCAATAGTGACGAGAGTTTCCTTAGTGTATTCGTAAACCTTATGTACAAGTTCGTCTAAAGTCAAGCTCGCCCAAGCCTTGGGAATAAACTGCTTGCCGGGGTCCGCCCAAAAATCCGAGTAATGGATATCCAACATGATGGAATATCCCTTGCTCTCGGCAAGCGCTGCCAACTTCAAAAAGTTAGCTAAGTCGCAGTTTCCCGCAAGATACGGTTCGCCCTTGTCGCTGTTGGGGTTTACCCACAAGCGTATTCGCATATAGTCCACACCGTTTGCACGGAATAAATCCAACGGTTCTACACGCTTATCACCGTCGAAGTACTTCGCACCGTGTGCTAACTCTTCGAAATACGTCGATACGTCAATACCTAACTTCATACTGATGAAGACAAACTCCTTGTCACAAATTCTTTGAAAGTACAGTCGCGCGTGATGAATGTACTTTCACTGCTCGCCACGCTTGTGCGCTTGAAATACAGGCGGTTCGTTGTCTTCGCCAAAGCTCACAACACGCATTTTCAAACGTCCATAGCGCTCCTTTACCTGTTCGTTGAGCTTTTCAACGTCCGCTTCGCTACCGCGATAGTTGCAACGCAGACAGTAATATTCCTTTTTGTCACTGTCGTAAAACATATCCACGTCGATGTCCCTCATAAAGCAACGAGGACAGCGAAAGTTTAGTTTGCCTTTGCTAGCCTGAGCCATGTTTCAACTGCTCCTTTTGTTAGTGTCTTTGTGAGGCTGAGGTGATACACCGGTGAGAAGGCAATTCCTTCCTCCACCTTGAATTTGTCGGCGTCACCACCCATTTCCACTTTCGTCATCACGTCGGGAATGACAACATAAGCCGTTAAAGGCGCTTTGTTGTGCGCTTTTTCTATCTTTTTGCCGTGATATGTATAGTTGATTATTTCACTGCCTACACCTAAGGTGAGCTTGGTCATATCCGCTTGATATTCGGTTGTGCCAAACGCGCCTGTGAAATACTCCTCTATTGTAATTTCTTCGCCGTGAAGGTCGTTAAGTATTTCGCGCCTTGTAATTACTCGACCGCTACCCTGTTCGAAAGTGAAGGTTGATTGTATAACGATATCCAATCCGTCCAAAGTTACCGTTACGGGATTCGCTATCAGACGAACGCCGTTTGTAACCTTTTCGTACCTTGCCATTGTACGGCACAAACACAAATCCGCGCTTTGTCCGTGATAGCTAATTCGGCACGACTTGATTGTGCCTGCTCCGGCGTAGTGGGTAAAGTACCCTGCCCGATAGTTTATCTGAATAAGATACGGATATGACGCGTCATATACGTTATCCGTGCCTATACCTGTATTTTGCGGCAGACGGGCAACGTACGGACGCAAGTCAATCATTGCGCCGCCTTGGTTGAAGTCCAGACAGGTACGCATGTTCGAGTCCGCATACCAAAAATACTCCTTGTCGCTTCCGTACAGAATATCTTTCCACAGTGCACATTCCGCACGACTGTAGTCGGGGTGACGTTCACGGTAGAAATCGGCAAATTCGCTCATCGTGAGATCAAGCACCTTTCCCTCACGCTTGAGTTTGCCGTAATACTTCATGCAGTCCACATAGGACTTGGCAAGCAGCTCGTACGGCGCTTCCCAACGTCCGGCACGATTGAGCCATCCCGGACCTACAAATACCATGTTGTAGCTGTAACCGTCGTTATATTTTTCAAGGTGTCTGTACTGGTCGATAAGATTGTACAGATACGGATACTCTACCGTGTTACCGTCCTTGTAGTAAATCATACCGCGCAATACGTTTTGCGGATGCGTGCCGAAGTTGGAGCCGTTTCCGTCAAAACAAGCCATCAAATCGCGCGAAAGGTGCGGGATTGCAACTATTCCGCTGTCGTCGGACTTATTACTTGCAGGACAGTGTGAATTAACCTTGGAGGGTATCCACGGATTCCATGGCCCGCCATCCATAAAAGTGTACCAACTGTTATTACACGTGTGGTATGCCTTGGGACCTTCCTCCCAGCATGTTGCCACAGCGCATTTTACACTAGGATATTTATCCTTGATATAATTGATAGTAAAAGCGTCAAGAAAATAACTGCCTGTCGATTCGGGATAAAAACCGAACTTCTCGTAAAACAGCGAAAAACAATCGTCAACGATATCCATCTTGGTTTGTTCGTCGAACATCCAAATGCAGAAATCCTCAGTGTTATATTTTTCGCGAAATTGCTTACACGGCAATCCCAATAATGACAATCCTATTTCATCGCCGTATTTATCGTGATGTTCCTTGGCAATTTCCACGATTTTGTCCGAAAACAACGACGCGTAAGTTATTTGTATAGTTGTTTTGAGTCCCTGTTCGTGAGCAGACTGCTGTTGAAAAAGGAATATATCCAGCGACTCGTCCCTTACGTCTTTTCTACCGCCAAGCGCGCGCTCGGCGTATTCGGGAGAAAGCTCGGGACGGTGAATTATGTTTAATGCTAATTTGTTCATTATTGCTCCGAAACTAACGTTATTACTATTCCGCTCTCACAAATATTTGAAAGCAGGACCATCTGTTTAATTATATCATATCATTAAATTTAATACAATACACTTTGAAAATAAAAAGTGTTCCAATATCAATTTTTTAACAGCTGCTTGCAATTATAAATTTGTATATAAATATATATAAATAATAAATTCAATATTGCTATATGCGTTTTTTTGTGTTAAACTATCTACGTAAGTTCGAACAAATCGAACAAATATAAAGGAGAGAAAAATGAAAACCAGAAAACTTACTTGTGTAGTAATTTGTATTGTGATGATGGCAACGTGCCTACTTACAATTGCAGCTTGTAGCACAAAAGTAGCGTCCGACACTCTTTACGTAAAAAAGGTGGACGGATTAAGCAAGGATTTTGTAATGGGCATGGATGCTTCCAGCGTAATTTCACTGGAAGACAGTGGCGTTAAGTACTACGACTTCGACGGCAATGAAGCAGACGTGTTCAAGGTGCTTGCCGATAACGGTATCAACACCATTCGTGTACGCGTATGGAATGACCCGTACGACAGTAACGGCAACGGCTTCGGTGGCGGTAACTGCGATATAAACACCGCTGTGGAAATCGGCAAACGCGCCACAAAATACAATATGGGATTGATGGTTGACTTCCATTACTCCGACTTTTGGGCGGATCCCGCTAAACAAATGGTACCGCGCGCATGGAAAGGTATGAATATTGAACAAAAGAGCGAGGCGCTCTACCAATACACTAAGGAAAGCCTTCAAACGCTCAAAGATGCCAAAGTCAAGGTTAGCATGGTTCAGGTAGGCAACGAAACCAACGCGTTTATGTGCGGCGAAAACAAATGGGCTAACATTGCTCAGTTGATGTCTGCAGGCTCCAAAGCCGTCCGTGAAGTTTTCCCCAAGGCACAAGTCGTACTGCACTTTGCCAACCCTGAAAAAGTTACCAACTACGTAAGTTACGCCAAGAACTTGGACTATTACGGCGTTGACTACGACGTATTCGGTTCATCCTACTACCCCTACTGGCACGGAACGTTGGAAAACCTTTCCACTGTACTGGGTGACATTGCCGAAACTTACGGTAAAAAGGTAATGGTTGCGGAAACGTCTTACGCGTTTACAACTGAAGATACTGACTTCTTCGGCAATACGATAGGCGAAGGTGGCAGCGTTACCAAGAATTACCCCTACACCGTTCAAGGACAGTCCAACTGCATACGTGACATCATCGACACGGTTGCTCACACAACAAACGGTATTGGCGTTTGCTACTGGGAAGGCACTTGGATTACCGTAGGTGGCAGTTCGTGGGAAGAAAACTCCGCCATTTGGGAAAAACACGGCTCCGGCTGGGCAAGCTCATACGCTAAGGTATATGACCCCGACGACGCCGGCAAATGGTACGGCGGTTGCGCAGTAGATAATCAGGCGTTTTTCGACAAAAACGGCAAGCCGCTAGAGTCCCTTAAGGTATTTGGACTTGCCCGCAACGGAAACATTGTTGCAAACAAGGCTGACGCACTTGAGGACGTCAACTTGATGATTGACCTAAACTCAAAAACCATCGAACTCCCCGCAAAAGTCAATGCCGTAATGCTTGACGACAGTAAGCAACAGGTTGACGTCGTTTGGGAAATAACCGAAGCTAAAAAAGCCGAAATGTTTGCAGGCGGTGTAGCTAAGTACGATATCAAGGGCACGGCAGACGGAATGACCGTACACTGCTACGTATCCATGGTAGAGTACAACTATTTAACAAATTACAGCTTCGAAGACGACGCCAACAAAACCAAGCAACCTACAGGTTGGACTGTAACGGAAAAGGGTAACAGCAATGAACTGTGGGTAGAAGATAAAGTTACCGACTCGTTGACCGGTACAAAACACTACCACTTTTACGGAGCATCGGCAAATAGCATCAATTTCGAGCTAGAACAACAAGTAACAGGTTTGGTAGCAGGCACTTACAAGTACTCCATTTCGATAATGGGTGGCGACTGCGGCACAACCAACGTGTATGCATACGTCAAGGTAAACGGTGTTATTGTTAAGCAAGAGAAACTGACAATAACCGTGTACGACAGTTGGGACACTGTACTCATTGAAGGCATCGAATACACCGGAACAGAAACAATCGTTGTCGGTATCCACGTCGAGTGCGCAGGCGCAGGCGCTTGGGGCAAGATTGACGACGCACTGTTCAATCTTGTAAGCGCAAATTAGGCTTTGTAAAGGAGTTTTTAATAGACAACATGAAAAAAATAATAATATTACTACTGATAATTGTATTGTTACCAACGCTACTTGTGTTGTCGGCATGCAAGAAAAAAGCAGATCCTGCTCCCGACCCCACAGACGATAACTACCGTGTGTTTTATCAAATTTTCGTTGGTTCGTTCTCCGACTCGGACGGGGACGGAATAGGCGATTTGCGAGGAATTATCAACCGCATGGATTATATCAATGACGGCGATATAAACTCCGGCAAAAGTCTGGGCGTACAAGGTCTGTGGCTGTCGCCCATATTCGAATCTCCCACCTACCACAAGTACGACGTAACCGACTACTACGCCATTGACTACGACTTCGGCACGGAAGAGGACTTGAAGGAACTTGTTGAACTGTGCCACAGTCGCAACGTCAAGGTTATATTGGACTTGGTACTAAACCACACTGCAACATCAAATGAGTGGTTTAAGGAGTTTAGAAAAGCCAGACAGAACGGCGACGAAGATAATCCGTATTACGACTACTACACATGTGTAACCGCTGCACAGCGTGTATCGGGCAGGGCGTACTATCCTATACCCAGTACCCAATGGTACTACGAAGGCAACTTCGAAAGCGGCATGCCTGAACTGAACTACGACAGCGACACTGTGCGCGCCGAAGCAGTCAAGATTGCCAAATACTACCTCGATATGGGTATTGACGGATTCCGTTTCGACGCGGTAAAGTACATCTACTACAACGACACGACTTCATCGGTGAATTTTTGGAAATGGTACATGGACGAGCTAAAAGCGATAAACCCCGATATCTACACCGTTGGTGAGTGTTGGTCGCCGGATAGTGAAATTCTTAAATACTACCCCGCCCTCAATTGTTTCGCTTTTTCCGCCGGAACAGATGACCGTGGCAAGATTGCCAGCGCAGTACGCAACAATGATATGGAAACGTATGCCAATTACGTATCCAACATACAGGCGTCTATTCGCGAGGCGAACCCCGAAGGAATGTTTATTCCCTTCCTGACAAACCACGACAACAACCGCGCAGCAGGGTTCTTGGAAGTTGCCAACGGTAACGCGTACATGGCAGCAAACCTGTTGATTATGACACCCGGTTCACCCTTTATCTACTACGGTGAAGAAATCGGCATGAAGGGTACCCGTAACGGCAACACCGACGCCAATAGACGTCTTGCAATGCTGTGGGGCGACCTCGACCCGGTAGAAGACCCTGCAGGCGCAATTTTCAACATCAAGTATCAAATCAACGGAACGGTGGCTAGCCAGTTAGAGGACAAAAACAGCCTGTTAAACCACTACTCCAAGTTAATAAACATTCGCGTCAGATATCCCGAAATTGCGCGCGGAACATATACCGTGTTGGAAATGCCACAGGAAACAATGTGCGCCTTCAAGGTTGACTACAACGGATCAATCATAGCTATAATCCACAACAACAGTACGGAAGCGGTTACAATCAACTTGCCTGAAGGATTTACCCAACTGTGCGAAGTTATTGGATTGAATAAAGCCAAGATTTCCAGAGGCCAACTAAAGATTGGCGGACAGACAAGCGTAATTGTCAAGTAATTAAATCAAACAACAAAAAACACGGCTCTGCATTAAAGCAGAGTCGTGTTTTTTACGTGTATTAAGTTTCAGTTACACAATATACTATTATTCGCCTTTGTTTTTGCGGAATTTAGCAAATAGCGACTTCTTAGCGGGTTGTTCTTCCTTAACAACGTCATCAGTTTCGTCCTTGTGAGTTGCCACGGGAACGTTTTCATTGTCGGTAATAAGACTGATTTCCGTTTCCTTGTTGAAGAAATGCATAACCTTGCCTTCGAAGGTAATGAACACTTTCGCTCCCGAAACCATAGCGGCGCGTTGAGCGGGGGTAAGGTCGATTGTGGGAACGCGTACGATCAACTGTTCGCCACCTTGGTCCGTTACAACGTGCAGGTGCAGTTCGCTACCCATCATTTCGTTTACTTGGATTGTGCAGGGGATTGCAGCGGGGTTGGACTTAGCCGTCAACACGATATGTTCGGGACGAACGCCAAGCAGGATTTGTTGACTTTCCACGTTTTTGCTAGCAAGCAATTCGCCCTTGTAACCGTCAACGGGAATCTTGGTGCCGTAAGGAACAACGCTGTATTTACCGCCTTCGTTTACAAGCTCGGTATGTATAATGTTCATCTTGGGAGCGCCGATAAACTCTGCAACGAACAGGTTGTCGGGCATCTCGAATACTTCGTTAGGCGTGCCGACCTGTTGGATAAAGCCGTCCTTCATGATGACGATACGGTCACCAAGCGTCATAGCTTCCGTTTGGTCGTGTGTAACGTAAACGAATGTCGAGTCAATCTTTTGACGGAGCATGATGATTTCCGCTCTCATTTGGTTACGCAACTTCGCGTCCAAGTTACTAAGAGGTTCGTCCATCAAGAACACCTTGCTTTCACGCACCATTGCACGTCCGATTGCAACACGCTGACGTTGTCCACCGGAAAGTGCGCGGGGCTTACGTGTGAGGTACTCGGTAATACCCAATATTTCGGCAGCTTCCGTTACGCGCTTGTATATTTCATCCTGCGAAAGTTTGACATATTGGATTTTCTTTTCTTTGGAGTCTTCTTCGCCCTCTTTATTTTCAACAGGTTCTTTTTCTCCTTCAGCAGGTTCTCCCTCTACTTCAACAGGGAAACGTCTGAGCCTTAAAGGGAACGCCATGTTTTCAAATACCGTCAAGTGGGGATACAATGCGTAGTTTTGGAATACCATTGCAATATCTCTGTCGCGAGGTTGCAAGTCGTTTACTACCTTTCCGTCAATTTCAATTGTACCTTCGGAAATATCTTCCAAACCTGCAATCATACGCAAGGTTGTAGATTTACCGCAACCGGAGGGACCAACGAAAACGACGAACTCTTTGTCTTTTATTTCAAGGTTGAACTCGTGTACCGCTACAACCTTGTTGTCGTAAATCTTTTTTACATCGGTCAGTTTTACTGTAGCCATAAAATAATCTCCTTTTAACCCTTAACTGCGCCACCGGTGACGCCTTCTACGTAGTACTTTTGCAAGCACATGAACAATATCGTAATAGGAATAGCAACGACTACACCGCCTGCGCAGAACATTGTGTAGTTGGTAGAAAGCGTTGCATTCGAAGCAATTAAGTTTTGCAAGCCTACCGCAACGTTCATACCCTTGCTGGTGTTGTGCGCAATGTACTTAGCAAGGACGAAATCGCCCCAAGGCGCCATGAAACCCATCAAGATTGTGTATATTACGATGGGTTTAGCCAAGGGCAATATTACCTTGAACATAACTTGCGCTCTCGTTGCGCCATCTACGCGCGCCGCTTCGTCCAGCGACTTGGGAATGGTATCGAAGAATCCCTTAGATATGTAGTAACCCATACCGCTAGAACCTATATACACCAGTATCAAGCCGAAGATCGAATTGTTACCTGTCATATGCAGGTCGCTAAGCAGCTTATACAGCAGTATCAAGGTTAAAAAGCCCGGGAACATGCCGAGAACAAGCATGAAGTTCATAAGGCCTTTTCTGCCTCTGAAACGCATTCTCGACAGTACGTAACTCATTGCAAGTACGATTATCGTTTGCAATACAGCCACAGCCACACCCATAATAAAGGTGTTTAACAGCCATCTTGGGAAATCTGTTTTCGTAAACAGGTTAATATAGTTATCGAAGCCCCACTGCTTGGGGATTACGTATCCAACCTGCCAAGTGGACTCCACGCGGAAGGATTCAAACACTATGCACACAAAGGGTACAAGCCAAAGGATACTCATGGCAATAAGCACTATGTAAATAATGGTATTTGATATTATTCTCTTGGCTTTAATGCCCATGTGTTGACGCTTTTGTTCAAGCATCGGCTCTACGTACTCAGGTGCAGCATGAGAAGGAGCTTCCACTTCGCCGCTTTCCGCAACTACGTAACCTTCGGGCAATTCGACGCTTACGTCGTATTTCTTGCCAACAGTTTCGTGTTGTTCGCTTGAAACTAGCGCTCCGTCGGGAGTTTCGATTTCAATCAAATATTTCTTAGTATCTGTCATGAGAAATCCCCCTCGTTTTTATTGGATGGCAGTACGTTGTACACAATGAGCGACAGCACGGCAACGACAATGAATATCATGATACCGATAACCGACGCTAAGTAGTACTTGCCGCTTACACCCGTCGTCATATTGAATAGCCACGTAATCAGCAAGTCGGTGTCACCTACTGCCCCACCGACAGCCGACGCGTCCGTCTTGACCGGCGCACCTCCCGTCAACAGGAATATAACGTTGAAGTTGTTAAGGTTACCGGTAAAGCTTGTGAGCAGGTACGGACCCGTAACAAACAACATGTAGGGAAGCGTGATCTTGCCAAATTGTTGAAATCCGCTTGCGCCGTCGATCTTAGCCGATTCGTACAGGTCGGCAGGAATATTCATGAGTATTCCCGTCGCAATAAGCATCAAGTACGGAATTCCTATCCAAACGTTGATGAGTATTACCATCAAACGCGCAACGTTCGGATTTGCCTGATCGTCAAAGAAGTGAATGGGCGAATTGATAATTCCCAAGTTGAGCAAAGCGCCGTTTATAATACCGTTGGATGCAAACATCTTGGATACGTACATCAACGAAATAAACTGCGGAATTGCTATCGTCATGACCAATATAGTACGGAAACCTTTCTTGAACTGAATTCCCTTCTTGTTGATCATCATTGCAACGAACATACCAAGGAAGTAGTTAGTAAACGTTGCAAATACCGCCCACATCAAGGTCCAACCGAGAACTTCGCCGAATGTTACCGAGAACGGTTTTACTCCGGGAATGTTGGATTCGAAATTAACCAGTTCGTTGAAGTTTTTCAATCCTACCCAGTGGAACAGATTGTTGTAACCGTCGGCGTCAACTGCGTTGTAGTTGGTAAACGCAACCAAAATCATGAAGATAATGGGTATAACGGTAAAGATCATTATACCGGTTACGGGCAGAGCCAACAGCGTCTTGTGATACTGATTGTCCAATAGCGACTTCATGTCGTCCTTGGTGCTCTTGACCTTTTTGCCGCTTGCCATTATTTCTTCGTTAATACGGCATTGCTTTATTTGCAGACGCCAAGTATATACAAGCGCAATGATAAATGCTATCGAAAGAAGACCGTAAAGCATGATCTTGAACGAATCATCACCCGGGATATTTACATATTGGTCCAGCACTTCGTCATATACGTCCTTTTGCATTGGGGTTTTACCCAACGAACCGAACAGGGATAGCCAACTGCCTCCCCAAAATACCATATACAAAACAAATATTATTTCGAACAGCAGGAACAGCACTCCGCGAAGAACTTGCCCGTAGCATAAGCTACCGAATCCCATAATCAAAAATGATACTTTTGTTTGCCACTTACCTTTTACTAAGGTCAAGTACAAATCTTTGAGATTTTCCCAAATGGCAATACCGGCCTTTTTGACCCATCTGCCGATTTTTTTGCAGAGGTTTACAAACCAACCGGGAATACCGCAAAAGAAGCACTTGAGATTGTAAAGGAAACGCTGCCATCCGTTTAGTTTCAGATAGTCCAGAACTTCCAGTTGTTTCATATTTACTCCTTTTAAGTGTTATTGTAAGTACTGTAAAGACAAAAGACCGAGTTGAGAACTCGCCAACTCGGTCTAATGCTATCAATTGTTATTCAGCGGGTATCAAATTAATTGTTCCACCTGTTACAGCACCACTGTCATTAACGGTCAAAACAACCTGGATCTTGTATTTTCCTGCCGAAAGACCAAGTCCTGCAAGCGTGATGTTTCCACCGTCCAACTCGCCGTTGAGACCAAGGTTAACTTTCCAGTCTTTACCTTGACGAACTTTGAATTGATCAGTTTCGGTAATGTCGTAAGCCTCTTTCGTAGTCCAAGTGTTAGCAGGGCTTTCTACCATTTCAAGGTCGATTTTCCATTCGTCGCCATTGATGGAACCGATAACTGTCCATGCTTTTGCTTCAGCGTCTGATTGATTTTGCTTCTTCTCGATAGATGCTGAAATTGATGCATCATATTTTTCAAGAGCGGCTTTAAGAGCAGCGTCATCGTTCAAATCTGCAGCTTGAGCGTCCGGTCCAAGAACTTTGGCAATATCCCACCAACCACCGTCGATGTTGCCTTGCGGTGTAGCGTATGCGTTTTGCTTAGCCAATGCGGAAAGTGCTTCGTCTGCCTTTACAGCTTCGTCTTGTTGAGCTTCAAGGTTAGAGGGACCCCAACCGAATTCGTTGAAACGAGCAAGTTGGTTTTCAGCATTTGTGAGGTAAAGAGCCAATTGGTGAAGAGCAGCGGCTTTCTTAGCGTCGCTGGTGGGCTTTACACCAAGAAGTTTGTTACCGGAGAAAGAACCAATGTGGTAAGAGTTTCCATCTACTGTGAAGGAAGGAAGATCCGTTACGCCGAAGTTTTCACCAAGAGCGGTCTTCGCAACGTTAACGTCCCAAGTACCGGAGACAACTACTGCGGAGGGAGTTGCAGCGTCGAAGTCGGCAGCCTTAGCGGAAGATACGTAAACGCTGGATTTCATCAACTTTTGCATACCTTTCATTGCAATGACACCCTTGTCACTGTTGAAGTCGTCATCAATGGATTTGGGTTTACCTTCATCATCGTACGCGTACTCGCTGTGGCAGCCTGTTCCAAAGAAGAAACCTGCTACGTACCATGCGTTACCGTCAAGTTCCATTGAGAAGTTCATACCTGCTGCTTCGCAGTCGGCGATGATATCTTCGAGACTGTCAAGGTGTTCAGCCTTGATAACGCTTGTATTGTAATACATGAAGTAACCGTTGTCGCTTGTAAGAGGATAAGCGCGGATTATTGGTTCACCATCAGCTTCACCGATTGTAACAGCCTTGATTGCGCCTGCATCGTGACTTGCTTTGATCGTTTCTTGTGCTGCTTTGCCGGGTTGAGCAAGAGCGCCTGCCTGTACAAGACGAGCAGTTTGGTCCTGAGCAAAGCAGAACAAATCTGCGCCGGTTGCAACGTCGCTGATCATTTGTGTTGCAGCGTCGCCTTCGCCTACGCCTTCAACTACTGCGTTGAATTTGTAGCCCCATTCGTTGGTCTCGTTGAACTTCTTGATTTGTGCAGCGAATTGATCGGATACACCTTCAACTTCGGAAGTCCAAACAGTGATGTTGTAAGCGCCGTCGTCCTTGGGTTTGCAAGCTGCAAGCATAACAACGCTTACTGCAAAGATCATGACGATTGCTACTACAAGAGCAACTATTTTTCTTGTCTTTTTCATGTTTTTCTCCTTATCTAAAAGATTTTTTTATTTTTAGGGTGAGACCCTAGTTACCTAAATTGACGTCGCCGAAAGGTATTTAACCTTCAACTGATTATATCCATATTCGAACGCAAACGTTCATGTTTTTTTAAATAGAAATAATTCGGCGTATAAATTCTACACCTTTCCTGTCTAATATTCAATACTAAAATTTAAAAATGAAAAATTAAACGATTTTTTTATCAAAACCTTAAAACAACCTTGAACCGAGACATATAAGGATAATCCGTGCAAGACATCGAAAAGCCCCCTTGCGGATATGATATGGACTTTACCTATTTATATACAATAATTTACCTTTATACATATCACAATAAAAAAAGCCCTACGATGACGTAGGGCTCAATCGGGTAACAGGTTAGTACTGCAACATTATGCTTTTTATAGCTTCAATATCCGCCTGAGGTACTCCCACCAACTCAATCAGACAGTTTTCGATACGTTCGCTCAGGGTGGCGCCCTGATACTTATTGATAGTAGTAAGATAGTTGTTCTTGATATTGCTCAGCGACCTTGCGGTATTGATTTGTCCGAAATTTGAAAAAAGATAGTCGCGATACAAATCTTCTTCCGCCACGCCCAAGAGTCCGTTGATTAAAAACGCGAACATACCCGTCCTGTCCGTGCCGATATTGCAATGGAAAATAAGCGGATAGTTGTTAATATCCGCAGCCAGAGCAAAAAACTCCCGTACGGAATTGATGTTATTTGTAAGGTAGTTGCCCGTATCCCACTCCAATGGGCAGTTGACGTAATTGACATCCTCGCCCAGCGGACTTGACGTGATACCGCCCGTTTCCGTGTTGTGATTGTTGGGCGTACGCAAATCAATTTCCGTGCGGATTGCAAGCACGTTGCGCATTGTATCTATTCCCGATTGGGTAATTTCGATAATCACGTCCGGCGTTTCGCTCTTGTTCAGCCTTCCGCAACGGTACATCATGCCTTGACGTACCTTGCCCTCGGGAGTAGCCCAACCGCCCAGATCTCGCACGTTGGTAACGCCGTCAACGTAAATGTTGCGCGGAGCAACGTCCTTTGTCGTAAAGCGCGACCACATGGACGAGCTTTTTCGTCCGTCGGCGAAGTTAGCCGTAACGCGCCATACGTATTTCGTTCCAACGCACAAGTTGAACACGTCGATACACGTAGTTGCGGTATCTATGGATATAGGAGCGTACAGTCCGTTTACGTCCTCGATTTCCACGATATAATACGCAACCGCCACTTGCTCTTGCGGCTCCGCAAGCCAAATAAGTTGCACCGATTGAGGACGGCTCAGCTCCTGCGTCCCCTTGGCGTAAGAGGCAATTTTGGCGTAGTCGTCCGCAAGGTATGAACCTTGCTCGAGCGTGTGAATATCTACGTCGTCGCCCAAATCCACCATATCCCAACCGCATTTAACGGTTTTACCGGGATTACATCCGCACAAAACGAGCAGTATGCACAAGACTATGCCTAACGTTGAAATTATCCTTTTGCTGTTTAACATCACATTCTCCGAATAAAATCGTTAAAAATATTGTATCCGCTGCTTGCCCAAAAGTCAATAGCATATCTTGCGTGACTTACCTTAGATTTGTGGCAAATGAAAACAAAATTATCCTCCGAAATTTATTATTCGGAGGATATATGAGCCGTTGTATGTATCGAAAAAGCAGCGCAATAAATTTATGAATCTATCTTTTTAGTTTCACCACTTTTACAGGTTAAGGAAGTCCTTGCGGTACTTGACACCGAAGTACTCGGCAAGTTTGACCATGTCTTCGTCCTTGATTGTGTTTATACGCGGAAGGTGAGCAGTCAGCATATAGATTTGAGCAGCCTTTTCTACTGTTTCAATTAAACCGAACGTTTCGTCCATAGTTTTGCCAGCGCCGTAGATTCCGTGCATGCTCCACACCACCAAGCGAAACTCTTTCATCTTTTCTGCGGTTGCAATGCCTATCTCGTTTGTTCCGCAAACCATCCACGGTAACACTCCAACGCCGTCAGGAAATACGGCTATACACTCGGTGCACATTTCCCAAAGAGTGTGCGTAAGTTTCATTTCGTCAAGTTCGTGAACGTAGTTCATTGCAAGCGTGTAAGTCGGATGACTGTGCATTATGACACGGTTTTCGGGATCGATAGCAAGCCTTGCCATATGACACATCAAATGTGCAGGAAGCTCACTCGTAGTTCTACCACCATCCTTGTACCCCCACAAAAGTTCGATACCTTTGCCGCCTTTGGCTATTCTTATAATGCCGAGGTTAGTTTCGGGATCGTCCTGCACGTTTTTGAAGTATTTTCCCGTGCCCGTTACTATGAAGATTTTACCCTCGATAGGTTTTGCGTCGAACTCGGTCTCGTTCCAACCCATAAACGGCAGTGTGCGAAGAACCTTGGTTAAATCAAGATACTCTGCTACTTCCTTTTCATCTAGCAGATAACTGATATTGCCACCGTTGCGTTCATCCCAACCCAGACGGTACATGTTGGAAGCTGTCTTGCACATTTCCTGTACGAATGGAGCTTGTTTTATATCTTTAAGTTCGCGAGCAAGTTCCTTGCCTGCTTTCTTGATGCCTTCAATCAATCCCATACTATACTCTCTCCTTCAATACTTTGTTTTCGTATTTCTTTATTGCAGTCAGGTAGTCGCTGGCTATACCTTGGCGAGCAAGATATTCCTGCCATACTGCGCCTAGGGGCAACGTTTTGTATTCCTCCTGCAATACCATGAGTTCGGTAAACTGCGCTGTATCTTGCAGCTTCCTTAGTTGATCGTGAGGTAGCAGCAAAGCAGTAAGCAACGCCTTTTGCATGGAACGCTGACCCGTTACCCAAGCGGAAAGCCTATTGATGCTTGCGTCGAAGTAGTCCAACCCAATCATCACCTTGTCAATAGCGTTGTTGCGAACGATTTCCTTGGCAATTTCCTTTAGTTCGTCTTCGAGCAATACTACGTGGTCGCTGTCCCAACGTACGCCGCGTGTAATGTGCAACGCTACCTTGTCGTAAAAAGCAAGCAATGACGGAATCTTGTCGCTGACGTACTCAAGCGGATGATAATGCCCGTTGTCCAACAAGCAACAAACGTTGCGTGTAGCAGCATAGTTTTGGTAAAATTCGTTGCTACCTACGGTATAACTCTCTATGCCTATACCGAACACCTTGCTTTCTACTGCAATGATAACCTTGCTCTTGTCGTACGGTTCGCTGAGAATTTCGTCTAGCGCATCCTTCAATCTCAATCTCGGTGACAGCCTATCGGCGGGAACGTCCTTGAAACCGTCGGGAATCCATATATTCATCAGGCAATGGGTGCCCATTTCCGTTGCAAGATACTCGGATATACGAATACATGCCTTGCAGTGGGCTATCCAAAACTTGCGAATATCAGCGTCAGGTGAGGAAAGCGTCAAGCCGTCCTTGACATTTGCGTGAGAGAACAGCGTCGGGTTGAAGTCAATACCCGTAATACCGTTTTTCTTGGCAAACTTAACCCACGGTGCAAAGTGCTTGGGTTGGTAGTTATCTCTATCGACCTGTTCGCCGTTAACAACCGCGTAGCTTGCGTGAAGATTGAGGCGCTTGTTTCCGGGCATAAGTGAAAACGCCTTTTTTATATCCGCGGTGAGTTCGTCGAAATTCCTTGCCCTGCCGGGGTAATTACCCGTCGTTTGGATACCGCCCGAAAGGCTTCCGCCACCGTCCAGTCCTACAACGTCGTCGCCCTGCCAACAGTGAACAGAAATTGGAATATTTGACAGTTGCTCTATTGCTTTTTCCGTGTCTATGCCGTACTTGGCATACTCTGCTTTTGCTAATTCGTACATTTTATACCTCGTGTTATTTTTTGGGGAAGTCCCTCAATATTGATTTCAAAAGATTGCTTAATTATCTTGCGCGCAGTGGAAATATCCTTTATTTCACCTGTGCCTATCATCTGCATTGCCAAGTTACCTATTGCCGTAGCCTCGATTGGACCTGCAATTATCTTTTTCCCGGTGGCTTGTGCCGTCAGCTCGTTAAGAAACTTATCACGGGAGCCACCTCCGATAATATTGATGGTATCGTAGGTTTGCTGCGTATTGTGCTCCAGCTCCTTGATTGCCGTGGCGTAACTCAATGCAAGACTGTCGTATATTACGCGCATGCGCTTGGCTATTGACAGTTTTTTACCAACCGCATTGTCAATTTCGTCGCACATACTCTTAGGAGCAAGGAAACGGTTGTCGTTTACGTCAATCAGTTCGCCGGACGGTTGACTTTGTGCACATTGCGCCAACTGTGGGAAGGTGTATTCATCCTTCAACTCGCGTTTTACCGACTGAATAATCCACAATCCCATGATATTCTTTTGATAGCGGAAGGTAAAGTTGGGTCCGCCCTCGTTGGAATAGTTGACGAGCTGTGATTGCTTATCCGTGTGCGCCTCGTTTTGCTCAACGCCCAGTAAAGACCATGTGCCACTGGAAATATACGGAGTTTGTGCTTCCAACGGCGTGGCAATAACCGCCGAAGCCGTGTCGTGAGTTGCGGGCAACACTACCGTAGCAGTATAACCCAGTTTATCCGCTATTTCCTGCTTGAAATTGCCAACAGTTGTACCCGGTTGGGTCAAATCCCCAAACAAATCGCTCTTAAGCCCCAGCATATCGCAAATGTCTTTGTCCCAAGTGTGGGTTGTTGCATTTACAAGTCCCGTGCTCGTAGCGTTAGTGTATTCCTGTTTCTTTACACCTGTCAACAAAAAATTGAGGTAATCGGGCAGCATCAAAAATGACTTCGCACCATTAAGTTTACCGCTGACTTTGTCATCGTACAGTTGGTAAACCGTGTTAAACGGTTGAAACTGTATGCCCGTACGACTGTAAAGCTCATCAAACGGAACAATCCTGTGTACACTGTCGATATGCTGTGCCGTACGGTTGTCACGGTAACAGTAAACTTCGCCTATGCGATTGTCACTGCCGTCCAATAGGGCGTAATCTACCGCCCAGGTGTCAATGCCAACGTAGGTTGGCGCCTTGCCCGCTTCCTTAGCCTTTACAAGTCCGTTTAGTATCTCGTCAAACAACTTGTCGGCGTTCCAACAAAGCCGTCCTGAGCGCTGCTCGGCGCCGTTAGTAAATCGATACACTTCTTCGGTATTAAGTTTGCCGTTGTCAAGCCAGCCGACGATATGCCGACCGCTTGACGCACCTATATCTATTGCAAGAAAGTATTTCATAATTCAATTTAAAGTTTATTGCCAACCGATGACAATCAAGTGCCACAAGTCGTTGTTCCAAGCTATAAACGTCTTGCCGTTTATTTCAATTACAAGGTTTCCGCCATCGTTAAGATAGGAATTAAGACCTTCGGGTGCGCCGTCCGGATAAGGATGACTTGAAACGTCCCAACCAAGATAAAACGCGTATTCGTACATCTCATAGGTGCCGTCGGTGTTTTTAACGAGGAGCCAACCTTTTGTATTTTGGTCTGCCCAGCCCCAACCGCCGACTGCCGTACTGCGTTCGGTAATAAACAACTCAAGCGTTGCACCGCTGCCGTTTGTATCCGTACCGAAGTCAAGCTTATTGGTATCCCAATTTACACTGGGAATACAGTAAATTTGGAAGGTGATATCGTAACTGCTGTCAGCAAGGTAGCTGAGCGTAACTGTCTTAACGCCGATAGTGTTCATATCCGGCTCGGTTGCCGTGTACTCATCTGTAGCAAGCGGTTCGGTAGAGCCGTCGGAATACTTGCGCACGGGATTGAATTCGAACGCGGAGCCGACAACGTATTCACGCTTTTCATTCCAGAAAATACCAAGCAGAGTTTTTTCCTCCTTCAACAACACAGTGTTGACGATTGCCGCAGTACAGGTGAACTGTACGTCCGCATTTGCAACAGTCAAGTTACCCTCTTGGTCAAACGACGCCGTCCATTGCTCGGAACCGACGGTAAGCTCGCCATCGGCATAGGTAAAGCCGATAACTTCATACACGCCGCCTGCGCTCTTGTAGAAAATTACGCCCTTGGTTGCTATTCCGTCAACGTTACGCTCGGTAACGAATAATTCCAACGTTGCGCCGTTGACAGTATCGAACACTATGGTATCCGCAGTTTCTACGTCGGGACGTATGAGCACTGCGTAGCGTTCGGTAACGGTTTGCGTGCGTGTAATACCGAAATCATCGTAGGTATATACAATAGTCACTGTAACTGTGGTTGCGCCGATTTCGGACATATTCGGTTGTGACACAGTGATGACGCATTTGTCGGTAATATCTACGTTTTTGCTGCCTGTTTTAAGATTTGCCACAACCGCAGTCACTTGCCAATTAAACTCGGAGCCTACAACGTAACTCAATTCGCCGTCGGTAGTAAGTGTAACGATAGTTGCCTCATTCGTCCAGTCAAGAATCCTTGCATGCCAGTAATTCTCCTCCGCCGTGTAGGTTACTCCTCCATAGACGACTACAAGCTCGCCACTGCTACCGATACTTGTTGTGGCTTCACCGTTTGACGGGAAGTTGGTTCCCCATCCGCCGTTTGGACCGAGGTGGTCGCATGTGAAGGGTAGCAAGCGGTAACCGCCGTTTGCAAGTTCGAAGAAACTCCAGCCTTGCGTCAGAGACGGCGTTCCGTTGCCGTTACCCGTACAGGAAAGGGCGTATATAGTCAGCTTATTGTTCGAACCGCCTTGAGCTTCCGTTTCAAGCGTGTTCCACACGTCTGAAGCTTTGGGAAGAACATATACTGTGTAGTGCTGTTCGAATCCTTGAGCTGCAACGGTAACGGCTATCTCGCCTGCTTGCGACAGGTCGGCGTTGACTGTGTAGTCGGTTGAATTAAGCGTTTGATCCTGTCCTACGTCATAAGTGCCGGTAACTACAAGTCCTGTTGTATCCAGTGGGTCGCCTGCGCGATATACAAGTTTTACCGAACTAACGTCAAGCCTGATTCCCGTAAGGATCGGGTCGGAATCTTCACCTAACACGTTGATTGTGTAGTTGGCTGTCTTCCCTTCGTAGGTAACGGTGACCGTCTTTACTCCGACCGTTGACATGTCGGGCGCAGTAACCGTATAGTCAGCGACAACCTTTTCGTTATTGTCACTGTATATTGCCGTAACTACTAATCCGTCGTAGGTAAAGGTATCGCCGACGCGGAATTTCGTCTTAGCTTTGGAAGCGTCAACGGTAATTGATTCAAGAACGGGCGCGGCGTTAACGGTAACTGTGTAATTCGCCGTCTTGTCCTTGTAGGTTACGGTAACGGTCTTTTGCCCCGCTGTTGACATATCGGGGGCGGTTACCGTATAGTCGGTAGCGCTAAGCGTCTTGTAAGAGGTAACTTCCTCGTTTAAATCGTTGAGCGTAGTTATCTTCGCGGATACCGTAAGTCCGTAAGCGGAAAACTCATCGCCAACGGTATAATCAACCTGAACGTTGGAAAGACCAAGTTCTATTCCGTCCAGACGTGATACGTTGACGGTATATTCCGCCAAAAAGCCCTTGTACTGCACGGAGACTTTTTTTCTTCCGATTGAATCAAGTGCAGGCTCGAGGATATCGACGTCCTCGCCACTTGCAAGCATGAGACCTTGACTGCCGTCTTGGTAACTAACGACAATACCAAGTCCCAACGTAGAAAACTTGTCGCCTACAAAAAATTCCGTTTGAGCATTACGTACATCCAACGTGATGCCCGTAACAACCTTTTCCTGCTCATCGACGGTGTTATCCGTACAGCCGACAAGCAACACACCGCACAGCGACGACAATACTACTATAATCAACACAATGAACGCGCCTTGTTTGATATTTGATTTCATTTTTACACATGACCTCCTTGTTGCAAAATGTTTGAAAGTGAACTCACAGCTCATACGGTGAATGTGCTTTCAAACCTGCCGTAAAACGGTATCTGCCTGAAATGCGTACCGGCATTTATATCCGATTGGTCGAAGAATAATCCGTCCGAATTGATGACATTGTGAACGATTCCCTTTCTACTCATGGCAAAAGCGCAAACGTACGTTAAACGGATTCCGCTTGCATCGGGAACGCGCAACGCTGAGTCAAGCTCTATGCCATCCACCCAAAAATTGGAATAAATGCCCATTCCGAAAGCGGTAAATTGCGTGACATCTTCACTGACCTCGAAGGACGCAAAACCCTTAGTACCGCCATTTGCCCAACGCTCGTTAGAGGGAACGTCGTAGGCAATCTCACTTTGATAAAATACAACGTAACCGCCGTTTCCGCGCCATAGGATATTGTTTTTCTTGTAGTGCTCGCCAAACAGTCCGTAACACTTGACGTTGTCGCCGTTCACTACTGCGCCGAAATCGCCGTTGTTACTGTCCCAACCTACTCCGTCGCCATGATCGGCGCGCCACAGCCAGATATTGTCCGTAACGCAGTTGTTGGCGTTTATTTCCAATGAAATATCAGCGTACGTGTTGTCCTTGACGTTGCCACCCACGCGGAAAAAACAATCGTAAAGAAAAGTCGGATTATCAGCATGAACACCGCCACTATTGCCCACCTTGACAAGCGTATCCGTAGCCTTAGTTCCTGCGTCAAATAGCAATCCCGATACACTTACGCCGTCAACGTCGCCGACTTCAAGACAGCTGTTGCCTTTAGTTGAAACGAGAGTTGCAAGTCCCGTACCTAACAAAACGGTATCCGCTCTGTTTACTACGATGGGCGCTTCCAGTTCATATACGCCGGGCAAAAAGACGATGTGCTTGCCCGATACGATATTGGCATTGATTGTCGCCGCGTTATCGCGATCGGCGCGTGCGAAATATATATTGTCGAAACTGATTGTCTTCGCCGTTGCATTGCTTTCGTAGTTAGCCGATTCGTACTTGAGCGCAGGCACCTTGATTGCGTAATTACCGTTTTCGTAAACGAGGTAGGGCTTTTCGCGAAGCACAGGCAAAGCGTTCACAGAGGTATAAACACTGCCTTGAGGGGCGTTTTTCACTCCTGCAAATACCATATTCCACACTCCGCCCTGCCAGCTGCCAATATTCGCATTACGGGTAAACCACTGCTGTTGTGAACCGGAATAAACCGTACCGTCCACGCGTGAGTTAGCCAAAAACCCGCCGCTTGCCGTAAGGTAATCGCCCTTGGTATCGGTATCGTACAGGTACAAATCCCCCTTCACGTGAACGTCACGCAAATAGGTTCCTTGCGACACAGCCCACTTGGAGGTGTTGCTAAATGTAAGATTTTCGACGCCCCGCCAAAAGTTGACAAGGCTGGTATGGTTCCAATCACCCTCGCAGTTGATTGCGCCCACCGTCGTATCGTCCTGATTTACTCCCAGACCGGCAAACGTAGTGAAGAAAGGCACACGTAGCGAAATATTCCTGTCGTAAGCGCCGCTCTTGAAGAAGAACGCATATCGGTCGTTTGTGAAATGCGCCGTTTCCATCTTGGAATAGACGGAGTTGATTACGTTTCGCACTTCGGCGGGGTTGTCGGTGGGGGCAAATATATATACGTTGTCGCCGAACAAAGTCATTTCCTCGCTAACGACGTCCGAAATGCCGAGAATCTTACCCTCGGAATTTTTCGCCGCCACCTTGTAGTAGCAATAACGCTCGGTATCCGTATAACTCCCCTCTGCTGCGGCTATTACCTGATAACTGGCATAGCGTGAAGGCGCACGGTAAACGTCATACAGCACGTCGGGCTGTGTTTGCCACCCAAGTCGCGTGTTGCCGTCCTCTGTTGTCAAGGTAAGCTTCACCTCAACGGGAGAGTTAACTACGGGAATATCGGTTTTCCCATCATCACATGCCGCAACGGTTACAAGCGTCAACGCAAGTAGCGCTACGGCAAAAATAATCCATTTTTTCATAATCAGTAATTGCTGTACATCGCTATATAATTGAGAATTTCGGGGTAGAAAACGTTATCCGATAGCAACTTCGTTGTTTTGTTAACGCTAACCACGCGACTACATACGTATTGGTCGTATTGATAGGAGGCTAACTTTGACAAAACGGAATAATCGAGAGTCAAGTCAGGTTGGCTGTGTATATACCAACCGTAGTTGTCCTGACTGGTGATTGTTGCGCCAAACAGTTGCTCGGTACCGCCCGTCGGGTTGGACAACAGTACTGAATACTCGTTGGCATTTGCGCCTTCCGCATACACAAACGTACCGGTAATGCTCACCACAAGTCTTGCGTTTGTGCCACCCCAATCACGCGGGTTGGATATAAGGATTGTATAGTCGTAATTGTACGTGAAATCCCTGTTAAGCTTAAGTCGCTGGTCGATTCCGTATGCAATTGCCATACCTTCGTTTCCGTAATTGATGGGATAAACGTTGCTGAACAAATACTGCTTGTTGTTTACTTCGACGTCGCCGGGCAACTTGTTAGTAACCCTAAGTCCCTGATTGATAGTTTCGCTGTAGGTGAACGTGCCTCGCAGCGCGCTTTGCTCTTGGGTATCATTGTTACCGCCGCATGCAGCAAGCAGCGTTACCGAAAGCATTACTATCATTACAATTGCAAATATACTAAATGTTCGTTTCATATTTGATTACCTTTACTTTGATAAACTTATTTGAAAGTGTAGTCGCGCGGTAGGCAGGCAACTGGTGTCAACTGTCCGCAGGAAGCGTACTGAGCGTACACGACTGAGGCAGATGACGCACGTAGCCTACATAACGCGATGAATACGCTTTCAAATTATGGATTGGGATTGTCCAGTATGGCAAGACACCAACTGCTTCTCGAAGTGCTGAATATTAAGTTGCCTATTTGCACTACCAAGTCGTCAGCTTCGCCCCTGCGATAGAGTGTGGCAATATCATCCGAGTGGAAATTGCTGCTCCAATCCACACTGCTCATGAAGTAGTCGAATTGAAGTTTGTGCGCCACTCCGTTTGCATCACGGTAGATAAAGAAACCTACTGCTACGTTGATTTTGCCTTCGGAACTGCCGCCTCGGCTGGTGATATACAGCGCAAGAGTTTCATTGGTTCCGTTTTCGTTGGTGAATGTCGCTACGCGGTTTGCGCTTTCGAGAATAACCATTTCGCCGTTGACGTCAATGAAGTAAATATTGACGGAAAGCTTTCCGCAGATGATTTTGGCAAGGTATCCGCCGTTTTCGTCCTGCGCATCAACCTCGAGCGTGTAGTTATCCTTGTCGAGAATTATTACCGAATCCAAGTTTGGGTCGTCCGGTTGAACAAAACTCGTAGGTTTACCTGACAGTTCCGCCCACAGCTCCATACCTTCCACCGACACGTTGCCATCCGAATCGAACTTGACGCTTGTAGGTGCTTTGTGCATGTCGAGGTGACGTATTGCAAAGTAAGTTACCAAGTAATATCCGCGGTAGTAATCGTTTCCGTCGCGGCGATATACTTCCACCGCTTTGCTACCTGCCGATTGATTATCGACGGCAAATTCAAGCTCCTCGCTCGAATACGTTTTATCGCCTACTTTAAGGCTTACGCCCGTGCTGTCGATATCTTGCCCGACGAGGTATTCGTTGCGAACGTCCTCAAGCAACACTTCGCCCTCGATAACGTTAACCTGCTCGATTGCCGCGCCTTTTGCCGCCCACACTGTGAAAGAAATAACAAGCACAGCGGTTATGAGAGCAATAGTCAAATAGAAAACGTAGGAAAATTTAATTCTTTTTGCCATTGTTAACCTCCCTTTTCGAAAGATTGACAAACGATGCCACGCGAACGCACACAATGGAAAGCAAGTAGAACACTACTCCCGCAATTGCGCGCGGCACGCCGATTGCATTTGCCTCGACGTCGCCCATGTTGTGAACGGTGAAGTAGATACCGATAGGCGACAGACACGGCGTAATGAACCTGATTGTTGCATACGTCAAAGCAAATATTGCTATCACGTAAAAGATATCCATGAAGAAGGGTTTATTACCTGCAATGAAGCCGTTGACGAGCAGACATACAAAGCTCCACAGTGCAAAGACCATCGTTGCAATTACCCAGTAATCTTGATTGTATCCCAATGCGCCGTACGTTGCGAAATATAGCGCAAACGCAACAGTCGCAAAGATAAGTCCTATCGCTAGCAGTATAAAACCGAACCGCGGTTTCTTGGGTCTGAACTTGATATCCAAGGCGTTCTCTTTTCGGCGCAATTGTATGACTGCGCCCCAAACCATAAACCCAACCGTTGCCAAACCGAACACTACGCTACTAACAATTAGGGCTGTCTGCCACCAATAGACCGGCTCCGACATCACCGTATCGGGCGATATACCGTTGAGCGCGCTACTGTTAGCTATAGCATACATGTAGTAATGCATGTTTTCTTGCAGTGCCTGACACAATGCAGGATCGTTTTTCACGTTGTCCTTGTTGTTATATTCGGGCCAATAGCTGTTGAGCAGGTTGTCGCCGTTAGATGTCGCCATGAATGTGACGTTGTTAATAACCGCGTCCTGCGGATTGAAAAACCTTCCGCCTACAACCATATCGGTAGAACTAAGCCCCTTAAAGCCCCACTCTCCGCGAAGAATGTTTTTCATAAGTCCTGTATGCGCGTTTACGCCACACACACCTATGCGGGAGAATGAGCTCATCAGTCCCAGCGCGTCGTGCTCCGTTCCACTTGTCGGATTAACGTAATTGACGTCCTCGAATATTCCCTGGAAAGCGCGAAGTTCCAACTCGCGTGCGGACTGTTCTTCCATCATTTGGCTCAAGCCTTCACGGAATGATTCCTGCGTGTTGAAAGCGAAGTGCTTAGCAGCGAGAATCGCGCCCTTACTAAGTCCGCCGCGGACAAAGTACGTACCCATAATATTTGTAAGCATTGGGTCTTCACTGTAGTATTCGTGGTTACGGGAGTTGAAGGGCGTGCGATGCAGGTTCATGCCGGGCGCCCAAATCATACCGTTGCGACTCCACAGCATATCTTCGCCGTAGGCTTTACCCTGCTCCTCCAAAAGATTGGGGTTAAATGTTGCCGCAGTCATGGGTTCGCAGGGCATATCCGCAGACATATAGTCCGCATTGGGATCGCTGTTTTCCACCACCATCATGTTACCGCTCTTATTCGCCTTGTTGCCCAGCGAACGCGTAATGTTGCCGTTGGGACCGTCAATCTGCCACACCTCGGGCGCATTGACGGATAGGAACATATTGCAGGAAGTTCCGCCATAAGGTGCAAGCGCCCATGCCTCATCAAACGTGATTTGCGCAATGAGGTAATCCCAACGCTCGTCGTCGAAGGCGGCAAGCTTCATATCGGCAATGGTAAGATTTCGATAAGGAACGCCGTTTTCATCCTCGTCCTCCGAGTGATCTACGCCGAACTCCACATTGCTTGAACCGGACTTCAACTGATAAACCCTATTGTTAAGATACAGTTCCATTGCGCTTGTCACGCCCAGTCTTGTATAAGCCACAGGGAAGGTTGTATCCCATGCGTTTCTCGACAGATAAGTAACTGTATTGTTGTTGAAATAGTTATAGTCAGCGTCAGCTAACTGATTTTCGATAGTTTTTCCGCCTTCGCTTACGGAAAGCAACGTTGCGTTAATTCCCGCGCTGTTAAATTCAATCTCGGGGCGCCACGATACCGTACCTTTATCATTGATGGCACTGCCCTCCTCAAGGAACAGCCTGTCAACGCCGTAACCGCGCGCTGCAAGTACGTTGTTGAGCGCCTCGTGCGCACCGTTACCGATTGCGAAGTAGTAATCGTCGTTTTCCAAGATATATCCGCCGGTAACGCCGTCGTGGGATACCGTCTTGTCATAGCTACCCAGATACTTCATGTAGGTTTGCAGCGTGACGGTTGTTTCCTCGCCCGCAGCAAGCTCCACTTTATCCACTGCGACTAACTGAATAGCCGACTTCTCTACTCCATGACTGACATCATAGGTGGTATAGGGCGATTGCATATACAGCTGAACAACACTCTTTGCCGTAACCGACCCGGTGTTTTTTACAAGCACATCTACCGATACGGTCTTATTTTCGTAGTCCGCCGTAAAGGAATTGGGCACGATACTTTGCTCAAACGTGGAGTAACTCAAGCCGTAGCCGAACGAATAGGACACTTCGTTTTCGTATTTCCACTCCGTGGCGCCATTCGGTTCGCCGTAGCCCATACCTACAGGCTTGGAGGCGTTTCCGCGGTTCTCCACTATATCATTGTAACGCGTTTCGTAATAGAAGTAACCTGTGTATAAATCCTCGGCAAGTACGACGTAGTGAGCGTTGTCGTTATTGTTGAAACGGTTGTCGGACCAGGTAAAAGATCCGCCGTCTGCACTGTTTACGCCGAAGTTTACTGCGGCAGGTGATACCGAAGCGTCAACAGCGTAGGTATCGGACAGATGTCCCGAAGGGGACGCCGTTCCGCTGATTACGCGCGCAACGCCGTTCATTCCGTAGCTACCGGGAAGACCGATCCACAATACGGCGTTAACAATGTCGCTGTTTTTCAGTTCGTCTATTTCCATTGCGACGGCGCTGTTGATAAGTACGATAACTTTACCGGGAGCAATTTCGTTTGCAAGCGTAATAAGATTGCGCTCGGCGTTACTCAGTCCCAATGCGCTCTTGGAGCCGTCGTTTTTGTCGGCAATACCGAGTTGTCCGGGAAGGTACTCTCGGCCCTCACCGCTTGTTCTGCCAATTACTACAAAACAAGCGTCGGAATAATTGGCGTAATTACCGCATTCATTGAGGGACAGGCTCGGCTCGTTGATTGCAAATGGTCCGCCCGAGCTGCCATTTGCCTCGCTACCCACAACAAGACTGGGGAAGTTCTTTTTCGAGTAGGTGCGAACAAGCGCAGGGTTAATTTCCATATGCTCGGATGTAAAGGCATTTTCCAGCGTAATGGGAAGGCTGATTTTCCCTTCCTTAACGGTGACCGTCTGCTGACGTATGGGACTGCCCACAATACCGCCGTAGAATGAAAGCGAACTGTCGCGCAGGTTGCCGTTTTCGTCGTAGGTATAAGCGCGAGAGCCTAATACCGTTACCTTCTTGGGGGAGGCGGACGTAGCATTCAAAGGCAATGTGTTGTTGCCGTCGTTTTTAAGCAAAACACACCCCTCCTCGCCAATCTGCTCCGCAATGCGCTTACGCTCCGTTAACAGAGATATTGTATCCTCGTAGTCGGAAGTAAACGCGTAGTCCTCGGCGCTACCCGAATAGGACGAACTTACTCCCAATACGTCGTTGATCATGGCTTTATAGTCACTGATATTGCCAATTCCCACTGCGCCAATTACAAGCGCACACAAAAAGGCGCACGTGACTGTAAATCCACGAAGTAACCTATACCCAAAATTCATGTCATTCCTCCTTTATTTGGCGAAATAGTCGTGTTTGTGTTTGTCGAAAAAAGTTGTGTTAATTATTACTTAGTACCGTAATTGCGTACGGAACGGAATCGTTGAGCGGAATTGATATAAAGACCGTCTTCGTTGATAAGGTTGTTGACCGTCCCTTTCAAGCTCATGGCGTAAGAGCACAGATATCCAACGTAGATATTGCCTTGCGCAGGTATGCGCATGGCGCAATCGAGCACGATTCCATCCGTTTCGAAATTGGAATATATTCCCAATCCGTAACTTTCAAATTTCGTCACGTTGTCGTGGACGCGCAATGAAGCGTAACCGTTTCCGTCGTCGGAACGCCAAGCTTCGTTAGACGGAACGTCGTAAGCAAGTTCGCTTTGATAAAATACGAGATACCCGTCGTTTCCGCTCCAACTGACGTTATGTTTTTTGTAGTGTTCGGCAAACAGTCCGTAGCATTTCACTCTGTCGCCGACAATAACAGCGCCGTAGTCGCCGTTGTTTTTGTCCCAACCTACGCCCGAACCGTGATCGGCGCGCCACAGCCAACAGTTATCCACTACTGTGTCGTTTGCGTTAATTTGCAAGGACGTCGTAGCGTAGCTATTTTGTGAAGAATTGCCACCCACGCGGAAGAAACAATCGAACAAAAAGATTGGGTTACTTGAATGGTTACCACCGCTTTCACCTACTTTGAGTAGCGTTTCCGATTGTTTAGTGCCTGCGTCAAACAACAGCCCACCTACTGTCACGCCGTCAACATCGCCTACTTCTATGCAGGAGTTTCCTGCCGTAGGTATGAGAGTCGCTAACCCTGTTCCAAGCAGAACCGCACCGCTGTTGTTAACTTTAATAGGCTGCGAAAGCCTGTAAACACCCGGCATAAACACTATGCTCTTACCGCTACTGAGTTGCGCATTGATGGTAGTTGCCGTATCCCTTGACGCATTGGCGAAATAAATATTGTCAATGGCAATCTTAGAACCTTCGGTCGAGTCACAGTCGGACGCGTTTTGCCTCAATGCAGGAACGAGAATGGAATAACCGTCCTGACCGAATACGAGGCGAGGTTTTTCGCGAAGAACGGGAAGATTTGCCACACTTGTAAACATGGTGCCTGCCGGAGCATTGTTAACCCCTGCAAAAACCATATTCCACACACAACCACTCCAACTGCTCAGTTGGGAGTTTCGGGTGAACCACTGCTGTTGCGAGCCGGAATTGACCTTGCCGGTTATACGTGAATCGGCGATAAAACCGCCGCTCGCCTCGTTGCCACCCGTTTGTCCGGGGCGATAGTTATCCCAGTCAAACAGATACAAGTCACCCGTTATGTTTACACTACGCATAAACGTGCCCTGCGACACTGACCAACGGGACGTATTGCTGAAAGAAAGGTTTTCCACGCCTCGCCAGAAATTGACAAGAGCGTTACCGTTCCACTTGCCGTCGCAATTGAGGGATGATAGCGTCACGTCGTCAGGTTGTTCGCCCAGTCCCGCAAATGTTGTGAAAAATGGTACGTTAACAGTAAGGTCGCCGTAGTCGCCCGGCTTGAAAAATACGGCATAGCGCGTATTGGTAAAATGCGAACGTTCCATCTCGGAGTAAATGTCCGAAAGTATGCGACTGACACGCGTCATATCGTCGGTCGGAGCAAAAACGTAAGCATTATCTTCGAATATACTATACTCCTCACTCACGGGGTCGGACATCTTGATAAGATTGCCTGCCTTGTCCCGTGCGTATATCTTGTAGTAGGCGTAGCGCGTATTATCCGCGAAATTTCCGTTACAATCCTGCACGAAATCGAATTCGGCATAGCGGGAAGGCGCACGGTAAACCGAGTAATCGACTCCTTCCACCGTATTCCAGGAAAGTACCGTTTGTCCGTTAGAGTAGCTTAACGATACGTCAATCTTAACGGAGGAAACCAACGGCGTATCATCTTGACACGCTATGAGGCAACCTATGCAACTAAGCAAAAGAACTGCCACAAGCAAAATAGTTAGTTTTTTCATATCATCTCTCACAACTAAAAGTGTATTTGCCGCTTTCACATACGTGTATTTGTCCGTTAGGAAGTGTCACTTCGCACTCCGTTCCAACAGGAACGTGGACGCGCAGTTCGAAAACGCCGTTTGTCAAAATCCAACTGCTTACGATTTCACCGTAGGGTGTAGTAACCGTGCCCTTTGCAGCGGTGATATCGCCTGCAACAATGGGCTTGATACGAAACTTTTTGTATCCACATTCCAACGGCTCGATGCCGACAACGCGCCTATACAAAAACGCTCCCACCGCTCCGCTCGCGTAATGGTTGAAGGATATCATACCGCCTGTGCCGTCATTTTCTCCCGCATTGAGAGTACCGTCCTCCTTGAGTCCGTCCCAACGTTCCCAAATGGTAGTTCCGCCCGCCTTGACTTCGTACAGCCACGAAGGACAACGTGTGTTTTCCAGCATTTTGAAGGCTGTTTCTACTTGTCCGTTATCGGCAAGTGCGAACAAAATATACGGCGTTCCGGGGAAACCTGTAGCAATTGTGTAACCGTTGTTTTGCACTATCGTTGCAAGGTTTTTCGCAGCTTGCAGTCGAACTTCTTCGGGAAACATACCGAACTGCAACGGCAATACGTAAGCCGTCTGAAACTCTTGCTTCAACTTTCCCTTACCGTCGGTAAACACGGAAACGTATGCGTCGGAAATCTTCCTGTACAGTTGTTCGTATTTAAGTTCATCCTCTTTATTGCCGAGAATCCCTGCAATGCGCGACAGCATTCGACACATATTAGCGTAGCTTGCCGTTGCCGTCCACTTACTGCGCTTTTGCCAAGCGCTCATCTTACTTACATCCGGCGCAATCCAGTCGCCGAAATGAAACATAGATGGCGTATGCCAGATGTATCTGCGTTTTCCTACGCTCAACAATCTCGCCCAAAATCCGCAAGCTTTTACGTACTTTTTCATGGATTCATACGAAGTTGTAAGAATTTGCACGTTTCCGCTTGCCTGATACATTGCCCATGGAACGAGCACGCACGCATCCCCCCAAAAGTCAATCGCCATCTTAGGCA
Source organism: Clostridiales bacterium (assembly GCA_022508375.1). Taxonomy (GTDB): domain Bacteria; phylum Bacillota; class Clostridia; order Christensenellales; family CAG-314; genus Fimimonas. The sequence goes on along the minus strand of JAFLVJ010000006.1, from coordinate 13,397 downwards.
TCGTCGCGGGGAAACCGTAACCTTGCGCAGGTATAGTATTGGGAATTCCGCCCGTTTTTAACTGTTCGGCGCGTAAATCCCGTAGCCACTTTTCAAGGAAACGCGTAATTTCGAAGTTGTAACAAGCAGTATCGGCAAATACGGCAATATCGCCCGTCCAACCCATACGCTCGTCGCGTTGCGGACAGTCGGTGGGAATATCGACGAAATTGGACTTGGCGCTCCATACGATATTGGACTGCAACTTATTGATAAGTTCATTGGAACACTCAAAGCTTCCCGTTTGTTGGATATCCGAATATAGCGCCAGTGCCGTCAGTTCGATGTCGTCCTTACTTATACCCGATACTCCAACGTATCTGAAGCCCATATAGGTGTAGCGCGGAGAATAAACTTGATCCCCATCCTTGCATATATAGGTCGCCGTTGCCTTTGCCGTGCGTAGCAACCCCATATTGGGCGAACCGTCCTCTTTAAGCAGTTCGGCATGACGAAATACAACCTGTTGTCCGCTGTGACCCTTTATCTTGGCACAGATAACTCCTGCAAAATTCTGTCCGAAGTCATAAACAAGCTCACCGCTGTCCAGTTGTCGGCATGTTGGCGTCATCACTTCGTGCGCGCATACGGGAGAACCGTACTCTGCCGTAATTTCCGGTTGAATTTTCAGTGTTTCTACGCAAGCCTTTCGCCAAGTAACATGCTGAATGTCAACAGTCGCGTCGTACGTTTCACCGTCGTAGAAATCCGCCATACGGACGTTGCCGTCCATAGTCACTTCCCAACTGTCGTCCGTTCCGATAACTTGCTGAGTACCGTCGGCGTAGGTTATGCGCAATTCCAATAGAAGCGCTTGCCTATTGGCACTGATACGGTTTTTTCGGGTGAATACAAAGGAACCTACCGCCCAGCCGCCTGCAACCGTAGCAGTTAATGTGTCCTGCCCCGAAAGCATATCCGTAACGTCGTAGGTCTGATACTGCAAGTAGCTCTTATAGGACGTAAATCCCGGTGCAAAGTAGTCGTTACCCACACGCACACCGTTTATGTCAATGCCGTATATTCCCATTGCGGTACTGTATATAACCGCGCGAGAAATAGGCTTATCTGTAACGATTTGCTTACGGAACAGCATGGGAGTGGGAGAAACGCGCTTTTCGGTGAAACGGTAACTACCGTCGGTTATCCACTTCGCCTCCCACGGGGTGGACATCCTGCCCGTTTCAAAGGTTGTAGTAGCAGTATCCGTTTCGCCATGGTTGTCCGTTGCGGTAAGCTTTACTTCATACTTTGTAAAAGGTTCAAGCGGCTCTCCGTCGTACGGTACGAGAACCTGTTCGGAGGTTTTTAGGGACCAATTACCCATAGTAAGCGTGGCTTCGGCAAGCTTCGTTGCCTGTAACTCCGAATCAATGGTAAAAGAAAAACGCGGAGCGGATTTATCCGTCACGCAACCGCTAGTGAGACTTTCGGTTGTAAAAGAAATAATCTTCATTGCTTACCTTATATACCTCAATATATATATTTATATAAATATATCATCATTGCTTGTTTTTGTCAATATTCATTTATATTTTGCGCGATATATTGACAAATTTGAAAATAAATGCTACAATACGCTCAAATTCGAGCAAGGAAATGAACAAATGTCGTATAAAAAAAGAAGTATTCAAATCATCGACTACCTAAAAGAACACAAAACGGCATCCGTTGAACAGCTTGCGCACATATTGTACGTAAGCGAAGCGACAATCAGGCGCGACCTCACCGAAATGCAAAAGCTCGGGCAGATAGAGCGCTCTCACGGTGGCGCAATACTGTCGGAAAACTCGGATGAGCTGTCCATTTTTATCAGGCAAACGAAAAATGCCAAGGAAAAAATGAAAGCGGTATCCATCGCGCTCAAAAACATTCCCGATTTCCAGACGGTGTTCATAGACAACTCCTCCACCTGCCTTGCGCTTGTGGAACGTATGAACTTTTCACGCAAGACGGTTGTTACCAACGGCTTGCAAGTTGCAATGCGTATTTCCAAGTACGACGGCGTAACACTCATACTGCCGGGCGGGGAAATTCGCGGTCACACTACTGCTGTAATGGGCGGTATGACCGTTTCGGCGCTTAGTGATTTCCGTTTCGACTTGGCACTGCTATCCTGCTCGGCCGTGGATACACAGGGTTGCTACGAGCTATCTCTCGACTCCATGCTAATCAAGCGTACGGCAATCGAAAAAAGCAAAAAAAGCATATTGATCTTCGACAGAACGAAAGCAAACGAACACTCGCCTTTTTTAACTACCTCGCTTGACTCGTACGATATGCTCATCACCGACGCCGAGGACGGGGAATTGGAACAGCTTCGCGCAGTTCACCCCAAGGTTTTAAACGAATAACAAAAGATAAACAAAAACTCCCGAGACTTTTCTCGGGAGTTTTTATTGGGTTTTAAACGAATTGCTATTGCTGCCAAGTCGTTAACGTGGAACAACGCAATAATCACAATCGCGTAATATGCGCGCTTTTAAGCTTGCCGACGAATCCCAAGCGGCTAACGAAACGTTATTGTAAGCAAGTTTCAACATGCTTCCGCCATTGGTTGTCATTTCGTTATCATTGACACCGCCTTGATTTCCTTGGTCAGTTGTTGATGGCGCAATCTTTAGGTAGTCAATGTTGACTTCTCTCTTGGTGTTGACAGCATCGATTACGATAATATTTAATCCCGCCTTAAGCTCCGCCTTGCACACGAGAAATTCCTTGATTGTTTGCCAACTGCCCGAATTAACCACGTCATACGAGCTTAACTTGTCGCCGTTTACAGATACGTCCAAGGCGTTTGCAATACCGCTGTTGCCGTGAGATATTGCCAGATATATTTCGACGGTTGCCGTAACGTTGGATTTAAATGCGAAGGTAAGTTTGTCGCCGTTGGCAATGTTACCGACGAACGCTCCACCGCGTCCCATGCTTCTCTGCACGTCGCAACTGCCTTCACGAATGGATAGCTCCGCCTCAAGGAACAACTCTTGACCGTCATATACCTCGGGGAAGGTTTCGATGGGCGCTTCCTCAACGGTAATCGAGTACTCGGCTTCCTTGCCCTGATAACTGACCTTTACAGTCTTGATACCGACGGTATTCATATCCGGCTCGGATACGCTGTAACCTGTTACCGTTTCGGAGCTTTCGTCGTCATAGTATGCCGTGACAACAATTCCCCGCGCGGTAAATATTTCCCCAACAAAGTATTCCGTCTTGGCAAGGCTATAATCTACTTCGATACTGACAAGCTCGCCTGCTTTTACCGTAATATCGTAGGTTGCATTTAATCCTTGATAGGTAACCGTTACCGTCTTGACACCGGGAGTATCCATATCCAGTTCGTTTACGTTGACTGTGTAATCGGTAACTTCTTTGTAAGTTTTGTTGCTGTAACGAGCGGTAACTACTATACCTTCATAACTGAATTGGCTTCCCACAGTAAACACAGTCGTTGCTCCGCTTGCATCTACCGCTATGCTGGTTAGCGCAGGTTCGTTGACCGTAATTTGGTAGTTCGCCGTTTTACCCTGATAGCGGACGGTTACCGTCTTGGTTCCGGAGGTAGTCATATCGGGTTTACTTACCTCGTAGTCCTTGACTGTTGCGGGATTACCGTTGAGATAATACGCAGTAACTACAATACCGGATGCCGAGAAAACATCACCGACAACAAACGTCTTTTTCGCGTTGGTGGCGTCCACTTCGATTCGGTCAAGCACCAACACAGGTTCATGTACTACAATTTCGTAGCTTGCCATCTTACCTTGATAGGTAATAACGACTGTCTTTTGTCCTGCACAAGACATATCCAGTTCGTCAACGTTGACTGTATAGTCGGTAACCGTTTCGGTAAGTGGCGCCGAATTGTAATGCGCGGTGACTACAAGTCCCTGATAGGTAAACGCGTCATTTACGGTATAATCGCGCTTGACGTTACTTACATTCAAAGAAATACTTTGGAGTACACGAGGCGCAACGTAAATAGTATAATCTGCCGTTTTGCCGAGATATGTGACAGTGACAGTTTTGTTGCCTGCCGTGCTCATATCGGGTGTAGAAACCGTGTATCCCGTTTCAATCACCTCGGTGAGAGGCTCTGTTTGGAAATGTCCCGTAACGACAAGACCTGCGTAGGTAAATGTATCACCTACGGCAAACGTTTTCGTCACGTTATCGGTATTTATGGTGATACTATCCAACACGTGGTTGGGATCGGGTTTTACCACAGGTTCCGACACGGTTATTTGATAGTCAGCCGTCATATCGCTGTAGGTGACGGTTACCGTCTTTGAGCCCGCAGTTGCCATGTCCGGCGTCGATACGGTGAAATCCTTGACAGCTTCCGAACGGTTACGGTTGTAATGTGCCGTTACGATGAGTCCGTCGTAACTGAAAGCATCGCCAACGGTAAATTCCTTTTTCACGTTATCGGTATTTAACGTTATGCCGATAAGTTTCTTAGCGCACGCGGTGAGCGTCAGACAAAGAATCATAACCAGCAGTAACAATCCAAATAATCTGATTTTTTTCATTTTGTTTATCCCTTTACTATTATTCAAAACGTTGGTTGGTGTAGATAATGTTTACAGGGTTTCCTTCCCCGTCTGAGAACTGAGCCGTAAGTCCCCAATCCCACTGCGGAACAAAGAAGTTATCTATTTGTAAATAGCCAAGTACCTTGACTGCAACAGGCGGATCAGGTGACCATGCGGTATCTACCCAGCATGCAAAAGCGATGTCACAATCCTGCACTATCAGTCGCGCACTCGTGTCGATGTTGATTTGTTCACCACCCGACTGAGCGTTAATACCCCAGGTACGGGCAATACTGACGTTACCTTCCCAATCGGTGACGGGTTTGCTGACGGAGGTCGTTTTCACAAATACGTCACAGTTTTCAAGGTTCCATACACTGCGGTTGGTCGTCTTTAAAACGCCTTCCATATTGCCTGAAACAAAGGTAATTGTACCGCCGTTCAAGTCCATAGCGCTCGCAACCATTGCGTACGCGCCCGTATTTGTGTTGGCTACCGTAACCGTGAGCGTTCCCACTTCGTAGTTTCCGCTTGTGGTAGTTAGCGTAGCGGGAGTCCATTCGTCGCCGATACCGTTGTATATTGCGTTGACTGTGAGAGCTGCATTACCGAGTACGATGTTGACAAAGCGTGTGCCACGTCCACCGTCGATATTCATCTTGCTGCCTTGGCTAAGAGCCAGCGTAACCGTCCAACGCGTTGCTTGCCATCCGTTCCAATCGGCACCGGGGATTTCCACCGCCGTCACACCGTAGTCGTCACTTACAATGGAAATTACGGAGTTTGTAACGGTAAAGTCAATTTCACGGTTGTCTTGATCTCCGCCGAACTGTATTCCGTACATGAAACTGTTAATATCAAGTTGCGCATCAACAACAGATATATCGGAAATTGTGCGAATTCCTGCGTTGCGCGCAGGCTCTGTACCAACGTAACGTAGCGTCAATTTGGCACCGTCCGAAACGGTAAGCGTATGTGCTTCCAAACCGTTCATGTCGGATTTGTCAATTACCACAACTACGTTAACGTTGCCCTCGACTGTGACGTTTCCGTCAGTTAACAGCCTGCCGTTAACCGTAAGCGTTGAGCCGTTGCTACCGACAATGGTAATATTTTCCGTTGTGCCTACAGTACTGACGGTGCGACTGTTTTTGTCGTCCCAGTTGCGATAAAAGCCTCCCGAAACAGAACTGTCGGCATTCACCGCGATACGCAAATCCCCACTTGGAACAACAATACCCGAAACATCCCCAACTCCGTCAAGAGTAACTGTGAATAGGTCTTGTTCGTAAGCAACAGTATATCCGTCTTCAACGGTTGTATCGGACAGTTCCTCGGCGGAATAGCCCGTTCCGTTAAGCCAAATTGCGGGATTGGATTTACCCATACTTTCGGCAATCATAAGATTACTGTCATATACGTAGTCGAACATAAATCCTGCATATATTCCGTTGTCCGTCATATTGGGCAGGAAAACATAATCCATTTCCTCTGCGTATTCGTACCACACTACCGCCTTACCTAACGACCAAGCCGCGCTTGCAAGCGCCCTAGTATCTCTGTCGCCAAACGTAGCGCCGTACGCAAGGGCGCGGTTCATGCTGTAGCCGATAGTTGCACTTATCGGAGTATCGCCGCTATATACCGTTACTTGTGCGTCGAAGCAAAATTCGGTAGCGTCAACGCCGTAACCGAAGCCGTAAACGGGAACACCGTTTTGCTCCCCGATCTGCACAGGGATAGTCCAGTGTGTGTTGTCCTGCAAGTCAATCTTTACTCGAAGATCACTTGCAATGGCGTTGGTTGCCGTAAAACTGTAACGAAGGTAAAAACCTTGATTCAAGTCGAAAACAGGCAGTCCCACCCAAGCAAAGCCTGTAGCGTCCGTTCCTTCGATTTTCGTAAGGCTGTCACGCAATGGCCAATCGCTACCGTTGTATTTGTTTTCGTCGGTAAATACAATCAATTTGCGTTCGTCACTCGAAAGAGAAAGCAAACTGTTACCCGTTGCTTTTTCACCTAAGTTAAGGATATTGGCAGCGTAGGCACGTTGCGCCTGATATACGAAATTGTTCGTAATGCCCGATTCCTCGGCAGTCTTTGCCAAAAGCGTATTAAAGTAATCGGAAACAGTGAAGGTATTTTCTTCCACAGATACCTTTTCGCCGCTTGCATTGTTAGCATAAAGCGTGGCTGTGATTTCTTGATCCATAACCGCCGCTCGTACGCCACCGTAAGTAAATACGATGCCTTCGGCTGTTTTCACGTAGGACGTGAGCGTAACAGTTTGACTGCCTCGCTCGATTTGAAGCGACGGCGCCGTGTAACCTTCGGGTAAATTTACCGTGTAATCAACACGAATTCCGTTGTCAACACGTACGGTTACGTCCTTAAATACCTGTTGCTCCGCATTTGTTTCGCTTGCAAAACACAGTCCCAACAATGCGACCGACGTCACAAACGCAACTATGCAGAGGACAAGTAATGTTGTTTTTAAATAACGTTTTGTCACCATATTTTCCCCTTTTTAGCTTGTTCTATTTCAAAAAGTGTAATCGCTGTAAACTGCGATATCGTTCATTATGTCACGGTAAAAGATGTTGTCGATAACGGACTTATCCTCCTTGTTAACTACAAGGTCGCGCCCCTTGAGGTAGCGGTTATAACTGTAGTCGGCATTTTGCGAAAGTTCTGCTACTACGTCTTCAACGTAAGTGGCGGAGGAATTGATTGTCCAACCGTAAACGTCGCCCGGTCTGACTGCTGTTGCGCCGTAAACCGTCTGCGTTCCCGCATAAGGATCGGTAAGAGTTACTGTATATACGCCCGAACCGCTATCCTGATAACTGTAATTACCTTCCATAACGATAGTCATGCGGGCGAAATCGTTTCCCCAATCCTCCGAGTTGGTCAACGTAATCGTGTATTGGTATATATAGGTAAAGTCCCGTTTAAGCTGAAGACGTTGGTCGTAGGTGTAGCTAACTCGCGAGCCTTGTATTCCGTTAAACGGATAAACATCACACCAAAGATTTCCGTTTGCAGCGTCCTGCTCGCTACCGTACAAACGCAATGCGCTTTCGAATGGGTTGTCACTTACAATTTCGCTGGTACGAATTGATTCCGAATAGGTGAACGTACCGATAAGTCCGCTTTTTTCCGTAGGTTGGGTATTGTTTTCATCCTTGCAACCCACAAGTAAAACAAGCGCGGAAAATGCAATCAGCACAGCTATAGTAATAGATAAAAACTTTTTCATGCGCTCCTCCTTTTAGTGGGTGTTGTAGGCAGCGTACCGAATATCGGTGAACTCCGCCCTGAAATGGTCTTTAACCCAGCCCATCGACCTTGAATAAATATTGACCTCTGCGTGAATTGCGCCAATGTATTGCGCCTCTAAGTAGTCAACAATCTGCTGATTGGGATCGGTAGCGTGACCTGCCGAAAGAGGTACGTAGTCCCACACCCACGTCTGCAGGTAGAAGGGAATCTTGTATTTGGCTCCGTTGGCGTCGGTATATACGTAAAATCCCGTTGATACGCCGCTACCAGTGCTCATGTTGAATTCGTAGTAGGTTACATACACCTTGAGTGTCGGAACGGTTTGACCCGGTTGGGGAGTATCGTTTGTTACGCGGGTGAACTCCAACGTTCTGTCCGCCGATTCCACAACAAACAGATACGGACCGTCTTGGAGAATAATACCGTTGACTACCGCGCTTTGGAACAGGTTAGACGTTGTGGTAAACGTTTGGCCTCCGTAGGTTGCCGTATAAGCGTCGCCCGTATGCGCCTCGCTAAAGCCGTCGGAAGTAAAGATTTCCTGCTTTTCGGTGAGTTCATAGGCGAACTCGTGTACGCTTGTTTGCCCGCTTTCACTTGTGTAGATGTAATATCCCACAGTGTTACCTACGCTTTCGTGTTGGTAGGTGTCGGGCGCGTCCGTAACGATGAGGGTCAACGTCGCAGACGAGTTTGCGTTAGTGTTTTCGTAGGTTACGATGTTCCTTTCCGAGTTGATAATGAATGTACGTCCCGCGCCGTTGAAGAAATTGAACGAATAGGTCAAGTTTCCGCAATAAATCGAACCTGTGTAGTAACTGCTGATTTGCTTGCTCTCCACCGCCAACGCCGTGTACATTGCGGGCGTAAGAACAACGGTGTTATCCCCTGCCGGCTCAAACTTGTCCGTATCGCTCGGCATAGTATTGAGATGCGCAAGAATCTTGAAATTATCGTCACAAGTGAAACTTCCGTCTTCGGCAACGTCAACGCTCGTGGGTTGTGTAACTACCTCAAGTCCGCGCACGAAATATACGGAAACGTTGAGATATCCCTTGTAGCTTGTGTAAGCGTCAGGCGAGTATGTGATGGTAACACGCTTGTTTCCACCGCTGGAAAAGTCTGCGTCTATTACGCACTCCGAAGCGGGAATCAAATCTGGCTTTTTATCCGAACCTATATTGAGCGATATACAATCGGGGTTAAATTTTTGCCCTACAAGATACTCGGTCTGTACGGTCTTAGTCACCGTTACGCCGTCAACTACTTCCACTTGTTCCGTAATTTCAAGCGGTACTTCGTAGATATTGACAACTCCTTCCTTTACGCCGAGAGCGCTCCATATTATCAGCGCGCCGAAGATAATTAACGTTACAACGCCGAATATGGCGTAGGCAATAGAACTGATATATCTACCCATGAATTTCTCGGAATTGTTATTTGCAGTAGTTGTCATAGCGCCACCTCGTCTTTGTTAGTAGCAGGACTTACGGCGTCTTTTTTCCTGATACCGATAAATGCCGGAACAAACGCTGCAATAAGCATGCCGAGAAGGGCTACAATATACAAAGCCACTGTTGCAATTGCGCGAGGCACACCCGCAGCGTTAGCTTCGACGTCACCCATGTTGCCGACGGTGAAATAGATACCCATAGGCGCAAGGCAAGGTTGAATAAACAAAATCGCCGCAAACGTTAAAGCCACGCAAACTGCCACGTACAGTAGATCCGCCCAAAATGGTTTTTCCCCTGCAAACAGCGAATTTACCATGAGGAACGTTATCAACCATAAAGCGGCAAAGGAAAGGAACACTGCCCATCTATTGGTTGCATAGCCGAATATCTTGTACACTTTAAAGGACATAATAAACGCCACAAGCGTGCAAATCCACGATACCGACAAGATACTTAGTCCCAAAAACGGGATTCTAATTTGTCGCTTACTCATGTTGTTCCTCCTTTGTTTCATCTTTATTGTCGCCAACGTCAGCAGCCTTGTTGCGAACGTCGGCAACGATAAGCAAACTACCTGCTACAAACGTGAGTGCGGCAAAACCGCTTCCCAGACCGATGAGCATGTACTCCCACCAGGATTTCACGCCCGTTTGTATAACGTCGCCGGGGGCGATACCGTTTAACGCAATGCTGTTTGCAATGGAATACATGTAGTAATGCATGTTGTCGTACAGCGCGTTGACCATGTTGGGATCGTTGCGCACTTTACTCTTGTTGTTGTAGTCCTGCCAATCTGCCGTGTTGAGCAAGTTGCCGGCATTGGACGTCGCCATGAAAGTTACGTTGTTAACAACGCTATCCTGCGGATTGGAATAATTGGCACCAACTACCATGTCGGTAGAGATAAGTCCTTTAAAGCCCCATTCCTTTCGGAGAATGTTCTTAATAACGCCTGTGTGCGCATTGACGTTGCATACGCCTGTACGTGAGAACGAACTCATAAGTCCTAGCGCATTTACAGTGTTTCCTGCTTCGTTGACGTAGCCTACGTCCTCACTCAAGCCTTGGAAAGCACGTAGCTCGTGTTCGCGTGCCGATTGCTCCTCCATAAATTGAGCCAGACCTTCACGGAATGATTCCTGCGTGTTGAAAGCAAAGTGCTTAGCCGCAAGGATAGAGCCTTTTTGCACGCCGCCGCGCACAAACGCCGTACCGAGCAAGTTTGTCAGCATGGGGTCTTCGCTGTAGTACTCGTGGTTTCTCGAGTTGAAGGGAGTACGGTGCAAGTTCATACCGGGCGCCCACATTATGGGATTGCGGCTCCACAGGTTGTCCTCGCCGTAAATCTTGCCCTGTTCTTCCAGCAGTTCACGGTTAAACGTTGCCGCAGTCATGGGCGCACAGGGCATATCCGCGCTGTAGTAACCTGCATTGGGATTTGTTTTGGAAACTCCGAGATAGCCGGATTCGGGCGCCTTAGAGCCGTAACCGCGGGTAACGTTACCGTTGGGACCGTCTATCTGCCAAACCTCGGGCGCATTGACCGAAGTAAATGCAATACAACTCGAGCCGCCGTACGGTGAGAACATCCACGCCTCGTCAAATGTAATCTGCGAAAGCAGGTAATCCCACCTATTGTCGTCAAAAGCTGCCAGTTTAAGTTCCGCTAGCGACATGTTCTCGGCAGGAACTCCGTTTTCATCCTCTTCCTCGCTGTGGTCCACGCCGAACTCTACGTTGGTCGTGCCGGAAGTGCCGAATTCATAAACATGGTCGTCGAGATATTTCTTCATTGCCGGCGTCTCATCGAGGAAAGTGTAGGATTTGGGGAAGGTACCCGCCCAATCGCTACGGGATAGGTATGTTACTGTACCCTCTTTGAAATAGTTGTAATCGGCGTCCGCCATCTGATTGGATATAACCGTGCCGTTATCCGAACGGGAGAAGTACGTGACATCCACGCCGTTACTAAAGCTGAAGTCCGTGCCAGTTTCGGCAGAGGCGCTACCGAGCGACCACACGTACGCCTTGTCGGCATCGGGCGCTACTCCGTTTAGCGATACAATCTTAGATGAGTCAACGCTTGCATTTGCAGCAAGTACATTGTTAACCGCTTCGTGTGCACCATTACCTATTGCAAAGTAGTAATCGCCCGTCTCCATAATGTAACCGCCCGTCAAACCGTCGTGACTTGCCGTCTTGTCGTAGGAAGCGAAGTATTTAATGTCGGCGGTAAGTACGATTTCCTCTTCCTCACCGGGCGCAAGCGTCTGTGTTTTACCGAATGAAATAAGTTGAATTGCGGGTTTTTCCACACCGTTTGCCTTGTCGTAAGCCGTATATGGCGTAGAAACGTACAGCTGTACAACGTCCTTTGCGGGATAGTCGCCCACGTTTGTTACGATAACGTTTAGCGATACCGTCTTGTCAACGCCGTTGTAGCGGAAGGAATTGGCAACGATTTGCTGTTCGAAAGTTGTATAACTCATACCATAGCCGAACGGATAAGTAACTTCATTTTCGTACGCCCAGCTACTCGCGCCACCCGAAGCACCAACAGGTGCAGACGCATTACCTTGACCGAGAACGGTATCGTAGTAACGAGTTTCGTAGTAACTGTAACCGGTGTAAAGTCCCTCGGCAAGCACTACGTAGTGGGAGTCGTCCGTACCGGTACGCGAAGACGAGCTTCTCGACCAAGTAAACAAATCGTTTGTATTAGTTTGCGTATAAACGCCAAAGTTTTGCGCTGCGGGAGAGTTTTTCGCTTCCACTGCGTAAGTGTCCGACAGGTGTCCCGAAGGAGCAGCCTCGCCGCTTAAAACCCTTGCAACACCGTTAAGACCGTAACTGCCGGGAAGTCCTATCCACACTATGGAATCGACGCGTTCGTCATTTGCCAATTCATCGATTTCCATAGTAATCGCACTGTTGATAACAACCACAACGTTGTCGGATATTTCGTTTGCTACCGCAATCAGGTTGAGCTCCTCGGCGCTAAGTCCGATAGCGCTCTTTTGACTGTCGCTGGCAAATACTCCCGTAGCACCGGGGAAGTAATCTCTGCCTTCACCACTGCACCGACCGATAACTACGAAACAAACGTCATTGTAGCTGTTACGCTCTGCAACGTCGTTGATGGTAATTGCAGGTTCATTGACAGCATACGCAGCACCCGAGTTTCCGCTACCCTCACTACCTGTAAGAATGGTCGGGAAGGGTTTATTGGAGTAGAAACTAACCATATTGGGGTTTATGATAATATCCTGAGTAGCAAGCGCCCTGTCCATAGTGACAGGTAGGCGTAAGGTTGAACCGTCGTTCAGCGTTACCGTCTGCTCGTATATTTTGCTACCAGTAATACCGCCGTAAAAGGTGAGCGACGTATCGCGCAAGGTTACGCCGTCTTCCTTGTAGGTATATGCGCGCGAACCGAGTACCGTTGCGCGAATTTGACCGCTTTGTCCCTTTTGACGAAGGGGAAGGGACGTTTTGCCCTCTGCAATTTCTTCGTTTTTGAGGAGCACTACGCCTTCTTCTGCAATTTGCTCCGCAATTTGTTTGCGCGCCGTAAGCATGTCCTCAAGCGAATCGTAGTCGGATTGAAATGCGTACGTATCCACACTGCCTGCCGAAGCGCTACTTCCGCCAAGGAAGTCATCTACAAGGTTCTTGTAGTCTCCTGCGCCCGCAATGACTTCCGCTCCGTAACACAGAGCGCACAGCAACGCGCAGAAACAACAAACGCCTCGCAAAAAATATCGCCAGAATTTCATCTTGCCTCCTTATATAGTATATATAATTATACATAATAATCTTAGCATTGTGAGCATATCATGTCAATACTTTCAAAAATTTGATCAGTAAAAAGACAAATAAGCAAAAATAGCCCATATTTTGAGCAGAAATGAACAAACAAACAAGCTTTATATGTAATCAAAAATAAATAAGTTGTGCTAAATTGATATTTGTGTTATGATGATTCGAAAGGTGGTTTTAACATGAAATTTGTCAAAATAATGACTTGCATACTGTTGTCTGCGTTAATAGTTTTGTCGCTTGCAGCATGTATAGATAACACGCC
>JAFLVJ010000005.1 GCA_022508375.1 Clostridiales bacterium | reverse complement strand
TACTAAGAAGTGGAGCATAAACACATAAAACAAATGCGAAACCCACACTGTGTAACAATCCTTACTATTCTGAAGCAAGCTAACTTACAACTCCACCCTCAGGGGTGTTATTTTTTTTGTCTTTTCCCGACCACACGCGCAACGGCACTTGTACGCAGCCGCTGCGCTTTTTGCTATCAAGTGTGAATCCGTTGCGGTCGGACTTGGGAGTTGCGCAGGACACCTGCGCGTCCTATAAAGCAGTATGTTAAAATATACAAATTATGTCCACCAACAAAAAGCTCCTCTGTGCAAGGGGAGCTAGCGAGGAACGAGCCTGAGGGACTGTAATTTAAGCGCAAATATAACGAAAGGAACCTACTTGGTTCCTTTTATTGTTTTGTCGTATGACAATCCTAATAAATAGTCTGATGACACGTTGAAATATTTGACTAAACGCAACAATATCCGTATCCGTTTGCCTTTACCATATGTGGACATATCGTCAAACGTTTTATATGATATTCCAATTTCCTTTGCGCACTGTGTCTTTGAAATACCTTTCGCATCAACCAATTCGCGAAATCTTTTTCCAAATACCTCTAGCGTTGATATAGACATAATTAAATATCTCCTTGATTTCTTTCAAGAAGATATTATCATACAGTAGATACAAATTGATAAAATATCGGTATGTCGATAAGATGATATTATTTGAACAACTCCACAAGTATTTTACATACAATATCTTTCATTTTGTCGTAGGCGATGTAGCTGTGACTGTCGAATACTATTTCGTGCGCAAAGGACTGTACGATGTTCATGGCAAGGTGTACCTTTTCCGTAATGTTGTCGGTGTTTATACCAAGTTTGTGTAATTGCTCGCTCATTTGCTCGGTAATCTTGTTTTCAAGTGATATGAACTCGGCATTTACAACCTCGTCGGTGGTGGCGAGGGAGTGGAGCGTGTTGTGCAACTTGGCGTTTTGTTCGTGCAGTTCAATCGTCTTGTTGATAACCGACATCGCAAGCGCATGCAAATCCACGGGTACAACGGCGTTTTCCATTATCGCGTGAAGTGGTGCGTAAACCCTGTCGATATATATTTCCAACACGCAAATGAGAATATCTCTTTTGTCTTGGAAATATCCGTAAACAATACCTGTCGATACGCCTGCGCGCTTGGCAATCTCTACGGTATTGGTACCGTAGTAGCCCACTTCGCTAAACAGTTCGTAACCTGCTTGTATTATTTTGTTTTTCTTTTCAATACTGCGCTCCTGTTGCGGAACGCGGATGTTTGACGCCATAAAACTACAATATCCTTTTTTTACTTGCTTTTGCTAAAAGAAGTTATATATTTGTGTTTATTATACAGTACCAAATAAAAAAAAGCAAGGCAAAATGTGAAAAAAGTATCATATTTTGCTTGACAATCATTCTATGTTAGTGTTAAGATAAATGCGAAAATGAAATAAATTTCATATTTTTTAGGTTAATACTGTGTCTATGACACAGATTGATACAAATACATTCAAGGAGTAACACAAATGCAAAAAACATTAGACCAATTTGCAATTGGTGAACATGGTGTAGTGCGTCATATCGCAGGCGAGGGAAAAATGAGACGTCGTCTGTTGGATATGGGAATCACTCCCGGTGCGGAGATAATGCTACGTAAAAAGGCTCCATTGGGCGATCCGTTGGAAATAACTGTACGTGGGTACGAACTGACTTTACGTGCGACGGAAGCGCAATTAGTTACAATGGAAAGATGTGGGGGATAGTGCAATGAAATATTTCGCTCTTGCAGGTAACCCTAACTGTGGCAAAACAACGCTATTTAACAGTCTAACCGGTTCGACTGCTCACGTGGGCAATTGGCCGGGAGTAACAGTTGACAAGCGCGATGGTGTTTACAAGAAGTGTGCCGAACCCGTGGCAATTGTGGATTTACCCGGTATTTATTCGTTGTCACCTTACACACCTGAGGAGGTAATTGCCCGCAATTACATACTGGACGAAAAGCCCGACTGCGTAATCAACATTGTTGACGCAACTAACCTCATTCGTAATCTTTACCTTACAACGCAGATATTGGAAATTGACGTTCCTCTTATTATTGCGCTCAACATGATGGACGCGGTGGAAAAAACAGGCGACAGTATTGACGCCAAGGAACTGGAAAAACGTCTCGGCGTTCCCGTTGTAAAGATTTCCGCGCTACAAGAAGTTGGTTTGCACGAACTTATGGAAAGGGCGTTTGCCGAAAGTCAAAAAGAACGAAAAGGGACAACCGTTTTGAAAGAAACGCCCATTGCGCACCTTATTGGCGACGTAAAAATTGCTCTTTCGGGACAAAAAGTTGCCAATCCGCTGTTCCACGCAATCAAACTTGTTGAAGGCGACGAAATAGAAGTGGAAATGCACAAAGATACGCTCGAAATGGTCGATGAGTTTAAAAGGACGCACACAATCGGCTCTTTCGGTAACGATTTCGAGGTGCTGATTGCTGACGGTAGGTACAATTACATAACGCAGCATTTTGCGCCTACTCTCACGCGTAAAAGTAAGCATAAATTTCAGATGACGCGTTCGGACAAAGCCGACCGTGTGCTGACTAACAAATGGGCAGGCATACCGATTTTCCTTGTGATACTGTTTGCAATCTTTCACCTTACCTTTTCGGAAGATTTCCTGTATCTTGGCGCAATATTCGGATTACCGACGCTTGCGGAACTGGGATTGGACTTGGATAACTACGGCGTACGTTGGTTGGCATGTTTATACGATGGTGCAATATTCTCGCCGGGCGTAATCATCAACAACATTTGGAACAATATGCTTGTTGGGGAACTTTTCGGTTGGATACAAGGTCTGATTGAAGGTAGCGGCATGCCGACGTGGTTGGTGGGACTCATCAACAACGGCGTCATCGACGGTGTTGGAGCAGTGCTGTCATTCTTACCCCCTATACTTGTGCTTTTCCTGTTTTTCTCGATATTGGAAGACAGCGGATACATGGCCCGAATTGCATTTATTTTGGATAGACTCTTGCGCCGTTTCGGACTGTCGGGTCGCGCGTTTATGCCTATGATTATGGGGTTCGGTTGCTCCGTTCCCGCAATGATTAACACCCGTACGCTTGCCGATGACAGGGAGCGCACTGCAACCGTGCGCGTAATTCCGTTTTTTGCATGTGGAGCGAAGTTGCCTATTTTAACGGCAATAGCGGGCGGTATAGTTTCGATATCCAATATTGGTAACGCCGATGTTATTACCTACTCGATGTACGTATTGGGCGTTGTAATTGCAATCCTAAGCGTTTTAATAATGCGAGGAACGACCTTAAAGGGCGAAACTCCGCCGTTTATTATGGAACTACCCGCCTATCATGCGCCTCAGTTTAAAAACCTGATGATACACCTGTGGGATAAGGCGAAACACTTTATAAAAAAAGCGTTTACTGTTATTCTCATTTCTACTGTGATTATTTGGGTGCTGACTCACTTCAATTTCAGTTGGGGATTCCTTGATGACGCGCAAATCAACGACAGCATTCTTGCAGGACTTGCGCAACTGGTGCAACCGTTGTTTACGCCGCTAGGCTTCGGCAGTCAAATTAAATTCGGTTGGGTATTTGTGGTGGCGATAATTGCCGGTCTTATTGCAAAGGAAAACGTTGTCGCAACGCTTGCAACGTTAGCCGCATGTTTGATAGCCGTCAATCCCGGTGCGGGACTTGGTGGCTTGGACATCATGGCGGAAGACGGTGTTGACGCCGTTCACGCAATGATTGAGTTGACGCAAATCACAGTACCTGCGCTGCTGTCCTTTATAGCGTTTAATATGACAACTATTCCCTGCTTTGCCGCGGTAACAACTGCAAGAAGCGAACTAGGCAAAAAACGCTTCGGTTGGACCATTGTGTTTTGGCTTGTGACAAGCTACGTTACGGGCGCGGCAATGTACACGATTGGCTCGTGGTGGTGGACGTTGTTTATTTGGCTTGCTGTCGTTGCAACTGCAGTAACGCTCATCATACTGTACAACAAAGGCAAGATAAAGATATCCATACCGAAATTAAGAAAAAAGAACAAAAGTAAACCGTCATGCTGTAGCGAATGCAGTAGTTGTCCTTCCAAATGTGACAGCTCAACTCGGGATGACGAAAATAACTAAAAAAAACGAAGGCGTCACTGACAAATTGCGGTGGCGTTTTTGTTTGACTTGACGATATCAAGTATAGTGTTGTAAAATATAAGAGTAATTTAAGTTTGGTGGAATGCGAACCGGTAATTACTAAAACAATTATTTAATGACGTAATATTGTATGAAAGAAATGTTTTTACCTTCGACTATTGCAAAGCTGTTAGGAAATCAAACGTTTAGAGCGGACAGTATCGGCATGTCCTCTGCCGGTGTCTTCATTTACGATAACGCCGTCTTGAAAGTTCAGCATGTATCGAACGAAACAACAAATGAGCAGTTAATGCTTAAGTTTTTATCTGAACGCAAGCTTGCTCCTGATGTAATAGTGCATGAGGTTGTGGATAATACCGATTTTATACTAATGGACAAGTGTAAAGGAAAGATGCTTTGCGACAGAGAGCTTATGAACAATCCAAGTAAACTGATGGAAATTGCAAGCGGTGTATTACGCAAGTTGTGGAGTATAGATATTGCAAGTTGTCCGGTGGATATGTCGCTTAAATACAAATTGAAACTTGCCGAGTACAATGTTACGCACAATCTCGTAGCCCTTGATAATGTCGATCCTTCGACGTTTGGAGCAAGCGGACGTTTTCAAGATCCATATCATCTGCTCAAGTGGCTTGTTGACAATCAACCGCGCGAAGAGCTTGTAGTTACTCACGGCGACTTTTGCCTACCCAATGTTTTCTTTGACGGAGTATCTGCAAAGGTAATAGACGTAGGGCGTGGTGGAGTTGCCGACAAATATCAGGATGTAGCGCTGCTATATCGCTCTTTGCGTGACAATTTGCGCGGTTGTTATGGCGGTGAGTACTTGGGAGAGTTAGACGATCAAATGTTTTTCTCAGTTCTCGGTATAACCCCCGATTGGGACAAAATTGATTACTATATACTACTCGATGAATTATTTTAAGGAGTAATACTATGTTGACTGTATTCTGTTCAATATGTCTGTGCGTATCATTTTTGATCGCCGTTCTAGCTTTTGCTAATTTCATAGTATCTTTGTACAAAAAAATCGGCAAAAAGGATAAGGTTAAACTTGCAAAGCGCACAGGTATATCCTCCTTTCACCTATTGGTCTTGGGAGTATTTGTTGCGGCATTAGTAGTGTATCTTCCAGTATATGCAACTATTCTGCAAGCGGATAGCACTTGGGCGATTGTTGTAAGAACGCCGTTACTGTCTGCGCAAAACGTTTTGCAGTTGTTTACTATCAACGCCAGCTTCGACAACGTGATTGAAACAATCAATACTGCAAACGGACTAAGCAAAGCGTTGGTAGATATCTACACGGTATATGTGGCAATTTACTTTGTTGTTGCGCCCATGCTAACCGCCGCCTTCCTGTTGTCCTTTGTAAAAGGTTTGTACGAAAATTGGCGCTACTTCAAAAACACGCGAATACACAAGATTTACGTGTTTTCGGAGTTAAACACAAACTCTCTTGCTCTGGCAAAGGATATAGTTACTAATTACGTTAACATTGATGAAGACGCACAGAAAGGCGCTGGTAATGGCACAAAAACGCGCTTAAAGCGTGTAATTGTGTTTGCAGGCGTTACGCAAAAGCTGGAAGAAGAAAAGGGCGACCTCGTAAATGCCGCCAAGGAACTGGGCGCAATTTGCTTGCAAAAGGATATAACGGAAGTTTACCTTAAATCTCCGAAGAAACAAATATACCGAAAGCTGTACCTCATTTCACGCGACGAAAATGAAAATACCAGTCAGGCGTTGCAGTTAATCGCCCAATGCAAAAAACACTACAATTTCGACACAACGCATATTTTTATCTTGGCAAATTCGGACGAAAGCGGCATACTTATCGACTCGGTTATGCCGAGGTCAAGCGACGGTAGGGATGAATTTAACATTAAGGTGCGCCGCGTCAACGAAAAACGCAATCTTATATGGAGTGCGTTACGCCAATCGTCGTCCGATTTACAATTGACTTTGCCCGATTCGGAAAAAGACGTAGAGGTTGATGAAAAAACGCCTCTCATCTTTAGCAGAGCGAAAGCCGAAGGACAAACAAAATATATTGACGTGCTTATTGTCGGTTTAGGACAGTACGGTACGGAGCTACTCAAAACCGTCTGTTGGTACTGTCAGATGCCTGGTTACCGTTTACGCGTTCACGTCTTTGATAAGCTTGCCAAATGTGAGGATAAGGTGCGCAGCATTGCGCCCGAGCTAGTGCAGTACAACAATGTTTCCGAAGAATTGGTAGCGCAAGGCGAAGCATACTACAACATAGACTTTTGCAACAAAGCTATAGACGTCAAGGAGGCTTCATTTGCCGACAAAATAGCCGAAATACCTAATGTTACCATTGCATTCGTAACGCTGGGCGACGACAAAACAAATATTGACACCTCCATACAGTTGCGTAGAATTTTCGGTAAAACGTACGCGGATAAGGGCTTCAAGGTGCCGCCCATACTTACGGTAGTGTACGACACCAAAAAGACGGAAAACCTGGAACACGGCAAACTGCTCAAAAGTGACATTCGCGACGGCGACTATAATATTCGTTTTATTGGCGATGTCAATACAAGCTATTCGCTGCGCAATATCGAGCAGCTTGAATTGGAACGCGTGGGGCTAGCGTGTCACATGCACTGGGCAGAGGCAATTCAAGGCGCTGTCGTATTTAATGAACAACAGGATATGGCTAAACTTCATGACGACTGGCGACAAATGGAAAAGCAGTACAACACCTACGAATACAACCGTCGTTCCTCAATGGCACAGGCAATGCACTTGATGGCAAGGACGCTGTTGTGTAAAAATTGCAGTCTGGACGAGCTTATACGCAACGAACACAACCGCTGGAACGCCTTTATGCGCAGTGACGGCTACACGGTATCACCCGAAGTAGATGGCGAGCGTTTGCCAAGGGATACCATAGCCAAGATTCACCCCTGCCTTGTTCCGTTTGATAAGTTGAAGGATGACGAAAAGGAAAAAGACTCTGCCGGCGATTATATGAATTTAGTTGCCGACTACGAGCAAAAGTCAAGAATTTTTGCAAACGGTTTCGAAAAATCTGACAATAAATAAGTTTATTTTTTGGTTAAATCAATAAAAAAACGTCCCACTTTTAAACGTGGGACTTTTTCATTTCATTTGGAATATCCGGTTCTATCGACGGCGGTACGGTGTCGTCAACGTAATTATCCGGTAAAGTAACCGTGGTAGTACCGATATCAAAAATATTAATTGTCGCCGCAATCACAGGAAGCGGCATGCTGACTATGGTTATTGTTGCGTTTTTTTCGCCAAGCGTACATTCAATCCAAAAATCAACGTTGTTTAGCTTAACGCTTCCTTTGGCGACACCTTTTTCTTCATTGTACGACTGCCAATCAACGTTTGCAAGAACCTCTTTCAGTTGTTCTTCGATATCCATCGAACCGTCATATTCTTCATCTGTAGCAACTGTTTTGTGCCAGGTTTCGTTGTCCAGACTGTACAGATATACCACATCGTCATCCTGCTCAACGTAGTACAGTTCGCCATCGTTATCTGCGTATATTTTGTTGCCGTCTAACAGCGTCTTATAATTGTGTTCTTCCGTTCGGAAAAGATTATCGGGGGAGGTTATTTTTACAGTAGCCGACACGGTGAAGTTGTCACCAAGAGATACCAGATATTCGGCAATGGCTTCTTCTGCCGACTTGGAAGGAGTAGGGATTGGATCCGGCTTTACTTCCTTTTCGTAATCGCATACGCTACACTTGTTGTTGCTATAACTGTGAGGAGCCATTCCCTTCACAGCGGTGGTATGTTCACATGTTGCTTTGTGCCAGTGGTTGGTTTCGTCGTATGTCCAACCTGCTTCGTAACTGTGCTCGTGCGGTTTTTCGGGGTGTTCGACGCATGCGCACAGCGTGAGTGATACAATCAACAGTATTATCGTTAGTAATGTTATTTTTTTCACAGTAGTTCACCTACCTGTCCTGATAAATTCTTCAATTCGCCTGTTGCCAAGAACAAGCAACTTTTCCAACACTTCCTTGGTCGCCATTATATCACTTGCCGCGTTGTGGTGGTTGAGTTGCACTCCAAGGCGTTCGCTCAGTGTGTTAAGTCGTAAGTCACCCTTTACCGTTCGCGAATTGTACAGTACGTCTCTTGCTACCCACATTGTGTCCAGTAGTTCTGTGGGATTGAATTCGTATCCGAACCTGCCCAAATCCTTTTTCATTACCGACAAGTCGAAGCGATAGTTGTGCGCAACAAATACAAATTCGCTAGGGATGAGTTTCGACATCACCTGCCAATATTGATCAATCGTCGGTGCGTTTACAACGTCGCAGTCGCTTATTCCGTGAATGTAGGTAAAGGTGATATGCGTTTGCGGATTGATAAGCGTGTAGTAGCCGGTGCTTTTGCCGTCTTTTACCAATATCAAGCCTATGGCGCATATTCTGTCGTTTGCAAAGTTGGCTGTTTCCACGTCCACGAATACAAACGTCTTGTCAGTGGGATAAATATTGTCAGTACAATTTAGCTTTGCCGATGTGTTTTCCATGTATTTGACTTAGATTAGTTCAGTGCTTTGGTTGCAATTACTCGCTCACAAACCATTGCAAGCAGGTTTATTCTCTTTTATTATATCACACAAATTGAGCAGTGGGATAGTAAATTTCAGATAAATTGCTTAAACTGATTTACATAAAATAACTATTATATTTTATTTACTTCAAAACTGTTTGCAAAACGCGGTATTTTTGGTACAATAATAAAAGTTATGAAAGTGTGGGCAAAAACTATAATTGAAGAAAAAATTACGCGCAGCCTGTTGTACGAATACGAAGCGATGAGCAACGAGGAAGAATTTGTCGCCGTATTGCAAGAGATTTGCGGACAGTTAGATATTCCTACGCCCATAGCAACGCGTGTGAATTTCAATCATTTTGTTATGTTTAACAACACACGTTTCAAGCCGCGTGACTTTGTCGAGAGCGTGGATTTCGACGTACTCGATCTTGAAGCCGTCGTGGAAAAGAAGGATAAACGCAAGTAATTGAATAGCGCGGATATAGTTTAATGGCATAACAAGTGCTTCCCAAGCGGTAGTTACGGGGGCGCTCAGCCGAGCCTACGAAGTAGGCGAACGCCACGGAGCGTAGCGGAGTATTCCCGTTACCTGCGGTTGTTACAGGAACAAAATTTAAAAAATTATTATGCAATATGTGCGGGTATAGTTTAGTGGTAAAACGACTGCTTCCCAAGCAGTAGTTACGGGTTCGATTCCCGTTACCCGCTCCATTTTTATTTTAGGACAAAAGTAGTTATGAAAATCGGAATTTTTACCGCAATGGAAAAGGAAGCGGCGTCATTTTTGCAAGAGGACGCTGTAAAAGAAACGGTGGGTGCATTTACGTTATATAAATTTATGTTGGGCAAACACAGCGCTGTGTTGTGCTGTCCGCCAAGCGTTGGTGAAATTGCCGCCTCTGCCGCCTGTCAATTGCTTATAACCAAGTACAACGTGGATTGTATCTTGAACTTCGGTGTGGTGGGCGCGTTAACGCCCAAAGCGTCCGTGCAGTCCTTTGTGTATGTTAAGGACGTCGTTCACTACGATATGGACGTAAGTCTTGCAGACGGTTTCCCTGTCGGTAAATACGGTTGTTTTGATGATGTGGCGGTGCAGTGTGACAAATCTTTGCTCAACAAGGCGTTGCATTTCAACAATCTACCCGCAGTTCGATGCGCCTCTGCGGACAAGTTCGTGGGCACTGTCGAGGGGAAAACCGACCTAAACATTAAATTCGGCGCAGATATCTGCGATATGGAATCGGCAGGGATACTCTTTGCTTGCCGTTTCAACAACGTGCCATGCCTGTTGGTCAAGTGTATTTCCGACAGTTTAACGGACGGTTTTGAGGAGTACTGCAACAACGTACATAACGCTTGCAAGGGATTTTTCACCTTTGCCGAACAACTTGCTAACAATATGTGAGGAGCAACAATGGAACAAATAAAAGTCGTAGCAAAAGCGTGTTGCGATTATCAACCGAGTAACGTCGCTCAAGCAATGGACGACGTCATTAGCCAGCTTGGCGGGTTGGAGCAATACGTTCCTGCAAACGCCAAGGTGTTTGTCAAGGTCAATCTGGTGCGCGAGATGTCACCGGACAAATGCGGAACAACTCATCCCGAAGTGGTGATTGCGCTCATCAAGCAGTTGGAAAAATTGACTCCAAATGTAACCGTCGGTGACAGTTGCGCAGGTCTGTACACCAAGGGTGCGCTTAGTGGCGTTTATAACAAGTGTAAACTGACAGAGGTTGAAACTCGTACCTCTGCCAAACTCAACAAAAATTTCGAAACGCAGACGGTGGACTATCACGGCCAAGTGCTCACTAATTGCGATATCATCGGCGCCTTTCTTGACGCCGACGTGGTAATAAACGTTGCCAAGTTTAAGACGCATTCCTTCGCAGGATACACAGGCGCGGTAAAAAATCTTTTCGGACTTATCCCCGGACTTGTCAAGGTGGAAATGCACAGCCGTTTCCCTGACCTTGGCGACTTTTGCAACATGCTGTGCGACATCGAGCAGTACGCCCGTCCCAAAACCGTCTTGCATATTATCGACGGTGTCATGGGTATGGACGGAGAAGGTCCTACAAACGGAAAGCCTAAGTTTGTAGGGCAAATACTTGCGTCTGCCGACCCGTATGCATTGGACGTTGTTGCGGTGTCGCTTTTCGCCAATCCGCTTGATATGCCGCTCTTGCAGGTTGCAGTAAACCGTGGGCTGTTGAACAAAGATTTTTCCAATATCGACTTCGACTTCGAAAGTTGGAAAAATAATTTCATTGCCGACTTCGATTACTCGCTTGCGAGTTCGACCGATTCATTTCTCAATCTTCCTCCGTGGATAAAGAAGCTTGCAGTAAAACACCTTACTAAACGTGTGTCCATGGATAATAACTGTCGCGCATGCGGCAAGTGCGCAACTCACTGTCCCGCTAAGGCAATAACCATCAAAAAGGACAAGGCACATGTAAAGCAAAGGAAATGTATTCGTTGTTATTGCTGTCAGGAGCTATGTCCCTTCAACGCCGTCCGCTTTAAAAAACCGCTTTTTTACCGAGTGGCGCGCCGTTTGTCAGGACAGGGCAAAGACAAGTAATTACTTGACACAATTATATCTTTATAGTAAAATATCTATACTAAAATTTATATTGACTAATTCAACTTGGAAACAACCTAAATCAGGTTGTTTTTAGGTTGTTAGCCACACGAACCGCAACCTAACGGTGCAAGCAGTTTTCAAGTTTCGTGTGGCATAGTCGAAAAGGAGTTAACAATGCCAGAAGTTCAATTGACAGAAGCCGGTCGCAAGGAGTTAGAAGCGCGTCTGGATTATCTCAAATCGGTACGTCGCGCCGAAATTGCCGAAGAAATCAAGACGGCAAGAGGCTTTGGCGACCTGTCGGAAAACGCCGAATATGATGCTGCACGCAAGGCTCAGGCGGAAATGGAAGGTGAAATTGCCGAAATCGAAGCAAAGCTACGTATGGCAAAGATCATCCACGAAACGACCGTCACATGCGCCGAGATCGTAGATGGCAAGGAACAGGAGAAGAAGACCTACACAATCGTAGGTACGGCAGAGGCTGACTTGAAGATTGGTCGTATCAGTGACGAATCTCCCGTTGGAAGTGCGCTTATCCGTGCGCAGGAAGGACAAATCGTCCAAGTTACCTTGCCCAACGGCAAGATTAAGAGTATCAAGGTAATCAAGGTCAGCAGATAAACTTCAAAGGAAACTTAAACATGAGTGAAGAAAAGACCACTGTAGTAACAGAAGCAGTAGCAGAACAGGAACTAAATGAAATATTGCGTATTCGCCGTGAAAAATTGGCTAAGCTCGTCGAAGAAGGCAAAAACCCCTACGAGATTACCCGTTTTGACAAAACGCACTCGAGTAAGCAAATACTTGACAGTTACGTTGATCACGCAGAGGGCGAAGATTACGAGCCGATGATAGTATCCGTTGCAGGACGTATGACGTCCCGCCGTATCATGGGCAAGGCGAGCTTTTGCCACATACTGGATGGCGAAGGTACAATACAGCTGTACGTCAAACGCGACGAAGTGGGCGAGGATGTTTACGCAGCCTTCAAGCAATGGGACATCGGCGACATTATCGGCGGTGTAGGTGAAGTATTCCGCACCCATATGGGTGAAATTTCCGTAAAACTTACGAGTATAGAGTTGCTTTCCAAGTCATTGTTGCCTCTGCCCGAAAAGTTCCACGGTCTCAAGGACATCGAAACAAGATACCGCCAACGCTACGTTGACCTTATAGCTAATCCCGAAGTAAAACGTACTTTCGTTATTCGTTCGCATATTATGAAGGCAATCCGCGAGTATCTGGATAACTTGGGCTACCTTGAAGTGGAAACTCCGATACTCAACACAATTGCGGGTGGAGCCAACGCGCGTCCGTTCATCACCCACCACAACACGTTGGATATCGATATGTACATGCGTATCGCTACGGAGTTGCACCTGAAGCGCCTTATCGTAGGCGGTTTTGAACGCGTTTACGAAATCGGCAGACAGTTCCGCAACGAGGGCATGGACCTCAAGCACAATCCCGAGTTTACGACGATAGAGCTGTATCAGGCCTATACTGACTTCCACGGCATGATGGAAATTGCTCAAGGCATGTTCTGTTACGTTGCCGATAAGGTGCTTGGCACGCGCCAGTTACCATACGGCGAATTAACAATCGACCTTGACAAGTGGACGTCGCTAAGCATGATTGAAGCCGTCAAGAAGTACGCGAAAATCGACTTCAATAAACTGGACGAAAAGCAGGCTGTCGCCAAGTGTAAAAAGTTGGGCATAGAGCTACCCGCAGGCAAGCAAACTTGGGGTAATGCGCTGTATGAGTGCTTTGATACTTTTGTGGAAAAAGAACTGGTGCAACCCACCTTCATCTATGATTATCCGGTGGAAGTAAGTCCATTGGCGAAGAAAAAGCCATCTGATCCAAGGCTTACCGAACGCTTTGAATTCTTTATCAATTGCAGTGAAATGGGCAACGCTTTTTCCGAATTGAACGACCCAATCGATCAATACGAACGCTTTGCGGCGCAAGTTAAGGCGAAGGCTCAAGGCGATGACGAAGCGCAAATGATGGACGAGGATTTTGTTACCGCGTTGGAGTACGGTATGCCTCCTACAGGCGGTTTGGGTATCGGTATTGACCGTATGGTAATGTTGTTTACCGACAATCAATCTATCAGGGATGTTTTGCTCTTCCCCACAATGAAACCCTTAAACAAATAAATCTTTAGATAATAGGGGAAGAAACATGTGTTTGTTTCTTCCCCTCAAATATTGTAACGAAGTATATGATTGGTAAAATTGTCAAAGTAACCGTTGATAGACCGTTAGGCAGTTATCATCCCGAGCATAAAGATATTTACTACTCGATAAATTACGGCTATGTTAATGGTGTAATGGCAGGTGACGGTGAAGAACAGGACGCGTATATATTGGGCGTTGACGTTGCCGTAAAGGAATTTACAGGCAAAGTAATTGCCATTATCCACCGAGAAAACGACGTGGAAGACAAGTGGGTCGTAGCACCCGAAAACTGCTCTTTTAGCAAGGATGAAATAGAGCGACAGGTAAACTTTCAGGAAAGGTTTTTTAAGCACACAATTGTTATGTAACACTATAAATTGATTTGTGCGAAGGGTTTACGTTTGAGCAAATCGGGGGATTGTAAAAGATGAAAAAAGTAAAAATAACAGTTATGAAAATGGCGAGGTACGACGACCTGATTGCGCAATACGAAAACCCAATCGAACACGCCTGTGATATGCAACTGGGTCAAGTTTTTGTAGCATATGACGGACAAAAACCTAATGGTTTTTGCGACAGTGCTTGGGACAGCATTTCGTCCTTTGTCAAGGTGTTGGCCGAAGGCGGCGGAAACTTCTACGACGGTTGGATGAAGAATGAAAAATCCGCGTTGATAAGTTGTAACGACGGCTTTCGCCCTGTAAGTTTTCTGTTGGAAACGTTGGAGGACGCCTCGTCGTGAGGCAAGTATAAATAAAATATATAATAACAATTTCACATTAAATTAGGAGCATTTATGGTATATAAAAAGCAACAAATGGTAGGCAGCACGCAAGTGGGTGCCGACGCCAAACTATCTACAATGGGATTGTTCGGTGTGGTGGAGACAGCCATTACCGAAGGCATGGGAGCACTCAAAATAGACGGATTAACCGTTAGAAGGCTTTACAATGCCTTTTGGGTGTTTACAAAAAACCGTATCGAAATACTCGGTGGACTATACTGGGGTGAGATTTTTTACGTGGAAAGTTTTATTTCCGATATTTCGTCGGCGAAATTGGTTGTTGATACTGCCATTAAAAATATGCAAGGCGAACCGGTTGCGTATTCCAGTTGCGAAATGTGCGCTCTCGACGTTACCACGGGACGAATCCGCCGTACCTCTACAGTTGGCGTAAACGAAAACTTTGTTGTGGAACCATCGCAAAGAAAAATCGAGTTTGCCAAGATTGACGACACCGACCTACCCATTGTCGAAACCGTGACGGTGCGTTCAACAAATATTGACTTCAGTCAACATTGCAACAACGTAGAGTATTTGCGTTTTATATTTAATACCTATACTGTTGAAGAAATATTAAAACGTCCGATAAGAGAAATCGAAGTGTGCTACGTCAATCAGTCTTACGAAGGGGATACGCTCACCGTACACAAGCAGTCATGCGAACGCCACGACATCCTCTCCGTCAAGAAGGATGGTAACACAGTAATCAAGTGCGCAATAATATTTTAGCACAGTATATAAATTTTTAAATATCACAAAACACACCCCATTAGTTAATTAAGTAAGCTAAAGATGGAATATGTATGGAAAAGGTAAAGCAACCGATGAGAAAAAAATCTAAAAATAAACCCGTCAGTGTACGAAGTCGGATTTCATACTTTTTTATTCGCAATATCAAAAAGTGGATGTATTGTCCTTCTTGTAAAAACGGGAAAATGGTATTCAACAAGCAATCGGCACTGTGGAAGTGTAATAATTGCGGATATCATTTTTCTGAAAAGTATTTCTTGGACGATTGTGTGTTTTGGTTCTGTGATCAATGTGGAACCTATCTTAACAATCAAGAGGACTTTGAAAGAGGCTCATCAAAACATGTCTGTCGCATTTGCGGGTACGAGAATGACACTGTGTCGGATAATATCAAAGGAATATGCGTCGATTGTGGTAAAATACTCTCCAATTCAGATGCAACCTTGTGTTCAAATTGCAGAAAATTGCGCTGTGAAAAAGCAAAGCAATGGTTAATCACCGAAGGTAAGATTGCCGCTGAAATTGGCGTTGTAGTTGAATCTTCCGTTGCCGCTTCCCCGACGGTGGGCAGTGATGATACATATTTCGCGCCAAGCTCTGGCAATCACAACAACGACGAGGTTTACGGATTGGGTGAAGGCAATTATCCTACATGTAAGACCTGCGGCGAAATAATGACCGAATTCGATGGTTGGGCTTGGTACACTTGCCATGAATGCGGAAATAAAGTGCGTATTATCGAAGGGAAGGAAACTTGGCGCGATGAAATATTCGGCAAAGGTAAAAAACAGCATAAGTCCGATTTTGAACTTGCTAATCTTTGTCGTGGTGGCGATCTTAAAGATGATTGACGCCTGCAATTTAATGAAAGACTATTTAGCTTTTTATAGCGAAAAAAAAACAGTAGGTCGATACGATTCGAGCTACTGTTTTTTTGGTGCGGATGACAGGACTTGAACCTGCATGATTTCTCACATGAACCTGAATCATGCGCGTCTGCCAATTTCGCCACATCCGCATATTGCTAAATTATTATACTTTATATCAACGAAATTCGCAAGTATTTTTAATGTCTTTTATTATGCTTTTTATTTTTAAATAACTAAGTGCAAACTATTTTCATATAAAATAATATGAATAGATATTTTACCGGGTATATAGGCGTTATTGACAGCGGTGTAGGCGGATTGACTATTCTCAAGCAACTACAGCACGATTATCCAACCTGCAATTTTGTATATATTGCTGATAGCGCTTACTGTCCGTACGGTACCAAGTCACCACAGCAGATACTTAACAGGGTACAGCAACTTGTGCGTTTTTTACAGGACGCTCGCGCGCAGGCGGTGGTAATTGCTTGTAACACTGCGTCGTGTTTTGCGGATAACATCCGACAGCAATTCAACTTGCCTATATACGACGTAATTGTTCCGACCTGCAAGCGCGTAGCGGACATTACCGTAAACAAATGTGTGGCTTTGCTTGCAACAAATGCAACCGTGAACAGTGGAGTATATCAACGTATTTTAAATGCAAACGGTATTGCTACTGTAGCGTTTCCGTGTAGTAGCTTTGTACCGTTTGTAGAGGCTAACGCTGTTGACTCATTGGAGTGTAGCCGAGAGGTAGATGCCGCTTTGTACACGTTGCCAAATTGTAACGTTGATACCGTTATTTTGGGATGTACACATTTTCCTCTTTTGAGCAAAAAAATTGCTCCGTATGCTAACGGAGCAATGATAGTGGAGTGTTGCAGTGACTTTCAACCGCTAAGCGACAATAGCATCGTGCCTGATACCGTGTTTTTAACAACTGGGGCGCAAAAACAAGCAAACAGCGTCGCGAAGTGGTTTGGACAGGTTGATTTTGTGCACGTTGACATATAGACAATAGTTATAAACAACAATTCAATGTTTTACGCATTGTCATCTTTTTGCAAGGATTGTTTTTCTTTCGCCTTGTTTTCATCGATACTGCGTACTTTTGCCATGAGTTTTTCGATAACTCCCGATTGTTGCAATCCCGCAATAATCACGGCGTTAATTACAATGTTTATCGCAGACCAAGGCGCCCTGCCTGCAAGGTATAACCAAAAGCTCTTTTTTATTCCGCCTTTTTCCATTCTAACAAAATCTATCACGCTGTAAATACCGTACGTCCCGATAGGACTTGTTTTTGCGCCGACAATGATTTGCAACCACAATCCAAAAGTGTTGAAAGCGCACAGACACACGACGTAGCAAATTACAGTAGTTATAATGAGATTAACAATCTTGGGTAACTTTAGCTTGTATATTAAGGCGCAGATTACGCCAAACAGTGTGGTTGACAGCGCAATAAATACGTTGTAAGGTCCATGCGGATATATGAAGTGCGCAAGAAGATCGCCGGTAAAACCCACAAATGCAGCTGGCAAAATCCCGAAATATATCCCGGTAAAGAAACAAATTGCAATGGTAAAAGACATCGAATTGCTGCCGGATAGCGGTACCGTGAACATATTCGTCACAATGGATAGCGCTGTCAGCATTGCAATGCTTGTCAATTTAAATGTTCTGTTCATAAAAAAACTCCTTTTGCGTATTGCAAAAGCAGTCCGAAGGGTGATATAGCCACTTATATGTAGCAAGCAACGGACCGAACGACGCACCGCAGTACATATATGTACTTTCGTCCACGCTTTTTCCTAAACGTAGCACTTAACGCGCGCCGTCAACTTTGCTAACGATAGCATACCACAAACGGTGCTAAATGTAAACAAAAATAGGCAGTGCAAATAATGTAAATAAATCACCCCATATTGCGATATTTATGTCTGCATATAAAACGGATATTTGCTCAAACTACCATCATGATAATAATATTTATTAGAGCGATAATATTGTTCGCTGTACTGTTGTTTGTTTTCAGACTTATGGGCAAACGTCAAATTGGCGAAATGGAGCCGTTTGAACTGGTAATAACACTGGTTATTTCCGAACTGGCATGTATTCCCATGGCGGATAGATCCATTCCCATTACCTTCGGTATTGTGGCAATCCTGACGATGTTTGTCATTCACCAATTTATCTTGCTGTTGTCCAAGAGTGAAAAGATGCAAGGAGTTATCAACGGTAAGCCCGTTATGGTAATAGACGCACATGGGATTGATGTTAAAGCGCTGAAAAGCCTCAATATGCACGTTAACGATCTGCTTCAGTCAATGCGTTCGTCCGAGTATTTTTCCCTGGAAGAAGTTACCTACGGCATAATGGAAACAAACGGTCAACTGACTGTAGTTGCAAATAAAAACATGGAAGACAAGCAACAGACGTTGCCTATTCCCGTTGTGTTAGAAGGCAAGTGGAATGAGGAAAACATCAAGGAAAACGGATTTGACAAGCAAGAACTGGAGCGCCTACTTACAAACGAACAGGTCAAACTGAAAAACGTTATATTGCTTGCAATTGACGAAAACAAACGTATGACATTGCAAAAGCGCAACAGTTCGATATATTTCAAAAACGTGGAGGTAACACGCAAATGACAAAAAACATTTGGGCAGGACTCATCGCGTTGGTGTTAGTAATTACCTGCGGAGTATTGGAGGTAGTGTTGCTAAGCAGGAGTTACGAAAAACTTGCAAAAGACTGTGAAGATATAATCGTCAAGTGCGAAAACGAAAACTTGACGGTGGAGGAATACAATGAATTTCGCGACAAGTGGGTGGATTTGCGAGAAAAAAGTGAACTTTTATTACCCCATATCGACGTTTACGAGATAAACTTACGTTTCGCGGAAGGACAGGCGTACGCAGAACAGCAGGACTATGAACAACTCAAAGCGCAACTAACGGTTGTGGAAGAACTGTTGGATTATGTGCCGCATCTTATGAAGCCAAGCCTGCGCCACATAGTTTGATGCGGCTATAATCTTCGCAATACTTTGTTAAACTTCGCATTTCATCGGGTCATGTACGCTTAGTACACTCCCCTCAAAAATGCTCGTTTGCCTCGTCTTGCTCGCTTCTAACCGCCTCAACCCTTCGATTTTTTAAAAATAAAAAGCTCCCCTTATTTATGGTAAGGGGAGTTGTTTTACGTTAATAGATTTTAGAAAAGAGTTTAATATCTGACTACAAGTTGGTTGTCGGTATTCTTCAAGTTTTGCGGATAGAAGGGCTGAAAGCATTGAATACCGTTTAACGTCATCGATTGCACGGTTGCTTTGGCGAAAGTGGTGTCAATACGTTTGCCGCTTATATTCAATGCAAATTGTTCCAAAACGTTTTCCGCAGTAACCTTGGGAGCAATATGCAATTTACCGGCAGATATACTCAGCCCGTACAAATTTTCCAGTTGGGAAACGTAGTACCAGCTTTTAGGAATATCGTACTTGTTACACAGGTCCTTTAGTCGTTCTTTGGACGGATTGGATAGTGGCAATGCGCCAATAGCCTGAGCGTATGCGTAAAGCTTACTGTCGGAGGTTATGCGTTTTTTGAGGTGGTTATATTCCACCAAACAGCGCACCTTGTCAAATCCGCCAACTCGGCAAGCCTTGATTAGCGCCAACGCTTTCACGCACAGTTCTTTACCTTCGTAGTTGTCGCTAAATAACATCCCATTTGCCGTTTTAACCATTTCTTGTGGCAATTCGCCTACCAAATTGAGATAGTAAATGACAGCAAGGGGAAAGGTTAATTTGTCGTAGTATTGCTTTGCACGCCCTTGCGCGTCATAGTAGTAGGTCGTTGAAGTAGCCGAGGTGTAGATCTTTTCCAAATAATTTTTTACGTATTGCGGATTAGTATAGCATATGGCGGCAACGGTCAGACAGTCGGGTTTTTTGAGATGATTACGTAAGCAAAAAACGTTTTTGTCGTTTACGTAATTGAGGTAAGTGGATACAAGGCTTTCCCGCACGATGGGCGCAGAAACAGGCGTTTCCGAAGCGGAAATAATTTCCACGTTAACGCCGACTGACGAGCCGAAACAAATTGCTAAGCAATTACCTGCGACTAGGTTGCAGCTTAATTTGTAACGCAATTTTTCTTCGCTGCATTCTAGCGCGTTTGTGGTGTAGCTTTCAACGTTACCGCAACACTTGACAAAGTATTTTCGTACGTTATCCGTAACGGTAAAAACTTTGGCGGTGTTATCGTAGGTTACTGTTGCTTTGTTCTCTAACGGAAAATAAAACAATGTTCTACACGGTTTTGCGTGTGTAACTTCATATACTTTGCCCTTGTTGTGATACAGGTTGCAACCGGAACCGCCTTGGGAGTACCGCAATGTATCGGCGTCCAGTCGAAAGTGATTATCGTTTAACTTGATTATCAATCCGTTGCGCACCGAATATACGCTTTCGCCCTTTACGCCGAATGCAAATCCATCTACAAGGGTAGTGGAGTTACCTCCGTTATCCACAAAAGTTGCAACGTCGTTGTTCCCCAACTGATAGGTATAGTTGAGTTGTTGACTCATAATCTTATGCGGTTTACGCAAAACGTAGCCATGGGGTGATAATTTTAACGTTATATCGCTTGTATTCTGTCTTGTACAGGCGCTATCCCACAGATACGGACTGCGGGTGCTTCCCGCTCGGTTAAGCTCGGCAATTTTATCCGCAAGGGTGGGGGTATCGTGTGCGTAAATGGTTACTACGTCGAATGAGAACGAACAATTACTGTCGATTTTTACTTCAAAGCATCTTGCCTGTTCGCCGTAACAGTCCATCGTAGCGTTGTCATGGACAATTGCCAGCGCACTGTAAAGGTCAGCTGCAATGCACAGTGCGTTATCCATGTGGAAATAGGTCGCCGTACGTGTTGGATCAGCGTACTTCAACGGAATTTCAACTGTAAATTTACGAGCTCGACTACCCTTGTTGGTAACGGTTACGTTGCGTATTTCCTTTTGTTCTGCAATGAAGTAGCGCATTGTAACGTCAACGGTCTTGGTGGTGGAGCTAAATTCCGCCGTGCGCTCGCCGAACCTGCTTTTGCAAAAGGTATCGAACACGTTGCGACCGTTGGCGTAAACAAATAACCTTGTATCGACATTTGTATAGACGTCATTTAACTTTGCAACCGATTCGCCCATGCAATTGACGACGGTAGCAAGGTCTTTTATGCAGTATGCCGTTTGGGTATATTTTATATTTTCCGCGTAGTTGCTTTTTAAAAGAATGGGGCGTAAAAACTTAGCTAAATATCTTTCCCCATAGGCGTATTTATCCAAAATGGCAATTGTTGCCGCGCAGTAGTACTTTGTTTTGTACAGTGCTACAACGTCAGATAGGTATCTTTCTTCCCGTTCGGACATCTGGACAATTTCCGTAGCGCGCGCACACATACGGTCAAGCGTTTTGTCTTCTACAGCAAATTGCGTGCACTTTGCAAGCAACTCTGCAACAGCCTCCACGCGTGTTGCTGTTCC
Source organism: Clostridiales bacterium (assembly GCA_022508375.1). Taxonomy (GTDB): domain Bacteria; phylum Bacillota; class Clostridia; order Christensenellales; family CAG-314; genus Fimimonas. The sequence continues at coordinate 106,013 of JAFLVJ010000005.1, read as the reverse complement.
GTTGGCGGGGAAAGACATGTATTTTTTGTTAAATAAGGTTTTGAGTCGGACGTACTGCGCCCAGTATATTCTGCAATATCCCAAGGCCACTTTTTCGCTAGAGTTTTTTGCTCGCGCAAGGGTAATTTTGTTTAGACAAAATTCCACGTTCACCATGTCAATGCGACGTGTTTCGGGATAATAAGTATTTGCTATCTTTTCCAACTGCTCGTAAAATTGCTGTTCGCAGGTGGACTTGCCAAGCAAATTTGCAAATGGATTTTGGTTGAATTGCCAACGGATGTTTTTATACAAAAAGTTTGTAATCATACTCTGTTACCTCGACTACTATTGTTGACACTTTTTGTACCGTTTACACCCTCGCATCGGCTGTAAAAAACCTCCCCTGTGAAAGGAGAGGTTGTATAATTATTTGGAACCTGTTTTTTTTCTGCCTGCGCAGTTTTCTGCAATCAGCTGTTCTTTGTTGTCAAGTATGTAATCAAGGTTTTCCACGGGAACGTTGAAGTGGCGTAGCGTTGCAAGCAAGTTGCTGTCGAAAATTATATGTATGTCGTTTGCATTTTCATTTTCGCTTTTGGGTTTAAGTGCATCGGGTAAATCCGATTCGTTCAGCCTGCTCTTTATCACGACAGCCATTGGCTTATTTGTTTTGCGGTAAAAGGGTAATGCCTCGAAATTAAGCGTTTGATAGTCCATGACGCACAGCAGGCGCCTTTCGTCGCGCTCGGTATCCTGTACTCCAAATACCTCCTCGGTATTGGGTGTTTCGTCGTTGTAAAGCGCGTCGAAGTCGTAAATTTTCAACCCTGTTTCGCTAAATTCAACCGTGTAGCCGTTTCCGCCGTCGCCGTAGCGGTGCGGGTGTAGCTCGCGTTCCGTGTTCAGTTCAGCCTGAAGTTGCTCTTTGAACTTCTTGCGCATCGGGATCTTTGAAACGTCGGAAAAGTCGAATGGAAAGTTACTCACGTAAAATTCACGTTCTTTTTTAAATATCCACAACGGAATAATTATCAGCATGCCGATGGTGCAAAGCAGAGCTATTCCACCGAGTGACACTCCTATTGCCACAGGAATCGTCTCATTGTCAACGCTATCGCATACAATGCCTATCGTTGTCATGCAAGCTATGACGACGATTGTGTATATCAGCAGACACATGAAAAATATCCTGTATTCGGGACAGCTCGGTTGACGCGCCAAGTTATATTCGGCATATTTTTGCGCAAGGTCGTATTCCTTGGTGGGGGATATGCGCATTCTCCAAACGTACACGCCGCATGCTGCAGCCAAGCAAACGCCTGCGCATACACCAAATACAATCATTGTATTGCGGTTTTCATCTCGTCCTTGCTCGATTACCTGCTTGTAGTCGGCAAGTACTTGATCGCCCTGCATTAGTCCAAGAACCCATGAGATTTTACCAACCTGTGTTTTGGTAATGTACAGTGTAACGGTCTGATTTTTTAACTCGTCTAAGTTCAAGTCACCGTTATATGCCGCAAGACGATTGGCATTATATTTCGTTCCGTTGACTACAATATCGACGCCGTTGTCGTCGTCATGGTAATTTACTTCTTGTATTTCGCCGGTAACTTCGATGACCTCTCCGCTGTAATTTTTAACGGATAACGAACGCAGTGTCAATAGGTTAACCGCAAACACTACGGTAAATATGAGTAATGTTATCAATGCTACTTTTAACCTTTGTCGCAAAGGTCTTTCTAAAACAATCTTGTTGTACATATGTCACCTAAAAATTTAGTAGTGCTAAATCCGCGCCAACGAAGCTGTCAATGATTTTGTCTGCTTTGTCGGTGAAGTAAGTTTGAACGCCAACGCATTTCATTTGTGCATTTTTTGCTGCCATTACTCCGTTTATCGAATCTTCAAATACGACACATTCATTCGGCTCTACGTCAAGTAGTTTAGCGGTGTAAAGGAAGATGTCGGGATTGGGTTTTGCCATGCGCTGGTCCTGACCGTCCACAAATACGTCAAATAAGTCGTACAGACCGAAGCGCTTAGCAACTTTGTTACTGGATGCACTTGCCGATGCAACGGCAACCTTTATACCATTACTCTTGAGCAACTTAATATAGTCCACAACGCCGGGCATGACGTCACTTTCGTTTAGCATTGCTATTGCTACGGCAATCTTTTCTTCGCGAACAATGCAAAATTGTTCGTAATCCCCTTCCTGCATCGTTTTGCCTGCCTTTTGGAAAAGATAAGGGATAATTTTTGCGCGACCTGCGCTTTTAAATGGGGCGTATTCTTCGTACGTCAGTTCAACGCCCAGTTTTTCCGCTACCCACGTCCATCCGAGGTGGTGGTATTTTTCGCTGTCAACAATCACTCCGTCGAAATCAAAAATACACGCTTTTATCATACGAACTCCACAAAATATCAAAATTATTATATCACAAGTTTTATACTTTTTGTAGTAAAATGATTGACAAAAAAGTAACTATCCTTTATTATATGATAGCAATGCGAGATTGGCGGAATGGGCAGACGCGCACGTTTAAGGGGCGTGTGGGAGACCGTGTGAGTTCAAGTCTCACATCTCGCACCAGTCGAATAAGAGAGGAAGTACTGTTAAGGTAACTTCCTTTTTTGTTTTTCTACGTCTGCTTGAAATTATTTAAGCGATATAGTAACAATTGATGTAGCACTCAATTAGTCTCCACTTACCATACAGTGGTGTTAGTGACAAATAAAAAAGGAAATCACATTTTTTGTGGTTTCCTTTGCTGTTATGTAATCAGTCAATGAGCGTATCGGATATTTTGCTGTAAATACTCGGGGCTTTTTCCGCCCATGTGCGCTCGATATACTTGGCAATGTTGCGCGTCATAACGTTGAACTTTACCGTTAGTGTTGTCTTGGTAGGTTCGACGATCTTGAGTGTAACGTCGTAACTGCCGTCGGGACACTTTTCGTAAGTTGCTACGTAGTCCTGATGTCTGCGGTAGTCGATGCGTTTGTGCTTGATGTCGTCGGCAATCAATTGGCGAACACTGCTGGGAATACGGGTGTAAAAGTTTTTGAGACACCATCTGCCTTCCGCGGTAAGGTCGTATAACTCGTCGCCGCCGCCCATGGGAACGCTCTTGTAAACGAACCCGTTTTGAACGACGTCATACAGCGTTTGTTTGCAGTTTGTGAAGTCTATCCAATTGTTTTTGTAACTGCACAGGTCAAGAATGGTTGATTCGGTCAGTGCCGTTTCCATCTTGTCGAAAACGAACAACAGAATCAGTTTATTTAGTGTGCTATCCTGTGTAATTCCTGCCTGCATAGTTGCAACTCCTTTAGTTGCGCATATGATACGCAACCAGACTGGAAATTATTATACAACAAATTCCAATTTATAACAAGAGATTTAAACGTTTTTGACAAAAATACTTCCAAAAACATCATAAACGTGATACAATATATATAAACTGGCGGAAAATTTATGAACACGAACGAAATAGCCTATTTTACCGATAGCGTAAATACACTAATAGAAGGTAAGCTGATACTTATCGACAAACACATCGCGCAAGTGCTTAAGTGCGTAGCGTCGTCGAAAGTTTTGTGTCAGACGCTTTCCGAAACGTTACAGACGATGTCGTACGCAACGGAGTTTTCCCGTGCGCGTGTTACCTGGACGCGTAGTGACGGCGTGGTGGAATCGCGCATGAAGCTACCGCAAGACCGCAACCGCTTGTTTGCGTTTGTGGTATGCCTGCTTACGGAAGTAGATAGCGGAAGGCGCAATATACTGGATTTTTTGAAGGAGTACTACAACGAGCCGAGCGACGACCTCAATTACGTCAAGTTTGCCGAGCAAGTGCTGAAACCTTTCAAAAAAGCCGGTGAAACTATTTTGTCCACGCTTGACCCGCAAAGTTTAAACGTGGAGTACGTCGAGCAGGCGGAGCGCTTTTTCAGTGCGGAAAAGATTTACATTGAAACGGTCGTGTTGGAGCAGGTGTTACTTGAAATGGAGCAAATACGCGTATTTGTCAGCTCGCTCACCTTGTCTCACGGGGAAGAATACGAGTTTATCACCGTTTCGGAGTATCTTGTCAACGCGCTCTATCTTAAAAACCCCAAGATTTTGCAAATAGCATATCTTGCGTACAAAAATACGCTTTTGAGGTATAACGACACGGTTATTCATCTTCAAAAAATTGCAGAGCTTTTAAATGGCATATTGTAATGGATTTAATCTGTTGCGGTATGAAGCTATTAACAACTAATATTAAACTAAACGGAGAATACGATGAAAATAAAAATCAGTGCAGACAGCACTTGCGATCTGTCTCAAGAGTTAATAGATAAATTCGATATTTCAATAATGCCCTTGCACGTATCACTGGGCGATAAGGACTGTCTTGACGGCATAACAATTCAACCGCAGGATATTTATGATTTCTACGCTGCGACGAAGAAACTTCCCAAGACGGGCGCTTGTAGCACGGAGGAGTACGCCGAGTTTTACCAAGGCATTTTGAGCGAAGGATTCGATGCAATAGTACACTTTACCATATCTGCAGATATGTCCGCATCCTACGCGAACGCGGAAATTGCCTCCCGAGACTATGAAAATGTTTACGTAGTGGATAGTCGTCAACTTTCCACCGGTATAGGATTGCTTGTTTTGGATGCATGCGATATGGTGCAGCAAGGCATGTCGGCAAGTCAGATTGCCGAGCGTTCGGTTAGCCGTTGCGACGCTGCTAGGTCGTCATTTATTGTTGACACGTTGGAGTTTTTGTACAAAGGTGGCAGATGTTCGTCTTTGGCGTATCTTGGCGCTAACCTGTTGCAAATAAAGCCCTGTCTGGAAGTGAAAAACGGACTTATAGGAGTTGAATCCAAGCCTATGGGACGCTATCGCCGTTGCGTAGCCAAGTACTGCGAAGCAATCTTGAAGGGCATGACAAACCCCGATCCAAAGCGTTGCTTTGTAACTCACACCAAGATGGACGAAGGTATCGCTGAGGAAGTTGTGGAAATTGTCAAATCATGGGGTATCTTCGACGAAGTGTTGGAAACAACAGCAGGAAGCACGGTTACAACCCACTGCGGGGCTAATACTATCGGTATCCTCTACATAAATGACGGCGGCTTGAAAGCGCAATAAACTTAGCAATACTTTGTTGCTATAATGAAGTTCAGCTCAGCGGCTAAACAAAAAAAACAAAGCAGAGACAGAAATGTCCCTGCTTTTTTATTACGGTTATTCTTTGTTTTTGAGTTCGTCCACCTGCTTTTGTAGTTCAGCTACTTGTTTCTCGAGTTGCTCGACTTTGGATGGGCTGCGTGGATGGCGTTTGAACGCCCCTGCTCTGGTTAGTTCAACTATGAACAGCGCGAGGAATACGAGAAAAATTATTCCCACGAGTGTGAAAACAATGGTTTGGGCTACAAGGACAAAAGAATCAAAGGAAAACGGTGTTGCTAATCGATCTTTTATATTATGATAACTGTTCTGATATGTGCCAAAAATTTTACTATAAGTTGAATATACAAAACAACTGTCACTTCTACTTCCAATTGGAACAATGAGAAGAGCAACCAATGTCATTAAAGTTATGAAAACAATTGCAAGATAAGCAATTCTTTTTACAGTAAAAAACGATTTCATGTGTTAAATATACATTACTCAAACAAAAAAAGCAAGTAGGAGTCAAAATATTTATGTAAAATGTGACAATTTATCCATCAACAAATGGGTGGGCAAGCGCAAGGACAACAGGCGACGTAAAAAGAAGGGCATATTTATCCCTTCTTGTAGTTAGTCTTTGTCATTGTCCTGAATTTGCTTTTCCAGTTCGGCTACGCGAGCTTCGAGTTGCTCAACGCGAGAGGGGTGATGTGAAGTTTTGATATAAGGAACAACTATCAGCACGAGTAGTGTAAGCAAAACTGCAAAATAAAGCAACAGACACCAAATGTCCCTTCCGTCGAACATTCTAAGCAAACTCGGTCTGCTTCGGTTGCCGTCGAAAGTCTTAAGTGGTACAAAAATCCTGATTAGCCACAATAATATATTTATTCCAACGAATGTCGTAGATATTGTTTGTGTGACACGTGTTGAATTTATTATATACAAAACGCAAGTGACAACCAAGCCAAAACTTAATAGAGTTAGTAATGTATCGAAGATAATTGTTGCACTAAATAAATTTTCTTGGTGTGTGTGGGCTATTAAAAAAAATGTTCGATACGTGAAATTGTAACTATACCCTGCTCTAACGATATCGGTCGGTAGAAAACATAATCCGATAGATAACGCTAAAATAATGATTTTTCCATAAATACTTTTCATACGGAAAGATTACCATAAAAAACATAAGAAGTCAACGAGGAATATAAAATGAAATCGCAAGCAATTTTTCCGGGTGTCAATAACTGGGCTGCTCCAAGAACGACAGAAGTGCAACTAACAACTTAAAACTGTATTAAATCCTATCAAGAAGTGGTTAATTACTGTAGTAAATAAAAGATGTTTTTGGGGGCGTACAATAGTTATTTAAATCAAAGCGATACATAAAGCTTAAAGTTAGGCTTACCTATTTACGGGAAAGCCTTTTTTTGTTTTAATTACAAGATAGGCAATATGTAAAAGTCTTCCGTGTAGTAGGATTGCTTGCAAGATATACGGAGTGCAAGTTGTGACATATCAGTAGATTACCGATCATATAATGAATATATGAAAGCAACGTTGAAAGGTGTGGCGATAGCGCTGTCAATACTCGCAATGATGATAGTGATTCTATCTGCTGTGGACAAGGCAAATAACGTAACTGTGGCGGCAACGGATACGTACGTCAAAGTTGCGGTGGTGGATTTGAATGATACGCCGATACATAACGCCAAGATTACGATTGGCGCACAGACTTTTTATACGGACAACAAGGGAATTTCGCCGTCGATAGAACTTGCCAAGTACTCCAACTGCTACGACAGTAAAATAACGGAATGGGGAACGATCACGGTAATCATCGAAAAGGAAGGTTACGCCCCGACGTTCGTTTTTAACTGTGTTGTGTACAATGGGCAGACAAGAAAGCTCACGGTAAAAGTGTATCCGCTGGACAATAGCGACTTGCCTTACGTAAGCTACGTCGAAAGTCCACCCGATGATTACATGAAAAGCTTGCTATCAACGCAATAGCAGACTATTGGATAAAAATCCTATTTTTATGACAAATTGCCATAAAATCATCTAATTCATGTAATACTATTTTAGACATAATATCGAATTATGTTGGTGTTGTGTTATAAAATAGCTTATAATATACAAAAAGCAGATAGAACTGAAGTCTATCTGCTTTTGTCTTGTAAGGAGTATTTTACGAAAAGTGATGTGATGAGTTGCCGTTTATATCACTTATTCAATTTGTAAACGATTGCCTCGTAAGGACGAAGTTTTGTCTTGCTTAACGCGATGGGTGAATCATCGTAGTTGGATATAATCAGTTTATATAGGTCGGTATTTGCAAGTTCTTTCGGCGGTGTAAAGTTTACGGATTTATTTGCAAAGTTACATACTACGAATAGTGTTCCGTATTCGCTTTCACGCTTGTACGCCCATATCTTGCGACTGTTACTAAAGTAATCAACGTACGTTCCGTACACAAATGCTTTGTCGCTTTTGCGTAGTGCAATTAGCTTCTTATAGAACTGAAGTACCGACTTTTCGTCTTCTACTGCTTGCTTTGCATTTATTTGTGTATAATTTGGATTTACTTTCAACCATGTTTCGGCTCCATCGGTAAAACCGGCGTTAGGGGTATTATCCCACTGCATTGGTGTACGTGCGTTGTCGCGGGAGCAGTAGGATATGCGTTTCATTGCGCCCTTTTTGCCGAATATCTTCCGTAGCGTGTTGTAGCTACGGAAACTTTCCACGTCGCGGTAGTCGTCGAGGTTTGTCATGCAGGCGGAAGTAGTGCCGAATTCCTGTCCTTGATAAATGAACGGTGTTCCGCTTAGCGTCATCATCACCGTTGCCAACATTTTAGCGCCTTCAACTCGATTTGTAGTTGCCGAGCAGTAACGACCTACTATGCGCGCCTGATCGTGATTCTCCCAAAACAGTGTATTCCAACCTTTGCCGTATAAGCCCTGTTGCCAAGCGCGTATGCTGTTTTTTAAGTGACGCAAGTTGAACTTGCGTGTTAACTGCTTTACCCCAAAGTAATTATCTGCCGAAATGTGATCGAAAGCGAAAACCGTATTCAAATATTCGTTCCCTTCGGTGGTGTAGCGTAAGGCTTTAGGTACGTTGATAAATACGCTTTCGCCCACAGTAAAAGCATCGTACTGACTCAGTACTTCCTGCAACTGTCCTAAATATTGCTCCATTCGCGGTCCGTCAATGTAGTGCTCTGAGCCGACGAGTGCAATCTTGGGGAAACCGTTTGGCAAGCCTGCCGTTTTACTCAACAACGTAATTACGTCGCAACGGAATCCATCAACTCCTTTCTTAAGCCAAAAGTGTAGTATATCCTGTATCTCATTCATTACCTTTGGATTGGAGTAGTTTAAATCCGGTTGGTTTTTGTCAAATAGATGCAAATACCATTGTTTTGTTGTTTCGTCGTATTGCCAAGCTCGACCGAGGAAGAAGCTGGTCCAGTTGTTGGGCGGGCGTTTGCCGTCTTTGCCTTTGCCATCCGCCCAATAGTAGTAATCGCGGTACTCGTTGTCGCGACTACTGCGTGACTGTACAAACCACTCGTGTTTGTCACTGGTGTGATTGATTACAAGGTCCATTATTACCTTGATACCGCGTTCATGAAGGAGCTTTACCATTTCGTCGAAGTCTTCCATTGTGCCGTATTCGGGATTTATTGCCTTGTAGTCGGAAATGTCGTACCCGTAGTCGGCGTTAGGGCTGGCGTACAGTGGCGAAAACCATATTGCGTCAATACCCAAATCCACCAGATAGTCGATTTGGGAAATTATTCCTTTTATATCGCCTATTCCATCGCCGTTGCTGTCCTTGAAACTGCGCGGATATATTTGATAAAATATTGCCTCCTTATACCACCTGTTTTTCATGTTCACCTCGCGTTTAATTTGTTTGGCAAGCGTATTTGAGCGTGCGATAACTACTTTTAAATAAAGTAACTGTGCACTCTTACACTTTATTTTACAACAAACACGCGCATATTTCAATACGGATTTGAGACAAAAAGCAACAAAAAAGTCTGGAAATTTTAACGGATTTTGTTATTTATATATTTATTTAAATTTTTTTATATTCTAACAGTACACAAGTACAGTAACTTGTGCTAGAATATACGCTAGGAATTTGTGTCAAAATACACAATGAAACCTCAAGTCGTACATATTTGCCGCACACGGCATAATTATAAACTTAGGAAGAAGGAAGCTAACAATGAGTATCAGACTAAACTACAACAACATGATGAAACACACAATCGGAGAGCAAGGTATTTCCGAAATCGAGTACTCCTCTCATACTACTTTGGCGCAATTTGCGCATGCAAAAGTGGAGGAGGGACGTGGCAAGGGCATGCAAGGCTGGATGGACAGTCCCTACAATCAAAAGGAAGTTGTTAAACTTATCAATGCAACGGCAAAGCGTATCAGGAAGACTTGCGACAGCTTCGTTGTGTTGGGAATCGGCGGTTCCGCTCTTGGCCCTATTGCAGTATTTACCGCGCTCAAGCATTTATACTACAATGAGCTTCCCAAGAAGGTACGCAAGGGACCGAAGTTTTACGTAATAGACAACGTTGACCCCGAAAAGATGAATGCTCTTTTCGACGTAATCGACATCGAAAAGACCGTATTTAACGTCATCACTAAGTCGGGCGCAACGAGCGAAACAATGAGCCAGTACCTCATTGTTATGGATATGCTCAAGGCAAAGCTTGGCGATAAGGCTAGCGAACATATTATTGCTACGACGAGCGAATACAAGGGCAACCTCATCAAGATTGCCAAGGATAACAATATCGAAACTTTCTACATCCCCGAAGGAGTTGGAGGACGGTTTTCCGAACTGTCGCCCGTAGGACTGTTGCCTGCAGCAGTCGTGGGTATCGACATTGCCGAAATGCTTCGCGGCGCAAGAGACATGGACAGGAAATGCAAGACAAACGATATGTGGCGCAACCCTGCTCTTGCCATTGCAACGTTGCAGTATATTTCCATCAAAAGTGGCAAAAACATTGGCGTTATTATGCCATATGCAGATAGCCTCAAGTACATTGCCGACTGGTACGCTCAACTATGGGCGGAGTCACTCGGTAAGGAAGTTGACAACGACGGTAACAAGGTAAACGTCGGACAAACGCCCGTTAAGGCGCTTGGCGTTACCGACCAACACAGTCAGGTACAGCTTTTCAACGAAGGTCCGTACGACAAGGTTATTACCTTCATTGAAGTTGGACAGTTCAGAAGCGAAATGAATATCCCCAACGGTTGCGAGGAATACCCCGACGTAAACTTCCTATGCGGACACAGTTTAGGCGAGCTTATGAACAACGAGCTGTACGCTACGCGTTACAATCTTGTTCAGCAGCATCGTGCAAATTACACAATATACCTTGAGGCTATAGACGAGTTCCATATTGGCGCGCTACTGTATCTTATGGAACTTCAAACCGCATACGCAGGCGCAATGTTCGACATTGACGTTTACAATCAACCGGGCGTAGAAGGTGGCAAAAACGCTACCTATGCGCTGTTCGGACGCAAGGGCTACGAATCCAAGGCGCAAGAAATCAAGAACGCCAAGCCCGACGACACTAAATACATTATCTAACAGGAGACAAAATGTTACCAAAAACACCGGCCAAGGGCATGAGAGATTTTTTGCCCAGTGAATTTGCATTGAGACAGCAAATTTTGGCAACAATACAAAAGACATACGAAAGCTATGGCTTCACACGAATAGAAACCCCCGCTGTGGAAAATATCGAACTACTGACAAGCAAGCAGGGCGGTGACAACGAAAAACTTATTTTCAAGATTTTAAAACGTGGCGAAAAGTTGGAAAACTCTGTTGAAACTGCTGAGCTGTGCGACTTGGGATTGCGTTACGACTTGACTGTACCTTTAGCGCGCTTTTACGCCAACAATATCGGACAACTGCCAAGTGTATTCAAGTCCATTCAGATGGATAACGTTTGGCGTGCCGATCGTCCTCAACGCGGTCGGTTCCGTCAGTTTGTTCAGTGCGATATCGACGTCATTGGCGAGGAAAGTTACCTTGCGGAAGTGGAACTTATTTCCGCAACCATGCAAGCACTCAACAATCTTGGGTTTAACGACGTTACGGTGCGCGTATCTGATAGACGTCTGTTGAACGCGTTGGCTGAACGTTGCAAAATACCCGACGACCTTAAACAATCGGTATTTATTGCATTGGACAAGCTGGACAAGATAGGCGTAACGGGCGTTATGGAAGAAATAGAGCAAATTGCCCCCGGTAAAGCGGTGGAATTTATCAATGTGATAAGTCGTATCACATCTTCCGATAACCCATTGGCAACCTGCGTGCAGGAGCTGGGTAACTTTCTACCAACCGAAGTTAAACAAAATCTCAGTGATATCTTGTACATCACCAACCAGACCGTACGAAACGGTAAGATTGTATTCGACGTCACGTTGGTGCGCGGTATGGGATACTACACGGGAACAATATATGAAGTAAGCGTGGACGGACTCAACAGTTCAATTGCAGGCGGTGGCAGATATGACAAGATGATTGGTCGTATTACCGGTAACGACGTTCCTGCGTGCGGTTTTTCGATAGGATTCGAGCGCATTGCGCTTTTGCTTGCCGAACGCGGCGTAAAACCCAACGTTTCCAAGGGTTGCGCCGTATTGGTGGACAAGTATCTTGACAAAGCTGATATCGTCAAGGTTATGGATGCTTGCAGGGTGGAACGTAAGAAAAAGAACGTAACCGTACTCAAAAAGATTAAAAATTTCTCTTATCAGATAAAGCAGCTTCGCGAGCAAGGCTACGACGAAATTTACGAATACAGGGCAGGAAACTTTAACAAAATAAATTAGTATGGAACAACTCAAAGCAAAACTTTACAAACGTGTACGTCTTCCAAGCGACTTGGACGCTGTGGAACGCTTCAATCCGTCTATGGAAACAGGTTTGACTACCGAGCAGGTGGGCAAGCGTTTCGAGCAGGGGTTGGTTAACGTTGACACTAACAAGAAAGGTAAAAGTATCCTAGGCATTATTTTGTCTAATATCTTTACCTTCTTCAATGTTGTGTACATTATCATTACCGTAGTGCTGTGCATTTACGGTCTTGTAGGACAGTGTACTTTTGTACCCGTTGTGGTAGCCAACACGGCTATTGCAATAGTGCAGGAAATCAAGTCCAAGTTAACGCTTGACAAACTCAACCTGATAACCGAGCCACATATCAAAATACTGCGTAACGGTAAAACGGTGGACGGATCGGTAAACGAGCTTGTACTGGACGATATCGTTTACGTTGGCGGAGGAGAGCAGATTTCCGCGGATTGCGTTGTACTTGACGGATTTGTCGAAGTAAACGAAGCAATATTGACGGGCGAAAGCGACGCCGTTGTTAAGCGGAAGGGCGATGTTCTATACGCGGGTAGCTTTGTGCTGTCGGGTAGCTGTACCGCTCAGGTCGTTGCAATAGGCAAGTTCAACTATGTCGCAAAGCTTACAGGCCGCGCGCGTCAGTATCAAAAACCCCGTTCGCAGATGCTAAAGGCGCTGCACGGAATACTTTATTTCGTAGCAATCGTCATTGTTCCGATGACAATTTGTCTGTATATGCTCAATGCCGAAGCGGTGGGAGCAAGCGATTGGTCTAATTTTTCCTTAGTAAACCTCAACAAACAAGCGCTTACGACAACTGCGGGTTCTATTATTTCCATGATACCCGCCGGTCCGTTTTTGCTAACGAGTATTGCGCTGGCGGCGTCGTTTTTACGACTTGCTCGCAACAATACTATGGTGCAGGAACTGTACTGTATCGAGATGCTTGCGCGTGTTGACACGCTGTGTCTGGACAAGACGGGCACGATTACCGACGGCTCTATGCGCGTAATTGAGAGTATCGATTTGCGTCAACAAACCAGTGCAAGCTACACTTTGCGCGAAATCATGTCTAGCATAAACACCGCTTTGAAGGCGGATAACATGACCAGCAAAGCGCTCAAAAAATACTTCGGTTCACCCAAAAAACCTGCACTGGAAGCTTCTGTAATCATTCCGTTTTCGTCAGAAAGGAAGTTGTCGGCGGTGTCTTTCAAAAATAACGGAACGTACATTCTCGGTGCGCCCGAATTTGTGCTTAAAACACCCAACGAACGTGTAACCGACTTGGTAAATAAGTACGCCGCACAAGGTCTGCGCGTATTGTTACTTGCTCACTCGGCTACATCAATATATAATGACACATTGCCGCAAACACGTAGGCCTATTGCAGTTATCGTAATTGAGGATCACATTCGTAGTGACGCCAAGGACACGATAGAGTGGTTCAAGAAAAACGACGTACAAATCAAGGTAATTTCCGGCGACAATCCGTCGGCAGTATCCAGTATTGCGCTACGTGTCGGTGTGGAAAACGCCGAAAACTACATCAACCTTGACGGCTTGACGGAAGAAGAAGTGCGCGATGCCGCGACAAAGTACACTGTATTTGGCAGGGTTTCGCCCGATCAAAAGGCAATTCTCGTCAAGGCGTTGAAAGCGGCGGGCTGTACCGTTGCAATGACAGGTGACGGAGTAAACGATATACTTGCAATGAAGGAGTCCGATTGCTCCATATCCCTTGCAGGCGGATGTGACGCTGCGCGACAAGTTTCGCACTTAATCCTTATGGACGACAGTTTTAGCAATCTTCCCAAGGTAGTTGCGGAAGGTCGTCGCGTTGTCAACAATATTCAAAGCGCAACGTCGATGTACTTTATGAAAACCGTTTACGTAATAGTTATCAACATTTTGCTGATACTGCTACATTTCGGGTTTAAACGTACCATGCAAACGCCTTTAACCAACTTGCGTGTAACACTAATGGACTGGGTAGTAGTGGCATTGCCCACAACGTTACTTGCGCTTCAACCCAACGAAAAGCTTATCAAGGGTAATTTCTTTGCAAATGTTCTCAAGCGTTGTTTGCCGGCTTCCATTACGTTTATCATTACAACTGCCGTGTTGTACGTATTGCACGCAACCGACGTTACGCTTGTACCGCCCGAGGATACTTTGAGCACCATGGTTACCCTCACATATACATTCGGCGGACTGTTTGCGTTGTTCTACGCATGTCAACCTTTCAACAGGTGGAAGGGCGTAATGTTCGTTGGCATATGGGCAATTGTAATACTGTGTGTAAGCGTACCAACGTTCGCCAACCTGTTGTCGTACGTTCAACTGCAACGCGAACAAATACTGCTTGTACTGGTGGAGATCCTTGCAACTCCATTTATACTGTACGCTTGCATGAAGATATTTCACCGTGAAAAGCCGCTAAAAGGCAAATTGCCCAATTTGCCACACAAGAAAAAGGCAACAAACAAAGAAACGAAATAATAAAATGATACTACAAATCAAGTCGGCGGAATTCAGATACGGCGACGTAACAATTTTCAAAAACGTTAATCTTGACATAAACGAAGGAGACAGCATTGGGCTAGTCGGAGCAAATGGAGCGGGCAAAAGCACGCTCCTTGGTTGTGTTACGGGCGAATTGCAGTTATTTGACGGCGAAGTGTTACGCAAAAACGGCTTGACGATGGGTTACCTCAAGCAAAATTGCGACTTTGTTTCAACAAATACGTTGTTTGATGAAATGATGTCCGTTTTTGCTTATCAAACTCAACTTATCGAGCAGATTAAGCTCATTTCCGAGCAAATGTCCGCTTGCAACTTCGACAGCAGTGAATACAAGGCGCTTGCCGACAAATATAACCGTCTGACGGTAGAGGCGGACGTTACTGAGGCTTACCAAAGCGAAGTCAAGGTTAAAACAGTCCTCAACGGCATGGGCATGACGGAGTTTTCCGACAGAGTAGTTTCCACCCTTTCCGGCGGTGAAAAGACAAAAGCCGCGTTGTGTAAATTGCTGTTGCAACGTCCCGAACTGATGATATTGGACGAACCTACCAATCACCTTGACTACAAAACGCTGGATTGGTTGGAAACGTTCCTGACGGATGCGAAATCCACCCTTTTGGTGGTGTCTCACGATAGATATTTTCTTGACAAGCTATGTACGTCTATTTGGGACGTACAGCACCAAGCGGTTATTGCTTACAAGGGTAACTACAGCAAGTATAAGGTTCTAAAAGCCGAGCGACAGGAAAACGAACGTCGTACATACGACAAACAACAGCGGGAAATTGAAAAGTTAACCGATTACATACAACGCAACAAGGTGCGCGCTTCTACTGCGGACATGGCAAAGTCGCGCGAAAAAACACTGAACAAAATGGATCGCCTTGACGCACCCAAAAACGATGAGCGTCCGCCAAGGTTCTCATTCGAATACACAACCGAGCCGTCGGAATTTCCGTTGACAATACAGCGTTTAACGCTAGGATATGACGGCAAGCAGTTGTTGCGTGACGGACAAATGCAAATCCGTCGTGGGCAAAAGGTTGCGCTACTTGGATTGAACGGCGTGGGTAAGTCCACGCTCATCAAGCGAATAGCCTCCTGTAATCCGCAGGACATCGGGAAGATCGTATTTGGTAAAAATGTCCGCATGGGCTACTACGATCAGGAAAACGTCAATCTTCAATCCGACCTTCGCGTAATAGATCAACTATGGTTCGACAACACGCGTATGAGTCAAACGGAAGTGCGAAGTATGTTGGCGCAGGTAACACTAGGTGCGGACGACGTATATAAGCTCGTGCGGGATCTTAGCGGTGGTGAGCGCGCTAAACTTGGACTAGCAATGATTATGGCAAAGGATTGCAATTTGCTGTTACTGGACGAACCTACAAATCACCTTGACCTGCCCAGTCGCGAAGCGCTCGAGGAAGCGCTTAAAGCCTACACTGGCACGCTGTTGTACGTTTCGCACGACAGATACTTTGTCAACAGTATATCCAACGTAATTGCGGAACTGGCGGATTGCAACCTGACGCTGTACGAAGGTAACTACGACGACTTCATCAATCGCAAAAAAGCACCTGTAGAGCCTTTAAAACCTGTAACTAAGACTGTTCAATCGACTTACCGCAACGCAAAGCAACGTGCTGAAGAAGTAAATCGCTCCAAAAAGTTGAAAGAGCTTGAAGCGCGTATTACTCAATTGGAAAAGGAAGTGGAACAGCTTAACGAGCAGATGACGCTGCCGGAAATTACCTCCGACTACACTAAGTTATCCCAAGTTATGGAGCGGTTAAAGGTTGTCAACGCCGAACTGGAACAAACGTTAGCCGAATGGGAAAGCTTGGCATATAACTGATAACATTTGCAAATAAAAGGACACAATGTTTAAAAACAAAGTGTCCTTATTTTATTAAATATTTTTTTATTTTTTACCATAAGTTGCCATGTTGCAAAAAAATGTACAATATGCTAAAATCTATGTATGAAAATCGCGTTGATTACAGGCGGAGCGCGCGGAATAGGCGCGGAAACGGTCAAAAAATTCGTTCAACATCAATATACTGTTATCGTCAATTACCATAGCAGTCGGGTTCAAGCGGAAGAACTCAAGCAAACCTTAGTTGCAAATGGCGGTGACGTTCATTTGTACTGTGCGGACGTATCCGACCCACGGCAGGTAAAGGAAATGTTTGAGTGGGTTGCCAAGTATTTCAAAAAGTTGGACGTACTTGTAAATAACGCGGGAGTATCCCTCACTAAGCAGTTGCAGGACGTAACTGTACAGGAGTTCGACAACGTGATGAACACCAATGCAAGATCGGCTTTTTTGTGTTGTCAACACGCGTTGCCTCTGCTTACAAGGAGCGTACGCACATCCATTGTCAACGTATCGTCAATATGGGGAGTAGAGGGCGCCAGTTGCGAAAGCGTGTACAGCATGAGTAAGTTTGCTATTGTAGGACTTACCAAAAGCTTGGCGGAGGAACTAAAGCCTGCTAATATAACCGTTAACTGTGTGTGTCCGCCGATAGTTATGACGGACATGTGTAAGCACTTGACGGCGCAGGATATTGACGCATTTTGTGCAAAACATAACGTCAGCGCATACACGCCAAGTCAGGTTGCAAATGACGTTTACCTGTTGGCAACAACTTGTCAAACGGGAACGATATTAACGGAGAAATAAACTATGGATTGGTACTGGATTGTATTGATAGTGGCAGGCGGACTGTGTCTGCTGTATTTACTTGTGGCTTTTGTTATTGCGATGGGCACGTTGAAATCTGCAACAAGACCGGTCGCTCACACTCTCGACGAAGCGCGCGATTGGCAGCAAAAGTACGAAAACTGGGACTTTACCGATTATGACCAAGTGTGGAAACGTCAACCATTCGAGCTAGACGGCATACAAGGTAAGCTGCATGGCGAAGTTATCTACAACGACGCTAAATCCGACCGCCCAAAGGTGGCGGTAATATGTCACGGCCACACCTGGAACAGAATAAACTCGTTAAAATACGCCAATATATTTTACGCCAAGGGGTACAACGTTGTAATTTACGACCACGCCTACTTCGGGTTGTCGGATGGCACCCACACAACGGTTGGTGACAAGGAGCGTCACGACCTCAGTACGGTTCTCGACTACACTCGCAGTATCTTTGGCAAGGATGCCTTGTTGGCGTTACACGGCGAAAGCATGGGCGCAGCGACGGTGTTGTTGGAGCTTGGCATTCGCAACGATATCGATTTCGTCGTCGCCGATTGTCCGTTTTCTAAAACAATGAGCTATTACCGCGAGTTGTGCAAGAAACTTACGCACCTTCCGTCTTTCCCTATTGTAGATATTGCAAATGCTATGGCAAGATGCAAATACGGCTACAACTTTCGCAAGGTCAATCCTATAGAGGGCGTTAAGGCAAGCAATGTACCCATTTGCTTCATTCACGGCGCAGCGGATACCTTTATCAACCCTCACCACAGCGCAGATATGTACAAAGCAAGCGCAAATCCTTTAAGCGAAATTCATTTATTTGATGGCGCAACTCATGCACGTAGTCACTGTACCGACAAGGCAAAATACGTGCAAGTGGTGTCCGACTTCATCGACAAGGTGGAGGCTCGAGTTTCGTAAAAAATATCTCCCGCTTCGCTCCCCATACGGAGTCACTTTTTCACAACCCCTCGCCTCTGTGCGTTACTTCAACCTCTCCATGCGAGAGGTTCTTTTTTTTTGTCCTATGCACTGTATATAGTACCTTCTGTACCGTTCAACCACAAAATGTGCTAATTTAGCTACGACAAACTGTTACTTTTTTGTAGAAAATTGTAAACAGATAATTGACTTTAATATATTAGTGTTATATAATATATCAAATTGGAACTTTGGTTCCCATTTAAAAAAAATAATAAAAGGAGAATCACGATGAAAAAAACAATGTTAGTGTTGTTGTCAGTTTTGATGGTGGTAAGTTGTGTATTAGCTTTTACTGCCTGCGAAAAAAACTGCGACAGACTCGGGCATGAATGGGGCGAGTGGTCAGTAAAGACAGCTCCCACATGTACCGAAAAGGGCGAAAACGTTCGTAAATGCAGCCGTTGTGGTGCTGAGGACAAGCAAGAAGTTGCCGCTCTTGGTCACGACTTCGGTGAACCGGTAGTTGTTCCCGCTACCTGTGGCGTAGCAGGTACATCAACCAAGTCTTGCTCTCGTTGCGAAGTTAAGGATGTTACAAATATCCCCGCAACTGAGAACCACACTTGGGTAGCTGATACCGAAAGCACTGCAAACAAGGCTCCTACCTGCACCGAAAAGGGTGTAAAGGCTGAAAAATGCTCCGTTTGCAACGCTACGAGAACAATCGACATTCCTGCAACCGATCACGACTACAGCGTATGGGGTCATGACGCCCTTCAACACTGGAAGAAGTGCGCAAACGATGAAACTCACATCGACGAAAGCACACGCGCAAATCACGTGTACGATCAAGAGGGGGACAAGTGTTTATGCGGTGCAGAATGCGAGTGGACAGAGTTTATCGGTTTTTATGACTATCTCTCGGAAGACAATTCGGATAAGGGATATAGAAATAAATACTGGGCAGTAACAATCACTGCAACAAGTGTTACAGTTAAGTTTGAAGAAACGGTTTATGAAACTGTAATTGTTAGTTACAATGATGGACTATTCACACTCAACATTGCATCACTTGGTAACAATTGGAAGTTAAATTTAATTGGCGGTGGTGAAATTGGTCTGTACGGTGACGCCAGCGACGGAACTTACTACGACGTAGTACTTGGTTTGCACGAACACGATTACAGTGCGGTTGGCAAAGACGCTGACGCACACTGGAATTACTGTCCCGTAGATAACGTAGAAGAACCCGGTTCAAGATGGGCCCATTCGTTCGAACAAGAAGGCGCTACCAAGTGCGCATGCGGAATGGAATTTAAGTGGGAATACATGTACGGTGTCTATGACAGAATCGTAAATATTTACGCTGGTGAAGATGATGCCGCAACCAAAGAATGGGCTGTAACCATTAATGCTGACGGTATAACAATTCGTTATGACGGAACCGATTATACAGCAGAACCTATTAAGTGGAGCAATAAACAACTTACGGTTAATGTTGAAGAGCTTGGTGGAACGTTTGCTATGAGAGTGGATGGTGACATTCTCAATATTTGGAATATGGATGCCGACGTTGAAATCGATATTGACCTTGCTCCGCACAGAGACGAAAACGTTTACAGCGGTATGCTTGACGGAATGAGCGTTACCATCACGTTGCAAGACGGCGGTGTTGCAGTGATCAGTCCCAACCCTATGGGGGAAACTCACACCTATGAGTTGAATGACAACATCCTTACGCTCATTTATCAATCCGGCGCAAAGGCATACCTCGAACTCAACACAACCGACCTTACATTCATTCAACTTGACGCTATGTACACGGTAACATACACCGCAGCAAATGACGCCGTTATGTCATTTGACGGTAAGGGTGGCGTTACTCTTGACACTCACACCGGTACATACGAATTATTGAAAGATTTGGATTGGGGCGAAATCTATGGCATCAAACTTGTGTTCGGCGATGACGATTACGAAGTTGACTTTGAAGGTTATGAAGTAGGCGCTGCAATTAACGTTACTATCACCATTGATGGTACCGAGTACGTATTTGGTACTCCTGCTAGTGGCGGTTGTGACAATCCCAATTGCGACTGTGACGACTGCGATGGTGATTGCAACTGCGGCGAAGAGTCCGATGGTATCAACGTTGCTGACGTTGTAGGCGTTTGGACAAACGGCAGCAAAAAGGTTGTCATTTCCACAACGGTATTTGATTCCTACTATGTTGCTTCCATAATAATCGATGGCAACATGTACATTGAACTGTACAAGTCAAGTGACGGCTCCAAGTTGGAGGGAATGGAAATCTACGCTTATACGTATGAAGATGTTACCATCACTTATGATGCCGCTTCCGGCAAATTGACAGTAGATTATAGCGGTTGGACAGATGGCGCTGTTGATTTCACTTCAAAAGATACTATCGGTAACAACGCTGACTTTACAGGTGTTTGGTATTATGAGGATTGGGAAGTTACATTCACAATCAAGGAAGATGAAATTATCAACGATTTGGACATAGAAGATATTGATTTCATCATCGTTGGCGACTACATGGTTATGAGAGGTAAATCTTTCTATGGCACATATCACAATGACATGTTTGTCGTTTCCAAAAACGGCAACAATCTTAAATTCTATTGGTACGAAGAAGACTCTTCCGATTGTGAGGAATGGGATTTAGTTTACCAAGGACCGGTTCCCGATGATACCCAAGCTATCAACGTTGAAGATATTGTTGGTATTTGGACAAACAGCAATGGCGATGAACTCATTATATCTCTTGCAGGCAAAAGCGTATATTACGTAGGCTCCATTATACTTAACAAACAGTACGTTCATTTACAAAGAGAAAGTAATGCTGTTTTGAAAGCAACGGATACCAATTACAATTATATTCGAATTTCTCTGGGTGAAAATTCAACCTTGACAGTGGACGTTGAAGGCGTTGTTACGTCCTATACGTTGCAATCTTCACTCAACAACACCACAATAGATGGATTTGTTGGCAATTGGAAAGATGAAGCGCACGACAAAACGATAGAAATCAGTTCCAATGGAACAATCAAGGTTGATGGTGACGCAGTTGAAGTTTATATTATCGACAAGTACGTTGCTGCTATTTGGGGCGGTGGATTGTCTGATGGTTATATTTTCTACGTAGATGACGACCACATTGCAGGTTATCTCACAGATTATTACAATGATGCAGTTGCTAAGGCTGTAACACTTGTTGAAGGCACTGGCGTCGAAGACCCCGTAGAAGATATCGACATTGCCGATGTAGTTGGCGTTTGGACAAATAGCAAGTACGAACTTGTTATTTCAACGCAATTTGCTAAAGGCGAAGTTGTTGGTATAATGATCGTAAATGGTACCAACGTTCTTTACCTTACAAAGGACGGCGCAGCATTGTTGGGCGAAGGCTACTACAGTTACAAGGTTCTTTATGATGCGGACAGCTCCACGTTGACGCTGGTTGTGCTTGACAATGATTCTCGTGAAACGTTTACTACCCATGACAATTTGAGTAACGATGATGATTCCGATTTTGAAGGTTCATGGTTATATGATCCTTATCATATGGTAGATTATCAAAATATCCTCACAATAAATAACGGTAAGGTTTGGTATAGCGATGAATACGTAGAAAGCATTGATTTTGAAGTTGTTAGTAGCTACCTTGTTGTTCGTTATTTAGATAGTTATGACGAAACGTATTCCTTCGTTCTTTCAAAAGTAGAAGACACACTTAGTGGTTCTTATGTTGATAATTACAGTATTATCTCTGCAACCCTTAAACGCATGGTCTATTCGGACTACTACCGTGGTACGTATGTTGGTACCGATAACGATGATGAAAGCATAGAATACGCATTCATCATTTCCGAAGACGGTATCGAAGCATACGTTAGTGGCAAGTCATATCAGACAAGAATTGAAAAGTTCTATGTTATAAATGACGTGTATGTTTTGATTGTCAACCTTGGTAATGCCGGTATCGGGTATTATCGTTTGGAAAGTGATCTCGACTACGTCGGTGAAAGTGGCACGTTTACTCATGCAGAACTTTATCACTACAGTAACTACCATGAAGATCAGTCCGATTGTGTTTGTGGGGACTTTGATATAGGCGAATACAATCCCGGCACAGGGTGTCCGTGGGAAGACTTCATCGGTGTCTATACCGTTACGGTTTACCCAGATTGGCACATTGAATACGACGAGAGAGATAGAGAACAATTGGTTCTCGGAGAAGGTCACGTTTGGATTATCACAGTTACTGCAGACGGCGTGTCCGTTACAATTGACGGAACACCCGCAGATGTAACATTGGGTAAGTTTGAAAACATTGACATGGAAGATACGCTTTCATTCGAAATTGACGGTAAAACATACTATCTAGGTAACTATGGTTGTGATACAAATGAAGATGGAAAATACACGGAATTAAACCTTATGGATTACAACCGTGATATGGACTTTACAAACTACGAAAAAGCCATTCGCGTCACAGAAACAGAACAACCCTGTGAGCACGATTACGAAGGACAACCGTACGTATCTGACGAAAAAGGTAATCACTATCAATTGTGCAAAAACTGTGAACAACCTGGCGAAACCGAATCTTGCGAAGGTACATGGACTTATGGCGCAAACGGTCATATCCGTACTTGTGATAAGTGCAGTAGTAAACTTGAAGAAGTAGGTCATACGTGGAAAACAACCGGTGGTACGTACAACAGTGGAGCGGGAACTCACACAGTAGGTTGCACAGCTACAGCATGTACTATAACTAACGTTGCAGAATGTGGCAACAAGACAACCGGAACTTGTTCCGTTTGCAGACACATTTACAAGCCCACTAACACATGGATTGTTGTAGGAAAAACTAACGGAACAAACTGGGATCCCAATAGTTCGAAAACAGAGTTGACTTTTGTATGGGATCACGAAACAGCAACTTATAAATTGACAATTAGCTTTGCGTCAGCTGATGAATTCAAATTTAAGGTAAAACAATCAACTTGGGGCACAGAGTTAGCCGGTAATAAGCTTACAAGCGTAACATTTGCTGACGGTGTAGAAAATGTTGAAGGTTTGTTCTCTGGTTCAGGTAATATTACTGTTAAATTTGACTGCACTGTTGAGATCACATTGCATGCAACATTTACAAATGCTACACCTTCTTCAGCTACTATACGGGTTACGTCAGTTACTACAAAAGAACTGACAGAATACAAATATACGTTCCACCTGTATGCTCCTACAATTAGTCAAACTCGTATTCACGTATGGGGCGCAATTGATGGCGCTACCGATTATAATACTACGTACATGACAAAGGATTCTGAACATACTGGTTGGTTTGTTTGGACACATACTGCATATGCGCCAATTACGGGTACAATAAGTATTATTTTCCACAATGGCGATAGTGACAAACATACGGTATTTAACGACGGCGCAGGAACAGGTCCCGCAATTACCGTTGCTGAACATATGTACTTCGTATATAAAGACATCTCTGGCTCATACGCGTCAATGGATGCAGCAGAAGCAGCGTATGCTGCAAAAACAGCTTCCGCGTCTGTTCACGTAGCAATTGTTCCTGTCAAGTATGAACTTGCAGCTTAATCAACATTTACACAATTGTTTTGCGAAAATAATTCGTAAATCTCCTATTTAATTAAAATCGAGTGGCAACAATCGTTGCCACTCTTTTTTGTTAACATCACCCGCAAATCGTTCATATATTCATACTTGAAAGCACTGGTAGAAAACTTAAAAAAAGTTGAAAGAATTTAAAATTGGGTATTGACTTCGTTATAGCAGTTTTATATAATGTATGAGGATTGGAACCTCGGTTCCCATTAAAAATTAAAAAAGGAGAAACACAATGAAAAAAACAATGTTAGTATTGTTGTCAGTTTTGATGGTGGTAAGCTGTGTATTAGCTTTTACTGCCTGTGAACAAAACTGCGACAGACTCGGTCACGACTATGGTGAGTGGTCAGTAAAGACAGCTCCCACATGTACCGAAAAGGGCGAAAACGTTCGCAAATGCAGCCGTTGTGGTGCTGAGGACAAGCAAGAAGTTGCCGCTCTTGGTCACGACTTCGGTGAACCGGTAGTTGTTCCCGCTACCTGTGGTGTAGCAGGCACGTCAACCAAGTCTTGTTCTCGTTGCGAAGTTAAGGATGTTACAAATATCCCCGCAACTGAGAACCACACTTGGGTAGCTGATACCGAAAGCACTGCAAACAAGGCTCCTACCTGCACCGAAAAGGGTGTAAAGGCAGAAAAATGCTCCGTTTGCAACGCTACGAGAACGACTGACATACCAGCAACAGGCGAACACAGTTGGGTACGTGATGCTGAACATGACGTAGCTGCTACATGTACTTCCAAGGGTTCGGAAGCTTACAAGTGCGAAAACTGCACCGAGACCAAATCCGAAGAAACAAACATGATTGCGCACTCTCTTGGCGCTCTTGTTCCTGCACAAGCTCCCACATGCGAAGACGACGGAACACTTGCATACAAAGAATGTTCTGAATGTCATCAAAAATTTGATGCAGAAGACAACCTTCTTGAAAGCATCGTTGATCCTGCAACTGGACACGACTACAGTGTTTGGGATCATGACGCAGACCAACACTGGAAGAAGTGTGCTAATGATGAAACTCATATCGACGAAAGCACACGCGAAAATCACGTGTACGACCAAGCAGGCAACACTAAGTGCGAATGCGGTGTATTTAAACCTGTAGCTCCCGATCAACCTTTCACAACTGAACCATTCGACGGTTTGATCATAACGGCAGACGATAACACAATGACATATGTGGAAATAATGTCTGATGGCACGATTACTGTCACGGTTTATGATATGACTGATGAATCCGACGAGGGTACTGCAATCGATTTGACATACGAAATCGACGAACAGGGCATCATCACTGTCAAGGAAAATGGCGAAAGTGTAGGCACTGGTTCAATCGTAGGCCGTAAGCTAAGCATTAGCATTGAAAAATATAGTTTCGAAATGGAATGCGATATGTACAGATTCTTGCTTGCAGGCGATGAAGAAGGATTAATGTATGTAGCTGAAGGCACTCCTATGGCACTGATTCTGTGGATGCTTTCCTTCAATTACGTAATCGAAATTGACGGTGAAGAACTTTCCGAAGATGATATCTTGGAATGGGTAATGCCCGCTAATGACGTTACAGTCACATTGACGGAAAAACCCTGTGATCACTCACAAGCAATCCGTCATATAGCCAAGGCTCCCACTTGTGAAACTGAAGGTAACACTGCTTACTGGTACTGTTCAAAATGTGAAACGTACTTTGCTGACGTAGAAGGCGAAATGGGCGACGAAATTGACGCAGAGGATATCGTCGTTTCCGCAACAGGTCACGACTACGAAGGTCAACCTTACGTTTCCGACGGTGTAGGTAATCACTATCAAGAATGTAAAAACAACGCCGATCATCACAGTGCTGAAGAAGCTTGCGATATGCAATATAAGTCAAAGACATGGTCTAACCACACATACGCTTGCTCCAAGTGTGAGTATGATATAGCGGATGTACACGACGGCAGTGGCGACGATGGCGCATGCTCAGAATGCGGATACCTTGGCGTATACTTCATCACCAGCAACACCAACAGTTGGGCTGCAACAACATCTGATGATGAATATATCATGAGTGACGACGGCGATGGTTTTTACACCATTGAAATGGATTTCGCTCCCGGTGCTGAATTCAAAGTTAAGCAAAACCTTGCTCAGTGGGATGAATTTATTTACGGTTACAGCGAAGTTGAATTAGAGGCATGCGAAGTGGAAGATTTGCTCTCTGCAGGCAACGACAACAACATTGTTGTAAACTACAAGTGCACTTTGGCTATCACCCTTAGCCTTGATGATTCAATTATCTCAATCGAAGCAGATGATATTAAGACCGAAGTTGAACTCGACACAAGAGTATTCTACGTTGCAGGTAACGGTAGTGAAACTCTTAAAAATGCAAGTTGGGAAAATCTCACCGACTCCTTTAAACTTGCGCAACAAGAAGAGGCTGATGAAAACGGATACACGGTGTACTCAATCAATCTTAGACTTCGTCCGGGCGATCAATTCAAGTTTGTACAAAAAGCAGCTGAAAGCAATGAACCCGATTGGGCAGACGGAAAGAGCATGGGATACTATCAATTGACGGGTTCGTACGTTAGCAACTTCACAGATGCAAAAGACGGTAACATCGGTATCAAAGCTGGCTTTGACGGTGATTACGTGTTTACTATTCGTACAAAACCCGGTAGTGCATTGACCGGAAAGGTTGTTGAAATCACTTCCTATACAAACATTCCTGCGCTTGAAGTAACCGAAGAAATGTATATCATTGGTAACCTTGAAGCAAGTGGCAACAACAACTGGAGTAGTAACAAGTCCAGTATGATCCCGATGACACTCGAAGCAGACGGTATTACTTGGTCTGTAGTTGTTGAGTTGACAACTGCTGATAGATTTAAGGTATACAATGCTATCGATAACTCATACAAACCGGATGGCATGGGTAACGACCTATCTGTGAGCGCTAATGGCAAATATACGATTAGCTGGAAAGTAGGCACAAATACTGTTACTATAACTCCGTACGAAGATCCCGCTGATCACGAATGTGACAACAAGTGTGACGAATGTGGCAAGTGTTTGACATCTAACTGCATCCATCCCGACTGTGACGCCAAGTGTCCTGCAGGCGGTAATCATTACAAGTGCACCAACCCATGTGAAACTTGCGGCAAGTGCTTGACTGAAAGTTGCGAACATCCCGAGTGCGCAATCAAGTGCGAATACAAGGGCAATCATGACGGAGATCCTTGCGAAGAAGGTCACACTTGGGGCGACGTATATGAGTATATCCCCGGAACCTCTACCCACAAGCAGACTTGCACCGTTTGTCAAAAAGAGGAACTGATCACCAACTGTGAGGGAACATGGTCATACGAAGAGGACGGTCACAAGCGTACTTGTGACAAGTGTCACAACCCTGAAGTAGTAGCTCACACTTGGAAAACGACAGGTGGTAGTTATCTTGCTGGACAAGGAAAGCACTCTGTAAGTTGTACAAATACGGCTTGCAGTATCACTGATAAACAAGATTGCAACAATAAAGATACAGGTACCTGCTCCGTTTGCAGACACGTTTACAAACCCGCTAACGAATGGATTATCGTAGGCACAGTAGGTGGTACAAATTGGGTAGAACAAACAACAAACACTAAATTTATCTTTACATATGACCACGAAAAGGCAATCTATACGTTAAGATATGAATTCAAATCTCTAGAAGCTTTCCAAGTAAAAAAGAACAAGAGCGGAGATTGGAGCGGACAATTGGGCACCAGCCAACTTGGCTCAAGAGTTACATACGCAGATGGATTGACACCTGTTGATGGATTGTTCGGCGGAAGCGGTAATATAACCGTTAAATATGACTGTACTGTTGTAATTACTCTTAACTCAACTGCAACGCAAATGTCTATTTATGTAGAATCCTATACGGCAGCTGAAATAAAAGATTATACTTACACCTTCTACATCTATGCACCCACTTGGACGTCAGCAAAAATACACATGTGGGGAGATTTCAGCACTGGCGGTTGGGGTTCAACCTTGATGATAAATGCTGGTAATGGTTGGTGGAAGTACACAATCACGAGCGTTGGTGTCGATGTTGCTAATAAAGGTCAAAGCGTTATTATGTACAATGCAAATGCGGACAATCAACGTTTGGAATTCGGTGATAGCAAGCAAGTAAAACTGAAGGAGAATATGTTCTTCTCATACACGAAAGGACTGGTTCAATATGATACTATTGAAGAAACTGGCGCTCCCACGAAACCTAATGATTTCGCAGAGGCAAGTTTATCCGTAGTTTCAATTCCTGTTCAAGTAGCAGTTGTTCCCGTTAAGTATGAACTTGCAGCTTAATGAACACATGTAGAATTGTGTTTTGCGAAATTAATTCGTAAATCTCCTTCTAATAAAATCGAGTGGCAACAATCGTTGCCACTCTTTTTGTTGCCTTTACAACAAAACAGTGTTAAAATAGTTTTATCTAACCACAAGGAGCATATTTATGGTAAAAATTTCCCAAATAAAGTACGTTCATCCCAACAAGGACGAAGTGCTATCCAAGTTAGCCGGCTTCAAGCGCCGTTTTGAGGAGGCAAAGAGCATAGAGGAGTTTTACGCAGTTCACGACGAGTACAAGACGTACCACGAGGCTTTGGGTACTAATATCCGCATTGCTATGATTCGTTTTACGCAGGACACGCGCGACGAGTTTTACGCAAAGGAGCAGGATTATCTGGACGAAATCAGTCCGGAAATATCCGTTGCCAACGCCGAAATAGCCAAGTGCTACCTCAATTCACCCTTCCGTAAGCAGTTGGAGGAGCGTTTCCCCAAGGTTATGTTTACCAACCTGCAAATGGCGGTGGATGCTAACGACCCTCGTATTGTTGCCGACAAGGTGGAGCAAAACAAGCTTACTACAGCCTACACCAAACTGATGAGCGGTATAGTTATTGATTTTAACGGCGAGAAATTGCCCATGAGCGGTATAAGCAAGTACTTCACTGTACCTGACCGCGACCTGCGCAAACGCGCTTATACGGCTTGGGGACAGGCTATCGAGGGCAACAAGGAACAAATTGACGAACTGTACGACAAGCTTGTAAAGGTGCGTACCACCATGGGACGCAAGATGGGCTACGACAACTTTTCGCCACTTGGATATTTGCAAATGCAACGCAACTGTTATACCAAGGAAGATATTGCCAAGTTCCGCGCAAACGTATTGAAATACTTGGTACCATTGGCAAGCAAGATCCGCGCTAAAGTTGGCAAGGAACTGGGAATTACTAAGCAGTACCTTTACGACAACAGTGTATTTACAAAGGACGAGCCGAAGCCCATTGGAACGCCCGATGATTTGTTTGCAAATGCTTCCAAGATGTACAATCAAATGTCGGCTGAAACCGGTAAACTTTTCGACACTATGGTCGAAAGTGAGTGCTTCGACGTCATGTCGCGCGAAGGCAAGTGGGGCGGCGGCTACTGCGAAGGTCTGCCCGCATACAAGTTGCCCTTCATTTTGTCCAACTGGAACGGTTCAGCAGGGGATATCGACGTGCTGACTCACGAATTCGGTCACGCGTTGGAGTTTTACAAGTCCTTCTTTATCGAAAGCGAGTTCTTGAGCAGCATTTCAATGGAAACAGCGGAAGTGCACTCCATGTCGATGGAATTTTTGGCGTACCCGTGGATACATCTGTTTTTTGGCGACAAAACTGAGGAATACAAGTTTACTCACATCGGCGGCGCAGTGACATTTATCCCCTACGGTACGATAGTGGACTATTTCCAACAAACTTGCTACGACAATCCCGATATGACTCCTGCCGAGCGTAACGCATTTTACAATAAGATCGAAAAGCAGTTTCTTCCTCACATGACGACGGAAGGTCTGCCTGCATTTGAGGACGGTCGCCGTTGGCAACGTCAGGCGCATATTTTCGAAACTCCATTCTACTACATCGATTACTGTCTTGCACAATTTACAGCTTTGCAGTTCCTTGCATTGTCACAACAGGATTATGAGGCAACCTTTGCCAAGTACAACAAATTCCTCGATTACGGCGGAACTAAAACGTTTGTAGAGTTACTTGACTCCTGCGGATTGCTTTCACCCTTCGAGGAAGAGAGTTTCAAGCTGGTGGTGGCATCCTGCGAAAAGATTTTAGGTCTTTGAGCCGATTTATCTGCGTCGGTATGTTTCGCCTCAAACCTTAGAAATAATACGATATTTCAGATAAATATAGCATACTATTTTAGACATAATATCTAAACAACCCTAACAATAAATCGAAAATCAAAAATAAGGCTCCCCTTGTTTGTGTCAAGGGGAGCTTTTGTTTCAAAGCGACTGAGGGTATAAAGCCCTTTTATATTTGTCACCAACTAATGGTAATTTTCGGCGCAATGGGTCTGATATGCGGTTTGTGGCGAATAACTTCATCTATCAATTTGCGTATAGCTTCGTCGCGCTGCTGTTCGTCCATCTTGCTCAGTTCTTCAATTTGTTTCATCACTCTGGGGTTACGAGTTACAAATACACGCTCTACGCCGCATTCTGCCTTTATATTTTCTACCAATTGTTTTACGTAAGTTTCGTATTCGCTTCTTTGAGTAAATTGTTCCGTACGGACAGCAACGATACAGTTACCTTCATAAACTATGCACTTGGCTTCTTTTACCTTCTCGTTCGACTTTGCCATTTGGCATATTTTTTGTTCACAGTCCGTTTCGGCGAAAGCCAACTGTCCGATAGACAAAGCTAGCACCGCCATAATAAGTAGTGTAAGCAGAAATTTTTTCATATTTACTCTCCTTTTTTCGCTTAGTATCTGCATTAACTCTTGTTTTATACAAACTATCGAATAAGTCAGTGAGTTGAACGCTAGGGTAATAACTGAAAGTGTTTATTTACCAAATAATCAAATTAACTGGCAAAACTTCTTTTTTTCGCAAGTGCAACGTTGTACAATCTATATGCGAGGTGCGTATGGAAAAGATTTTGCCTATCATTATTATTTGTGGAGTAGGGATCTTGGCAAGCTTGGTCTATATTGTTGCGATCTGCGTCAAGGCGATACGTCGTTCGAAACGTGTGCGCGAATTTGAAATCGAGGAAGATACCCTCGTTATTAAGCTCGGCAAACATAGACGTAAGTGATATGCGGTCATACGGCATGATTTTGTAAAACGGTTTCGCCAAAATTGTAAATTTAAACTATTTATTTTTCATTTATATATTGAATTATCCTATATGTTGTGGTATAATTATTCTGTTATTTAGTAATAGATAACCTACATATCACTTCGGAGGATTAATTATGACTAAACTTGAACTTGCTAAAATGATCGACCATACTTTGTTGAAACCCGCTACGTCAGCACAAATCGCAACTTTGTGCGCCGAAGCAAAGGAATATGGCTTTGCTTCCGTATGTGTCAATCCTTGTCACGTAAAAGCTGCCGCCAAGGAACTTGAAGGTAGTCAAGTGAAAGTATGCACGGTTATCGGTTTCCCTTTGGGTGAAAGCACAACCAAGACGAAGGTTTTCGAAACTAAGGAAGCTATCAAAAACGGCGCAACGGAAATCGATATGGTTATGAACCAATCTTTGGCAAAGGCTAACGCATGGAGAAAGGTTTCCAAAGATATTGCTGCAGTTAAAAAGGCTTGCGGACACATCGTTTTGAAGGTTATTCTTGAAACATGCAATCTTTCTCAAAAGCAACTTATTGCTGCTTGCAATGCATGTATTGGTGCTGGTGCAGACTATGTCAAGACAAGCACAGGCTTTGGAGCTGGCGGAGCAACGGTGGAAGCAGTAAGCCTCATGGCAGATATTGTTCATCCTAGCGGACTCAAGGTAAAGGCAAGTGGCGGTATCCACGACTATGAGCAAGCACTTGAACTTGTCAAGAACGGCGCCGATCGCATTGGTGCCAGCTGCGGTGTCGAACTTGTAAAGTAATTTGAGACGTATAAGCGTCCTAATACTTTGTTAAATATTTTAATTGTAAAAAAGGCTTGTGAATTATCACAAGCCTTTTTCATTGGTGTTGGTGGTGGGAGTTGAACGGAATGATACGTTGTTTCTCCTACGTCGAAGCAACGTCTGCCCTCAGCCGAGCGAAGCGAACGCCACGAGCTTGCGAGTATTCCACCACACTGGCACAAATAAAAAAAGCAAACTGTGTTACAGTTTGCTTAACCAATGTGAAGGATTGCAGATTTTGATACAAAATCTATTGACCGTTCAAATTGACCATTAAGCGTTCAATTTGGTAGTAAATCGTTCAAATCTAAAGTTGAGAATCCAATTGTCTACAAGAACCTTTTTTGTGCGATCTCATAATTCTTTTTTATATAAGCAAAATTATGTTACCTTTTCAAAGAAAATGTGTTATTATATTTAAGAGGTGACATTATGGCAATAACTTATAAAAGGCTCTGGAAGTTGTTGGTAGATAAAGACATGAAGAAAAAAAGATTTCCAAACCTTAGCTAGCATCAGTTCTTCTTCCATTGCAAAGCTGGGAAGAAGCGAAACTGTAACAACAGATATCCTAGAAAAAATATGTGTTGCATTAAAATGTGAGCTTTACGATATTGCAGAAATTGATAATTGCTCAACAAGTAGCGCTGGGAAATAATATGAATTTTAAAGCAAAAGAAAGTGAAAAAAAGTTAAAAGGTAGTTATTATACACCAGATTGGATAGCTAACTTTGTGGCCCGGTGGATTAAGCACTACGACGTTCAATCAGTTCTTGAACCGAGCTGTGGTGACGGAGTATTTTTTGATGAAATACTTAAAGAATTGCCTGACGATAAATTAGAGTTAGTGGGCTTCGATATAGACTCAGACGCACTTAAATCATGTCACAGAAAGTTGCCGTTGTCCAATTCAAAATTGTCGTTGTATAATCAAGACTTTCTTGCATCGACAATTAAATATATACAAACCCCCTCATCAAAAAAATATGATGCCGTTGTGGGGAATCCACCTTTTGTGCGTTATCAATATCTAGATAGAGCGCAACAAAAGAATGCGCAAAAAATATTTGATTTGCTTGGGATGAAGTTTACTAAGCATACAAATTTATGGATTCCCTTTGTGATTGCCTCTATTGAGTTCCTTACTCCGGGTGGCGTAATAGGAATGGTAATCCCGTCAGAAATTCTCCATGTATTATACGCACAGGGGCTACGAGAATATTTATTATCGTCGTGCAGTAAACTTCTTCTTATTGATCCAGAAGACCTTTGGTTTGAAGATACTCTTCAAGGCGCTATGCTTCTTATGGCGAGAAAAAAAAACAATTCTGGTGATGAATCACAGGTCGCTATAATTCGAACCAAAGGCAAAGACTTCGCATGTGGGGATCCATATAAACTTTTCGAAACAGCCGAATATATTTCTGGGAAAGCGCTATCAAAAAAGTGGACTTATGCGCTACTTTCTAAAGAAGAATTAGACGCATATGAACGGGTACGGGCTTCAAACGCAATGTTTACTTTCGATCAACTTGCTGATGTGGATGTAGGCATAGTAACTGGAGCCAATAAATTTTTCTTAGTGTCTGATGCCGTGATCCAGAAGTATGCTCTATCGGAAAAGGCGCACCCCATGTTTGGGCGCAGCGAACATTGTCCTGGAATAATTTACGATGAGAACCAGCACAATGAAAATAGATTGAAAGGTTATCCTAGCAACTTTCTATATTTTGATAGTGAACATGACATCGATATCTACGCGGAATATTTAGCGATTGGCGTTGCTCAAGATATTCCATCTCGATATAAATGTCGTATAAGGAGTCCTTGGTATAAAGTTCCCTCCGTGTTCACGACCCCTGTCAGTATGCTTAAGCGAAGTAATGGAATCCCTAGGTTGATTTTGAACCGACTCAATGCATATACAACAGATACGGCCTATCGCATCACACCAAATGCAGAGATTGATACCGCAACATTTGTTGTGTGTTTTTTAAATTCCGTTACAGCTTTAAGTGCAGAACTGGAAGGTCGCTTTTATGGAGGGGGGGTTTTGGAGTTAGTGCCTTCCGAGATTGAGCGCCTTGCGGTCCCCTACATTGCAGGCGTTGGACAAAATATTGATGTGCTAAATAGTTATATTCGCCAACTGGATGGAAAAATGCTAATGGAAATGCAAGATATAGCACTATATTCAAAAGTTTCAGATATTGACTTAGCCGATATTGCAATTCTGAGAAAGGCATTGTTTAGATTGCAATTACGACGCCAACGAATTACTTCTAATGAACACCAATAAAAGTGATGCTGCCAGTGTGTGGCAGCATCACTTTTATTCATCGTCGCCAAATATCAAAGTGTAGATATTGCTGTCTTCCTCAGGAGCATAAAGAGTAAGAATGCAATCCAATAGATCATCATGAGCAATCAACGGTTTAACATCTGTGCCCCAGTGTATCTGGGTCATACTATTGTGTTGCTCATACGCTCTGGTGTCTGTTCTCGAATTATGGGAAAGCTGTAGCCTATAAATGCCATAATCTACACCCTTAATTATTATTCTAAAATTACAGAAGCAGCGTTCCATGTGTGCGGTATCCGGCGCAGTGTCCCGCGTCCAATTTTCACGGGCAAAAACTATTTCTCTAAAATAACTACGGGAATCTATATCTTGCGTTGTGTCTCCTTTTTTTAACAGCATAGAGCCCGTCGGATTAGTTCCTTGTGCTGTTGGAATGTTCAGATCACGGCGGGTTAAGCCTCGACTTTTCCAAAGCAGCCGCTCATTCCGAATCGCGATAATTTCTGTTGATGAACCTTGAATTGGCACCAAGCCGGTATGTTGTCGCGCAGTGCGGTTCATTTCCGGAATAAATCGCGTGCGTAACCTCATTCTCATTCGGACATCTGTTCGTATTGCGCCAGAAGCCCTCATTCGGGTACGATACTGTGTATTATTCTGATCGATAAGAATTCCCTGAGCTACAAAGGCATTCAAATCCGTCTCAGGAGAAATCAGGAATACGTTTTCGGGGAAGCTTAAAGAGAGCTCCTCAAATGAATTGATTAATTTATCTGCAACATCTTTATCATCATGATTGTGCATATCCAATTCTGCATAGATGCCGGCTTCGATATTTTTAATCAACCCGCCTGTTGTCGCATTAGCACTACCGACAAGCAATCGGGCATACTCCGCATTTTTAGCCATATACACTTTAGGATGAAAAATAAAAGCCTGCGTCGCCGTGTCAACCAAAATAGGATAGATGTTCTTGCTTACAAGCATTTGAATTGCTTGTACTGTTGTAACATCATTTCGAACACCTATAAATACCTTCACATGTTCAGCAATCGGTGCCACTATTTCTGAAATTATGTTTGCACCGGCTGCGTTCATAAATGCCGAAGCAACAATGCCGGTGGTTACACCCGGCAAAGAAAAAACATTATGTATGGATGAGAAATGATCATCTGTGGGAGATAGCCCTTGAAGAATAAAATCTAAATTTGCCATATATAGCCCCCCTTAAATAATGAAATTAATAAACTATATATTATAACACGTTTCCATCAAAATGTAAACCAAAAATCTTATCGGACATATTTTATTTAACCGCATTTAAAGACTAATATTTTAATGGAATCTGTGATTTATCTATTATAACATTTTTTCGGCTGAAACTCAACTAAAAAACATTATTCAGGACGACTGCAGAAAATGTAAAAATTAAAAATCGTTGCGTAGATTTCTATTCACTTTAAGCCCAGGTATAATGCTAAAACCACAAATTTATCGATTACCCATAATTTTAACGATTAGGCACAAATTTAACGATTACTTTCGCCGGGCGAATTGAAAAAGCCGTACGACACACGCCCTGCCGTACTGTTAAAACCCGAATTATGGGATTTTTGCCCTAAACAGCGTCTAAAATGCAAAGAAAAAAGGATTATGAAGCCGATATCTTTGTATCATTTTCATAATCCTTTTTTTTTGGTGCTGGTGGTGGGACTTGAACCCACACGTTGTCACCAACATCGGATTTTGAGTCCGACGCGTCTGCCATTCCACCACACCAGCACGAATTGCCTATTTAATATACCACATTAGAGGATTTTTATCAACAGTTTTGCGCTATTTTTAACAATATTTTTTGTCTTGAACGTGTATTTAATGATTGTACTGTAAACAAAGTATTTGCTTACCCACAAATAATATGCTATACTATATGTACTTATTTACCTACCCGTAGTCTAACTGGATAAAATTACGCCCTCCGACGGCGTTGTTTCGGGTTCGAATCCCGACGGGTAGGCCATAAACAATTATAAACGCAAGTTGAGGTCGTCAACTTGCGTTTGTCTTTATGAAATTGGGCATTTCCTATATTAGGAATTTGTGTATTGACACGGCTCTACACATACAGTCTGTTAAAACAGCATTGCAAGCAGTTGTGCGCCCATCAATACAATCAGGAAAGAGAAATTGATTGCAAAAAACACTGCCAGATACCGCTTGATTCCCGTGGGGTTGTTCTTTTTAAACTCGTTTAGCGTTATCAGGCTGGCAAGTGAAGCGATGGGGGTACCCAATCCGCCAATGTTTACAGCAACAATCAAGTTGCTGTAATCGGTGGTAAACTTGGATAGCAGTACTGCGGTCGGTACGTTACTGATAAACTGACAACTGGCAACTCCAACAAGTAACGGAGAAGTGGACACAATTTTCGACAGAATATCGTTGATAGCGTCAATGCGCGCAAGATTGCCCGAAAAAACGAAAAAAGCTGTAAAGGTTAGTAACAGACCGTAGTCCACCTTGCCGAGCGCCTTGTAATCCAGTGCCAACATAGCAATGATAACTATGGCAAAAACTATGTACCAAGGTAGCACGTCAAATACGATGAGTACAGACAACACAAACAGCGCGGCGTAAACAATGGATCTCCATGTGGACGGCGTTTTTTCTTGCTCGGCGTAAAGCTGAATTTTGTCCTTTTTGACGAACAGGCACACGCCTACAATCAAAAGCAGAGCAACAGCGCACGGTAGCGCCATGATTCTCAAAAACTCAACCGTATTCAATTGGTAAAATCCGAATAGATATATGTTTTGCGGATTGCCAAATGGCGTTAACATACCTCCAAGATTTGCCGCGACGTTTTGCATTACGAAAACGATAGGCATTTTGTCCCGTCTGTTACAGCTGTCCAACGCAACGTAGCCTAGTGGTAAAAAAGTAATCAGCGCCATATCGTTTGCCATTACCATGGAGCCGAAGTAGGTCACAAACACAAGCGCGAATACGGTATTGCGCAGATTGCCGAATTTTAAAACAATTTTCTTGGCAAGCCAAGTAAAAAATCGTATGTTTTTAAATGCGGATACAACTGCAAGCGTGCAAAATAACGTTGCAAGCGTAGATAGGTCGAAATATCCAAGATACGCCTTGTCAAACGGCACAAAAATGCAAGTTATCAGCGCCAAAGTGACGGCAATGATAGGCATTGCGTATTTCTTGACAAATGCACCCACGTGAAAGTGATGTTTATGTTGATGTGAATTAACACTTGTAGCCATAATTTTTACCGCGAAAAATTGTAAATCTTTGTCGAACGCAAGTCAAGCAAACGCGACTTGTTTTTTATGTTTATTTTCAATGCTATTTATATAAACTCGTGTATCGAAATAAAATGTTTATTTTTACTTGCATTTGAGCATAATAAGATGTATAATACACATACACTGGGTGGGGGTGGTGTCGCTCGTGTATTACACACAAAACGGCGTCTCTTTGTTGTAGATTGTTTTGTGGTGGACACCCTCGTTGATGTGTGTTTCTATACACAAATGTGTAGAGAAAGGAGTAATAATAATGAAAGCAAAGTTTGACGTTATGGGAATGACGTGCGCGGCTTGTTCGTCGCACGTTGAAAACGCAGTCAAAAAGTTAAGCGGCGTTACAACAGTATCCGTTAATTTGTTAACCAACAGTATGGCGGTGGAGTTTGATGAAAGCAAGACAAACGTTGATTCCATTGTCACAGCTGTAAAGAATGCCGGGTACGATGCGAAAGTAAAGAGTCAAACGGGTAACAATACAGTATCTGCCACAAGTGATGAAGGGTTAATTGATAGGGAAACGCCCAAGCTGTTGCGCTGTTTTATTGTTTCGTTAGTGTTTTTGTTGCTGTTGATGTACGTGTCAATGGGGCATATGATGTGGGGGTGGCCGTTGCCGTCGTTTTTGGCTGACAATCACGTTGCGATGGGACTTGTTCAGTTGATTCTTTCGGCAATAATCATGGTAATAAACCAAAGGTTTTTTGTGAACGGCTTCAAAAGTCTGTGGCGACGTGCTCCCAATATGGACGCTTTGGTGGCGCTTGGAGCAACGGCTGCATTTGTGTACAGCACGGTGGCGCTGTTTTTGATGACGGATGCGCAAGTAAAAGGCAACCACGAATCGGTCATGATGTACATGGATGAGTTTTACTTTGAATCCGCCGCAACTATTTTAACGCTTATTACACTCGGTAAAATGCTGGAAGCGCGTTCCAAGGGTAAAACAACAAACGCGTTGAAGGGACTCATGAAACTCGCACCTAAAACTGCTGTAGTAGTAATTGACGGCGAAGAAGTTACCGTTCCCATCGAACAGGTAAAAAGGGGTGACGTGTATGTGGTGCGCCCCGGAGAAAGTATCCCTGTGGATGGCGTGGTTATCGAAGGTAGCAGTGCGGTGGACGAATCAACGCTCACCGGAGAAAGTATCCCTGTGGACAAGACCGTTGGCTGTACCGTTTCGGCGGGTACACTCAATCAATCGGGATTCATCCGTTGCGAGGCAACCCGAGTGGGTGAAGATACAACCCTGTCGCAAATCATTCAGATGGTAAGCGACGCTGCGGCAAGCAAGGCGCCTATAGCAAAAGTTGCGGATAAAGTTTCGGGTGTTTTTGTTCCGACTGTTATGGCGATTGCCCTTGTAACATTTGTAGTTTGGTTGGCAATTGGGCAAACGGTTGGCTATTCTCTTGCCAGAGCGATATCCGTGCTTGTAATCAGTTGTCCGTGCGCATTGGGCCTTGCGACGCCTGTTGCGGTCATGGTTGGTAACGGTAAAGGAGCAAAAAACGGTATTTTATTTAAGACGGCGGTGTCGCTTGAGCAAACAGGCAAAGCCAAATACGTTGTATTGGACAAGACCGGAACCATAACCGAAGGACAACCACGGGTCACGGATATCATTCCCGTTGACACGTCGGAGCAAGACTTGTTGCAATTGGCATACGCGTTGGAATACAAAAGTGAGCATCCTCTTGCGCGCGCAATAATACAAAAAGCGCAAGAGCGCAATGTCAGTTTGGAGCAAGTTACGGAGTTTAACACGCTTACAGGTAATGGATTAACAGCTAAACTCGACAATAGCGTCGTTTGCGGCGGAAACTATTCCTTTATCAGTACTCAAGCAAATATTGACGAGTTAATCAAGATTAAAGCGGAAGAACTTGCGGAAATGGGCAAGACTCCACTGTACTTTTGCCGTGACGGCAAGCTTTGCGGAATCATCGCCGTAGCAGACGTTATCAAAGCGGACAGTCCCAAGGCTATATCGCAACTTCAGGCTATGGGTATTCATGTTGTCATGCTTACAGGTGATAACGAAAGGACGGCGCAGGCAATTGGCAAACAGGCAGGTGTAGATGAGGTTATAGCCGGGGTACTGCCCGACGGTAAGGAAAGCATTGTCAGAAACTTGAAATCCAAGGGAAAAGTTGTAATGGTGGGCGACGGTATCAATGACGCGCCTGCATTGACAACTGCCGACATTGGTATGGCAATCGGCGCAGGTACTGACGTCGCCATTGACGCGGCAGACGTTGTGCTGATGAAAAGCAATCTTTTGGACGTGCCGGCGGCTATTCGACTAAGCCGTTCCACCTTGCGCAATATTTATGAAAACTTGTTTTGGGCATTTATATACAATGCGCTTGGCATACCGCTTGCAGCGGGAGTATTCGTATCCCTCGGGCTAACGCTTAATCCTATGTTTGGAGCGGCTGCAATGAGTCTGTCAAGTTTCTGCGTAGTAATGAACGCATTGCGATTGAATTTGGGAAATATCTACAAACCGAAAAAGGTACGTGCGACAAAGTCGTTGGAAGCTAAGCAAACAAGCACGGAACTATCAATAGAGCAACAACTAAA
The DNA here is from genome assembly GCA_022508375.1 of Clostridiales bacterium. Lineage (GTDB taxonomy): Bacteria > Bacillota > Clostridia > Christensenellales > CAG-314 > Fimimonas. Next base: position 65,894 of record JAFLVJ010000005.1, on the reverse strand, counting down.
TCAAACAGATAAGTCAAAGGAGGCAACTATGAAATACTTACTTAAAATTGACGGAATGATGTGTGGACATTGCACGGGACGCGTGGAAAAGGCATTGCGCGACACACGCGGAGTGCTCAGCGTTGCGGTTAGTCTCGAAGACAAGAGCGCAACTGTGGAAGTCAAGGATAAGGTAAAGGTTGACGCGCTGAAAAAAGCCGTTGATACTGCAGGCTACACGGTCACTGAGGCGGTGCAGCTATGACAGCCAACAGGGAGAAAAACGAGCGCTTGCTTAAAACTGCGCGCGGTCAAATTGACGGTATTCTCAAGATGATTGAGGAAAATCGCTACTGCATCGAAATATCCAACCAAATAATGGCGTGTCAAGCAATATTGTCCAAGGTTAATAAGGACGTGCTAAACGCCCACCTATGCAATTGTGTGCTACACTCAACAGGTGATGACAGCAAGGAAAAGTTGCAGGAAATATCCGCAATATTGGATAAACTTTTGTAAAAATTACAGATTTTATAATGCAAATATTTAACGTTACGTAAACGTTTTATATTCAAACAATCTTACAACGAAAGAATTGTGAAATCTCTCATATATTAGAGATATGAACAATTCTTTTTCTCAAAGTATAGCGAATATATGCGGTTTGGAGCTTGCAACGCTGGTAAATGACTACAAATTTTCCGTTTTTGGCGGACATACGGCAGTTATAGAAGGACACAAGGGCGTTGTGGAATATTCAACGGAAACGGTATCCTTTGCCGTTAAAAAGGGGACATTGCGTATAAGTGGCAATGATCTGCGTATCAAATGCTTGGAAAAGCACTTCGCAGTAGTTGTTGGCGCGATAATTTCCGTCGAGGTGAAAGGCAATGAAAAATAGTTGTGAAATCACCTTCGAGGGATTAAACGTCGCCAGACTATTATCCACCCTTGCCAAATCCGACATCACGCTTTACAAGGTGGAACGAACGGGCAAAAGATGTGTAATCAGCGTTCCGTCGGCGCGCGCCAAACAAACCATTGCATTATTACAGGAAAAGTGCTATAATATAATCGGTATAAAATACGTCGGTATCACCGCGGTGGCAAAATTTTTGAGATTTCGCTTTGTTTTGCCAATTTTTTGCCTGTTAACTGTACTTATTCTAGTGTTATCTTCGCATTTCTGTTTCAAAATTGTGATAAGCGGAGATTTTGATAACGCACTTGTAAGTGAGGCTCTGAGCGATATCGGGGTAACAATCGGTTGCAATATGTCCAAGCTTGATGTGGACGTATTGGAAAATACGCTCGCCAACAAGATGGACGCCATGTATGCAGTTGTTACGCGTTCGGGTAGCGTGCTGTACGTAAACGTCGTGGCAAAAAAGCAAATAGATGATCCCATTGATATGACCAAGAGCCGTGATGTTGTGGCAACCCGCTCGGGTGTAGTAACTTCCGTCGTATGCGAACAGGGTAACGCTCTCGTAAAAGTGGGGGATACGGTTAACGTTGGCGACGTGCTCATCGAAGGCAAGCGTATATACAACGACGGAACGTTCGACACTGTTTACGCGTTAGGTAGGGTTACCCTGCAAATATCCGCTACAGGCTTTGCCGAATACTCGGGTTACAGGACGGAAACAGTGGAGACGGGCAATGTCTTTACCTGCACGGGCGTATCGCTGTTCGGCAAGATTTACAGCAAAAGCTGTCCGTTCGAGCAGTTCACTCTCGAAACAAATTCGAGATTTCTGTATCCGTTGAATCTGGAAATTGTATCGCTTTTTTACCGAGAAATGAAAACGGTTAGCGTTTCCGCGACAATAGATGAGTGTCTGGAGCAGTTACAATTGCAGGCGCTCGAACAAGCGAAGTTAAGTTGCGACTTTACTGTAATTGATACGCAATATATCACGCAAACTAATGGAGTAACCGTAACGCTATACGGTGAAATACAAATAGAGTAATTGGGAGATTTAGTTTGATTTCAAGAAAAATAGAAGTTGAATCCATGGATGAGCTTGTCAAACTATTCGGACCGTTTGACGAAAACATCAAAACCATTTGTACGGCTTTTGACGTCAAGGTTGTGATGCAGGACGGTCAAAGCAGTCTGTACGGCGAAGAAGCAAACGTCAACAAAGCAATGTCCGTGGTGGAAAAGCTTAAAAGTTTCATTTACAGCGACGACAACGTAGATATAGGCAGAGTAAACTATCTGTGCGATCTTGCCAAGTCGGATAAGTTGGATGAAGTTGACGAACTACTCAATGATATTGTAGCAATTACCAGCCGTGGCAAGCCAATAAAGTGCAAAACCGTCGGACAGAAAAAGTACGTCGATTTAATGAAGAAAAATACCATTACTTTCGGCGTGGGACCCGCAGGTACAGGTAAAACGTACCTTGCAGTGGCTATTGCTGTCAACGCATACAAGGCCAAGCAGGTAGAAAAGATAATTTTGACACGTCCGGCAGTAGAAGCAGGCGAAAAACTCGGCTTTTTGCCCGGTGATTTGCAGGAAAAGGTCAATCCGTATCTTCGTCCGCTCTATGACGCATTGCAGGAAATGCTTGGGTTGGAAACGTACGGCAAGTTGATGGAGCGCGGTACCATAGAGATTGCGCCCCTTGCCTACATGCGCGGACGGACGCTCAGCAACGCCTACGTTATATTGGATGAAGCGCAAAATACCACGCGCGAACAAATAAAAATGTTTTTGACAAGACTGGGCGAAAACAGTAAAATGGTAATCACGGGTGACCTTACTCAGGTGGACCTTCCCAAAGGATTGACGTCGGGTTTAAAACACGCGATTAAAATTCTCAAAGATATAGACGATATAGGTATTATTCGTCTCAATGAAAAAGACGTTGTGCGCCATCCTTTGGTGCAAAAAATCGTCAAGGCATACGAAACAGAGGATAAATAATGAAGAAAACAAAAAAAATCACCAATATCAAGTGGCGTAACGTAATAGGCAGCTACTTTGCTGTGTATATTTTGTTCGCGACGCTTTCGATATTGCCCAACATTCCAAATCTCAGTGTTGTTAAGGTGGCGATACAACTTTCCACGCTTGCGATGCTGCTTTTTGCGTTGGCTTTGTATATCTATTTCAGCGACGTTGCCGTAATGGAAAGTATGCGCAAGACTTGGGCAATGTTTATTACGATGATTGTGTCCTATGCGCTGATACAGCTATCTCCGTTGTGGGACTACATGATCAATCTTGTTCCATTTGCATTGTGCGCGTTGATACTTTCATTGATAGTATCCGGTAAATGCGGATTCATAGCAAACTTTATTATTATAATGTTGTGCTTCATGCAGGACATCAACTGGCGACTTAACGCAACGCTTGCAACGGAAAACTTTTTCTATCTGCTGTTTGGCGGCGTAATCGAAACGGTATTTGTGTCCTACGTATTGGGCAGACATTACCGCCGTTCAAGATACTTGGCTGTTGGTATTGCCGAAGGTATCATTTCGGTTGTATGCGCGACTATCAGTTACGCAATGTTCCAGGATTTGTGGGCATGGGACGTCTATATCTTCAAGATTGTGTTCTCATTTGCCAGCGGAATGGTGGGCGTAATGTTGATGTTTGTGCTGGTACCGTTGTTTGAAAAGATATTCAACGTTTCATCCGTGTTCAGATTTTCCGAAATTGCAACATCAGATAGCAGCCTTATGCGCAAACTGTTTGAAAAGGCGCCCGGAACCTACAATCACTGCCTGACGGTTGCTACATACGTTGAAGCGTGCGCAGCGGCAATCGGCGAAAGCGCGGTTATGGCACGTGCAGCAGCATACTATCACGATATCGGCAAGATGAACAATCCGTCTTACTTCGTGGAAAACCAATTCGGCGGCAGTAATCCGCATGATACAATGACTCCCGAAGCAAGCGTAAACATGATTAAATCGCATACGTTAAACGGTCTTGCAATAGCCAAGGAATACGGATTGCCAATGGAAGTGCAGGCTGCCATAATCGAACATCACGGCACAATGCCCATAAAGTATTTCTATCTCAAGGCGCAAAAGTACACCGACGGTGAACTGCCTTACGACGGATATTGCTACGACGGTCCCAAGCCGTCCAACAAAATATCCGCTATATTGATGATTTGTGACGCGGCAGAAGCGGCATTGCGCGCTCAAGGCAACAAAAACAGCGTTGAAAAAATTATCGACGAAATAATTGCCGAACGTATTGCTTTTAAACAATTTAGCGATTGCGACATTTCCATGAAGGAGTTGGATATCATCAAAGGTACGATAATAACCACTTTTTCGGGAATTACTCACAACCGTATATCCTATCCCGACGTACGTCTTAAAGGAAACAAATAACGTATAGGTAACAAATGAAAATTTACTTTACCAATATCGGAATACACAAATTTACAATCAAGCGCCTTCTTGAAGGCGCTTTGAATCGTTTGGGGCAACCTGCAAAGGATATCGAAATGTCATTGTCCATTGTAAGCCCTAAGGATATTCAGGCACTAAATAAGCAGTTTCGCGGTATTGACGCCGTGACCGACGTGTTGTCTTTTCCCACAATCGACAACCCTGAAAGAGGCGTGTTAGACGTAAACGCTTTTACGCCGGATGCCATCAACGGCGAAACGGGCAAGCTCAACATTGGCGACGTAATAATATGCATTGACCGAGCCAAGGAACAAGCGGCAGAGTACGGACACAGTTTAAAGCGTGAATTGTGTTTTTTGTCGTTGCACGGTCTTTTGCATTTGATGGGCTACGATCACGTCGAACCTCGTGACGAGCAACAGATGAACGCTCTGCAGGAAGAAATTTTGCAGCAAATGGGGATAACAAGGAACAAATGAGAAAAACAGGTTTTATTGCAATAGTTGGACAAGCCAATGCAGGCAAATCAACATTGTTGAATTCATTTATCAAGCAAAAGGTGAGCATCGTATCACCCAGACCGCAAACTACGCGCGACAGCATCATGGGCGTTTGGACGGATGACGACAGTCAGATAGTCTTTGTTGATACGCCGGGCTTTTTGCAAAGTAAAAACGCTTTAAACGACTACATGCTCAAAAGCATCGACAACGCCGTGCAGGATGTTGACGCTATCCTATTGGTAATTGACGGACATGACGGCTTTACCGAACGCGAACTGCAACAGATTACCAAATACAGCAAGAAAGAAGTGCCAATTATTGTTGCCGTTACCAAGATAGATATTACGCAACCGGCTAAACTCATGCCGGAACTGGCAAAGTTAAACGGAATCGAGGGTATTGCCGAGGTGTACTGCGTATCGGCGAAACGCAACCGTGGCGTGGAAGAGTTGAAACAAGCGCTCAAAAAATATCTTAAAGGCACGCAGATGTTCTTCGAAGAAGACGACGTTACCGACAAGAGTCAGCGCTTTATCGTAGGCGAAATTATCCGCGAGAAGGTACTTATTGCCTGTGAAGACGAAATTCCTCACGGAATAGGCGTTGCAATTAACAAAATGCAAATTGAAGGTAACGCTTGGGATATCGACGCGACCGTTATAGTGGAAAAGGCGTCGCACAAACCCATTGTGTTGGGTAAGCACGGTGCAATGATTAAAGGAATCGGCACTCACGCAAGGGCCAGCATCGAAAAACTGCTTGACGCGCCCGTATATCTTACCTTGTGGGTAAAAGTCAAGGAAGACTGGCGCAACAACCCCTCAATGCTCAACGAGTTGGGATATACAAATCGCAAATAATTTTTTCATACAACAATTTAACTTTCGTATATAAAGGAACGTTTTTACGCAAACTTATTTTAGACTGGTGCAGTGACTGTCAAGTTCAAGTACTAAGTGGCTAAGGAGGTTTGACGTGAAAGATACCGTTTGGAAATTGTTTCGGGAAACAGGAAACCCCGCATACTATATGCTGTACAAGGAACTGACCAAAGATGGATGTAACGACAAAGGCTCTGGCACTAAAGGCGACGGACTACAAGGAAAATGATAAGCTGATTTTGCTGTACTCACTTGAGTACGGCAAAATTACCGTTCACGCAAAGGGCATACGAAAGAACACGGCGAAATTGAAATTTGCAGCCGATCAATTTTGTTTTGGACAGTACGAGCTGGCAAAAGCCGACGACCGTTACACGCTCAAGACGTGCGACCAGTTGGAGAGCTTTTACAATTTACGTGAAGACGTGGTAGTGTATTACTCTGCTTGCGCAATTGCCGAGTGCCTTATGAATTACACGGAAGTCGGACTGTCGGAGCCTGCGGTTTTTGTGGAAACGTTGAAAGCGTGGCAAGCACTGACAAACGGCGTAGAACCCTTGATTGTTACGCTTAGATTCGTCCTCAAGTTTTTGGAGCTGCAAGGCTTCAAGTTGGCATTTGACAGTTGCTCGGTGTGCGGTAACAAGTCTGCTAAAACGTTTTTGGATTTGCAGCGTGGAAGCCTTGTGTGCGATGCCTGTCGCAGCGCGGACAGTTCGCCTGTCAGTCCGCGAGTAGTGTCGGCGTGTCTCATGCTTGACGGGATGCCCTACGACAAGTTGCCCAATCTTACATTTTCGTTGGATGTTTTAAAGGAAGCTTTGCGCGTTTGTTACAGATATATTTCGCACAGTTTTTCACCGTTCCGCAGTTTAAACGAATTGCTCAACTTGGCGTAATAATTTGTTGTCAGTACGTAAAAATCCGCGAAATTCGTCTCAATTTTAGTTGATTATATCATACTATTTCACACATAGTATCAAAAACAGCCGTTTTATAGTGATATAATTGAGGTGTACATATGTAAATTGATTGCGCATTGAAAAAAACAAAATCGACGCAATAGAATTTGTAAAGCGACGTTTGTCGCTTTTTTTTATTGCATATCCGATTAGATATACGGTGACGTCAATGCGGAATTAATTACTTTTTATTTATTTTATTATATTTATTTATATTTAGTTTTGGATATTTCGTTTGACGGCAATCGTGAACAATGTTATACTTTTAGATATATATTAGAGGCGCAAATGATATTCGGCAAACACATAAATAAATATTACTTGAAATACGCGTTACTGATAATTGTCGGTCTTATCGCGCTTATTGCCGTTGACTACGCCCAGTTAGTAATTCCCGAGAAACTGCGTACGGTAATCGACGGCGTAAATGGCGATATTCCATTTAATTTGGATGTGTTGTGGAGCGACGTATGCGTACCGATGTTTTTCATCATTGTGGCGTTGGTTGTCGGCAGATTTTTGTGGCGTATATGTTTGTTTGGCTCGGGTATAAGGGTAGAGCGCGACCTCCGTCAAAAGATGTTTGCTCACTGCGAGGAGCTGTCCTGCGAATTTTATTCCAATGAAAAAATCGGTAATCTTATGTCGCTGTTTACCAACGATCTTGAAACGGTTCAGGATTGTTTCGGTAGCGGAATAATGATGACTTTTGACGCGTTATTTTTGGGTGGATTGGCGTTGTACAAAATGTTTGTAATGGACTGGCTTATGACGCTGTTGTCACTCATTCCCATGGCGTTCATGGTGGGTATAAGCTTGCTTGTAAGTAAGTATATGACCATGAAGTGGGACGTCCGTCAGCAGGCTTTTTCCGATTTGTCTGACTTTTCGCAGGAGAGTTTTTCCGGTATTGCTGTAATCAAGGCTTTTGTCAAAGAATTTAAGGAACTGCTTGCTTTTCGTTGGCTAAACAAAAAGAACGAAGTCGCCAACGTTGCATATACCAAGATAAGCACCCTTTTAAATATTGTTGTTACGCTGTTTGTTGAGTCCGTTATCTGTATAGTGCTTGGTTACGGTTCATACCTTGTGTCGCAAGGCGTATTTACAGCGGGACAGCTTATGGAATTTATAGGGTATTTCAACTCAATCGTATGGCCCGTGATGGCAATCACCGAACTTATCGAGATGGTGTCGCGCGGTAAGGCTTCGCTAAAACGCGTTTCCGATTTGTTGGATACCAAGCGCGCCGTTGCAGATAGAGTAGATGCTGTGAAGTTAGATCACGTGGACGGTTCAATACAGTTCAATCATCTGACGTTTTGCTACCCCGGTTCGGACTACAATGCGCTTGAAGATGTTTCCTTTACTATAAATCAAGGCGAAAACGTCGGGATAATCGGCAAGACTGGCTCAGGCAAGACGACCGTTGCCGATTTGATACTGCGTTGCTACAACGTCGAAGACGGAACGCTACTTGTAGATGGTAAGGATGTCAACGATATTCAGATTAAAAGCTTGCGCGATTTTTGTGCATACGTTCCGCAGGACAACTTTCTGTTTTCCGATTCAATCACGCGCAACATTGCCTTTGCCGGCGACAGTGACAACTTGGAGCAGGTTGTGGAGGCTGCAAAGTTATCCGATATTGATGGCAATATTCAAAAGTTTACCAACGGCTACGACACGGTATTGGGAGAGCGCGGTATAACGGTATCGGGCGGACAAAAACAACGCATTTCCATTGCCCGTGCGCTGATGAAGAACGCCTCCATTTTGATACTGGACGACTCAGTATCGGCGGTTGATACCGACACGGAAAAGACGATTTTAAATAATCTTCGTCAAACGCGTCAAGGTAAGACGACTATACTTATTGCTCACCGTATTTCTACGGTGCAAAGTTTGGACAAGATAATTATGTTGGATAACGGTAAGGTAGTGGATGTAGGTTCCCACTCCGAACTGATGGCAAGGTGCGCCGACTATCAAAACATGGTTGCGTTGCAGGAATTGGAAAAGGAAGGTGAGTGATATGAAAAATTATTTACCTCTTTTAATTGTTGGCGCAATAATTGGAGTTATAACATCCGCGTTGATACTTGCTTACGCGCTTGTCAAGGACAAAAAGGAAGCAATGGGCTTTGATCGCAATATGAAAGACGGCGAGCTTATGCGAAGACTGTTGCGTTACGCCAAACCCTACTGGCTCAATTTCGTAATTGTTGGGCTGGTGATGCTGCTATCCATTTCCTATACCATCATATCGCCCATCCTTGTTGGCAATATCGAAAGCATTATTGCAATAGAGGGATTTGCGTACAACGACGTGCTGTGGCGCGTGTTGCTTTACGCAGCAATACTTATACTGTCGCAGGCGGCGGGTTACGTTCAGGCGATAGTGTTGCAAAAAACAGGTCAAAAGATCATTTCCAAACTGCGCGAAGACGCCTTTACGCATATCGAAAGTCTGTCTCACTCGCAACTGTCCAAGATGCCGGTTGGCAGACTTGTCACGCGCGTAACAAACGACACAAACGCCATTTCCATGATGTTTACAGGTATGCTTGTGAACCTCGTCAAGAACATGTTTGTAATTGTTGGCGTGCTTGTTGCAATGCTGTGTGTTAATTACCTTTTGTCGTTGATGGTGCTTTGCTTTGTACCGTTTGTTGTACTGTTTACTGTCATTTTCCGCAGATTTTCCCGCAGGGCTTACCGTCAGGTAAAGAACGGTACAACGGATATCAACACGTATCTGTCCGAGCACCTCTCGGGGATGAAGATTATACAGGTTTTCAACCGCGAACAGCGCAAAATGGACGAATTCAACGTTAAAAACGAAAAACTGTACAGGGCACAACGCGGTCAGACTTTTGTATTCGGTATTTTCCGTCCAATAACGTACATGCTGTATATTTCGTCGGTACTGTGTTTGTTCTTCCTTGGCGCAAAGGGCGCGTTAGACGGCAAGCAGATATTGGGTCAAACGATATCAGGCGAAACGATAGTTATTTTCTATATGTTCATTTCCCGCTTTTTCAACCCGATTCAAGGCTTGGCGGAGCAGTTTCACCGTCTGCAATCGGCGTTCGCCTCGGCGGAAAAGATATTTACAATCATGGATATCGAACCGGACGTAGTGGATGAAGAGGATGCAATCGAACTGGAAACAGTGCGCGGTGAAATCGAGTTTAAAAATGTTTGGTTTGCCTATAACGAGGGTGAATGGATATTAAAAGACGTCAGCTTCCACGTGAATGCTAACGATACTGTGGCATTTGTAGGTGCAACCGGTAGCGGAAAAACAACTATCCTATCCTTGCTTTGCCGCAACTACGACATTCAGCAGGGTGAAATATTGCTTGACGGTATAAACATCCGCCACATCAAGATAGCATCTTTACGTAAGCACTTCGGACAGATGTTGCAGGACGTTTTCCTATTTGCAGGGACCATTCGTAGCAATATCGTACTTCGCGATGAGTTCGATGACGAGCAGGTGCTTGAGGCGTGCAGATACGTCAACGCCGACAAGTTTATCGACCGTTTGGGCAATGGGTTAGATGAAGAGGTGCGCGAACGCGGTAACAACTTCTCGGCAGGTCAACGGCAGCTGCTATCATTTGCGCGTACGATTATCCACAAGCCGGAAGTTATGATACTGGACGAGGCAACCGCCAATATCGACACGGAAACGGAAGTACTCATTCAGGATAGCCTTACCAAGATGATGAACATTGGCACAATGTTGATTGTAGCTCACCGTCTGTCAACAATACAGCACGCCGATAACATCATTGTTGTATCCGACGGACAAATAGTAGAGCAAGGCAATCACCACGAACTACTTAAACAGCGCGGTCGTTACTACGAGCTTTATATGTTGCAGTACAACAAAGAACAGCTTAAAAAGCAGTAATAAAGCAATAGACATAAATTTTCGAATATGAGTTGGTTTAACTATTACGGTCTGATTGCGGTTGTAATCATACTGATACCCAATATAATAAGCGCGGTAATTGACAAAGGCGCGTTTGAAAATAAGTACAACAACAAGGCTATGCTTGTCTTAGAGCAAGTAGGTCGCTACGGTTGTATGGCGTTTATGGTGTTCAATGTTCCGTACACGTATTTCAATTTTTGGTTCAATCACGCTTTGTTGGTGTACCTGATTGTAAATGGTATATTGCTTGTCCTGTACCTGTTGGGTTGGATAATTTTCCGTAAAGGGCGTAGCGCTGCCAAAATGCTATGGTTATCGGTGACGCCCACCGTGTTGTTTATATTTAGCGGAATAATGCTTTTGTCAGTACCTCTTATAACCTTTGCGGTTATTTTCGGAATAGGGCATATAACCATAAGTTATAACAATAGAATTAACGGTAAATAGTAATATAACATACAAAGAACTTTGCAAATGGTGGGACAAAACTGCTATTTGATATGTTGTAGTAGTAAATTAAAGTGTAACTTGCAAATTATGCAGTTGAAAGGTAAAGTTATGAAACGAAAAATTAGTGTAGTCGCGAGTTTGGCGGTATTATTGTTAGTTGCAAGCTTTTTGTTTTCCGCATGTTGGATGTATTTTTTAACTTATGAAACGGATGACGGTCGCTATACCTATCAATATAGCTTAATACGTAACGACGCATTTTGTGAAAATATTTGGGTGCGTGATGATGACTTGAATTATGTCATTCCGGACGAGATAAAGGGAGTTCCTGTTACAGGCTTGGGTAGAGATATCGACACAGATGTCAAGGTGGAGGCGTTTAACGTTATCACAAGTACGAGCAGCGATAGACCAAGTGGGACACAGTATGGTTGGTGGACTGAAGATACTTACCCCAAAACAGATGATTACACAACTGTTATTGATGATGAGTGTCAAACCCTTGTAATCAATTTACACCTTGGCGCGAATATTTCAAAAATTTTTCCTGTGGACTATTGGTACCGCGGTTACTATATTCGCGAAGGTCATCTTAAATATACCTACGTGATACTCGTTAAAATTGAGTTTCATTGTACAGTGTCCGAAAAAAATACAACGTTTTATGCCGAGAACGGAAAACTGTATTATAAGGATAGCGGCGATCTTTTCGACGGTTTTCTTTACGAACAAATTTAGTAAAAGCAAAACAAATTTCAATTTAATGTCCGCAAAGTTCGGGCGTGTACCGAATCTTTACGCCATTGTTAGTCCGACCGCGTGGAAGCGTAGCTCACGTAGTGCAAAGTTGCGCAACGTAGTGAAGTCAACCAAGTCCACGCGCGTTTGGTCGGATATATATTTCAATTTGACGATAAATTGGCGAATGACAATGAGCACAAAACATACATATTATTGACTATGAAAAACAACAAATTACATTTAAAAAAAGGAACGCTTGCAAGCGCGATCGGTATCGTCTGTAACGTATTGCTTGCAGTATCGAAACTCGCCGTAGGGTTAATGTTCGGCTTGGTTTCTGTTGTGGCAGACGGATTTAACAACCTGAGCGATTGCGGTAGCAGTGTAGTTACGCTTGTTGCGTTTCGAATATCCGAAAAGCCTGCCGATAAGGAGCACCCTTACGGTCACCGTCGCGTTGAATACATCGCTTCGTTAGTTACAGGCTTTTTCGTGCTGTTTTTCGCTGTGGGGCTTGTGCGCGAATCGATAGACAAAATAATTTCGAAGGTGTTACCCGAAACTTCCTGGATAGTTTATCTTGTGTTGGCAATTTCCGTGGCGGTCAAGGCGGCAATGTTTGTGTTTTACCGTATAGTGGCTAGGAACTTGCAATCCGATTCGCTAAAAGCCGCCGCAACGGATAGCCTGTGTGACTGTATCGCTACGACAGCCGTTATTGTAGGTGTACTGGTTTTGCAGTTTACCGATTTCCCTGCGGACGGTTGGATAGGAATACTCGTGGCGTTGTTTGTTCTATGGCAAGGTGTAAAGATTGTCAAAGATGCCAGTTCCAAGTTGTTGGGACAAGCGCCCAATGCGGACTTGTTGGACAAAATCAAAGCAGTTATTTGCTCGAAAGACGGTATTATCGGCATTCACGATTTGCGCATATACAGTTATGGCAATGATATGTTTTTTTCGACTGTGCACGTGGAAATGGACGCAAATATACCTTCACTTCAAGCCCATGCGGTACTTGACGAGATAGAGCATGAAGTAAAAGATACGCTCAATGTTGCGTTGACTGCGCACTTCGATCCGGTCGATTTGCAGGACAGAGAGGCGTTGGAACTTGAAGCAAGTGTGCGCGAGGCAATCGAAAACGTCCAGCAAGATTTCGGATTGCATGATTTTCGACTTGTTCGCGGAGTACGTAACAAATTGATTTTTGACGTAGAAGTGCCTTATTCCTGCAATAAGTCCGACGAAATGTTGCGTTGCGACTTAGAAAGAGCAGTGCGCGGCATTGTCGATTACGAAGTACTGATTACAATTGAAAGAAAATAGAACTACAGGTAAACTAATTTAGCGGAGAACAATGATAGTTTTAATAGCAGGCGCAACGCATACAGGTAAAACGGCTTTGGCGCAACGATTGTTGGAAAAATACAAATTTCCTTATTTGTCAATCGACCACTTAAAAATGGGTTTGATAAGAAGTGGTCAAACTACTTTAAGTGTATGCGATGACGAAAGGCTTACACCTTATCTTTGGTCAATAGTCAAGGAAATAATAAAAACGGCAATAGAAAATGGTCAAAACCTTACTATAGAAGGCTGTTATATTCCTTTCGACTGGGAAAAATCTTTTGATAAAGAGTATTTATCTCAAATCAAATACTATTGTCTTATAATGAGTAAAAAATATATCCAAAACAATTTTTCAATGCTTTCTACTTACGAAAACGTAATTGAAAAGAGATTAAACAGTGACTTTACGCAAGAAGAATTGATTGAAGCCAATCAAACAAATTTGCAGATGTGTAAAAAATACTCATTGAATTACGTTTTGATTGATACGGAATATAAAGTTGACATTGAACTATAGATTCCCATTTGTATCTTCACAAAATACAAGCCCAACTGCTAGTGCGGTTGGGCTTTTACTATATTCGATGTATTATTTTTTGCTTACTAACATGGCGCGCATGGAGTTGAGTATTGCAACAACGCACACGCCAACGTCGGCAAGTATTGCTATTATCAGACCGAAGGATACTAGATCAAGCACACCCACTGCGGAAAGCACAAGTACGGCAAACTTTATCAGTAATGATATGATAATATTTTCGCGTACAATGTTTAACGTCTTTTTCGCAATGCGCTTTGCCGTTGAAATAGCGGTGGGGTTGTCCTGCATTAGTACGACATCCGCCGTTTCTATTGCCACGTCACTACCCATACCGCCCATTGCAATACCAACGTCCGCTGTTGCAAGCACGGGCGCGTCGTTTATGCCGTCACCGACAAATGCAACCGTCGTGTTTTTGCCTTTGAGTTCGTTAAGTTTGGTTACCTTGTCTTGCGGTAAAAGCTCTGCAAAATAACTATCAATTGCGAGTTTTTGAGCAACCGTTTTCGCCGTGGATGCATTGTCGCCGGTTAGCATAACCGTTTTGCAACCGCTTTGCTGAAGTTGACGAACGGCAATTTCTGCGTCTGACTTGATTTCGTCCGCTATTACAATGTAGCCGACAAATTTACCTGTTTCGTCGCCGTTTTGCTTTTCTGCAACGTAAACTACCGTTCCACCTGATGCTTGCGGATGTTCGATTCCGTTATCCGTCATGAGTTGCGAATTGCCACACAAAATGGTGGAGTAATCCGTTTGCGCCTGCAAGCCTTTGCCTGCAATTTCCGTTACCTTGGCTTCACACTTTGCTTTTGCATGTTTGTTTATGGAAATAGCAATAGGGTGATTGCTGTATTGTTCGGCGATTGCAGCAAGCTCCAACACTTGTTTACTGTTATCTTTCGGATAAACTTCCGTTACAGCAAAGTTACCCTTTGTAAGCGTTCCCGTCTTGTCAAACGCAATAGTGTTGACTTTTGCCAACAATTCCAAGTAGTTACTGCCTTTTACCAATATTCCGCGTTTGCTGGCAGCGGCTATCCCGCCGAAAAATCCCAACGGTACGGAAATCACCAAAGCGCATGGACAAGATACAAATAGGAACATCATAGCGCGTTTAAGCCATGTACTCCATACACTTAAGTCAGTAAACTGCGCAGTTACCAGCGGTGGAAGAACTCCTAGCAACACTGCCAGTCCTACAACGATGGGAGTGTAGTACTTGCTGAACTTAGTAATGAAGTTTTCGGCAGGGGCTTTACTTGACGTGGCGTTTTCAACCAAGTCCAGTATTTTTGCAACGGTGCTGTCGTCGTACGTACCCGTTGCGGTAACATAGATTACTCCATCCAGATTGATACAGCCGGACAGTACTGTTTGCCCCTCGCTAACCTTGCGCGGTAAACTTTCGCCCGTGATAGCGGACGTATCCACGTTACATTCGCCTTTTTGAATAATGCCGTCGAGAGCGATTTTGTCGCCTGCCTTGACGACGAATATTTCGCCTACTTCAATTTCCGATGGATGGACACTAATTTCCTCACCGTTTCTTAAAACTCGCGCTTCTTCAGGTCTTATATCCATCAATGATGCGATGTTTTTGCGGCTTTTTCCGACGGCGTAACGTTGGAATAGTTCGCCGATTTGATACAGTATCATAACTGCGGCAGCGTCAGCGTATTCGCCTATTGCAAACGCGCCAATGGTGGCGATTGTCATCAAAAAGTGCTCGTCAAAAACTTTGCCGTGGAAGATATTGGTAACGGCTTTCAACAGCACGTCGTAACCTGCAACGATGTAAGCCGCTGCAAACAGTCCCAACTGTATCCATTCGTTGAGGTCAATAGTGTATTTCAATATAAGCGTAATTACGCTGACAATTAACGCGACAACAATGCGTATAAGTGTTTTTTTATTTTTCGACATATTAAATCTTCAACTTGCAATCAGGTTCAATCTTTTTGATAGTTTTCTTTATCTGTTCAATAATTTCCGCCGAATTGTTGTCGTCCATTTCCAATGTCATGCGTTGTAGCATAAAGTTGATAGAGCAACTGATTACTCCGTCAATCTTTCTTATTGCCTGTTCCATTTTCGATGCGCAATTTGCGCAATCAAGATCTTGCATTGCAATTACTTTTTTCATAAGTTTACTCCTGTATATGTTCTAGTGCCAGTTTGATAATGCTCAGTACGTGGTCGTCATCAAGGCTGTAAAAAATTTCTTTTCCGTTGCGCCTGTTTTTGACTAGCTTTGCCTGACGTAAAATACGCAATTGGTGTGATACTGCCGATTTTGTCATGTTGAGCACTTCGCCTATATCGCAAACACACATTTCCGCTTGAGCCAATGCCGACAGTATGCGTATTCGTGTTGAGTCACCGAATATCTTAAACAGCTCGGCTACGTCGTACAGATCATTTTCGTCCGGCATGTCCACAGATACCTGTTCGCATACCTCGTCATGAACGTGATTGTTTTCACACATCAAGTCATTTGTCATTGTAAATTTTTCTCTCCTTGTTACTATGCAAACAGTTGAATAATTGTTCAACTGTTATTATTTTATGCTTTATTTCTGCAAATGTCAACCGTTTTACAAAAAAAATTTAAAATAGAAATTATTCCTTCGGTGAGTAGTGTATAACACAACTGAAAATACAATCATAGTATTTATATAGGGAGCAATTCCCTAGAAAGTACAAGGAGAGAAATTATGAGTTGTTGTAGAATGAGTTGTTGTCACAATGAAAGTGAAAACAATAGACTTATCATTATCGAACGCGGTCCTCGCGGTCCCAGAGGTTTTACGGGCCCGCAGGGAATGATGGGCGCGCAAGGTTATCCCGGAATAACCGGAGCAACAGGTGCAACCGGAGCCACCGGTCCTCAAGGTCCTCAAGGAGTAACGGGAGCAACGGGTCCTACCGGCGCTACAGGCCCCACCGGTCCCCAAGGTCCGCAAGGCTTAGCAGGTGAAGTTGGCGGTGTAGGTCCTACCGGTGCAACAGGCGCAACAGGCGCCACCGGAGCAACGGGAGCTACAGGTGTAACAGGTCCTCAAGGTCCTCAAGGAATTCAAGGCGAAGTTGGTCCCGCGGGCGCCACAGGTCCCGCAACGGACGGATTGTCGGCATACGGTGGACTGTATTCGACAGCTACGACTGCTATACCTTTGACAGTAGGTACACCCGTTACTTTGACGCTCGGTTCACAAATGCCCAATCTTAACGTAACCTACGGTACAAATGATATTACGGTTGAAAATGCAGGCGATTACGAAATCAACTACGGTTTGATTGGTGACGTTGATACGGCATCCACGATAACGTTATCCGTCAACGTAAACGGTAGCCCGATTCCGTCCGGCGTAATTGCTCAGGACTTCATCACAGGTACGGATCGCTTGTCCAACGGTAGCACGATTGTAACGCTTGCGGCAAACGACGTTGTAACGCTTACTGCAGAAGGCGGTGCAACGGCTTCGCTCACTCCCAGCGACAACGTCAACACCTATCTTACTGTTAAAAAGTTGGATTCGGGCACAGTAACAGCCGGCTAACGAAAGACGATACCAACAAATGAAAACACAACCGAGGCGCATAGCCTCGGTTCTTTTTTCGTCAATCTGTGCTTTTCCGTTGCAATTATATTTAAATAATAAATAATTTGTTGAAATACACGTCCTGTTGTGGTACAATTACGGTAAGTTGCTTTTACAAATGGAGGAAGTATGAATAAGACCGTAGTATTTATGTTTTCTTGGGACTGGTTGTTACAACACAGAATGGACGCAATCCTTCCTATACAAAAAATATGCGATTACGTTGCTCATTCAATGCACAGTGAAGTCGTTGTTTCAAACGAAACAAATAGCTCGATAGAGTTGCAAATAGTATCCAATCTTTCGGCGCAACAGGTCAAGGACAGGATTTGCAGCTTTTTGCGTACAGAGTACAGCGATTTCAGCGAAAGTAAAGTGGAGTGCGAGGAAACGGACAGTATTGCTGCCACTGAAGCGAAAACCGATTCGCTTGATGACATCAAGCATCAATTTGACAGACTTTTTGCCACCAAGTCGCATGAAATAGACGTCTCGGCATCCGAGAGCTGGCAACGCACTTTGGTGAAAATAGATAACATAATCGGTGGCGATGAATTCAAGTCGCTTGCCCATGAAATTGTTCAACTTGCTCCGCAACTGAAAGCCAACGGTACGCAAAAGATTTTCATGGAGCAGCGCTATATATTTGCCATCAATGACGGCAGCGGATTGGATAACTATCTGCAACAGTTGGTGAGCCTGATTAACGAACTGGAAATCGCCCGTCTTCATCGCGACGTGATAAATCTCAAACTTCAGGCGCGCACCGCAAATGAGGATCCAAGAGTATCACTCATCAAACAGCTTGAACACAAACTCAGTTCGCCACATTTGGTGTGTATAGATATCAGCGAATGGATGAACGACGTCAATATTGTTGAGTTTAAGGAATTTATGACCGTGCTGAAACAGATGTGTGAAGACTCAGTACTGGTATTCCGTATTCCGTTTGTAGATAAGGAGATCATGAACAACATTGCACGTGCTCTAAACGACATGCTGTTTATCCGTGCGCTGTCCTTCCCTCCCTATACTAAGGAGCAAATCGGGCAAATAGCCACAAGGCTGTTGGAGCAATACGGTTTTTCAATGGATAAATCTGCGTGGAAGGGTTTTTACGACCGTATTCGCGAGGAGGGTAGCGACGGACGGTTCTACGGAGAGGATACGGTATCCAAGGTTGTGGGCGAATTGCTGTACTACAAACAGTTGTCCAATGCGCGCGAGCGTAGTAACAGTAAGGTTATAACGTCAAACGATACCGAAAAACTGTGCAGTGTCGAATTTGCCGAGGATATCAGCGGTATGGAAATGTTGGACAAAATGGTAGGTACCGCGACAATCAAGCAACGCATATTGGAAATTATTTCCCAAATCGAGTTGATTAAGCAAAATCCGTCCCTTGGCTCACCCTGTCTGCATATGAGATTCGTTGGCAATCCCGGCACGGGCAAGACGACAGTTGCACGTATCATCGGCAAGATTTTGAAGGAAAAAAATATCCTGCGCGTGGGGGAATTCTACGAACATTCGGGTAGAGATTTTTGCGGAAGATATATAGGACAGACCGCTCCCAAAACGCTGAGCATTTGTCGTGAAGCGTACGGCTCGGTGCTATTTATCGACGAAGCGTATTCGCTGCATAGAGGCGACGACGACACCAAGGACTTCGGTAGAGAGGCGCTGGATACCCTCATTGCCGAGATGGAAAATCACCGTAACGATTTCGTTATTATCATGGCAGGCTACACCGACGAAATGAACAAGTTGCTTCGCGGAAACGCAGGTTTGGCAAGCCGTATGCCATATACCATTGAGTTCCCCAACTTTACGCGTCAACAGTTGTATGATATTTTCCTTTCCATGTGCAAAAACAGTGTACCTTACACAGAAGAAATGTTGGCGGACGCCAAGCAGTATTTTCTTAATCTGGACGAAACTTTTGTTACAGCTAAAAATTTCAGCAATGCGCGCTATGTCCGCAACCTTTACGAAAGAGTGTGCGCCAAGGCTGCAATGCGCACTCAGCTTGCGGGCGAAAAGCATGTAACGTTGACTAAGGAAGACTTTACTCGGGCAATTGCTGATAAGGATTTCGTAGTCAATGTGAAAAAGACAAGCAAGATTGGCTTCGGAAACTAACGAATAAATACAATATATGCATTGAAACAAAAAGCGCCTGTGGTGTACAAGTCACCGCAGGCGCGTTTTTTATTTTGCTTTAAACAAATGGTGTAACGATCAATATCGAAATGTAACAGAAGATGATCAGTGACAAAGCGTCCACAATGGTGGTGATGAAGGGGCTTGCAACCACTGCGGGGTCGAGTTTGCATGTTTTAGCAAGCAATGGCATCAGACAACCTACCATCTTTGCAATAACCACAGTTGCAAATAGTGCAACGGATACAGCCAAGCAAATATACCAAGGATACACTCCATAGCCGAGCAAATTACCAAATGCAAGTCCGTCTATCAAATAAAGCTTTGCAAAGCAAACGACGGCAAGACAGCCGGCAAGCAACAAAGATACGCGTATTTCTTTCCACAGCACCCTTGCCGCGTCTCGTGGTCGAATTTCGTCCAGAGCCAATCCGCGGATAATGGTAACGGACGCCTGACTTCCTGCGTTTCCGCCCGTGTCCATCAGCATGGGTATGCAGGCAAATAGTAGCGGACTAAGCAGGTTTAACTTCCCTTCAAAGCTGTTGATGATAAGTCCTGTAAACGTTGCGGAAATCATCAGTAGCAACAGCCATGGGATACGGTTTTTCCAAATCTGCCAAATGCTTTGTTCCATGTAGGTATCCGTCGAAGGCGTTACTGCCGCCATGATGGAGATATCTTCGGTAGCTTCTTCTTCCATGACGTCCAATACGTCGTCAACGGTGACGATACCGACCATGCGGTTTTCGCTATCTACAACGGGTAGTGCGGACAAGTCGTACTTCGAAATCTGTTGCGCAACAAATTCCTTGTCGTCGGTTGCTTCCGCCGATATAACGTCCGTTTCCATAAATTGGGAAATGGGAGTTTCGTAGTCGTGCAGTAGCAAATCCTTGACGGTAACCGTTCCGATCAATTTACGCTTGTCGTCGGTAACGTAACAGTTGTATATTGTTTCCTTATCTACGGCAACCTTACGTATGCGGTCGAAACACTCCTTTACCGTCATGTGCTCGCGTAGGCTGACGTACTCGACCGTCATGATGGTGCCTGCGGAGTCGCGAGGATATTTGAGTATTTCGTTTATCTGGTTGCGCGTTTCTGCGTCCGATTGCTTAATTATGCGCTTGACGACGTTTGCAGGCATTTCTTCGATGATATCTACCGTGTCGTCCAAAAACATTTCGTCAAATACGGCTTTAAGTTCTGCGTCGGAAAATTTAGTCAGCAACAGTTCCTGACTGTCGTTTGTCATTTCAACGAACGTTTCCGCAGCGTTTTCCTTGCTCAACAGACGAAACACGGGAAGTATATCCTTTTCGTTCAGTTCTTCAAGAAGCAGAGCGCAGTCTATGGGTTGCAAGTCGTTTATTAAACGCTTGATTTCGCGGAAATTTTTTGTTTGAAGTAGTTCCAACATTTTTTCCGTTAATTCTTGCAATTCCTCAAATTCCATTAGTACCTCCTTTGGTATTCGAGGCATTTTTGGGCAGTTTTGCACAAAAAAAATCTGCAACCTGTAACAGTGCAGACAAAACAAGTTTCTTTCATGACGGAAACCAACGCCCAACCATTACAAGTTTTAGCATCATGGGGCGATGAAATTGCATTAGGATGAGCCTTGTTTTCGACAAACCCTGCTTACCAGACTTGACGTGTCTCCACGTTTAATCGGTAGCAATCCGTATCCCCATGGTAGCCTCACCTACCGGATTTATTATGTATATTTATTGTAATTTCGATTTGAATTTATGTCAATTGTTTTGACGGTATTTCTCGTCAGATGAGTAACATTCACTCAATAATGATTTCATTTTTATTGTATTCGACATGTCGTACTACCGTCACAACGCAGTTGTTGACAAGAAATTATATTTATAGTAAAATTCAAGTAATTTATTGGAGTATAATCATGAAAGAATACTATCTCAATAGACTTCATTGGATATTCAATTACACCGGTACAAAATGGTGGTACTGTATCGTAAAAACGCTTTGTCTTATAGTGGGCGTACCCATTTACGCTGTATCCTTTGCCATGGAAATGGTGTTGACGGCAATCAACATGATTTTCAGCTGGATTCCCATCCTAAATGTTGTGGTGACGGTAATATGTAAGGCGTTGATAACGGTATTCGGGGCGACATTCTATATTTGCATCTTGCCTGACATCAAGCAGTACAAGCAAGCGACCAAGGACGAAGTCACCTGCGAAGCGGTGGATGACATGGGGCTGCCCGAGCCGGAACAAGCGGATGAGTCAGCCGATACGCCGCAAGACAGTCATGACGACAGTACGGGGGAATAACGTTTTCAGATAATTCACAGAGCCGAAATATCGGCTCTTTTTTATTCAATGTTACATAATATTGTAAATTCGAGGCGATTTATCCATGTTTTTCGACAATTTCTGTGTTTTAACCCTATTTTCTTACCGAATACGTTGCACGGTGTAATGTTATAATGAACGCACTAAGGTAACAAGGAGATTTCGCTGTGATAACAATTGGTTTGATAGGTCAATCGGGATTGAAGGAAAAGTTAGAAGAAAACGACGAATTTAAAGTATTATTTGACGTTGACGGCAAGGAAGCGCGCAGGTGTTTAGACGAACAACTGCCCGACGTTGTAATAACAGAGCTTGTCATGGGCGGAGAGGACGGTTACGCCTTGCTGGAAAAGTATCACGACGCGAAATTTATCGTTGCGTCGGAACTCAAAAGCGAAGTTTTTGTCATAAAAGCGTTGGATCTTGGAGCAAAGTATTATCTTGTCAAGCCCGTTGAGTACAACGTATTGGAACAGCGTATAATAAACGTTTACGAAGGGGAGCGTCTCGGCGGAAAGGTAGTGCGCAAAAAGAGTGTTTCCGAAAAAACCTTGGATGAACGTATCAGCAGTATTTTCGTAAGTGTAGGTATTCCCGCGCATATCAAGGGGTATCAATTTTTGCGTGAAGGCATCAAGTTGGCTGTGGATAATCCGCCTATCATCAATGCCATTACAAAAAGTCTGTATCCGTCCATAGCCAAACGGTTCAATACCACCTCAAGCAAGGTGGAACGGGCAATTCGACATGCAATCGAAGTGGCTTGGAACAGGGGTAAAATAGAAAATATAAACAATATATTTGGCGTGAAAGTTTACAATTCATCCGAAAAACCCACCAATGGCGAGTTTATTGCGCTCTTAGCTGACAAAATGCTGTTGGAGTGCGCCTATTAACAAAAATGAAAAATAATCAAAATTTTTAACGAAATGAGTTGCTCATAGCAAGTAAATATGTTATACTTGTATAAACAATTTACTATGGAGCAACGATGCAATATCTAAAGAAGGAAATTCGAGACAGAATACTTGCCGCAGCGGTAGAGGAATTTAAGGCGCAAGGCTTTGCCGACGCCTCCATTCGCAATATCGCCGACAATGCGGAAATTTCGCTGGGAAACATTTACAGATATTACGTAAACAAGGAAGACTTGTATTTTGCAATTATCAAGCCGTTTATGGAAAGCGTGAGAAACTTTGTCGATAATGAATTCAGCTTTACCAACAGAACGATGAAAGAGCTTTCCGAAATGCTCATTGCTTTCATAATGCAATACAATAACGAGTTGCTTATCATTTACAAGGGTAATTCCATTCATCACGATACCTTTATGCAATACATAACGGATGTAATGGCAAGTAAGATTAAAGAACTGGTGCAGGGTGTTTTCCCCGAAATTGACAGCAAGATTGAAAATCCGGATTTCTATACCGCTATTGCCGAAGGCTTTTTGACAAGCTTTTTCAAGATTTTGAGCAATGGCGATCCCAAGGAAGTACAGGAACGCAAAGCGAGAGAGCTCATAACTTTCTACTTTGGACATATGAAGGATCGCTTCCAGCATTTCGACGTGGATTAAGGTCGCTATAAGCGTCGCAATACTTTGTTAAACGTCGCATTTCATCGGGTCATGTCACGCGCTTTCTACGAAAGTCGCTGGGGGTCGGACTTCGTCCTCGCCGCGCCAAGTGCGCTCCCGTCAGTCAATCCGCATGCGCCTCGTCTTCCTCGCATCTGACCGCCTCAAAGGCTTGATCGCTTATACCACCGAACGGCGTAATAGTTTTGTTTAATATAGTCAAGTTTGATGTTCTCCTAATAACAGGGGAACATTTTTTATTCCCATTTTATGCGTCTTTTGTTTAATTTTATTTGCTGCTATCTATGAGGCGCACATTTTAGGCAATGGTTACATACAATATATTGACTATCATAGGAGGTTAACAATGCCGGTCAACAATATGGATGGCAACAATTGTAGTGAAAAAATCTGTATCCAAGGCAAAAAGGTCTTCGATGCGTGTGTAAAGCAAACGACGTTACAGCAAATTACCGTAAACGTAACGGATGTCAATCCCGCTAATCCCGCAACGCCGTTGCGTTTCGTTAGCGCCAAGAGCACCACGACAAAGGGAGTAATTGAAAATCTCGTAGTGGAGCGTTTAACAGAACGTCCCAAGTACGGTAGAGTTCAGGCTGACGTAGTTGTTCCCGTTGAAGTAGTGTACATAGACAGCAACAATGAGGAGGGAAGCGGCTTAGGTACTGTAACGGTGCCCATCGACGTAGTTATGTTCTTACCCGAACCGTCTATCATCCCCTATACGATTGAGGCAAGCGTTTCTGCGGTTAGTCCCGAAGGTCAATACAGTCAAACGCAGGAAATCGACGGTGTAACGTATTACATCTTCGTAATCAACTGCTGTGTTACTGCAATACTCAAGGTTACTATGGATGTGGAACTTATCATCCCCAGTTACGGATACGCCGTAATCCCACCCTGTCAGGACTACTCCGAGGAAGTATGCTCGGGTTACTTCGAACTTCCGCTGTATCCCGGTGGACGCAATACAGGCGGCGGAAACACGTAATGTTCGGGCGTTCCTTTCAAAGCGGCTTCGCTTTGTTTTGAGTGGAACCCCTCGCCTCTGTCGTTGCGATATGCAATACAGGGTTCAATATACAAATAGGACCTGTCCTTTATGGGGCAGGTTTCTTTATTGGGATTGTAACACTTACTGTAAATGTTTCATAGGTTGAAGTATAGGTTGGAGTTATACTGCTATGAAATACAAAAGGTGTCCGCGTTGTGGACTAAACTATATATTGACAGATGAACAATTGTGCAAGGTATGTATGGATGAGATAGAGGGTAAAAAGAGCATATTCGATGAAGAAAGCTTTACCGATCTGATATGTCCATACTGTGAGAAAAACGTCATGGACATTGACGATATAATGTGTGCAGAGTGCCGAGCCAAGCGTAGCAAGAAACTGGACAAATAAGCTATTATATGATATCATATTCATATGAAAGTTTTTGCAATAAGCGATTTGCATTTGTCCACAGTGGTGGAGAAGCCAATGGATATATTCGGTAAATCGTGGGAAAACTACTTTGAATTGATATCGGCAGATTGGAAAGCCAAGGTTACGGAAGATGATTTGGTATTGCTTCCGGGGGACTTTTCGTGGGCAATGCGCATGGATGAGGCGCTACCTGATTTCGAAATCGTAGCAAAGCTTCCCGGTAAAAAGGTTATCTTGCGCGGCAATCATGACTACTGGTGGAATACGCTTTCGCAAGTGCGGACAGCGATACCTCAGGGCTTTTACGCCTTGCAAAATGACTGTATGCGATTCGGCGACGTATTGATATGCGGTACTCGCGGTTGGATTTGCCCCGACGGAGACAATCTGTCGGCGGAAGATACTAAGATATACCTGCGCGAACTGGAGCGATTGAAACTGTCAATTGCGGCTATGCAAAAGATGCGTAAGCCTACTGACAAGGTGATAGCAATCATGCACTTTCCTCCGTTTAACGGCAGATACGACGATAGTGACTTTACCAAGCAGTTTATCGAGGCGGGAATAACGACGGTAGTCTATGGACACCTGCACGGCAAGGATTGCAGATCGAATCTTTATATGAAGAAGTTCGGTATCGAATTCTATCTTACCAGTTGCGATCTGGTGGGCAACAAACTAACTGAAATTTTGTAACATAAACGGCGACTCTTTGGAGTTGCCGTTATTTTCGGTTATTTATTACAGTTTTTTCATCTAAAAGTAATCTATTTTATGTCATTTGGTTAAATAAAAAATTTTTTTCAATAATTTGGTTAAAAATGGTTGAATTTGGACGAGAAATATGATATCATCTAGGTACCAAAAAACTAGAGGTGTAATTTCGTGCTTCTGCTCGGTAATTTCCAACATTCGTTGGACGACAAAAACAGAATACGACTTCCTGCGAAGTACCGCGAAAAGCTCGGCAATGATTATATTCTTATGCCGGGTATTGACGGTTGTATTTTCCTGTATTCTGCCGATGCAGAGGACAAGTTCCTCAAGGCCGTAGAAGAGATGGAATTCGACTCGGATAAGTCCGACATTATTGACCTCATTGCGGAAATGTCTGCAACGGTGGAGGCGGACTCTCAAGGTAGATTTATGATAACCGACGAGTTGTTGAAATTTGCCAATATCGACAAGGACGTTCGCATCGTTGGATCATTTAAAAGAATCGAAATCTGGAGCGAGGAAATTTACCTCAAGCGTCAAGCGAAGAAAGACAGATCACCCGAGGCTGTTAACGAGGCATTTAAAGAATTCCACAACGTAGTGTTTAAGAAATGATATTTTCACACAAATCGGTGCTGTTAGATGAGTGTATCGACGCGTTGAATATCCGTTCGGACGGTATATACGTTGATTGCACTGCAGGAGGCGGTGGACACTCGGCAAAAATATTGGACAAGCTAAGTAACGGTTTGCTGGTAGCGATAGATAAAGATGAAGAGGCGTTATCTGTCTGTCGCGAACGGTTAACAAGAGGAAACGTCAAGTTCGTTCACAGCGATTTCAAAAATATCTGTCAGGTGCTCGACGAACTGGGCATTGACAAGGTGGACGGAATATTGGCAGATTTGGGCGTAAGCTCCTACCAGATTGACAACCCCGAGCGTGGATTCAGCTACATGGCAAGCGACGCACCGCTCGATATGCGAATGGACGCCGAGCAAGCTATGACGGCATGCGATATCGTTAATACCTACTCGGAGCAGCAGCTTTGCGATATCATTCGCGACTACGGTGAAGAAAAATTTGCCAAAGTAATCGCCCGCAATATTGTCATCGAAAGGCAAAAACTTCCAATCAACACGTGCGGTCAGCTAGTTGCTGTAATTGACAAATCGGTACCGCACAGCGCACGTAAAAAGGGTAGTCATCCCGCCAAACGTACCTTTCAGGCTTTGCGAATCGAAGTAAATAAGGAACTGGAAGGACTGGAAGAATTCGTAAAGAGCGCTGCAGGCAGACTGAACTCGAACGGCAGACTGGCTGTGATAACATTCCACTCGTTGGAGGATAGGGCAGTAAAACACAGTTTCAACGATTTGGTTACCGATTGTATATGCCCACCCAACCTACCTGTATGTGTATGCAACCACAGATCGCAGGGAGC
Organism: Clostridiales bacterium; assembly: GCA_022508375.1. GTDB lineage: Bacteria > Bacillota > Clostridia > Christensenellales > CAG-314 > Fimimonas. The sequence continues at coordinate 38,861 of JAFLVJ010000005.1, read as the reverse complement.
GTTGGTAAATAAGAAACCGATATTACCGTCGCCAAGTGAGCAACTGGACAATCCTCGCTCACAAAGCGCAAAACTAAGAGTATTTGAAAAAAAGTGATTATTTCCCAAGGTGGTGAATATAATGCAACAATGGAATAAATCTCAATTTCAACAACAACCGCAGCAAGACGTTTATGCTGATATCAAGACGTCCTATGCGGAAGGATTCGGTCAAGAAACACAGGAAGAGCAGGAATTTTCTCTTTCCAGTATTCAAGAAAGACTTGGCCCCTGGGATACTATTGAAGTACAGGAAACTGTAACGACAGATGATCTGAGACCTTCCGACCAGACGCTCAAGATGAGCTATCAACGCGAGTATGCTGCTCAAAACACGCAAACGGCTACCAAGATGAACACGAAAACCAAGGTGGCTATTGCAAGCTACGCTGTTGTCGTATTGGCGTTGATTATTGCAGTAACGCTGTGCTCGGTATATGTAACCGGCGCGTTTAGTTCTGCTGCATTGCTTAATACGGAGTATTCCGAAGTATCATCTTCATTGGATGATCTTGTTGCTGCTACTCAGGAAGAAGATTTTGCGCAGTTGGCTAAGCGCGCAGCAGAATTGGGTTACATTGACGCTGCCAACTCAACCACTATGGAGTACACCGAGCTGGAAACAAGACCCGCGCAAAATTTCCATGTTGAATCTAACTGGTTCGACTCATTGTGCGATTGGTTATGTGGCGTTTTTGGGGGATAATTTGCAACATAGTTACTTCGTTACAAAAAAAAGATTGCTGACACTTATTGTGGCGGCAATTTTTTTATTATCGGTAATATTTTTACGTTTGGCGTATATACAAGTAGTTTGGGGTAGGGACTTGCAAGCGAGAGCAGCGGAGCAATGGCAACGTGATTTGCCGATAAAGGCGTACCGTGGGGATATCGTGGATACGAACGGTAACCTGATTGCTACTACGGAAACGGGTTACAGTGTGTACGCTCGTCCAAAAAGTGTAGATGACCCCGAACGGTGCGCACAGGTTATTTCGGATGTGCTTGAATTGGATTATCAATCGGTGTACGACAAGCTGGTAAAACGTGGTGTGTCGGAAGTTACCGTTAAACGACAAATCGATACCGCCAAGGCGGAGGAGTTGCGCAGTTACAACCTTGAGGGTGTGTATCTTTCTTCTGAGGGCTTACGTAGCTACGTTTATGGTGATTTTCTGTCTCAGGTGCTAGGCTTCGTGTCGAGTGACGGCGTCGGTCAGACAGGTATAGAAGCGTATTACGACAAATACTTGCAAGGTATAAACGGCATGTTGCTCACCGAAACAGACTTGGTGGGCGACGAACTGGATCAAGGGTCAATGACCTACATTCCTGCAGTTAACGGTTTGACGGTAACGCTTACTATTGATGTTGCAATACAGACAATAGTGGAAAACGTATTGCAACTTGCTATGTATCAACAAAAGCCACAGGCGGCGCGCTGTATTGTATTGGACGTTACGACAGGCGAAATACTTGCCATGGCGTCAAAGCCAAGCGTTGACCTCAACAATCTACCGCGTGACAACTTGGAGTATTTGATGAAGTATTCCAAAAACACGTTGCTTACAGATGTGTACGAGCCGGGTTCAACCTTCAAGGTGTTGACTGCATCGGCGTGTCTTGAGGAATATCGCAAGGGCAACAGTAAGGCTTTTTCCGCCGAACACATCTTCGGTAATTCCGCAGGTACGCGCATAATCGACGGGTCGAAAATTAGCTGCTGGACAAAGCATGCCAACGGAAAACACTCCAACCAAAATCTTTCCGACGCGTTAAACAACAGCTGTAACCCTATTTTTACCGATATAGCGTTGTCGCTTGGCAAAAATACGATGTATGACTACTTGCACAAATTCGGCTACGGAAGCACTACGGGAATTGACTTTGCAGGGGAACAGGCGGGAATACTTGTTCCGCAAAGCGCCGTTACAAACGGAGATTTGGCGCGTATAGGCTTTGGACAGACGATTGCCGTTACGGCATTGCAGCTGTGTATGGCAACGTCCGCCGCTGTAAACGGCGGATTGCTCATGCAACCGTATCTTGTAAAAGAAATAGCAGATCCCACAACAGGACAGGTTGTAAAGAGATTTTCGCCGACGGTTGTAAATCGCGCGATAAGTGAAGATACAAGCAAACAAATTGCAACTATGCTCCAACGGGTTGTAAAGGAAGGTGGTGGCAAAAACGCCTATATAGAAGGATATCAGGTGGGCGGTAAAACGGGAACGGCGCAGAAATTCGTTGACGGTGCCTTGGCGACCGGTAAGTACGTGTCTTCGTTTATAGGATTTTTCCCCGCAAGCAGTCCCAAATATCTGTGCCTGATGATCGTGGACGAACCGGAAGGACAAAGCTACGGATCAATCGTTGCCGCGCCTTACGCCGGACTTGTGTTTCGCGAAATAATAAATTACAAAAACATTACGCCCTTGGAATGATCCTAGGGCGCTTAAGCGGATTGATATATTGAATGTTATGGGCTTTCAATCATAAATTATATTGTTATCAAATAAAATAATCTATACGGACAACCCGTATGGATTATTTTTTTGTGGAGTTGTGCTATGTATCTTCAACAAATACTAAACGGCGTTAGCTACCGCATGATAGGTGAAAGTAACCCCGAAATTACAAGTCTTGCTTGCGATACGTCACAGGTAAAACAAGGGTGTCTGTTCTTTTGTCTGAAGGGTAGCAAGTACGACGGGCACGATTTCTTTCGCAAGGCAATAGGTGACGGAGCTGTTGCAATCGTTACCGAAAGACCGTTGGAAACGCAGGCTTTGCAAATTATCGTAGATGACGCTCGTAGTGTGATGGGTATTGCTGCGAAAAATTTTTACGACAGTTGTGTTGACAGATTAAAGATTGTATCCATTGTGGGAACTAACGGTAAAACTTCCACTTCGTACGTACTGGATGCGATATTGTCCAGAGCCGGATACAAAACTGCGGTTATTGGGACAAACGGAGTCTTTTTCAACGGACAACGACATACAAGTTCACTTACTACTCCCGACCCGATTGAGCTTCATTACTGGTTTAGACAGATGTATCTCAACAACGTGGAAATTGTGATAATGGAAGTATCCGCCCACGCTATTGCGCTCAAAAAAATGCAAGGAATACTTTCAGAAGTTGCCATATTTACCAATTTTTCACAGGATCATTTGGACTTCTTCCGAACAATGGAAAATTACGCACAAACAAAAAAGAGTTTTTTTACTGAAAAATACGTCAAAAATGTAGTAGTAAACGTTGACGACGATCTCGGTAAAGAAATATCCTCCTTTTCGCCTTGTGCGACCTATTCGGTTGAAGGCGATGCGGATATCGTAGCGACCGACGTTCACGTGGATAAGGATAAGTCAACTTATCGAGTGGAGCTATTTGGACAGTCCACAATTATCACTACGCATCTTGCAGGGATATTCAACGTTTACAACACGCTGGCAGCGGCAACTTGTGCGTCGGTGTTGGGGGTGGATATTGATACGATATCTTCGGCAATCGGTGATGTTAACTGCGTAAGCGGACGAAATGAAACCATTGTACGCTCGGACGGAGCGCGTATAGTGGTTGACTTTGCGCATACTCCCGACGGAATAAGCAATATTTTGTCCTTTTTGCGTCGTACCACGGTTGGTAAACTCATTGTAGTGTTTGGATGCGGTGGCAACCGAGACAAATTTAAGCGTCCATTGATGGCGGAAAAAGTATCTCAGTTTGCCGACTTCGCAATACTCACAAATGACAATCCACGTTACGAAGATCCCAAACTTATCGCGCAGGACGTATCCGAAAGACTGACGTGTAAGTACAAGGTCGTCTTAAACCGTTCACAGGCTACGGAGTACGCCTTGTCCATTGCGACAAGTGAAGATACCGTTGCAATTCTCGGGAAAGGCGCTGAGGAATATCAGGAAATACGCGGACGTAAGTTTCCCTACTCGGACGTTGAGGTTGTACGAAATCTTTTACGCATAGAGTAGTGTTGCTAAAGTACATAATATTCAAAAGTAAAAAGGAGTGCTATGCAAGCGTTATCTTTTTTGGTCGCCTTTGCGCTGTGTCTGCTACTATGCGGGATGATATTGCCGTTATTGAGACGACTCAAGGCGGGACAGGAAATACTGAGCTACGTCACAGAACACAGCAATAAGCAAGGAACGCCTACGATGGGCGGTATTGCCTTTATTTTGGCAATCACATTGGTTTCATCGATATTTTGCAGTTGGCAAAATCGCGCAACGGCGGTGGCGGTAGCCGTTTTTTTCGCATACGGCATTGTGGGATTTTTGGATGATTTTATCAAGATTCGATACAAGCGCAATATGGGACTACACGCCTATCAAAAGATAATAGTGCAACTGGCAATAGCGGTGTTAGTGGCAATATTTGTTTACGGTGATATTGCGATTGGCGATAAGCTTCGTATTCCATTTACGGACAAGCAGGTTCGTATTGGTTTTTGGATTATACCACTGGTAATATTTATCTATCTCGCCTGTACCAACAGTGTAAACTTAACAGACGGTATAGACGGATTGGCTACAAGTACGACCATTTGTTTTATGGCGGGAATGATAGCGCTGTTGAATCGTGAATTGACTGTACTGGAGGGCGTTGGCGATACCTACGCATACAAGCAGACGCAGGATTTGATTACGCTTTGCTACATTAGTTGTGGGGCGCTGGTTGCGTTTTTGCTATTTAATTGCAACAACGCTAAGGTGTTTATGGGCGATACGGGATCGCTTGCCTTGGGCGCAATGGTGGCGTGTGTTGCTATCTTTACGCGTATGAGCCTGTTTATTCCGATACTGGGAATAATGTTTGTTGTGTCAAGCGTATCTGTCATCATGCAGGTTGTTTACTTCAAGGCAACCAAGGGCAAGCGCATATTTTTAATGGCGCCGTTCCATCATCACCTGCAAAAGAAACAATGGAGCGAAACGCGCATTTGCGTACTGTATAGCGTTGTCACAGTGTTTATTACCTTAATTTTCATGTGTCTTGGAGAATAATATGTCAGACATAATAGTGTACGGGAGAGGTAAAACGGGGCAAAATCTTGTAAAAATGTTGACTTCACTCGGTAAAAGCGCAGTAATGTATGATGACGAACATGGCTTTGACGGTGTTGCAAGTTTTACCCCGAACAGTATTGTTTTGCTCAGTCCGGGAATACCTCCAAGTGCAAAGGGAATTCGACTTGCCAAAAGTTGTGGCGCAAGACTTGTGGGTGAACTTGAATTTTGTTTTCCGCTTTGTAAAGGTAAGTGTATATCAGTCACAGGAACGAACGGCAAGACAACTACATGCGAAATGATTTATCATGTGTTGCAACGTTGTAGTGTTCCCTCACGGTTATTGGGAAACGGTGGCGTTCCGTTTTCTTCGCAAGTATTGGACGTGCATGACAATGAGATTGTTGTATTGGAAAGTTCCAGTTTTCAACTTACCGACTGTGTAAACTTTGCACCTTACGTCAGTGTCTTTACCAACCTTGCACCCGATCATTTGAATTATCATGCAAGCTTTGAAGATTACTCAAATGCAAAAGTTAATAATTTCGTTCATCAAAAAGACGGATATGCGATATTTAATTTGGACGACAGCGCGGTAGTAGGATTGTCGGATAAATGCAAGTGTAGCAGGCTTTACTATTCGGTAAGCGACCAACGTGCTAATTGCTTTTATGACGGCGGAGTAGTATTGCAGGACGGCATGAATCGTGTGCGGATAGAATCAGACTTTCTTTCTCAACTTCCACGACATAATCTCAGTAATGCGTTAGGTGCAATACTTGCAAGTTGTTGTGTAGGTGTACCTGCAAAGCAAGCTGTCAACGCAATTGAAAGTTACAAGTTTTTACCGCATAGATTACAAAGGGTTGCTACCGCTTGCGGGGTTACGTTTGTCGATGACAGCAAAGCAACCAACGTTGCGGCTACGGTAAGTGCTCTCGGTTGCTTTTCGTGTAATATTGCAGTTATTGTCGGTGGTTCGGATAAGGGCGAAAACTACGACGCAATATTTAACGCCATACAACCCAATGTCAAGTTGGTAGTTGCAACGGGCGAAACGGCTTGTCATATTTCTGCGTGTGGCAACAAATACGATGTTAAAGTGATGCAATTTGAGGATATACGGGACGCTACGCGTTTCTGTTACGAAACAATCAAGCCAATCGGCGGAGTTGTTCTTATGTCTAACGCATGCGCGAGTTTTGATAAATTTAGCAGTTACATAGAGCGTGGCGAATACTTTCAAAAGGTGGTTGCGGATTTAATTGGTGAAACGGCGAATTGATTACATATTGTTTGGCGCGGTAATAAGTTTGGTGCTTATTGGCTTGCTGTTTGTGTACAGCGCCAGTAGTTACTCGGCACAAATTACCTACGGCAACAAATATTTCTTCGTGACGAAACAGGCAATAGGCGCGCTTATTGGTTTGGTGGCAATGCTTATTGCCTCCCGTATCAAGCTGGAGTTTATTCAAAAACTTTGGATTGTGGGCGTAGTGCTGTCGGTGGTGCTGTTGGCATTGGTGTTCGTCCCCGGAATCAGTATCGAAAACTACGGCGCGCGTCGGTGGATCGGCGTGGGCAGTTTTTCCATGCAACCGTCGGAAATTGCCAAGTTTGCCTACATACTGTTTTGCGCTGCGATAATGTCCAAGTTGGACATGTCCAAATTCCGCAGTTTTCTTCCGCAGATTATCGTTGGAGTAGTGCTTTGCGTATTGATAATTGCCGAACCGAACATGTCGATAACCATGTGCGTTGCATTGCTGATGATCATCATGCTGTACCTTGGTGGTATGAAATGGAAGTACTTTCTGCTTATGCTTATTCCCGTAGTGCTGGCCGTTCCGCTGCTTATCATTATGGAACCGTACCGTTTGCAACGTCTGTTGGCATTTGTTGACCCTTGGGCGTCACCTAAGGAAGAAGGATATCAGCTGATACAGTCTTTGTATGCATTGGGAAGCGGCGGTTGGTTTGGCGTGGGGCTATTTAACAGCAGACAGAAGTACCGTTTTTTACCCTTTGCCGAAAGTGACTTTATTTTTTCCGTTATCGGTGAGGAAACGGGACTTTTCGGTTGTTTGATTGTATTTGCGCTTTATTTTGTTGTAATACTGCGCGGAGTGCGTATTGCAGTTAACAGCAAGGATAAATTCGGCTGTTATCTGGCAGGTGGAATATCTGCGGTGGTTGCAGTACAGTCACTGCTCAACTTTGCCGTGGTGACAGGTAGCATTCCGCCAACGGGGCTACCGTTACCATTCATAAGTTACGGCGGAACGTCACTGGTGGTGTTTATGACGGCAATGGGGATATTACTTAACCTGTCACAACGTGTTTACGAAAATGATTTTGGAGTGAAACTATGGATTACATAATCAACGGCGGAGCTAGGCTCAGTGGAGAAATCGCCGATTACGGAGCAAAAAACTGTGCCTTAGCGTTGCTTGGCGCAACGGTTTTAACGGACGAACAGGTAGTTTTACACAACTGTCCAAGCATAGTTGACGTAGAAAATATGTTGCTATTGTTGTCATCGATGGGAAAGCGCATATCGCGCAGTGATGACACTGTGTCGGTAAGCGGTGCATTAACTACGACTTCCGCGCCACGAGATATTGCAAATCTGCTACGTGGATCCGCGCTTGTTTTGGGAAGCACCGTTGCAAAGTATCACGGTGCAAATTTGCCTCTCCCGGGAGGTTGTGCAATTGGCTCGCGTCCCATGGATATACATTTAAATGGACTCAAGGCGTTGGGTGTAACCGTTGACAGTAGTGACGACATGGTAATTTGCAAGGGTAAGCCTGTTGGTGCGCAATACACGTTGCGTATGGCAAGCGTCGGTGCAACGGAAAATATGCTGTGTGCATGTGCGTTGGCGGAAGGAGAATCCGTGCTTGCAAATTGCGCTATGGAGCCTGAAGTAACGGCGTTGGAACAACTGCTTGTAAAGATGGGCGCAAAGATACAAGGCGTGGGTACTTCGACGTTGAAGATAGTGGGCGTGGAAAAACTTCACGGTGCCGAATTTGACGTTATTCCGGACAGAATAGTTGCCGCAACATATATTTCTGCAACTGTTGCAACTATGGGTGACGTCACTATTACAAACTGTAATCCCTTACATATGCAAGCGTTTCTAAACGTGCTTATTCCACACGCATACATCAAACAATATGACAATGCGATACGTGTAATGGTGAACAAAACGCCAAACGGTTACGGAAAAATTGTCACCGCACCTTATCCGCTGTTTCCTACAGACATGCAATCACTGTTGCTTTCTTTGGCATCTTGCTGTTGCGGTCGAACGCAAATTGTTGAAAAACTTTTTGAAAACAGGTTGCTGCATAATGCTCAACAACTCAACAAAATGGGTGCTCGCATTACGGTCAATAATGACGTGGCTAATATAGAAGGAAGCAGTCTTTGTGGAGCACAGGTTACAGCTTACGATTTGCGCGGCGGAGCAGGTCTGGTGATTGCAGCGTTAAACGCCACAGGCACAAGCAGCGTTAGCGGTATAGAGCATGTAAATCGCGGGTATGTTAATTTGGCTCAAAATTTGCGTACGTTAGGTGCAGATATAAATGTCATTCCATAGTTCAAGCTATGGCATGACATTTTTTTTGATTTCTTTTTTCTTTGAAAATATGACGAAAAATTTCATTCAATAACGCTTTTTTATTGACTATTATTTCTAATAGTAGTATAATTATGTTACAAAAATTGGCTAGTTTATAAACTTTTCAGTCAGAAGGAGTTACAAGTGAAAAGCAAAAAGCTTCTTGTATCATTGGCTATAGTAGCAGTCGTTGTGGTAATTATAGTCGTGTTGGCATCGGTATTTTCCGTCAGACACGTTGATTTCAGTTACCATAACTTTGAGGGGCGTCTTACCACTGCTCCCGACGGTGGAATTCCCATTGAAGCGATAGAATCTATTGCCAAAGGAAAAAGTACGATTTTCTTGTCAAAAAGCAATTTCTTGACGGAAGTAAATGCGAAGCTAAAGTCAAATCCGGAGTATGCGCAGTGGCATGCTTTTGCCGTGGTAAAAAGTTTCCCCAATATTTTGGAAATTCACTTTGTAAAACGTACGGCAATAGCTAAACTGACATCGTCGGGTGAAGTTGTGTATTTGGACTCATTCGGATGCAGGGTTACAGGCGTGTCGGAGGACGTGCAGTGTCTGGATATTACTTCGGCTTTTAGTAATCCTACCGATGCAGCGACGGAGCAACCCAAGGACGGAACGTTCAAGTTCGCTTCCGAAGAAAATAACTTACGCCTAGGCTACGTTTTGCAAGCAATACTGGCTACCTGGCAATGTTACGTGGAAATTGATCAAATGGACGAAGTTTTGCTTCCTACAAATGCTTTCAAATTTGTTGACGATAGTATGATCTTAAATTTGCGTACGGGCGGTACAATCAGGTTGCTATCACCTGAAACGGATTTAGCCGCAAGGTTGCAAAAGGCTTACGGTGTTTATTACAACTCTAATGTAAATTTGCAAGGATCTAATTGGGAGATTACCGTTTACAAAAACGGTCGTATCAAGACCCCCGATCCCAACAAATAAAGCGTCGTTTGGAGAAAAAATTATATAGAGGAACATATGAAAAACAATTTTGTAACGATTTTGGATTTCGGTTCGGGTAAAATCACTTGTATGGCTGCGTCCAAGCTGTCGGATAACGGCGAATTTATCATAAAAGCAGTGGGACAAGCCAATTACAGCGGTTTTGACGAAAATGGTTTTTTTGAACCGTCTATGCTTGAATCTGCGGTCAGTCAGGCAATTTCGCAAGTAGAAGGTAAGATTAAATGTGACGTAAAGGAAATTTACGTAGGTGTTCCCGGGGCTTTTTGCTCGTTGTTGACAAGCGAAGCTTCCACAACCTTCCACTCGAGAAAGAAGATTGATCAAGACGATATAGACGAACTGGTGAAAAAAGCGGATATCTACAAGAGCGGTGACGACTTCGCGTATTTGTCCGGTAAACCCGTGTATTTTATTTTGGATGGCGCTATCAAGACTTATGATCCGCTGGGCGCTATTGCCAATAAGCTTACGGCATTGGTTTCATTCTCTTTTATGAAAAGAGCTTTCCGCAACACAATTGCACCCATTCTTGTGGATAGAGGCATAAACAGAGTTAACTACATCAATGCATGCGAGGCGCAAGCGGGATATCTATCCAGTTTCAATATGCGCGAGGGATATTCGATTGTTATCGATATCGGTTATATAACAACCAACGTTATGCTTAGCGGAGGCAAGGGGTTACTGTTCCAAAGGACGTTTGCTCTCGGTAGTGGCTACTTTGCAAGTGACTTGCGCTTGGTTATCGGTTGCGACTTCGAGCATGCCATGGCGGCATTGGAAAAGGTAAACCTCAATCTGGAAGTAAAGCCGGGGGATGCATACTCCATCAACGGTCGTGCATTTGAAGCTAGTCAAACCAACGGGGCGGTCAAAGAGCGTATCGCTCAAATTGCCGATTATATCATCAGGAGTTTTCAGACGTGCGATAAGGAAATACCCGCTAATACTCCGATAATCTTGACAGGCGGTGGCTTGGCATATCTGCGTGGCGGTGTCGATTGCTTATCTCAACATCTTGGTAAACGTGTGCAGTTGTACACAAGCGTCAATCCACAAACCAATCGCAATGAGTACACTTCCAGTTACGGACTCATATACGAAGCAATTACTTCTAACAAAAATAAGAATAAAGGCGGGTTTTTCTCGTTTTTGAGCAAAATCGGCAAAGGAGACAAATAATGGAATTCGATTACAACGGTAATGTAGCAAAAATTTTGATAGTAGGTGTAGGTGGTGGCGGCGGTAACGCTGTCAACAGTATGATGAAGGCAGGTATCCGTCAAGTGGAATATCTTGCTCTCAATACCGACCAACAGGCGCTTTCCAAACTCTCCGCAAAGAAAATGCCTATCGGCGAAAAGCTGACTAAGGGCCTTGGTGCCGGTGCAAATCCCGAAGTGGGTAAAGCAGCGGCATTGGAAAGTAAGGAAAAGATTCAGGCTGCTTTACAAGGCGTCGATTTGTTGTTTATCGCTGCAGGAATGGGCGGTGGAACGGGAACGGGTGCTGCCCCAGTGGTTGCGCAAATCGCTAAGGAATTGGAAATACTGACCATTGCCGTAGTTACTAAACCGTTCAACTTCGAAGGTACTCGCCGTATGAAGAACGCCGAGTTGGGTATTGAAGCATTGAAAGGTAATGTTGACTCCCTTGTTATTGTTCAAAACGAAAAGCTTAACCGCGACAAGAACTTCTCCATTATGGACGCTTTTGCAAAAGCCGATGAAATTCTGTTGCAAGGCATACGCGGTATCACCGATATCGTCGTTCAGGACGGACGTATCAACCTTGACCTTGCAGATATCAAGTGCGTCATGCGTAACAGCGGTATGGCACACATGGGTGTTGGTGACGGCAAGGGTAAGAACAAGACAATCGACGCTATCCGCAAGGCAGTGTATTCACCGTTACTGGAAACAACCATTCAAGGTGCATCAAGCCTGATTGTAAACTTCCGCGGTGGTGACGACTTGTCACTGGATGAAGTTACTACGGGTGTTGACCTTGTACGTCAGGTTATTTCTCCCGACGCAAACGTTTTGTTCGGCGTTGGTTTTGACGAAAATATGAAAGACGAAGTTCAGGTAACGCTTATTGCTACGGGATTTTCCGGTAAAGACGGTGGTGGAAAAGCTGCTTTTTTCAGTAGTGAAGCGGCAACAAACGTTGCGGCAACAAATCTTCAACGTAGCAATGCGGTAAATCAACCCACAACACAAAATCCGCTTAACGTTACTCAAACCGTTGTTGAGCGTCAACAACCTACGCAGACGTACGTTCCGCAACAACCCATTCAACAGGGTCCGTCAAGCGGCAACATCGCAATTGAAGAAGATCCCAAGATTCCACCCTTTCTTCGTAAAATGAGAGGCTAATTACATGGACAGAATTATAATTAAAGAACTGCTTGCCAAGGGAAAGAAATACGAAGGTAAGCAGGTAACCGTATGCGGTTGGGCGAAGACAATTCGCGACTCGAAAGTATTCGGTTTTATTGAACTAAACGACGGTAGTTGCTTTAAAAGCTTACAAATTGTATTTGAGCAAAGTAAGTTAGTCAATTTCGACGAAATTGCTCACTTAAACGTCGGTAGTGCGCTTGTAGTTACAGGTATCGTAGCGCTAACGCCGGAAAATAAGCAACCGTTGGAAATAAAAGCAACGTGCATTGAAATCGAAGGTAAGTCAACGCCTGACTATCCTTTGCAAAAAAAGCGTCACTCGGTAGAGTTTTTGCGTGAGATCGCACATTTGCGTCCCCGTACAAATCTTATATCCGCAACGATGCGTGTAAGAAGTGAGGCCGCTTTTGCGTTGCACAAATTTTTCCATGGCGAAGGCTTTGTGTACGTTCACACGCCGATAATAACCGCTAGCGACTGTGAGGGCGCGGGCGAAATGTTCCGCGTGACGACAATGGATCCGCAAGCTTTGCCGTTGGACGAACAGGGCAACGTGGATTACAGCAAGGACTTTTTCGGAAAACCTGCCAACCTGACCGTTTCGGGACAGCTTAACGTTGAAACGTATGCAATGGCATTTGGTAAGGTATATACATTCGGACCTACTTTCCGTGCGGAGAAATCCAACACGCAACGCCATGCCGCTGAGTTTTGGATGATAGAGCCGGAAATTGCTTTTGCCGACCTCAAGGATGACATGAAGTTAGCGGAAAAGATGATCAAGTCCGTTGTTAAGCACATTTTGACGGTTTGCCCGGAAGAAATAGAGTTTTTCAATAGTTTTGTGGACAATGGTTTGAAAGAAAGATTGCACAAGCTTGTCAAATCCCAATTTAAGCGTATGAGCTATACCAAAGCAATTCAGTTGCTTTCCAAGCATAACAAGGAATTCGAATTTCCTGTTTCGTGGGGATGTGATATTGCTACCGAACACGAAAGATATCTTACGGAAAAAATTGTTGGCGGACCTGTTTTTGTCACAGACTATCCCAAGGAAATCAAGTCGTTCTATATGCGTTTGAATGACGACGGTAAGACGGTTGCCGCAACGGATATGCTTGTTCCCGGTGTAGGCGAACTTATTGGCGGAAGTCAAAGAGAAGAGCGTATGGACGTACTGCTCAAGCGTATGCAAGAATTGGGGCTCAAGGAAGAAGATTACTGGTGGTACATCGAACTTCGTAAGTATGGTGGCACAAAGCATGCAGGCTTCGGACTTGGATTTGAGCGCTTGGTAATGTATCTAACGGGCGTATCTAATATCCGCGACGTGTTACCTTTCCCGCGTACAGTAGGAAATGCGCAATTCTAACATTTTAATAAATTTAGCTTTTACAAATGCAAGGTTTTTAACTGACCTTGCATTTTTTTTCGGGCGGACATAAATAGTAAACAAATATTAAATATTGTTGACATCTAAGTCAAATTAGAATAAAATTGAATTGTATAGTATATGAAAGAAGAGCGTATAGAAACAACTGAATTAAATAATATTGAGAATGTAAATCAGCAGTCGGATGTTGAAGAAGTTTTGACACAGGATACGTCTTTAGCTTTTGCAGATCAAAATACTGAACACGTTCAAGAAAACAATGATGACGTTAAAACTTCACGCAAAAAACGCGTGACAAAGATCGTGTTTACAGTGCTGTTTATAGTAGTTATGGCGGCAATTATCGCCTATACTGCTGTATCCGACTTCACGGGGGAAAGTGTAAACAACGACAGGGTAACAGAGCTAATAGGCGCTAACTGGTACTATTTAATCGTGTTACTTGGACTGTTTATGTTGACTATCTTGCTAGAAGCGCTTAAGGTTTTTATCATGATACGCAAGACAACCAACACTTACCAATTCGGTACCGCATTCAACTGTGCTGCGCTTGGTAAATTTTACGATTACGTCACTCCTCTTGGCGCCGGCGGTCAACCATTTCAGATGTATTACTTGGCTAAGCACGGAGTTCCGTCGGGACCTGCGGGAGCAATTCCGATAGGAACGCTTTTCTTGACGCAGTTTTCCTTTTTTATATGCGCAATAGTGTCCTTTGCCTTTGGCGTAAATGAGGAAATTGTTCCGATTTATATCCAATTAGTGGCGTATGTCGGCGCTGTATTTTACATCATTGTACCGTTATTTTTGGTGACGTTTTCCTTTTTTCCAAAAGCCGGTTACAAGGTAATTGCTTGGGGAGTCAATGTACTAACCAAATTGCGCATTTGCAAAAATCCCGAAAAGTGGATAGCGAAGGGTAACGGCGCTATTGATAACAACAAGAAAAACATGGCAATCCTTTTCAAGTCGAAAAGAGTTTTGATAGTAGGTACTCTGTTATCATTTGCATATGTGATTGCACAGTGTTCGTTACCGTATTTTTCGTTGTTGCTGTTTTCCGATGCGATTGCCGAATTAACGCCGTCGTGGAGTTTGTGGTTCGAAGTAACTCGAATAACTTTCTTCATATACTGCGCAATAACTTTTATACCCACTCCGGGCAACTCGGGCGCTGCGGACGGAACCTTTTACGGACTGTTCCGATCGATACTTATAACGGTGGCAGGCGCAAGCTTCACGTGCATGATGGTGTGGCGTGTTTTCAGTTTCTATATGTACCTGTTGCTTGGGCTGATAGTGCTTATAGTAACAAAAACGATAGATAGAATTAAGAAAAAGAATACTTTGTCAACTTTATAAAAACAAGCAATTTAAGACAATGTCAAACAAAGTACAACTCATTAAATGTAGTTAATCATATATTCATCAGTGGAGATTACATGTCTAAAAAGAAGATTTTATTAAGTTTGGACAGTTGGTATCCGCAGGTTGCCGGTCCTAACGTGGTTGTAAGTAATTACTACAAATACTTAATCGAGAGCGGAAACGAATGTAAAATTTTCGTACCAACCTATGGGAAAAAAATAGATAAGCAAAATACCATAGCTGATGTTGAGGTAAATCATATTCCTTCAATTTATATACCTTTCGGTGGTTTTAGGAATGGAGAGCCAAGATGGAGCAAAGAACTAAACCGTGAGGCAAAACGCGGCGTGGATATATTTCACGCGCATTCACCATTTGCGTTGTGTAGTCGGTTTGCGGAGTTGGGGAAGAAATATAAATCACCTTCGATTTTGACCTTTCATACCAAGTTTAAGGACGAGTTTATACGAATAACCGGGTCTAACACGTTAACAGAGTTTATGATGAAACGCATCATGAAAGCAATGAACGCTGTTGATTATGTGTTTACAGTATCAGAAGGCGCGGCGAAGACTTTGCGCGAATATGGTTATGAAAAAGATATTACTATCATTCGTAACGGAACGGATATGCAAAAGCCTTCCGACGATGAAGCGGAAAAGCTTGTCAAAGAGGTTAATGCCAAGTACGGATTGACAGATTGCGAAAATGTTTTTCTGTTTGTCGGGCGTGTAGTATCCGTTAAAAACTTACCTTTGGCATTTGACGCAATGCGCATTTTGAAGGCGCGTGGCGTTGATTTCAAATTTATCGTAGTTGGCGATGGCGAAAATCTCGAAGAGTACAAATCATTGGTAAAAGAATTGGGCATAGCTGACAACGTCCTATTTACCGGTATGATAACCGACAGACATTTTTTACAGGCGTTTTACCTAAGAGCAGACGTTTTTCTGTTTCCGTCGTCATTTGACACGGCATCGCTTTGTCCGATAGAAGCGGCAACATTTTCATTGCCGACTTTGTTGATTGAAGGCAGTCCGACAAGTGAAATTGTTGTTGACAACTACACAGGCTTTACCGAATCGTGCTCTGCGGTTAAGTGGGCAGATAAACTGTATGGCATTGTCAATGACAAGGAATTGCTACTTGAAGTGAGCAGAAACGCAACAAAACACGTTTATCGCAGTTGGAAAGACGTAGTTGTAGAAGTGGAAAACAAATACGACGAGATATTGGAAAAATATAACAAGAAAAAGTAATTTGTATTTATCTAAAATTGTATGTGATTCATTGCATAATTTCTACTGAAGTGGGCAGACTTTTAGCAGGAGGTAGAAAAAATGAAATCTACAAAGAACAGTTCTAACACAAAGTCAACTAACGGCGCAAAAGGTTGTTGCAACTCCGGCGCGAAGAACACAAGTAGCAGTTCTTCCAAAAAATCCGGTGGCGGAACAAAAAACAGTAAAAACTCGTCTCAAGAAGACGAGAGCGACCCATTTGGTAGCTACACAGGCAATCCCTTAGGTTGGGGGAAATATGCAGAACCCGTCCAGGACGCGGACGATCTGTAGAAAACAAGGCTGTTGCATGAGCAACAGCCTTATTTGTGTTCACAGTTGTGCTTGATATCTAAGCTTATTCCTGTCGAGTGTTTGTCGCAACGTAAGGTCAGCTTACCGCACCGTCCGCAGTAAGTGTATTCCATATACGGACTATCTTTGCATTTGCAATCGCGATGGCGCGGTTTGCACGGTGGACGATTGTTGCATACAGTTCGTAAATATGTTTGTTCGTTTATAAATCTTCCGTTAGAACAACATCTCATACTAAATTGTATGCCATGAGCACAATTTTGGTTAAAATACTTGAAAGTTTAACAATGGTGTAATATAATACATCTATCAAAGGAGGATACTACAATGATTTTTGAAAAAGTACAAAAACTTCTTGCGGAAGCGCTTAATATCGACGATCCAAGCAAAATCACAATGCAATCCAACGTTGTACAGGATCTTGGCGCGGACAGTCTTGATATGGTCGAAATGCTTATGTCACTTGAAGATAATTTCGGTATTACGGTACCTGACGAAAAGGCTAATGAGCTTGTAACGGTCGAGGCAATTGTTAAGTACATCGAATCTCAAGTTAAATAATGAATTATAAATCAAATCCGAGCGTTCAAAGCGCTCGGATTTTTTATTGTCTTGACAATGTTGTGAGTCAATTATTATAATGTATGTATGACTTACACGGGACTGATCCAAATACTTAGAGAAAACAGCGATAAGCAGTATGACGAATTTAATAACAAGATTATCAACAGCGGTGTGGCTACAATAGGCTGCAAAATACCTTTTTTACGCAAAATTGCCAAAAGTTTGACATTGGTGGAAGTGGAAAGTTATCCCGTTCATCAATATTTCGAAGTGGATTTGTTGCGTGGCGTGGTGGTGTCGGGGAGCAAGTTGTCTTTTGCGGAAAAATCAGTCCATCTGCTTGAGTTTGCTAACATAATTGAAAACTGGGCTGTTTGCGATTGCTCAACAGTGAAAGTGCCTAAGAGCGAGATGCAAGATTACTTTGACTTTTTCGTTAATTTACTTCCCAATGAACAACCCTTCGTGTGCCGTTACGGTGTGGTAAATCTTATGACTAGCTATCTGGACGACGAGCATATTGACAAGGTTTTCTCATCACTTGCAACAATCACACAGTGTGGACATTACTACGTTGATATGGGTGTGGCATGGCTTGTGGCTACAGCAATGGCAAAGTGTCGCGACAAAACGGTAGCCTACATGGAAGGCGAAGGTAAAAACATCCTCAACAAATTTACATATAATAAAGCGCTGCAAAAAATGCGTGAATCATATCGCGTATCCCCCGAAGATAAACAGTGGACGTACACGATGAAAATACAGTAAAATAAAACCCCGCGATCGGTTATGTCGTTGGGTTATGTTTTTTTATTACAGTGCTATTTTGCGGTAATCGTTTAGTTCGGCTAGGATTTTGTCCCGTAACCTTTCGGGGCTGAAACCGCACGCCAACGCCACGTCGTACCCCTTGCGATATCCTTCGTTTTTCAGCTTGCGTACATGATCGCACCAAGATTGAAAGTTGCGACTGTTTCCGTATAGGAAACACAGCGACATTGCCGAACAGATCGATTCTTCGTAAACGGTTGCCCGTTTTTTGAATATTCCAATCAAACAGCGGTAGGTGAAATGGGTCATTTCGTGAGCAAATTGGTAGGTGGTTTGTTCTACGCGATTGAAATCGGATATATTCAATCTTATCGTTACGTATTGTTGCAAAACTACGCTTGTGCATGGCGTGTAGCCGCCTCCCGCTGTACAGTTGTCGATGAACAACGGAAGTCGTGATAAAGTATCCGCGCCGAACATATCCTGAAATTTGGTTCGAACTTCGCGGATAACGTTTTTGAATTTATCGTAGTTTTCGTATTCAGTTAAATCGCCGTTTATTTCAAATAATTTTGACATATTTTTAACCTGTAAAGTTTTTTACAAATATAACATATTTCATTTTATTTTGCAATAACTAACAGCATCAGAAAAATACAAAACATTTGGCTTTTATTGTCGGTCTCAAATAAAGGCGGTTAAAGTTGCATAAACTACAACTATGTACGAAACAACTGTTAGTGTGGTAAAAGAAAACGGGCATCTGCTGGATTACGTAAAAGGACAACTTGCGCCCTGTATCGAGCAAATTGACGGAATTGTAAGCGAAATGGACGAGCGTAACAGAAATTACTTCTCATTGGCATGCGCAGATACTTATCGCTTTCAGGTGCAAAGAAAGCTATGTGACGCCGTATCCCAGTCGTTGACATTGGGATACAAAAATATATTTGTAAGAAAGCTGTTGAAGATTGACAAAAACAATTTTTATCACAATGTACTTGTCAATACGATATGTATTTTCGATATCGAATACGACAAACAAATTGTATCCAAAATTGTTGACATAGACAGAACAATATGCCTGGACGGATACTATAACTTTCGTCTTGGTCCCATCAAGAAGAAGTGGCAGGAAATTACAAAGCTGGTCAGCGACAACTTTTACGTAATGTCCGACAGTACGCTCATTGTGGAATTTTTGCAGTACCTGTTGGAGTCCACTCCAAGTAAATGCAGACAATTGTCGGTTAGTGTAAACGGCGATGAATTCGTACTTTATGGCAACGACGACAAGGTGATTGAACCAATATCATCCATGGCAAAAATTTCTACGTGTGAGGAAGAAGTCATGCTCAATATACTTTGTTTAAAACCGCGCGCTGTCAGGATTTACCACAGCAGAAGCTTAAACAAAGATTTTTGTGATATGTTAGGAGCACTATTTGAAACGGAGTACATTGAAGTAGAGTGAATATCGATACAACAATTTTCTAAAAACAGTTGACATATATGTCAAACAGGATTACAATTTACTTGACAATACGTTATAGGTAAAGACAAGTTTTACAAAGGTAGTTTCACAGAGAGTGGCAGGTGCTGAGAATGTCGCAAACGAAATTGTAAAATACCACTTTGCTTGACGCGCCGACCCTTGCGACAACAGGGTGAAAGAGTGGGCGGGTTTTTCCCGTCAAATAAGGTGGAACCACGGAATTCATTTCGTCCTTATGAACAGCAAGTTCATAAGGATTTTTTATTTTGTTAAGTAAAGGAGGCTATTGATCAACCATGGCTATTAAAGTAAAACTTCCGGACGGAAGTATAAAAGAATTTGAAAAAAGTGTAACTTGTCTTGAGGTTGCCGAGAGCATTTCTCAAGGTCTTGCACGCAATGCTGTTTGCGCTGAAGTAAATGGTGTTAAGTGCGATATGTCGCACGTTATTGACAGTGATAGCGATTTCAAGGTGTTTACTTTGAAAAACGAGGAAGGCTTGGAGGTGTTACGTCACTCGACGGCGCACTTGATGGCTCAGGCCATTTCCCACATTTGGAAGAGTGCTAAGTTTGCAATCGGTCCTGCAATTAAAAACGGTTTTTACTACGATATC
This sequence comes from Clostridiales bacterium, assembly GCA_022508375.1. GTDB lineage: Bacteria > Bacillota > Clostridia > Christensenellales > CAG-314 > Fimimonas. The sequence goes on along the minus strand of JAFLVJ010000005.1, from coordinate 18,963 downwards.
GATTTCGAGGGCGCGGTGATTGCTCCCGAAGATTTGGAAAAAATCGAAGCGGAAATGAGCAAGATTGTAGCGCAAGACTTGCCAATAGTACGCGAAGAAATGGATAGGCTTGCCGCTATCGAATTTTTCAAGCAACACGGCGACATGTACAAGGTAGAAATACTGTCCGAGTTGGATGCGGAAAAAGTTTCACTGTACCGTCAAGGTGACTACGTTGATTTGTGCCGTGGACCGCATATGAGTTCAACGGGCAAACTCAAGGTGTTCAAGCTCACAAGCATTGCGGGCGCATACTGGCGCGGAGACACCAAGAACAAGATGCTTACCCGTATTTACGGAACAGCTTTTGAAAAGAAAGCAGAGCTTGACGAATATCTGCTTCGTTTAGAGGAAGCAAAACGCCGCGATCACAGAAAGCTCGGTAAAGAGCTTGACTTGTTTGATATTTTTGACGAAGGTCCGGGTTTCCCGTTCTTCTTCCCCAAAGGAATGGTGCTGCGTAATCTTCTTGAAGACTACTGGCGTCAAGAGCACGTTAAGGCAGGATATCAGGAAATCAAGACGCCCATTATCCTTAACCAAGATTTGTGGCATCGTAGCGGACACTGGGATCACTACAAGGATAATATGTACGTTGTCAAGATTGACGACGCTGACTTCGCAATTAAACCCATGAACTGCCCCGGAGGAATGCTTGTTTACAAGCGCAAGCCTCACAGTTACCGTGATTTGCCCGAACGTATGGCGGAACTCGGTCTTGTTCACCGTCACGAGTTATCCGGTGCATTACACGGACTGATGCGTGTTCGTTGCTTCACTCAGGATGACGCTCATATCTTTATGACCCCCGAACAAATCGAAGGGGAGATCGAGGGCGTAGTGCGACTTATCGACAGCTTTTATAAGGTGTTTGGGTTCAAGTACAACCTTGAGCTTTCTACCCGTCCGGAAAACAGCATGGGTAGCGACGAGCAATGGGAGATGGCTACAAACGCTTTGAAAAACGCGCTTGACAAGCTTGGCAAAGCCTACGAGATCAATGAAGGCGACGGTGCTTTCTATGGCCCCAAAATCGACTTCCACCTGGAGGACAGTATTGGCCGTACTTGGCAATGCGGAACAATTCAGCTTGACTTCCAAATGCCCGAGCGTTTCGACCTCACATATGTTGGACAGGATGGCGAAAAGCATCGCCCCGTAATGATTCACCGCGTTGTATTTGGAAGTATCGAGCGTTTCATTGCGATACTTACCGAACATTACGCAGGCGCGTTCCCGCTGTGGCTTGCTCCCGTACAGGTTAAGCTTGTTCCCATTTCGGAAAATCAATCCAAGTACGCGCACCAAGTTTGCAAAAAGTTGGTAGCAAAGGGAATTCGCGCAGAAGTGGATGATCGCAACGAAAAAATGGGCTACCGTATCCGCGAAGCGCAACTGCAAAAGATTCCCTACATGCTTGTGCTTGGCGAAAAGGAAAAGCAGGATAAGACGGTTGCCGTTCGTAATAGAAAGAAGGGTGACTTAGGTGTAATGAGCCAAGGCGACTTTGTTAAGAAGTTGCTGTCGGAAATCGCTGATAAATCCGACGACATGTAATCAGTACAGCAGGTGATTGCGAGAAATTTCTCGCAATCACCTAGCATTATTAGTGTATTTTCAATAAATTTGTAAAAAGTGTTGACAAAAATGCTTATAATGTGATACACTAACTCACGTAATCAAGCAGAAATACCAGTTTCTCACCGCCAGATAATTGAGTTTGTCGGTCATCTAATAGAAAGTTACACGCGTATATGCGCGTAGTCTATTGTTGTGTGGTATTATGTTTGATACCACATTTTTTATTTGTTTGGGAGGACACACTTATTAAAGAACTTCAAATCAACGGTCAAATCAGAGACAAGGAAATTCGACTTATTGGAAGTGATGGCCAACAGTACGGTATTGTATCTGCGTATGAAGGTCAAAAGATTGCTGACGAGCAAGGATTGGACATGGTAAAAATTTCGCCTACGTCACAACCGCCCGTATGCAAGTTGATGGACTACAGCAAGTACAAGTACGAACAAAACAAAAAAGAAAAGGAAATGAAGCGTAACCAAAAGGTTATCGAAATCAAGGAAGTGTGGCTTTCGATGACTATTGACGTTGGCGACCTCAATACTAAGGCCAACATGGCGCGCAAGTTTCTCAAGGACGGCAACAAGGTGAAGGCGTCAATACGTATGCGTGGAAGACAACAAGCGTATGCAAATCAAGGTATAGACGTAATGAACAAATTCGCCGAGATTTTAGTTGACGTTGCCAAAATCGACAAACAGCCTGTAACGGAAGGCAGAAACATTACAATGTTTTTATCACCGTTAAAATAAACACGTAAATTTATCATTGGAGGACAAATATATGCCTAAACAAAAATCGCATAGCGCATCCAAGAAAAGATTTGTCGTACTTAAAAGCGGCAAAGTAAAGCGCGCTCAATGCAACAAGAACCACAAGCTTGGCAAAAAGACAACCAAGAGAACACGCAATCTGCGCAGTACCGCTTACGTCAACAAGACGCAAGAAGGAACTATCAAGAGCATGTTGCCGTACTAAGAGGAGGGTTGAGTCATGAGAATTAAACGTGGTGTAAACGCAGTTAAAAAACGCAGAAAGATACTTAAAGCGGCCAAGGGTTACTTTGGTCTTAAATCCACCAACTACCGTATTGCTCGTCAAGCGGTTATGAAGAGCGGTCAATACGCATATGTAGGCAGACGTCTTCGCAAACGTGATATGCGTAGCCTTTGGATTGCCCGTATCAACGCAGCAGCTCATGCTAACGGTTTGTCCTACAGCAAGCTTATGCACGGCTTGAAGGTTGCTAATATCGACCTCAACAGAAAGTCCTTGGCAGAAATCGCAGTAAGCGACGCAGCAACTTTTGCTCAACTTGCAGAGACGGCAAAAGCTCACTTGAACTAATGCGTAAACGAGCCTCGTAAAGCTTACACGAGGCTCTTTTTGCTTTACGAGGTAATTTGATGGTTATCAGTTCGCTTACCAACTCAAAAATAGTGGAAGTAACCAAGTTATCGGATAAAAAGTATCGCAGATTAACAAATCGCTACGTTATCGAGGGCGCGAAACTTGTGTCTGACGCGATAAAGCACGGAGCAAAAGTTGTAAGTGTGTATGTCAGGGAAAGTAACGCTCAGGAGTATGCTTACGACAATCAAACGGTCGTGTCGGACAGAGTTTTTGCAAAAATGTGCGACACGGTAAACAGTCAAGGCGTGCTTGCCGTTGTGGAGAAGTCCGCAAGCCAACTTACCAAACCAACAGGCAACTGTCTTGTGTTGGACGGATTGCAGGACCCCGGTAACGTCGGTACGCTCATCCGTACGGCGGTTGCATGCGGCTTTACTGATATTTACGCAGTAAACTGTGTTGATTTATATTCGCCCAAGGTTATCCGTTCGGCGATGTCGGCGCATTTCTGCATTAGGTTACACGAGTTGGACAGTATCGAAAAGGCTTTCGCAACGCTAAGCGATACGGAAAAAGTTTCGGCGCATATGGAAGGAAGTAACGTATTTTCTACACGATTTGATAAGCGTGTTGCGCTGATACTCGGTAACGAAGGTAACGGCTTGTCCGATTACTCGCTTACCCATGCAACCAGGACGGTGGCGCTTCCTATGGAAAACGGTTTCGAATCTTTGAACGTTGCAGTAGCTGGTAGTGTGATAATGTATCAAATTTATTCACAAAACTGTAAATAAACGGAGGTTATTATGTCCGGTCATAGCAAATGGAATAATATTAAAAACAAAAAGGCAAAGGGCGACGCAGCTCGCTCTAAGATTTTTACAAAAATCGGTCGTGAAATTGCTGTTGCTGTTAAGGCGGGCGGAGCAGATCCCAATTCCAACAGCAAGCTGTACGATATCATTCAAAAGGCAAAAGCAAACAACATGCCTAACGACAACATTCAACGTAGCATCAAGAAAGCGAGCGGTGAGTTGTCAACGGTTGACTATGTGGAAATCACTTACGAAGGTTACGGTATCGGCGGTAGCGCAGTTATAGTTGAATGTCTTACTGACAACAAGAACCGTACAGCTGGTGACGTTCGTCACGCGTTTGACAAGTGTGGCGGTAACCTTGGCGGTACAAACTGCGTAAGCTATATGTTCGACAGACGTGGCGTTGTAGTCGCAGAAAACACAATTGGGTTAAACGACGATACGGCGTTTGAGTTGGCGATCGAAGCCGGTGCAGACGACGTGTCCGTTGAGGACGGAATGGTGGAGATGACCTGCGATGTGTCAATGCTTGGCGCAGTTCGCGACGCAGTAGTTGCCAAGGGACTCAACCTTGTATCGGCAGAAATGGAGTGGATTCCTCAAAACATGATTACACTCGACGGCGAAAATCTTACCCGTTTTCAAAGGATGTTGGATTTACTCGAAGACAACGACGACGTTCAGGAAGTTTATCATAACGTAGTGCTTCCCGACGAGGACGAGTAATAATACCGTAATATTTTATGCTGTTTTTAAAGACACGTTGCAAGACGTGTCTTTTTTGTTTCACTTGACTTTTGAGCGGTATTGCATTATAGTATATAATAGGATAATAGGTGAATATATGAAGAGAGTTATTGGCTTCGACCCGGGACTTGCAATAGTGGGTTACGGCGTGCTGGACTTCGATGATTTCAACCACAAAACGGTTGTGGATTACGGCGTAATAAACACACCCAAGGATGAGAGTTTTCCCGTACGCCTTGCCTTGATTTATCAGGCAGTGACCGAACTGATTGCAAAGTACAAACCGGACGAAATAGCCGCAGAGGAATTGTTTTTCAATACCAACATTACTACCGGAATTAACGTTGCGCATGCAAGGGGTGTTTTGCTACTTGCAGCCGTTCATCACTGCGGTAAATTATACGAATATACTCCCTTGCAGATAAAGCAGGCAATGACAGGCTACGGTAGGGCGGACAAAAAGCAAATTCAGGAAATGGTAAAGGTATTTCTCGGCTTGCAAAAGGTGCCCAAACCCGACGATGCAGCCGATGCGCTTGCCGTTGCATTAACGCACATTCAAACGGGCGGACTAACAGACAAATTTTATATAAAATAGTGTCTTTTAACAACTTAAACAACAGTATTTGCGTTTTTAGTTGCTTTACCCATCAATTAAATCATAAGTACATATAATAATGGTGAAATATGTTTAATTACATTTGTGGCGAAATAGTCGAACTTGGAAACGGCTTCGTTGTTGTGGACATCAACGGAGTGGGCTTTGAATTGTCCGTATCCGGTTACACAATGGCGGATTGTCAAATTGGCAAGAGGCAACGCTTGTACACCTACATGTCCGTTAAGGAGGACGACATTTCTCTGTTCGGTTTTTCTACTTTGGAAGAAAAGGCAATGTTTTTGCATTTGATTTCCGTTTCCGGTATCGGTTGCAAGGTTGCGCAATCCATTTTGACGGGAATGGACTGCAACAGCTTGGCTGCGGCAATATTCAACGGTGATATTCGCCTGCTTACCAAGGTGAAGGGACTGGGCAAAAAAACTGCCGAACGTCTTGTGTTGGAATTGAAGGAAAAGGTCGTCGTAGAAGCAAAAGACATGGTGTTGCCCATCACGCAAAATCCTGATATGCAAATCAATAAGGAAATGAGCAACGCTATTGCAGTTCTTTGCTCGTTGGGTAAGAGTCAGGCAGACGCGCAGAAACTTATCGAAGCGGCTGCTCAGCTTGGCGCGTCAACTACCGAAGAACTTATTAACATGGCATTTAGAATTAACTAGTAATTTTAGGTTAAAATATGGATCAACAACTGTTTACAAGTACATTGATGGAAAAAGAGCGCGACACGGAAAATATCCTTCGTCCTAAGAGTTTTGAAGACTATGTAGGTCAAGATAAGGTTAAGCAAAACATGTCCGTGTATATCAAGGCGGCTTTGTCGCGTGGTGAAAGTTTGGATCACGTATTGCTGTACGGTCCTCCCGGTCTGGGCAAAACTACACTTGCGCACATTATCGCTAACGAAATGGGAGTACCCATTACAGTTACAAGCGGATCGGCAATTCCCGGCAAGTTCGACTTGTCGGCGATACTTTCCAAACTTAAACCTAACGAAGTGCTGTTTATTGACGAGATACACCGTTTAAACAGCAGTCTGGAAGAAATTCTTTACCCCGCAATGGAAGACTATCGACTTGACTTCGTGGTGGGTAAAGGTCCCAGCGCAACAAGCGTCAATATCAAGTTGGAAAAGTTTACTCTTATCGGTGCAACGACTAAGGCGGGCAATTTGGCTGCGCCCTTGCGCGATAGATTTGGTGTGCAAATGCGCCTCGTACTATATACTCCCGAACAACTAACGGGAATAGTATTGAAATCTGCCAAGAAACTCGGTACGGTCATCGATGAAAAAGCCGCATACGAAATAGCGCGCAGAAGTCGCGGAACACCACGTATTGCAAATAGGTTACTTAAGCGAGTTCGCGACTTTGCCGACGTGCTTGCAGACGGAAAGGTTACCTACGATGTAACGCTCAACGCCATGAACGTAATGGAAGTGGACGAACTGGGCTTGGATGCTGTGGATACCAATATCCTCACCACAATCATCGATAAATTCAGTGGCGGTCCTGTAGGGCTTGACACACTTGCGTCTGCCACGGGTGAAGATACTGCAACAATCGAGGACGTTTACGAGCCGTACTTGCTGCAACTCGGCTTTATTGCGCGTACGCCTCGCGGACGCGTTTGCATGCCCAACGCCTACAAACATCTGGGCAGAAAAATATCCAAAGAACGCATGGAAATGTTGTCCATCTACGTGGACAGTGAAGATAAAGATGAAGACTAGCGATTTTTACTACGATTTACCCGAGGAGTTAATTGCGCAGTATCCTGTTGAGCCTCGTGACAGTTCGCGACTGCTCATATATGACCGCAAATCCAAGAGTATAACGCACAAACACTTTTACGATATCGTGGACTACCTGCACAAGGGAGACGTGCTTGTTGTTAACAACACGAAGGTATTGCCTGCGCGAATTTATGGAGCGAAGGAGCACACAGGCGGACGAATAGAATTTTTACTTTTAAAACGTCTTGACCTTACCCATTGGGAAGTTATATTAAAGCCCGGGCGCATCGCCAAGGTTGGTGCAGTATTCTGCTTCGGCGACAAGCTCAAAGCCAAAGTTGAAAGTATAGGCGAAGACGGGAGTCGAATAGTAGAGTTTATTTACGACGGCGTATTCGAATCGATACTTGCGGAAGTGGGCGAAATGCCCTTGCCTCCGTACATCAAGCAAAAGTTGCAGGATAAGACGCGTTACAATACCGTTTATTCTAAGGTGGACGGCTCCGCTGCGGCACCTACTGCTGGCTTACATTTTACTAAGGAGCTTATCGAAAAGGTCAAAGCAAAAGGTGTGGAGTTTGTGGAAGTGCTGTTGCATGTTGGTTTGGGAACTTTCCGTCCCGTCAAGGTAGAGGACGTAACAGAGCATCACATGCACTCGGAGTACTACGCTGTATCCCGGCATGCCGCGGAAGTTATAAACAAGGCTAAGGCAGAAGGACGCCGCGTGATATGTGTCGGTACCACAAGCGTACGCACGTTGGAAAGCGCCGCGGACGAAAATGGCCTGTTACACGAGTGCTCGGGCAATACGGAAATATTTATTTATCCTCCATACAAATTCAAAGTGGTGGATAGTCTAATTACTAACTTCCACCTACCCGAAAGCACGCTAATAATGCTTGTTTCTGCGCTGTGCAGTCGCGAGGAAATATTACAAGTTTACGAAACAGCTGTAGAGGAGAGATACCGCTTTTTCTCTTTCGGCGACGCGATGATGATAATTTAGATATGACACAATTCAGTTACGAAATATTACACATAGACAAACATACCGGCGCCCGCGCGGGAATCTTTCATACTCCGCACGGGGATATTGAGACGCCCATTTTTATGCCTGTAGGAACGGCGGCTACAGTTAAGTCGCTGTTGCCTTCCACGTTGAAGGAACTGGGCACGCAAATATTGCTGTCCAACACCTATCACCTGTATTTGCGCCCCGGTAGCGACATTGTGGCGCAGGCAGGTGGGCTTCACAAATTTATGAACTGGGATCGTCCAATACTTACAGATAGCGGCGGTTTTCAAGTTTTTTCGCTGGGCGATTTGCGCAAGATTACCGATGAGGGTGTAACATTCTCGTCACATATTGACGGCAGCAAGCACATCTTTACACCCGAGAGCGTAATGCAAACGGAGCACGAATTGGGCGCCGATATAATAATGGCTTTTGACGAGTGTTCGACATACGGTTGCGACAAAAAGTACGCAAAAGCCGCAATGGAGCGCACCCATAAATGGCTAGACAGATGTGCGCATGCGCATACAAACGGGCAGCAAATGCTGTTTCCTATCGTTCAGGGAAACATGTTTACCGACTTACGTATCGAATCGGTCAAGTTTGTTCGCGACTATGCCGAGTGCGGTATAGCTGTCGGAGGACTTTCCGTTGGTGAACCGAGCGAAATCATGTACAAAATGATGGACGACATTCGCCCGTATCTGCCCGAAAATATGCCTCATTATTTGATGGGAGTCGGCACGCCCGATTATATTCTTGAAGGTATCGAACGCGGTATCGACATGTGCGATTGCGTGTTACCCACACGTATTGCCCGCAACGGAACTGCGATGACTTCTCACGGAAAGGTTGTGGTTCGTAACGGTAAGTACAAGCAGGATTTTACTCCACTTGATGACGAATGCGACTGTTACTGTTGCCAAAACTTTACGAAGGCATATCTCAGGCATTTAGTAAATTGTAAGGAAATTCTCGCTGCCGAATTGCTGTCGATTCACAACATTTATTTCTTACTCAAATTGGTCGAGGGTGCGCGCGAAGCCATCAAGAACGACAGTTTTGCCGACTACAAGAGAGAGTTTTACGCGAAATACTACCAAAAATCGTAATAAACAACTGTAACTTGTAAATTTTTCTATTGCTTTTTTGTGTAAAGTTGGATATAATGTATATATAAAATGCTCAAAGGAGATAATTATGCTAAATTTATTAAACTTTTTTGAACCAGCTGAATCCGGCGCAGAAGGTGGCGGCGGTTTGCCAAGTTGGGTAATGTGGATTATCCTCGGAGTTCTTTTCGTCGGATTTATTTTGCTGATGATTATTCCGCAAAAAAGACAAAAGAAACGCGCAGAAGAAATGATGTCCCATCTTTCGGTGGGTAGCACTGTAACAACAATTGGCGGGATTGTCGGCGAAGTTGTAGAAATGGATGACACTCATGTTTGGATTGCAACAGGTACGGCAGATAACAAAACTACAATGCAATTTGTCCGTCAGGCAATCCACTCAATAGCGCCCGCTCCCGGAAGTCCGGAAGCTGAAGCTCAAGTTAAAAAGTCCGGCGACGACGAAGTGGACGAAATTAAATAGTTGACATAAATACAAAAATCTCCGAATAGAATTTAGTACCATTCGGAGGTTTTTTTATGGAAGCGAGTGTTAGAAAATCTACTATTTTGCAGTCGTTGAAAGCAGGTATATTGTCGTTGGTGTTCTCCTGTATTGGAGTGCTCGTATTGGCTTTAATTGCCAAACTATGCAATATCGGTAACAACATTCTGCCCATTATCAATCAGGTTTTGAAGGTTATTGCAGTGGCAATAGGCACCATAATATCGGTTAAGGACGAAAAATATTTGCTGAAGTCACTCATCGGTGCGGTAATATTTTGGCTTTTGTCATTTGCACTGTTTGCTATCATGGGCGGATCGTTCAACATCGGTCAGATTGCACTTGACCTTGCTATAGCTTTGGTTGTTGCTGCAGTAATCGGTATCATCAAGAGCCGTAGATCTGCATAGTTGCTAAAGTTTTAATCCCTGTAAATACAATTTATTCAAAAGGAAACAACGTGAGATATGCGCTCCGAGCAAGGAAACAGTGCAGAGCAATTATCCATGCTGTTTCCTTTTGGTTTATCTATTAAAAACTCGTATTTGACTTAACTTTACAGTCTTTTAGGTAATCTTTAGTTATATTTTAAGATTCAACGCTTTGATAAGTTAAAAAGATATTATATTAAAATAAGTGTTATATTTTATATATTTTCATTTACTTAATTTAAACTGTCGAAAAAAACTGAAAATCAATTGACTAATTTGTTAACTACTATTATAATATAGTGGTTAAAATAGGCAAAATGTCAAGGAGACTCACTATGACAATGACGAAAAAAATACTTGCTATCGTGCTTTTGAGCGTGATATGCGTGATTACACTGTTTTTGGGCGTTTTCAGCTTTATTCCCGATTTTGCTGTCGGTGAATACAACATTTATCATTCGCCCGTTGGATTGATTCAAAAAAGTAATCTTTTAACCGACACTGTTACGGCAACGTATCTGGTAGAGTTAGATGAGGACGTTGAATCTTTCGACGCGCAAAGCATAATCAATGCCCGTCTCAGAAAAGCCTACGGTTACTACGGCGTAAAGGTCGATTATAACAAAGACGATGGCTTAGTAAAGGTAGTTATCCCCAAAACAAACAATGAAGCTAATTCTTCCGCAAAAAATATTCTTTCCAAGATTCTTGTAAACGGTAAGGTGGAAATTCTCAGCACCAACTATACAAGCGCATCATACTCGGAAGATAGTGTAGTTTTGTCCAATGAGCATTTCAAGCGCGCAAGTGTAAGAAGTTATATCAACGGCGAAACGACGCTTTACGTTTGCAGAGTCAGACTGACTAAAGACGGTGCAAAGATTGCTGCCGATGAATTGGTTACAAGCACTCCCTACACCTGCGCAGTTGACGGTGAAGTTAACACTTGGGTTTACTATACCGGTTCGGAACTTCAAATAACCTACGCTTTTAATGACGTAGATCAAAGCAAGGAAAGTGCAAAGGTTCTTGCAAGTTACATTAACACCGATACATTGGGCGCTACGTTGACGCTTGACGGTAAACTTGTAGAAAAGGAAAATAATACCGCTTGGGTTTATCTTCTTGTTCTTGGAATTGTAGTTCTTGCTTCGCTTGTGTTCTTTGCCGTTCGTTATAAGGTGCTTGGTATTGTTCCAATGGTTTGGCAAGCTTGCGCGGTAGTTCTGTTCACAATCTTTGCAGGACTTGTTCACATTGAAATATTCAACCTTGCAGCTGCTATCGGCGCACTGTTGGCTTACTGCTTCATGACTTTCTTTACGGTTTACGTATTTGATAAGATTCGTTCCGCAATGGCAGAAGGCAAAACCTTCACGTGGGCTAAACACACGGCTTTCAAGGATACGATGATTGTCAGTTTAATTGCTCACGGCGCGTTGCTTGTACTTGGCATTATCCTTTGGGTAATTCCCAGTATCGTAACCACTCCGCTTGGATGCGTATTTGTTTATGGTGCAGTGTTGTCATTCCTCGTAACATTCTGCATGAACAGATTGTTTGCTGTGGTTGGCGAACCATCATATGAGAAACAAGGCAAGAAAAGCCCAGCGAAAAAATAACATAAATCAAAAGAAACACACAGCCTTCTAAACTAGAAGGCTGTTATACTATTTGTTTAAGTATGAAAAACAGATTTGTAAAACGCCCGCCTGCGGACGTCAAAAGCGTCGAATTTTTGATAGATAAAGGGTTTTCGCAACATATTGCGGAAGCCTTGTCTGCACGTGGAATCAACGAGGATACTTTTGACGACTTTTCGGGACAGTTGACTTTTCATTCTCCGTTTGAGATGTCTAACATGCGCGAAGCTGTCGATACTATAAACGAAGTAATAGATTGTGGTGGAAGTGTACTAATCTACGGAGACTACGACGCCGACGGACTAACGGCGGCAAGCATACTGTCGTTGTATTTTTCCGATAATGGCGTGGATAATGATGTAATTATACCCACACGTGATGAAGGGTACGGACTTCACGCCGAAAATGTCTTTCGCGCGTTTGAAAACAATTTTTACGATTTGCTGATAACCGTTGACTGCGGTATATCCAATGCCGCCGAAGTGCAAAAGATTGTAAACGAGCTAGGAGTGGAAGTAATAGTAACCGATCACCACGAATTGCCCGAAGTATTGCCCGATTGCATTTGCGTAAATCCTAAGCTAGGCTATCCATTTCCGTATCTTGCCGGAGCGGGAGTGGCGTGGAAACTGGTAGAAGCATTAGCCGGTAGGGAAGTCGCTGCTAAATATAGTGACTTGGCTTGTATCGGCACCATTGGCGATATCATGCCCATGCAGGACGAAAACCGTAGTATCGTTAAGTTAGGGTTATCTAACCGCGGACACAAAAGTATTCAAAAGCTTGCCGAACTGTCCAATTGCTCGACAGAGCTAAACGTAAATGATATTTCCATGCGAATCGTACCGAAAATCAATGCTGCAGGCCGTGTCGGTTTGCCGCAAGTTGCTTTGTCAGTCTTGCTATGTCGCGACAAAGCCGATAGCGTACAAATCAACAAATTGTTGGAGCTTAACGATCAGCGCAAGCGTATTTTGGATGAAATTACCATTCAGTCAGACGAAATGTGCAACGCCAAAACTATTGCCCGTGAAAGAATGGTGTTTTTGTACAGCGACACATGGCAACACGGATTGCTTGGAATTGTGGCTTCGCGCTATAAGGAAAAGTATAAATTGCCTGCAATTGTTATGACGTTGGATGGCGACGAATACGTAGGTTCTGCGCGCGGTATTGAAACACTGGATTTATTTGACTTATTTACACAGTGCAAGCAACATTTATTAAGATACGGCGGACACAAAGCGTCTGTGGGCTTTAGTGTTGCAAAGGATTGCTTAAACGACTTTCGTCAAGCAATGGCAAGCGCGCTTGGAGCACTTGACGCAACGCTTTTTGAAAAAGTTTTCTACTACGACATAGATTTAGGCAATGACTGTGACGTAACGGAAGTAATGGATATCACTCAGCAATTACAGCCGCTTTTGCCTCAGGACAAAATAATTTGCCGTGTAACCGATAGTGTGAAATTCGCCAATGCATTTGGTAAGGATGACGCTCACTTATCCGTAACGCTGTCTAGGGGATTGGAAGTAAAGGGCTTTTTCAAATATGGCGTTTACGCGCCCTTTATTCGCAATGGTGCAAACGTTGACTTGCTGTGTTCGCTGGAAGTTGACAATTATTCCAAAAAGATTTGCGGTATTATTGAAGACTTTACGTTGTGCAACTCGGTATGTTTTGACGAGTTTTACCGTTTAAATTTGCTCAAAAACTTTGTCACGGACGATATACGGTTTGATGACGTGCATGACATCAACAAAGTTTTGGCAATGGAAAGCGTAATTGTTGCCTTTGACGACTACGAAACGTATTTAGCATATTGTGACAAATATGACTTGACCGACTTTTATGTGGATGTATTCTTCGATAACAGCGTAGCAAACAAAACAGTTGTCGTTTCCCCGCTTGGAAATTACTGTTTTGACAGATATTCCAACGTTGTTGCATTTTCCCGCAAAGGAATCGTCAGAAAGCTTCCTCACGGTACCAAATATTTCGAGGTTACACCTGCCAACTCCGATTTGTATGACCTTGAACTTGCACGGGACGTTTGTTTGAAGGTGTATCAAGCATTGAAGCGCAAGGACAAGTTCGATAGTATAAAGGGCGTTTACGATAAGTATCTGGCAAATTCCTTGTCGTATGCGCAGTACGTTGTGGCGCTTCGGGTCTTTGAGGAGTTGAAGCTTATCGCCATTGTTGATAACTACAGCGTTAAGTTTGACACGTCTGTCAAGCAGGATCTGTCAAATTCGTCTATTTTTAGAACATTTCAAAAAAGTTGCGGTGAACAATGAATACAGAACAGGAAAAAGCCGACATTACGATAAATAACTTTTTATCGAAGGTAAAGCATTACTACCACGCACATGAAGTGGGGCAAATCGGAGACGCTTACGAACTGGCATATAAAGCGCATCAAGGACAGTTTCGCGCAAGTGGCAGACCGTATATTACGCATCCGGTAATTGTAGCGGACATTCTCATAGACATGGGATTGGACGTTGCAACCATTTGCGCTGCTCTTTTGCACGATACAGTGGAAGATACCTACATTACCGACGGTGACATACGAAGCAAATTCGGAGATGAAATTGCGGATTTGGTAGCGGGCGTAACAAAGCTGGACAAGATTCAATTTCACAATAAGGAAGAAGAACAGGCTGAAAACATGCGCAAAATGTTCTTCGCCATGGCAAAAGACGTTCGCGTAATGCTCATCAAACTTGCCGACCGGCTGCACAACATGCGTTCCTTGATGTATTTGTCCCCCGAAAAGCAACAGGTTATTGCCAAGGAAACTTTGGATATATTCGCGCCAATCGCGGGCAGACTGGGTATTTCATCCATCAAAAGCGAGCTGGAAGACCTGTGTTTAAAGTATCTGGATAACGCCGCTTATCAGGAAATATCCGAAGGCATTGCTCTGAAAAAGAACATTCGCCAAGAGATTGTTGACGCATTTATCGAAGAAGTAAAAGAAGAACTTCGCGAAGCCAAAATAGAAGACTTCGATATCTACGGTAGAACAAAGCATTTTTACTCCATTTACAAAAAAATGCTCAGACAAAATAAAACGCTTGCCCAGGTTTACGACCTTACGGCGGTGCGCGTTATTGTCGATACAATCAAGGACTGTTACGCCGTTTTGGGGGCAATTCACGCCCGCTGGAAGCCAATGCCCGGACGTTTCAAGGATTATATAGCCGTTCCCAAGCCGAACATGTATCAATCCTTGCATACAACGGTTATTATTGAAACGGACAATCATACTTATCCGATAGAAGTGCAAATTCGTACTCACGAAATGCACAAGATAGCCGAATACGGTATCGCAGCGCACTGGAAGTATAAAGAGGGGGTAAAGGGCGCAACGTCGATGGACGAAAACCTCAGCTGGGTTAAGGAAGTGCTTTCCTACGATGACGATTTAAAGGACAGTACGGAATTTTTGGATCTTATCCGTAGAGATATTTCCAACACCAACGAAGTTTACGTGTTTACACCAAACGGCGACGTAAAAAGCTTGCCTGCCGAATCTACAGGGCTTGACTTTGCATACCTTATTCACAGTCAGGTTGGCAATAAGTGCGTTGGAATAAAGATAAATAACAAAATCGTTCCGCTTGATACTGTTCTTACAACAGGCGATACGGTTGAAGTAATGACTAACCCCAACGCCAAGGGACCGTCTCGCGACTGGTTAAAGATTGTCAAAACAGCATCCGCGAAAACGAAGATACGTCAATTTTTCAAACGTGAGCTGAAAGACGAGTACATTCGTATGGGTCGCTCCATGATAGAAAGGGAGATTAAGCATCGCGGAATCAACCCAGCTGAGTTAATGACCCCCGAAGCAATTCAAGCGGCTTGCGATAGGTACATGTTGGCGAACGTCGATGAAATGTATGCAGCGGTAGGTTATGGCAGTCTTTCGCTAAATCAAGTTGTTGTCAAACTTATTTCCAGCAACAAGGTTATTTACGAGCGGATCAGAACACAACAAAGCGCCCGTAAAAAACAGCAAACGGGAAACAAGGAAAATTCAGTTATAATCAAAGGCGTTGACGACCTTTTGGTGCGTTTTTCGCGTTGTTGCTCTCCCGTTCCGGGCGACGAGATTGTCGGGTTTATTTCGCGCGGTAGAGGCGTAATAGTGCACAGGGCTGACTGCCCAA
This sequence comes from Clostridiales bacterium, assembly GCA_022508375.1. Lineage (GTDB taxonomy): Bacteria > Bacillota > Clostridia > Christensenellales > CAG-314 > Fimimonas. Next base: position 3,181 of record JAFLVJ010000005.1, on the reverse strand, counting down.
CGCTAAAAAATATGGAGTCCGAACGTATTGTAAAAGCTGAATGGGTAAATACGGGCGACAAAACCACCTTCCCGGTTACTATCGAAATTATTGCCGAAGACAAGGGGGGTGTGTTTGCTGATATTACTAAAGTCATTGCTAACGAAGGGCTGTCCTTTGTCGCAATCAACGCCCGTAAAGACCGTCAGGGTAACGCAATAGCTACCATCACTGTAGAAATATCCAACCACGATCAAACTAATCAGCTTATGAATAGGTTGCAGACAATTCCTGCAGTAATTAACGTATATCGTACTCACGGCTAAGGTTTGAATTAACAAGCGCTACGTACTTAACAAATATCGAAAAAATGAGAACACTGTACACCAACTTTCCATATCCAACAGAAATACACGACGTTGTCAAGTTGTTTCTTGACGACGTTGAGTTATGCAATGATGTAGGCGATGCAAGTATTAGCGTTGTGGAAAATATTGTACAAGAAACGGTCTTTAATTACGTTGCTATGTGCAATAGTTGCGTCGAACAGCAAAGTATTGACGTAAGTGGTGTAAATGAATTGCAGATGATTCGACTGCGTAAACGTTACGCCAAGATTGCTACGTACAATTTGCTTGTAAAAGTATGCGGTAAAACAATGCCGTGGGGTAGTCTGACCGGAATACGTCCCACAAAACTTGCCGATCAACTTCGCCGTGAGGGGCTTGATTGGCAAGAAACATTTACAAACGTATTGGGTGTGTCGTTAAGTAAAACGCAGCTTGTAGCTGACATTTTACACACTCAAAGCGGTTTGAGGCAACACAAGGACGGTTGCGCCGACCTGTATGTCGGTATTCCGTTTTGTGTAACTCGTTGCAGTTACTGTTCCTTTACAAGCGGAGAGTTGGATCGGCTCAAGAAGTATGTTGAACCGTACGTCGTTGCGCTGTGTCAGGATATCAAGCTAACGCTACGCTTTGCCAAGGAAAAGGGAATACATATCAACAACGTTTACCTTGGTGGCGGTACGCCAACTTCATTAACTGCAAAGCAACTTGACGAAGTAATGTCATGTATAGATTTCGATCCTGTCGAATTTACCGTAGAGGCGGGACGTCCCGATACAATCGATGAGGACAAGCTGAAGGTATTTGCCAAACACGGTGTACACCGTATTTCTATAAATCCGCAAACATTTAATCAATCTGTCTTGGACGTAATTGGGCGTAAACATACAGTTAAGGAAATCTACGACAAGTACGAACTGGCTAAACGCTACTGTTTTACCATCAATATGGATTTAATTGCAGGCCTACCTACTGAAACGTATGATATGTTTTGTAATAGTGTTGACAGTGCAATAGTGCTTGCTCCCGATAATATAACCATTCATACCCTTGCTTTAAAGCATGGTAGCGCTCTTAAAGAGCAGAACTATGCAGGTGCGCAGGATGTATCCAAGATGGTTGAGTATTCGCGCAGTAAACTATACGAAGCGTCATATCTGCCGTACTACATGTACCGACAGAAATACATGAGCGAAAATCTTGAAAACGTCGGATATTGTAAGAGCGGTACGCATTGTTTGTACAACATTGGTATCATGGAGGAGTTTTCGGATATACTTGCTTGCGGAACAAATGCCATTTCTAAACGAATAATTTCCGGCGAAAACCGTATAGAACGCTCGGCCAACGCCAAGGACGTAATAACATACATTGAGCGTAACGAAGATTATCTCAAAAAAAAGTTTGAGTTGTTTAGCTAATAAAACAAACGATTCATACAAGTTAAAGTAAGAACATACGGAGAACATAGTTGAATTTGAAACGTCAAAAAGCGAAAACTAATAATTTCAAGAGAACAACCATACGACGTCTGATTATACTTGGCGTACTGGTTTTGCTTTTTGTTGTTATGATTTTGCTTAAAAATTCACAAACGGTTTGTGAGTTTTTTGCCAGAACTTTTTCGCGAGCTTGGATTTTTATTTTTGGCAACCTGTTTGGCTGGTTACCGTTCAGCCTTTATGAATTGTTTTTGATAGTGGTAATTGTCGGCGCAATTGTTTTTGTCGTGTTGGAAATTGTGTTTCTTGCAAAGCACAAGTGGCGTTCATTGCTTAGCGCAGCGCTTATAGTTACGCTATCTGTATTTACTTTTTTGAATATTTACACTGCAACAGCGTCATTTTCGTATGGCAGAGATGAATTGCCGACAGAAGTGTACAGTGAGTATAGCGGTGACGATCTAACTTTTGATGAGGCAGTCTCCCTTGCAGAAAAAATTATAAATCAGGTTAATGCCGACTACCGTGCAACGGATCATGACGCCGACGGTAATATAATATATCCTTATACTTTCCGCGAAGTATCCAATATGCTTGCAGAGGAATACAAACGACTGGAAAGTAACTATTTTTCGTCTTATACACCGCGTGGTAAGAAAATCATCAACAAGACGATCATGAGTGAAATGGGCATTACTGGAGTGTTTTTTGCCCCGTTTGGCGAAGCAAACGTCAATGGATACGAAGTTCGCAACATGTACTTTCCTCATACGTTGGCACACGAGCTTGCTCACGGAAAAGGTGTCATGCGTGAATACGAGGCAAATTTGGTCGCATCATATATTTGTTTGACGAGCGACAATCCTTATTTGAGATATGGTGCGCTGGTGTATCATATTTGGGATGCTCTTGAAATTGTCAATTCATATCCCAATTCATACGAAACATACAAGCAACTTTACGCACAAATCGATGAGGGAATATGGCAAGAACGAAGCAATTACTTCGCTTTTTATCAACAGTTTGACACTTTGGATCGAATCGGCAATTTCTTCAATGATTTGTATTTGAAACTAAACAAGCAGGAAGATGGTACGGGAAGTTACTTCAAACCGGGTGAAAACGTTGATACAGGTGAAAAAGATGATGACGGGTTCACAATAGTGCAAGTAATTAAATTCTCCGGTAATGAGAATCTTCTTATAAAACTATTCAAAGAAAATCGCCTATAGACTGCGTACAATTTTTGTTGTAAAAATTGTTATAAAATCGTTGACAGTTTGCGCCTTGTACGCTATAATAAAGAGGCTGTTGAAGTGCGGGTGTAGTTCAATGGTAGAATCCCAGCCTTCCAAGCTGGTCGCGTGGGTCCGATTCCCATCACCCGCTCCAAACTACACGTTTGCCTGT
>JAFLVJ010000004.1 GCA_022508375.1 Clostridiales bacterium | reverse complement strand
CGAGTCCCTGAAGGTGTACCAATCATCTCTACGTGCGGATATGGCGGAATTGGCAGACGCGCTAGACTTAGGATCTAGTGTCTTCGACGTGGGGGTTCAAGTCCCTTTATCCGCACCAAGATAACTTAATACGCGGGAGTGGCTCAGTGGTAGAGCGCTGCCTTGCCAAGGCAGATATCGCGGGTTCGAATCCCGTCTCCCGCTCCATTACCCTGTTCATATGAACGGGGTAATTTTCTATTCAGTGGGATTCAACATTTGACTTGTATTGGCCACGTGCTAATTTAATTTTGTGGGCAAATTGCTTTTTTTGCTTGTATGAATGCGTGGAAACGGATATTTTGCGGTGATAATTTATGAAGATTATAGAATTTCAGGAAAAGTACAGAGATGATATGATATTTATGGTGCTCGAAGCAAAAAATGCTTTAGGTAGAATTCCGCATCTAAATGAGGATTTGTTAGATATTCATAGTCATTACATTTTACACGGTGATAGGTTTTGGCTCGCACTAGACGATAATGATAGAGTTATCGGTTGTATTGGTTACAACAGATACAGTAATGATACTGCGAAATTGCACCGTCTATACGTAAAATACAATTTGAAAAGACAGGGTATAGGCTCTGAACTGTTGAAGACTGCCGAACACTATATGAAAGCTGTTGGATACAAATATTCTATCGTACATCTTGGGGGAAAAGAGTATTTTGAATCAAAGCAATTTTACCCCAAGCACGGCTATGTTGAATATGATGAAGGGTTCATGCGTAAGGAATTGTAATTTTTATTAGATTTAGTCAGGAATATTACATGTTTATTGAATTGAAGACTAAAAGGCTTATTTTGCGTCCGCTATCATCGAAAGATTTGGAAACGACACACAAATATGCATCCGACTTGGACGTAACTAAATATATGTTTTATTTACCTAATCACAGCATGGAAGAAACTATGGGGTTTTTGCAGTATGCCGAAGCGGAGTGGGGCAAGGAGCATGTGGTAAATTACGAATTTGCAATTTGTTTAGGTGCTATCCATATAGGTGGAATAAGCTTGTCGCAAGTTAATTGTGATTGCTACGAGCTCGGTTGGATACTTGACAGGGATTACCAAGGGAACGGATATTGTACCGAGGCGGCACTAGAGCTTGTGCGATTTGCAAAATCATTGGGCGCGAAAGAATTGATTGCCCACTGTGATACGCGTAACAATGCCAGCAGACGCGTCATGGAAAAGATTGGAATGAACTTTGTTCTTGAACAGGACCGTCAATATCTTGATGGGCGTGGTGCTGCAAGACAATATATGTACTCAATGAAATTATAGAGTAACAGTGTTTAAATATAGGACTTGATGTATTTAAGACTATTATGCTGTTGATATTTTACATTAAATTTCGCAGTGGAAAATTGCATAATAAAAAAAGAAATGGTGAAAAACTATGAAATACGAAATACTTTTATTTGATGCGGACAATACCATACTGGACTTTGACAAGTCGGAAGAACAGGCGCTCAAACGCGCTTTTGCCGAAGTGGGGTTAGCGTATGAGCAAACTTTCCTCAATGTTTACCGCAAAAACAACATATATCAATGGCAATTGTTTGAACAGGGCAAACAAACAAAAGAGGAAGTGTTGGCAAATCGATACATTGAGACATTTAAGGAACTTGGCTTGCCACTTGAAAAGGCTCTGCAAACAGGTGATTTGTACGAGGAATACCTTATGTTTGGGTTTTACGTGATCCCCCATGCGGAAGATGTTCTTGTTGAGTTGCAATCCAAGTGCAAGTTGTACTTGGTTTCAAATGGAGTGCTGCGTATTCAAAACAGTCGTATGAAGGGAAGCGGATTGGAAAAGTACTTTATTGCACGCTTTGTATCCGAAGAAGTTGGCTACCCCAAACCGCAGGTAGAGTACTTTAACCACTGTTTTAAGCATATTGAAGGCTTTAACAAGTGCAAAACTCTTATTATTGGGGACTCGCTGACAAGTGATATACAGGGTGGTGTAAACGCAGGTATTGACACATGCTGGTTTAACCCGTGGCGTAACGCTAATAACACTAATCTAACGCCTACGTATGAAATAACTGATTTGCGCGAGTTACTGGACATTGTTAAATGATATATCTACGTATATATAATGATGCGTTTGTATATTTACATGCAAGTTAGTACATATATTTTGAGTTGACATTTTGTTAAAATTAACGCCATGCAATTTGTTGCATGGCGTTTGTTTTTTTACTTTAACTTACTTAGTAAATCCTGCAGAGCACGGGAGCGGTGGCTGACGGTTAATTTCTCGTCAGTCGTTGCCTCCGCAAATGTTTTGTTCAGTTCCGTCGAGTAGAAAATGCAGTCATATCCGAAACCGTTTGCGCCTTTTTCGTCATTCAGTATATATCCGGATACTTTTCCTTCGCCTGATATTATCTTTCCGTCAGGGTAAAGTAATACAACGACAGACTGAAAATATGCGGCTCGATCGGTAACGTTATGTAGTTCTGTCAATACTTTACGTCTGTTCGCTGCATTGTCATGATCGTCGGCATAACGCGCGGAGTGCACGCCCGGGCGCCCGCCAAGCGCCTTTATGCACAAGCCCGTATCATCGGCAAGGACTGCTTTATCGGTAAGCTGCGCAACCGCATGGGCTTTAATCAATGCGTTATCGTAAAATGTTTCGCCTGTTTCGTCCGGATCGCAAACTAAGCCTTCCTCGGAAAGTGACGTTATTTCGTCAAACTTTCCATCGAGAACAGCCTTGATTTCTTCAATTTTGTGTTTATTGTTGCTCGCTATCAGTAGTTTCATTTTTATTTTCGTAAAAAATTATTCTTTTATTTCGTGACATCAATAATTCCTTGAAATCGTCGTAGTGTTTGGGCTTGATTGCTATCAAGGCAATTACAGGATCAGGTCCCTTCCAAAGATAGCTTATATACATCTTGTTGTCATCAATTACAATGTTTAAAATGTTGTCAATGTTGATCCTTCCGCTTAGCATATCAATAAATCCTACGTTGAGGCGCACGTGCGTTTTATCAACCTTGTAATGAATTGTTGCAAGCAAAGTGGAAACTATAAGTCCAAATGAGCATACGCTAATAAGTAGCGACGCTTGACCTGTGGTGATCTCCAAGTGAACGCCTGCAAGTGTAAGTATGCCAATGACAATACCGACAAAACTGATTGCCGCTATTATCCAAAGAAAAATCTTGATTGTTGGTGTAAACGTTGCCATAAATCTCATGATGTCACCTATATTTATTGTATCAAAAAAGCCCCAAGTTGTAAACATGTTTACTTACGATAATTTATGCGCTATTTAATATAGTTTAAAGTCATCATTCGTGTCAAAAGGAGAGTTCTTTGCAAATCATTGACTACAATGCAATAGAAAAAAACGCGTTGTTTTTCAAACGGTTAGTGGGTGAAAGCAAACTGTGCGCCGTGTTGAAAAATAATGCGTACGGACATGGATTGACGCACGTGGCGCGTCACATAGTCGGTGTAGTTGATTGTTTTGCTGTCGGAACAATTGACGAGGCGGAGCAGCTGTTGCCTTTGCATAAAGATATACTTATCTTGCTTCCGCAAAATGAACGTAATACCGTACGCGCAATTAAATCCAATTGTATATTGACAGTTGATAGTTTTTTTACGCTGAATTTAGTCGATACGGTGGCGCGTAGCCTCAACAAGACAGCACGAGTACATATAAAGATTGACAGCGGTATGTCGCGACTGGGATTTCAGTATGCGGACATTGGTGAGTTGTTACAATTATTGTGCAATTCAAATCTCGAAGTTGAAGGCATATTTTCACATTTTTACGGTGATACGGAACCGGAATGTGATGCTCAATTTCGCAAATTTGAATTATGCTTCAAAGAATTTGAACAAAGACTAGGATTTTCTGTTGTAAAGCATATTGCAAATAGCGGTGCAGCGCTATTATCGTCGAAATATCACCTTGACATGGTTCGTGTTGGGTTGGGATTATACGGATACGGAAATGACAGTTTGTTGCCTGCAAAACGCGTCAATGCGGACGTAATCTCAGTAAAAAGGGCTGTCGCGGGAAGCGTTGTCGGTTACGGTGCAAAATATGTGTGTACTTCCGACACGAATATAGCCACGTTAAACGTAGGATATGCTACGGGATTGTCGCGTACACTTATCGGCTCAAAAGTACAGATAGGAAACAATCTTTATCCAATTGTCGCTATATGTATGGCGATGACATTGGTTGACGTGGGCGATGCGGAGATTTCCGTTGGTGAGGTGGCAACTTTGCTTGGACAGGGAGTAAATATTGCAAACGATCAGGTAATTATTTATGAACTGTTGTGTAATTTGAAATGATGTAGTAAAATATATACATTATATGCGAGTTATCACAGGAAAATACAAAGGCAGAAGTTTAGTCGCGCCAAAGCATGACGCGCGCCCAACGTTGGACAGAATGAAAGAAACGCTGTTCAATATTGTCAACTCAAAAATTCAAGGCGCTAGCGTGTTGGATTTGTTTGCAGGTTCGGGGCAGTTGGCTATCGAGTGCTTGAGCCGTGGGGCTGATAGAGCAATACTGTGTGACAACAGCAGTGACGCTGTTGCAGCAATCAAAGCCAACTTCGAAAAAATCGGATTGAAGCCCGATCTTATGTTCTGCGACTTTCGTGATTGTTTGAAGCGTTTACCCTGTCAAATGGATTTGGTGTTTGTTGATCCGCCGTACAAGGCTGGCGTGTATAACGAAGTATTGCAAGCAGTTGACGAGTTAAACGTAATTACGCCAAACGGTTGGATAATTTGCGAACACGCCTCGGTTGATGAGTTGCCGAGTAATGTTGGCTCACTTGTCTGTTTCGACAGTCGAAAAATGGGCACGGTTAGATTCAGCTTTTACCAAAGGAGTGAAGAATGCGAATAGGAGTATATGCAGGATCATTTTGTCCTGTAACAAAAGGACACGTTGATGCAATTGAAAAAGCGTCCAAACTTGTGGACAAGCTGTACGTCGTTGTGGGAATAAACGCCGAAAAAAAATACGCAATCCCGCAGGATGCTCGCTTGACAATGCTGCAAAAAGCTATATCTCACTTGAAAAACGTTCAAGCTGTTGTACACAGCGGTATGATGACGGACTTTTGTAAGGACGTTTCCGCAACGGTTATGATAAAGTCTATTCGCAACGCGCTTGACCTGCAGTCGGTGATTGATTTATCTGATATTAACAAAAGTTATTGGTCGGGCGAAACTGTATTTGTGGTGGGTAGCAAGGAGTACAGACATATTTCCAGTTCACTTGTACGCGAGTTGGCAGGCTTGGGTAAGGACTTTTCCGAGTATGTTCCAATTTGTTGCGTAGATGAAATAAAAAAGTATTTAGCAAATTAATTATGTTTACAGTGGAAAAAAAGTTGCAAAGTGTAAAAAGCTACAAAAAACTTGCGCCTTTAACTGTCAAGTTGCGCAAGCAAAAGTTGCAATTTGACGAGCAACTAAAAGAAAACTTAATATCGCGCAAGCGTTTTGTTGTAGTGTGCGGACCTTGCTCGGCAGACGATCCTGTTGCTATGGAGGAGTATCTGTGTAAACTAAAGGCTATTGCGGATGAGTGTTCCAATTTGCTTGTTGTGGCGCGAATATATACGTCGAAGCCTCATTCCAACGGACAAGGATACAAAGGAACGGCCTTCCAACTTGCACCTAGCGATAGCGTTGATATCGACCAAGGAATTGTTCGTTGCAGGCAAATGATGCTGAAGTGCCTTGAAATCGGACTGCCCGTTGCAGACGAAATGCTTTATCCGGATTTATACGGATGTTTCGACGATCTTGTATCGTATTGGTTTGTAGGTGCGCGCAGTTCGGAAGATAGCCTTCACCGAGGTGTTGCTTCGGGGCTGGATGTATGTTGCGGTATAAAAAACGCCACAGACGGAAACGTCGATAAAGTGGTTGATTCGCTTTACGCCGTGGGTAATTCCTGTGTATTTCCTTATTGCGGCATGCAAATTGTAACCGAGGGCTGTAAATACGCTCATATTGTGTTACGTGGGGGCTCAAACGAGGGTAAATTTGTCTCTAATATTACTGTTGAGCATATAAAATATTCCAAACAATTGCTCGGCCAATACGGAATGAATGACTTCGTAATGGCAGATCTAAATCATGCCAATAGTGGTAAAGTAGCAGAACGTCAAATGGATAATGCTAAGCTGGCGGTTTTGGCAGGCGTTGATGGCGTAATGATAGAAAGTTATCTCAATGCAGGCGGGCATTCATCTGTTTACGGAACGTCTCAAACAGACGACTGTATAAGCTTTGAGCAAACCCAAAAGCTACTGCGTTACCTGCAAGCGGCAGTAAATAATAAGTGATCGAATAAATCGATATGCGTTGATTTTACAAAAAAATTTTAACTAACACGAAACTAAATATTGTTGCAAAGGCGGATTGAGTCAATTTCATTTTTATGACGTCAACCGCTTTTATTTTTTTCTGTCCTAAAAATGCGTAACATTGAAAAAATACGCACATTCCTCCTAATGCCAGTAGTGTACTACACAGAACGGTGGCGGTGGCAACGTCTGTCAGTTTGCAAATGCCAAATACACCGTTGGTCATTTCAAGCAATCCTATTGCAAAGGAAACTACAAGACTGTTACACAGATTACTTGGTAAAAAGCTTTTTATCATGTCGGAAAGCATGTAAAACAGTGCAATCAATCCGCCAACCGAAATTATCGACAAGACCGAATTGGTAATAGTGTTTCCGAAGTCCTCTGGCGTAAATTCGCCGTCGTTTTCAATTAAATTTAACGAAACTTTGCTACGATAAAGAAAACCGTTTGCAATTGAGGATAAAAAATGCACTAAAACAAGAATTACAGTTGCGGTAGTGTTTTGCAATAGCTTGGCGCCAACTGTTGCGATCATAAAGATCGGCCCTGCTGTAGAACAAAACGAACACATACGCATCGCTGTAGCAGAATCTGCTTCGCTATCGGATATAGCCCTGGCGCCTATTGGATAGCCGCACAATACGCTTGTAATAAATACGTTGTCGCAGGACACTCCGAACAGATGTTTTGTTAATGAGTGCTTTGACTTTGGTTTAAGTTTCAATGCAATGGTGGTGATCACGGTAAAAGGAAACAATGCAGGCAATACGTTGTATGCCCACACTGTCAGCCCGTCGAAAAAGCTTTGCATATACTTTGTCGGCGCAGAAATAAAAGTTGCTGCAACTGCAGCAAAGAGAACCGTCAGTATTACTCTTAAATATTTCACATAGTAATTTATTCTCTTGTCCGTTGATGTATGTGGAATATATATTTGATTGTCTTTTTTTTGCAGTTAAATTTATGTCGGTGATGCGTGGTCTGATTGTGTGGTCAAAAGTGGCTATATTATTGTTAAATTTATCATTTTGTATAGTAATATGACAGACATAGTATAGATAATACACAAAAAAACGGACAAATTGCAAGTATTTTGCCTTTGTCCGCAATTACGATAAACATAGGGCTTTCTGTTAGACGTCGATTTTAACCAGTTTTGTTGGGGCTGTTTTGCCTGAAAGTGTTGCGTATAATCTGTCTGCACGGAGTGTTATTTCGTCCGTTTCGTTTTGTATGTTTTGTAATAGAGTAACAGCACTTGACTTAACTGCAAGTACTTTTGTTGTAGGTTGTTTCTCTTTTACGTTGGTAACAACTTCTTTTGTGATTCCAAGAATTTGGTTTAATATTACTCTTTGGATTTTTAGTCGAGTGTAGCGTTTGGTTTTGATTTCCTCAATCATGTGCTCGTAACCTTTAGTTTTGTCAGCATTATATATCCTGTTGTGCAGCCCTTCGGTGACGCCTTCGATTTTCTCCAATTGTTCGCTTGTTGCAACGGCTAAAAAAGTAGGTGCTATCCGGCAAAACCTGTCTATAATGTTGTCGTCAATATCCTTAGTAACGTAGTCAAAGGTGAATTTATCACGCAAGTGTTTGTTTGTACGTAATGCTTTCGAAGATGCATACAGCTGAGGTTCTTCGTCGTTGTAGTTGTCCTCTCGTTTGAGCGTAAACGGCGTAATGTCGGCATGAATATTTCGAATTGCTTTGAGGTATTCGATTGCAAGCACGTTGTTGGGATGTGACAGTAGTTCTAGCCCTGTTGCCAATGCAACTGCCTTGGGATAACTGACGCCTTTTTGTACTTCCTGTTGTATGCGGTTGTTTGTATCGGCGTTGTCTATTGTGTCAATACATTGCTGTAATTGTTCAATGTCGCCACATTCGCTCCCGAAAACCAAACAATCGGCACCCAATTTGTGTGCAATTGCAATTGCTCCGTAAGCAAAGTTCTCTGCGGAAGCGGTCGCAAAAACGGTTGGTAGTTCAACAACAAGATCAGCTCCTGCATAAATTGCATGCTTTGCGCGAGAATATTTGTCCGCGCATGCTGGTAATCCCCTTTGTGTGAAATTTCCGCTCATTATACATACGACGTTGTCAGCTATGCTTTTAGCGTAGTCGATAAGTATTTTGTGCCCGGTGTGCAGTGGATTAAATTCGCATATGATTGCCGCTAATTTCATTTGGTCCTTTTACTTTTATGTGTTCAAAAACTTTTTATTTTCCTTTGCGCGAAGGTGATTTTTATTATTTGCAATTTGTTTACAACAGATTGCTGATATGATATAATCTGTTTTGGTTAAATTGCAGTGTAAACCGCGCCGAAAAGTTTCGAAAGTTACTTGTGTGGTATTATACACTAAATTGAGCAATAAATAAAGTGTTTCAAAAGGAGAAAGTTATGAACGTATTGGAACAAATCAAGAGTAAGGCTGCAAAACTTCACAAAACGATTGTCCTTTGCGAAGGTGAAGATAGTCGTGTTGTAAAAGCTGCTCAGATGGCAACACAGGAAGGCATTGCAAAGATAGTGTTGCTTGGCAATCCGACAGCAATAAAAAAGGCCAATCCCGACGTTGACTTGACGGGCGTAGAAATTGTTGATCCGTTGACAAGCAAAAAGCTCGCCGGTTACAATGCAAAACTGTGCGAACTACGCGCATCCAAGGGAATGACTCCCGAGCAGGCGACAGAGCTGCTCAAGGACGGCACTTATTTCGGCGCAATGATGCTCAAGATGGGCGACGTTGACGGTCTTGTATCCGGTGCGTGCCATTCTACGGCAAATACACTTCGTCCCGGATTGCAAATTATTAAAACCGCTCCCGGTGTATCCGCAGTATCCAGCTTTAACCTGATGATTTGTCCTCCGCAAGGCAACCAATATTGTCCCGACGGACTGGTTGTATTTGCCGATTGCGGTTTGAATCCTACATATACGGCGGAAGGTCTTGCTGACTGCGCAATATCGACGGCACAATCGGCAAAGGCAATTGCAGGCATCGAGCCGAAGGTTGCTATGCTGTCATTCTCCTCAAAGGGCAGCGCGAAGCACGACAACGTAACGCTAGTGCAGGAAGCCACTCGCATTGCAAAAGAAAAAGCACCCGACATACTTCTTGACGGCGAGTTGCAGTTTGACGCGGCAATCGTTCCCGCTGTTGGCGAAATGAAGGCAAAGGGTAGCCCTGTTGCGGGACACGCTAACGTGTTCATTTTCCCCGATCTTCAAGCAGGTAATATCGGCTACAAAATTGCAGAACGTTTGGGTGGTTTTATGGCTGTCGGTCCCATTTGCCAAGGATTTGCAAAGCCGTTGAACGATTTGTCTCGCGGTTGCAAGGCGGAAGATATTGTTGCAGCAGTAGCAATCACCGTACTGCAAACAGAATGCGCCTAAGCATTAAATGAAATATTTTTCAAAACAATTTAGCGCTTTGCTTGTTGTTATCGAGTAAAAGCCAAATAGGAGCAAATTCAATGAAAATTTTAGTAATAAACTCTGGTAGCTCATCCCTTAAATACCAGTTGATAGACATGGAAACGGAAGGCGTACTTGCAAAAGGTCTTTGTGAGCGTATAGGTATTGCCAATTCTAACTTCATATACAAGGCGAATGGCACAACAATTGAGCAACAAATCGATATGCCCTCTCACAACGTTGCTGTTAAGCTTGTTTTGGACAAGCTCACAGATAAAGAAGTGGGCGTCATTTCCTCAATGAGTGAGATTGACGGTGTAGGACACAGAGTGGTGGCGTCCGGTGAAGCTTTTAAAAAGCCTACGCTTGTAACGCCCAAGGCAATGGAGCTTATGGAAGAAATCAAGGACCTTGCGCCGCTGCATAATCCTGCTGCGATCGTAGGTGTTAAGGCTTGCCTAGCCGCAATGCCCAATACACCAATGGTTTTGGTATTCGATACCGGTTTCCACTTCACGATGCCCGATTACGCATATATGTATGCAGTGGACTATACGCATTACGAAAAATACAAAATACGACGTTACGGTGCGCACGGAACAAGTCACAAATTTGTGGCGGAAGAAGCTGCAAAGTACCTCGGCAAAAACATTGAGGATCTTAAAATTATCACCTGTCACCTTGGAAACGGTTCGTCAATCACAGCCGTTAATGGTGGCAAATGTATTGATACTTCGATGGGATTTACTCCGCTTGCAGGCGTACCAATGGGAACGCGTAGCGGTGATATCGATTACGCCGCGGCAGAGTACATTGCAAAGAAGGAAGGTATGGACGTTTCCGAAATGCTGACCTACCTCAACAAAAAGTGCGGTATGCTGGGCGTGTCTGGAGTGTCTAGCGACTTCAGAGATTTGTCCGCGGCAGCAGACGCAGGTAATTATCGCGCAAAGCTTGCATTGGATATGTTTGCATACGGCACCAAGAAATATATTGGCGCGTATGCGGCAGCTCTCAACGGCGTTGACGTTATCGTATTTACTGCAGGTATTGGCGAAAATGACAACAGAATTCGCGAAGCTGCTTTGAAAGATATGGAATACCTCGGCATTAAACTCGACGCCAAAAAGAATGACAACTGTCCTCGCGGAACGATAGCAGAAATTCAGGCGAAAGGTTCTAAGGTAAAGATTTTGGTTATTCCCACCAATGAAGAGTTGGTTATTGCTCGCGAAACGGTAAAAGAAGCGAAGCTGGGCTGACTTTGTATTTGATAAAGCAAAAATGGCGTAAATCGTTGACAAAGTTATAACGATTTTGTATAATAATGATTGTGTCTGATAAGATTGTAATAGATTTGACGGAAAATTTTGCAAGTGTTGGTAAGCCAATTCCGCTTTTGGTGGATTGTAAGTTGGGTAGCGATTTGTTGCCTTACCCCAACGCAGCGCTCACAAAGGTTTTGCTGGATATGGAGGTAACCTTTGTTAAGCCTAACGTGCACATTGTCGGTAAAATAGTGTGTTACGTTGACGGCTATTGCGACAAATGCTTGACAGAAGTATCTACTCAGATTACTTTACCGTTTGATCAGGTATTTTTCAAGGACAGTTCGGTTGAAGAAGACGGTTACGTCTATTCGGGAAGCAGATTGGATTTGACAAAAGCAATTTGCGACGAAATAGTGTTGTCACTGCCAAGCAGTCTGTTGTGTAAGGAAGGTTGCCTGGGATTGTGTCCCAAGTGTGGCGTAAACCTTAACGAACGGCAGTGCGATTGTGACACTTCACGCGAAAACGCTTTTTCCGTACTAAAAAACATAAAATTCTAACGGAGGTGCATTACTATGGCAGTACCCAAGAGAAAAACATCAAAGCAAAGAAAGCACAAGAGAGCAGCTAACTGGACGGCTAGCGCAGCTACTTTGGTGGAATGTCCTCAATGCCACGAATTGAAGGTTGCTCACAAGGTTTGCGACGCTTGCGGTTACTATGACGGTAAGCAAGTGGTGGAAGTTTCCGAAGATAAAAAATAATATCGGCTAATTTCTTTGTAAATGATTGCCATCGACGACTGTCGGTGGCTTTTTTGCGTTGTGAAACAATTGTATAATAATGTTATATTCCGTGAAACAATATTGGTTTTTGTATGTTTTTTATTGCCAAATGTTATATTTTAGGTTATAATATTTAATAAATAGTGAAATTTCTTGTTGCTATTCGTTTAATATTTAGTTAACTTTAGTAGCGCGTAATATCGAGATAATAATGGACGTTTGCAAGTTTAAGGAAATAGAAAATAGATTGCAGTACTCGTTCGGTAACGATAAGTTGCTTGAGCAAGCTTTTACTCATTCTTCCTTCGGCAATCAGGAAAGTGTGGCGGATAACGAACGTATGGAGTTCTTGGGCGATGCGATATTAGGTTACCTCGTTTCCGAGCAGTTGTTCGCTACCTTTAATAGCAGTGCAGAGGGTGCATTGTCTGCAATGCGGGCAAAGCTCGTTTCTGCCGAAAGTTTGAGCAAAATTGTGGATAAGCTTGATCTGACACAATATCTGCAAATAGTAAGCGGTCATGGGGCAAACGGTGAATTATCTCACAAGACGCAAGCAAATTTATACGAAGCGATTCTTTGTGCGATATATTTAGACGGCGGTATTGCGCCTGCAAGGGAGTTTGTGTTGCGCACAATTGGCGAAAATATTCGTACGGTCCAAGACACGCTTAAAAAAGACGCAAAAACATTACTTCAGGAGTACTGTCAAAAACACAGATATACATTGGAATACAAATCGGTCGGACGGAGCGGTCCTGACAATAAACCGACATTCAAGTACGCCCTTTACATCAACGGTAAATCCGAAAGCGTCGGGGTTGGACCAAGTAAGAAAGCGGCAGAACAGGATGCCGCAGGCAAAATAGTTAAAGAATGGGGAATTGAGTAGTGCTATATTTGAAAAAAATTGAAATGTACGGCTTTAAAAGCTTTGCAGACAAAATAGAATTGAAATTCGATCAGCCGATAACGGGTATTGTCGGTCCGAACGGTTGCGGTAAAAGTAATATTTCCGATGCTATTCGTTGGGTTCTTGGTGAACAAAGCACCAAAAATTTGCGCGGTAAGTTGATGCAGGACTTGATTTTTAACGGTACTGACTCGCGCAAATCCATGAGCTACTGCGAGGTGTCGTTATTTTTTGACAACACAACAAGACTGTTTGCTATACCCATGGACGAAATTATCATCAGCCGTAAGCTGTACCGCAATAACGAAAGCGAGTATTTGCTCAATCGAAACGTAGTTCGTTTGCGTGATATATTGTCACTTTTGCGTGGCGTTGGACTGGGCAGAGACGGCTATTCGATAGTTGGGCAGGGGCGAATGGACGCTATTTTGAATGCACGTCCCGAAGACAGACGCTCGATATTCGAGGCCGCGTTGGGTATTTCCACCTTCCGTGTTCAAAAGGAAGAAACGGAGCGCAAGCTGGAAAAGACGCGCACAAATACAACGCAAATTATGATTCTGGTAGAGGAAATGAAACGCCATCTGCCGGAACTTAAGCGTCAATCAACCATAGCAAAAAAATACATTGAAGTTTACGATGAACTGCGCTTGTGCGAAATCAACGCCTACATTTACGGATACGATAATGCAAGCCAGGACAAGGAAAACGGCAAAAAGAAACTTCAGGGATTAAAGGAAGAATATAACCTTAAGGAATCGCAATACGCTGAAATCAACGAGCAGTACGACGAGATGTTCCATAGACGCAACGGTATTGACGGTGAAATAACAGCATTGCGTGATAAACAGGTAACTTTGGCTGTCAAGTTGGAAAAGAGTTCGGGCGAAAAGAACCTTATTCAAGAGCGTATCAACAGTTGCAACCGCGAAATTGAATCCAATGAGGAACTGATTGCGACAAGCAAGCAGGAAATTGAGAACCTGACTCAGACAAATGAGGAACTTGCTGCTTTACGTTTTCGCCGTAATGAAGAATTGGCAACACTTGAAAAAGAAGTTGAACAGGCAAACGAGAACTTTTCTTCGGTGGGTAAGCGTGTTGACGAAATAAATCAACGTGCCGAAAGTCTGCGCAAAAGGTTGGATGAGGCAATGCAGGCAATTTCGGAATCCAACAGTAAACTGGTAGCATTGCAAACGGAAAAGGCGACGATATCCGAGCGGTTCGAGCAAATTATTGCCAGCGAAGCGGAACTTACGCAAAAATTGCAGGAATCTGCCGGTGAAGAAGGCGATTTGCTCGGTCGTTACGAAAAACTTCGTAAGGAAAGAGACAACCTCGAAAACACTCTTCGCCAACTCAAGCAACAGGTCAAGGATTTGGAGTTTAAGCAGTTCAATCTTACAAAGGATCTCACTCGTAAGCAACAATCTTACTCCGGCGAAAAGGGCGGAATCGACATGCTTCGCGACTTTGCTACTAACTACAGGGGATACCAAGCAAGTATCCAGTATCTTATGCAAGATGCAAAGCGCGACAAAGAACTTGCGTCGCATATCCGTGGAGTGGTGGCAAATCTTATGAAAGTGGAGCCTAAACTGCAACTTGCCATTGAAACAGCGCTTGGCGGAAGACTTCAAAATATCGTCACCGAAAATGAAGAAGACGTAAAGTACCTTATCAATTACCTCAAGATCAATGACTACGGTAAGGCAACGTTCCTTCCGGTCAGTTCGATGAAACCGCACGGAATCGATCGCGCCGAAGTGTTGAAGGAAAAGGGCGTGCTTGGTATTGCGTCTGAACTAATAAGTTATGATAAGCATTACTCCAATGTTTTTGAGTCATTGCTTGGCGGAATTGTGGTAGTGGACACGTTTGACAATGCTATTTCCATCAGCAGAAAATATCGCTACGCTCACCGTATGGTTACGCTTACCGGCGAACGTATTTCAAATGACGGTTCAATGGAAGGCGGTAGCGCAAAGAAACAATCCGGCACAAATCTGCTTTCCTACGAGACCCAGATTTCCGAGCGTTCTTTAAAACTTGAGGAGCTGCTCAAGGATTTGCAACAAACCGAGGAAGAAAAGCGCAAACTCGACGCACTTTTGGAAGAAACACGTACGACGGCTAATAATGTGACTGATGCACTCAATGCGTTAAAGATTGAGATTGCAACGGCTAAAGAGAAAATTGAAACTTCCAATACGCTGTCTAATTCCGATAAGAAAAATGTTTTGCGTTTGTCCGGAGAAAAGGAAAAACTTTTGCAACGATTGATTCAAATTGATGAATCTATCAAAAAGTACGATAGCCGTTTGAAGGAACTGGCTGTGACTGAAAAACAGTTGCGTGAAAAATCCGATCATGCGCGTCAAACCAGTCAACTGGAAAACGCTGCAAAGGATTCGCTTTATCAGGTTCTGTCAGATAAACGCTATCACTTGGCTTTGCTCACTTCTAACATCGAAACGGCTGAAAAGGATATAAAGAACAATACTGCTCAAATAGAAACCTTGAAGGATAGCATAGCGTCACGATTGTCTTATATTGCGCAGGTGCGTTCGGCAATCGACAACATGTACAGCGCACTTAACGAAAGTGTGACCGATACCAATTTGCAGGAGGATATGACACAGCTTCTTGCGCAAATTAAGGAAACGGAAGCACTAAAGATGCAAATGGACAGTGATTTTCAACGCTTGACTGATGAACGGTTCCGTTTGTCGAACGAGCTAGAGGCGTTGAACGGTACGATTGACAAAGAGGAATATATTCTCAATAAAATCGATGACGACCTACTTGAATTGCAACAAAAGGTGCAGGAAGAATATGGCATAACCTATTCGGCTGCAATGCAATACAAGGATGAGAATTACGATAAAGAGGCCGGTAAGGAGCGTATTTCCGAACTTAAGCAGGAAATGATGAAGATGGGACACGTAAACGTCGCATCCATTCAGGAACTTGAAGTGGAACAAGCTCGCTACGACGAACTGATGGCACAGCTTGACGACCTCAAAAAAGCGGAAGAAGACCTCAAGAGTGCGTTGAAAGAACTGACGGCGGATATCGAAGCGCGTTTTGAAGACGGTATGACGCAGATAAACGATAACTTTAAGCTTATTTTCCGTGAATTGTTCAACGGCGGAAATGCGCGTCTGTACATAGAAAAAGACCCGAGCAAGGAGTCGCTTGACCAAGGTGTAGAAATTGAGGCGCAACCCCCGGGAAAGAAATTGCAAAATATTTCGCTGCTATCCGGTGGTGAGCGTACAATGACGACGGCAGCAATACTGTTTTCGATATTGAAATACAATCCAATGCCTTTCTGCGTATTGGACGAAATCGAAGCGGCATTGGATGATGCGAACGCGGAGAGAATCGCAAAATATCTGCGCAAATTCTCTACCTCTACACAATTTGTCGTCATCACCCACAAAAAGCCCACAATGGAAAATGCCGACGTTCTGTACGGCGTAACAATGGAAGAAAAGGGCGTATCTAAGATTGTGTCGGTAAAACTTACCGAAGCAATCAAGCAAGCAATGTAGCAATTGAAAGTACATTCATCTATGCGACGGTACTTTCAATATTATCTGTAATTGGAGGTTTGCTGTTTTAATATGGGATTTTTTCAAAAAATCATCGATGGACTGAGGAAAACTAAGCAACAGATAGGGTTTAAACTCAATCAACTGTTCAAACGCGGTATATTTGACGACGATTTCTATGAAGAATTGGAGTTCATATTGCTGTCCAGTGATATTGGCGAAGATACAACGGTAGATATAATCGACGAGTTGCGTGAGCGTATGGGTAGGGATAAGGTGTCCGACCCTGAAAAAGCAAATCAATATTTGCGCGACGTTTTATCGGATATTCTTGGTGATGAGAAGTTTAGTTTCTCTACTCCGTGCGTAATAATGGTTGCCGGTGTAAATGGTGTAGGAAAGACTACTACCATAGGTAAGCTTGCTAACATTTTCGTCAAGCAGGGTAAATCCGTTGTCATTGCAGCTGCCGATACCTTCCGCGCGGCAGCAAGCGAGCAGTTGGAAGTATGGGCAAATCGCGCCAAAGTGCGAATTATAATGCACGAGGAGGGTAGCGATCCTGCGGCGGTGGTATTCGACGCTATTTCATCTGCCAAAAGCAGAGGAACGGACGTGGTACTTGTCGATACCGCAGGAAGACTTCACAACAAAAAGAACCTGATGGAAGAGTTGAAGAAAATCAACCGCGTAATAGAACGTGAATTTCCCGAAGCGGACCGTAAAAACCTGATTGTACTGGACGCGACTACGGGACAAAATGCAATTCAACAGGTAGATATCTTCAATGAAGCAATTGATATCGACGGGATCGTCCTTACAAAACTGGACGGCACTGCAAAGGGCGGTGTAGTGCTTGCAATCAAGCACGATATGGATATACCCGTATATTTCGTCGGCGTAGGTGAGGGGATTGACGATCTTCTCGAATTTGACGCTGCCAGTTACGTCGAAGGTATAGTCTAAAACGCCGATATCGTATAATACTATGTGTAACATAACTATCAAAATGCTACAAAGCAACATACTTTGTGGCTTTTTTGTTTTTTTTGCTTGACTTTGGCAATAAAATATAATACAATAGCGGTGTAAAGTTGTTGTGCTTTACAGTTTGATTAGAGGTGAGTATGGCGTTAACGAAAATTCAACTTTCCGAGCTTTTGCGTGTTTACGCCGACATGCTTACCGATAAACAGCGTGTCGCGCTTTTGATGTATTGCGACTGTGACTGTTCTTTGTCGGAGATTGCAAGTGAAGTGGGCATTTCCCGCCAGGGAGTGCGCGACGCGATAGTGAAAGGGGAAGCAACTCTTGTAAAGTTGGAAAATGTATTGCACCTTGCCGAGTTATACAGTCAGTTGACTGTGGCAGTTGAACAGCAGGATGTGGATAAGGTGTTTCAGGTAGCGAAATCCTTCGTTTCAAAGGAGTAAATTTTGGCAGCATTTGCAAATCTAACAGAAAGAATCAATCACGTTTTTAGCAAGCTTAAAAACCGTGGTGCATTAACAGAACTGGAAATAAAGCAAGCCATGCGCGAGGTACGTGTTGCCTTGTTGGAAGCGGACGTCAACTTTTCTGTTGCTAAGGACTTCATCAACAAGGTTACTGAACTCGCGGTCGGTGAAGAAATACTCAAAAGTCTTACGCCCGGTCAACAGGTTATCAAGATTGTAAACGAGCAACTCATCGAACTGCTTGGCTCCACGCAAAGCAAGCTCGCTGTATCGTCGAAACTTCCCACAATCATCATGATGTGCGGACTTCAGGGTGCGGGCAAGACGACGATGTGCGGTAAACTTGCAATGTATTTGCAGAAGCAGGGTAAGAAAGTATTGCTTTGTGCGGACGACATTTACAGACCTGCGGCAATCAAACAATTGGAGATTGTTGCCGGTAAGGCTAAAGCTGGTTTCTTCGAAATGGGACAAAGCAATCCCACAAAGATTGCTCAAGGCGCAGTTAGCTTTGCTGAAAAGAACGGCTTCGACACTGTAATTATCGATACGGCAGGACGGCTTCATATAAATGAAGAATTGATGGATGAACTTAAGTCCATCAAAAAGAACGTCAACGTATGCGAAACCTTGCTTGTAGTGGACTCGATGACAGGTCAAGACGCTGTTAACGTCGCAAAAACGTTTGACGAGCAACTGGATATAACAGGCGTTATCATGACCAAGTTAGACGGCGATACGCGCGGTGGAGCTACACTGTCAATCAAGGCAGTTACAGGTAAGCCCATTAAATTTGTCGGCACCGGCGAAAAAATGGAAGACCTTGAACCTTTCCATCCCGACAGAATGGCTAGTCGAATTCTCGGAATGGGCGACGTACTGACGTTAATTGAAAAAGCTCAAACCGCAATCGACGAAGAGCAAGCTATGAAAATGGCTAAAAAGTTGAAGGAAGCCAGCTTTGACCTCAATGATTACTTGGAGCAATTCGAGCAAGTGGCAAAAATGGGCGACCTCAACGACCTTGTCGGTATGATCCCGGGCGCAAGCAGGCTGAAGCTTGCCGACAAAAAGGTGGACGAGGCGCAGCTCAAGCGCAACAAGGCAATCATTCAGTCGATGACGAAAGAGGAGCGTTCCAACCCGAAAATTCTCAATTATTCCAGACGTAAGCGTATAGCGGCAGGATGCGGACTTCAGGTTCAGGACGTAAACAAGCTAATCAAACAATTTGAGCAAACGCGCGATATGATGAAGAAAATGGCAAAGTCCAAGCGCTTGCCCTTCTAAGGTGAAAAGACAGATAAATCTATCTTTACAATAAAATTTATTTAATACATTGGAGGAACACAAAATGGCAGTAAAAATGAGATTGACAAGAATGGGCGACAAGAAAAGTCCTTTCTACCGCGTTGTAGTTATCGACTCACACAAGGCTCGTGACGGACAATACGTTGACCTTATCGGTACCTATAACCCCTTAAACGACGAAACTCATCTCGATGTTGAAAAGGCTAAGAAATGGATTTCTTGCGGCGTTCAACCCACCGAAACGGTTCGCACACTTCTTGTTCGCGAAAACATTCTCGAACCCAAAAAGGCGCCCAAAGCTAAGCAATAGAGGTAAATCATGGTTGAACTTGTAACTTACATTGTTGAACAGCTTGTTGATGATAAGAGCGCGATCAACATTACGTCCGCAGAAGCTGACGGTGTGGAAACAATAACCATCCGAGTGGCTGAAAACGATATCGGCAAGGTTATCGGTAAGCAAGGCAAGATTGCTATGGCTATCCGTACGCTTGCAAGAGCTGTCGGCGTAAAAGTTGGCAAAAGATACAACATCGAAATAGAAGACTAATTATTTTAGGCAATTGCCACAAGAAACACTTGTGGCAAATTTTGTACTCATCGATCATGTTCAAGGCATAGTTTTGAACGTGTTCTTTGGTATGTTTATTAACGGATTGTAATAAACAATGAAATTGGAAATTGGTAAAGTGCTCAAGGCGCAGGGTATCAAGGGGGAAATAAAAATTTCCTGTTATTTGGATGACGCTGCGATGCTTAAGGGAACAAAACAACTGTATATCGGCTCAAATACATACACCGTCGAAAAGCTTCGTCCCGACGGCGCTTTTTGCTACGTTCAACTATCCGGTATCACTGATAGAAATATGGCGGAGGCATTGCGCAATTGGAGCGTTTACGCAGATAAGGAATATATTACCGTTCCGCAAGATAGATATTTTATCGCGGATTTGATAGGCTGCAACGTTACGCTGGATGACGGTACGAAGGTCGGCGTAGTAAAGGACGTTTTGCAGTACGGTGCGGCGGATGTTTTTGTGTGTAGCGACGGCGAAAAGGAAGTGTCGTTTCCGTTCTTGAAGGATTTGGTTGTTCAAGTCAATGTCGAGCACAAGACAGTGGTTGTTAACAAAATACGTTTCGGGCAGGTGGCTGTGTATGAAGATTGACGTATTGACTCTTTTTCCTGAAATGTTAGATGCGCTAAATTCGTCGCTAACGGGTAAGGCACGCGAAAAAGGACTGTACGAGCTTAACGTCCATAATATTCGCGATTACACAAATGATAAGCACAAAAAGTGTGACGATACACCGTTTGGCGGTGGGGCCGGTATGGTGATGATGCCTCAGCCTATTCACGACTGTATTGTAGCGGTGGATCCGCAACACACTGCAAAGCGAATATATATGTCTCCGCGCGGAAAGGTACTTACACAGGCGATGGTGAAAGAGTTTTCAGGCGAACAGCATTTGCTTGTTTTGTGCGGGCATTACGAGGGAGTGGACCAGCGCGTGCTTGATATGGATATCGATATGGAGCTGTCCATCGGCGACTACGTTCTTTCGGGCGGTGAAATTCCCGCAATGGTGCTAATCGACAGTGTATTGCGTTACGTTCCCGAAGTGCTTGGCAACAGCGAATCGACCGTTGACGAATCCTTTTCGCAACCTTTGTTAGAGTATCCGCAGTACACGCGCCCGCAGGAATTCATGGGTATGAGCGTTCCTGAAGTGCTTGTGAGTGGCAATCACGCCAACATTAACAAATGGCGCAAGGAGAAGTCCTTGGAAATTACTCGCAAAAACCGTCCCGATTTACTGGAGGAAAAATGAATATTCAATGGTTTCCGGGGCATATGACAAAGGCGCTCCGCATGATGGAGGAAAACGTAAAAATCGTTGATGCGATAGGCTACGTTCTTGATGCGCGTGCTCCTGCATCCTGTTTTAATCCTAGTTTCAGTAAAATTGTCGGCAATAAGCCATGTGTTTTTATACTCAACAAGTGTGATTTGGCTGACCCTGCCAAGATTGAATTGTGGTGCAGATATTTTGTTGCAAACAAACTGCCGTATGTAAAGGTGACTGCAACCGCGTCGGCGGAAGCGTCGAAGATATCCAAGGCTTTCGCGGATATCACGGCAGATTTGCGAGCTAAATACGCAGCAAAAGGCATATTCAAACCTGTCAGATGCCTGATAATCGGCGTGCCAAACTGTGGAAAATCAACGATAATTAACTGTCTTTCGGGTAGGAAGGCAGTGATTACAGGTGACAAACCGGGAGTGACGAAGGGAAAACAATGGGTACGTTTGCAATCGGGATTGGAGCTTTTGGATACGCCCGGTACGCTTTGGCCCAAGTTTGATAACGATTTGGTGGCTTCACGATTATGTTTTATCGGAAGTATCAAGGACGATGTTGTAGATTTATCCGAAGTAGCGTTTGCTCTCATCGAGCAACTGGTTGAACAGTATCCCAATTGTATAGAACAACGGTTTAACGTGCATTGTGAAGGTAAAACAACGCTTGAAGTATTTGAAGAAATTGCTGCAAAACGAGGTTTTTTGCTTCGCGGAGGCGAAATGGACGGCGAACGGTGCGCCAAAGCAATATTGGACGACTTCCGCAAGGGCAAAATCGGCAAAATTACTTTCGATTTACCGACTGATTTGTAAAAACGAGGATTGCTATGCTTGAATACGAAAGACAACTTCAAGAAGCTGGAGCAAAATATATCGCCGGTATTGATGAAGCAGGACGTGGTCCTCTTGCCGGCCCTGTTGTGGTTGCAGGCGTTATTATGCCATTGGACGATAATGATATAATCGTCGGTGTGAACGACAGCAAAAAGCTATCCGCTAAAAAACGCGATGTGCTATACGACCTGATTCTGGATAAGGCAATAGAGGTACAGGTTGCTATAATTGACAGCGAAACAATCGATCGCGACAATATTCTCAATGCAACTAAAAGCGGAATGATACAATGCATCAATGGATTTAAAAAGGTTGATAGAGTGCTGATAGACGCTGTCGCTCTAGCTGCAAAGGTTCCTACGCTATCTATTATCCATGGTGACGCTCTAAGTTATTGCATTGCGGCTGCAAGCATTGTCGCTAAGGTTACAAGAGATAGATTGATGATGGAATATAGCCTGCAGTATCCGCAGTATAACTTTGCAAAACACAAGGGATACGGTACGGCAGAGCATATCCGCTTGCTTAAAGAACACGGACCTTGCCCCATACACAGACGTACGTTTATCGGGCATTTTGTTGAAATATGAACACGCGAGCGGTAGGGCGGTACGGCGAAGATATAGCTGTGCGATACCTGACAAAAAATAAATACAAGATCGTTGAAAGAAATTTCACTTGTCACTACGGCGAAATAGATATAATTGCATGGGACGGCGAAAGCGTTATTTTCATCGAGGTTAAAGCGCGTAAAGACGATGCATTTGGATTGCCACGCGAGGCTGTCAACTGGCGTAAACAGCAAACAATCGTCAAATGTGCAACCTACTGGTTGTTCAAAAACAAGCAAACGGGCGTTCCTGTACGCTTTGACGTTGTGGAGATATTGGGGGAACAGGTCAACCACATTAAAGACGCTTTCCGCCCATAATCGGCAAAAAAATGCCATTTTTATGGCAAAATTGGTCGTTTTGCAAACTACTATTACAGACATAGCATTATTATTGCCTCAAAAATGAGTATTTTCTCAAAAATATCGCTTGCGGTTTTTTATCAACGAAACAGCTTGTAGTTATAAAATAAAGTTAAATTCATAACAAATTCGTAATTAAAAATGCGGTAAAACAGTTGCTTTATTGACTGCAATATGTTAATATAATTAGCGGTGACTTCGGGCGGTCCTCTGACTTTTCGCCACACGAAACCTTACAGTATTCAAGTTTTGCGTGGCCCAGTGTATGAACGCTTAGTTAACAAAATTATTTGGAGGAAAAGTCAAATGGACATCATTAAGCAAATTGAAGCAGAATCTTTGAGAGAAGTAGCAAAGTTTAACGTTGGCGACACTGTACGCGTTAACTTCAAGGTTATCGAAGGTAACAAGGAAAGAATTCAGGCTTACGAAGGTATCGTTATTGCACGTAAGCACGGCGGTCTTCGTGAAACCTTTACCGTTAGACGTATTTCCAGCGGTATCGGCGTGGAAAGAACCTTCCCCGTTCATAGCCCCAAGATTGACAGCATCGTTGTTGTTCGTCAAGGCGAAGTTAGACGTGCAAAGCTTTACTATCTGCGTGAACGTACCGGTAAGGCTGCTAAGGTTAAGTCAAGCAAATAACTCCAAACAAATCAGGCGACCTTTTACGGTCGCTTTTTTGTTTGCTTAATGCGACATTTTTTGCAAAATGTTATACTAAAAACTGCTATAAATTTCTTGCTAAAATCAAAGTATATAGTTATACTTGTATATATAGTTCTTACAATGGAGAAGTTTATGCTTGCGCTTATCAAGAGCTTTGGGCTAAAAGGATTGGATGGCTTTCCCGTACAGGCCGAAATTGACATGCATTCAGGCATGCCCACCTACGATATTGTCGGTCTTGCGGATACGGCTGTTAAGGAGTCCAAGGAGCGTGTTCGCTCCGCTATGAAGAATAGTGGATATCAATATCCTGTCGCCTCGGTTGTAATCAATCTTGCGCCTGCCGATGTCAAAAAAGAGGGCAGTTTATACGACCTACCTATTGCTATTGGTTTGCTTTCTGCAAGCAAGCAAATACCGTACGACAGTTTGAAAAAGGCAATTGTACTTGGTGAACTGTCCTTAAACGGTGAAGTACGTAAGGTAAACGGACTTTTGCCGATGATAATCACGGCGGTTCAACAGGGCGAAACGACTTTTGTTATTCCCAAGGCAAATTGCGACGAAGTTTCCTTTATTGAGGGCGCAAAAATTTACGCAGTGGATACCTTGACTCAAGCGGTCGAATTTCTTACAAATCAGATTGAAATACAACCGCTTGCCATACGAAGCTGGCAAAGCGACGTACAGTCTAATCACAGTGATAACGATTTTAAATATATAAAAGGGCAATTTGCAGCAAAACGCGCAATGGAAATTGCCGTTGCAGGTGGACACAATATCATAATGATCGGGCCGCCCGGAGCAGGCAAAACAATGTTAGCACGTGCGGTTCCGTCCATAATGCCGTCCCTTACTTTCGAAGAAGCGTTGGAAGTGGCGAAAATTCACAGCGTTTCGGGACAACTCGACGGATTTATATATGAGCGTCCATTTCGCACCCCTCATCATTCCTCTACAATGGTGGCGTTGACGGGCGGTGGGAACAAAGCGCGCCCCGGCGAAATCAGCCTTGCGCACAACGGCGTATTGTTTTTGGATGAATTGCCCGAGTACAACCGTCATACACTTGAAACGTTGCGTCAGCCGCTAGAAGATGGTGTGATAACGGTAGCACGAAATGCTGTGTCCGTTACCTACCCTGCCGACTTTATGCTTGTTGCAAGCATGAACCCTTGTCCGTGTGGAAACTACGGTAGCGCAACAATGGAATGCAAGTGCACTGCGTCACAGATTCATAAATATCTCAACAAGCTTTCAGGACCGCTACTTGACCGAATTGACATTCATATCGAAGTGGACAACGTCACCTACGACCAACTGCAAGTAGATGATTTATCCGAATCCTCGCAGGTCATAAGAGAAAGAGTTAACAACGCACGCAGTATTCAGCTTGAGCGCTTGTCCGCTTCGGGAAGACGCTGTAACGCGCAAATGACTCCTGCGGACATCAATAAGTACTGCAAACTTGATACGCAGAGTTTAAACTTATTAAAGGACTCGTTCGAGAAATTAAACCTTACTGCACGTGCGTATAACCGAATACTCAAGGTTGCGCGCACAATAGCCGACTTGGACGGGTCGGAAAATATAGCTGTCAAGCATGTAGCGGAGTCGCTACAATTCCGCATGCTGGACAGGAAATACAGAGTATAAAATGTACACTTTAGAAGAAAAAATATGCATTTTACTTGGCGAGTACAACATTCCTTCAACTAAGTTCTTTCACTTGTGGAATCTGTTTGAAGGCGCAGATGACTTTGTTTTAAATTTTTCCCAAAGTGAACAGGTGAAAACGTTGCTTGGCAACAGCTACTCCAAGTTGAAGTCCGAAATCAAAAAGCAGAGCTTTGACAAGATTATTAACGAAATGAATGAATGTGGGGTAGTTGCGGTGACTTGGTTTTCATCCGATTACCCTGCGCAACTACGGGATATCTCCGATCCGCCATACGTGTTGTTTTGCAAAGGCAACGTGAGCTTGTTTGAAACTGATTGTCTTGCGGTAATTGGAACGCGCAAGGTATCATCCTACGGCAGACGCATAGCTACGGATTTTACCAAGGTGCTATCCGAGTATTTTACTATCGTCAGCGGACTTGCCTACGGCGTTGACAGCATTGCTCACCAAACAACTCTTGACGAAGACTGTTCAACGATAGCCGTGTTAGGTAGTGGGGTGTTAAACGTTTATCCTGCCGCTCATCAAGGCTTGGCGGATAGAATTGTACAAAACGGTGGTTTGCTGGTGTCCGAATATGGATTGCACGCAGAACCTTTGGCATTTCATTTCCCGCATCGCAACCGAATTGTGTCTGGATTGAGTAAAGGTGTACTTGTGTGTCAGGCTCCTGCCAAAAGCGGTACAATTACTACGGTGGATCTGGCGCTTGATCAAGGTAAAGATATTTTCGTAGTTCCCGGTGAAATTTACGACTATGGATTTAGTGGCAGCAACAGGTTGATCAAAACAGTTCAGTCTGCATGTGTTACTACCCCGAGGGATATAGTGGATTATTACGGTCTGGACAGAAAGGCGGTAGCAAAGCAAAGTTATCAGATTAGTATAGAGGAGCAAGCTGTTGTAAATGCGCTGTCGTGCGGTCAGTTGAGTTTCGACGAGTTGATAGCAAGTACGGGCATTGCGCCTGCAGACCTAAATTACATGTTGGCAAATTTGGAAATTAGGAGTATAATTGTAAGGTTACCCGGTAATTTATATCGGTTATATGGAGGAATTGAATGAAACTTGTAATTGTCGAATCACCGGCAAAGGCAAAAACTATAGGAAAGTATTTGGGGCCCGATTACAGGGTTGACGCTTCGCGCGGACATATTTGGGACCTTCCCGACAAGGAGATGGGCATTGACTTTGACAATAATTACGAACCGTCATTGAAAGCCCGCAAGCCCGAACAGGAGGAAACCATCGAACGCTTGAAGAAGAACGTTGCAAGGGCGGAAAAAGTGTATCTTGCAACCGACCCGGATCGCGAAGGCGAGGCGATTTCCTATCATTTGCAATGCGCACTCAATCTTGATCCAAACGAGAAAAACCGCATTATGTTCAACGAAATATCCAAAAAAGCGGTCAATCAGGCAATTCAAAACCCTGATTACATTAACAAGGGACTTGTTTATGCTCAACAGGCAAGGCGCGTCCTCGACCGTTTGGTTGGTTATACGTTGTCACCCGTGCTTTGCAAAAAGATTACGAGTAAATTGTCGGCGGGACGCGTTCAGTCGGCTGCACTGAGAATAATTGTAGATCGCGAAAAGGAAATACAGAAATTTAAGCCGGAAGAATTTTGGCACGTGGCGGCTGTTCTCGAAAAACCAAGATCGAAACCGCAATTTACCGCAACCCTTACCGAAAAAGACGGTAAAAAGATTAAAATTAAAAACAAAGAGCAGTGTGATGAGGCGCTTGAAACGCTTAACGGCAATGACTACGTTGTTGCATCTGTCAAAAAGTCGGTAACCGTTGCCAAGCCTCAGCCGCCCTTTACTACCAGCACAATGCAACAGGATGCCGTCAACAAGTTGCGTATGTCCAGTGCCGCTGCTATGTCGGTTGCGCAACAATTGTACGAGGGATTTGATATTGCGGGAATGGGACACGTCGCATTGGTAACCTATATTCGTACCGATTCAGTACGTGTATCAACGGATGCAGTATTTGCTGCGCGTGACCTTATCGAACAGAAATACGGTAAGCAATATTTGCCGGAAAAGCCCAATTTTTACGCAACGAAGAAACAGGCGCAGGATGCTCACGAGGCAATCCGTCCAATTAACTTGGAGCTTACTCCCGACTCAATCAAGGATAAGGTTCAACGCAATCAATATTTACTTTACAAGTTGATTTACGAACGTTTCTTGGCAAGTCAGGCAATGCCTGCTACTTACGATAGCGTAGCAGTAAACGTTGACTGTGGTAATTACACATTAACCGCAACGGGTAAAACGCTCATCTTTGATGGATTTTTGGCAATTTACGGCGAGACAAAAAGCAAAGAAAAAAATACAGATGACGAAACGGAAAATGCTCTTTTGCCCGAACTTGCAAAGGGTGACAAGCTCAACCTTGTAAAACTAAACAGCGAACAACGCTTTACCAAGCCGCCTGCACGTTATACCGAAGCAAGCATAATCAAGGCAATGGAGGAAAAAGGCATAGGCCGTCCCAGCACGTACGCGACTATTATGCAGACGTTGTACAAGCGCGACTACATCAAGAAAGATGGCAAAGCGCTTGTCCCCAGTAACCTAGGCATACAGGTCACCGAATACTTGGAAAAGTACTTCGGCGAAGTTGTTGACGTTCAGTTTACTGCGGAAATGGAAGACAGATTGGACGCCATCGAAGATAACGGCGAACCTTGGTACAAGGTAGTGGACAGTTTCTACAAGCCTATGCTCAAGGAAGTGGATGTCGCAATGCACGGACACAAAATCTCCTTGCAGGACGAGCCGTCGGACGTCGTATGCGATAAATGCGGTTCGCCCATGGTTGTTAAAATGGGCAAATACGGCAAGTATCTTGCTTGCAGCAATTATCCTGCTTGTTCCAATATCCGAAGCCTGAAGGAAAAGACTCCTCCCAAGGAAACGGACGTTGTCTGTGATATTTGTGGCGGTAAAATGTTAGAACGCCAAGGCAAATTCGGTAAATATTTGTCCTGCAGTAACTATCCGCAATGTAAAAATACCAAGCCTATTGTAGAAACAGTGGCAAAGTGTCCTAAATGCGGTAAGGACGTCGTAAAACGCATGTCCAAGCGTGGAACAGCTTTTTACGGTTGTACAGGATATCCCGCATGCGATTTCATTTCATGGGATATTCCCACAGGTAATATATGCCCAAGCTGCGGTTCTCACTTGGTGTACAAGATAAACCGTGGCAAGAAGTCAATACGTTGCTCTAACAAGGATTGCAATTACGACGGCGGTGAAGTAAGTGAAAGTTAAAGTTATCGGTGGTGGATTTGCAGGCTGTGAAGCCTGTTACCAACTGTTGAAGCGTGGGGTCGATGTTACGCTCGTGGAAATGAAACCGCTCAAACACACGCCTGCGCATCATCTTGATACATTGTGCGAGGTCGTTTGCTCCAATTCGTTCAAAAGTGACGACGTTAATACCTCTAGCGGATTACTCAAGGCTGAAATGCGCTTGTTGGACAGTCTCGTGGTGCAGATTGCCGAGCAAACGCGTGTTCCCGCAGGCAATGCTCTTGCTGTGGATAGGTACGCATTTTCGAAAACGGTTACGGAAAGGTTGGATAGTTATCCAAATTTTCACCGAGTAAATGAAGTCGCAACCGACTTTTCGTCGGATGGATACGACTTCGTAATTGTTGCCACAGGACCGCTTACGGACGAAGCGCTTATTCCTGCTTTTAAGCAAGTGTTTGGTGAAGCATTTTTGTATTTCTTTGATGCTGTCGCGCCCATCGTTACAGCTGACAGTATCGATTACGACAGTGCGTTTGTCGCCAGTCGTTACGGAAAGGGCGACGCGGACTATCTCAACTGTCCCATGAACAAGGACGAATACCTCGCTTTTTACGAGAACCTTGTATCTGCTGAGACGGTACAGCTAAAGGATTTCGAGAACAACGTATTTGAAGGCTGTATGCCCATTGAAGTCATGGCTAAACGCGGTGTGGATACGGTGCGATTCGGTCCTTTGAAACCTGTAGGGTTGCGTGATGAACGGAAAAGTGATAAGCCGTACGCCGTATTGCAACTGCGCAAGGAAAACGCCGAAGGTACGCTGTACAACCTTGTAGGATTTCAAACAAACCTCAAATACGGCGAACAGAAGCGAGTATTTTCTATGATTCCTGCATTGAAGGAAGCCGAGTTTGTTCGTTATGGCGTTATGCACCGAAATACCTTTATCAACGCGCCGAAATTTCTCAACAAATATTTTCAGTTGAAAAGCAATCCCAAGATATTCTTCGCAGGTCAACTTACGGGTGTAGAGGGGTATATGGAATCCACATTGAGCGGACTCGTTGCGGCTATTCAAGGATACCGTATGCAATGCGGACTTGCGCCGTTGGAATTTGGCAATGATACGTTAACCGGCGCGTTGTGTGAGCATATATCAGTAGAATTTGGAGAATATTCTCCAATGAACAGTAATTTCGGTATTCTTTCTTCCTTGACTGAGAAGATACGGGATAAATCTTTACGAAAAGTTGCCTATGCCGAAAGGGCAATCAATGCAATGAAACAAATAGTAACAAACCTTTAAGGAGGTACAAATATGTCAGAAGTTTTTGCCGATTCTATAAAAGGCACAACAATATGCGCTGTAAAGCGTAACGGACAAATTGCCGTTGCCGGCGACGGACAAGTCACCCAAGGGCAAAGCGTCATTATGAAAGGAAATGCCGTAAAAGTTCGCCGTATTTATGACGGAAAGATTGTAACCGGCTTTGCAGGGTCCGTTGCCGACGCGTTTACTCTTTCGGAAAAATTTGAAGAAATGTTGCAAAAGTTCAGCGGAAACCTGTTGCGTTCGGCAGTTGAGGTGGCTCAGCTGTGGCGTAGGGACAACGTCATGCGCAAGCTTGAAGCAATGATGATAGTTGCCGACAAGGACAACATATACTTGCTTTCGGGAACGGGTGACGTTATCGAACCAGACGACGGCGTATGCGCAATCGGTAGCGGTGGAAATTACGCACTGGCTGCCGCAAAAGCGTTATATCGCAACACCAAGCTTTCCGCCAAGGAAATTGCTCAAAAAGCGCTGGAGATTGCCAGTGAAATTTGCGTATTCACAAACGGTCACATAACCGTAGAGGAGGCGTAATATGACACCTAAACAAATTGTCTATGAATTGGACCGTTATATTGTCGGTCAATTTAAAGCGAAAAAGGCTGTAGCAATTGCTTTGCGCAACAGATACCGTCGTAGCAAGCTTTCGCAAGCCGACCGCGAGGAAATTACTCCTAAAAACATTATCATGAAGGGGCCTACCGGTGTAGGTAAAACGGAAATTGCCAGACGTCTTGCTAAGCTTGTAAAAGCGCCGTTTTTGAAGGTGGAAGCAACCAAGTACACTGAAGTCGGTTACGTCGGTCGCGACGTCGAAAGCATGATAAGAGATCTTGTGGAAGTGTCCATTCGTCTTGTAAAAGATGAGCGCTATAAGGAAGTGGAAGAACGTGCTTTCGAACTTGCCGTTGACAGACTTGCAGACATTTTGATGAAGCAATCGAAGGAGTTGCCCGAAGGTATAACCAAGGTCGCTGTAAAAGACGAGCTGTTTAAGCACAATCTTGATCAGATGCAGGTGGAAATATCCGTTGCCGACATCCCCAAGCCGGTTGAACTTCAAGCCGGTGGTGGAGAAATCAATCTTGGCAGTATCTTCGGCGATATGCTACCCAAAAAGATGAAAAAGCGTACCGTTACCGTGGAAGAGGCGCTTCGTATATTCTCGTCGGAAGAAAGCGAAAAACTCATTGACCTGGACAGCGTAGAAAGTGAAGCATTGAAACGTGCAGAAAACGATGGCGTTATCTTTATTGACGAAATGGACAAGATTGCAGGCAAATCTTCGCAACAGGGTCCGGACGTTTCCCGCGAGGGCGTGCAACGGGATATTTTGCCTATAGTCGAAGGCTGCACAGTGTCCACAAAGTACGGAAATATCAAAACGGATTACATTTTGTTTATCGCCAGCGGTGCATTCCACGTCAGTAAGGTTTCCGATCTTATCCCCGAATTGCAGGGCCGTTTCCCTGTTCTTGTAGAGTTGGACAGCCTCGGGGTGGATGACTTTATTAAGATCTTGACCGAGCCGGAGAACGCAATCACCGAGCAGTACAAGAAGCTGCTCGCCGTCGATAATATCGATTTGCAATTTTCCGCAGACGGAATCGCCGAGATAGCAAACGTTGCTTTCGACCAAAACAACACTCTCGAAGACATCGGCGCACGCAGATTGCAAAGCATAATGGAGCATATCGTTGAAGATATTTCCTATGATATCGACGAAGAAGGCGCGAAAAAGACCGTCGTTATCGACAAGGCGTACGTTGAAAACAACTTCCGTACTGAATCGCGCAACCTTAAAAAATATGTACTGTAACACTTAGGAGAAATATATTATGGAACTACTAAACGGACAACAACGCACGGTGATGTGCGGAAACGTTGACAAATTGTCGTTAGGCAAAACTACAACTCTTATGGGTTGGGTGCATAGACGTCGCGACTTGGGCGGACTTATCTTTTTGCAACTACGCGATCGCAGTGGCATTATGCAGGTTGTGTTTGATACTGATGTTTGTTCAAAGGAATTGTTGGAAAAAGCATCTACAATCAAGCTTGAATATGTAATCAGTGTAACGGGCAAGGTGCGCCTTCGTACAGGCAACAACATCAACCCCAATATGAAAACGGGTGAATTGGAACTTGTTGCCGAGGAACTGAAGATTCTTTCCGAAGCTGACGTTACGCCTTTCTCTATAGGCGATGACGGGGCAAACGAAGCGCTACGTCTCAAATACAGATATCTTGATCTCAGACGTGAGGCATTGCAAAATAACCTCGTAACGCGCAGCAAGATTTACCAAATCACTCGCAATTATCTTGCAAAAAAAGGATTCATCGAGGTAGAAACACCGATGCTTGGTAAATCCACTCCCGAAGGAGCACGCGATTATCTTGTTCCGAGTCGTGTGCACCCCGGTAGTTTTTACGCTTTGCCACAATCCCCGCAACTGTACAAGCAGCTGTTGATGATTGGCGGTATGGACAGGTATTTCCAGATTGCCAAGTGCTTCCGCGATGAGGACTTGCGCGCTAACCGTCAGCCTGAATTTACGCAAATCGACCTTGAAATGAGTTTTGTCGATCAGGAAGAGGAAGTAATGACATTAACGGAAGGCTTGCTTGTCAAAATGTTCAAGGAAATTCGCGGAGTCAAGTTGCCTAAGCATTTCCCGCGCATATCCTGGACGGAATGCATGAACCGTTTCGGTTCGGACAAGCCTGATATGCGTTTCGGTATGGAAATCCATAAATTGGACGAAACTGTAAAGGATTCGCAGTTCGTAGTATTTACAAATGCGTTGGCAGAAGGTGGCACGGTACGTGCGATTGTTTTGAAAGACGGTGCAGATAAATTGTCGCGCAAAGATCTTGATAAACTTGTTGATTTTGTCAAAACGTACAAAGCAAAAGGACTTGCTTGGTACGGACTGGGCAAAGAGGGCGTAAAGTGCAGCTTTGCTAAAGCGGTAACGGAGGAAGAACTCGGCGCAATAGCAGGCGCGCTATCTATGGATCAAGGCGATATTGCATTGATTGTTGCCGATGCGGATTGGCAAACGGCAGTAGTGTCTTTGGGCGCTCTCCGCTGTCACTTGGCAAGTAAATTCGAACTGTATAAGGCTGGCGACTTTGCCGCGTTGTGGGTTGTTGACTTCCCTCTGTTTGAGTATTCCGAAGAGGAAGGTCGTTACGTTGCAATGCATCACCCGTTTACCAGTCCCAAAAACGAAGACCTTCAATATATGAAGTCGGATCCCGCTCGCGTACGCGCAAAGGCATACGACGTTGTTATCAACGGCGACGAAATGGGCGGTGGCAGTATGCGCATTTACAACAGAGAAGTGCAAAAGCTGATGTTTGAAACGCTTGGCTTCAGTGACGAGCAAATCGCAGACCGTTTTGGATTTTTTGTCGATGCGTTCAAATTCGGAACCCCTCCGCACGGTGGTTTGGCGCTGGGACTGGACAGGCTTGTAATGGTGTTGACAGATACAACCAATATCAAGGACGTCATTGCATTCCCCAAGATGCAAAATGCTAGTTGCATGATGAGTGAAGCTCCTTCTCCGGTTGATGACAAGCAATTAAAAGAACTGTATATTACCTGTGAGGAACACAATGACTGAGCAAGGCGTTGTACTTAGTGTAAAGGATGAATTTGCCAAAGTACGTGTCGGACGTAATTCCGCTTGCGCCTCTTGCGGGAAGTGTGGTATGACGGAAAAACAAAAGCACGTTGACTTTTTCGCGAGTAATGACATTGGTGCAGCGGTTGGCGATACCGTATCGATTGAGATACCGGAAACAAACAGCGCGAAGTTTGCTTTCGTAGCGTATTGTTTGCCACTTATCCCAGCACTGGCTTTGTTATTTCTATCCATCGGGCTCAAATGGGCAGATTGGCTATCGGTAATTCTTTTCATTGTAGGATTGGCTGTTGGATTTACAATTGTTGCGGTTGTTGACAAATTGCGCAAGCATAAATGGATGGAAACACCGCAGATACTGGCGGTTGTTGGACGTAAAACGGTAGAACAAGACAAAACGGAACAAGGAGAACAAAATAATGAGT
This sequence comes from Clostridiales bacterium, assembly GCA_022508375.1. GTDB lineage: Bacteria > Bacillota > Clostridia > Christensenellales > CAG-314 > Fimimonas. The sequence goes on along the minus strand of JAFLVJ010000004.1, from coordinate 145,752 downwards.
AAAATACCCGAAATCGCAGATAATTTTGATGAATATATTGCAAACGGAGTCGTTGTTGTTGACTTTTGGGCGACATGGTGCGGTCCGTGCCGTATGCTTGCTCCGATTTTGGACGAAGTTGCTGATAAACTTACCGACATTAAGTTTGGCAAGGTTGACGTTGACAACGCGCGTGAACTTGCAAAGAGATTTCAAATAATGTCAATTCCCAATGTCTGCATTTTCAAGGACGGACAACTTGTTGACAGAATAATCGGACTTTGCGACGAAGACGAACTAACCGAAACGATTAAGAAACACATATAAATAATTCGTCCAATCATTTCACACACTTAAAGTGCTGCTTGTTTAATGGGCAGCGCTTTGTTGCGTGATTTGATATGGACGATTTTTACTATGAAGAAAGTTATTAGAAGTACAACTGTAATTGCTGTTTGTCTGGTATTGGTGGCAATTTGTTTGTTGACGGGGTGTCAATCCAATATTCAGGCGAACGCGCGAAGACATATAAATTCGATAAACCATCGCGGGTACGTTGACGCCCCGGAAAATACACTCTCCGCATTTCGAATGTCAAAGGAAATGGGATTTGATTGCGTAGAATGTGACGTTAGGTTTACCAAGGATAATCAGCCTGTATTGTTACACGACAAAACAGTTATACGTACATCCAACGGAAGAGGAAAGATATCCGATATGACGCTTGATGAGGTTCGTCGGTTGGATTTCGGCAGTTGGAAAAGCATGCAATATGTAGGCGAACAAATTCCTACCTTCGAAGAATTTATTTCTTTATGTGCAGAATTGGAGTTGCACCCATACGTTGAAATAAAAAATGACGTTACGTTGCAGCAAACTCAACGACTTGTTGAAATAGTGGATAAAACTGACTTGTCAGTTACCTGGATAGGCAGGGACAGAGACGTTTTGACGCTTATTTCGCAGCTTCGTATAGGCGATAGAATAGGACTGCTGACGGAATTGCTCAACCAAGACGCTTTGAGGTACTTATCCCAATTGTCCGAAACAACAGAGGTGTTTGCAGATTGTTTTTATGCAACGCTTACCCGATCACAAATAAAACGCGCAAAGCTTTTCGGCATTCCAATCGAGGTGTGGACGGTAAATTCCGAAGCGATTGTGTCAAATATCGATCCGTATATAACAGGAGTTACGAGCGACTTTATAAACGCTCAGGAACTTTTCAATACTCTTTAAAGGCAACAACAATTTGACGGGATTACGATAGTATTCTAAACCGTAATTTTAATCTAACAATTGTAAAAAACTCGTTTCATATCAGAAATAAGTTTTTTTGTATAAAATCATTTGACTTGCGATTATAATAGTAGTAAACTAATCATAGTAAATTAGTAGGAATTGAACGATATGAAAATGTCTTCCAAGGCAAGGTACGGTCTGTACGTTGCCGTTGAACTTGCCAAAAACTACAGCGATGACGTTCTTGTGAACGTTACAAGTTTGTCTCAATCAACCGGTGTTACGGAAAAGTATCTTGAGCAGATTATTGCTCTTATGAAAAAAGCGAACATTGTAACTGCCACAAGAGGTTCAAGCGGTGGTTATAAACTTGCCGACAGTCCCGAAATCATTACAGTTGGTCAGGTTTTGCGCGCCGTAGAAGACAATCTTGAAATAGTTGACTGTTTGCACAGTGGTTGCGCCAATCATCAAAAATGTGTAGCGCGCAATCTATGGGGTAAGCTATACGACAACATCAATTCCTATCTTGACACAATTTCTTTGACACAACTCGCGGAGGATAATATATGAAGGTATATATTGATCATGCGGCAACTACTCCTTGCGACAAGCGCGTAGTGGATGCAATGCTTCCGTATTTCACAAATGATTTCGGTAATGCTGACAGTCAGCACCTTTTTGGCAGAGATACAGCCAAGGCTGTGGCGGAAGCACGCGCAACGGTGGCAAAAATCATTGGCTGCAACCCTAATGAGCTATATTTTACCGGAAGCGGAACGGAATCCGACAACTGGGCATTAAAGGGTGTTGCGCTCCACAAAAAAGATAAGGGAAATCACGTAATAATATCCGCTATAGAGCACCATGCAATTCTTACCGCTGCGGAATGGCTGGAACGCAACGGTTTCAGAGTGACGCGATTACCTGTTGACAATACGGGGCTTGTGAGCGTTGCTGATTTGGAAAAGGCCATTGATGAGCAGACTACGATTGTTTCAATCATGTACGTCAATAATGAGGTCGGCACCATTCAGCCTATCAAGGAGCTTGCAGAGGTTGCCCATAAGCACGGCGCGTTATTCCACAGCGACTGCGTACAGGCCATGCCGTATATGAAGATAGACGTGAAAGAGTTAGGAGTTGACTTGCTTACTCTGTCAGGTCACAAGTTTTACGGACCAAAGGGTGTGGGAGCCTTGTATATTCGCAACGGCGTCAAGATTGACAAACTTATCTGCGGTGGCGGTCAGGAGCGTTCACAGCGTGGCGGAACAACAAATACGCCTGCGGTAGTGGGTATGGCTTGTGCACTGGAAATTTCCCAACAGGAAATGGAGCACAACAACGAGCATATAGCAAATCTCCGCGATCACTTTGTGTCGCGAGTTATGTCGGAAATCCCATACGTTCGTTTCAACGGAAACAGGGAGCACTGTGTTCCGAGTATTGCCAATTTCAGCTTCGAATTTGTGGAAGGCGAAGGAATACTGATGTTGATGGACTTCAACGGAATTGCGGTTTCCAGTGGTTCAGCATGCAGTAGTGGAAGTTTGGATCCGTCGCACGTGTTGCTTGCGATGGGAGTTCCAATCGAAGTATCTCACGGTTCAATAAGATTTTCTTTTGGTAAAGATAACACGTTGGAAGAAGTTGACTATACGGTTGACAAACTAAAGGATACAATAGGAAAACTTCGTGAAATGTCCCCATTATTTAACTTGAAAACAGGAGGAACCTACAATGTATAATCAAAAAGTTTTGGAAGCTTTCGCTCACCCGCAAAACGTCGGCGAAATTGAAAACCCCGACGGAGAGGGAACAGTTGGTAACGCTACGTGCGGCGACATTATGAAGATAACGTTGCGTATTATTGATGACAAAATAGTTGACGCTAAGTTTCAGACGTTCGGTTGTGCAGCAGCAATAGCCACAAGTTCCACAGCCACTCAAATGGTAATTGGTATGACAGTTGACGAAGCTTTGAAGTTAACTAACGCTAGAGTAGTAGAGGAATTGGAAGGTTTGCCTCCGCAAAAAATTCACTGTTCTGTGCTTGCCGAGGAAGCAATCAAGAAAGCTATAGAGGATTACCGCGCTAAGAAGGAAAATAAGCAGATAGACAAAAAGAAGATTGATTACGTGTAAAACAACTCTTAATTTGATGTATTTGCATAATACTATGTCTGTAATAATAGCACTTTTTGCCCTGTTTTTGCTGTTTTATACAATTTTGTAGATATAGGCGCATATTTATTGTTTCGATATTCAAACTAAGGTCAGTATCGTTTATGGAGGAATTATGAAAAAGCTTTTAATCGGTATTGCCCTAGGTGCAGCTGTCGGTATGGTAGTAAGCGAGATACCGGAAATAAGACAAGTGCTTGATAAGGGTAAGAAGAAAGTAAAGAAAATGACGAAGTAACGTGCTAACTTAAAGACTGTCGATATAGACAGTCTTTTTGCTAGTAGTTAAATTTTGTTTCGATTCCGTGTTTAAATTTATCAATCATAACTCAGAATGCAACTGTAAAATAATTCTACGAAAATAGAAAAAATGCTGTTAATCTGCAAGTTTTTATGATACAATATCAATACTATGGGTAGAGTTATGGCACTGGACGTCGGTGACGTCCGTATTGGAATAGCTGTTTCCGACTTGATGGGAATAATTGCTAACCCCTTGGAAACATACACACGCAAGGGTAACTTGGATGCTGACGCGCGTTATATCGCGGAGCTTGCTAAGAGTAAGGAAGTGTCGTTGTTTGTTTCCGGCTTACCGTTGGGACTTAACGGACAGGAAAATGAGCAGACGGCAAAGACGCGTGAGTTTATCGACAAGTTGCAGGAAGTGTGCGACATTCCTGTGCAGTATCTTGATGAACGTTTTACTACGCTATCTGCCGAACGTGTTTTGATTGAGGGTAACGTTCGCCGTGAAAACAGAAAAAAGGTTATTGATAAGGTGGCTGCGACCATCATTTTGCAAAATTATTTAGATAGAAAAAGATAAAAAAGGAGAAATATTATGGACGAGAAGAAAAAGAACTGTGACTGCGGTTGTGAACACGATCATCATGAACATGGTGCGGACTGCGATTGTATGGTAGATGAAGACGTAATTATGTTGGAAGACGAAGACGGCAACGAAATTGCTTTCTATCACATTGCAACGCTTGAACGCGACGGCAAGGAGTACGCTTGTTTGCAACAGGCTGATGACGAAGATCCTATCGTTGAAATCTTCGAGCTTGAGGAAGTAGAAGAAGACGGCGAACCGTATTACAATTTCCTTCCTATTGACGATGAGCTGTACGAAGCTCTTTACAAGCAACTTGAAGAGGAAGTTGCGGCTATGGGCGAAGACGATTGCGACGATCCCAACTGCCATTGCCATCATCATCACGACGAAGACTAATTAAGACTCGGCTATTCCGCCTCGCCTTCCGTATGGCGGTATTCATTTGTTAATATAGAGTCGCATGAAAAAAAGCTAAGGATATTCCCTGGCTTTTTTTTATTTTCCGAGAAATTCGGACAAAATCCTAATTACTCACCTTGCTTTTCTACTCCGAGAGGTTTAGAATACAGTTACACAGAACTTGCAAGTTTCCGTGATAAAATACGGAGGTACATTTTATGACAAAACAAACAATTGGCGAATTTATAGCTACTTTACGCAAGGCTAACGGTTACACGCAACAGGAAGTCGCTGACCGCTTGGGAATAAGCAACCGTACCTTATCCGGTTGGGAGTGCGACAAGGTGCTACCTGATATACTGCTTTTGCCGGTACTGGCAGAGCTTTATGGGGTTACAGTCGATGAAATATTGGCGGGAGAACGCATATCACGAAGTGATGTGTCGTTGTCGGGCAAGTCGGAAAAGAAAATATTCAAGAGTAAAATTGCGCGATTCGGCACGCAATGTTGGACTTTGATGGGTATTATCATTACGTGCGTATTGCTTGTAGCCGTCTGCGCGTACATTGAAATAACAACCGTGTCGAGAGATGGTTTTCCGTGGTGGAGAGTTCTGCTTGTAGGGCTTGTTCCTCTTATTATTTGCTTGACAAATCTTTTTGCCGATTGGAAAGGATTGGAGGCGTCTGTTGATGATTCGACCGAGCAATACGGCACGTATTGTCTAGTTTTACGTAAAAAACTTTCAAATTGTCTTTATATATTGGCGGCTACAAATATCCTCGCAATGATTGTTGTCGCAGTTGGATTGGTTATTTGCCACTCCATACGCAACTGTGGTATTGTCACCTGTGTGGTGTTTGGTATAGTTGCGATTGCATTGTTTTTGATAGGTTGGTTTTTGTATAAAAGAGCGCTTGTGAAGTGGGGTGGCGAAAAGGCGTGTTCGCATATAAATCGGAGTAAAAAATTTATCCGTATGATAGCGTTGATTGGCATTATACCAATTACTTTTGCAGCAATAGTGGCAACCGTTTTAAGTTTTGTACGCCTTGAAGATAAAGCTACTATATACGAAAATGCTAGCGCAGAGGATTTTGTTAAACATATGGAATCGTTTGGAGAATTTGACACGGGGAAGCGGTTTCCGCTGTCGGAGCTTGCTAAAACAGCTAAGCTCGGCGAAGAATTTGATTTGGGGGACGGCTATGTTGCTGTTTACCGCGGATACTCGTTTACAATCACTAATGAGAACATTAGTATGCTTTTAGGTGACGGTACGCAACTTGGTATTTCCCCTTTCTCATTTGAAGCGCCACGTTATTTTTTGATTGAAGAGGACGGATCCTTTTCATTCTTTAACGTTAGGTATTGGCAATATCCCGAAATGGCAAATAACGACGACCCATACGTTATATATGAGAATTACTCTGTTGACAGAGCAGGTGAAGGTATGGCGTACGTGCACACAATGGTTCGGGATTATTCTTCAATCGTCAATGCGACTGCGTTTTTTATTATTGCACTCGACTTGGTTGCTTGCGCATCACTTTGCGTGTGGAAACGTTACAAATTTGCAGTCGTACTATAATAGGCTGTTTTTAATTATAAATATGTGTTATTTTGTTGCATAATATAGGGGCTTGTGCTATACTTTACTAGGTTTAATTCGCATTTGCGCAAGATTTATCCGTTGTGCCGAGTTTTGCCGCTCGGTTGCGTGTAGAGTTGACGGCGCAAAGAGGTTAAAAACAACAAAAAAAGGAGAAAAGAAAAATGGCAGTTGTATCAATGAAACAGCTTTTGGAAAGCGGCGTTCACTTCGGACACCAAACCAGAAGATGGAACCCCAAAATGAAGAAGTATATCTACGCTGAACGCAATGATATACACATCATCGACCTTCAACAAACGGTCGCTCAAGCGGAAATCGCTTACACTTTCGTACGCGATATCGCAGCAGAAGGCAAGCCCATCCTGTTCGTAGGCACCAAAAAGCAAGCTCAAGAAGCTATCAAGACGGAAGCAGAGCGTTGCGGAATGTACTACGTTAACAACCGTTGGCTCGGTGGTACACTTACAAACTACAAGACAATTAAGTCCCGTATCGAACGTCTTCATCAAATCAACCAAATGGAAAAGCTTGGTGAATTGGACGTTCTTCCCAAGAAAGAAGTTGCAAAGCTTCTTGAAGAGCGTGACAAGCTCGAAGCTAACCTTGGCGGTATCAAGGATATGAAGGGTATGCCCGGTTGTATCTTTATCGTAGATCCCAAAAAGGAAGCTATCGCAGTTGCAGAAGCTCACGCATTGAATATCCCCATCGTTGCAATTGTGGATACGAACTGCGACCCCGACCAAGTGGACGTAGTTATTCCCGCTAACGATGACGCTATCGGCGCAATTAAGGTTATCGCAGGAATCATCTCCGGCGCAGTTATCGAGGCTAAAGAAGGTATCGTTATGACCGCTCCCGAGGATGACGACAAGGAACCCGAAAAGCAACCCGAAATTGCTGAAACCGTACAAGAAACTAAATCCGAGGAGGACGCAGACTAATGGCTAATTTTACAAATCAAGACGTAATGAAACTCCGTGAGCAAACAGGCGTTGGCATGATGGATTGCAAAAAAGCGCTTGTTGAAACAGACGGTAACTTTGAAGAAGCTATCAAGTACCTTCGCGAAAAGGGCATGGCGTCCGCTGCTAAGAAGGCTAGCCGTGTTGCAGCTGAAGGTATTGTAAAGTGCGTTGTATCCAAAGACGGCAAAACAGCTGTTGCTGTTGAAGTTAACTGCGAAACAGACTTCGTTGCTCGTAGTGACCAATTTGTTGCGCTTGTTGACAAAATTGCGTCCATCATTCTTGGTGCTAAGGCTACATCGGTAGAGCAAGTATTGGAAGTTTCCTGCCCCGAATGCGGTAAGACTGTTAACGTTCTTATTGCTGAAGCAACGGCAGCTATCGGCGAAAAGATTTCTCTTCGCAGATTTACAAAATTTGAACTCGGCGCTAAATCCGGTTTGATTTCCAGCTACATTCATATGGGCGGAAAGATCGGCGTTCTCGCTGAAATCGAAAGCAAGGCAAAGCAAGCTGACTTGATGGAACTTGCATTCAATATTTGCATGCAAATTGCTGCTAGCAAGCCTCAAGTTGTTGGTATTGCAGACGTTGACGCTAGCCAACTCGAAGCAGAAAAGGAAATCCTTACCGTTCAAGCCAGAAATGAAGGTAAGCCCGAGGCAATCATCGGTAAGATGGTAGAAGGACGTATTCACAAATACTACAAAGAAGTATGCTTGCTCGAACAAGAATATGTTCGTGATTCCGCATTGTCTGTTAAAGATGTTATTGCCGACACAGCAAAAAAGGTTGGCGCCGAAATCAACGTTACAAGATTTGTTCGCTATGAAATGGGCGAAGGAATTGAAAAGCGCGTTGATAACTTCGTTGACGAAATTGCAGAACAACTCAAAAGCATTAAGTAATTGAATTCTGTTAAAGGGAACGCTTTTTGTCGTTCCCTTTTTTAAAACTTATTACTACAAGTATTGAGGTATATATATGATGAAATACAAACGCATATTGCTCAAAATAAGTGGCGAAGCGTTATCGGACGGACATATGAACATTAATGGCGAAAGCACCGCCAATGTCGCCGCGCAGATTAAGCAAATCGTAAGTACGGGCGTAGAACTTGGCGTAGTTGTCGGTGGTGGCAACATTTGGCGCGGACGTACAATTGAAAGTATGGACCGTGCAACCGCCGATTACATTGGAATGCTGGCAACGGTTATGAACGGTCTGGCGCTTGGCGAGGCTTTGACGGCATCCGGCGTTGACAACAAAGTGGTGTCCTCATTTGCAATAGACAAAGTGGCGGAAACATACTTTTTGCCAAACGTGAAAAATTATCTTAAGGAAGGAAAGGTTGTTATCTTCGTTGGCGGAACGGGTTCACCGTATTTCTCAACGGACACAGCAGCGTCACTTCGCGCCTGCGAGATACATGCCGATGCACTCATTTGTCTAAAAGCCGTTGACGGAATATATAATTGCGATCCTACAATTAACAAAAATGCAATCAAGTATGACAAAATAAGTTACGACAAGGTTATTGCCGATAATCTTAAGGCAATGGATCTTACGGCAATAGCAATGTGCAGAGAGTTCGGCGTAACGGTTGTCGCGCTTGGCAAAAATGAAAAAAATGGCATTGTTCGCGCTTTAAAAGGTGAAAAAATAGGTACAATTATTTCCTAGACGAAAATGTAAATTATTATTGTATTTTATTTTAATATATTGTAAAATAGGTATATATCTATATATAATGGAGGGTGTTATGAATTACGCTACACCGCAAATAGAAGAAATTTTTATGAATTTTGAGTTGAGTTGCGAAAAGGCAATCGACTATATGAAGGGCGAGTATAACCTGATGCGCGCAGGTCGTGCCAATCCTAAGCTAGTGGAGGGAATTCGCGTGGATTACTACGGCGCATCCACTCCAATTAACCAGATGGGTAACATTTCGATTCCCGAACCGAGATGTATGGTTATCACGCTTTGGGATAAGTCTGCTTTGAAGGACGTGGAGAAGGCGATACTGGCGGCTAACATTGGCGTTACTCCGCAAAATGACGGAACTGTTATTCGTCTTACCTTCCCCATCCTTACAGAGGAACGCCGTCGCGATCTTGTAAAGCAGGTAAAGAAGCTTGCCGAAGATACCAAGGTTGTTCTTCGTAATGCTCGTAGGGAAGCAATGGACGGTCTGAAAAAGGAAAAGAATGCCAAAACCGTTTCGGAAGATTTGATTGCCGACTACGAAAGCGAAATCGACAAATCTCTTACAAAACAAATCGAACAGGTTGACAAACTGGCTAAAGACAAGGAAACGGACGTAATGTCTGTGTAATTTTTAGATGAATTTCAAAGATTTAATCGGACTTGAAGTTTGTGAAGCCGAAAGATTGCTTAAATCAGGTATAACAAACTTCAAGTTTGTTTATTATGTAGATAGAAAACAAAAAGAGCACGATAAGGAGCTAGTTACAGCGGTGCGCGAGAAGGACGGTTACGTTGAGCTTGTCGTTTGCCGTTACAAATTTGAAGTTTGATGAAAAATGTTCCAATGCACGTAGCGATAATAATGGACGGAAACGGACGCTGGGCGAAAAACAGAGGTCTGGCGCGTCTTCATGGCCACAAAAGAGGCTTGGAGGTCGCCGAGCAGATAATCGATTACTCGCTTGCGATTGGTGTAAAGTATCTTTCGCTATATGTATTTTCTACAGAAAACTGGAAACGTCCTATGACGGAAGTCAACAACCTGTTTGCATTGGCGGATAAATATCTTGCTCGTTTTGAAAAATTTTGTAAGGACCGAGTGCGTGTTGTCGTTTCGGGCGAACGGGAAGGTCTGCCGCAAAAGCTTGTTAATCGAATTGACTTCATCGAGCGACAAACCAAGGAGTTTGACGCTATTTGCGTTAATTTGTGCATAAATTATGGCGGTCAAAAGGAAATTGTAGAAGCTGTTAAAAAACTGAACAGGCAGGGCTTGGAGATAACTAAGGAAAATATTATGGATAATATGTACTGCAAGTTGCCCGAGCCGGATATTATTGTGCGTACAGGCGGGCAAAAGCGATTGTCCAATTTCTTGTTGTTTCAAAGCGCGTATGCCGAGTTATTTTTCACCGATACTCTTTGGCCCGATTTTACCACGGAAGAATTTGACAGTATTTTAGCCGAATACTGCAAGCGTTCACGAAATTTTGGAGGACTGAATGGCTCTGAATAAAAAGAAGTTGCTCAACCGTGTCGGCGTGGGCTTTGCAATTTTTGTGGTGATAATAGGCATGATTATGTTAAATGTCTATTTCCCCAACTACATAAGTGAACCGGATACCTTTATCAGTGGCAGAGCAATTAACTCTGTGATTATTTTTGCACTTATTTTGCTTTCCGTTATCGAAATGAGGCGCGCACTTGGCGTAGAAAGAATTCCCGACCAGTTCAGTTGGCTGTTGTGGTTATACGGCTTTGGTCTCGGACCTGCGTACAGTCTTTTCGGTTATACGGGCATTATCTTTTTTTCGTTGATAGTGTTCATTTGTTCAGTGGTAACTGCGCTATTTATAAATCGCGTCGATAGCCTGATGTATGTCGGCTTTATGTTGATATATCCGGGATTATTTATGGCTTCACTGTTGTATTTGAACCGTAGTGCATCGACACATACTTATGTCGTTGGCGAGGAAATGTATCGGTTTATGGAAAACGATATATGGGCATACCTCGATAAATGGCTTGGAACTAACGGTGAAACTCAACTTTTGCCACTTAATGCAATTGGTTTGGCATTCGTATTTGCTGTTTCCTCTTTTACCGACATGTTTGCATACTTTGTAGGTAGTTGGTTAGGTAAGCGCAAGTTGTGTCCGGACATCAGTCCTAACAAAACTGTAGAAGGTGCCATTGGTGGAATTGCAGGCGGTATTCTCGGTTCGACGATAGTATATTTCTTTTTTGATTTTCCTTACTTCGTTCCGTTTGGAAAGGAGTTCGGACTTACCTTTTCCGGACTAGGATTGCCTACTTTTCAGGTGGTGATAACCTATGTATTGATAGGAATTTTCGGTTCGGTCGCTACGCAGATAGGTGATCTGCTTGCAAGTTTGGTAAAACGTTACTGCGGAGTAAAAGATTACAGCAGAATATTAGGCGAGCACGGTGGAATCATGGACAGATTTGACGGCATAATGCTTAATGCAGTCCTTGTATCCTTCGTATTTATGTTTATTTTGTAATGAAGAAAGTTGCAATACTTGGAAGTACAGGTTCTATTGGTACACAAACATTAGACATAGTGCGTTGCAATAGCGACAAGTTGAAGGTTCATTCGCTTGTCGCCTATTCCAATGCGGATAAACTTTCCACGCAGGTGCAAGAGTTTGCTCCGAAATATTGCGGCTTGATACAACGTGATGGCGAGGAGTGTCTTTTGAAAGCAGTTAAAGGAGCGGATGTTGTCGTAGTGGCAACACGTGGAATAGTTGCGCTGACTAGTATTCTTTACTGTTTGGAGCACGGAATAGACGTTGCGTTGGCTAACAAAGAGGCTTTAGTGTGTGCCGGCGAATTGATAATGTCTAGGGTTGGGAAAGCCAAGCTTATCCCTATAGACAGCGAGCATTGTGCTATAAGTCAGTGTTTGCTTGGGCGTGATATAAATAGCATTAACAAGATTTTGTTGACAGCAAGTGGCGGACCGTTTTGGAATTTTGATACAAATTCACTTTCCAAAGTTACGTCAAAACAAGCGCTTGCGCATCCCAATTGGAGTATGGGCGCAAAAATAACCATAGATAGTGCCACCATGATGAACAAGGCATTGGAGGTTATTGAGGCAAGCTTTTTGTTCGGCGTACCTGCGGACAAAATACAGATTGTTGTACACAGACAGAGCGTGGTTCACTCCATGGTTGAATTTATTGACGGTAGTGTTGTTGCGCAGATGGCAATGCCGGATATGCGTTTGCCTATTCAGATGGCACTGCTAGACGTAGCTAACTACAAGTGTCAACCGATAGATTTTAGTAACCTTCTTACTTTGACTTTTGACAAATGCAACTTCGACAAATTCCCCTGTGCGCGGCTTGGATACGATATATTTAAATATTCACCGTTGTCGAGAACTGTTATGAACGCTGCAAATGACGTATGCGTCGAAAGTTTTTTGAATGGTAAGTTGTCTTTCTGCAATATATATAATATAATACTAAAAACAGTGGATCACTTTGCCTGCGAGACGGCTGACATAGAATTATCAATCCAATCAATCAGACATTTTGATGCGATTGCAAAGGTTTACGCCACTGAACTTATAAATGGAGAAATATGCTGACGCTTTTGTGTGATTTTACATCGGTAATGAAAACGGTGGGTTACGTCCTACTTGCGTTTGTTGTACTGATGGTTATGGTGCTTATACATGAAACGGGACATTACGCCGCTGGTAAACTTCTCGGATTTCAAATTAACGAGTTCGCCGTTGGTATGGGTCCTAAGATTTTATCGCGTAAAAAGAAAAATGGCGAAGTTTTTTCCTTGCGTTTGTTGCCTTTGGGCGGGTTTTGCGCATTTGAAGGCGAGAACGATGATACCGACAATCCCAAGGCATTTCACAAGCAAAAACCATGGAAACGGCTTATCGTTCTATTTGCAGGTGCTTTTTTTAATTTCATATCCGCAATTTTGATTGCAATCATCGTTTTCGCGTGCTATGGCGAGACGGTTGTGGTTGTCAATAACGTTTACGAATACGCTCCCGAGGTAAATCAACAACTGCAAAGCGGTGATATTATCTACAAAGTTAATGGAAAGCGCGTCTATATGTTGGACAGCCTCAGTCGATATTTCACCGACGACGAGATGTCTATAACTGTGTTGCGTGATACAAACGGCGACGGAAAGTATGAAAAGGAAACGCTTCACGGCGTCAAACAGGATGTTTTTACTCCGGTAACGTTAACGAAAGTTGATGGAAAATTTTATTCCGTTGACGGCAATCGCAAATTGCAACCAAACGACACTGTTTATAAATTGGAAGGTAAATTGCTTAGCAAAGACGGTGATTGGAGCAATCAATTCGGTCTGGCTGGTGAAACGCTTATCTTGACAGTAATCGACGGTAATACAGAGTACGATTATCAACTTAGTAAAAGTGACTTTTACAACAGTGCGATAGTTGCGGAGCAGCAAGCCTCCTATAGCGGTATAGGCATGTCCATTCACTACGACAAATACAAGTTCGGCTTTGGCGAATCGCTTGTCAGAGTGGTGCCGTACTGTTGTGAAGTCGGTATGCTTGTATTGCGTACTCTTGGCGGACTGTTGACCGGTGTTGTAGGTATAGAAAGTGTAGGCGGGCCTATCACGACAATAAGCATGACTACCCAAGTTATTCAGACGGGATTTGGTAATGTGCTTATGCTTATTGTGTTGATTTCAGTCAATCTTGCCGTATTCAATCTTTTACCGGTGCCCGCTTTGGACGGCTGTCAAATGATCTTCGTACTGATAGAGTGGATTGCGCGTAAACCCATCAACAGAAAGGTTCAGTCATATATCAACGGTATAGGCCTGATAGTGTTGATTGCGTTGATGTTGCTTATTGATATTTTGAAACTATGAGAGTAGAAACTAAGCAAGTAAAAATAAGGGATATTGTCATTGGTGGTAGTAACCAAATTGCAATACAGTCAATGACAAACATTCCTGTGACGGACAGGGAAGGCACCTTGCGTCAGATAGAGGAATGTAAAAAGGCTGGGTGTGATATCGTGCGTATTGCCGTGCCCAATTTGCGCTCCTATGAAGCATTTAGTGCCGTTCGCAAGCAAACTGATGTTCCACTTGTTGCGGATATCCACTTCGATCACAGACTTGCGGTACTGGCGATTATTGCGGGCGCAGATAAAATTCGTATCAATCCGGGCAATATTCCATTAAATCATCTTGACAAGATTATCGATTGCGCAAAGGCGCACTCCGTCCCTGTGCGAATCGGCGTAAATAGTGGTTCTATCAATAAGGAAACGCTTGCCTCCGTTAACGGCGATAAAAGCAAAGCTTTAGCGCTCAGTTTGGAGCAGTACGTTCACTATTTCGAAGGTCGCAATTTTTCCGATATTGTTTTATCTGTAAAGAGTACGGACGTCAGGGAAACGGTGGGAGTAAATCGTTTAATAAGTAAACTGGGGTATCCTGTGCACTTGGGTGTAACGGAAGCGGGTTTGCTACGTCAAGGACTTGTAAAAAATTCTATTGGAATAGGCTCGTTGCTGTTAGACGGCATAGGTGATACGATTCGCGTATCTCTTACTTCAAATCCGGTTGACGAAGTATATGCTGCAAAAGATATATTGATTTCGTTGGGGTTACGGCAGGGCGTAACATTTGTATCCTGTCCTAAGTGCGGACGGTGTAGTATCGATCTGGAGAGTGTTGCCACCCAAATTTACGACTACGTTAAAGATCTGCGTTCCAATGTCAAAATCGCAGTGATGGGCTGTGAAGTTAACGGTCCGGGGGAATGCAGCGATGCGGACTTAGGCATGGCGGGAGCAAACGGCTGGTTTACTTTCTTTAAGCACGGCAAACATTACAGGAACGTATCGCAAGAAGAAGCGGTTTCGGAATTCAAGAAAGAAATTGATTTATTGACAAATGATAATTGATAAATTGCATCAACAATTTAATGATTTGTGCGACTTGCGCATGAGAGAAATTCGCGTTGACAGACAAGTGCGAAAGGTTTTTTGTACACTTTCGCACCCGCAGGCGCAAGGTTTTGACGTCAATTTACGTACGCAAATTATCAATATTGTCAAGAGTGATTTGCCCAAGGGGTACACGTGTTCCGTTAAGTTCGTAGATGACGAATTTACCGACTTAAGTTTTAGGCGAATTTTGATAGAGTTGATAAAGAATCGATATCCAATTTACGCCAATATCCCCAAGACAAAAATTGACGTCGGTGTTGCAGGCAGATATATTACCGTTGTTTTTAACGTGAACGAAGTGGTAAAGCGCAATTTCGAGGTATCGGAATTTTGTGAAAAACTGTCGGAATATTTTGCTGAATATACTTGTTATCAAGTTGAATTTGTTGTTCGGTTGGATACGTCCTCGTCGCCTGCTACAAACGTTGAAGAGCAGGAAAAATTGGTACAATTTGCAATCAACAGAGAACTGCTAAAACCTTCGCGTTATTTCAGTATAAGCAACGTTGACGTGGTATTTGGCAAGCAAATAACAGCTTCGCCTATGTACATAGCTGACGTGCGCAGACCAATGGATGCTTGCGTTGTTTGCGGAACAATATCCAACAAAACTACGCGAGTTGCCAAGAGCAACCCAATGCTGAACGTTTGCTCATTTACATTGACAGACGGCACCGGACATTCAATGTCCTGCATACTGTTTTTGCGTTTGCAAATAACGGACGTATCAACGATAATGAGCGAAACGGGCAAGGGCGAAGCGGAGGCAAAGACGCTATCGGAAAAGCGTATCCTGGCGAATGATAAAAAGCTAAAGCTCGTTGCAACTTTTTTAACAAACGGGGATTCTGTTGTTGTTCGGGGTAAGGTAGCGTATAATCGCGATGGAAGCAGTCTCGAAATGTGTGTGTACGATTTGTGCAAGTGCAAGATAGAGGCAATATCCACTCAGCGAGAGTATATAAACGAGCCTGCGAGTCAGTACCTAATTGTCAGGCCTGAAGATTTTACCGAGTACAGACAAATAAACTTCGTTGATGACTCAACGGAGAAATCTGTGATTAGCGAACAGGACTTTGTAGTTTTGCACGTTAATGCAACAGGTCTGGGTAAAGTGATAGAGGACAAGCTGTACGCAATTTCTGCAGTTAAGGTCGCACACGGACATGTTACCGAACGTTTATTTACCTATATAAATCCCGAAAGAAATGATGAATTGGACGTCAAATTGCTGGAGGCGTGCGGAATAACGCAAAATAAACTTATATTTTACCCAACGTTAACGGAGATTATTTCCGACCTGTACAAGTTTACTTATGGCTGTACGCTTGTAGGTGTAAACCTCGGACAAATCTTGGATATACTCAATTACTACGCGTCGCCGTTTGGATACCTCTTTAAGAACAAAACGGTGGTTCAGTCGGATTTGCTTGGCGAACTGTTTGAAAACAGCATATTGGAAGTTTCAATAAATACTTCGAAGATAGATGACGTCGCCAAGAAGTGCCGAGTAGAGTGCCCAAGCACTGTTTTTTGCGCGGATACCGCTTTGACTGTGGCAAGGTGCATGAGTTACCTTTCGTATAACGCTAAGTAGGTCGATTTTTGTGCTTTTATAAACTACTATGACACGCATAGCAACTTTTGCTTGGTTTTTATCGCTAAAATGGTGTGTAAAAGCCCGTAAAATGGTCGATTTCTATTTATTTATAATAAATAGTTGTCAAATAACTTATTTAGTGATATACTAATTACAACGAACTTACGTTCGTTTAGTATCGATGAATTGTTGTTGTCGATATGATTTTCGCCAAAGTTAATGTCATTACTTGGTGAGAGTGGAGAAGGCTCCACTCTCAACTTTATGTAAGGACATTTTTCAAGGAGGTTTTATGGGTAAGGTATCCGAACAGGTAATGTCGTTGGTACAGCCAATTGCTCAATCCTTTGGTTTGGAGGTAATTGAAGTACTGTACGAAAAGAAGTATGATGGTATGAACCTGACTATTGTAATAGATAAGGATGGCGGAGTTACCATTGACGACTGCGAGAAATTGCACCGTGCAATTGACGAACCGCTTGATAAGTTGGATCCTATAGATACGTCATACATCTTGAACGTATCATCGCCGGGTATTGATAGACCGCTTAAAACCGAACGAGACTACAAGCGCAATTTTAATAAGAAAATTTTGGTTAGACTTTACACGCCGCTGGACAACAAAAAAAGTTATGAAGGTGTGTTGGTTGCATATGACGAAGATACTTTCACCGTTGAGTTGAAAAACGGTAAACAAATTACATTTATCAAAAAAGATACGGCTAAGGTTGAGCCTGTAATCGAGTTTTAGGAGGACACGACAATGATTAGCAAAGAGTTTTTTCTCGCTCTTGACGAACTGGAAGAAATGAAAGGTATAAGCAAGGAGAAGGTTATCGAATCCTTGGAAACCGCATTGACTATCGCTTGCAAAAAGAATTACGGCGAAGCAAACAATATCGTAGTAAAAATTACCCCCGAGAAATTTGCTATCCGTGTGTATATCAGCAAAACCGTTGTGGAAACTGTTGAATTTCCCGAAAAGGAAGTGTCGCTTGCTGACGCCCGCCTTGTAAAGAAATCCTACAAAATCGGCGATGAGATGCTTACAGAAATCGATCCTCGTGGCTTTGGCAGAATCGCCGCGCAAAATGCACGCCAGGTTATAATGAACAGTTTGCATCAAGCGGAAAAGGATGTTACGTTCAGCCAATACATGGACAAGGAAAATGAATTGCTTATCGGCGTAGTTAATCGCGTCAAGGATGACGGCACAATTTACGTTGAAATCGGCAAAAACCAAATGGAGGGCGTACTGACTGTTCAGGAGCAAATTCCAGGTGAACGTTATCACGCCGGAGACAGAATCAAGGTGCTTGTCAAGCGTGTTCGCGACGGTGCAGGTGGAACTCAGGTTATGCTTTCTCGCGCAAGTTTCATGTTCATCAAGCGTTTGTTCGAGACGGAGGTTCCTGAAATCCGCGCCGACATCGTGCAAATCAAGAGTATTGTCCGTGAAGCAGGTTTCCGCACCAAGATGGCTGTTTATTCAACCGATCCCGAAATCGACGCTGTTGGCGCATGCGTCGGTAACAAAGGCGCACGCGTAAACGCAATCGTTGCTGAAATCGGCGGAGAAAAGATTGATATTATCCCCTGGAGTAGCGATATTCTCGATTACATTGCGCGCGCTCTTTCCCCTGCAAAAGTTCTTATTGTTCAGGCGGATGAGGAAACGAAAGAGGCAAAAGTGGTCGTTCCTGACGAAAAGTTGTCATTGGCAATTGGCAAAGAAGGTCAAAACGCACGTTTGGCTGCAAAACTTACAGGATGGAAAATTGACGTCAAATCATATACTGCGGCCATGCAAAGCGGCATGTTTGATGACATGAAAACTACTGATGAGGATGACTAATTGTGAGTGCAGTTAAAAAAGTGCCCGAGAGGATGTGTGTTATTTGCCGTCAGATGAAGCCGAAAAACGAGCTGATTCGTATAGTCCACAACGACGATGTGGTTGTAATCGACAAAACAGGCAAGCTCAATGGGCGTGGAGTGTATCTTTGCAAGTGCAAGGATTGCATAAACAAGGCAATAAAAAGCAAGGGATTTGCTAAACAGCATGGTTTTACCCTTGATAGCGTAGCGCAAGAATTGGAGAATTTGATTGAACAGTAAAGTAGAAACGTATATTGGCTTTGCAATAAAAAAAGGTTCGGTAGTGCTTGGTTGTGACAGTATAAAAAGCAATAAAAAACACCTTCACCTGTTACTGTACACACCGACTCTTTCGGACAATTCTCTTTCGGTTTTGCAAAACGTATCGCAACGCACGGGATGTCCCATTGCGCAGATTGATGATTACGAAACGCTAAAGAAAAAGAACTGTAAAGCGTTGGCAATTTGTGATAAGTCGTTGGCTAACGCAATACTTGAAAATTTGATGTAGATTGCTGGGAGGTAATATGGCAAATACAACCAATACTCAAAAAACAAAAAGTTTTGATAACGTCAAGACGGTCAAAACTAACGTTGTTAACGTTGCGCGCTCAATGCAACAGACGCTTGCGAGCATCAGACAACGCGCAAGTGCGCTTTCCGAAGCAATTCAGCAGCGCAAGGCGGAGTTCAAGCAACAGGAAGTCGAACAACCGACCGTAGTGGAAGTTGTCGAACAAGTTGAAGAAATTTCCGCTCCTGTTGTAGTGGAAGAAGAAGTTGTTCAAGTGGAACAAGCGCCTGCGCAGGATGAAGCACTCATCGTCGAGCCTGTTGTCGAACCCGAACCTGTAGTGGAGGAAAAACCCAAGACTAAGGTTGTTACCACTATGGAAAACGGTAGGGAAGTCAAGACTTACACCGACGAAAAAGGTAACGTAAAGGTAAGAAAGTTCCTCGACTTAAGCGGTGCAACGAAAAAACCTGCCACGCCTGCAAGCGGAGCCAAACGCGACGAACGCGTTGGTGCAAACAAATCTCAGCAAGGTTCGCGAACAGCCAGACCCGATCAAGGTCAAGCTAAACGCGGTAACGCCTCGCAGCAGCAGCGTCAAGGAGCGGGCAAAGCCTACGCTCCAATCATGGATATCCCGCGTAACGAGCCGCAAAAATCTCACGGCAACAAAAACAAGACTAAGGAACATCCCGACGAGAAGCGTTCGACGCTATCCAAGAAGAGTCTTATTACTCGTGATTACAGCGCGGATTACGATGACGAAAAAGTTGTACGTAGGGCTCGTACAAAGAAATCCAACGATACACCTACGGTTACTGCGCCTAAGATAACTCACGCTGTTGTAACCAGTGAAGAAGTTGCAATCAAGGTGTTGAGCGAAAAAATCGGTGTATCCGCGTCGGAAATCATCAAGCAACTGTTCAAAGAAGGCATAATGAAGACAATCAATGACACTGTTGACTTCGACTATGCCGAGTACATTGCAGGAATGCACGGCGTTACTCTCGAACTCAAGCTTGAAAAAACCGCCGAAGAAATTATTTACAACGCCGGTTCGGACGACGGACTGGAAAACAATACTAAACGCCCACCCATCGTTACCGTTATGGGACACGTAGATCACGGCAAAACCTCCCTGCTGGACGCTATACGTAACACTAACGTAACAAGTGGCGAAGCCGGCGGTATTACTCAGCATATCGGCGCATATACCGTTACCGCTAACGGTGAACTTATCACGTTTATCGACACTCCCGGACACGCTGCATTCACTGCCATGCGCGCTCGCGGAGCAAAAATCACAGACGTTGCAATCATCGTTGTTGCAGCAGACGACGGCGTAATGCCTCAAACAATTGAAGCTATCAACCACGCAAAAGCGGCAGGCGTTTCCATTGTAGTTGCAATCAACAAGATGGATAAACCGCATATCGACCCTGATAGAGTCAAGCAGCAACTCACTGAGTACGAACTTGTACCGGAAGAATGGGGCGGCGACACAATCATGGTCCCCGTATCTGCTAAGACCGGTATGGGACTGGATAAGTTGCTCGAAAGTGTATTGCTTGTTACCGAAATAAAAGAACTGAAGGCCAATCCCGAAAAACGCGCAACCGGTACGGTTATCGAAGCCAAGCTCGACAAGGGCAGAGGTCCTGTTGCGACAGTGCTTGTCAGCAACGGTACGCTTAACGTTGGCGACAGCCTCATAGCTGGTTACGCAACGGGTAAGATTCGCGCCATGTTCGACGACAAGGGCAAGAAAATCAAGAGTGCAGGTCCTTCGATGCCTGTCGAAGTATTGGGCTTTTCCGAAGTTCCTCAAGCAGGCGACTACATGTACGTTGCCGACGAAAAACTCGTCAAGAAAGCCGCCGAAGAGCGTAAAAATAAGGTCAAGTTGGAAAACGCTCGTCAAACTCCTTCCATCAATCTTGGAGATTTGTTCGGACGTATTTCCGAAGGTCAACTTAAGAACCTCAACATTATCATCAAAACCGACGTTCAAGGTAGCTTGGAAGTTTTGAAGAGCAGTTTGGAAAAGATTTCCAACAACGAAGTCAAGGTCAGCGCAATACACGGTGGTGTTGGCGGAATCAACGAAACGGATATTATGCTTGCAAAAGCAAGTGAAGCAATCGTTATCGGCTTCAACGTTCGCGCAGATTCCAACGCTAAGGCACTTGCCGAAAAGGAAGGTGTGGATGTTCGTCTGTACAGCGTAATTTACGACGCCGTTGACGACGTTACTGCAGCTATGAAAGGTATGCTTGCGCCTAAATATCGCGAAACCGTTACCGGTAGCGTCGAAGTGCGCGAGGTATTCAAGATCACGGGCGTTGGCGCAGTTGCAGGTTGTTACGTCACGAGCGGAAAGGTCGTTCGCAACGGTAAGGTACGTATCTACCGTAACAATATCAGCATTTACGACGGCAATATCTTGGCGCTCAAGCGCTTCAAGGATGACGTAAAGGAAGTTGCTCAGGGGTACGAGTGCGGTATTTCCGTTGAAAACTACAACGACATCAAGGTTGGCGACGTATTTGAAATATATCAAATGGAAGAGATTGCTCAATGAATACAAGAACAAATAAATTAAATTCCGAATTTAAACGTTTGATTGTGGAGATTCTTACCAAAAAGGTAAAGGATCCGCGCATAACGGAAATGTTTACGATTTTGGACGTAGATACGGATAAAGAGTTGGCTACTGCAAAGGTTTACGTCAGCGTTTATTCAACGGATACCGAAAAAGCTACGCAAACTTATCTTGCAATCAAGGAAAACGAGCCTTTTGTGCGTAGGGAAATATCCCGTACCATGCACATCCGTAAAGTGCCCGAGTTTAACTTTATCTTGGATACCTCCATGGCGTACGGACAAAAGATAAGCGAGATGCTTTATGAAATCGGAAAAAAAGACGACAACAATTAGTCAAGTGGCCAATATTCTCTCAAATAAACAACGTATAGCGCTATTTGCTCACACTCATCCGGACGGTGACACAATAGGTTCGAGCATTGCGCTTGCGCTGGCTTTGAGAAAACTAAACAAGACAGTCGGTATTTTTTGTGATATGCCTATGGAAAGCAAACTTGGTGTTTTTGAGGAAGTAACAGAGATTTCAACAAGTTTCAATGGCAAATACGACTTATTTGTTGCGGTTGACTGTGGGGATTTGTCGCGTGTAGGCGATTATGCGGGGCTATACTGTAAATTTGCCGAGACGCTAACGATAGACCATCACGGTGGAGATTATTTCTCAAAATACAACTGTCTCAAGCCTTACGCGAGTACTTGTCAAATTGTTTACGAGATCGTAAAGGAACTGAATATTGAAATTGACGAACAGCTTGCCACCTATTTGTACATGGGTTTGTGTACCGATACAGGTAACTTTGCGCATAACAACACCGATAAAGCATGTTTCTTGATGGCTGCCGAGCTGTGTGAGCGTGGTGCTCGTATGGAGCAAATCAATCGCGTATTTTTCAAAGATATTAGCCTCGCTGAAACCAAATTGCTTTGCAGGGCATTATCGCATATGCGTATATATTACGACGGAAAAATGGCGTTGATGTATCTAACGCAAGCGGATTTGGCGGAATTCGATTTGCAATTCAATGCGTCGTCTTTTCTTGTTCAGTACGCTATAAATATTGACACGGCAAAAATCGGCGTGTGCATGACGGAATATGCACCAAACGTTTATAAGGTGAGTATGCGCGGAAAAGACTTTTCTGTGCGCGACGTATGCAAAGAATTTGGTGGTGGCGGACACGTTTTGGCTTCCGCGTGCATGATATCGGGATTGTTAGAGGACGTCATTGACAAAATAGTTCGGGTAGTAGGTTATACGATATGAACGGTTTTATTAACGTGCTCAAACCTGTAGGCGCAACGGCTAGCGATATTGTTATTTGTGTAAAGCACGTTTTACATGAAAAAAAGGTCGGACACCTTGGTACGTTAGATCCCGGTGCAAGCGGAGTGTTGCCTGTAGCCGTAGGACAAGGAACCAAGTTGTTCAATTACTTAACAAATAAGGTAAAGTATTACCGCGCTTTTTTCACATTCGGTAAGACTACAGATACCTTGGATTCGTACGGGGAAGTAGTGGAAAGCGGAGGTAATGTACCTACTGTTGATCAGATAACGGACGCGCTTAAAAGCTTTACGGGTGAAATACAACAAGTCCCGCCCGCTTATTCGGCTATATCGGTCGGTGGTGTCAGGGCTTATAAGTTGGCGCGAAATGGCGAAGCGGTGGAGTTGCGTTCCCGTTCCGTAACTATATATGATATAACTTTACTGGAACAGCGCAGTGCGGATACGCTTGTTGTCGATATTAAGTGCAGCGGTGGAACGTACATTCGTTCACTGGCAAGGGATATTGCTTTTGCCTGTGGTACAATAGGATATATGAGTGGACTTATTCGCTTGCAATCCGGCTGCTTTAATATCGAAAGCGCCTACACGTTAGACGAGATTCGCGAAAAGAAGGAACAGTGTCTTGTGGACGTAATGTACCCGTTAAAAGACGTAGATGAGTATATTTTAGAAGATAAACATTTCAACAATTTGGAAAACGGTCGCCATATTTTTGTTCAATTTGAAGGATACAAAAAGATATATTGCAAGGGCGTATTTTTCGGACTGGGCAAGTGTAATAACGGTCGTTTGGATTTGGAATACTACTTAAGAAACGCAATTTAGGTGTGCTGTGCAGGTAATAGAATTCGGTCAACAACTTAATTGTCCAATCGTTTTGTGTTTGGGATATTTCGGAACAATGCACAGCGGTCACGTCAAGTTACTTGACGTTGCTAAACAGCGTGCGCATGAGTGTAAAGCCAAAGTAGCGTTGTTTACCTTCAGTAACAATCACTTGCAGGTGCTTGGCAAGGATTCTACCGTTGTATATACGTATGCCGAGCGTTTGGAGCTATATAAGAACTTGGGCGTTGAAGTGGTAATTGCTGCCGAATTCAACAATAAATTTCGCGCCTGTTCGGGTGATAAGTTTGTTGAACAACTAGCCGGATACAACTTGAAAGGCATTGTATGCGGGTTTGATTACACCTACGGTTGCGATCACAAAAATAGTCAATCGTTGAAAGTGTATTTTTCCGACGTATGTAATGTGGATATTGTTGATGCGGTATGTTGGAATAATGTAAAAGTCAGTACTACTTTGGCGCGCGATTTGTTGCTAAAATCCGACGTCAACACATTAAATACAATACTTTCCGAGCCGTATTTCGTTATTGGAACGGTTGTTCACGGTAGGCACGTAGGCAGCGAAATGGGATTTCCTACAGCCAACTTGCAAGTCAGTTGCGATAAGTTGTTGCCAATCGGCGTTTACGGCGGTGTGACGGTTGTAGATGGTAAAAGTTACAAAGCAATAGTAAATGTCGGTCAAAAACCTACTTTTGGACTTGATTACGTCAATATCGAAGCGCATATTTTGGATTTTGACGGAGATCTGTACGGCAAGACACTCAAGGTTTCGTTGACTCGCTTTTTGCGTTCTATACGTAAATATAAAGATTCTGACGAGCTTGTAGAACAGTTAAAACAAGACAGGGAAACGGTGTTAAATGATTAGATTTGGACCAAGCGGAAACAGCAACCGTTTTTACGATGAAGGACATACTTCATCCGTTGACGCGCCCAAGTGGCTTGCTGAGCAGGGACTTACAGCCTACGAGTATTCCTTTGGAAGGGGAATAAATATAAGCAGCGAAAAAGCCAATGCAATAGGTGAACTCAGTAAGAAGTTTGACGTGGCAATTTCGGTTCATGCGCCATATTATATCAATTTGGCAAATCCATCTGACGAAATGGCGGAAAAGTCCTTCGGATACGTACTCAGAAGCTGTGAAAAGGTTCGTGAATTTTACGGAAACAGGGTTATTTTTCATCCATCGACAGTCGGCAAAATGACGAGAAAAGATGCTGTTGCGTTGACAAAAAAACGCATGGAAATTTTGGCACATCTTATAGTTGAAAACAAAATGGACGACTGCATATTCTGTCCGGAAACAATGGGAAAAATCAATCAAATCGGCGATGTCGAAGAAGTAACGGATTTTTGCAAGGTAGCGGATTTCTTTGTTCCCACAATAGATTTCGGACATATAAACGCTCGCACATACGGTAGTTTAAAGACTGAGCAAGATTATGAACAGATTGTTTTGCACTTGATAAACAACCTTGGTACGGAACGAGCAAGCTCAATGCACGTTCATTTTTCAAAGATTGAATATTCCAACGGTGGCGAGGTTAAACATTTAACTTTCGAAGATACCGTTTTCGGTCCGGAATTTGAGCCATTGGCGAAGGTTCTTAAAAAGTATAAATTATCACCTGTTGTCATCTGCGAATCTGATGGCACGCAGGCTGATGACGCGTTATACATGAAGCGCGTATATGAAAGCATGTAATTTGGAGGCATTATGAAATCAACGGATAAATTATTTGAATTATCCAACGTAGATGCGATAGTCGTTATAAGCGATAAAAACCGATTTTATTTTACCGGTTTCGCTTCAACTTTCGGCTATCTTATCTTGATGCGTGGCAACAAAAGCGTTTTTATCACCGATCCCAGATATTACGAAATGGCGCAAATTTTGGAAAACGATGGCGTTGAAGTTGTACAGGTTGTAAACGGTGGCGCCGATAAGGATATACTTGTTGACGTTCTGAAAAATCACGAGATCGTGACTGTCGGCTACGAGGATACCGAGTTGACTGTGAGCGAACACGTAGCCTTGAAAAACAAATTTAAGGGAAAAGGATTTAAACTTGAACCCGTTGGCAACAGTATCAATTTTGTTCGGAGTTTCAAGACAGAAGAAGAAATCGAGTACATACGCAAAGCACAATCCATTACCGACATTGCGTTCACTAAGATACTTGAAGTTATCAAACCGGGAATTTCCGAAAAAGATATTGCCATTGAATTGGAATATATCATGGCTAAAAACGGCGCAGAAGGACTGGCATTCGATACGATAATTGCCTCGGGACTAAATTCGTCCAAACCACACGCTCATCCAAGCGACAAATTGATTGAGATTGGCGATCCCGTTACAATGGACTTCGGTGCGCGTTACCATGGATATTGCTCGGACATGACGCGTACGGTGTTTGTGGGTGAACCGTCGGATGAAATGCGTAAAATATACAATGTCGTATTGCTGGCGCAAAAGATGGGAATTACCAATGCCTATTGTGGCATGACCGGCAAAGAGCTAGACTCATTCTGTCGTGAAGTAATAAAGTCAAACGGTTACGAAAACTACTTCGTTCACGGCACAGGGCACAGTTTGGGAATCGATATCCACGAACATCCAAATGCAAATGCGCGCTCGAAAGAAAAAATATGCGCAAAACAATTTATTACGTGCGAACCCGGTATATATATTCCGGGGCTTGGCGGGGTAAGAATCGAAGACTTACTACTTGTAGAGCAAGATAGCGTAATAGATTTGACAACATCAGACAAAAATATTATAATTTTATAGGATAAACACAGGGAGGCTTACAATTTATGATTTTAGCAGGCGATTTTAGAAAAGGCGTAACGTTCGTTTACAACAACGGTATTTACGTAATTGTTGATTTCCAACACGTAAAACCGGGCAAGGGCGCAGCTTTTGTCAGAACCAAGATAAAGAACGTTGTTACAGGCGCAGTGCGTGAAGAAACCTTCAACCCGTCGGAAAAATTTGAACTGGCGCGTATTGAAAACAAAGAAATGGAATATCTTTACAGCGACGGCGATCTGTACTACTTCATGGACAATGAAACGTACGAGCAAGTTCCTTTGAATCACGGTCAGGTAGAAGATGCTTTGCAATTCTTGAAAGAGAATATGACTGCAACAATCAAGTTTTACAAAGGCGAGGCATTCTCCGTTGAACCTCCCAACTTTGTTGTTTTGCAAGTAATAAGCTGTGAACCTGCTGTTGCAGGCAACACCGCGACAAACGCAACAAAACCCGCAACCGTCGAAACGGGCTACACGCTCATGGTTCCCATGTTCGTAAACGAAGGCGATATGATTCGTATCGACACCCGTACAGGCGAATACATGGAAAGAGCTAAATAATTTTACTCTTTATTTGTAATCAAATTATATTCAAAAATCACCTTGACAACACGAGGTGATTTTTTTATTGTTTTATTTCGGTTTCTTTCATAAAACAAGTGCTTGTCCAATAAAATGTTGTATGAAATTGTTCGACTGTCTGCCAACGGAAATATCGGATAAGGTATCTTCGTTGAAAAACATTCGTGAACTGCGAATTCGAAATCACCGACCGGTAAAGGTGAATGTCGGCGGGTTGTGGTATTACGTAGGCGGTAGTGGTCTAACTCAAAACATCGAAAAGGCAATCGTGCTTGGCGAGGTGTGCGACCGTATTGTACAAGTGGCTTGCAACAATTCGGTATATGCTTATGAAAAAATGCTTGCAAAAGGCTTTTTCACTTTGCAAGACGGCGTGCGAATTGGTGTGTGCGGTCACGTGGCGGGCAGTCGTGAAACTGTATTTCGCACATATACTTCTTTATGCCTTCGCATACCGCACAATGTGGGCTGTGTGGATTATGCAACGCTAATACAATGTCAAAAAGGTAATACCGTAGTGATAGGTCCGCCTTGCAGTGGCAAAACAACGTTTTTAAGGGATTTG
Source organism: Clostridiales bacterium (assembly GCA_022508375.1). Taxonomy (GTDB): domain Bacteria; phylum Bacillota; class Clostridia; order Christensenellales; family CAG-314; genus Fimimonas. The sequence goes on along the minus strand of JAFLVJ010000004.1, from coordinate 118,108 downwards.
TCAGTTAAACTATCCAAACAGTATAGCGTTTTGGTCATTGACGAGCGTGGCGAGCTGTTTTACGACGACGATGTATTGAATGCGTGTGACTGTGACGTGTTGAAATGGAGCAGCAAGGAATATGCTTTTGATATAGGCGTTCGTGCGATGTCTCCTGATTTTATTATTTGCGATGAGTTGGCGGACATTGATGTAGGTTTTGTCAGATCGTGTGTCAACAGCGGTGTAAAAATAGCCTGCAGTGCACACGGTTACACTTTGGATGATTTTGCCGATAAATTTGGCGTTGCAAGCTACTTTGCTACAGCAATTATACTGAGTAAGGAAAACCTAAGTTTCAGCGTAAAAGCACTAAAATCAACATAAATAATACCAAATATCAATCAATTATAAATTACTATGCTAGACATAATAATACTTTTAGCATGTGCTACGTGCGGTTTTGTTTGCGGAAGATATCTTGAAAAACGTATAAAGCGTAAAGGGGATTTTTACTCCGATTTGCAACGATACGTTTCGTTACTCAAGGTGAATGTGGAAGGAAAACAAGTAGAGTTGGCTGTTTTTAATGAGGAATTTGTTAAAAACAGTTCGGATTCATTTTGTAAATATATAAATGAAGGTAAACTGAAGTGCGCGTTATCTTCGTTACAAAGGGATAACATCGACGCCTTCTTTAATAATATTGGATGTGTCAACTCGCAAGAGCTGATACGGCATATCGATTACTACGCAACTGTTTTCGCTTCGGACGCAAAAAAAGTATCTGAGGAAGTAAATAAAGCTGCTATCTACACTAAGCTGGGCGTGTTGCTCGGCGTAATGGTTGGTATTGTATTGATGTAACGGTGAAATATGGATATATCTATTATTTTGAAAATAGCTGCAATAGGAATTATCACAGCAATAGCTGCAATGCTTTTAAAGCGTGCCGGCAAGGATGAAATAGCGACCGTTGTGTCCGTAGTAGGGCTTGTAATATCTCTTGTCATGATGTTGGACGTTATCGTGCAGCTTTACGACACGCTTCAATCGTTATTTAACTTGTAACTATGGATTTTTACAAAATTGCTTTGTTGGCGCTTGTTTCGATAGTCGGTATAGCGGTAATAAGACAGCTTAAGCCGGAATTTGCCATGCCTATGACAATTGGCGTTTCCGTATTGTTGCTATTGATGATTTGTGACGAATTGTATAATGTGGTTTACACTTTTTACAATTTCGCCGATCGAGCAAATATAGACAGTGAAGCTATCGGCTGCGTAATAAAAGTTGTGGGTATAGGTTACTTGGCAGAGTTCAGCAGTAATGTGTGTATCGACGCCAACTGCAAGAGCGTTGGGGACAAGGTTCTGTTGGCTTCCAAGGTTGCCATTTTGTTTTGCGCCTTGCCGATTGTTGAAAAACTGTTTACCGTGATAATGAATTTGGCGTTATGAAACTACGAACAGTCATCATTTTGATCTTGATATTCATCATTTGTCTGCCCGCCATTGCGCACGCAGATGTAGTAGATGATCTCGAAGATAACGTACAGGAAGGACTTGGTAGTATAGATTTTTCACAAGTAGATGATGTTGCCGAGGACTTTATCGGGAGTGTTGCGGATAAGGTACAAAGCATAATCAACGGCGAATTCGACAGCGCCGAAAGCTTTTGGCAGGTTATAGGACTGCTTTTTGCTCAAACGATAAAGGAACTTTTGCCTGAACTGATATCCATCTTTGTGGTACTGGTGATTCTCGGGCTTATTCGACGAACAAGCGGAGGATTGATTTCCGAAAGTACGGATAGCGTCGTATCATTTGTCGGTGTAACGGTTGTGTTGTTGTCCGTGCTGTCAATGGTGGTAGATTGTTATAAGCAGGTTTATCAAATGCTTGCAAAGGTAAGCTTGTTAGCGGAAGTTACATCGCCGATTTTACTAACGTTGCTTATCGCCAACGGTGGAAACGCTGCATCAAGCGTATGTCAACCGTCGATGGTAATGTTTTCGACCGGTATCATCGAAATAATCAAAAACGTCGTATTACCCTTGTCAATATTCGCGCTTGTTTTTGCTGCAGTCAGCAACATTTCGACTAACGTGCGAGTCAGCAAGGCTTCATCCTTTTTGAATAATTCCGCGGGCTGGGTATTGGGCATAGTTTTCATGCTGTTTTCTGCCGTTACAACTGTGCAGGGAATATCTGCGGCGTCCATAGACGGAGTGAGTTTTCGCGCGGCAAAATTTGCCACAAAAAACTATATTCCTATTTTGGGTGGTTATCTGGCGGATGGTTTTGACATCGTCGTGGCAAGTACAACGCTTATCAAAAACGCTTTTGGCGTTGTGTCGTTGTTGATTTTGCTGTTTATGATGATTCAACCGCTTGTCGCTATTTTGTCTGTTAATCTGGGGTTGCAGGCGGTTGCGGCGCTCAGTGAGCCAATAGTGGATAGTAAATATGTCAAGATTTTGGGTGGCGTGAGCAAGAGCCTGACGTTTTTGTCCGTTTTGGTGCTTGCGGTGTCGTTTATGTTTTGCATTATGATTTTTATTGCGATATGTTGTGCTAATGGAGTGTAGTATGGGGCAATGGGTTGTTACGGTTGCGGGAATAGCAATACTTTCGGTGTTATGCGACGTTATTTTGCCGGAGGGGCAAACGCGAAAGTATGTAAAAACGGTTTTTGGCGTGGTCGTAACGTTGGTAATCGTGCAACCTGTTGTTGGGTTATTTAGTGGTAACGATTGGTCCTTTGTCACTGACGGCGGTGACAACTTACAGCAACAGTATATCGAAAGCGTTAACGATAGACAAAACAATAACGCAGCGGAATCCGTCAAGCTATTACTCAAATACAAGGATATATCGGTTAGTAAAATAACCGTATCTAACCCGAATCGAACCGTTACGGTACAAGTTGAAGAAACCTACTCAAAGCAATACGAGGATATTGTAAATGTGGTTGTTAATTCGTATTTTCCCGATTACGAAATAATTGCTATTTGGAAGTGAATTATGATGTTTTTAAAAAAGATACTTGCCAAGTTCAAATCTATCAAGAATATCGAGATATATGTGGCGCTGGTTTTGGCGCTGGTAGTTATCCTGATAGTCTTTGTCGGAGCAGGAACAAAAAACAAATCACAATCTTCTGCAAATGATACATATATCAGCCAAATGGAGCATAAGATTTGTAGCGTAATAGAAAACATTGCGGGTTGCGGTAAGGCATCGGTTGCTATATCGTATAGTAGCAACGAAGAATATGTCTATGCATACGAAACGGTAACCACAACCTCAAACGGTGTAACCAAGCAGACTAGTAGTATCGTATCTGTTAAGGGTGAGCCGCTTGTTGTCAAGACGCTTCCGCCAACTATTTTGGGAGTGGTAGTAGTTGCAGAAGGCGCAGATAATCCTGTGGTGAAACTAAAAATTGTAGAAGTGGTTGTAACGCTGCTCAACGTTCAGCAAAAGGACGTACAGGTGTTCACATATAAAAGTTAGGAGGACGAAAATGTCAAAAGGAAAGAAAATTGCTCTTATTGTATCTATGGTAGCTGTTTTGGTTGTTGCAGCAGTACTGAATGTAACTTTACTGTCCACTAAAAACAACAAGCCTACAGACGCTGACGCCGTTCAAACGAGTTTCTTCGCATCGTCGCGTCTTGACAGGCAGACCACAAGAGACTACGAAATTGCAGAACTCAATCAAATTCTTGCAATGGAAGGAGACGAGTACGCCGAAGCAAGACAAAATGCTTTGGCAAAGAAACAACAAATCGTGGACGCTATGGAAACGGAAATGTTACTGGAAACCTTGCTCAAAGCACAGGGCTTTGCAGATGTTCTGGTAACGGTCAACGCAAGCATGGATAACATCAGCGTTATTGTCGATAGCGACGAGTTAACGCGTCAGGATACAGTAAAAATTTACAATATCATCGCAACAGAGGTGGCAATTGACCCCGATTACGTAAGAATACTCTGCGTATAATATTGTATTTTTTATAAATATGTGTTACAATTATACAAAAGAGAAAATAGGAGCAATCTATGAAAGTTATAAATAGATTTGACGGATCGGGAAGACTTGTTTACAGTAGCGAAATAATTCGCGATATTGTCGATTGTGCTTTGGGGGATGTGGACGGAGTAGTAAAGTACCCTGAAAATTCCAAACAAGCGCGCGACTCAATCAAGGTTGACGTGGTCGAAGATGAGATGTACATTGAAGTATATGTCAAGCTGGCTTACAACGTCGAAGTGAGCGACGTAGCAAGCAGCATTCAGAGCACGGTCAAAAACGCCATTGAAAACAATACCGAGTTTAAGGTAAAAGATATCAACGTTCACGTTATCGACGTGGAATTTGATGAAAATTAGTATTAAAAATCAGCGTGAACCCTTTGTAACCAAAGGGTTTTTCGTCTATTGAGACGGTGGAGTAGTTATGAGAAGTTACGCAAGAGAAGTGGCTTTTTGCAAAATATATACGTACTTGATGAGCAAGCAATTTGACGGGGATTTTTCTCAGTTCGATCAGGACAAACTAGACGAGGGAGACTTGCAGTTTGCAACCGAACTTACGCAGGGAGTAATTGACGACAAGGCAAATCTTGATTCCATTATTGCGGAGTTTTCCAAGTCCTTCAAGCTGTCGCGCATTTACAGGTTGGATTTGGCTGCTTTGGAGTTGGCGTTGTGGGAAATGAGGAACATGGACACCCCGCATCCTGTTGTAATCAACGAAGCGGTCGCCCTTGCAAAAAAATACTCAACGGAAAAGAGCGTTTCCTACGTTAACGGAATACTCGCTGCTTATATTAGGAGTTTACAATGAGCGCGAAGTTACTTCTCGGCAAGCCTTGCGCGGACAAAATATACGAGGAAATAATTGGCAAAACACGAGAGAAAGACATAAGGTTGGTTACAGTTGGTTTTAACGACGACCGTTGGAATCAGTACAGCAATTCTCTTGTGAAAAGTGCTCAAAAGCTTGGAGTATTGTGTCGGCAAATAATGATGAATTGTACCGTAACACCTGATGAATTTTGTCAAACCGTACAAGAGCAGTGCGCAGATGAGACGGTTGCGGGTGTAATAGTGCAACAGCCTTTGCCTAAAGAGTATTGTCATGCGGTAAACTTTGTAAGCGTAAATAAGGACATTGACTGTCTTAATCCGCTAACCATTGCCAAGTTGTACTTGGGTGTTGAAGGAATGCGTCCTGCAACTCCCTTGGCGGTATTGCGCCTTTTGGACTACTACGGCGTGGAACTCCAAGGTAAAAACGTTGTAGTTGTTGGTAGGGGAAATGCTGTAGGTAAGCCACTTGCTTTGATGGCATTGGGACGCAACGCCACGGTTACCGTGTGTCACACTAAGACGCAAAATCTGTCAACCGTTTGCAAAAATGCCGACATTTTGATTTCTGCTTGTGGCGTCGCCGGACTTATAACGGAAGATTTCGTAACGTCGAAATCCATCGTTATCGACGTTGGTTTGAGCTTTGTTGACGGAAAAACTTGCGGTGACGTTGCAAGTTCGGTTTACGAAAAATGTAGCGCAGTTTCGCCTGTTCCCGGAGGAGTAGGTCCTGTTACGAGAGCAGTATTATTTGAAAATTTAGTTAACGCAATTAAATGACGATTACAGTTACACAACTTAATAACTATATACGCGGACTGTTTGAAATGGACGGCGTACTTGGTGAATTGTCCGTATGCGGGGAAATCACTAACGTTAAACGCGCTCGCGAGGGGTGGTACTTTTCTCTCAAGGACGACGGCGGCGCAATCAACTGTTTTTGTTACGGGTCCAATGCCAACGAACCTGTGACGGGAACTGTCGCTGTGGTTGAGGGAAACGTCAATTACTTCGTAAGGACGGGTAGTGTATCGCTATTTGCGCGACGTGTTACAGCAACCACCAACACGGGTGCTGCTTACCTCAAGTTCATTGAACTCAAAGAAAAGTTGCAAAAGGAAGGACTTTTCGACGAGGATAGGAAAAAACAGGTTCCGCATTGCGCTAGGAAAATCGGCATAGTTACAAGTGAGACGGGCGCTGTCATACGCGACATTCACGACGTATCACTACGAAGACAGCCTTTTACAAATCTTATTTTGTATCCTGTAAAGGTTCAAGGCGTTGGCGCCGAGCAGGAAATCGCTGAAGGTATTGCTTACTTCAATAATTCCGACGTTGACGTGGTTATCGTAGGTCGTGGCGGCGGCTCAAATGAGGATTTGTCTGTATTTAACTCCGAAACGGTCGTAAGAGCTGTTGCCAATTGCAACAAGCCTGTTGTTTCGGCGGTTGGACACGGTATAGATTTCACGCTATGTGACTTTGCTGCGGACAAACGCGCAGTCACGCCCAGTGAGGCTGCCGAATTTGTTACTTTGGACGTTGAACGGGAAAAAGTGAGATTAAGAGCTTATTTAGATAAAATAAGTAGCAATATATCTTCTAAGTTAGATCAAAACAAACAGCGCATTGTTTACGATTGCAAAGTATTGCAAATGGGTATCGACAAGCGACTCGGTGTAATGCAAAACAGAGTTGTTCAGTGCTTAAGCGATATAGAAAATTCTGCCAAACACAAATATGAGCAAATTTCCGTTCGGTTAGACAAGACGGCTAATAAATTGTCAACACTAAACCCTGCGAGTATTTTAAAGCGAGGATACGGTTACGTTTCGGCAGAAAACGGGGTTGTTAAGTCGGTAAATCAAGTTAAAGTAGGTAGTAACGTTCAGATACAGTTGCAAGACGGTAAGTTAGATGCAACCGTAACACGCAAGGAGGCAAATAAGAAATGAACCTTGAAGAAAAATTGGCCAAATTGGACGAACTGGCAAATCAGATTGAAGAAGATGTATCTTTGGATAAATCTTTGGAAATCTTTGAACAGAGCATTGTTTTGGCAAGTGAATGCATGATTGCGCTAAATGACTGCAAGGGAAAACTTGTGGTATTACAGGAAAAAGTGAGGAAAATAACCGATGAAGACTGATATAACAGTAGCTTACATAGATGAAATCCTGAGAAGTTATCTTCCCAAAACCCGTGATAAGGTTCAGCAAGCAATGGAGTACAGCCTGTTTTCCGGCGGTAAACGTTTTCGTCCTATGCTTTTGCTTGCAACAGCCAAGGCGGTGGGTAAACGAATAAATGAAGGTGCAAAGTCGCTGGCTGCATCGTTGGAGTTCATTCACACCTATTCGCTTATTCACGACGACCTTCCATGTATGGACAACGACGATATGCGCCGTGGAAAAAGATCGTGTCATATGCAATTTGGCGAAGCCTCTGCCGTATTGGCGGGCGATGCCTTGCTTAACCTTGCTATGGAAACGGCACTTAAGGGGCCTCTTTCTAACAAAAACTATCAAGCTGCATGCGCATATATGTTTAAAATGAGCGGTATTATGGGGCTTGTACACGGTCAGTCTTTGGATTTGTTTTCCGAAACAAAAACGGTTGACGATGCTATGGAGCTTGCTATTGCCAAGACAGGTACGTTAATTCGCGCTGCGCTGGTTTGCGGTGCTTTGTGCGGAGGCGCAACTGAGGAAGAGGTTGCTGTTTTTGATGAAATTGCTTGCAAATTGGGTGTTTGCTATCAGATCATCGACGATATTCTCGACAGCAAAAAGTGTGAAAAATCCTTCCTTGATATGTACAGTGAAGCCGATTTGTTCGATCACGTTCGTCTGTTGAATAGCGAAATTACGGCAGCATGTGACAAGTTGCCTTATGACTTGACATTTATTAAGGAATTTTGCGACCAAAACATTTCACGCAAGAAATAGACATATACTTAAAATATTTGCAAAAATATTCAGTATATGGTATATTATACATTGAGCATTTGCGCTCAAACAATTAAAAAACTTGGTGGTGCAGTATTCTAGTCAGAAACTGACGTATTGAAGGCGGGCCTAAAAGACCGTCGAAGAGCACATCGATGAAGCTTCTTGTGCTTGCTTTCGTTGCCCAAACGGGGGCTTGTGCTGGGAGTTAAGGATATTGGGTAAGGTGTAATGGCATACGCTCTATCCCCAATATTCGTGGAGACTCAACAGGGTAGTCACCTATAAATAAGTGATTACTCTCTGAGGTTAAACCTGCTATGCGGTGATAAAAAGCTGTGTACAGTGTAGCTTGTTTTGAGTGGAATTTTGGGAGTACTGAACGGCTTGTATCGTTGGCCAATGATATGAGTTCGATTGCTTTACGAAATGAATTCTGCAAAAGAAACTAAAGTACGATGGTTTCTGCAAAGGAAATCTTCTAGACTGCAATTCAGGCTTGTCAGGGATTATAGTACGGACTAAGTGGCGATTCAGTTATGCGAGTGGTGACACCGCATAGGTGGGATTAAAAGGAAACTGCTTCTTCGGCGACGGGAAGTTCCTGCTTGGGAAACCCTACTGAACCTATGCCGTAAGGTTTATCTGACGAGTCACCACCTTTTTTTTATTTGAAATGGAGAAATATGAAAAATACAGATTCAGTTCCGCGACAAGAAACGGAAGAAGTGCAACAAAATAAAAACAATCAAGACGTTTTGAACACCAATCAAGATGAACAAAACGTCGAAGTGAAAAAGAAGACGAAGGAGCGCGCAAGCAAGAAGAAAAAGAAACGCAATCTTTGGCCGTTGAAAGCTTTATTGATAACGCTCGTTTTGTCTGCGGCAGTCAACGCGGCGTCCACTCTTGTTTTGGATGACTCGACATGGTGGTTGGCAACGATATTGACTGTTGTGATCATGCTGTTGGGTGTGGTATTCGATATAATTGGAACAGCTTCAACGGCTTGTGATATTCAGCCCTTTTTGGCAATGGCATCCCGCAAGGTGAAGGGCGCCAAGCTTGCAGTAAAGTTGTCTCAAAAAAGTGACGTGGTTTCGTCCGTTTGTTGCGATATAGTGGGTGACGTATGCGGAATAGTATCCGGTATCAGCGCCGCAACGCTTGTATTCTTTGCAACGTCACCGGTCGAAAACTTAAAAATAAGTTTCCTTATTTCCGTGCTGGTTTATGCGGTTATTTCAACACTTACCATTACGTTAAAGGCTATTGGTAAGGGTATTGCCGTAAACAAATCAAATAAAATAATCTTCGGCGTTGCAAAAACGCTCAGTATTTTCCGAAAGGAAGGATAAAGTGCTCGAAAAAGTTAAAACAATTCAAGACCTGAAGAATCTAACCGTGCGCGAATTGCCCGAACTTTGTTCAGATATCCGCCAAAAACTCATCAGCGAAGTGCTAGTTAGTGGCGGACATTTGGCAAGTAATCTCGGCGTGGTGGAGCTTACCGTTGCGTTGCATTACGTATTTGACGAGTGTGACAAGATTGTGTGGGACGTGGGTCATCAAAGTTACGTACATAAGATTCTTACCTCTCGGGGTGAGAATTTTTCTTCGTTACGCAGTAAGGATGGAGTAAGCGGTTTCCCCGATTGTGAAGAAGACGAACGTGACTGTTTCAATACAGGACACGCAGGTACCGCCATATCAGCAGCCTTGGGGCTAGCTAAAGCGCGCGATACACTTGGGCAGCACTTCAACGTGGTAGCGGTTGTTGGCGACGGGTCGATGACTTGCGGATTGACCTATGAAGCGCTGAACAATGTTAAGGACACAAATATGTTGATTGTTTTAAACGACAACAACATGTCCATAAGCGACAACGTAGGATCTGCTACGTTGAATATGTCCAAGTTGCGTGTGGGTAAGTATGACCGCAACAAGGAAAGGCTTAAGAGGTTTCTTTTGAGAATTCCTCTTGTGGGCAAGCCTTCGTATAAATTTTTGCGATGGTGTAAACGTCGCGCAAAACTGGGATATGTGCGTAACAGTTACTTCGATAACTTCGACCTTAAGTACATTGGTATTATTGACGGTAACGAAATTAAGGACTTGGTTTATTATCTTACAAAAATCAAGAAAAACGTAAAAAAGCCAACCGTTTTACAAATTGTGACGAAAAAAGGCAAGGGGTATGAGCCTGCGGAAAAGGATCCCGAAGGCTATCACTCCGTTAACAAGTACGGTACAGATACAACGCTATTGGAAAGTTCTGTTGTAGTAGGTGACACACTGTGTAAGCTCGCAAGCGAGCATAGCGAGGTTGTGGCAATCACCGCAGCTATGGCTAAAGCAACAGGATTATCGGTATTTAACGAAAAATATCCAGACCGTTTTTACGACGTGGGTATTGCCGAGGAGCATGCAGTTACGTTTGCTGCAGGCTTGGCGAAAGGTGGTGCGCGACCGTTTGTCGCCATATATTCTTCATTTCTACAACGTGGTTATGACCAGATATTACACGATGTAGCAATACAAAATTTACCTGTTACATTTTTAATTGACAGAGCAGGTTTTGTCGGGGAGGACGGACAGACGCATCAAGGGCTATTTGATTTGTCCTATCTGTTGCAAATCCCCAACATGAAGGTTTGGACGCCTTCAACATACAGCCAATTGTCGCAAATGATTGTAGCAAGTATGCAAGAAAATTGCCCTGTTGCAATTAGGTATCCCAGATATTTAAGTTCGGACAATCGTGATTTTACAGGTTGTTGGAACGTAGTTAAAGCATCTAATCATTGTAAGCTTAGAATTTTGGCAGTTGGCATCAGACTAGTCGATTGTGCACTCAATGCATCATCTGGTTTGGATGAAGTGGAAGTTGTAAACGTAACGACGGTTAAACCGTTGGATTACAATTTCCTTGACAGCATTACGAAAGATGAAACAATACTTACCTTGGAAGAAAATGTTGTACAGGGCGGCTTTGGTCAAAGTGTTTCGTCTTATCTGTCGGCTAAAGGCGTTAGCGTTAAAATAATAGGTGTAAACGATTGTTTTGTAAAGCATGCAACTGTCGATCAGCAGTTTGAACAGGCTTCACTAGATTGTGAATCGCTAAAACATATGATACTATCTCTGACATAGTAATGAAATTGGAGTAAAAATGTCTAGAACATCACGTCAATCAGAAATATTGAATATTATCACAACAAAAGACATAGAAACACAGGACGAACTGGTTTCCGAACTTCGCACGGCAGGTTTCGATATAACTCAGGCAACTATTTCGCGCGATATTAAGGAACTCGGTCTTATTAAGACGTTGACTTCCGATAACAAATACAAGTACGTTACCAAGCAGACAATGGATACAAAGTTATCCGGTAAGTTGCTAAACGTAGTAAGAGAGGCGGTTATTTCAGTTGTTACGGCAGAAAATATGGTTGTTGTCAAGACAATAAGTGATAGCGCTCCCGCTGTATCGGGTGCTATTGAGCAGTTAACCTTGAGTGAAGCCGTTGGTATATTGGCTGACAGACACACTGTGTTGATTGTTTGCGCCAGTTCGCGTGATGCGTTAACGGTAAAACAAAAAATTTCAGAACTATTTTAAGAGCTAAATGTATTTGCGCATATAAGTTCTTCGGGGCTTGTTTATTGAAAAGTAATACGTAGGAAAACATGATTAAAAATTTAGTTATTGACAATATTGCGCTAATTGACCACCTTGATTTGGATTTTCAACAGGGTTTAACGGTTTTGAGCGGTGAGACCGGTAGCGGTAAATCTATAATTGTGGATTCGCTTGCCTTTGTCTTGGGCGACAGGGCGGACAAAACCTTAATAAAGTACGGCGAAGACGCAGCAGAAGTAACAGCGCTTTTCGAAGTGACTGGTGACTCGCCCGTCATTGCAAAACTTTCCGAATACGGCTACGGTGATGATACTGAAATTCTTATTTATCGCAAAATGTCGGTTGCGGGCAAAAATGAAATTCGCATACAAGGCAAAACGGCAACTTTGGCAATACTCAAGGAAGTGTGCGCAGAGCTTGTGGATATTTTCGGACAGGGACAACATCTGGCTTTGTTAAATGAAAAAAATCAACTGTCGGTACTGGACGCTTTTTGCAATTTCAACGGTGTTGACGTTCAGCTCAAAACCGATTACGCTCCACAGCTTGCCGCCGTCAATCGCGAACTCAAATCCTATGGTGGAAGCGACTCCGAAAGAGAGCGGTTGATAGATATTTTGAAATACCAAATTGACGAAATAAGTTCGGCAAATTTGAGCGAGGAAGAAGAAACAGAACTGCTTGCCATGCATAAGCGCATGGTTAATGTAGAAAAGCTGTCAACGGCGCTTGGACAAGCCCGCCAAATGCTTAGTGGCGAAAACGGGGCCATATCCCAAATTTCACAGTCTTGTGCCGCATTGCGCTCGGTTAGTTCGCTGGAAGATACAGCTAACGAATTGGATACTCGTTTGCAATCTGCCAGACTGGAAATCGAAGACGTCAGTTCGCAGCTTGAAGATATTGTGTCGCAAATGGATTTTAGCCCTGCCGAAGCGGATAAGATGGAAGCCCGTTTGGAGCATATCCGTCAACTCAAGCGTAAATACGGTGGAAGCGTTGCAGAAGTGTTGGACTTCCTTGCGCAGTCGAAGGCAAAATACGACAATCTTGTTAACTCCGCCGAACGTATAGAGCAACTTAACACACAAAAAAATAAAATACTTTCGCAAATGTATGCGCTCTCTCAAAAGAAATCTGCAGAGCGTAAGGCGACTGCGCAAAAGCTCGCTTCGCGTATCATGCAGGAATTAAACGATCTTGGAATGCGCGGAACGCATTTCGAGGTCAGTTTTAACGCTGAACCTACATTGGAGGAATATTGTTTATCTCCCTCCTCCGATGGGTTTGATAAGGTGGAATTTTTGATGTCGGCAAACGTCGGCGAGCCGCTGAAACCGCTGTCGAAGGTTATTTCGGGCGGCGAAATGTCTCGCTTTATGCTTGCAGTAAAAAATATCACAGCCCAAGCGGAAAAAATTCCTACCATGATTTTCGACGAAATCGACACGGGTATTTCCGGCAATATGGCGCAAATGGTGGCAAATAAGCTTGCAAACGTTTCCGCAAATAAGCAAAACGGCTATCAATGTATTGTGATCACCCACCTTCCACAGATCGTGGCGATGGCGGACGTAAATATGTACATACACAAATTCGAGCGTGACGGTAAAACCCATACTTCAGTTGATATTCTTACCGATTACGAATCTCGCGCCAAGGAAGTATCCCGCTTGATGGGTAGCGTTGGCGAGCATGCTATTATAAACGCCAAGGAGTTGCTTGACTGGTCTTCCAATTACAAAAATAGCCTGAAATAGCAAGTTGCGCAACCGATGAATAATAGTTGCCTAAATTCACACAATAATCGTAGTGTTTTGAGGTGATTATGAGGAAATCGATACTGTTACTTTACGTTGTAATATTTCTTTTGCAGATAATTTTGTGCGTACCGTTTATTTATGCGGAAGCAGAATCGGAAACGGTGGCAACGGAAGTAAACGTTTCAGCCAATCAAGGCGTGGATGATATTTTGAATGACTTCGGCAGTTTGTTTTGGGGCAACAACAGTACCGCCAAGATAGACGAAGAAGTTTATTTGGGTGGCTACCCGCTAGGCATAACAATCGACGGAGACGGTGTAACGGTTATTGGACTCAACGAATTTGTTGCTCAGGACGGCTCGTTATGCTGTCCTGCATTGCTTGCGGGTATTGAAATAAATGACGTCATCGTTGAGTTTAACGGACGTAAAATTTACGGTTCGGCGAAGTTATCGGAAATTGCCGAGCAGTCGGCAGGACAAGAACTTTCCCTCAAATTTCTTAGGGATGGCGAAATGAAGGAAACGACCATCACTCCGCAAAAGGATTTGACGGCAGGGCAATATAGGCTTGGCTTGTGGACGCGTGATTCCTCCAGCGGTATAGGAACGTTGACCTATGTGCGTAAGAATCTGAAATTCGGTAGTCTTGGGCATCCTATTACAGACCCCAAAGGCTCCATTGTATCTTGCAAAAACGGTGGCGTGTTCGGGTGTACTATTGATGGGATTGAAAAGGGACAAAAAGGTGCCGCCGGCGAGCTGAAGGGTAGTTTTTGCTTTGATAAACGTACCGGCAATATCTACGCAAACAACAAATTCGGCGCCTTCGGTAGCTTTAACAATCTTCCGCAATTTTGTACAGAGTTGACCCCTGTTGCGGATATAAGCGAAGTCACCCCCGGTAAGGCGCAAATCTACTGTACATTGGATGACAACGAGCGTAAATGCTATGATATAGAAATTGTCAAGGCAACCCCGCAAAACTCGCGCGATGACAAAGGTATGATTATCCATGTGACAGACAAGGAGCTGCTTAGTAAAACGGGCGGTATCGTGCAGGGTATGAGCGGAAGTCCGATAGTGCAAAACGGTAAGCTTGTCGGCGCGGTGACCCACGTGTTTGTCAACGATCCGACACGCGGCTACGGTATTTATGCCAAATGGATGTTAACAAATTAGCAAACCGTTTACAAAATCATACAAATTTGTAAGTTGTATTTTTGCTAACGTTTAATTACCTCCTTTTCTTTTACGTTGGCGATGTAATAGTCAACAAACAATAATCAAGTACAAACTGAATAAATAAAACATTTATCAAACCAAAACGGTCAAATTGAGCTAAAAGCTTTATTTGACCGTTTTTTGTTTCAGATATAAATATAAATAATCCGTGTTTTTGTTTAGGTTTTATCATCTTGTAAGCAAAGTATAGACTTCGTTTTTAATTCACGTTGCGTTTAGCAAGTATTGAGGTAATCTAACGTCTTGACAGAAGTAGTCATTTATTATATTATTATCTTGAATAAATATATTTAAATAACCGAGCTATAGTTTATTGCATAATAATGAAAGATTAACACAAAAATCTTTTCGTTGCGATGAAGTTTAATGATAAGGAAATCTACAGTATGAGGAAAATCGCTAATCTATTTTTAATATTGTTGCTTGCAATTGTTGCAACGTTTAGCATAACTGCATGTGTACCTAACACGAATTCTAATGGGAATAATGGGGATACGTCCGCAAACGTCACTTATGAAATTACTGTTGACGCAAACAATCTTGCGGTTGATACGAGTCGATTAAGCGTTTGCATTTATTCTATGGATGGCGAAATGTTAAGCGAAAAGAAATTGTCGCGAGGCAAAGTTTTTTTCGAGCAGAAGGGTGACAGTTATATAGCAACGCTGAGCGGTTTATCCGAGGAGATAAGTTATTCTTCGGTCCTGCTTACTGAAAACACAAAGAAAGCAACGATTACTCTCGAAAAAGCAAAATATAACGATTTTACTCAGATATTTAATTTCACTTTTACCGTAATCGTAATAACGGATACGCCCGTTGCCGACTTGGATGTTCAAATTTGTGACGATAAGCTGTGCAGACCTGTGTCTTTCGAAAACGGCAACATTGCTGATATTGAACTCAACACGGGTATTTACGACGTAAAAGTTTATTCCAATGAAGGAACAGAAGAACTATACAACACAAAATATACGGTTACTTCAGATAACCGATTTTGCATTATCAAGCTGTAACACATAAAAGGAGGCGTGAAATTATGAAGCAAAGAATATTCAAAATTCTATTGTTAAGCTTTGCTATCTGCTTATTGTTAATTTCAATAGGCGCACTTTCGGCTTGCGGTGTTCATGTTCATAATTTCGGAGATTATGAAATACTTACGGCTGCTGACTGCGAAACAAACGGTGAAAAGGCGCGTACCTGTCTGCGCTGTGGATATCAGGAAAAGGAGACAATTTTAGCAGGGCACAACTGGTCCGACTTTGAAATTATACAATCTGCCGAATGTGAGATAAAGGGTGAAAAGAAGCGTACATGCTCCATATGCAATAATGAAGATATCGAGGTAATTCCCGCACTTGAACATATTTGGTCAGACTATACTGAAAATTTGCCCGCCAGATGCGGTGTAGCAGGTGAGAAAACTCGCACTTGTGATCTGTGTAGCAGTGAAGAAAAAATAGAAATTCCTGCTCTTACGCACGTTTGGTCGGATTACGCTGAAACAGAAGCTGCAACATGCGGCAAGTCAGGTGAGAAGACTCGCTCATGTAGTTTATGTAATACCGAGGAAAAGTCCGAAATACCGAAACTGGAACATAGATGGTCGGATTATACCGAAACCTCGCCTGCCAGATGCGGTGTAGCAGGAGAGAAAACGCGCGTTTGCGAACTATGCAGTAGCGAAGAAAAAATAGAAATTCCTGCTCTTACGCACGTATGGTCGGATTACGCCGAAACAGTAGCTGCAACATGCAACAAGTCGGGTGAGAAGACTCGCTCATGTAGTTTATGTCATGCCGAGGAAAAGCTTGAAATACCGAAACTGGAACATAAATGGTCGGATTATACCGAAACCTTGCCCGCCAGATGCGGTGTAGCAGGAGAGAAAACGCGCACTTGCGAGCTGTGCAAAAAAGTAGAGAAAGCAGATATTCCCGCGCTTGAACATGTTTGGACGGATATAAAAATCATCAAGGAAGCTACCTGTGTGGAAGACGGAATTAGATCCGTAACCTGTAAATTATGCAGCGCTACACTCACGTCTGACGTAATTCCTGCAACAGGACATACGAAAGCAAGTGGCTTTCCGCTTACGGAGCCGACCTGTGAATCTACAGGGCAAAATCTCAACAAATGTGCTGTGTGTGGCGATTCTTATCGCGAGATTGTACCTGCTACCGGGCATAAATACAGTGATGAGTTTACGATAGATAAGCTCCCGACGCTCTATGAGGAGGGAGTACAATCAAGACATTGCGTCAACTACAAATGCAATTCGAGGACGGATATTCAGTCGGTTCCAAGACTTATAAGCGAAGCATATTTCCGAATCTATGTTGTGCACGGTGAAAAAAATAGGCCGCCAAAACTTCCCATAGTAATAATAAAGAATGCTAATGGCGTACAGGTCGCTTCAGGCTATTGTTTCGCAGATGATCAGGGAAATTACCTATTTGAACGACGCCTCTCCTTCGGAACGTACACTGTTACGCTTGCAGACGTACCAGAAGGGTTCGTACACGGCGAGTACACAATCTCCGAGGCGGACGGAACTTATCCGTACGATACACCCGATAAATATCCCAGCATTACTATTCACCTGTATTCTTACCTCGGGCAAGGTTCAATGCCTGACGGCAGTAAACGGAAAACAGTTCTTAACGATTTTTCATTCACGACGATTGACAACGATGTGGTTTGGCTGAGTGATTTGCTTAAGACGAAGAAAGTGGTTTGGCTTAATTTCTATTACAATGCTTGCGGTCCGTGCCAATCGGAAGCGCCAACAATTGCGCGCCTCGCCCAGAAATATAATGATGACCTTGCTGTTGTCTGTTTTAATGGAAAGGACGATCCTGCAAGTATCAGGAGCGGAGCTGCTAGTATCTTTAAATATCCCGACACTTTCTACTTTGTTGATGACAGGAGCGCCGTTTACGGCAAAATGTTCGGGAGGAGCGGTTACCCGCTAAATGTCTTTATAGACAGCGGCGGTTACGTATTCGAATCGGTATCGGGTAGCAATTATTCTTCCCAGTTCGATTCATTTATCAGCAACAACCTTTTTGAAACACCGCCAAGAGAAGATAACGCTGCGGCTTTTGCATCTATATCCGCATGCCATGTCATTCTTCCCGAGAAGCAGCGTTTTACACGTAAAATCGAGGTGGACGAATGAAAAGTGTAAGAAACAGGCTGATTTCTATTCTCATATCCTTGGTTGCAATTTTATCTACAGTTGTTGGCTTTATAAGTCATAGCACTTTGGTAGCTTATTGTGAGACGGATAGTTTTGCAACAAGGGAGGACGTAGAAACGCTTGAGCAGTTGCGTTTAACTCCAACCGAACACATTGTCACTTGGGATCAATATAACAGCAATGATTACGGTATTGTGACAAGCGTTAAAAATCAAGGAAATACCAATCTTTGTTGGGTATATGGCTCTTTTGCCGCCATGGAAACAAACATATTGCGTCAGGGTTTTACTAACGAAACCAAGGATACTATCGATCTTGATGAAAAGCAGTTTTCAATGGCGGAACACGGTAAGTGGGATGACCCTCTTAATCTTGCGGACACCGATAAAAACCGAAAGAACGACAAATCAATCGATTGGAACACTGAGGGAGCAATTTCGTGGGTGACGCAGTTTGCCGCTCGCGGGCAAGGAATTTATCAAGAAGGTGAAATAACGAGCGAAGAACCGCAAGAGCGATATTCCTCGTATTTTCTACGCAACGCGATAAATTGCAGCAATGATGTTTCCGAAATCAAGAAATTGATTGCAACATACGGCGGAGTAGCGTTTGCATACCATTCGGGCTTGATGAACAAGACTTATTTGTATGCAACCGGTTCCAACGACCACGCTAGTTTTATCGTCGGTTGGGACGATAACATTGACAAGAGTGCATTCTTTCATCCCAATGGATTAACGCCAAAACGTAATGGAGGCTGGATAGTAAAAAACAGCTACGGTATAGATGAGTTCGAAAACGGGTATTGTTATTTGTCATACGACTCGGTTTTGTACGAAATAACGGCATTTGACATGATGTCAGCTGATGAATATGACTGGTGCTATAATTACTCGGATTTAGTTTACAGTGCTAAGGGTTACAGTTCATGCAATCCAAGCGATGCCGATAGTGCCGAGTACGCTGCAATTTACAAAGCACAAAAGGGCAGTGAAACTAATGAATATCTCAAGAGCGTAAGTGTAGGCGTTGCAGGGACAAACGCTCGCGTTGACGTATCTATTTTCGCCAACGTAGATGAAGCGGCCACTAAATACAGTAGCAACAGTTCTACATTCAATCCCAAAAAAGGTGAACTTGTTGCAACGGCAACTTGCACTGTGCCACATACGGGAATATATACAATACCGATAGCCCAAATGCCGAAATTGGATATAGATACATATTTTACCATTTTGGTAAAGGTTACCGGAGGAAGTGTCATTTACGACTTTTTTGCTTACCGTAGCGGTACAATGACATTTGTTTATGATCAAGGGAAATGGGATAATCTCTATTCGCCGATGGGAGGCATAGCGATAAATGGTTTGCTGTGTATCAAAGCACATACAGTCAACAGTGAACCGGAGGAAGAAAGTTTTGATATTTCAAACGGTGCGCTTGAACTTTCCGATATGACTTACTTTTATACAGGTAATGAGCATACGCCCGATGTAACCGTGATATTAAACGGTATAACGGTACCGTCCGAGAATTATACCGTCACGTATCAAAATAATATCAACGCCGGAGTAGCGACAGTTAAGGTTATTGGAAATGGCAAGTATAACGGCAGTTTGCAAACTACGTTCACAATAGCCAAGGCTTTGCGCACAAACTTCAATGTGAAAATTGACGATTGGACGTACGGTGAAGTATCAAAATCTCCTATTGTTTCCGATTACGGCATGGAAAAAGGAAATGTAACGTATTCCTACGGAGAGTCGTATGACGGTCCGTTTGATTCGCAGATTCCCGTAAATGCGGGAACATATTTCATTCGCGCAGAAATGGCGGAAACGGATAATTACATGAGTGCTGAAGCCGTGTCCGAATTTACCATACGAAGGGCAGAAAGTCCAAATCTTCCGAATGAATTCGCCAATCTCAGCGCAACGGCATATATGGAATTGCTTTCAGATATTCAACTGCCTGCACATTGGGCATGGGAATCTCCAAGCACCCAACTTGTACCTGGCAAGATGCAAGTTACGGTGATGTATGTCGGTGAAGATTGCGAAAACTACGTCAAAACTGCTTTTCTGATAGAGCTTATTGTTCCTGAGCCTGAACACAGGCATGAGCTTACACCCGTAGAAGCTGTAAAATCTACCTGTACAGATGCAGGTCATACAGCGTATTATACCTGCAACAGTTGCAATAAATGGTTTGAAGATAACGAAGGCAAAAAGGAAATTATTGATCACAAATCCGTTGAAACACCTCTTGCTGCGCATGACTATGCTGACGTTGAGTGGAGTACAAGCGCAGACGTGCATTGGCAGGTTTGCAACGTTTGCAGTCAATCTTCCGAAAAGGTTAGCCACAGTTTTGCAGATAAACAAGACAAGTCTCAGCATTGGAAGCAGTGCAGTATTTGCGACTATGAAACGCCGAAAAACGATCACGACCGCGAAGGTGAACAAGGCTCTTGCTCAATTTGTGGGTATAAGGATACTGAGTCTAAGCCTGAACTCGAACCTGATCCTATGCCTGAACCTGAACCCGACCCGAAACCCGATCCGGAAGGTCCAACTGAACCGCAGGACCCAAGCGAAGATAGTCCGAGCGGTGACGACATTCCCTCGCCGAGTCGTAACAAAATCGGTGTAATAGTAGGTGTTGGAATTGGTGTTGTTGTCGTGTTGGGACTGCTGATATTTGTTGTTATCTACCGTAACAAAAAGACCAAGTAACTACGTTTATATAGTTTTATCTTAAAAAGGAAGGGTACAATTATGCAGTACAATTTAAACCGAAGTAAAAAAGTAATATTGTTGGTACTCATAGGCACGTTTATGCTGTCGCTGTTTCTTGCTACCTTTCCGGTGCTTTTAGGCGGTCAATGGCACAATTCACAGTTGGATTTCGATACATACTGTAAGCAATTGATTGAAATAAACGAAAACTATTCTAACGAAAACAGAATAATTGTTTTCTCAAAGAGAAATATAGAAGATAAAAATTGTATTGCGTCAGTATCTGGATATGGCGATATGTACGTGTTCCAATACGATAACAACGCTCAAGCGCAAAAAGCCCTTACGTACTATAATTCCTTGAAATACGTAGAATCCGCTATGCCGGACTCTGTATTGAAAACTCAACAAGAAACTGCTGAAATGGATGAGGACGTGCTTGTTCTCGACCATCTTACTTGGGGTGCGGAAATTTTAGGCGTTGACAGTTATCAGGATGCCATCATGCAAAAATACGGTTCTAACGAAAACATACCCGACGTTTACGTTGCGGTGCTGGATTCGGGAATAGATACCGATAACGAATTTTTGCAGGGCAGGATTGCTTATGAATACGGAAAGAGCTTTTACCGAAGCCAACTGTACATAAACGGTAAGAGCCAATACGATTTCGAAGACGATCACATGCATGGTACCCACGTAGCTGGGACGATTGTTGACCTTACGCCCGACAATGTAAAAATTATTCCCATCAAAGCCGTTGACTCCAGCGGTTCAGGCGATATCTCCGATATCATGATGGGGATTAAGTACATAATGGATTTGAAAGAGCAGAAGGGACTAAACATAGTTGCTATGAATATGAGTCTGGCTGCAGATAGTACAGGGAAGGAAAGTACGTTATACTTCGATGAGGCTTTTAAGGATAACATTATGTCTGTAGTTGCCGCCGGTAACGAAAGCTACTATGCAGAGGAGTATTTCCCTGCAAATTGCCCGTCAGCGCTGACTGTTTCGGCACTCTCGCAAAATGCTGTTTATGAAAATTTTCCGTTTGTTTCCTACTACTCGAATTACGGAAGCAACGTTGACTTGTGCCTTCCGGGGACAAACGTGCTGAGCTGTGTTCCCGACGGATATAACTATTCGAAAGATTACCTAATTTCCACAACGGGCGGAACGTATGCTTACCTTAGCGGTACATCAATGGCAACGCCACACGCTACAGCGCTTGTCGCTTTATATGCAACGTATTTGGGTGACGGCTACGACGCGGCAAAGGTAGAAAAGCTGATTAAATCAAATACTTACGATCTCGGTGCTACGGGCAGGGACAATCTGTTCGGGTATGGCGTTCCAAGCATGGATCTTGCCCTTGCAGATGTGGAACTGACTACAACTCCGACGCTGACATTCGGTGAGGTAGGGACACCGTATCACTTCGACGGTACAATTTCTGTTGGTATAACAAATAATAACCCTGATTACAAGGGCATGGACTACAAAGTGTATTATACACTGGACGGTTCATATCCAATGATTTGTGGCAATCGTTACGAATATACTGGGGAGATAAGGCTGAACGAATCTACGCATCTGAGTTTTGTAATTTATTTGTTTGACGAAAGCGGTTTTGTTAAGGGGCACAGCCAACTTTACGAAATTGAGTATTTCAGTGGTGAAGATGAAGATAAAAATACAAACGGTACAGGCTTTGAGATAAACCGAAACGGAATATTGGAAAGGTACACGAGCGGGCTTCAGGATGTTGTGATACCCGAATATGTCGATGGTATCTTGGTAAGGGAGCTTGGCAACAATCTGTTCTACGGACTAAATATACGGTCGATTGTATGCGAGGCAGATGTTTCATTGGGTAACAAAAATGCTGCTAATTTGCAATATCCCATAAGATACTGCCCGAATTTGGAAAGCGTCACGCTAGGTTCAAGAGACGCAACGTATGCGGTTTCCCATTGCTTTAATCTGAAAGAACTTATTCTATTAAACGCAACCAGTATTTCCGCGGGTGGATTCCCATCCTTCACGCTTGGATACAGTTATTTGGGGAGTTACACAGCCTATGGATGCTCAGGCATCGAACGTGTTGTAGCATATCACGCTACGTACGTGGGCAATTATGCTTTTAATTACGTCAAGACGCTTAAGGAACTTGTTCTACCCGAAGTTAATTCCATTGCGTCCAATGCCTTTATCGAGTGCACGTCCTTGACAGAGCTGGATTTGCCAAGTGTTATGTATATTTACGATAATGCTTTTATGGACTGTTATAATCTTCAAGTAGTGTATTCTCCCAAGCTTACGTGGATAGAGTCATATGCTTTTGCTAACTGTATTTCTTTGACAGATATTCAAACGGAAACGGTAACGAAATACGGAACGGGTGCATTATACAACTGTATCGGATTAACATCATTGGATACCCATGC
Source organism: Clostridiales bacterium (assembly GCA_022508375.1). Lineage (GTDB taxonomy): Bacteria > Bacillota > Clostridia > Christensenellales > CAG-314 > Fimimonas. The sequence continues at coordinate 95,255 of JAFLVJ010000004.1, read as the reverse complement.
GGCGCAAACCATTGCGAGTGGCGCTTTTGAAAGATGCAGTAACCTGACGTGGTTGGATTTGAGCAGTGTAACTTCCATTGGTGATAACACAATGCCGTACTGTACCAACCTGAAGGCGATTTATTGCGGAAGCAATAAATATTTGATTGATAAATCGGTAAACTGGGCGGATTGGATTAGACGGTTCGGTAATTTGCAATATTTAGTTGTAGATTACGGCTACATAAACAGAGGTGGACTGCTTGGTAACTATTTCTTCACGTGCAAGGTCATAGATAACAAGTATAGGATATATACGAAAACGGATTTGTTTACGGCAGTTTTTCAAGATGAGGATGGCAATGTAATTGCAAAACGGTATCACGTTAACGCCGATCCGCTCAATCTGCCGACGGGCGAGGTATATGAGGAATATCAAATCAGATACCTCAATTGGGAAAGCAAAAACACAGGACAAACAGTCAATATTGACGAACTGTATTACCTGACCGCCGATGATATCTTTACGCTGGCGGAACGTGATGTATATTATTACGCTTATGCTCAGCAGGCCAAACAGTATTATGCAACGTTGTATAAACTGTGTGTTGGGCAACTTCCTTCCGAAAGTGATACGGTTTATCGCGATATAGATGAGGCGTGCACCGTAAATAATGCAACTGTTGACGTATCCGATAAGTCCGCAGTTATAAAAAATATTAACAGTATCATCGATAAAGCAGTCGGCAACTTACTGGACGGACTGTTACTGGAAACAGATACGCTTGCAGTAAAAGAGATAGTCAATAGTGCCAAGATAGAGGTTGGTGTCGCTTGTAGCAATGCAAACAGTATTGTTAACCTTGATGATATAATTGAATACACGTTGAATTTAATTGCCGAACAGCGTTTGAAAGATATCGCTTCTGCCAAAGCCGAAGCAAAAAAATTGCTCCGCGAAAGGACAAAAGATATTTATGATTGTCTGTCTGATACAAGAAAGAATTGGACGGATGAATTATACCAAAAATTCGAAAGCCAAATTGACGAGGCAGACTCATCGGAATTCGAGGCAATAATATCTGCATGTAGCAAAGAAATTGTCATTCACAACGGTGTATGGCAAATCGAAGATTTAGCACAAGAATATGAGGATGAGCAAGTCCGTGAAATAAAAAATGCTGCCCAAGGTAGCGTTCGCTCGCTTGCAGATACAGACCTCAATGAAGAAGAACTTATTAACGAAATCAATTCAATAATCGCGCGGGCAAAGTCGGATATTGATGAATATCTTTCGTCACAAGAGGGACCTGTTGAACCGGAACCTGAACATCAACACGAACTTACGTATGTAGAAGCTGTAAATTCTACCTGTACAGATGCGGGTCATACAGCGTATTATACCTGCAACGGTTGTGATAAATGGTTTGAAGATAACGAAGGCGAAAAGGAAATTATTGATCACAACTCCGTTGAAACATCTCTTGCTGCGCATGACTATGCTGACGTTGAGTGGAGTACAAGCGCGGATGGACATTGGCATGTTTGCAACGTTTGCAGTCAATCTTCCGAAAAAGTTAGCCACAATTTTGCAGATAAACAAGATAAGTCTCATCATTGGAAGCAGTGCAGTATTTGCGACTATGAAACGCCAAAAAACGATCACGACAGCGAAGGTGAACAAGGCTCTTGCTCAATTTGTGGGTATAAGGATACTGAGTCTAAGCCGGAACCCGAACCAAAACCCGAGCCGGATGTGCCAAAACCGAATTATCCTACCGAACCGAACCCAACTGAAGGCGAACCCGATGACGGTACACAATACGGAGACAGAGACATCGGTTTAGTTATAGTAATAGGGTTATCTGTTACTGTGTTGGCGATAATTGCGGTAGTTGTCGCAATTACCATTATTCGAAAAAGGAAAAAAACAAATTAAAATATCCAATAATAAAAAAGGCGGGCACAAATCCCGCCTTTTAAATATTTACGATACTGTTATAAAACATTTTTACGTCATAAATTTAGAACGCAACTCATATTTATTGGTATGGTTTGCTTTCGTTTTATAAAGTCAAATTGTTCAGATATATGGGATACGATGCGAAATCACAAGTGGAGAGCGCTGATTTGTGCACTTTGCGCAGTGGTAGGTATCGTTATAGGTGTGGTGCTATTTAATATCGGCAAATACGGTTGGTGGTATGAAAATAGAGTAACGTATGCCGAAAAACTGTTTAACGGTGGTTTTTCGCTGTTTTTTTTGTTTCTGCTTGGGACGGTATTATTTTACATATGTCTTGTTCTTTGTAACGTGTACCCGCAAACTAAATTTTTAAACTGTATATTACTTACGGTGTCCTGTCTGTACGTTGGGGCTAATACTGTTGCAACCATTACGTGTTGGTCTGTATGGGGCGTTTTGTTTTGCATATTTGTCTCTGTGGAAGAAGTAATATTTTACTTTTTAACCTGTTTAGTTTGCTTTTGCGAACCTGAGTCATGCCGTTCGATACGGGAAACTTTTTGCGATTTAAGACAGTGTCTTGCAATACTTGCGGTGGCGTTTGTTTTCAAGATTATCGGCTTTTTTGTAATATTACGTCTAATAACTGCCGTCATTTGATTGTAAAAAAAATATTTCTTTGTTATAATAAATAATACAAAGTTAATATCATTAGATATTGATGAAGGGAGAAAGGTATGAGAGCTTTTATTCTCGTAATTGATGGTTTTGGAATCGGCGCAATGCCTGATTGCAGGAAATTTAATGACTTTGGAGCGAACACGCTCAAAAACGTTCGCGCCGCATACGAAATGCAATTGCCCGTATTGTCCGATATGGGGCTGTACAACATTGACGGCACATACAATGACGACCGTATGCCCATAGGTGCATACGCGCGTTTGGAGGAGCTTTCCAAGGGCAAAGATACAACAGTAGGGCACTGGGAAATGTCCGGTGTTATTACTAAGGAGCCAATGCCTACGTTTCCGCACGGTTTTCCTCAAAGTTTTATCAGCAAGTTGGAAAAAGAGCTTGGTACAAAAGTGCTGTGTAACAAGCCGTATAGCGGTACTGAAGTTATCAAGGACTACGGCGAAGAGCATTTAAAGACAGGTTACCCAATAGTATATACTTCGGCGGATAGCGTACTGCAAATTGCCGTTCATATGGACAAGTACACAATCGAGGAACTATACGAGATGTGCGAAAAGGCTCGCAAACTTTGCACAGGCAAGTTTGCCGTCGGTCGTGTTATTGCACGCCCATTTACAGGTAATTATCCATTTACCCGTACCGCCGATCGCAAGGATTATTCCTTGAATCCGCCTGCAAAAACCCTTCTCGATGACGTCAAGGAAGCAGGCATGCAAAGCGTTGCCGTTGGCAAGATTGAGTATATCTTTAACGGACAGGGTATAACGCGTAGCATTCACACCGAAAGCAATCTTGACGGACTTAACAAGACAATCGAAATTGCCAAGGAGCGTTTCGACGGACTCGTTTTTGTCAACCTTGTTGACACAGATATGAAATACGGTCACCGTAGAGACGTGTTTGGATACGCTGCCGCGTTGGAAGAAATCGATGCAAAGGTTGAGGAACTTATCAAAGTTTTACATCACGACGATGTAGTGTATATAACAGGCGATCACGGTTGCGACCCCACGCACAAGCAACACACCGACCACACGAGGGAGTACACTCCGTTACTTATATACGGTACGGACGTCGTCCCTACAAATCTTGGCACGCTCAAAGGCTTTGACGTAATCGCTGATACAATCCGCGAACAGCTCGGTATCGGTGGCGGTTCGAAATCTGTTTGGGAAAAAGTTACAAGATAAAGTATAATTCAATTTTTATATGATGCCGACAAGTAAACTTTGTCGGCATCTTTATTGTGATGTATATACAATCTGATATACAAAGTTAAAAAAAATTAAGTAAGCAATTTATTTAACAACTTAACTGAAATGTAGTGTATAAGTTGAATTGTTTGTGTCAATACTCCAAACAAACAATAGACCATGTTAAAGCTAATTTAAGGAGTAAAACAATGAAGAAAGGTGAATTTATTGACAGTGTAACAGATAAAACAGGTGAAAGTTCGAAGAAAACAGGCGAATTTTACGATGCATTCTGGGAAAGTATCGAAGAACAGTTGAAAAAGGGACATGATGTCTGTTTGACGGGCGTTGGTACTTTTAAACTTAAAAAACGTTCAGCGCGTAAGGGTATAAATCCTAAAACAAAAAAGAGCATCAATATACCGGCTAAAAGCGTTATTGTTTTTAAGCCTTCCAAAAATTTTACCGATAGACTAAACGGCTAGTCAATGAAGGCTTGATAATTCAAATCACTGTTTTACGCAGTGATTTTTTTATAAATACGATATACGTTATCGATATTTTGTGTTTTGCATACTTAACTGTAATTTGCAGATACTAACAGCAAAACAAGGAGAAATTATGAAAAAATTACTTATTTTTGCTTTTAGTATTATGTTGCTCTTAGCCGTAATAGTTCCCGTAACGGCATGCGCTGAAACGGCAGTTGTTAACATTACTTCTAAAGAGGCTATCTTAATGTCAACAGACGGTCAAGTTCTTTATGAGCACAACGCAACAGAAAAACGTCCAATCGCCAGCATGACCAAAATAATGACCTTGCTGTGCGCATACGATGCAATTGACAGCGGAAAGGTTTCCTTGGACGACAGTATTGTTGCAAGTCAACGTGCGGCATCTATGGGTGGTTCGCAAGTATATTTGGATGCCAACGCCGCATACAAGATGGTAAATCTCATCAAGTCTATCATTGTATGTTCGGCTAATGACAGTTGTGTAGCAGTCGCCGAACACGTAAGCGGTAGCGTGGAAAACTTTGTTGAAAACATGAACGGCAAAGCAAAGGAACTGGGTCTTACCAATACGCATTTCGAAAACTGCACAGGTTTACCTGCTGTTAGTCAGTATTCCTGCGCCAAGGACGTAGGCGTAATGCTTTCGCAACTGATAAAGCATCCGCATTATTTCACCTGTGCAAATATCTGGATGGAAGACTTTACACATCCGTCGGGGCGCGTAACCGAGATGACCAATACAAATAAACTCGTACGTTTTTACGACGGCTGTGACGGCGGAAAAACAGGTTACACGAGCGAAGCGAAACACTGTCTAGCTGCGACAGCTAGGCGCGGTGACACCCGTGTAATTGCCGTAGTAGTGGGCGCAAATGACAGTCAAACACGATTTAAGGAAGTAAGCGAGATGTTCAATTACGCCTTTGCAAATTACGAAAGTAAAGTTTACGTTGACGGCAACACCAAGCTTGAAAACGTAGCAGTGCAAGGCGGTAAACAGGACACCTTGGAGCTGGCAGCTGAAGGCAAACTCACAGCGTTCGGCAAAAAGGGAAGCGTTGATTACAATGTTCAAGTCGAATTGCCCGAAAAAGTCAAGGCGCCGGTGTCTCAAGGTGACGTTGTTGGAATTGCAAAACTGGTTGATGCAAACGGAGCGGTCGTAGGACAAATAAATATTGTGGCTAAGACTAATGTTGAATCGAAGTCATACTGGGATTACGTAAAGGACTTGGTGCGAGAAGGTTAAATTACAAAGCAAGTAAAATGCTGTGCTGTTATTGCAGAAATAGCGATAAAGATTAAATACCAAAAAGCATTTGTTGAAAGGAAATATCAACAGATGCTTTTTATTTGGTGAAATGCAATAGCGTGGCTATGAATGGATATCAATGTCTGTATGGTGTTACACAATATATTTATTTGACATTATATCTATATATTGTTATAATAACTCTATGTATATTTATCAATTGCTGACAAGTAACGGAAGAATAGATAGATATGGCTTGTTGAATGTCGTTGCATTCATAGTTGCGCTATTTGTTGCGCTTATTTTGCACGAAATAGCCCATGGCTTGGTGGCTTTGTGGAACGGCGATAACACCGCTAAAGCTTACGGCAGACTAAGTTTAAATCCCATCAAACACTTTGATTGGATGGGCTTGTTGCTTATGCTTATTGTTGGTTTCGGTTGGGCAAAACCCGTCCCCGTTAATCCCAACAATTTCCGCAATCGCAAGGTGGGCGCTATAACAGTATCCATAGCCGGCGTGGTGACAAATATCACTATTGCATTTTTTGCGGCGATGGGATGGGTTCTTTTGAGCAAAGTAAACGTCTATGGCATGAAGGACGGACTGTATTACTTTGTTTATTTCTGCGCTCAGTTGATGAACATGCTTTTGGCGTTGAACGTTTCGTTTGCATTGTTCAACATTTTGCCGCTTTATCCGTTGGACGGTTACCGTTTGCTTAGTTGTTTTGTTTCGCAGGATAACGGTTTTATGCGTTTTTTGCGTAAATACAGCTACTACATTGTGCTCGGCTTCGTTGCGCTTAATCTTTTGTCCGCATATATTCCCGTTATCCCGAATTTATCACCGCTGTATTGGTACGTAAGCGGATTGGGCGGACTCATCCGCAACGGATTCGAACAATTTTGGAGGTTGATTTTTTAATGGCTGAAGAACTCCAACAACAATATATATTTGACGAAGAAAAGTCTGTTTTGGAACTGAAACTGACCAATTTTGCAGGTCCGTTAGATCTTTTGTTGTCTTTAGTCAAGGAAAACAAGATTGAAATAAAAGATATATTTGTCTCTCAAGTAACCGATCAATTTTTGCAATATATGGATCAAGTGGCAGAGTTGGACGTCGATCAGGCTAGCGAATATATGTCTATGGCGGCAACGCTATTGGAAATAAAGTCCCGTGCGTTACTTCCCATTGTAATTGAAGACAATAACGATGAGGAATCGCCTGAAAAGATGCTAATTCGTCAGCTGGAGGAATATAAGCTGTTTAAGGAAATCGTTACCGAATTGAAGGAGCACGAAAACGTAAACAGGTTTTACCGTGAACCGGACAAAAACGTTGGTAAGGAAGTTAGCGTAATCAAGGAAAACTTGAGTGTGGAAGGCTTTATGCAAGCGTTTGGCAAGTTTTTGATGCGTATGCAGGTGAAAAATGCCGCCGACGTCTCTCGCGCAATTACAAGAGAAAGTTTTTCCGTGTCGCAAAAAATAGCCTATATACGTGAAGTCTTGAAAACCGAAGATAAGTTTATGTTGAGTCAATTATTTGAACCGACCGCTAGTAAAAACGAAATAGTAACGACGTTTTTAGCTATGTTGGAACTGTTAAAGCTTCAGATAATTACAGCAACTCAAGCCGAACTGTTTGAAGATATCATTATACAAAAACGCCCCGATAGCGACGGAATCGAGGTTGTAGTGGAGGATGACTATGAGTCTTTTGAGTAATCAAATAGAAGCCGTTTTATTCGTTTCGGGTAAGGCGGTGGAAGAAAAGTTTTTGAAAGAAAAACTAAACGCGACAGATAAGCAATTTACCGAGGCTGTGTCAGAGCTGCTCGCGAAGTTTAACGGTGACAGCGGAATAAATCTGTTGCGCTTCAATAAAAAGCTACAATTTGCTACTAACCCTACATACGTCAAGGAAGTGGAAGCGGTACTCAATCCTATCAAGGAAAAAGAACTTACCAACGCTATGTTGGAAACGCTTGCTATAATAGCCTACAAGCAACCTGTAACCCGTATTGAAATAGAAGAAATACGAAGCGTTGATTGTACATACTCCGTTCAAAACTTGATGCGCCTTGGTTTGATAGAGTGCGTCGGACGTAAAGAAACGATTGGTAAGCCTTTGCTTTTCGCAACAACCGATGACTTTTTAAAAAGGTTCTCTATAAGTGACGTCTCAGATTTACCCGACTACGAAACACTGTTGGATAAGCTGCAACAAATCACAAGTACTGTTTCTGTCGAAGTAGTGGAAAAACCAATGTTTGATAATGTCGAAGAAGTGCCCGATTTCCTCGTTGGAGAGGATGTTAAAAAGGTTGACTGAATAATTAGATTTAACAGCTCAGGATATATCCTGAGCTTTTTTATTTGCAAAATCAGTAATACGAGCCTTATTTAAATTTATATTCACTTCGTGATTATCTATCTGTTTTACTTAATTTATTAGTGATTTTTACTATTGATAGTTACAAAATGTAAGATACTATTTCTAACATAATATCTGTATGGTGAATATTTACGCGCATTATTGCCAATAATTCTGTTATGAAATATCCTAAAAACAAAAATTTCGGTAGTAATAGCGACGAAAGGGAATCCTGCAAACCTATACAATATGATTTGAAGGTCAAGGAAGAACCGATCGCTAAAAAGTAGGTGAATGTATGGAAGTGACTAGGGAAATAACCAAGGATAACTACAAATCGTACGTATTTGAAAAAATGCCTAAAAGTTCGCATTGGAAAAATATGTTTTGGGCTTTTTTGATAGGCGGAATAATTTGTTCAATTGGACAGGCCTTTATTGAATTATATTCATTGTGGTTTAACGATCAGGATGCGTCTGTTCTTGCTTCGGGTACGCTTGTTTTTATCGCGGCGCTTTTGACCGGTTTCGGAGTTTACGACAATATAGGTAGATTCGCAGGTGCAGGCTCCACAATACCTATTACGGGCTTTTCCAATGCGGTAGTGTCCCCGGCACTGGAATTTCGTGCCGAGGGATATATTTACGGCGTCGGCGCCAAAATGTTTTTGGTTGCGGGCCCTGTAATTGTAAACGGTGTTACAATTTCCGTAATTGTTGCGTTATTAACGCTTGTTTTCGGGGGATAGTATGGGCGTTTATAAGAAAAGAACGTTGAGTTTTGCTAACTCTCATATTTTGGAAGGCTACACTGTAGCAGGTCCCAAAGAAAACGACGGTCGGTACAAGGGCTTTTTCGATCATGCGCTTGAGGACGATATGTTCGGTCAAAAAACATTTGAACGTGCTGAAAGAAAAATGTTCGAGCACGCAATAGACGGCGCAATTGCCAAGGCAAACTTAACAGCGTGTGATATAGATGCAGTAATAGCCGGCGATTTACTCAATCAGATTGTTTCGGCATCCTTTGCTGCACGCAAACAGCATGCGGGTTTTGTTGGCATTTATAACGCATGTGCAACCTTTGTTGAAAGCTTGATTATTGGCTCTTGCATGTTAAATAACGGCTTGGAAAACGTTGTGTGCGGTGCAGGAAGTCACTTTTCCACAGCGGAAAGACAGTACCGTTACCCACTTGAACTGGGTGTGCTTCGTTCGCCCGTTACTCAATGGACGGCAACGGGCGTTGGTGCAACCGTTTTGTCAAATAGGTCCGAAACGGTTGTCCCAAGGGTTACCCGTGCAACAATAGGGCGTGTGGTTGACTACGGAATAATGGATGCTAACAATATGGGGGCCGCCATGGCTCCGTCTGCATGTGACACGTTGGTGACGTTCTTTAAAGATACCGACAGTTCTCCGTCCGACTACGACGTTATATATACCGGTGACTTAGGCAAGCTTGGTTCGGATATACTTATGGATCTGACAAGACAGGAAGGGTATGATATTTCGGCACAGCTTCACGATTGCGGCGCATCACTTTACTGGGATGAACAGCAAACGTATCAGGGCGGTAGTGGCGCTGCTTGCTCGGCGTTGGTATTTAACAGCGTGCTTTTGGGAAGGCTTCGCAGGGGAGAATACAAGCGTATTTTACTCGCGGGAACGGGTGCGCTTATGAGTCCTACTACTTCCTTTCAAGGGGATAGCATCCCTGCAATTACACATTTGGTGGAGGTTACAGCATAGTGGATACATTTTTAATGTTTGTAAAGGCGTTTTTAGTGGGCGGTGGAATATGCCTTGTCGGTCAAATTATTATCAATTATACGCACCTGACAAATGGCAAAATATTAGTTTTATTTTTGATTGCGGGTGCAATTTTGGAAGGATTCGGCTTGTACAGTAAACTTGTCGATTTCGCAGGGGCGGGAGCAAGCGTCCCAATTTCCGGATTTGGGTGTGCGTTGGTTAAAGGCGCTGTCAAAGCTGCCAAACAGGATGGAATATACGGTGCGTTGACGGGTGGACTTGCTGCCTGTGCAACAGGCATTAGTATAGCAATAGTGGCAGGATATCTTGTCGCGGTGATATTCCGTCCCCGAACTAAAAAGAAATAGTAACGTTTGTGTAAAACTTAGAATATAATGTGGCAAGGTAAACGTATGTCACGGTATTCTATTGTAAACAGAGACGCCAAGCAACGAAAGAGACGAAAACGTATCAGACGGCTTGTCTCTTTTTTGATTGTAGTAATTATATTGACAATTGTTTTGGCGCTGTGGATTTACTGGCGTTCTTTGTCGCCTGCAATACTGGATGTCGCGCAAACCAGGCTCAAAGCGGAAACGACGTTGGCTATCAATGAGGCGGTAAGCATAATATTGTCCGACGTAAACAGCTACTCCGATTTCTTCACAGTGGAAAAGAACAGCCAAAACGATATTGTCATGATTTCCGCTAACAGCGCATTGGTAAATACCTTTGCGCGCAACACAGCCATTTTATCGCAAAAAAAGATTGGCGAATTGAAGTCTTTTAGCGTGGATATACCTATCGGTACGCTTTCGGGTGTTCCCCTACTTTCGGAAAAAGGTCCTACTGTTAACGTTGTCGTTTCCCCCGTCGGAAACGTAAGCTGTACGTTTCAATCGGTTTTCGAAACTGCGGGAATAAATCAAACGTTACACAGGATATACGTAAACGTGTCTAGCTGCGTGGATTTGATTATGCCCACCTCGCACGTGGAGGTTCAAACGGTAACGCCGATTTTGCTTAGTGAAAGCCTTATTATCGGCAAGGTTCCCGACACCTATTTGCAGGGTGGACTGGTGCTTGGTTCGGCGTAATGAAATCGTTTCTTATGCTGTAAAAAGTGAGTTCCTTTTCGTAAGTTGACTTCACTTATTATTAAATATAATTAAGTATATTTTGTTGATAAATTCTATTGTCAAGTTGCGTTTTTTTTGGTACAATAAAGAAAACGTTGACGAAGACCAAGAGTTTACGGCAAACAAAGTGTAGCCAATCGGCTCAGCGAGCGGGGGACGGTGGAAGCCTCGCCTTTGCGTAAAAAGATATTCCCTTCCGAGTTCGAGCGGTGAAATAAGCCGCTCAGGATTTGAACACTGCAAGCCGAAAAGAGTTTATCTTGCGCGTTCTTGTCACATTCCATTGCGCCCACGTACGTGTCAAGTACGAGTTTGCAATGCAATGATGTCAATTACACACAATCTAACCCCTTTCGGTGCGTAGCAGTTTTGGCGGATGGAATGGACTGCTAGCCAAGTAAAGACGTGTGAAGCTGTACTGGACGTACTGCAAGCACGGCATTACGCAGGATAACGGGACATTACTCTGCCAAAACCTTACAGTTTTCAAATTCTGAGTGGCTAAGTAGTCGTTTGCGGGTAGTTTCCGTTATCAAACGTAGAGGAAAGGCAGTGTGCCTTTCGAAATTAGGTGGTACAGCGGTAATTATCGCCCTAAGTTGTTAAGCAACTTGGGGCTTTTTTGCGGAATAAAAGTACAGTCAGATTATTTTTAGGAGAGGACTATGAGGATTGATGAAATCAAATCGGCATTTGAAACGGAGATAGCAAAGTGCCAAACACTGCAGGAGTTGCAGGAACTTAAAGTAAAATATTTGGGCAAGAGTGGCGAACTTACCGCCTTGCTCAAGAGTATCAAGGACATTCCCGCTGAGGAACGCCCGTCGTTCGGCGCAAAAGTAAACGCGTTGAGGAACGAAATGGAGCAACAGTTTGCTGAAAAGTCGGAAGCGCTCAAGGCGTCGGATATGCAACGTCGCTTGCGGGAAGAAAAGGTGGACGTAAGTCTTACATCCTGCAAAAGCTTGGGCGCATTGCATCCCGTTACGCTCATCGAAAACGAAATATGCGAGCTTATGACATCAATGGGGTTCGAAGTGCTTAGAGGTCCGGAAATCGAGACGGATTACTACAACTTCAAGGCGCTTAATATTCCCGACGATCACCCCGCACGCGACATGCAGGATACTTTTTATATTACGGACAGTATTTTGCTTCGTACGCACACGTCCCCAATGCAGGCACGATTGATGGAAAAGAAAAAGCCGCCCATCAAGATGGTGTGCCCGGGGAAGGTGTTCCGTTCGGATAGTGACGCCTCGCATTCGCCTGTATTCCATCAAATTGAAGCGTTGGTTGTGGATAAAAACATTACTTTGTGCGACCTCAAGGGAACATTGGAATACATTGCGTCTCATTTGTTCGGCAAAGATACAAAGGTGCGTTTCCGCCCATCTTTCTTCCCGTTTACGGAACCGAGCGTTGAGGTGGATCTCACCTGCAGTAACTGTGGTGGCAAGGGGTGCTCGCTATGTAAAGGTACAGGCTGGATAGAGGTGCTTGGCGCAGGTATGGTTAATCCGTTTGTGTTGGAAAACTGCGGAATTGACAGCAAAAAATACAACGGTTACGCATTCGGAATAGGTCTGGAGCGTATAGCAATGATCAAGTACGGCATTCCCGACATACGTTTGTTCTACGAAAACGATCAGCGTTTTTTGAAGCAATTTGGTAAATAGGAGGCGCAAATGAAATTACCCCTTTCTTGGATAAAAGATTACGTCGATGTGACGGAAGATATACAAACACTTTGTAAAAAAATGGTAGATATCGGCTTGGAAATCGAAGAAGTCGTATATTTGGGCGAAAACGTCACCAACGTAAAGGTGTGTCAAATTGTTGAGATTACTCAACATCCCAACGCCGAAAGACTGCTTTGTTGCAAGGTTGACGTTGGAGGCGAGATTATTCCCATTGTAACAAACGATCACCACGTAAAAGTTAGTGACAAAGTTCCCGTTGCGTTACATAACGCTACGTTGGCAACAGGTCTTCACATAACAAAAGGCAAAATGCGCGGCGAGGAGTCATGGGGAATGTTTTGCGGGGCGGAAGAGCTTGGTATAAACGCTGATTACTATCCCAACGCAGATATTGACGGCGTGCTTGTATTGCAAGATAGCGCAGTTGTAGGCTCGGATATTCGCGCTGAAGTCGGCATTGACGATTACGTTTTGGATGTAGGTGTTCCTGCAAACCGTCAGGACTGTAATAGCGTGTTGGGACTTGCTCGAGAGGTTGCCGTAGCCCTTGGCAAGACGTGCCGTGAACCGGACGTAAGTTATACGGAAAGCAACGTCGAAACAACGTCGCTGGTGAAAGTTGACGTTCGCGCAACAGATATTTGCAAAGGTTACTACATGCAGGGCGTTACTGACGTCAAAATAGAGAAATCACCCGTTTGGCTTACGCAACGTCTGGCAAAAGTTGGACTTCACGGTATCAACAATTTGGTTGACATTACAAACTACGTTTTGTACGAAATTGGTCAACCGATGCATGCATTCGACTACTCGGACATAAGCAATCACGAGATTATTGTGCGTAGAGCTAATGATTGCGAGAAAATAATTCCGCTTGACGGCAAAGAGTACGTGCTAAATAGAGATGACTTGGTAATTGCCGACAAATCGCGCTCTGTTGGTCTTGCGGGAATTATGGGCGGCGCAAATTCCGGCATCAAAAGCGAAACCGATTGCGTACTGTTCGAATCGGCGTCATTTGCCCGTTTGAACATCCGCCGTACAGGACGCAGACTTGGGTTGCGCTCCGACTCATCCGCTCGTTTCGAAAAGGGTATAGAAACCTACACCAACAACTTGGGATTGTCTCGCGCATTGCACCTTGTTGAACAGCTTGGCTGTGGCAAGGTTACGCGCGGTCGTATTTCCGTTGGTGAAGTTGTAGGAGCGCGTACAGTTGTTCTGGACAAAAAACGCATTAAAAATCTGCTCGGAATAGCCATTCCCGACGAACAAGTAGTGTCAATCCTCAATTCGCTCAATATCAAGACAACCATAAGTCAGGAAGGAGCGAAGCTCATTACTTGCATTGTTCCGCCTTATCGTGACGATATTATGCGCGACTGCGATATTATCGAGGAAATTATCCGTGTATATGGCTACGACAATATCAAAGGTACGCTCATGGAAAAATCCCGTATAACCTGCGGTGGCAAGACTGCGGAAAACAAGCGTATCGACGAAGTGAAAAATGTGCTTATCGGATTGAGATACAGCGAATGTATTTTCTATCCGTTTGCAGGCAAAGCTCTGTACGAAAAGGCAAGCGTAGCGCCTGTCGATGAGAGCCAATACATCAAGGTTATAAATCCTATCGGCGAAGAACTGTCTTTGATGAACAGAAGTCTTGCGCCCAATATGTTGCAGTGCATTGCGCTCAATCTGTCACGCGGTAACCGTTCGCTTCGCTTGTTCGAATCGGGCAAGGTATATCTAGCCGACAAATTGCCACTAGAGCAATTGCCTGTCGAAAAGAAATGTCTGTCCGTTTGCGCGACGGAAGTGACCTTTGACGACTTCCGCAATGACGTTTTGCAGGTAGTGCGCAACCTGACAGACGGAAAGCTCAAACTTGAAAGGGCGAACTCAGACCTTCTTCATCCCGGTATCTCCGCCGATATATTCGTCAATGATGCAATAGTCGGACACTTTGGTAAAATACATCCGCAAGTTGCTGCCAATTTCGATATAGACGTGGACTGCATGTATGCCGAATTGGATATGGACAAGCTTATGGAGAATGCCCGTGGTGACGTAAAATATCAAAGCTTTGGAAAGTTCCCGTCGGTTAGCCGTGACTTTGCTTTTCTGTGTGACGAAGACGTACCTGCTCAGGCGGTATTGGATGAATTTTTGAACATTTATATGGTAGAAAGCGCCGAATTATTCGATATCTATCGTGACGAAAAACTTGGCGCAGGCAAAAAGAGTCTAGCTATCACCGTTGTTTTCAGAGACAGAAAAAAGACTTTGCAAGATGGCGATATAGAAAAACAGTGCTCAAGAGCCTTGAAAGCTCTCAAAGACAAATACGGCGTAACGCTTCGCGAATAGTCCACGTTGAGGTACACTTTGCAAAAAGATAAAACTACAAGGGAAATACTGGCTCCCGCAGGGAGCATAGAGCAATTGATAGCAGCCGTCAACAACGGTTGCGATTCGGTGTACCTTGGTTTGGATAGTTTTAACGCACGAATGAAAGCACCGAATTTCACCACGGAAAATATTGGACAATGGATTGATTACTGCCATTTGTTCGGCGTTAAGGTCTATGTTGCAATCAATACTTCGCTAAAAAATAACGAATTTGCTAAAGCAGTGAAATTGCTTGAAACTGTCTATTTGAACAATGCTGACGGTGTTATAGTCACCGACTTGGCACTTATGCGCATTGCTTCAAGGCTATCCAAGCCGTTTGACGTTGTCGCTAGCACCCAGTTGAACGCACATGACAGTTTTGGCGCTAAGTTTTTGTCCGACTGTGGTGCAACCACCGTAGTTTGTGCGAGAGAAAGCAGTATCGAAGAAATACGTGACATTGTGTCAACAGGCGTTAATGTTGAGTGTTTTATTCACGGAGCAACCTGCGTGTGTCAGTCGGGGCAATGTCTCTTTTCAGCGATGGTAGGCGGAAACAGTGGCAACCGAGGACTGTGCGCTCAGCCATGTAGAAAGTTGTATTCGGCAAACGGCGAAAACTTCGGTTACTTGCTTTCGGCAAGGGACCTGTGCGGGCTTGATATAGCACGGCGGCTCAGCGAAAACGGTGTAACCACATTTAAGATCGAAGGCAGAAACCGTCGTGCAGAATACGCAGGTATCACATCACGTGTGTATAAGCAACTTTTTGATAACGGCTTTGAGTATCGAAGATCTGACACCGATGCATTGGCGGAAATGTACAATCGATCAATGTCCACGTTAAGCTACTTGGACGGAGACAACAAAGATATTATCGCGCCTAACGTTCAAAATCATGTAGGTGTTAAGGTCGGAACAGTAAAGGGTAAAGGCTTTGTCGCGGAAAGAGAAGTTGTGAAAGGTGACGGGCTTAAAGTATTTCACGGTGATACAGAGGTATGCGGTGGACTGTGTCTTGGCGACGGAACGGGTTTTGTCAGCGCTGATTTCAGCGGTGTAGTATCCGACGGTATGGAAGTCAGGCGAACAACGTCAGTAAGCTTGTGTAAAGATATACTCGACAAGAAGAAATTGCTTTCTGTACGCATTGAGTTTGAGGCTTATTCGAATGAACGCGCTGTATTGAAAGCAAATTGCAATGGAGTAGAGGTTACCGTCAATAGCGACTTTGTCGTGCCAAAGGCCGAAAAAGTTCCAACTTTAAAGGCCGAAATAACAAATCAACTACAAAAAACAGGCAATTCGCACTATACTATTTCTGACATAATGGTGAATATCGGGGAAATATTCCTAGCAAAGTCGCAAATTAACGGGTTGCGTAGGCTGCTATTTGAGACCTTAGACAAAGCTATTGTTCAAGCTTACAACAAACAGTTTTGCAATAGACAATCGAAAAATAATAGATTAGACTACATCATTCAGCAAGCAACAAATTCGCAATTAAATGAAATGCTCGAAGCGACAGATGATGTGCCAAAGCACAAACAAATGCCTTGTGAAAACACGCTTGCTGTTGTATGTCACACGCAGGAAGAATTGGCTCAAGCGCGTAATATTGCGCAAATAGTTATCTACAAGCCGTGTATGATAGACAAGCAGTCAATTGCCGACGCGGATAAATATGACGCGTTTATTGATTTGCCATCTTTTTCCGATAACATATATTTGTACGATCTAATGTTAAATAACCCTGTAGGTATTGTTTGTCACAACGTTGGTCACGTTGGACTTGCGCGTTCGCTTAATTTGCCCTATATTGCAGGCAGTGGTTTGAACATATACAACGATTACATTGCAAACGAATTTAGCGACGCCAAGACTTTCGTTTATTCTCTTGAGTTGACGCTATCCGAAATTGCTCAATTCAGCAATAAATCGGGATTGATATTTGTGGACGGTGACGTAGCACTCATGAAGCTGGTGCATTGTCCGTACAAGTTAAATTACAACTGTAATTGTTCCAACTGTAAGGCTTCAAAGCAACTGATATACAAGGATGAGCTGGGCAACATCTTCACGATTGTTCGGCGTAAAGATGGGCGTTGTTCTTTCGAGTTGATTAACGGATTAAAGCTTTCCGTCGTGTCGAAAATCACAAGCGGCGGTAGATTCTTAATCGACTATAACCCTGAAATTGTAGCGCATTACAGCGCTCTAAATAGCGGAATACAGGACGGATACGTCGAAAGCAAACCTTATACCAAAGGTAGGCTTTTCAACAAAGTAAATTAAAAACCATGATTAACAACAAAACGCTTAATAAACTTCAATATTTCGATATTCTCAATACTGTTAGCAGTTTTTGTGTAAGCAGTATGGCGCAACAAAAGTTGCGAAATCTTTTGCCTGCCGATAGCTACGAACAGGCGCAACAACTTATTGAGGAAACAAAACAGGCATATAGTTTGTTTCAATACGAAACGTCCTTTGATTTGTCTGTTGACGACGTGACGGATGTTTGCGCGCTTGCACGTGTAGGTTCTTGCCTATCGATGAAACAACTGTTACAGGTAATGAGAGTGTTGCGTACAGCGCGACATCTTCAAGCCTCACTCTTTGTTGAATACGGCATTGATATTTCCATTTTGCAAACGAGAGCGTACGCTCTGTACAACGACAAACAGTTGGAAGAGGATATTGACTTCGCAATATTGTCCGACGAAGAAATGAACGACAAAGCGTCGGACGAATTGTGTTCTATTCGCAAACGTATCAAAGCAATAAACGCCGACATAAAGCAGAAGTTGCAAAGCTACACCAAAAACAGCGAATTATCCAAGTATTTACAAGACTCCATTGTTACAATGCGCGGTGACAGATACGTAATACCCGTCAAGCAGGAGTTTAAAGGATACGTAAACGGAATAGTTCACGATCAATCATCAACGGGTGCAACTTTGTTTATCGAGCCAATGGCAATCGTGCAACTCAACAACGCTTTGCGTGAAGCTATCTTAGATGAAAAAGCTGAAATTCAACGTATTTTGCAAGCGTTCACGGACAGGATTTCTCCCGTGGCGGAGCGCATTGCCATTGCAGTGGATACGATAAGCGATATTGACGTCATTTTTAGCAAAGTGAAATATGCCTTGGATAACAAAGCCACTTTGCCGCTTATCAACAATGACGGAATAATTGATATCAAAAAAGCCCGTCATCCTCTGCTGGATAAAAGAAAGGTGGTCCCTATTTCGGTCAAATTGGGCGAAGATTACGATATCATTGTAATAACAGGCCCCAATACAGGCGGTAAAACGGTAACGCTCAAGACTGTTGGACTGATGTGCGCTATGGCAATGAGTGGACTATTTATTCCTTGTCAGGAAGGGAGCGTAGTGTCCTACTTCGACGATATTTTGTGTGATATCGGCGACGAACAAAGCATTGAGCAAAACTTATCTACCTTTTCGGGACATATCACAAATTTACGCGATATTTTGAACGTATGCTCAAACGGAAACCTTGTTTTGATAGACGAGGTGGGCGCGGGAACCGAACCTAACGAGGGCGCAGCTTTAGCGCTTTCCATCACAGACTTTTTGCGAAAAAGTGGCGCAAAGGGAGTTGTTACAACTCACTACGGCAGGCTCAAGGAGTACTCGCTTACGACGCCGCGCGTTGAAAATGCATCGATGGAATTCGATTTGCAGACCTTGGCTCCTACTTACCGACTGATAATGGGGGTTCCGGGTAGTTCCAACGCAATTGCAATTGCATCCAAGTTGGGGCTTCGCGACGACGTAATACAGTTTGCTCGTGACAACGTATCCGATGAAAAGTTGGCTTTCGAAAGAGTGTTGCAAAATGCCGACGAAATCCGTCGCGATTACGAGCGAAAGCTGGATAAACTTGCCGATGAGTACAAGCAGCTTCAGGCGGAGAAGGAACGAACGGAAAAACTAAACGGAAACCTTCAAAACGAGCGTAACAAACTACTTGAAAGCTCACGTGAGGAAGCCAAGCGCGTCGTTGCCAAGGCAAAAGAGCAGGCAAGTGAACTTATTGCTGAAATAAAAGAAATACTTTCTCGCGACGTGATATCCGACAAAGATCTTTTTGCTGCCAGAAATGCTGCAAAGAAGCTGGACTCAGTAGAGATTCCCCAAGAGGATGACGGCGACGAAATTATTTTTACAGGCGACAAGGTTGACTTTAGTAAGCTTAAGGTTGGTGACGTGGTGTATTCCAAAAAACTTGCCGTGCAGGTAAAAATAGCAGAAATTCGCAATAAATCCCGTATCAAGGTAAAATGCGGAAATATAACAACCGAAGTAAACTGTGACGATTTGTACAATAGCGTATCGGAAGTCAACAAAAAAGCAAAACGCGTTTACGGCGGTAAAGCAAACACCAAAACGCAACTTAACACCCGCAGTTACAAAAACGAGATTAACTTGATTGGTCAAACGGTGGATGATGCCATTATGGCGGTGGACGAGTTTATTGATGCTGCGGTACTTGCGGGGTTAAACCAAATATGGGTAATACACGGTATGGGCACCGGTAGGCTTCGCGCAGGGCTTCATGAACATTTTCGTCATCACGCAAACGTTGCAGAGTTCAGATTGGGCGTATATGGCGAAGGCGAAAGCGGAGTGACCGTTGTTACACTTAAATAAATCAGAAAAGAAAAATGATACATTACTTTGACAATTGCGCAACGACGCGTGTTGACGACGATCTCGCAGAACTGATTGCGCAGTACCATACAACTAAATACTACAATCCATCAGCTCGAAGTTCGTTTAGTTTGCAGATTGCAAACGACGTTTCTGCAGCGCGCGAAAAAATTGCCAAGTCACTTGGTGCCAATGCACAGGAAATCTTGTTTACTTCCGGTGGCACGGAGGCAAACAATTTGGCAATATTCGGTTCTTTACGTTCCAAACGCGGAAACGTTGTAGTTACCGCGTCCGAACATTCGGCAGTATATAATACAATTACGGAACTTGTAGGGCGTGGTTATGACGTTCGTTATGCAAACGTGCTACAGGACGGACATATCAACGTTGACGATTTCGTTAGCAAGGTGGATGGCGATACGTTACTGGCGTGTTTTATGCACGTAAATAACGAAACGGGCGCAGTAAACGACGTACGCAAGATAAACGCGCTTGTAAAGTCTAAAAATCCCAAAACGGTAACCTTTTCCGATGGCGTACAGGCTGTAGGTAAGGTACCTGTCAATTTGCGTAATCTTGGCGTGGATATGTATTCTTTTGCCGGACACAAAATTCACTGTAGCAAGGGTATTGGCTGCTTGTACGTCAAATCGGGTGTGAGACTTGTTCCGACTGTTTTTGGCGGAGGACAGGAAAAAGGATTGCGTTCCGGCACCGAGTACGTTGGCGGAATTGTAGCTTTATCTGTAGCGGTACCACGCGCACAAAGCTTGGTTGCTGACAACGCGGTTAAATACGACACCTACAAAAAGATAATTCGCAAAGCCTTGCAAAGCGTGCCCGATTGGCAAGAAAACTGCTTAAACGACGTATCTGCTGCAATTATGTCGCTTGCATTTGCCGACATCAAGGGCGAAGTGTTGCTTCACATGCTGGAGCAGTACGACATAATAGTGGGAACAGGATCCGCGTGCAGTTCTAAAAATAAAGTAAGTCGCATTGCAAAAGCCATCGGACTAAATTCGCGCTATACCGAAGGAATATTGCGCATAAGTTTCAGTAAATACAACACGCAAGAAGAAGTTGAACTGTTGGGCGAAAAATTGTCCGAATGCGTATTACAATTGAGAAAAACAATGTTGGGGTAACAAAATGAAAGTTATAATAATCAGATATTCCGAAATACATCTAAAGGGCAACAATCGCGAATTTTTCGAAAGCGCGCTGGTTAACAATATCAAAAGCGTTCTTAAAGACTTCCAATACGATTTTTCCCGTAGCAACGCGCGTTACGTTATACGAAACTTCGACGAAACTTATCTCGAGGAAATCATCGACGCAGTAAAAAACGTTTTTGGCGTACATTCGTTAAGCGTTGCTGAAGAAGTTAATACCGATTATGCGCTCATTTCCATGGCAGCGTTGGAGTTTGCTCCGCAATGCGGAACATTTAAAGTTAGCACAAATCGCGCAGACAAACGGTTCCCTATGCCATCAATGAAAGTTTCTGCCGAGGTGGGCGGTGATATCCTTCAACACAATCCCGACTTGAAAGTTGATTTGTTTAATCCCGAGCATACCGTATATATCGATATCCGCGAGAACGGTAAGACCTTCGTGTATAGTGAAACGATAAAGGCGGTAAACGGTATGCCAGTAGGCACGGGCGGAAAGGGAATCGTAATGCTTTCCGGTGGTATAGATAGCCCTGTTGCGGCGTACATGATGGCTAAGCGCGGAATGTCGCTTCGCGCAGTGCATTTTCACAGCTTTCCCTACACAAGCATGCAAGCCAAGCAAAAGGTGCTTGATCTTGCTAAAATCGTCAAAAAATACACCTTACGTATGACCGTTGACGTAGTGAGCTTTACGGAAATTCAAACTGCCATTCATGAAAAGTGCCCCGAGGAATATATGATTACCATTATGCGCCGTTTTATGATGCGTATTGCCGAACGAATCGCCAAAAATCACGGAGCGGGCGCAGTAATTACCGGTGAAAGCTTAGGACAGGTAGCAAGTCAAACGTTGGAGAGCATAACCAGTACCAATTCCGTTGCGACTATTCCGGTATTCAGACCCCTTATCGGCTTCGACAAGGATGAAATTATTGAAATTTCGCAAAGAATCGGCGCATTTGAAACGTCAATTTTGCCATACGAGGACTGCTGTACAATCTTTTTACCCAAGCGTCCGGTAACCAAGCCAAGGCTTGCTCAGGTGGAGAAAGTAGAAAGCGCGCTCGACGTAGAAACACTCGTCGAAAACGCGCTCAGTAATATTGAAACAATCGTGATAGATTAAATCCTATTTCCAATACCAAAAGTCAAGTATCGAAGGGGGATTGTTCGGTTCTTCACGGTTTTGCGTATCGTCATCTTTTGTTGCGTATATTTTTACCTGTGGAGTGGTATAAACAAGTTTTCCATTTACATATAGTTCGGCGTAATATACCGTATCTTCGGTTAACGTGCCGATATACACGTTGTTTTCCAAATTTAGCCTTGTTGAATTTGAATTTTCTTTAGCATACAGTTGCCACGTAGCTTCATCGACTTGTGGCAACTTTATTGTAACTTCGTTATCTTTGGCTATTGTTTCAAGTGTATAATTGTACGATATTTTTTGTACTGTTTCTTTAGGTTGATTTTTGGTATCGAACCAAAATTTCTCTCCGCTGTCACATTTCAATACTTGCTGTTGCTCGTACAATTTATCCTTGTCAATTACAAGTTGAACAACGCTTGACGGAGGCGTAAAGTCGGTTGGCTTAGTTTCAGCGTACATTTTCGCAAGCAGTTGTTTGCTGAAGTTACATGGCGCGGTGCTTCCGTTTACGTCGTTTGACATGTCTCCGCTGTACCATACGACAAAGGTATTTGCCGTGGTGTAACCGGCGACAAGCGCGTCACTGTTACCTTCGCTTGACCCGACGGTGCCTGTTTTTGCCGCTATTTGATAGTTTGCATTTTTGAGCAGTTTAGCAGTACCGTTATTCACCGTATTTACGAGCATGTCCGTCATAAGGTAATCGGCGCTCGGGTCAAATACTTTTCTCTCATGTAGTTCTCTGCTGTAAATTAGTCCTTGTTCGCTGTAGATGTTTTTTATAAAACCGACATCGTTGCATTGTCCGTTATTGGCAAGAGTGGCGTAGCACTTTGCAAGAGTAAATATGTCCATTCCGCCGTTTGCATTGCCAAGTGCCAGTGATAAATTTTGTTCGCCCGAAATGCCAAGTTTATCAAGGTAACTTTCTGCAACAGGTAGTGTAAGGGCGTTTAAGGTCTTTACTGCGGGCACATTAAGACTTTTAGCAATAGCATGCTTTATTGTTGTCCATCCATTGTAACCGCCTGCGTTTGTCGGTTTATATCCGTTGAAGTCAGTTTCCTCATCTAACACCGGCGAAGCTTGAGTTATTATCCTTTCGTTTAGTGCAGGGGCATAAACAGCAATGGGTTTCATTGCGCTGCCGACCTGTCTTTTTGTTCCCGCGTTGTCACCCCGTAAAAAACAAGCTTCAATGCCGCCCTTATTATTACAGATAACGCATGATAAGTCGGCGGTACTACCTTGAGCTGTTAAGGTTTTATCTTCATTCGCCAACTCATACAGAGCCTTTTGTGTTTTTTGATTGCAATAAGTTTCGATTACGAAGCTGGACTTTGCAAGCTGAATCGAACTCATGTTCAATATTTTACAAGCTTCCTGCATTACGTTATATACGTACGTTTTCTCGTTTCGCGTCCGTTGCGGATTGTACGTTATGTCGCTATTTACGGCATCTTCATACGTTGCCGAATCAATAATGTTTTGTTCTAACATCAATTTGAGCACCAGATTGCGGCGTGAAGTGCACTTTTCGGCGTTTTTATCCGGAGCATAGGTATTGGGCGCCTTTATCATTCCTGCCAAAACTGCGCTTTCCGACACAGTCAGATCAGTTGCGCTCTTGTTAAAATAGGTGTTTGACGCCGTTTCGATTCCGTAAGCATTTCGCCCAAAGTAAATGGTGTTGACGTACATTTCAAGTATTTCTTTCTTGCTGTAACGGTTTTCCAGTTCACGCGCAAGCAACATTTCGTTGATTTTTCGTTTTATGTTTTTGTTGTTGTCAAGGTGCGTGTTTTTAATTAACTGCTGACTGATAGTAGAAGCCCCTTCCTTGTAACTGTGGCTTTTCAGATTGTTGAGCAGTGCGCCTGCTACACGCTTGTAATCAATGCCTTCATGATTGAAAAAACGCTTATCTTCTACTGCAACAAACGCCATATAAGTGTAGTCGTGCAATGCGTCAAGTGGAATTTGTTTGTAGTTATTGAGATACAGCGGTTCGGCTAACGGCTCACCCACGTCGTCAAGTACGGTAAGGGATGTATATACCTCGTTGAGTCGCCCCGCGTCAAAGCTGACGTAGCTGTCGCTTTTTCTGATATTACCAACGTATATTACCCCGCTAAGTATCACGGTAACCATAAGCGTAACGGTAACTATTGCAAAAATATTCCTCAGTTTCTTTTCCATACAGTAATATTGTTTGTATTTATATTTTTTATATTTATTTTCTTGAAAAATATTGTAATAAAGTGTAGAATGTTATTATATGTGAAAGTATGCAATGTTGACATTGCAGAGGAGCGAAATTGAATTACTATATTCACACGTACGGATGTCAGATGAACGTCCACGATTCGGAAAAAATAGCAGGAATTTTGGAATGGTTGGGATACACAGTAACAGACAGCGTTGACAATGCTGACGTAATTGTTTTCAACACCTGTTGCATACGCGAAACTGCCGAACAGAAGATATACGGTCATATTGGCGCTGTAAAAAAGTTAAAAAGAAAAAATCCAAATCTGATATCGGTGGTTTGCGGTTGCATGTCTCAACAAGAAGGCGTTGCGGACAAAATAAAGGAAAGTTATCCCTACGTTGACGTCGTACTCGGAACATCAAACCTTAACTTGCTCGAACAAGCGGTCGTAAGCGCTCGTAAAAAGAAAAAGTACTACAATGTGGACTTCATGCAATATCGTGAGGAAGATTTTACACAGTCGCGTACAAGCTATCCTAACGCATGGGTAAATATTAACTACGGGTGCAACAATTTTTGCACGTATTGTATTGTGCCGTACGTCCGTGGACGCGAACACAGCAGACCGTTACACGATATACTAAGCGAAGTGAAGCAGCTTCTTGCTGACGGGTACAAGGAAATAACGCTACTGGGGCAAAACGTAAATTCCTACGGACACGACTTGCAACAGGGCGAAACCTTTGCAAAACTGTTGCACGAAATCGGCAAAATCGAAGGGAAATTCCGCTTGCGTTTTATGACGTCTCATCCCAAAGATTTGTCCCAAGACGTCATCGACGCAATAGCCGAACATCCAAATATTTGCGACAACATACATCTTCCCGTGCAAAGCGGAAGCAACAACATATTACGCAAAATGAACCGTCGCTACACACGCGAAGATTACTTTGCATTGGTGGACAGGATACGCGCTAAGTTGCCAAACGTAGGCATCACCACGGATATTATGGTTGGTTTTCCTGAGGAAACGGAGCAGGATTTCGAAGACACGTTGGACCTGGTAAGACGTGTTAAGTACAGTTCTGCGTTTTGCTTTGTTTATTCCCGAAGAAAGGGTACACCTGCTTACTCCATGGAAACCCAGATTCCTTACGCCGTCAAGAAAGAGCGTATAACTAAATTGCTCGCTTGTCAAAACGAGGTTACAAAAGAAATCAGCCGATCAATGGTGGGTAAAACGTACGAAGTGCTTGTTGAAGGCGCTAACTTTCATTACCAAAATGTCATGTGTGGGCGCACCGAAAGCGGACGGCTGGCCAATTTCAAGTGTGATGAAACGGAAATCGGTAAGTTTGTTACTGTGTTGATTGAACGTGCAAGTTCGGCAACGCTTTGGGGCAAAATCGTCGATTCGGAGGGCAAATGAACATCGATTTAAACAAAATTTCCAAAATGATGAAAAACTACCTGCAGACAAAGGAGCAATATTCCGATTGTATTCTTTTGTACCGCCTGGGCGATTTCTACGAAATGTTCTTCGATGACGCTGAGCGCGCAAGTAGATTGTTGGACTTGACTCTTACAGGTAGAAACTGCGGACTTGATGAACGTGCGCCGATGTGCGGCGTGCCTTATCACGCTGTAGATACGTACATAGCTAAGCTAATTTCCGTAGGTGAAAAGGTGGCAATTTGTGAGCAACTCACCGAACCCGACCCGAAAAACAGAGATCTGGTGGAGCGCGACGTCGTACGCGTTATCACCCCTGGCACCGTAATGGACAGCGAAATTCTCGAGGAAAAGCGTAGCAACTACATCGCTTCCGTGTATTTGGACGACACGATAGGAATCGCCGTATGCGACCTTACTACGGGTGACGTACTTGTATCGGAGTTTAGCAGTGCGCTAAGCTTGCAGGATTTGCAGGAGTTTCTTGTCAGCTACAAACCATCCGAAATTATTTGTAATTCGCAAGCCAAACAAATGTCTGAGTCACTGGAATGCGTACGAGCCGGATACGTGCCTAATTTTACGCTGTACGATGACAGTAGTTTTGACAAGCGCATTGCAAAGGAAAAAATTTGCCAACACTACAAGGTTGCAACGCTCGACGGATTCGGTCTTAAGGGTAAATCCAACCCAATTTGCGCGTGCGGAGCACTTTTACAATATCTCAAAGACACGCAAAAGCGCGAACTTCCACATCTCAAGGCAATCAAGATCGTGGAAAAAAGCAAGTTCATGTCCATCGACATCAAGACTCGAAGGAACCTAGAACTAACCGTATCATACCGCGAGGGCAAGCGTAAGGGTAGTCTTTTGTGGCTTTTGGACAAAACGGAGACCAATATGGGGGCGCGTATGCTTTCCGACTGGGTGGACCGTCCGTTACAAATCGCATCACAAATCAATGCCCGTCTAGACGGTGTTGACGAATTGTACCGCGCATTCATGTTGCGTTCGGAACTTGTCAAGGTTCTGCACGAAATAAACGACATAGAGCGACTAGTCGGAAAGGTTGCTTACAATAACGTCACGCCTAAGGACTGCGTTACACTCAAGAACTCACTTCGTCAGCTCCCCAACGTAAAACGTCTTTTGGCAAGTTGCAACAGCAAGATTTTGAAATCTATTGATACCTCAATAGAGACGTTGCCGGAAGTAGTGGAACTGTTGGACAGAGCAATTGATCCCGACGTGCCTGCTTTGATAAGGGACAATACTGATTATATTTTGCAAGGCTACAACGACGAATTGGACGAGCTATACGACATGTCCAAACACGGTGGCGCCCGTATTGCCGCGCTGGAAGAATACGAACGCAACCGTACCGGCATCAAAAATTTAAAACTCGGCTACAACAAAGTATTTGGATATTACTTCGAAATAACCAATTCCATGCTAAGTCTTGCTCCGGACAACTTTATTCGCAAGCAGACCTTGACAAACGGAGAGCGTTTCGTCAGTCCCGAACTCAAGGAATTGGAAGAAAAAATGCTTTCCGCATATGAAAGAAAAACCAAACTCCAAAAGGAGTTATTTGATGATTTGCGCAACAAACTATTGCCTTATATCCCAACAATTCAACAAACAGCGCAGGCAATAGCGGCGTTAGACTGTCTTGTATCGTTTGCCATTGTAGCGCAATCAAACGGATACTCGAAACCGAAAATCAATACGGCAAATACGCGTCTAAATATCGTTGAAGGCCGACACCCCATTGTAGAGTGTTACATCAAGCGCGACAATTTCATTACCAATGACGTCATGCTGGACACCGAAGACAACAGAACGATGGTTATAACCGGTCCCAACATGGCAGGTAAAAGTACCTTTATGCGTCAGGTTGCGCTCATCACGCTCATGGCACACGTCGGGTCGTTTGTTCCTGCTGCAAGCGCCGAAATTCCCATCGTGGACAAAATCTTTACGCGCGTTGGCGCAAACGACGATATAGCGTTCAATCAAAGTACGTTTATGGTGGAAATGGTTGAAGTGGCAAATATACTGAACAACGCAACTCAAAACAGCCTTATTATTTTGGACGAAGTTGGGCGTGGCACGTCAACCTTTGACGGACTGTCCATAGCTTGGGCGGTAATGGAGTACGCTTCAAAAAACATTCGTGCAAAAACGTTGTTTTCCACTCACTATCACGAACTTACCGATTTGGAAGGAAGGGTTGACGGAGTGAAAAATTACCGTATAATGGCAAAGGAACTCAACGGAAGTATTGTATTTTTACACAAAATTGCACGTGGAGGAACAAACAAGAGTTTCGGTATAGAGGTTGCCGGACTCGCGGGCGTACCTGATGAAGTGTGCGCAAGGGCGCGCGAAATTGTCAAGTTACTGGAAAACAGCAGTATCAGTCTTAATCTTGACGAAATCGACACACATAACAACGCCAGACAGGTAACCAAGACAGCGCAAGAGGTCAGTTCCATATTGCGCGATATTGATATGAACAGAATTTCACCTATCGAAGCATTTGATATACTCAATTCTTTGGTTAAAAAGGTAAAGGAAAATGGCTGAAATTAAAGTTTTACGACCGGAAATATACAACATCATAGCTGCCGGCGAAGTGATTGAAAAGCCGATAGGCGCCGTAAAGGAGCTTGTGGAAAATAGCATAGACGCAGGCGCCACTCGCATCGTCATCGAAGTAGAAGGCGGTGGCTTTGACCTTATAACAATCACTGACAACGGTTTCGGTATCCACGAGGATGACCTCGAATTGGCGTTTGTTAAGCATGCCACAAGCAAAATTTCCAACGCTGACGATTTGTACGCGTTGCAAACTTTGGGATTCAGGGGTGAAGCGTTACCAAGTATAGCGGCAGTTTCTCACGTTAAACTTACCACGCGTCCACGTAGTTCTGATACGGGTATATGTGTAAATGTTGAGGACGGCGTTGTCACAAATAAGGAATACGTTTCCTGTAACGTAGGCACCAAGATCGAAGTGCGTGGGTTGTTTTACAATATTCCTGTCAAAAAGAATTTCTTCAAGACGGTAAGTGGTGAAGCTGCGGACATTACGAAATACGTCGCTCGTCTTATCTTGACAAATCCCAATTTGGAAATATCATACACTTTAGACGGCAAATTGATTTATTCTACCAAGGGTGACGGGCTAAAGGAAGCAATTTATGCCGTGTACGGGGCTGACTGTCTATCCAATTGTTTGGAAGTGTCGTTTCATCGCGAAGACATGCGCATATTCGGTTACGTTGGCAATCCGCAATATACCAAGGCGAATAAATCCTATCAAACCCTGGCGGTAAACGGTCGGTATATTATCGACCAAAATATTTCCGGAGCGATAACGAGAGCGTTTATGCCCAATTTGATGACGCGTCAATATCCGTTTTACGTGCTTCATTTGGAAATACCGTCTAACAGGGTTGACGCTAACGTTCATCCCAAGAAGATGGAGGTTAGATTTACAAATCAAAACGGCGTATGCTCGGCTTTTTACCGTGCCGTTAAGGATGCATTGGACAACTACGTTGTGAGCCGTATGGACAGTTTGTTTGCCTCAACGCGCGAACAAACTCCGGTAAGCCAAAGCGAACAACAAGCGATGCTAACCCAAATCAACGAGGTAATGAAGGATATCGAGCCGACCAATCCCGATCAAAAAGCGGATATCGAGGCGATTGACGAGGCGACAATTCTCGAAGATTACAGATCGTCATTTGATGAATTTGCCAAGCAAATCGAGCAGGAAGTGACTGTGGAAAAAGCGCGTCAGGCGCTCGGAATCGAGGATGACAAGCATACGAAAGTGAGAAGTGTACCGCTTATAGAACAAACTACGCAACGGGAAGACCCCGTGTCATTTTCCGAGACGGATACGCTATTTTTCAAAACAAGAATTTTGGGTATTGCATTCAAAACGTATCTCATCCTCGAAATTGATGATAAGGTAATACTTGTCGATCAACACGCCGCTCACGAACGAATCTTGTTTGACAAATTTATGTCCAGACAAACAGGAGCCATGCAATCGGTAATGTTTCCTTACGTGTTCACCGTTAAGGATGATGAGGCGTTGTTCATAGAAGAAAATATCGACAACATCCTAGATGCAGGCATTCAAATTGAACCGTTTGGACACAACACGTTTAGGATTGTTGCAGTATCTACGCTTTTAGCGGATACTGAAATGAGAGATTTCGTGCAGTTTTTGGTTGGAAGTATCGACGAATACAAGTTGGACGACAAAAAGTTAATCGTCGAAAAAATCGCCCGAAAAGCATGCAAAGCCGCAGTAAAAGCGGGATACCTACTAAATGAATACGAGATAAGGTATATTCTGCAAGAGGTGTATAACAACAAGATTTTACAATGTCCGCATGGTCGTCCGATAACGGTGGTGCTGACAAAAACCCAAATTGAAAAGATGTTCAAGAGGATCGTGTAGGTATGAAAACGTTTGTAGGCATAACGGGCACAACCTCTGTCGGTAAATCCGCCGTTGCCATAAATTTGGCTAAAATATTGAAAACGGAAATCATATCTGCCGATTCAATGCAAATTTACAAGGGGATGAACATTGGAACAGCCAAAGTAACCCTTGAGGAAATGCAAGGCATTACACATCACATGTTGGACATCGTTGAACCTAACTGCAATTATTCCTCATTCCTTTATCAACAAGACGTGTCAAGCATTATCGCGCAGATGACTAACGTTCCCATTGTTGTCGGCGGAACGGGATTTTATTTCGATAGTCTTCTGTGCCCACCGGAATTTGGCGATTCCACGACCGATAAAAAGAAGGAATTGCAAGATATTTTAGCGACACAAGGACTGTCCGAGCTGCAACAAATGCTCAAACAAATTGATGAACGTACGTACAACGAAATAGACATATGTAACCCCAAAAGGGTGCTACGAGCACTTGAGATTGCGTATAGTGGAACTCTCAGGTCGCAAGGAAAAGGTAAAAGCAATCCGCGTTACAATATGATACTCTATGTATTGCAGCGCAACAGGCAAGATTTGTACGATCAGATTGACAATCGAGTAGATTGTATGATTGAACAAGGGCTTGTAAACGAGGTGCAAAACCTGATTGATAAATACGGTTACTGCGATACCTCTGCATTTTCGGCAATCGGTTACAAGGAAATTATAGAGTACCTTCAAGGCAAGATATCACTTAACGACGCTATAGACAAAATAAAGCTGAACACACGTCACTACGCCAAAAGGCAAATTACCTATTACAAAAAGATGGACGTAGAGGAGGTTATTGACGTTGACGGCAAAACGTCGGAGGAAATTGCGTTATATATCTATAAACAACTTGTAAATAAAGGAATCGTTGTTTGATATCGATTTTGTCATAAATTGCACATAAATCCTGTGATATTACATCGGAAATGTGCGAAATAAAGAATACTATGTTAGACATAATAGGGTAAAAATGAACAAAACAATACAAAATGCACTAAAAAGTACTACAAAAACATTTGCAAAACTGGATGAAATTTCCATATACAATGAAAACAAAGTAATTGAAGCCTTCAAGATGCATGCCGTTGCGTTGAGGCACTTCAACGGAACAAGCGGATACGGTAACGATGACGTAGGGCGTGATACGCTTTGCAAGGTTGTAGCGACGGTTTTCGGAGCGGAAAATGCCATCGTCAGCCCATTGATTACATCCGGAACTCATGCAATCTCATTGGCATTATTTGGCGTTTTACGTCCAAATGACATCGTTTTGTCCGTTACAGGACAGCCTTACGACACCTTACAGGACGTTATATATAAGCAAGGTATCGGTAGCTTGAAAGATTTCAACGTTCAATTCGATACAATCGATTTGACAAGTGAAGGCGGCTTCGATTACGAGGCTATCGGAAAGTATCTACAGCAAAAACCCGTTAAAATGATTTATATACAACGATCACGTGGCTATGCATGGCGCCCGGCATTAAGTATTGCACAAATTAAGGATTTGTGCCTTTACATTAAGGGGATTTCGCCCAAAATTATGATTTTTTGTGACAATTGCTACGGTGAATTTGTTGAAAAACTAGAACCGACCGACGTTGGGGTTGACTTTTGCGCAGGTTCGTTCATCAAAAATATCGGCGGCGGGCTGGCTCCTACAGGCGGATATATAGTAGGTCGCAACGATTTGATAAATTTAGTTGCAGGACGGCTTACAGCGCCCTCGATCGGCGCAGAGGTCGGCTCATACCAATATGGTTACAGATTGTTTTACCAAGGTCTGTTTTTAGCGCCACATACTGTAAATCAGGCGCTAAAAACTGCAACTTTGTTTTCAAGCGTGCTTTCTGCCAAGGGATTTGACGTTTCTCCGCGTTCAGACGAGCATCTTGGAGATATTGTTTGCGCAATACGGTTAAATGATCCTGACAAAATGATTAAATTTTGCCAAGCGGTTCAATCCGTATCGCCAATTGACGGCTTCGTAAAGCCTGAGCCGTGGGAACAGCCGGGATATGCCGACAAAGTCATCATGGCTGCAGGCTGCTTTGTGCAGGGCGCCTCAATCGAACTTAGTTGTGACGGACCGATAAGAGAACCTTACACAGTCTATTTGCAGGGCGGCTTAACGTTAGAACACGGCATTTTGGCTCTTGAAAAAGTTTTGGAAAGTCTGTAATTGAATTTGTGCAAAAATAATTATTTATCAATATTTATATATTGAATCAAGAAATGTTATTATATTACAATTTATATATCAGAGGGAAACCAAACGGGTTTCCCTTTTTTATATGATAATTCTGAGAAAACGCTTCAAAACGGCGACATTCATACTTTTATAATTGTCACATTGTTAAAGAAGCTAACTTGCATATCAAATAAAGTTATTTATTTAAACATTTATATTTATCAGATGCTATTTAAAGAATCAGCTTATTTATATTGAATGTTAATTTCACTGTCTGAAAGCCTGTATTTCTAAATAGCCACTCTTTTTGCCCGATATCTATTCGCAAAAGCTGCCTTTTGCGAATAGATATCGATATGTGTGGGACGGTATATTTTGACTTCACCACTTTGTCAAAATTGAATTCTCTGCTGACTACACGGCGGTAGCGACAAATCTGTTAGCGTCTTATTTACGCTGTCAGCTTTGAGAAAACAAGATGTTGTTGCGTCCATACAGGATATCGTTGCTGTGATTTGTACGTTTTATGTAGCGTGTTCGTTCGACGCTCGCTTGCCACCGCACTAGAGTTTTTTGGCATATCACCACCTATTCCTATTCAACAGTAACTACAGCAATTGCAGTAACTACGGCAATTATCGGCAATATGCCCTGCAGACAATCCATTGTAGTTCGATTCTTCAAAAAATAGGTACTTTGAGGTATTCGAAATTTTACCCTTAGATTTGAAATTATTCGTAAAAGTGTGTTGCTTTGCGAATAGATTTGTGATAGAATGTCAGCATGAGCAAAACGTATTTTAATAATAGAGACGCAAGTAACATCGAAAAATTGGACAGAATACTTGATGAAGATCTGCCCGATTTCTGCCGCGAATATTTTGTTGGCATTTCGTCCAACACTACACCGCTTACGCGCTTGAATTACGCATACGACATAAGAACTTTTTTTAACTATCTATGTGCAAAAATTGTGCGTTTCAAGAGTAAGAGCGTCAAGGAAGTGACTCCTGCGGACATTGAGTCGCTTTCTCCGTTCGAAATCGAAGCCTATCTCAGTTATATCGAAATATATAAGGATAAGGACGGAAACGTTGTAAAAAACAGCGCACGCGGAAAAAGCAGAAAACTGGCGGCAATTCGTTCGTTGATTAAATATTTTGAAAAGAAACAGGTTATTCGCTACAATCCCACCGCCTCTGTCGATACCCCTAAACTAAGGGAAAAAGAGATAATACGCTTGGAAGGTCACGAAATAGAAAACATGCTCGACGTTGTAGATA
This sequence comes from Clostridiales bacterium, assembly GCA_022508375.1. Taxonomy (GTDB): domain Bacteria; phylum Bacillota; class Clostridia; order Christensenellales; family CAG-314; genus Fimimonas. The sequence goes on along the minus strand of JAFLVJ010000004.1, from coordinate 61,607 downwards.
CGGGCGCAGGACTAAGCGAACGCCAACAAAAATATCAGGAAAACACCCGTGTGCGCGATCTTGCAATGGTAAGTTTACTGCTTGGTACGGGTATTCGTGTAAGCGAATTGGTCGGAATTGACATGGACGACGTCAACTTCGATGATTTGAGTTTTGTTGTTACGCGCAAGGGCGGAGCTCGCGTTATACTGTATTTCTCCGAAGAGGTTGCAGGATATTTGTACGACTACTACACTGTTCGGCAAGCGGATACAGCCTTGAAAAACGAGTCGGCACTATTCCTTTCACTACAAAAAAAACGCATTACAACCCGCGCGGTGGAAAACATAGTAAAAAAATACAGCGCTGTTGCCACACCGCTCAAGCATATCACGCCACATAAGTTACGTTCGACATTTGGCACACAGCTATACCGCAACACGGGTGATATATACGTTGTGGCGGACGTTTTGGGACATAAGGACGTCAACACGACAAAGCGCCATTACGCCGCAATAACGGAAGACATACGGCGTAAGGCATCGACAAAAGTCAATCTGCGAAGCGCGCCCAAAAATGATGAGGACGATTAGATGAAGATAAAGGTTGAAAACGTTGCTCTTGTTTACGTCGAACTGCCTGACAGCAACGTTGAACAGGATTTGTACGAGCTGAGCGAGCTTATACACACTGCTCAAGGGGATATAAAATTACACTGTTCCCAAAAAAGAAATTCCATCGATAACAATACGGTTGTTGGCAAAGGCAAGCTGGACGAACTGAAGCGCACTATTGACATGTTGGACTGCGAAATTGACGTAGTCATTTTTTCATGCACGCTTAATTCGACGCAAAGGGTAACGCTATCCAAAGCCTTGGAATGTGACGTAATTGACAAAATAGACTTGATATTGGATATATTTGCGCTGCGCGCAACTTCTGCCGAGGGTAAAAAACAGGTCGAGCTTGCGCAGCTTTCGTACAATCTGGCAACTAAGCCTGAAGGGGACTTTTCACGACAGGGCGCAGGCATAGGCACACGCGGACCCGGCGAAACGATGTTGGAAACGAACAAAAGACTTGCTCGGGAAAGAATGTACCGCCTTAGACAGGAATTGAAGGAAATCGAAAAACATCGCGATATCACCCGAAAAAAGAGAGAAGGGAACGGCATGTTTACCGTGGCTCTTGTCGGATACACCAATGCCGGTAAATCTACACTATTTAACCGTTTGACCGAATCCGCCGTGTATGCCGATGATAAATTGTTCGCAACTCTCGATACAACGATTCGAAAGATAAAAATGCCAAATGGGATTGAAATATTGATATGCGACACTGTTGGTTTTATCAAGGAACTTCCTCACGCATTGCTCAATGCATTTAAATCTACGTTGGAAGAAGCAACAAAAGCCGACTTACTATTAAACGTTTGTGACGTGTCGGACGAAAACGTTGCCAAGCATATCGAAGTTACCGAACAGACACTGTCCGAGTTAAATACAACCGCTCCGATAGTCCGTGTGTACAACAAATGTGACAAGCTAAATGCAAGCAACTATGTTGCAGACGGATGTCAATCGGTATTCGTATCCGCATTGACAGGCAAAAACATTGACGTTTTATTGGAAATTATTAACAAACACGCAATGACAAAATACTCACAGCTACAGCTGCAAGTTCCATATGCCGAAAGCGCAAAAGTACTATCCGAGTTGCACAAATGTGATGCAGAGTGTCAAAACGTTGAATATAAGGACGATTACGTATTGATAAAAGTGGTCATAGCAAAAACACACGTCAATACGGTTGCCAAGTATATTGTTTTTTAAATTTAGAACAAAAGTTTTTATTTACTATTGCAATTTGAATTGTGATGTGATATAATGTAACCATGAAAAAGGGTGACAAAAGATTATCTGAAATATACGACTACATCAAAAACTTTATTGACGACAACGGTTATCCGCCTTCGGTGAGAGAAATCGGTGAGAAATTTACAATAAAGTCCACTTCAACAGTGCACTACTATCTGGAAAAGTTGCGCAATCAGGGGCTGATTTCGCAGGACGCCAACAAAAAACGTGCGTTTACTGTTACGCAGACCCGTTCGCAATCCAACTACGTCCCGCTTGTCGGTAACGTCAGCGCAGGTAAGGGCATACTTGCCATTGAAAACGTTGAAGGGGAGTTCCCGTTACCGCAAGATATATTTATGGGTAAGGACCTGTTTATGTTGCGCGTGGAAGGTGAAAGTATGATAAATGCCGGAATATCCGACGGGGATTTCGTCATCGTTCACTCGCAAAACTCTGCGGATATCAACGAAATCGTCGTTGCTTTGTGGCAAGATAAGGCAACTATAAAGCGCTTGCGCGCAACAACGCCAAACCTTGTTCTTCACCCTGAAAACAGCGAAATGGACGATATTATCATTACGCCTGACGAAAACCCCACTATCATCGGCAAAGTAATAGGCTGTATTAAAAAGTTTTAAATTATTATTAAAGCATAAAAGAGCAATCTGCATAACAGATTGCTCTTTTGTTAACAAAATTTTATTTCTTTGTTACGTAAACTCTCGGTGCTACTTCCGTCAAGGTGAGGGTATCTTCGTCGAGATCGATATTCATGTTGTCGCGCTCGAATATTGCCTCTTCCTCGGCAGTTCGGATGTTTCGTCTGGCGTATCCCTTGTTAATGAGATCGAGAATTCCTTCGTACGGAACGTAATAGTCAATAGATTCGTGCGGAACGCGCACCATCTTGTTTTTCTTCATAACCATCCCGATGAGATCCTTGGCTATTTCCATACGTTTTGGGTTCTTGAGACGCACCATAAGCGGAGTATCAAGGTAGCATGACAAATCGGACGCGTCTTCCACAGGATAGTACTTGGGGAAATCTGCCGGGTTAAGTGGCAAATAGATACACAAAACTTTACCGCGGTAGGATAATTTGGCAAGTACAAGCTTTCCGCCACATTTGAACGTTTCGCGTTTCCAGCTTATACGGCTTTTAACGCCCTTGTAAGAAAGTATTTCGTTCTTGAGATCAGTGTACCAATACTTTACTTCATCGTCCGATTGAATGAGCCGTGCCATGAAACTTTTGTCATAGCGTAACCGCGTGTCAACCGTTTCTTCTTCAATTATGACTGCGGGGGATGGATTTTTCTTGACTTTGGGTGCAGCATCTACCGTAATTTGATATTCTGCGGTATGGTCAAGGTAAGTTACGACTACGGTCTGCGTGCCGACATTGTGCATGTTCGGTAGCGATACTGAGTAATCCGCAACTATTTCGTCATACGGTTCTACGTTGAAATGGGCAGTAACAACCAGCCCTTCGTATGTGAACGAATTGCCCTCGACAAACTGTTTTAAAACCGCATCCGTATTGATAGTAATAGACTGTATTTGACGACTTACTTCTACGTACTCCTGTACGTCCGATTCGTCCGACTTTACCGCTTCCACGGTCGGTTCCGTCGCCTGTACACTTATTGGCGCTTGTTCAATAGAAATAGAATACGAAGCGCTTTTATCTTCGAACATTACCATTACTATTTTATCGCCGGCTTCACTCAAACTGGGCTTGATTACATATACGCCCGAAACCTTACCACGTCTTCTCAAACGTGCATATGTGTCGATATCTATCAGATCGTAATCGGATAAAATAACCGACGTGGGTTCGTCGCTGTACTGCGCATGTACAACTAACCCACTACAGTCGAATGTCTCGCCTGCGGTAAAAGTGCGCTGTACTGCGGTAGTATCGAGCACTATTCCCGTGAGGTTGCGATCCTGTTCGGGTAGAACCTCAACGTCCGTGTTGACTGCCGTCTCGACCGAATCATCAACAGCTTCGGTCGCTACAACCTGTGTGTCAGTTGTTTCGACGAATTGTTCTGTTGTTGGTTGCAGATCGGCAACATTAACTTGTTCAACTATGAAGTCGCCGGTATCCTGTTCGGGCGCAACAACGTCCTGAGCAACAGCTTCCGAAAGATATTCGTCTTCGACGTAATCGCTCTTGATAAAAATTGTGTATTGTGCGCTTTTACCTTCGTATTCGACGTTTACGGTAGCTTCCCCTGCTACGTTCATGTCGGGCTTGATAATATACACGCCCGGTGTTTTGTTTCTCCTGCGAAGTTGATAGTACGTTTCCTGATCCACAAGATTGTAATCCGTCAAAGTTACTTGCGTTGGCTCGGCGTTGTACTTAGCCTGAACTACCAATCCGCTGTAATCGAAATCGTCCCCTGTGTTAAATTCCCTCGGAACGTTTCGAGCATCTAAAAAGATACGCTTTAATCTGCGATCCGAAAAGGAAACGTAGGTATCTATGTAAACGACGTCGTTTGATGTATTTGCACTGTCATACGACGGATATTCGTCTATATTAGTCAGTGAAGAATCGGTAGCCTCAGCGTTGGCGGTTTCGACGTATTCCGCGCTTGGATGGCGCTCTTTTACGTATATTTTGTATTCCTCACTGTAGTCTTCAAATTTAACTGCTACTACTCTTTCGCCTTCGATATCCATGTAGGGTGCGATAACATACACCCCTTTGGCATTGCCACGTCTTCTCAAGCGAACGTAGGTCTCTTTATCAACGATACTGTACTCGGTAAAGCAGACCGTTACAGGGTTGATATTGTACTGCGCGCGTACGACCAATCCCGAACAATCGAACTGATTGCCGGCAACGTATATTCGTTGAAGATTGCGAGTATCTAGCGTCATGCCGATAAGCATACGCTCATTTGACACGGGATCAATTTGTACGCCGTTAGTAGCGTTTTGCTCGGCCTCCACTACTATATTGTCACTTTCATTGTTACTCTTATCGCTAAATGCTTTTTTAAACGCAGGTCCGACTTTATTTTGAAATACGTATTTCAATTTGCGGAAAAAATTGCCAATCGCAGTCCAAAACTTGTTGTGGAAAAGATTCCGCAACTTGTCCGGGAATATGAAATACAAAATCAGTGAGGTGACAATAAGAGCCATCAGTACAAATCCTACTGATAGTCCAACTGCCAGTCCTATATAACTTCGATTTGCTATCAAATTGAAGTAGCTCACTGCGTTTAATGAGTTCAACATGTGTTCACCTCGTGTGGGCACTTAAAACATCTCAATTTTATTATAATGACTTTTACGTTTGAAGTCAAGATAAAAAAGAAATTATCTTTGATTTTTTTTGCTAAAAAACAACCTGACTGCAAAAAAAATGAGTTGATTGGAGCAAAATTGCCCAAAATAGCAACAAATATAATTGCAGTTTACGATGAGGTTAGATATACAAGAAAAAAGAGCAATCTGTAAAAACGGATTGCCCTTTTTCTGTATCTAAAAAGTTAGTCTTTTTTCGTTACATAGATGCCTGGAGCTACCTCCGTCAAAGCAAAAGTATCGTCTTCCTTCGCTTCAGTATTAGCTTGAGCGTTTTCGTCGAATATCTTTTCATCTTCGGGCGATTTAATTTCACGCTTAATAAGTCCCTTGTTGATCAATTCCAAAATACCTTCATAGGGTAGATAGAAATCGACGGACTCGTGCTCTACGCGAGGAATACCGAACTTTTCCATAACGGTATTGATGAGCTGTCTAGCAAATTTAACACGTCTTTTGCTCTTCAGGCGGATCATCAAAGGCGTATCCTCGTAGCAGGACATATCGGACGCATCTTCCACAGGATGATTGTTGTCATCCATGTAATCATTGGGGTTCAAAGGCAGGAATATGCACAGTTGCTTTCCACGATATGCAAACTTAGCTACTACGTCTTTGTGACACTTGAAGGTTTCACGTTTCCAGCTTATACGAGCATGTACGTTCTTGAAGGAAATGAGTTCGTTCTTAAGATCAGTGTACAAGTACTTGATTTCATCTTCCGACTGAATAAGACGGGCAGTAAAGCTCTTGTCGTAACGCAACTTAGAGGAGATAGACTCTTCTTCCAAAATGATTGGATCTGCGCGTTGTACTATTACTGTAGGTTGTTGCTCTACTACTTGCGGTTCTTCTTTCGGCTCCTCGGGAGCAGGAGTTACCGTGATCTGATAACCGACAGTTTTACCTTGATAGGTTATCGTGACCGTGGGTTTACCCTTCTTGCCCATATCCGGGGGAAGTACTGCGTAATCGGCTACTTCTTCTTCAAGCGGTTCTACGTTATAATGAGCAAGCACAACAAGTCCTTCGTGGTCAAGAGAATCACCTACAAAGTAATCCTTCTTAACGTTATCCGTATTGAGAGATATGGACAACAGTTCGCGAGTCTTTTCATCATATACGGGTGCTGCAATGGGTTCAACCTCTTCGTAAGCGTACGGATCTTCGTCGCGCTCGTTTACGGAAATGGTATATGCTGCTGTTTGACCGCCGTATTTGACGGTTACAACCTTTTTACCAACTATGTACAGTGTGGGCTTGATTACATATACGCCGTGAGCTTTGTCCTTTTTGGTAAGACGCTCGTAGGTTTCTTCCTCAATGAGGGTATAATCTACAAGGGTTTCCTGTGTGGGACTAACGTTGTACTCGGCGTTGATTACCAAGCCGTCACAACCGAACTTGTCGCCTACGGTGAATTCACGTTGTACGACCCCAAGGTCGAGCGAGATGCCCGTGAGCTCTCGCTCTGCTTCGGTCTTGGGTTCAGGTACGTAAATTACCTCAGGTTGTGGAGTTGGTTGAGCAGCGGCCGCCGCCACGACAACGGTTTCCGTTGTCTGGCTTTTGGACCACTTATGCAGTATCAGATATATGATAAGCGTGATTGCTATTACAGCTATTACAGCTTGAATTACTATCAGCCATATCGCTGTCTTTTTGGAATCCCATTCGATAATTTTACCGAAGAAATTCACTGCGTTTATTAGGTTTACCATATGAGTTCACCTCTCTTTCCTTCTTACACTTTTGTCTTGCGGCGAATGATGAACAATGCTGCAAGTAACACGATTGCTTGTGCTGACAAGGATACTACGGCGATACCAAGGTCAAGTTCATATGCGCCCGGGTTTGTAGGATCGGTAGGATCAGATGGATCGGTAGGATCTTTAGGACCGTCGGGATGCAAGTTCTTAGCTTCTTCGGCTACCTTGCCCATGCCGGATGTACCACTCTTAACGGCGTCTTTTACATCGCCGGGAGTAAGAGCATCCTCGATCTTCTTCTTAGCGTCTTCGTATTCTTTTTCAAGCTTATCCAGCAATTCTTGTTTTTCCTCATCGCTGAGTTTCGGGTTATTGTCGATTTCGTCTTTAGCTTTGTTGTATTCGTCTTCGAGTTTCTTCAAAGCGTCTTGCTTAGCATTTTCCAATGCACTGTCTTCTGCTTTGTCAACAACTTCTACAATATCAGCTTCACCTTTCTTGACTGCATCTTCAATTTCGTCAAGATTCTTAGCGTTGTCAACTGCGTCCTTAGCTTCGATAAGAGCATCGTCAATAGCGTCTTTCGCTTCTTGCTTCTCCTTATCGCTCAGGTTAGGATTGCTATCGATTACGTCTTTAGCTTCCTGTGCCTTGTCGTTAAGGTCTTTCTTAGCTCTGTCCTTAGCTGTGTTGAGTTCGGCATCTTCAATGTTCTTCATGCCTTCTTCTTTAGCTTTCTCAACTTGTTCCGAATTGACAGCCTTGTCAACTGCGTCTTTAGCCTTTTGAAGTTCGTCATTGATTCTGTCGATAATTTCGTCAGCCTCTTCTCTTGTGAGGTCGCCGCTGGCTACTTTATCTTCAACCTTTTGTCTTTCTTCTTTAGCTTTTTCAACGAGTTCTTTTTGAGCGTTGTCTTTTTCTTCTCTCAGTTCATCGAAGTATTCGTCAACGATTTTACCGATATCTTTTTCAACTGAGTCAACAATATCCTTAACTTCGTCGGGAGTTGTAGCGTTTTCGATGTCTTGAAGACCTTGTTGAACCTTTTCATCAATTTCATCAAGCGCGCTTTCAAGATCCCAAACTTCAGCTTTGACTTCTTTTTCTCTTGTTTCGAGTTCTTTCTTTTCTTCATCGGTTAGGTTGCCGTTCTTAAGTTGATCTTGGATATCCTTTAGTTCGTCTAACAGATCATCAATTCTATCCTGGAGTTCCTTCTTAGCATCTTCACCCTTTTGCGTAACTTCTTCTCTAGCCTTTTCCTTGGCGTCGTTCAGTTCAGCGTTTTCGATATTGGTCAAGCCTTCTTGCAAAGCCTTTTCGATATCTTCGGGTGTGCTTGCGTTTTCAACAGCATCCTGAGCCTTTTTAAGTTCCTCTTCGATTCTGTCGATCAGCTCTTGCTTCTCTTCAGGTGTGAGGTCGTCGCGAAGTTGAATATCTTTTTCAACTTGGCTTGCCTTATCTTGGAGTTCCTTCTTAGCCTTGTTCTTTTGTTCTCTGTCTTTGGTGTAATCCTTGACTACGTTTTCAATAGCATTTTCGCAATCTTCTACTGCCTGATCAATATCTTCGAAATTGTCAGCGTTTTTGATCTTGTCAAGTGCTTTTTCAAGTTCTTCATCGATTCTGTCAAGAAGGTCTTTCTTTTCTTCTTCGGAGAATGCACTGTTGTTGAGAATTTCGTCTTTCTTAGCATCCGCAAAGTCTTCTAACTCTTGTGCAGCTTTTTGAGCAGCTTTTTCAAGTTCGATTTCGCTGGGATGTTTGGGATCGAAGCGGCTGTCGTCTTCGGGATCGCCTGTGGGATCCGTTACTTTTCCGCCCTTGGATACACCGTCCAGTTCAGACAGTCTTTCCATTTCGGCTACGCAATCGTCGTATGCTTTTTGGATTCCTTCGGGATCCGTTGCTTCGTTGATTGCTTTGTAACCGTCTGCCAGAGCATTGTCAACAAGCTTCTTGAGATCTTCTTTTTCGCTGTCGTACAAGTCATCACGCTTGTCGATGTTGTTCTTGATCTTTTCTGCTTGTTTTTCAAGTTCTTTCTTGGCTTCGTTTCTAGCTTCTATGATATCGATGTCGCTGGGATCTTCCGGATCGGGAACATACGGAGCGCTGGGATCAATATCCTCACTGCCCTTGCTTGCGCCTTTAGCCTTGGACATATCGTCGATGGACTTCTTAGCATCTTCAAGCGCTTGTTCGATTTCTTCTTCGGAGTCAGCATTGTTGATGACGTCGTAATATCTTTCAAGTTCTTGATCGATGTTATCCTTAAGAATTTCCTTCTCAGCGTCTGTCAAGTCTTTGCGAGCATCTACTTCTTGCTTCTTGTCATAAACGAAGTCTTCAAGTTCTTTCTTAGCTTCGCTCTTAGCTTTTTCAAGTTCTACTTCACTGGGATCTTCGGGATCGTGTTTGGGATCTTCGCTGGGATCCTTGGTAGGATCGTCAACGTGTTCGCCTTGCGATACACCGAGTCTGGAAGCGATAGCGTCCATGTTAGCTTCGTACTTGCCTTGTACTTTGCCTACTTCCTTAATGGTTTCAGCAGCGTTTACAGCTTCACAAGCTCTTGCCAATTCTTCATCGATGAGTTTCTTGAGAGCTTCTTTTTCGCTGTCGTACAGGTCGTCACGACCGTCGATAATGGACTTTCTGCCTTCTGCGTACTCTTCCAGTTCTTGCTTAGCTTGTTTCTTAGCCTTGATAAGTTCTACTTCGGTAGGATCATCTTCCTCGGGTTCTTCGGGTTGAGGAATGGGTTCGCCACCGCTCTCACCGAGTTCTTCGGAGATGTCTTGCATCGTATCTTTAGCGTTCTTAACGATATCGTCAATATTGTCGATATCCGTTTCCTGACCGATTGCATCCTTAGCCTTTTTAAGCTCTTCATCAATACGGTCTTTGCGATCTTGCTTCTCTTCATCCGTAAGGTCGTCACGTTGGTCAACTTCTTGCTTCTTTTCGTAAGCAAAGTTATCAAGTTCGCTCTTAGCTTCGCCCTTAGCAGTTTCGAGTTCTACTTCACTGGGATGTACTCCGCCGGGGTAATCATCGGGATTCTTGGAAGAATCGGGAACGGGTTGACCGTCGCTGACACCCTTGACTTCGGCAGCAAGTCTCTTCATTTCCTTCTTGCTTGCTTCCAACGCTTCATCTATGCCTTCGGAAGTTGTAGCTGCTTCGATTGCAGCGTAACCGTTTGCAAGTTCTTTTTCGATAAGGTCTCTGAGAGCTGCCTTTTCGCTGTCGTATAGGTCGTTGCGTTCTTCCAGTTTATCGAGCATCTGCTCGGAGTATTCAGCAAGTTCTTTCTTAGCGTTGTTTTTCTTAGCTACAAGATCAACGTCGCTAGGATCCTCGGGTTGTTCGGGTTGAGGAACGTCTTGTCCGCCACTTGCACCTTTTTCTTCGGCAATGTCTTGCATGCTTCCTTTTGCACCATTAACGATGTCGTCAATCTTATCGATATCAGTTTCGCCGTTGATTGCATCTTTAGCTTCTGCAAGTGTTTGATCGATACGGTCTTTGAATTCTTGCTTCTCTTCTTCCGTAAGGTCAGTACGTTCGTCAACTTCTTGTTTCTTTTCGTAAGCAAAGTTGTCTAGATCTTTCTTAGCTTCGCTCTTAGCAGTTTCAAGTTCGATATCGCTCGGGGTTTCGGGATCTTTGTCGGGATCCTTTGAGGGATCGCCGGAAGGATCTTTGTCACCGAGAGGTTCGCCATCGGTTACACCGTTCAAGGAACCGATTCTTTCAAGCTCTGCTTCAGCATCTTGCTTAGCTTGCTCAATTTCTTCGGGGGTTGTAGCCTTGTCGATTTCGTCGTAACTTTCTGCAAGCGCTTCATCTACAAGTTTCTTGAGATCTTCTTTTTCGCTGTCATACAGGTCGTCACGCTTGTCGATAGCTTCCTTGATTTCTTCTGCCTTAGCTTCCAGATCTTTCTTAGCGTCGTTCTTTTTCTCAACCAAATCAACGTCGCTAGGATTGTTAGGATCGGGGTTGCGCGGAGCGTCGGGATCGGTTACGTCATCGCCCTTGCTTTCGCCTTGAGCCTTAGAGATTTCGTCAATCTTGCCCTTAGCAGCATCTACAACTCTGTCAATCTCGGTTTGAGATTCAGCACTTTCGATTGCTTCAAGTGCTCTTTCAACTTCGTCGTCGATAGCATCCTTGAGGATTTCCTTCTCTTCGTTGGTAAGATCTGTACGCTTGTCGATTTCCTTCTTCTTTTCGTAGCCGAAGTCTTCAACGTCTTTCTTAGCTTCGCTCTTAGCAGTTTCAAATTCGATTTCGCTCGGAGTTTCGGGATCTTTATCGGGATCCTTTGTGGGATCGTCGGAAGGATCTTTGTCACCGAGAGGTTCGCCATCGGTTACACCGTTCAAGGAACCGATTCTTTCAAGCTCTGCTTCAGCATCTTCCTTAGCTTGCTTAATTTCTTCGGGGGTTGTAGCCTTTTCGATTTCTTCGTAACCTTCTGCAAGCGCTTCATCTACAAGTTTCTTGAGATCTTCTTTCTCGCTGTCATACAGGTCGTCACGCTTATCGATAGCTTCCTTGATTTTTTCTGCCTTAGCTTCCAGATCTTTCTTAGCTTGGCTCTTTTGTTCAACGATATCTACGTCGGTTGGGTTGTTAGGATCGGGATTGCGCGGAGCATCCGGATCGGTTACGTTTTCGCCTTTGCTTGCGCCTTGCGATTTAGCGATATCGTCGATGTTGGATTTAGCGTTTTCGACTGCTTCTTCCAACTCTCTCATATTCGTTGAGTTTTCGATTGCGTCGAGTGCTCTTTGAAGTTCTTCGTCAATAGCGTCCTCGAGAACCTTCTTCTCTTCGTTTGTGAGGTCTTTACGTCTTTCGATTTCAGCTTTCTTAGCTTCAGCGTAGTCACCAAGTTCGTTCTTAGCGTCTTCCTTGACTTTTTCGTTAGCTACGTCGTCACCTTTGCTTGCGCCCTTTGAGCTTGCGATGTCGTCGATGATTGACTTGGATTCGTCACGAGCCTTGTTGACTTCCGTCATGGTCTCTGCTGCGTCAACAGCGTCAAGTGCTCTTTCAACTTCGGCGTCAATAGCGTCTTTAAGAGTTTGCTTTTCTTCATCCGTAAGGTCTCTACGTTCGTCGATTTCTGCTTTCTTGTCGTGAGCGTAATCTTTAACGTCTTTCTTAGCGTCGCTCTTAGCTATTTCAAGTTCAATGTCGCTGGGGTTATCGGGATCTGTTTCGGGATCCTTTGTAGGATCATCAACAGGATCGTCACCGGGATTTACACCCTTCAGTTTGCCGATTCTTTCAAGTTCTGCTTCAAGATCTTCCTCAGCTTTCTTGACTTCTTCGGGAGTTGTAGCTTCGTCAATTGCGTCATAGCCGGCTTCAAGTGCCTCGTCAACGAGTCTCTTGAGGTCTTCTTTTTCGCTGTCATACAGGTCGTCGCGCTTGTCGATTTCCTTCTTGACTTGTTCAGCTTTTTGTTTTGCTGCGTCTTTTGCTTCGTCTTTAGCCTTTACAAGATCAACATCCGTTGGTTGTTCGGGATCCGGATCGTAAGGTTTACTCGGATCAACAGGTTGTCCCTTGCTTTCGCCTTCGGATTCAGCGATATTGTCCATCTTGGACTTAGCGTTTTCAACTGCTTCTTCGATTTCTCTCAGATTCGTTGTTCTGTCGATTGCTTCATTTGCTCTTTCAACTTCAGCATCGATTGCATCTTTGAGAATTTGTTTCTCTGCATCGGTGAGGTCTGTGCGCTCGTCGATTTCAGCTTTCTTTGCTTCAGCATACTCAGCAACTTCTTCTTTAGCAAGCTCTTTAGCTTTTTCGTTGAAGACATCTTCACCTTTGCTCTTGCCTTCGGCAGTAGCGATTTCGTCCATGCTAGCTTCTGCTTTGGAAACTGCCTTTTCGATATCTTTGAGTGTTGATGCGTCTTCGATAGCTTCGTAAGCTCTTTGAAGTTCGTCGTCGATTGCGTCTCTCAGCTCGTCTTTTTCAGCGTCTGTAAGGTCGGTACGGTTGTCGAGATAATCTTTCTTAGCGTCAGCGTAATCCTTGAGTTCGTCCTTCGCATTGCTCTTAGCTTGTTGAAGTTCAACTTCTGTCGGATTATTAGGATCGGGTACGAAAGGTTCATCGGGGTTGGGTACCGGTTGACCGCCGGGATACTTACCCTCGGAACTTGCAATATCGTCCATGTTTGACTTAGCCTTGCTTACTGCGGACTTGATCTCTTCTTGAGTTTCAGCGTCGTTAATAGCATTGTAGGCTCTTTCAAGTTCGGCGTCGATACTGTCCTTGAGGATTTCTTTTTCAGCGTTTGTAAGGTCAACGCGCTCGTCGATTTCTGCTTTCTTGTCGTAAGCGTAACTTTCAAGCTCTTTCTTAGCAGCGTTTCTCTCTTTTTCGAAATCAATCTCACTGGGATTACTGGGTTCTCTGGGAGGATATTCGGGACTGAGAGTGTTATCGGGATCGGTAACTTCTTTTCCGTTGCTTCTACCAAGTTTCTTGGAAATTGCTTCCATAGTATCTTTGTAGTTGTCAACAGCTTTAGCTATCTCTTCCTCGCTGGTAGCGTTCTCTACTGCTTCGTAAGCTCTTGCAAGCTCGTTGTCAATAAGTTGTTTGAGTTCTTCTTTTTCGCTTGTGTACAGATCGTCGCGTGCATCGATTGCTGCCTTGAGACCGTCGGCAAATTCCTTGAGTTCTTTCTTAGCGGCATTCTTTGCTTCAACAAGATCTACTTCACTGGGTTCTTCGCTTCCTGCACCGGGGTTTTTCGGATCTTCGGGATCTTCCGGAACGGGAACGTATTGTCCCTTGCTTTGACCTTGTGCCTTGGCAATAGCATCCATGTTATCCTTTGCATTGGATACAGCGATTTCTATTTCCTTGTCGGTCGTAGCTGCGTCGATTGTGTTGTAAGCTCTTGCAAGCTCGTCGTTAACAGCGGACTTAAGGGTTTCCTTTTCCTCGTTGGTAAGGTCGTTACGTTCATCGATTGCTTTCTTCGTGTCGTAAGCGTATTCCTCCAACTCCTTCTTAGCAGCGTTTCTTTCCGCAAGAAGTTCAACGTCACTGGGATGATCGGGATCGTACTTCGGATCGGTTGAAGGATCTTGGTCATCATGAATAACTGTTGAGCCTTTGCTTACGCCCAGAGTTGTGGAAATCTTATCCATTTCGGCCTTGCTTTCGGTCACTGCACTGTTGATTTGATCAATAGTTGCAGCTGCGTCAATTGCAGCGTAACCTCTTGCAAGTGCGTCATCGATGAGGTCGCAAAGCGTTGCCTTTTCGCTGTTGTACAGGTCGAGACGTCCATTGATGTGCGTCTTCTTATCTGCAGCGTGTTGTGCAAGTTGCTTCTTAGCGTCGTTCTTCTTGTCAACAATTTGAACGTCGCTGGGATCACTGGGATCGGTGGGATCCGGATTGTAAGGAGCATCGGGATCTGCGGGTTCGCCCTTGGTTTCACCTTGAGCATTGGCAATATCCGTAATGTTTTCCTTTGCAGCGGTAACCGCTTTTTCAATTTCTCTTACGGTTGTAGCGTTGTCGATTTCGTCATAAGCTCTGTCAAGTTCGTCGTCAATAGCCTTTTTAAGAACTTCTTTTTCCTTGTTGGACAGGTCTTCACGTTTGTCGATTTCGTCTTTCTTCTCGTAAGCGAACTCTTCAAGTTCTCCCTTAGCTGCGTTCTTAGCTGCTTTAAGTTCGATATCGCTGGGTTTTTCGGGGTCGTAGTTGGGATCCTTTTCGGGGTCGCCTTCGGGATCAACTTCTTTACCACCGCTTACACCGAGTGTGTCAGCAATGTCGTTCATCTTAGCCTTGCTTGCATCGCGAGCTGCTATGATGTCATCGGGATTTGTAGCTCTATCGATTGCACCGTAACCTCTTTCAAGTTCATCGTCGATGCTCTTCTTGAGATCTTCTTTTTCCTTGTTGTAAAGGTCTTTACGTTCGTCGATATAGGTCTTCATTCCTTCGGCGTGCTTTTCAAGTTCTTTCTTAGCTGTGTTTTGAGCGTCAACAATATCTACGCCTGTGGGAGGATTGCTGGGAACGTGGGGTTCATCGGGATCAAACGGTCCTTCAGGATACTTACCCTCAGTGCCTGCAATTTCTTCCATCTTAGCCTTTGCTTTATCAGCAGCTTTTTGGATGTCTTCTACAGTTGTTGCATTGTCGATTGCGTCATAAGCTCTTGCAAGCTCGTCGTCGATTGCCTTTGTAAGGATCTCTTTTTCAGCGTTTGTAAGATCCGTACGGTTCTTGATTGTTTCTTTTGCTTTGTCAGCAGCAGCCAAAACGTCGTTCTTAGCGTCGTTTCTTGCTTTTGCAAGCTCTACTTCGCTAGGATCCTCGGGCTTTTCGGGAGGAGTGATTACTTCACCGCCTTGACTTGCGCCAAGTTCTTCGGAAATGTCTTGCATTTCTTTCTTAGCTTTGGAAACGGTTTCGTCAATCGTGCTAAGATCCGTTGCGGATTCGATTTCAGACTTAGCGTCTGCCGCTTTTTGATCGATACGGCTCTTGAGATCTTCTTTCTCTTCTGCCGTCAAATCTTTACGATCGTCAACTTCTTGCTTCTTTTCGTAAGCAAAGTTGTCAAGTTCTTTCTTAGCTGCGCCCTTAGCTGCTTCAAGTTCAGCTTCGCTGGGATTGGGGTCGTCCGTGGGGTGATTTGCAGGATCATCTTCGGGATGTTCAACTTTTTCGCCCTTGCTTACGCCTTCCAAGTCAGCGATTCTGTCCATTTCGTCCATGCTTGCTTGTTTAGCGGAAGCAATGTCATCGAAGGTTTTAGCGCTATCGATAGCATTATAACCGTTAGCAAGTTCTTGGTCGATAAGGTTCTTGAGATCTTCCTTTTCCTTGTTGTAAAGGTCATCGCGAGCGTCAATAGCTGCTTTCTTAGCTGCAGCGTGCTCTTCAAGAGCTTGTTTCGCTTTGCTTTGTTCCTCTACAAGATCAACGCCACTGGGATCATTGGGGTTAGGAACATGAGGTGCATCGGGATCGGGAACAGGTTCGCCCTTGCTCTCGCCCAAAGTCTTAGAAATTTCGTCAAGCTTGGACTTAGCTTCATCTACTGCTTTTTCGATTTCCGTCATGGACTCAGCTTTTTCGATTTCTTCGAGAGCTTCTTTTGTTGCTTCGTCGATAGCCTTCTTGAGAATGTCTTTTTCAGCATTCGTCAGGTCATTACGAGCGTCAACTTCAGCTTTCTTTTCGTAAGCAAAGTCTTCAACTTCTTTCTTAGCTTCGCTCTTAGCTACTTCAAGTTCGATTTCGTTGGGATGTACTCCATCGGGATGATCTTCGGGATCACCGGAAGGATCGTCAACAGGATCGTCAGAGGGATTAACACCCTTCATCTTGCCGATTCTGTCCATTTCATCCATGCTTGCTTGTTTAGCAGAAGCAACTCCGTCGAGCGTTGTAGCCTCTTCTATTGCAGCATAGCCGTTTGCAAGTTCCTCGTCAACAAGTGCCTTGAGGTCTTCTTTTTCACTGTTGTAGATGTCTTCACGAGCGTCAATAGCGTCCTTAACGCCTTGTGCGTGTCCTGCAAGTTCCTTCTTAGCGTCGTTCTTTGCATTTACAAGATCAACGTCAGTTGGGTTTTTAGGATCGGGTTGGTAAGGTTCTTCAGGATCGGGAACAGGTTGACCACCGGGATGTTTACCCTTGGAACTTGCAATATCGTCGAAAGTAGCCTTTGCGCCTTCAACAGCTTCTTCGAGTTCTCTCATGTTGGTGGAGTTCTCTACTGCTTCAAGTGCTCTTGCCAACTCGTCATCGATTGCACCCTTGAGAATATCCTTCTCTTCGTTTGTCAGATCTTCACGAGCGTCAATTTCGTCTTTCTTGGATTCAGCATAGTTGCCAAGTTCTTCCTTAGCGTCTTCCTTTGCCTTTTCGTTGAATACGTCTTTACCCTTGCTCTTACCTTGTGCATTAGCATAGTCGTCAATTCTAGCTTTAGAATCTGCTACTGTTTTATCAATAGCTTCCTTGTCTTCTGCTGCATTGATCAGACCGTAAGCTCTTTCAAGTTCAGCGTCAATATTGCTCTTGAGAGTTTCTTTTTCTTCGTCGGTAAGATCTTTACGGTTGTCGATATCTGCTTTCTTGTCGTAAGCATACTCGGCAAGTTCTTTCTTAGCTGCGCTTCTAGCTTCTTCGATGTCGATTTCACTAGGAACGTTGGGGTCG
Source organism: Clostridiales bacterium (assembly GCA_022508375.1). Taxonomy (GTDB): domain Bacteria; phylum Bacillota; class Clostridia; order Christensenellales; family CAG-314; genus Fimimonas. The sequence goes on along the minus strand of JAFLVJ010000004.1, from coordinate 44,494 downwards.
TTTCTCGGACCGTCGTCAGGATCAACAGGTTTACCGTCGCTTTCACCAAGTCTGGAAGCAATTTCGTCCATGATGGACTTGTACTTGGAAACTGCGCCCTTAACTTCATTTTCGGTTGTAGCAAGGTCAACTGCATCGTAAGCTCTGAGAAGTTCTTCGTCGATGAGCTTCTTCAGGTCTTCTTTTTCCTGATTGTAAAGGTCTTCACGTCCGTCGATACCAACCTTGAGACCTTCAGCGTATTCTTTGAGTTCTTTCTTAGCATCGCTCTTGATGCGGGAAAGTTCAACGTCACTGGGTTTGTCAGGGTTGTAATTGGGGTCATCTTTGGGATCCTTCGTGGGATCGGGAACAACATTACCACCGCTTACACCAGGAGTTTTAGCGATTTCGTCCATCTTGGCTTTCGAGTTAGCTGTAGCCATCTCGATTTCCTTCATGGTCTCAGCGCTGTCAACTGAAGCGTATGCTCTTTGAAGTTCGGCTTCGATATCCTTCTTGAGGGATTCCTTTTCACTGTTGTAAAGGTCATTGCGGGCGTCGATTTCAGCTTTCTTAGCTTCAGCGTAGTCTGCAAGATCTTTCTTAGCCTTGTTCTTTGCTTCTTGGATTTCAACTCCGCTGGGTTCATCGGGATCCTTGTCGGGATCTTTTTCGCCCGGCGTATGAGCAATGTCGTACATAGATTGTTTGTAATCTTTTACAACACCGTCAAGTTCGTCTTTGGTTGCTGTAAGTATAGCGGCATAGCCTCTTTCGAGTTCGTCACCGATATTACGCAACAGTGTTTCTTTCTCGGCGTCTGTAAGGTCTTTGCGAGTGCTTACATGGTTCTTCATCTCGAAAGCATAGTCGTCGAGTTCTTTCTTAGCTGCGCTTCTCAAAGCCTCCATGTCAATTTCGCTGGGATCGGGGTCGTCGGGGTTGCCGGGATATACAGGATCATCACTGTCATCGGGATCCAGAACCTCGTCACCACCGCTCTTACCAAGCATCAAGGATAGTTCAAGCATTCTTGCTTCGTACTGACCTTGAACCTTGTAAACTTCGGCTTCCGTTTGAGCAAGGTCAACTGCTGCCAAAGCTCTTGACAATTCAGCTGTGATAAGACTTACGATTTCGTCTTTTTCACTGTTGTAAAGGTCGTTGCGGACCTTAGTAACGTGATCAATTCTGTCTTGAGCGTACTTTTCAAGTTCGCCCTTTACTTTTTCTCTTACTTTTTGAAGTACGATTTCGCTAGGATCTTCGGGATCGTATTTGGGGTCATCTTTAGGATCCTTCGTGGGATCTTCAACGGGATCAAGTCCACTTACACCCAGTCTATCCGCAATTTCGTCCATTGTGCGTTGAGCATTTACAGAAGCCTTCGTTACGTCGTTAACTGATGTAGCGTTAGCAACTGCAGTCAAAGCTCTTTCAAGTTCTGCACGGATTGCATCTTGCAAATCTTTCTTTTCGCTGTTGTACAGGTTGCCACGGGATTCAACGTAATCAATCCTGTCTTGAGCGTGCGTATTCAGGTCGTTGTAAGCGTCGTTCTTTGCCTGAGCAAGAGCAACTACTTCGGACATTGATGTAAGAGCTGTTTCCTTGAGAGCGTAGATTTCTACTGCGTCCATGGAAGCGCTGATAGCAGCTATAGCTTCTTTAGCGGTTGCTTCAACCTGTGCTGTCAAAGCGTCTCTGTCTTCTTGGCTGAGAGCGCTCATTTCGCTGATAGCAGCCTTAGCTTCTTCCAAAGCCTTAGCGATAGCGTCAAGAGCGTCTGCTCTGTCAGCTTCAACTTTAGCATCAATGCCTTCGCCTACTGCTTCGTAGATAGCTAATCTACCTGCGGAAAGCTTTTGTGCTACTTCTTCAAGACTTTCAGCGGAGCCCATACCGTCCCATGCTGTTTGGTGAGCAAGGTCGATATCACCTTCGCGTTTAGCCTTTTCCTCGGCAGAAAGTCCAAGGTTAGCTACCATCTTGTAAGCAGCTTCTTTTGCGTCATTGAGAGACTTACGAGCGTTGTTAATTGCTGCTAAAAGTTTCAATACGTCTTCAAACGGGTCATCGTCATCCGCGTAGGTTTGAACGTCACCATTCGAAGCAGCCTTAGCCTTATCGGCTGCTGCAAAAGCTTTTGCGGCTTTTGCAGCTTTAGCGCCTGTGTTAGCAACTTTGGCTCTTGATTTCTTTTGCTGATTTTTAACAACTTCTCTGATTTCGTCGATACCTTGTTGCTCAAGTTGATCAAGCAGATCTTCGTAAGCTTGAATTTCCTCATCAGTCATTTCATCGTAATCAGGAACGGTATCTCTGATTGCTTTGATGGTTTCATCGCACAAATCATCAATTATTTGCTTGAAGGTATCTCTTTCTTCAGGTGTCAGCTCTTCCAGAGCGTCGATTTCAGCCTTAGCCTTTTCAGCTTTTTGTCTGATGTTATCAACTCTCTTTTCCTTAGCAATTTCAGCCTCGGCTTGTTCGGATGTCGAACATGCTATGTAATAGATATCTTCAATTGCTTTTGCAACGATTTCATCAAACTCTGCAACTGTGTTAACGTTGTCAAGTGCTGCTTTTGCATTGTCAGCAACAGATTTAACGCCTGCCTTACGAGCAGCCTTAATAGCGTTGTTGATACCTGTAAATGCATCAATCAGCTTGTTAGCAGCTTCAACCGTTTCGTCGATACGGTCTTTTGCATTTTGTCTTTCAGCTTCAATCAATGCATCGCTTGATGTAGCAATACGTTCAAGGTTGTCAAGGCATTCTTGCTTAACGCCTTCAATCTTTGTAATATCGGTTACTGCGTCAATTGCTGCATAGCCTCTTGCAACTTCGCGGTCGATAGCGTCAAGCAAAATGTTAATTACATCTTGCGAAAGTCCACTGTACTTAATGTTGATACGGTGAGTTTCAACCTTGATAGCAATTTCGTCTTTTGCAAGTTGCTTCATGCGAGCAAGGTCTGCAGCGTACTCTTTGTCATACGTACAGGTTGTACACTTGTTACCGTTCAGTTGGTGATTAGCAACATTAACGTGTTGCAAGCATTGTTCGCATGTGTTGTAGTGATTTTCATCATCCCAACCCCAAACGAGTTCGCCCTTGTCGTCCGTTGCTAATACGTGAGCTTCAGCTTTGTCGTATTCGCAGACTGTACAAATGATGTGGTGATTATCATTGTCACCTTCGGTCATTTGAGTTCTGTGAGGTTTAACAATTGTTTCATCGCAGTACAGACATACGCTTTGGTGATTGATACCGTCATGGCAGTCGGTCCAAACGTCATCGGGGATAACGTGATCAGCATAGATCATCTGGTCACAATCGCCGTCGAATGCGCAAACGCCTTCGTGCTTGTCTGCTACTGTTTCGCTGTTCTTCCATTGAGAAGGATTAACAGGTTTGTGAGATACAACGTAGTCGCAGGTTGTACAGAACTTGAAGTGGTTACCTTCAGCGTCTGTTGCCCATGCGGACCATGAGTCGTGAGCTACTGTGCTTTCGATGTCACAGTCATCGCAGTATTGACGGTGACCTTCTTCACCCTTGGATTCATACTGCCAGTCGATGACGTGTTCTTGCGAAGCGCCACATTCTTTTTCACAAGTGCGTACGTGTTTGGTTTCGTCATCGCTCGTGGTCCATGCGGTCCAAGTGTGAGCTTCCTTCAAACCAATATCGCAGCTTGCGCACAAAGAGAAGTGTTCTTTAGCGTCATATCCTGTCCAGTTATCGGACATTGCGGGAATATGATACTCTTTTTCCAAGCAAAGTTCACATTGTCTGTAGTGTTCGAACTTGTGTTCGCCTGTTGTTTCAACAGAGTAAGTTGTACTCCAAACGTGATCTTCTGTGTGAGTTAGACCGCACTTACATGTTTTGCTATGTGTGTCGGTACCATCAATTGATTCATATTTTGTCCAATTTGCAGTGTGAGTTTCCGAACGTCCACAACCGTCTTGACAGTAGTGAATATGTACGTTAGGATCTTCAGTCTTTTCCCAGTCAGTGTCAAGCCATCTATGAGCCTCGTCCTTGAACAGTTCACAAGATGTGCAAGTGTATCTGTGTGCATTGACTGTGTAATCAACTGCATCGCCCCAAACGATATCGTGGGTTTCGGTCAGTTTACAAATTGAGCAATAACGAACGTGCGTTGTTGCACTACCTATTGTCCAGCTGCCATTGGGCGCGTGAGTTTCGGTAGCTTTACATGTTTGACATGTTCTGATGTGTTGTGTGCCATCCCACGACCAAGCGTTCCAAGAACCTTCGTTGTGAGCTTCATATACTTCGATGTGGCAGTCTTCAACAGCCGAGCATACGCCGTAGTGACCGTTACCTCTGGGATACCATTCGGTAGGTTCACCGGGGTTATGTTGAGCCATATATCTGCAGTCTTCGCAGTATCTGTAGTGAGTGTTGGTGTTCAAATCCATCTTCCAATCTTCCCAGTGACCGGAGTGTTCTTCCTCAAGCTTGATACCACAGTCACATGTGAGTCTGTGTTTCAATGCTCCGATAGGAGAACAATCGTTCCATTGGTAAGCGGAATTGGGATCGGTAGGATCGTGCTCGAATGATTCGTCACAAATTTCGCAAGTTACCTTGTGGATGGAGTAACGGCTATTTTGATCGCCGTAGATGTACCAGCCGGCATTCCAGCTGTGGTTTCTGACCATTACGATCTCGCAACCTTCGAAGGTACAAGCGCTGGAGTGTTGCTCATCATTGATGCTCTTCCAACCGCCTATTGTTTGCGGGAAGTGTATTTCAATGTACATACATTGTTTACACTCTCTTGCGTGGTTACCGGTGTAGGGATCTTCGTACCAGCTTGCATAGGTGTGCTCGGTCAAAACGATCAATGTACAACCTGTGCCTCCTTCGGAGTGATACGTGCAGTATCCACCGTGTCCGGCAGGGTTACGATCTGTCCAGTAGTCTGGCTGTTGAGGCGGGTGGTTGCTGTCCACGTCTGTGTAACCGCACAGTACGCAGTCTCTGTAGTGTTCGTTTTGAATGCTAACTTGCCATTCGCCCCACAGATCTTCTCTGTGATATTCTCTGAATATTACTTCGCAGTTGTCGCCGTAGGTACAAACACCTTCGTGACCAAGTGCTCTCTTAACGTTTCTGTTGTTAACAACAACGTCTTCAAATCCAACAGCAGTCCAGCTGTCAGGTCTATGCTCTGCGCCTGCGTGCTCTTCTTGGTGCTTGCACACTTTGCAGAATTTTTCGTGAATCTTGTAGTCAAGTTCGGACTTACTGTACTGGGTATTCATACCCTTATAGTCGTACGTCGTCCATCCGTAATTAGCTGTTCCGGGTGTAAATCCGGCGCCAATTCCGTAGTTGTTACCGATACCGTGCTCTTTGATAACTCTTATCGAGCATTCGCCTGTAGGTCCAATGTGACCAGTGCATTGACCGTAGTGGCCAATGTCTCCGCCGTCAGTCCAATTACCTGCTTCGGGATCGCGCTCTAAGTGCTCTTGCTTAGCAATGCATCCCAAACTTGTACAGTAACGAACGTGTGTTACTCTTTCAATACTTCCATTGAATCTACCATCTTCGATAGACCAGTATTTTTCCCATTTGTGATCTTCTGTTATGGTTACGGTACAGCCTACAAATGTGCATCCGCCGGTATGTCTGCCTTCAGATCTGCCATTTGCAGAATCCCAATCTTGAGTATTTTTCCAAGTTAAGGGTTGATATTGATATTTACCGTATTCGTTAACAAGTTTATGCATCTGATATTCAGAGCATCCGCTTGCCCTACATTCACGGCTGTGTGATCCGTTTATTTCGGTATCTGTGTCATTTAGACCATTACCGTATTCGTGCCATGTTGACCAATCGTGTTCTTTGAAAACTTTCAGTCCGCAACCATTTGAACAATTAGCGAAGTGAAGTTCGGAGTTATAGGATGTCCAACCTGATGAGGGGAATCCTTCTTGGTGTTTTTCGGTTTGTTCACAACCCGGAGCAATACAGTGACGGGTGTGCATGCTACCGCTAGCTTCCCACTCTGTCCACCAGTGAGGTTGACTTGCTATCGTTGCAGTACAGTTCACTTCAACGCACTCTGCCTTGTGAGTGGTACTACCTGTTGTAATATAGTTCCAGTTAGCTTTGTGAGCTTCGCTGTATCCGCATGTACAACTCAACGTGTGGGTTGTACCCGATTGAGTCAATCTCCAAGTATGAACTTGTCTTTCACCGGCAAGATCGCATGTTGAACATACGCCCCAGTGAGCAGCATGGTCAAATACTATTCCACCATTATCGTCATGGTCTCCCATGGAGTAAACTCCGTTACAAATGTCACACTCTTTCCAGTGTTGACTCGGGTTTACTTGATACTCAGCAAGTTTAGATGTACAAGTTCCGGTATATGTAGAGTTACCTGTACATGTTACGCAAGAACGACTGTGTGTTCCGGCGTTGGTACTTGTCCACAAACCCCAATCGTGTCCCATGGTAATCTTAATCTTATTGGAACATCCTGAAGTTGAACAACTAAGTGTAATTGTATGAGTTGTTGTACCGTCGGACACAGGTCCGGTAGCACTGTAATGGTGATCTTCTGTAATATAAGTATCGCCTTCAATAGTGTAGTAGTAGTTATTTCCGCCACCACCGCCACCGGATGAGGTTACGTACACGTAGTTACAACCGGGTTTTTTACAAACAGTTGCACTACCAATTGTTTGTGTTACATGATTTTCAGGTTCCAACGTGAAATCGCAACCTGCTTCAACGCATATTGCTGTGTGTTTCTTATTGTCAGTATCCGACAATGCATATAACAATTTGGGATCGTGTTCTTGTGCGCTCTTTTTGCAGTGCGGACAAGTAATACCGTGTTTGCCTGTTTCCTCGTTTAGTACAAATTTACCGCCTGCGGTATGTTTAGCAATTGTAAGGTTCTTACTTGTTGCCTTAAGACCGATACAATAATCTTCATTATCCGAGAAGTAACCTACGGCCTTGGTGTATTTACCACTGTCGGTAAACTCTTTACCTGTTGTGGTTACGCTCATCTGAACTGTAATACCAATTTTGGAAGCCGTGCCAGTAACCGTTCCGCCAATTGTTTTACCGGAAGGTATATACACGTTGTGAGGTGTGGGAACTGCGTCTTTCTCAGCGTCTTCGGGCAAAGTGAGTGTGTTATTGTTTACGGTAATTGTGCCAGCACCGTCGAATTCAACCGTGCCGAAGAAGTACACACCGCCACCCAATACTGCTGCTTGGTTATATGTAATGGATCCGCCGGTCATCTTAAATGTACCGCCGTCATTTACGTACACACCGCCACCGTGTTCCGAAGCGATGTTGCCACGGATAGTACCGCCACTCATTTGTAACGTGCTATCGCCAGAAACGTACACGCCCGCTCCCTGTTTAGCGCTGTTGTATCCGGAAGGTCTAGTATAGTCGGTTTTTCCATCGGTGGAATACCAGGTATAATTATATATAGTACCAGATGTCATCTTGAGAGTACCCTTAGCAATGTACACACCGCCACCTTGCTCAGAAGCGCTGTTGCTGTACAGTGTGCCACCGGACATGGTGTACTCATCACACTCAGTAAGATAAATTCCTGCACCGTTTACTGCCCTGTTGTAAGATAGAGTGCCACCGGTTATCTTAAATGTACCGCCTGTTACGTATATACCACCACCGTCAGTTGATGCAACGTTGCTATAAATAGAACCACCGGATTGTGTATACGTACCATTTGCTACGTAAACACCGGCGCCATTATCAGACTTGTTACTGCTAATGCTACCCAGCGACAAATTAAATGTGCCACCACTCAAATACACGCCTCCACCTGTTTCGGCAGTATTACCGGATACTGAAATGGAATAGTCAGTTATTGAATTACTATATGTGTTGAATGTGCCACCGCTGCAATATATACCGCCACCTCTGTTTGCAGTATTGTTTGCAATTGTTCCGCCGTAATAGTTGAACGTACCAGCGTTCATCTCGACGCCACCACCATCTTTACCTACGTTATACTGGATGGTACCACCGTACATATTAAATGTTGCACCTGAAACGTTGATATGAACCGGTCCATAGATAGTCGACTCCATACCGGTAATGTTACCGTCATACATATCAAGTTGACCACCGTCACCCAAATGAATTATATGACTTCCGCGACCGCCTTGTATGATACCGCCCGAAAAACTGTGACCGTTAACAATGTTGCTTTTCGTACTATTAGAGTCAATTATTATCAAAGTACCGGAGGCAATGTTGAATTCATAGGTACCTTTGAGGTTCAAAACAAATCCATTAAGGTCCAAAACTATTGTTTTACCGGTGTTAACTGATGATGAGATTCTCAAGTCAGCCGTAGCATCGATATTTGCGCCAAGAATAATATAGTCTTGACCTGCATTCCATGCAGAATTTAAGCTTGCTGCATCCTTTACCTCGCCCGAATGTTTTGCGTAAAGTTCACCATTCTGTGAATAAAGAGTAACTTTATTGTTGTCCGGAACCAAGCCTGTTGGCGAATTGTATTGCCTACCTGTGCTTGTAAATGCGCGTTCATAACCGTCAACGGTAATGCCAATCCTTGACGTAGAACTAACAACCGAGCGTAACGTATAGCTACTAAGAAGGAAAAGATTGCTTGTTGCAACTTTAGTTATAGAAGCCTCTGTTGTGTTTGCGGTTATGGTTATTTTGCCCTCGGCATAAACATTCGAACCACAATACACACCGCCACCTTGCTGTTTGGAGGCATTGCTTTGTATAGTAGTTCCGTCATATAAGTACAAGGATCCGCCACTTGTGTACACACCGCCACCACGGTTACCGGAATTATCATGTATATTACAACTGTATAATTTTAGAGTAGTGCTTGATGAATATATACCACCGCCGTGACTAGTAGTTTTGCAGTTGGATATCTCAACGTTCGTCAACGTTACTGTCGCGCTACTTGCGGATACTCCCCTGGCAAAATTAAGTATTTTACCATTGGTCATAGTAAACGTACAAGTAGATGTGACATCTACACCGGTACCACTACCACTTCCAACAATCGATCCACCGGTCATATTAACGGTACCATAATACAAATAAAGAGCATCTGAACTTGTACTGGTGATAGCACCACCTGTTATTGACGTTCCGTTAAAGGTATTAGACCTGCTTGGACTAGAGTCTTTTATCGTAAGAACAGGTCTTTGTGACGAGCTTCTAGCAGTTCTCAGATAATAACTGCCGGTGTTAAGCATATAACCGTTCAAATCAATTGTAATGTCTGCCGTTACGTAAACTGATGATGTAAACGTGATATTGGCACTTAATTTGACAGTACCATAAAGAGTAACACCATCTTTGTAGTTGCCTTCGTCGTCTATTTCTTCATAAGCGGTGAAAACAGCTTTAAAGTCTGTAAAGTTGCTTACAGTAATACTGCTGGCATATTTTGCATCCGCTTGTGCGACTCCGTGTGAGCCATCAAATTCGCCCTCGGGAAGCTTATCATCAGAAATGACCGGCGCGTCTTCGCCCGGTTCCGTGATATCACTTCCTGACTGTGCAACCTGTTGTTGCGCTTGCTCAGCATCTGCGATTTGAGCAACTGCGTACTGTGTGGCCAAAGCCGCCGTTGCTGCTATACAGATGATCACAAGAACCAACATGATTGCAAGCTTCATTTTTTTGCTAATAAAGTTGGATTTCATATTCATCCTCCTAAAAAATTTTCCTTTTTGAATTGATTTCGTTTTTTCTATATCGACTCCCTCGCGGGAGGTTATAGCAAGTTAAGTTGTTGTCCTTATCTCTTGTTCCCTATTCGAATGGAACTTGTCTGCACTTGCAGGCTGATGGGACTGATTTATTGTCTTTGTTTTTGAGCGCCAAGACTTACGCTACCTCTTTGTCTTTTGCCGTCTCCCCTTTAAAGGCGACCCTATCGTACTCTGGATAGCCAGTCGAACTTGAGCGTTGTTCGCTGTGGTCGATTATAACCGGTCGCCGGGTTGAGGCGTTTTAGGGGAAAATTACTGCAACTTTATACTCACGTCGAGTTTAGCTTCTAGCTGTCATGTCTTGTAGCCCCTGTCGGTTTCCACCACTTGTCATCCACCGTCTGGGAAGCGACGTCGCCGTGTGCGCGACTCAAGTGTTGTTCGAACAGTAAACCGATCGAGGTATCCTTCCTGCCCTTGTGTTCTCTCGTCCAACTCGTCTTTGGGGTGACTGCCCCCTACATTAGTCTCGCTTCATGTACTTGCCTACCGATGTGGGTAGGTGACGCATTAGCGGACGAAGTAGGGATACGAGCTTTCACCTTTGCAGGATAGCCAAGCTCAAACTCTTTGGTTTCGTTTACGCGGGACTGTTGAATCAGTCAACCGCTCCACTGGCGATCATAGTACACTCGCGCCCGCACACACGTATATGGTTCAGTTTCCTACCCCTCGGCCTCTCACTCTAAGAAACTACTGCCTGCCTTCGCAGACTGAGGAAATAAGCACTGCAAACCATAAAATGAGTATGCGGATGTTTCGTTTTCGTTGTCACTATACAGCATAAAATTACCTGTGTCAAGTTTTTTTTGAAAATTTTTTGAAATTTTTTGAATTTTTCTCACTTGTGGTGCGATTTTGTGTCGAAAATGGCAAAAAACCTCACTCAGGTTAATTTGTGTTATAATTGTGTTACTTTTTTGTTGCAAATATGATATTTTCGCACCCCATTTCGCCAAAAATGACGCATTTGGTAGCGATTTTTGATCATATATAATAAATATATATCTAATATAGCGCGCGTACATACGCTTATATACGTACGCGCGCGCACAATATACACGCGTGTTTGTCGGTGCAATTTTCTCTTTGCGCTCACCCTAAATAAACCGTCGAACGACTCGAATCGTAGCCGGGCAGCACGTGCTCTCAGTACAATTTCACCACCCAGAAAAGATTACAATCGATCCAAATTTCGCAACTAACTTGCACCACTTTGACGATAAATTTTCGGTCCACCCCAAGGCAACAGAAGGACACTTTTCACTTCACAACAACAAGGTGAACGGCTCATATTTACTTCCGAATAATCCTCGACCTGCCTCAAAACATGGGTTGATTATGCCTCGTCGTTGCGGCTCTACATAGTGTCTGCCGGACCTTATCCTAGTTCTATTTTGCTCCACTCACAAGCCTCCGCACTCCAGTCTGATACTGTCCGACAAGGTCTGAAACACGACTAAATTCGACCTGTGAATCGGAGTATATCGTCACGAAATATCCTTGGTTTTATATGCTGGAGCAGCCTACTTTATGTGTACGAATCGAAGCTGCCACTCACCTCGCCATAGCTTTGGAGAGTATCAATTTTCTATTTTTATGTTCCTGCCTCGGGCACGCATCGCCCCTCATATCTAAGTTGGAATCGAGGAATTTTGCACATGATTTCCCTCGTGACCAAGGGACACTTAGGCATGCTTCCACTGGGGGATTTTCAGCTAGATAGCACCCTCGAATGCTCCACATAGTTTCGGCTAAGTTGCCCTCGAAAACCTATTGGTGACGCCTTATATCTTCTCGAACATAACGGCAAATTTACTTTCAAAGTCACCTTTAATCACGCCTACTCTCCCGTCTCAAAATGGAATTTACTGTCAGCTCTGTCCACGTTGGCGACCAATTTATCAGCTAGTTAATTTGCTCCGATAAATGAGATCACAACCCAACTTTCAGCTCAAAAATTTAATCGATCAACTTATTCACACGATGCTTTGGCCCATGATTTTTAGCCTATTTATATATAACAAAATACATCACGAGCACAATGGAACGCTGTATCGACAGTAAACTAAACGCTCTATTGCCTGCTCAATTCAAATTCCGAGAGGCTATGCGAATACATGATTTAGTACCGTCAATTTGTCAAGCCAATCGCGACACTTGCTTTCAAGCCGCAGCAAGCTCCCAGTAAAAGCCGAACAATTTCCCGTTGATTTCATAGTCGATTTTGATACGAGCAAGCCCTCAAGAGCCGGCCGCTAACGCATATTCAGGACCGATTACGCTATATTGCTTTATGCTCGCAAAGGGCATTTTCTATTTTGCTTGACCGAAAATCCTTGCGAACTCTAGTATGACCTAAGCTAAACACAGCCACCAAAACGTCGAGTCCGCAATACCGAAAAAGCAGGCTTTTTGTAGGGTATGGCTCCCGAAGCTACATATACGCGCGCATGCGAGCGCACGCTAGCGCGTAAATTACCCGTGTGTGCAAAGGTTATCGCCGTGCCAATTTAGCCCGTCCTACACAAACACATAGTGGGCAATATGGATCCCGCCTCATTCTTCGCCCTATACGAAACATGCGTTCACCTATGTTGTTAGAGGGCATGCATGAGCCCCGACTGACACGGAGTATCAATCAAACAAGTTACCACCGAATCATGAACTCAAAGATCATTTTTCACAGCTCAAATTACCTAGAGCGCGACTAGGGTTTCAAGCGATAAAAACCTGTATAATTACCTGTCAAAGCAGTCACTGATAATCCAATCCAGCCACACCGATTGATACGTGATTTTTCCGTCAAATAAACATATAGCGAGACGCTGGTTATAGCCGTTATATACAAGTATATCTTGCATGGTTCATCATTGCATTTCACATGTTTATTCACGGTCCTCAATCGGGTCAAAAAGCGCCCTTCTTTGCAGGTCGTGAAATGCCTGTTTCTGCACATGATTTGCGGTATGATGTTTGATGTATGACGAACGCAATTTTTACGTTGTTTCAACGAAGTCACTTAGCAATGTATTCCATTGTGTCATCGCGTTACCAGACAACATTTTTTGACAAGAATTTTTGTGCAATTCAGCACGCCGTCTGCAAGGTCAATTTTGCTATCTTCAAGTACTACTTTTATCCGATCGACTCTGCCATCGAATGATTAAGGAATACACTCCATCATGGCCCATGCATAACCTCCGACGATGACTGCCGACAACGCCTTATCCCTCTTCAATGCAACAATGAAAAGTAATCCGAATGCCACAGTGAAATGTAACCTCTAGTCCGACTCGTTACGTTACTCGGTCATACTTTTTACTCAGTCAATAAAACATGCCTGCTCATATTGCTGACATGATTTTATCAAGCTCAGTTTTTTCCGTTCATCCCGAACAGACAGAACGCCAATCAAGGGAACGCAAGTCAACAAAGCCGAGTCTTCGCTGCACGAAAAATGTGTACTACAACTCGCAAGAAATTCGTCGAAAAATTCAGGTGGATATTAGCGAAAAATTGACTTACAAAATCAATTGATTTTTTGAAGCAAACTGCCACAAAATAGTCAACAAAAAATGACAATCTTTTGGGTCAAAATATCGTGGTAATTATTTCCATTTTCAAGGTTCTATTCGCAACAAGCTACTGAACACAACCGAAAACATTTACGTATCTGAAATGCTAGCAAACAAATAAAACAGACGTTCTATCAGTAAAGGCAAAATAATGATTTTACACAAACCTCATTTTTCGCACCCCATGTCACGATTTTCAAATTCAAACATTGGCAAATACACGGCTTTTTATAGCAAAATCGGGCAAATGGGATATGTTTTTCGTTAATTATCAAATAAAAATGCTCAACTGGGGTGCGTTTTTTTGAGATATTACTTAATTGCATAAATTGGTAGCGAATAACAACAAAAAAAAGACAGACCATTGCAACGCCCGCATTGCGCGCGAGTTAAATGATCTGTTATTTCTCACAACGAAATTTCTATAAATCAAACATGAAAAAGCGACCGAACCACAGCAAGATTTATCAAATAAAAATACAGCCAAAATTTACAAAAAATTTTCAATTGATTTCCTTTAAAAAATCCAACTCCGCAAGGTGCTCTATACTGTCACGAAAGGATGGCTGCGACCGTGAAATAAAAGACCAAAAATTGTTGTCATGAATCGGATTTTTAAAGTGTGCAAAAGCATGTACAATTAAGTACTTGCGAACGCCGGCAGGAAGCTGAGCGATCCTGAAATCAAAGCATAAGATACGCTGTGTCGCCAAGTAGCATTTCGACCAATTATCTCCTATTTCCCGAAATTCAATCCGTGCCGGACACAGAGAAATTTTACTTCCGAAATTTGCAATTTCATCGGCCACGTAAAGTTGGGCTATCTTTTTGAGATAGGATTTTATGACCTTTATTCGCGACTCCCGATTTGTATAAAATCTCTCATTGATGTACAACAAGTTTCCATCCAAATATGTCTTCGAATTTGCTCCAGAAACAACGCTCACTAACTCTCCCATAACGAAAGTTTTTTTTGCATCCATCAAGTCCATTCTAAGCTGACTGAATGACTCAATTTTACCATGCGATTTCGAGCCGCTTGAAACACTTAAACAGTTGTTACACCCACTCGAAAAATTGTCTCTATCAGCGGGCTTTTGGGTATCAATATTTTTTCGGATTTTTGTTTTGCTGATCGGCTTACCAGAGCGCCGTGTCAAGTCATCCTTACATACGGATTTACCCCTACTCGATGATTCCTCCGAACCGATGCTCGCCTCGTTCTTACGCTGCTTAATCCACTCAGAATTTTGCTCTATTATTTCGCGTAACCTTTTGTTCGAAACAAAGCAATTGGCGACCACTTTCAGCACGCCATCCTCGTAACGCATTTTTACTATTCGCCTGAGCGTTCTTTCTACCTGTACTTTCATACAAACGTTTTACCATTTATTGCTGTGTAGTCTTTGCCATTATTTATAATTTGAAAAGAAAATATGTCAAAATCATTTATAGTCAAATACAGATGAATCCAATAAATACTAGTACAAAATATTGACATTTTTAGACATTTCTACTAAAATATTGTAGAAGGAGGCGTATAATGAGCGGTGACTTTACCTTTTTAAAAGGCAACATAGAAACAATCATTTTGTGCGCGCTGTACAAGGAAGCTACGTATGGCTACGAGATTGCAAAAGAAATCAAAGAGCGTACCAGCAACAAATACGAAATAAAACAGCCCACGCTCTATTCGTACTTGAAGCGCCTGGAAGAAGATGGATTGATAGAATCCTACTGGGGAGAAAACTCCAACGGTGGACGCCGTCGCTACTACGCGCTGACCGATACAGGCAGAGCTAATTGCGAACAGTTTATTTCCGAATGGCAATATCAACGAACCGTACTGAGCGAACTGGTAGATGGCACGGCGACCGGAACCGAAATTACTCAAAAGGATGCAACTCCTCTTTTCGGACACAGAACCAGGCGCCCCAGGAAAAAGGAATATCAGGCAGAGCTGGATGAGCAGGACGAAATTGCAAGACGTTTGAGTGAGTTGACAGGTGTTACGTACGAAGCTGACGACGCTAACGACACCGTCGTCGAAGAATCCGAAGTCGTTGAAAGCGTGGTCGAAGAAAGTATTGCGAACGAAGATACAACCGAAGTTCAGGAAGAAATTTTGTTTGAAGACGAGGCTGAAAACACTGTTATCGAACAGCCTATGACAGCCGAACAACCCACTGTCATAGAAAGGATTGTGTACGTTGACAGACCTGTTTTGGTTGAGCAACCCGCACAAAATGTTGAAGAAACAGTAGCCACACAACAGACGGAAGATACTCAAGCGGAAACGCTGGCTCGCTTTGAAACAAATCAAGACAACCCCGAAGACTTTATTCAGGCGTTTGATGAGCGCGCGCGCGAGGTTTCCGACCGTCAAAAGCAACCATACGATACCGAAAACTACCAACACGTCCTGATGAACGTTATTGGCAATCAGCTGGAAGGCGTCAACCCCACTGAAAGCGACACGACTGCCACAACATACTACGAACATCATCAGGCTGCGCTTGAAGACGTTGCAGACAACCTCGCAAAGGAAGGTATTCGCTTACGAATATACAACCATGCAACTGCCACATACAAGCCCAAGAGACTCATTCCTTTTGCAAAGGTGCTGTGTCAAACATCATGGTTAACGTATGCTGTCGCGTTTGTTTTGTTCGGAGTATTGACTCTGTCATTCATCACAGTTGGTAGCTGGGCTGCATTCATCATCACACTGGCTGCGCTTATCGCAGCACCACTCGGCGTAACAATATATGCAATACTCGACCCCACACGCAAAGAGAAACCATCATTTAACTTCCGAATAGCTATTATTATTGCAAGCGTTGTTTGCGCGATAATTATTCTGGCTTCGGTTGGATTTAGCGCACTGGGCAACATGGACTTTTCCGATACGATGGCAGTATCCAAGCAGATACTTATCCCCACCGGTATTGCAGTTCTTATCCCCGCTTCAGTAGCAATCTACTACACTCTTTACAAGCGTTATTGAGCGCGCTCAAAAATATAAGAATTAGTAGATACATAAAACTATTCGTAAAATATTTTATAATACGAATAGATTTATTTGAACAAATTAAGTAAATATTTACACATATATACACATTATATATAATAAAGAAGACGGGACTTATGCCGTCTTCTTTTGCATATGCGTGTACATCTCATTGCAGTCTATTAGAAAGCTTGTGAACAAAAACTTAGATCGCTTACACTATGGGAAACAAAAAAAATGCTTTCGAGAATTACTCTCGAAAGCAATTTGGCAGGGGAGACGCGATTCGAACACGCAACCGACGGTTTTGGAGACCGTTGCTCTACCGTTGAGCCACTCCCCTAAATTTTATTTTTGTCACAAAAACATTTGCAACTTACATCCTTTAATATTATAATGTAAAGGAAGTCTATTGTCAAACAATTACAAGAAAATAAGTAGAGAGAATATGAAGAAAGTAATAATTTACACAGACGGAGCATGTTCGGGCAATCCGGGCATCGGCGGTTGGGCTGCTGTGCTGATGTACAACGGCGTAAAAAAAGAAATCAGCGGCTACGACAAAAGCACTACCAACAATCGTATGGAGCTTTTTGCCGTAATCCAAGCACTGCGACACCTAAACCAAAGCTGTGACGTCGATATCTGCACTGATTCACAGTACATTTCCGACGCTTTTAACAAAGAGTGGCTGACTTCATGGCAAAATAGCGGATGGAAAACAGCCGGTAAAAGCGAAGTAAAAAATATCGATTTGTGGAAAGCACTACTTTACGAGGTTAACAAACACAAAGTGCAATTTGTTAAAGTGAAGGGGCACGCTGACGTAGAATTAAACGAACGATGCGACGAATTGGCGCGCGGGGAAGTTGAAAGATACAAAAAAATCATAGATGAAAACGGCTAATTTAAAAAAGTAGGAGTAAAAACTCCTACTTTTTTACATATTTTACTGATTTTACTAAATACAATTACTTTGCAAAATCTACACTACGCGTTTCGCGAATGACGTTAACCTTGATCTGTCCGGGATATTCGAGCTCGCTTTCAATTCGACGAGCAATATCGTTTGCAAGCAATACTGTGGTTTCATCATTAACTTCTTCAGGCTTGACGATAATACGAATTTCGCGACCCGCTTGTACAGCATAAGATTTTTGAACTCCCTTGAAGGAATTGGCAATTTCTTCCAGTTTTTCGAGACGTTTAACGTAGTTTTCAAGTGATTCTCTACGTGCTCCGGGACGTGCGCCACTTACAGCATCAGCCGCAGCAACGATAACTGCTTCCACAGTCATTGGTTCAACGTCACCGTGGTGAGATGCGATACAGTTGACAACTTCTTTGCTTTCTTTGTACTTTTTGGCAAGATCAGCGCCAATCTGCATGTGTGTTCCTTCAACTTCTTGATCGACTGCTTTACCAATATCATGAAGCAATGCTCCACGCTTTGCCAAAGCTACGTCCAAACCAAGCTCCGAAGCCATGATTCCGGCAAGGTAACTTACTTCTATCGAATGACGAAGGACGTTTTGACCGTAACTGGTACGGAATTTGAGCCTACCTAACAACTTAATAATTTCGGGATGAAGTCCGAAAACACCTGTATCAAATGATGCAGCCTCACCTTCATCCTTAATTGTAATATCCATATCGCGCTTGACTTTTTCAACCATTTCCTCAATACGAGCGGGGTGAATTCGACCGTCCGCAATTAGTTTTTCGATGGTGATACGTGCGATTTGACGTCTTACAGGGTCAAAACCTGACAAAATAACAACTTCGGGAGTATCATCAATAATAAGCTCAACACCCGTCGCATTTTCTAATGCGCGTATATTGCGTCCCTCGCGACCAATCAAACGACCTTTCATTTCGTCGTTGGGAAGGGGTACGGTTGTTACAGTAGTTTCACTGACTTGATCACTTGCGCAACGCTGAATAGCTGTTGCAACGATCTCTTTAGCTTTTTGTTCACCGTTTGCTTTAGCTTCTGCTTCTATCTTGCGTACGATACCCGCCGCATCCTTGCGAGCTTCACTAAGCATTTGTTCTACCAAAGTTTGCTTTGCTTCCTCTCTTGAGAGACCTGCAACACGTTCAAGCTCTTTTTGAATCCTCTGTTCAGATTGATCCAACTCTTGTTGACGTTTTGTAAGTTCTCCTTGCTGAGAAATGAGTTGTTTTTGTTGAACATCTATTTGGTCTAGCTTTGCAAGTAGCAGCTCTTCCTTTTTGTCGAGAGCTTCTTCTTTTTGATTCAGACGATTTTCCTGTTTGGAAATTTCGCTGTTACGCTCCCTGAATTGACGTTCCGTTTCGTTTTTTAATCTTTGATTCTCTTCTCTTGCCTCGTTGATGGCATCTCTTTTTAAAGACTTCGCTTCTTCACGTGCAAAGTCCAAAATTGAATCTGCTTGCGCTTGGGTCGAGCCAATTTTCCTGGTGCGATACAAACGATATACGCACACTCCTATTCCGAAGCCGGCGCCAAGTCCTGCAATGACTACGCCGACAATTAAACCAGCTAAGCCTCCCGGGGAGATTGAAGCAAGGAAGGAAAACAGCAATGATTGCATAATAAATCCTCCTATTGATATACTGTAATGTAAGTTTGCCTACTATTACAAATAACATTGTACATTTAATTAAAGGAAATGTCAAGACATATTTTTAAATAAAATATGTAAAAATGTGGACATGTGGTTGAAATTATAATACTATGCGAGAAATAGTATTATACAAAACATAAAATTATAAAGTAGTAAAATAATAACCCGACCGTAAAAAGTCGGGTTAATTGACAATAAACCAATAACATTATAAACAATAGAAGACTTACAGCAAATATGAGAGTACGTCAAATTGCCGAATAAAACACACTATCATTTCGTCACGCTGCAGGTACATTATTCAGCAGGATTATCGTCATCAGACGAAGACGTCGGATTCATCTGTTCTCTGATTTTGGCAGCAAGAGCGTCCATAACATCGGGATTTTGCTCAAGGTAGTTCTTCGCATTTTCCCTGCCTTGACCTATCTTTTCGCCGTTATAGCTGAACCATGAACCGCTCTTCTCAATAAGTCCATTGGCAATTGCCATATCAAGAATACATCCGGAATTGGAAATTCCTTTACCGAAGATAATTTCGAACTCGGCAGTCTTGAAGGGAGGAGCAACCTTATTCTTAACAACTTTTACACGCGTCTTACTTCCCACTATTTCCGAGCCGTCCTTGACTTGGTCAATTTTTCTAACGTCCAAACGAACGCTCGAATAGAACTTGAGAGCCTTGCCACCGGTAGTCGTTTCGGGATTTCCAAACATTACGCCGATCTTATCACGCAGTTGGTTTATAAAGATGATACAAGTATTAGACTTATTACCAACGGCAATTATCTTGCGCAAAGCTTGCGACATAAGACGAGCCTGAACGCCCATATGGCTTTCACCCATGTCGCCTTCCAACTCCGAACGAGGCGTTAGCGCTGCCACAGAGTCCACAACAACCAGATCAACGGCGTTACTACGTACTAGATAATCCAAAATTTCCAACGCTTGCTCACCACTATCGGGTTGCGATATGTAAAGTTCGTCAAGATTGATGCCAAGATTTGCCGCATAAACGGGGTCAAGTGCCTGTTCTGCATCGATAAACGCGGCCGTACCGCCCATTTTTTGCACTTGCGCTATTACGTGCAATGTAACGGTTGTCTTACCTGAAGCCTCAGGTCCATATATTTCGATAATACGTCCCTTAGGCAGACCGCCAACGCCAAGCGCAACGTCCAAGGGCAAGCAACCCGTGGGAATAACCTCAATATTACGTGTTGCGGCATAACTTCCCAGCTTCATGATGGCGCCCTTGCCAAATTCCTTTTCGATCTGCAAAATAGCTTGCTCTAATGCTTTCTTTTTGTCATCACTACTCATTTTATTTTCTCCTTCATACTCGCTGACAGCGAAATTATTTCCTTGTGTAATTTATTTGGCTATAGTTTTTACAATTAAATACAATGCCATATTCGTAGCCTGAGCACGAATTGCGTTTCTGTCTCCACTGAAAATATTGCGATATACCGAAACGCCCTTCGCTGTGGCAACGGCTATATAGCACAAACCCACAGGCATTCCTTCATCCGCAACCGGTCCCGCATATCCCGTAGTAGCTACAGCAATGTCAGTACCGTTTTTAAGCAGACCAAACGCCATTTCCTGCGCAACCTGCTGCGATACAACTCCGAATTGATCCACAAAATGGGGATTTAAACCCAACCTCTCGCATTTCGACGGAATTGAATATGTCACCACTCCTTCATACAGTACGTTACTGGCGCCTGCCACGTCCACAATAGAGGACGCTATCATACCGCCCGTAATGGATTCGGCGACGGAAACAGTCTTTCCAATCTGACTGAGCAGATCCACCACCGTCTTGGCCGGACTTTGATCGTCACTCGCATAAATACTGTCGCCAAATAATTCTTTTAGCCTGTTCAAAGTTTCGTTAACAATTGATTTAGCACATTTTGGCGGGAAAGTTAAAACAATTTTCGTGTCCAAATTGATTGTTTCACATTTGTGTGAAACATATTTTCCCAGCTTAACTAAGCGCTCATTAACAGATTTTTTGGATAATCCAAATACCTTATAAACGTACCGCGTTGCGCCTAAGTTGTTTTTGAGTAGATCGTTATATAAATACGTATCATACACCACACTACATTCGCGCTCATCATCTGCCAACATGTAAACGTGCGTCTTTTTGTATTCACCATAACACGTGCACTGATTGCAATAAGTCGGAGCGTAATGGTTAAATGATTCGGGCGCCATACACAGCTTGTCCATCGCGTGTTGCGCAGGCAATTCCATGTGCGTTAATTTACAAAAATCCGTCACGTTGCGTTCGGCAAATTTATCGTAGAACATTGCCAAATTAAACGTGTCGGCAAACAGCGTACTGTTATCTCCAACGTCGCCAATCATGATAATTGCTTGACAACCGATGGAATTTTTCAAAAAATCAATAGCCGATTGCCTACTTTTCGATAAAAACAAATCATATTGGGCAACTTCCGAGTCAAGCTTCTTACACAAGAATGCAACCGCCTGACAGTATTCTTTTGCTAAAATCTTGATCATTTCAGTTTGTAAACACCTTTCTGTTTTGTACTAAATATATTACGCCGGAAACTACCGTCAAAATAATTGACGCTGCAAACATAGCAACAGCAATCCACCATATAACGGTAAAAAACAATGACGGAATGTAATCGTACGGCAAATTAATTGATGAAACCTTATCCTGCGCACTCAAGCTTGCACCACGCAGCAGTATAAGCAAAGGCAAGCTTATGTCTTGTAGGATTGTTTTTACCTTACCGTAAACGTTTGCTTGTACTACGACGCCCTTTGACGCCGCAATCTGCCTCACTGCACTAACAAGCAGCTCGCGGGAAATTATCAACGTGGCGCCGACCGACAAAAATATCACACCGAAATCAGCTGCCCATAAATGGCTGTCCAACCTTATCCAATTTGCTTGATATCCCATATCAAGATACATAAGATACTGCAACGGATTGGTTGCTACAACGCAAAATAACGCTGCACATACGAGGATTTTGTCGGCGATAGGATCGAGTAATTTGCCTAAATCGGATACCAAATTGTATTTGCGAGCAATATATCCGTCCAAAAAATCGGTAAAAGCCGCCAAAATAAATATGCCGACTGCAACGTAAGCGCCCCATTCATATGGCAAAAAGTACGCCACTATAAACAGCGGTACCATACATATTCGTAATGTTGACAATTTGTTTGGCAACGTCATTCTACCACTTCTCCCACAAGGTCGTACTCAAGCACGCCGGTTATTTTAACTGAATATGTATTTCCTGCTTCCAGTTGTTTGCGTGACGTTACATACACGCAACCGTCAATTTCCGGAGTCATAAAATAGGTTCTGCCTTTGTACAAATAAAACTCACCGTCACAACCGTCACTTTCGTCAATTATACACTGGTAAACTGCACCTACGTCTCCCTGATTGAGCGCTGTTGCAACTCTGTATTGAGTTGCATAAAGCTGTTTTACGTAACGCTGTTTGGTACGGGGGTGAACCTGATTGTCGAACTGCGCGGCCTTCGTACCTTCCTCTCGCGAGTACGCGAAAAATCCGACGTTACGAAGCTTGTAATTACGTAAAAATTCGTCCAATTCAGCAACCGTATCGTTTGTTTCGCCCGGGAACCCGCAGATAAACGTAGAACGGACGGTAATACCCTTTTGCATCAATTTATCAAACAACGTGCGAATAGATTGAGCGTTCGACCTGCGATTCATCTTGCGCAAGATACCGTCGTTGACGTGCTGTAACGGAATATCAACATAGTTTACAACCTTGGGATTGTTAACTATTTCCTCTATCAAGGCGTCCGTCATCAACTCGGGATAACAATACAAAAGACGAATCCACTGTATTTGCTGTATTTGCGAAAGCTGTTGAATCAACTCCACAAGTTTCGGTTCGCCGTAAAGATCCTTGCCGTAACGGGTAACGTCCTGCGCAACTAGTATCAACTCCTTAACACCACGGTCAGCAAGCTCACGCGCCTGCTCCACCGCGCTTTCGATAGTAACGGAACGGTAGCGACCGCGAATATATGGAATAAGACAGTACGTGCAATAATTGTCGCAACCGTCTGCAATTTTGAGGTACGCAACATGCGGAGCGGTCGTCAGAACTCGCGCACCGAAAGTAATGCCTTCGTTGCATCCTCGATACAAATTGCGCTCACCCGTAAGCGTTTCAGCGACAATATCACATATCTTATCGTATTCGTAAGTGCCAACAATGGCGTCCGCCTCGTACAAATCATTGTACAACTCATCGCCGAACTTTTGTCCGAGACAGCCCGTTACGATAACCTTTTGGCAACGCCCGTCACGCTTAAAATTAGCCATTTCCAATATCGTATCGATGGCCTCCTTGCGTGCCGACTCCAAAAAAGCACAGGTATTAACTATTATTACGTCAGCCTCACTCGGTTCGGATGTGATCTCGTAGCCACCCGCAACCAAGTTTGCCAACATCACCTCGGTATCCACTCGATTTTTGTCGCAACCGAGCGATACCACACCAACTTTTGTTTTCATGCAGTATTATTAACCCTCTTGATCGGGGAACAGTTCATCCAATTGATCCAAAGTCACAAGCACTTTGCGCGGCTTTGAACTGGATTCACTTGCCGAAAGTTCCTCAACATAACCCATCTTTTCCAGCGAATCCATAATACGACCTGCGCGGTTGAAACCAATGCCCAAATTACGTTGGATTGATGCAATGGAAGCCTTGCCCTGATTCTTTTCCAACCAGAAACGCAATGCTTTTTTACAAAGCGGATCCAGTTGCGAATCCTTGGCACCGTCCTTGTCTCTTTCCTGTTCGGATGCCGCCTCCTGCTCCTGCTTGCGAGAAATAAATATTTCGTCTGAGACCTTGTTGTCGTAGTATATTTCGTTTGATTCCTTTAAAAAATCGACAAGCGCACGTATTTCGTCGTTAGAAATGTATGCACCTTGAATACGTTCAAGGTCGGGCGAGGACGAGGACATATAAAGCATATCGCCTTTACCAAGTAATTTTTCCGCGCCACCGCCGTTGATAATCGTGTTGCTGTCGAACACCGATGCAACCTTCAGCGCCATACGGCAAGGCAGGTTCGCCTTGATTGTACCTGTGATGGTCTTTACGTCGGGACGTTGCGTTGCCAAAACGATATGGATACCTGCAGCTCTTGACTTTTGAGCAAGACGTTGAAGTTTGGACTCGAACGATTGTTTGCTTGCCGCCATAAGGTCTGCCAACTCGTCCACTATAAACACCAAATAAGGCAACTTTTGCGTAATATTGGGATTGATACGGCTATTGTATTCGGTAATATTTGCAACACCGTTAGAACGGAATAGCTGATATCTCGATTCCATCTCACCGATGAGGTAATCGAGACCTGCAAGCGCGTCATTTGTTTGCGTGATGGTTTCGCTTGTAAGCATATGCGGAATACCATTGTAACGGGAAAGTTCGACAAATTTGGGGTCAACCATTACGAAACGAACGTACTCGGGACCGTATTTATACATAAGGCTGACTATCAAGCAGTTCAAGCAAACGCTCTTACCTGATCCGGTCGTACCTGCAACTAACAAGTGTGGCATATCAGCAAGGTCGGCAACGATAATTTTACCGGTGATCTCCTGGCCGATTGCAAATACCAAATTACCTTTGGCATTTTTGAAATCGTTCGATTCCAACAGGCTACGCAATGCAACAGGGGTTTTTACCTTGTTTGCAACCTCGATACCAACTTGATTTGTCCCGTGCACGGGCGCCTCGATACGGATATCTTCCTGCGCCTCGATACACGCCTTGATATCATCGGAAAAACGTGCAAATTCGCTCATACGCGTCTTTTGCGACAAAACATTGAACATATAACGCGTAACGGACGGTCCAACAAGGATATTGGACGGTTCAACCTTAATTCCGAAAACGCTCAGCTTGTTTACAATAGCCTCAGCGGCGCGTTGCCTGTCGTCCGCCTCGTAGTCGTCCACTATCATTGCGTCATTGAGCAGTTCAAATGGCGGCTTGGTGTAAGGAATAAATTTGTGTACGCGTTCCTGTTCCTTTTTCAAATCAGACTCTGAAATGAAGTCAAATCCTTCCTGTATGGCATTACCTTCAGCCGTTTCGATAACCTGTGCTTTCGGTATAGCAAGAATTTCATCCTCCACCGTTTCATCGGGATCGTCCTGTTGAGTCGCCGTGCGTTCGATGGTAGGTTCATCCTCGTCCACTACAGCCGTCTCGACAACAGGATTTTCTACTTCCTGCACGGTCACATCTACGATATCGATAACCTCGGCAGGCTGCTGAGACGGTTGATTAACCTGCTCAACAGATGTTTTTTCAACGAACGTTTCAGTCTTGGCAGGCTCGGAAGGAGTCGGAACCTTCCAGTCGAACTTGGACTGCGGTTGAGGTTTCTCTTCCTGCGGTTTTGCCTCTTCGGCGCTGTTGTAATAGCCGTGAATTATAAACTCATCGTTTTGAGCGTCGCTTTGAGTATCTACAGCGTCGTCAATCTT
The DNA here is from genome assembly GCA_022508375.1 of Clostridiales bacterium. GTDB lineage: Bacteria > Bacillota > Clostridia > Christensenellales > CAG-314 > Fimimonas. Next base: position 18,954 of record JAFLVJ010000004.1, on the reverse strand, counting down.
GTCGAAAAAACCTTTTTTGGCAGGTTTTTTGGTATCCGAAACGCCTGCATCCTCACCGAATAAAAGTTGTTCAGCCTGTGAACGTTGAGTACTTGTAGAATCAAGCCTTGATTGAGACGAAACGCTCACATGCTCGGTGCTGGACGAATTTGAAATGGGTTCAGACGTAATTTGCGCGTCATTGAACAAAATATCCATTGCTTGCTGACGGGGGTCAACTTGGTTTACACTGCTGACAATGGGTACCGTTTGGGTTTCGTAGGTGGGTTCAGTTGTGTCACGCTTCGAGTGAAGTTCCAACTTGCCGGTAAAGAATGAGTAGAAAAAATCTCCCGCCATGTAAATGGTCCAACCGAGGAGAGCAACAACCAGTATCATTGCGCCATAGATGGTAAGAACCCTTTGCAAGGCGTAGGCAATAGAACCGAAAACTACCCCACCGAACGTAGGTACTCCCAATTGGCTATCGTAGTAATGATAAACAAGTTGAACATACCCCGAGCCCGTAGTCTTGTTGTAGTACTCAAGCGGTAAATAGGTGGTTGTAAGCAAATGAACAAACAACACCACCGCCAAAAACATCAATACGAAATGGATAGCGTACTTTACGGGGATTTTGATAAATTTGCCCGCAAGGGTGAAGGAGCAGATTACGATTACCGCCGCCATCATACCGTAAAACGCCATACCAAAAGTACCCAAAAAGAAATTGCCGAATTTTTCAAATCCGCTATCGGGCACGTATCTACCGCAAAATGCAAATATAATCAAAAGCGTAGCAACGCAAATTCCTACGATGCTAGCAATCATGTTTCCTTTAGAAACCATTTTTGACCTCACAAAAAGTCACCTCCCTACTTGTTTATCTCAATGTAAAATGAATTGTTGAAAATGTATAACTTGCAATGCTTTACAAATCAAATTTGCAAGCAATCGCAAAATAGCAATGTAAAATATATTATACTATATTATAGTAAAATAATCAACAATTCAAAATTAAAGTATGGACTTAATTTTTCACTTTTTCAATACAAAGAAAAACGCCATGAAATTGCTCTCATGGCGAAATAAAATAGGCAAAAACGCAACAGATTATTTAACAGCAACTTTAGACACACAATCGTAACCGTCAACTTTGGGTCCGACGTAAGCCGAAGCATGCGGCTTAGTCAAAATATGGCGTGCAATGCTGTTTACATCTTCTACCGTAACAGCCTTGTACTTAGCAATATCATTTTCGACGTTGAACAACTCGTTTAGCTTCAACATAGATCTTCCGTACAAACGCATAAGAGTCATGTTGCTCTCGACGTTCATGTACAACGCATTTATAGCTTGGATACGGGCACGGGCAAGTTCTCGTTCGGTAATACCGCTATCAAGTAGTTTTACCAACTCCTGTTCAATTAAGCTGCAAGCTTTTTCGTTGTTTTCGGGACTTAGTCCGACATAAATTTCGAAGGTACCGGAGTTAGTATAGTAGGACGGATAAGCGTAAACGGAATACGCCAAGCCATTTTGCTCGCGAATGACCTGGTTTAATCTACTGGACAACCCTCCACCCAAAATGGATGCGAGCATATTGTTAGCGCACCGCTCGCTGTCCTTTAACGAATAGCCACCCCAAGCAAGTTGCAAGTGGGATTGCTCTATCGGCTTAAAGGAATGTAGAAACTTCGACGTGTAATTAACTTGTGGCTCGGGCTCAGGTAACGTTAAACTCTTGTCGCAATGCTGTTCGAAGTATTTGTCAACAAGCTTGTCCAATTCGTCAAAATCGAATTTGCCGCAGACGGAAATAACCGTCGAAGTAGGTATATAGTGCTTATTTTTGAAATTTAGAATACTATGCCTGTCAGAGTATTTTATATTTTTAATACTTCCGAGAATAGTTTGACCTAAAGATTGCTTATAGTACAGCGCTTGCGAGATAAGATCTTGGCTGACGTCATCCGGCGTGTCCTCGCACATCTTGATTTCCTCTATCACTACTCCCTTTTCGCGTTCAAGCTCATCCTCGGGAACAGAAGCATTAAAGTACATATCGGACAATACATCCATGCACTTTTCCATATCCTCGGACGAACTTTTCGTGTAAAAGCAAGTTGAATCCTTGGACGTATATGCGTTTATATTTGCGCCGATGTCGTCAATTTCCTCAGAAATCTGCAAACACGAGCGTTTGTCAGTACCCTTAAATACCAGATGTTCAATAAAGTGGGAATAACCGTTCGTCGAGGCGTCTTCCTTAACGCACCCCACTCCTACGAATACGCCCAGCGACACCGTATAAAAATTGTTTAGTTGTTTTGCCACAAGCCTCAATCCGCTTGGGTATTGTTTGTAGAAGTCCATATTTCTCCTATATTAGTACTTACAGGCACAATACTATAACCATTGTTCAAGTAGTACTTAATTATCTTTTCAAGCGCGTCCCGCGTATGCGCCGTTGGATGCATAAGTATCAATTCGCCACTACTTGTATCTTTCGTTGCGCGATTGAACACCACTTGACTGTCTTTGTCACGCCAGTCGATAGTATCACGGGACCACATGATTGTTTTGTAACCATTGTCGCGCGCCGCGACAATGGTATCATTACCGAAGTCACCTCCGGGCGGAGCGAATAGCGTCATGCTCTTGCCAGTATATTCAAAAACAAGCTTACCGCAGGACACAATTTCCTTAATATTATCGGAATAGGTCAACTTGCTGTGTTCCTTGTGGTGGTAACCGTGATTGCCGATTTCATGTCCGTAAGAAACAATCTTGCAAAGCATTTCCGGATATTGAGCAACCCAACTTCCGCCGACGAAAAAGGTGGTCACCACGTTATACTTGTCAAATATTGCCAAGATATCGTCAATATATTCAGTGCCCCAGTAAACGTTTATCATCAGCGAAACCTGATTTGCTCCACTTCCGCGGTATATAGGCGCATTGTCATTGCTCTTAAAAACGTTGGTAGTCGCTCCGACAAATCCAACAAAAGCCACCGCCAAAACAAGAGTCACAAGTATTACGTTCGCTACAACATGAGTAAAGAGCTTTCCTTTCATAATTTCACCTAAATACAATATTACTCTAACATATTATATTAGGCGAAAATGAAAAATTACCCCGCTTTTATTTCTGTCTTTTTGTCACTATGTGACAACTCCCCTTGATACAAGGGGAGTTTAGATTTAAAATACTGTTATTTATAGCACATCAAAGTTTTTTCACCAACTTGAGGTCGATACGTCCCTTATCGTCAATCTTTATTACCTTGACAACAACAGTATCATCAATATTGACAACGTCGGTAACCTTTTCAACACGTTCCTTGGCAAGCTTGGATATGTGGATCATTCCATCCTTGCCCGGAGCAAGCTCAACAAACGCACCAAAGTCGAGAATCCTTACAACTTTACCTGTAAATTCTTCGCCTACTTCAGGATCCTTAGCAATTGCAAGTATCATCTTCTTTGCCTTGTCGGACATTTCCTGATCTGCAGTTGCAATAAATACCGTGCCATCATCCGTAATATCAATCTTTACGCCCGTTTCGTCAATTATCTTGTTGATAACCTTTCCGCCGCTACCTATAACTTCGCGGATCTTGTCGGGATCAATACTGAAAGAAATAATCTTGGGCGCGTACTTGCTTAGGTCTGCTCTGGGAGCGGGCAATACCTTCAACATTTGCTCAAGGATGTACAGTCTGCCTTGACGAGCCTGTTCAAGAGCCGTGCGCAAAATATTTTCGTCAATGCCCTTGATCTTGATATCCATCTGAATTGCTGTTATACCTTCTGTTGTTCCTGCTACCTTAAAGTCCATATCGCCGAGGAAATCCTCAAGACCTTGAATATCGGACAGAATCGCAACCTTTTTACCGTCTTCAGACTTCATAAGTCCCATAGCTATACCTGCAACGGGAGCTTTAATTGGTACGCCTGCATCCATCAACGCCAACGTTGAACCGCAAATACTTGCTTGCGACGTACTGCCGTTACTGCTGACAACTTCCGATACAGTGCGGATTGCGTATGGAAAATCGGCTTCGCTGGGGATAACCGGCTCCAAAGCGCGCTCAGCAAGAGCACCGTGACCAATCTCACGTCTGCCGGGGCTACGAAGCGGTTTTGCTTCGCCTGTTGAGTAACCGGGCATATTGTAATGATGCATGTAACGCTTGAAAGTATCGTTATCGTCAAGATTTTCCAACTTTTGTACTTCGGAAATTGTTCCAAGGGTTGCCGTTGTGATAACCTGCGTCATACCGCGAGTGAACACACCGCTACCGTGAACTCGAGGCAAAATACCTGCTTCACACCAAATAGGACGGATTTCCGTGAGAGTTCTGCCATCGGGACGAATGCCTTCGTTCAAGATTCTTGCACGAACCTTTTCCTTGGTCATCTTGTACAGAATATCGCCGATGGAATCCAACACTTCAGGGTTGGTTTCTGCGAAATGCTCTCTTACCTTCTTTTCAACAGCGTCCTGATTTGCCTGACGTTCGTATCTGTCGAAAGTCTTAAGCGCTTCGGTAAGCATCGCGTCAGCATATGGACGAACGATTGCCTCGTGTTCTTCAGGTGGCAAATGAAGTTCGATTTCCGCCTTGGGCTTGCCTACTTCTTGGCGAATAAATTCGATAAACTCGCACTGCTCCTTGATAGCCTCATGACCGAACATGATAGCGTCAAGCATTTCCTTTTCGGAAATTTCGTTTGCGCCTGCTTCCACCATCATGATAGCGTCTTTCGTTCCTGCAAGGTTAAGGTTGAGTCTGCTGCGCTCACGTTGTTCAACGTTGGGGTTAATTACGTATTCGCCGTCAACGTAGCCAACAACAACGCTACCTGTAGGTCCTGCAAAAGGAATATCGGAAATAGTAAGCGCAATCGAACTACCCATCATAGCGTACACTTCCGGCTGAATATCCGGTTCCACCGACATTGCCGTTGCAATTACGGATACGTCATTCAAAAATCCCTTAGGGAACAAGGGGCGAATGGGTCTGTCAATAAGGCGCGAAGTCAATATTGCCTTGTCGCTTGCTCTACCTTCTCTCTTTTTAAATCCGCCGGGAATCTTACCGACAGAGTACATTTTTTCTTCAAAGTCAACTCCCAAAGGGAAGAAATCGATACCGTCGCGAGGCTGAGCCGCAAGCGTTACGTTTGTCATCACTACCGTTTCGCCGCATGTCACCATGACGGAACCGTTTGCTTGCTCGGCATACTTACCAACTTCGACGGATACGGTTCTTCCACCGATTTCCATTTCGAAGATATGATAGGGTCTATTACCGATCATGCCGTCGATTTTTTTAAATTTCTGTTCGTTTTTTACTTTTTTCACTCTTTCTTTTCTCCTTACTCTATATTTCCCACGAAAAAGCTTTCTTACACGCGTAATTGTGTCAAAACACATTACCGAATAAGCGCCTTTTCCGTTAAAGACAACTCAAAATACGGCGCAACACTGCCAAAGGCGAAACGTTGTAGCCGAAAAAAACGAAAAAAAGGAGAATGAGCTCAGGTTATCAGCCCCTTCTCCTTGTTTTTTGAGATTATTTTCTAAGTCCTAAATCTGCAATTATCTTACGATATTTCTCAATATCAGTTTGCTTGAGATAGTCAAGTAGGCCCTTTCTGCGACCGACCATTTGCAACAATCCGCGTCTGGAGTGATGGTCCTTTTGGTGAGTTCTCAAGTGCTCAGTCAAGTGATTGATACGTTGTGTGAGCAATGCGATTTGAACTTCGGGAGAACCTGTGTCCCCTTCTTTTCTGCCAAACTTAGCAATAATTTCTTGTTTTGTCATTGTTTAATCTCCTTATATTATATTTGCCGTAAACTACGAAGCAGTCGGAGGATCTAGCCTCGGAGAATCGGTATTTAACGTTATAGTATTACTCAGCGTCCTTATTGTCGGAAGCAACTTCTTCCTCGGCAGCATCTGCTACTTCGGTTTCAGCTTGCTCAGCCGGTTGTTGAGGTTGTTCAAGCAAAGCCTTGCGAGACAACGTGATGCGCTTGTTTTCAGCGTCGAATTCCATAACCATTACTTCGATTTCGTCGCCGACCTTCAATGCCTTGTTGATATCGTCAAGCCATTCCCATGACACGTTGCTTACGTGAAGCAAACCGTCAATGTGCTTATCCAACTCGACAAACGCGCCAAACGGCATGATGCGAGCAACTTTACCCGTAACTTTTGCGCCAACAGGGAACTTCTCGGCAGCTACTTCCCAAGGCTCGGGTTGCAACTGTTTGTATCCAAGTGAAACTCTGTTCTTGTCTCTGTCAAGAGCAAGCACTACGAATTCGTAGCTGTTGCCGATTTCAAGAACTTCGGCAGGATTTGCAATACGCTCCCATGCAAGATCGGAAGTGTGTGCAAGGCAGTCAAAACCGCGAACGTCAACAAACGCGCCAAACGGAGCAAAACGCAGAACTTTACCGTCAACGATTTCGCCGACTTCGATATTGTTCCAGAATTCGTCTTCCTTGGCTTTCTTTTCCGCAAGCAAAATAGTTTTTTGACTTGCGAAGATTACGCGCTTGTGGTCGTCAACCTTGTCCGCTCCACTAACTACGAGTCTAAGCGTCTTGCCAACGTAGTCGTTTAAATTCTTGACGTAGCCGATTTTGATTTGAGAAGCATGAACTATTACGGTGTAACTGCCAAGCTTACCGGTAAGACATTCCTTACCAACGCGAGTCATTACTGCTTGGAATTCTTCGCCGTTCTTTATGCCTTCCACCAAAGCGTCGTCCTTGAATCTTTCGTCGATAACCTTTTTGGACAGAGTTATACCCTTATCCAAGGAAATTACCGCACAGTCCAAGTTAGCGTCGCCCGTTTCCATGGTCTTTTTAAGTTCGTCTTTAACGGCTTGATAATTCCCATCCATATCCAATTCTTCGTTGGGAATGAAACCTTCCTTCTTGGAACTGGGAATGCTCACATAGACTCCGTCATCGCTTACGAGAACAACACGGCATTTAACCTTTTGTCCGAGCTTGTAGCGATGTCCTTCTTTCATTTCGGAAACAGCCTTTGCAAGTAACGCTTCGTTTTTGTCCATAACCTTCTCTTCCGTTGCTACCTCAGCGGAAGTAATCTCGACGTTTTCGTCGGATACTACCGTTTCAACAACGGTATCTTTTGCAATTTCACTCATTCTTTCTAAAACCCCCTTGATCAACTCTTGCGGAGTTGATGCGCCTGATATGATACAGGCATTTTTACAATTACACAGATCAACCTCAAACCCGATTCCGTCTGTAAGTAGCGTTTTGCAATTGGCGGACGCGATTTCGGACAGTCTTTTAGTGTTAGAACTGTTGGCGTCGCCCACTACAATTGCCAAGTCGCACTTAGCGGACAGCATATGAGCATAATATTGTCTATGTGAAGTATTGTAACAAATTGTATTAAATATATCAAGCGTTTTAACGCCTTCTGTCGAAATATTTTGCAAACTTTTTTCAAAATTACGCGTATCGAAGGTAGTTTGGAACATAATCAGCGCCTTTTCAACGCCTTTTAGCTCCAAAACGCCCTTTCCGTCAAAAATGATGGCGGTATTGTCGCACCATCCGTTTACCCCAATAATTTCGGGGTGAGACGCGTCGCCGACAAGAACGATTTGATATCCGTCGGCATAGTATTGCATTGCCTTTTGCTGCACCGCCCTTACCGACGGACAGGTGGCGTCAACAATCCTGATACCACGTTGCTCCGCTTGGTCGTACACCGCTTTCGGCGCACCGTGCGCTCGGATGATGAGCGTTTCACCGTTCGGTACGTCGTCCACACTATTGACGGTAACTATCCCCTTTGCCTTCAACGATTCGGTAACAGATGCGTTGTGGACAAGCTGTCCCAAGCAGTACGCCTTGCCCTCCACCGAAAGCGCCTTTTGTATAGCGGAAGATACGCCGTTGCAAAACCCTATTTCCTTAGGTAGCCAAATTTTCACAAGCCCTCCCCGTCCGAACGAGCACTCTCTTGCTGTTCGGCAAGTTGCTTTGCAAGCGTTTTTTGTTTTTCGTTGTATGCTTTGATTTTTTCAATTTCCTTTTTTGTTCGAGGTCTGCGCTTAACACCGCGGGCGTCCAATATGCCGTTGAGCTGAATTCGCAACTCGTCAACCTTGTTTTTGATAACTTCCGTTGCCAATTCCAGCGTTTTGCGGTCGGTAGGCATGCCGTAAAACTCGTCAAGAGTAAATTCTTCGCCGATAATCATGTAGTTTTTGCGCAAAAATTTGGATTTATCCCATATGTAGAAAGGACGAATGGGAGCCTGAGTCTTTAGCGCAAACAGCGCTGCGCCCGTCTTGAACTCCTGCAAGCAATCGACGTTGGGATTGCGCGTTCCTTCGGGGAAAAGACAAATTGCTTTGTCGTTTTTCAACAGTCGCAGTATGCTTTTGGTTGCATTCATATCCACTTCACCGCGACGGATGGGAACACAGTCTATGCCACCGAGCGCCCAAGTGAGAAACTTACTCTTACTAAACTCAGCCTTGTACACGAATGATGTGAGATTTTTCGTCCACATGGTAAAAATAAGCGGATCCCATCCCGAAACGTGGTTACCTACAATAAGGCTTTTTTTGTTTGGAATGTCCCTGTCTCCATATATTTTGACGGGATAAAACGGCCGAATAAGAACCCGAGCAAATTTTATCAATCCTACTACAAATTTGTTCATTTAGCCTCCAAAAACAGGAAAAACATAGTTAAATTGAGCAAAAATGCTTAAAACGTGTGACTATTTACGTCGAACTACTTCAGGTCGGGACGTAAAACTTTAGCTTGACCGATATAACAATGAAAGCATTTTTTTTGAGCCAGACCTTTTACAAATACGGAAACGCGAATACAATGAGGCAAACTATTGGGAACGCGCATTTCCTGCACGCACATAAATGCCACATTGTCCAAGCGAAACTGCTCGCGAACGCTCTTAGCAGGGTAGCACGCATTCAGGTCCTCCGTCACGGAAAAAATTATCGCTTCGATTTTGTCAAGCGAAATAGCGTTATCGTAAACTATCACCTTAATTAACTCAACGGATTTACAAGATATATCTTCAACTGTGTTTTCGGCGCATATTGCGCCCCTGATTACTCCCATTTATTCTCCATTAACATACAAATAAAACCTAAAAGGTTTTAGTACGCACAAATTTTTAAATTTTGCTAGCGGAAAGTCCCGCAACGTACCCCGTGGACAGCGCTATCTGAATGTTAAATCCACCGGTGTAGGCGTCAACATCCATAACTTCGCCGGCGAAAAACAATCCTTTGCACAGCTTACTTTCCATTGTAGATGGATTGATTTCCTTAACATCCACTCCACCTGCCGTCACAATGCCATATTCTATATTATCTAAGCCAACGTACGGAAAATCCAGATTCTTGATTACATCTGCCAATTTAAAACGCTCGGCAGTAGTTATTTGATGCACTTTTTTATCAAAAGGAATACCACTACGCTGCGCAACTATTTTTATTAACCTCTCAGGCAACAGTGAGTCAAGCGAATTAACAAAATCCTTGTTCATTTTTTCGGAAAAATCTCTGAGCAAACGGGCGTCTAGTTTTTCCGAATCCAGCGCAGGCTTCAAGTCGATTGACACGGAATAGTCCCCCTTCGGCAACCTGTTGATACGTGAGGAAAGGGAAAGCGCTGTCGGACCACTAACGCCGTCGTCGGTAAAAAGCATTTCGCCGAATTCGCTTGCAATGGTTTTGCCGTTGCTCGTTAACGACAAAGTAACGTTCTTGAGTGATAGCCCCTCAAGTTGCTTTACGCCTTTGCATAATATCCGACACAATGCAGGCTTTAACTCCACTATACTATGCCCAAGTTGACGGGCGAATTTGTATCCATCTCCCGTGCTACCCGTTGCGCTGTAGCTCACACCGCCCGTTGCGACTATTACCCTGTCAAAATATAGCATGTCTGTAATAGTAGTTAATAAAAAGCCGCTTTCTTGGCATTGTAAACCAGTAATTTCGCTATTTAAGCAAACTTTTACGCCTTTTCGGGATAATTCAGCGACAAATAGCTTTATCACGTCACTTGATTTATCCGACACAGGAAATACCCTATTACCGCGTTCCGTCTTGAGTTGAAGTCCGCGAGATGTACAAAACTCCACCGCATCTTGCGGCGCGAATTTGTTTATTGCACCAAATAAGAACTTGGGATTACTTACAACGTTTTGAAAAAAATCGCGCGCAGAACAATCGTTTGTAAGATTACAACGACCTTTACCACTTATGTACAGCTTTTTACCAAGCTTTTCGTTTTTGTCAAAGAGTGTGACCTCCGCCCCATTGTCGGCGGCTGTTATTGCCGACATCATTCCGGCAGGCCCACCGCCTATTACCGCAACTTTCATCAATGACCTTCAATTTCTACAGCGTTCGTTTTGTATGCTAATTACAACAACCTATTACACATTTTTGAGATAATTTATTTCAATTTCATTTAAAAACCGATACTCACCACGTTTAAGTCCGCCAAGTCGCAAGTCGCCGACCGCCACACGCTTGAGAAACTCCACTTCTTTCCCGACCGCTTCAAACATCTTCTTGACCTGTCTGTTGCGACCCTCGTGAATAGTCACCTCGCAACGTGTGTGGTGTTGATCTTGTTTTAGTATCTTCACCCTCGCCGGAGCTGTTTTTACGCCGTCAATAAGCACACCTCTTTCCAGTTGAGCGCGCTCGTTTTCCGTTAATATGCCGGAAATACGCGCAATGTAGGTTTTATTTACTTCGTTGCGCGGGTGAGTCAGTCTATTGGCAAGTTCGCCATCATTGGTAAGGATCAACAAACCTTCCGTATCATAGTCCAAACGTCCAACAGGATACAAGCGCGCCTTGATATCAATCAAATCCATTACCGTCTTGCGACCGAGGTCGTCCTTGACCGTTGTAACGCATCCCTTAGGTTTGTGTAGCATGATATAGTAGTTTTTTTGTTTGTCACCTACTCGCTTGTCGTTAACAGTGACGTGGTCCGAATCAGACACCATAACCCCGAGAGCGGCAACCTTTCCATTAACCTTGACAACGCCATCCGAAATGAGTCTGTCGCACTCCCGCCTACTCCCAACGCCGCAATCGGCAAGATATTTGTTCAGTCTAACCATATTTCACCAAATTTCCGTTAATATTTATCTCAACACGCTTTATTGCAAAAAAGACCACAACGCCCGTTGAACAAAAGCGTAAAATTCTACAAATAATATATTAACTTATTTATTGTAAAAAATCAAGTAAAAGATAATACGCTAAAATGTACATAGAAATAAAAAAAACAGGAAGGCACACCCCCTTCCTGTTGCGTGCGGGTCGGAACGGCAAAACCGCCGACATAAACGATCACAAGTGATCGAGTTCGCTACCTTTACGGTGATTGTATATTACAACTTACATATTGTCAACTTGTTAGATTACTTTAAAAGCGCCGTATGTTTTACCAACTCGCGCTCGAATACGATTTCGCCGTTTAAAAGCGCTTTTATTGTAGGCGTGTTACTATCCAAGTCGATTTCCGTCGTCAACATTTCACCTATTGTTACCGGGTAACTGAAACGTTCGGGGCATACGTAGTAAACCTGCTTACCCCTTTCATTACGGGTACCGCATATTTTGTTACGCGGAATAACCGTTTGTAATCTGTAATTGGCAAACGCATTGTCAAGCAAATCCGCAGTTTCTTCAAACATCGGACCACAATTGAGCACCACCACGACAACTTGCATACCGCATCTGGTTGCGCTCCCCACAAAGCAACGTCCGGCTTTCTTGGTATATCCCGTCTTTACACCGTCCGCACCCGCGCAATTACTCAGCAATTTGTTTTTATTTGTCAGCACTCGGTCGTACTCCATGCCTTCGTTAGATATCCGAACTGTTTTGGTTGAAACTATCTCGCGGAAATCGTTATTTTCCAACGCAACACAGGTCAAAACGCCCAAATCATGCGCCGATGTGTAATGATTGTCGTCATGAAGCCCATGCGGGTTGACGAAATTGCTATCGGTACAGCCCGCATTGCGTGCAGTTTCGTTCATCATTTCGGCAAATGCTTCCACGCTACCAGCAACGTGCAAAGCCAATGCTACCGCTGAATCGTTTCCGCTACGCAACATCAAACCGTACAGTAATTCCTTGACAGTCAAGTGTTCGCCCGCTCTCAAATAAATGGATGATCCTTCAATACCCACCGCTTTAGGATTAACCTCCACTACGTCGTCAAGATTGGCATGATTCAGCACGGTCAAGGCTGTTACAATCTTAGTCGTACTTGCCATAGGCAAATGCGCGTCGCAATTTTTTGCAAACAAAATTCTATGCGACGAACGCTCCATCACGACAGCACTCTGCGCCGAAGTGGAAAAACCCGCCGCCGAAGCAGAATACACGCTCAAGCAACATACGCAGAACAGTAAAATAAGACCGATGATAAAAGCAGATTTTTTCACGTTACGCCTTGAATGTACTTACGACGTCTTTTGCCACGTCGAATATTTTTTCTATCGTGTTGGTTTTGTCCGCTTCGATAACTTTTACACCGTCCTGAGATACTACAAGAAAACAAACCGGAGTTAGCGTTGCTCCACCGCCCGAACCTCCGGCAAAGTTACTGTCGGCGCCGTCTCTAAAACCGCGCTTTGCCGATTTGTTACCGTATTCGCCTCCGCCTGCCATAAATGCAAAAGTAACCTGCGATACGGGTAATATCGTAGTTCCGTCCATTGTAACAAGCGGCTGCCCGATTATTGTATTAACCTCGGCAACTCTGCTAAGGTTGGACACAGCCGTTTCAACTATTTCCCTGATTTGTGAGTTTTCCATCGTCTTACCCCTTGTTTTAGTAAACAAAATGACAGCTCTGCAATGCTGAGACTTGCCGCAACTTGCATCCTTATACTGCTTTCATCCAATGTTCCTACTACCTGTGAGTAGAAGCTGCAATGAGAAAGATTGCATAGTGTTGCTGTAGCTAACGCCGCGACAGCATTTTCCAACGCAACATAGTACATTGACACATTCAAAATATTGTTTTGAAAGGAAAAGCAAATTTTGTCCAAAGTAATACACTTTAGTAAATCAATGCCATTTTTCCTGTCTATTGATGTCAAGTCCACGTCGGTTGAAATCGTGCCGTCACATCGCAAATACTTACCTGTAAACGCCAAATGTTCATCAAAAACTTTTATTACACCAACGTCCACCGTAACATAGGCGGACAATTTTTGCAGATAGGCTTTTACATCCACACAAAAACGTATCGGCGCAAAAATAAGCGTTGCAAATAACAGCATTGCAGTAACAACTATCATCGATATTATTGTGAATGAAATACGCTATTTTATACGAAAAAATAAGCAAATTTAATATTATGTCTGAAATAGTAGATTGCAAAAGCAAAATAATAAACATTATGTAAGGCAGTTTTATAGTATAAATGGTTGATTTGAATAAACGAAATAAAAAAAAGTGTCAGGTTGAAACCCAACTTCACCTGACAAAAAGTTTTTATACGCAATAGTTTGTTTTGTTTGATTACTAAGATCGGAACGTAATTCCTAATGATAACTATTTACAATAAACCGTAATCCTAACAGAAAAACACACTATGCATAAACGTATTAACGATATACCGTAACTTTAACTCCGCACTCGCTCATGATGCATGCGCACTGTTGATGTTAAAATTGCGTAAGGGAAAAATATGATTGTTTGTCTCGGAAAGTATTACACCTCTACTTCCACGTAATTAGTAAGATTTGCCCTGTCGATTGCGACCTGCAAACGGTTTATTACCAAGCGAAGATTTTCGTAATCCTTGAGCGCGGTAACAACGTCGTAATTGCAACAGGTTATTTCCATCTTGCCGCTATAGCTTGAACGTTGTGAAATCTGCTGACGCGAAGACATATCCTCTAACAATTCACACTTATTTTGATATTGAGCAAGCATAACAAGAGCCTCACCCAGCGTCACGTTAAACTCATCCACCATTACCGTTGTATTTGCAACAGCCAACGCGTGGCGAAGCTTGCGAATTTTTGTATCCAGCAGGTCAACAGCCTTGCGTGTCTTCGCATAACTGTATTCGGGAACAATCTTGGCGTCCTCTTCCTGATAGGTATATCTGCAGTTGCTTGATTCATGTCTAAGCAGCACGTGCTTCTTGCTTTCCAGTTCCTTTATGTACTTGATAACTTCACTGTGACACATTTTCATAGTTTAGTCCTCCTTTATCAATATTTTGTTATATTTATGATATAATATTTTGATTGCTTTGTCAACAATTTTTTAAAATATTGTTTCTCAGATGATATACAATATCATAAGATTAGCAATCAAACAGGATGAGCGGAACCAACATTTCCCTCGTCAACCCCGTGTGATGTCCCTTTTTGTAGTCCACTTCGAACTTAGGCGGAATAAACATCTTATTAGTATATGTACCCGAAGCAACAAAGTCACCAAGTAAATATCCGTATTCTCCTCTACTGCCAAAGTATCCGCGCTTTATCAGGTCGCTCGTCTTGTACAGCACAAAGTCCTCGCCGTAGCGTTCCTTGAACAACTTGGCAAACTTCCCCTTCATGCCACGTTTAACCTTGAACGCCGGGGAGCGGGAATCCAAATATAGCGGACACTCCAACATGGAATTGAGTTCCTCGTCTTCACGTATATCGACGTACCCCTCAACATCCACTTGTCCGTGGTCGGCAGATACAATAAACAAGGTGTCATGCGTTTGAGTTCGCAACGCCTGCAAACTGTCGGAAATATACCTAAGCATCTGTTGCGTATCGGGGTTAGTCACACCGTTTTCGTGCATGGAGTGATCCGGCTCGGGGCAGTAAGCATACACAAATTGTTTTCCACTTTTGTTGCAAATTTCGCTAACGGTTTCGAAAAAATCTTCCAGACCGTGTATTTCGTGATTGAACTCGGGCTTGCAGGACACGTAATTGGGGAACACGGTATTTATTTCGTAATCCGTACGCGTAGCATGATAGAAATAACAGTCGCTGTCATCAATCATGGGGTAAGCATAGTCCACTTCTTCGCCTGTTTGCGAGTCTCTACGCAAATAAACGTCAACGTTACGCCCTATATCATCGAAGTGCAAACTCCACCCTAGCCAGCCGTGCTCTAGTGGGTATTTGTTGGTAGCTAACGACGTTGTTGCGTTGGTAGTTGTCGATGGAAAAGTCGAAGTCAACGTCTTGACAATATGCCTACGTAAAAAGTCTTCTTTACCCAAATTTATCTCCAACGGATTGATTCCCATCCCGTCAAAGCACATATAGACCACGTTTTTGTAGCCCTTCGCAAGTTCATCTTTCAATACTTGCAACGTCGCATTTTCATTTGGCGCGCCCAAAAACTCCGCTAGCGTAGCGGAAATGTTCAATATACTGTTTTTCCAATCCGGTTTAATGAGTCTTTTCATTGATACCTCTCTCATTCGGGACTATTTTTGCCGATTAAACTTTCGTCAACGTATGGATTTATATATCTGTCCTTTTTCTTCCTATTTAGATACACGATGGCCTTGTTAGGACATCTGTGATAGCAACCCAGACATGCAACACAGCGATTGGAAAACTCAATCCTCCCATCCACCATTGCTATGTTGTTTGACGGACACACATTAACGCACTTACCGCATTTAACACATTTCTCATTAACTGAAAAACGTTCGCCGATAATATGCCAATTATCTTTATTTTTGAGATATTTCGCTTCCTTAGTGCGCTTCTTGCGTGGTATGGACGGTTCGCCACCGCTAATTTGCTCTATCACACTATCAATACGTTTATCGGCGCTTTTCAAGACGCTCTTTAAATAGAACTTTGGCACAGTAAAGTCCAGAGTATAATTTTCCGGCATTTTTAGCGCATAGACGCTTTTTATATTGAGTCCATGTTGCAAAGCGTAACTATAAACATAGTAGTCCGCGCCGCCAACCATACCGCCGTAGTTTTGCACAATCGTCATTTCCGTTATGCGGTTAAGTTTAGGCAACAGGTCAAACACATGACGTGGCATGCCGTAAGAATAAATTGGCGTAACAACTATGATTTTCTCAAATTCGCTTCCGTCGCCTTGATAGGTCGGAATATAAATTATCTTCCCGCCCAGCTTCCTTTGAATCTTTTGAGCTATGTACAGACTGTTACCTGTTGAACTGAAATAAAGAATTCCCGTCATTTCTTCTCCTCTATTTTAAGACTTCCTTTTGCCAAAGCTGTATATTTGGCTACAAATTCGCCCTTTGCCGAAGTATAAGCATCTCTGTCGTGTTCAAAATTTTTCCAAAGTTTAAGCTTAAGAGTTTCGTACTCTTTGGCAATTTCAGGGTGTGCATTCAAGTAATCCCGAAAGTAGATTTCGTCATTATCACCGATATACCGCAGATGTAAGTGAAATACCTTTTCGGCAAAGCCTTTTTCAGCATATCCCTTATTCAAAGATATACGTTGTTCACTTTCCGACATTTTAATCCAACCGTTATTTTGCAGCGTGACCGCTACATCGGTTAAATTTATATTTTTTACGACTTCTACCAGAATATCTACTATCGGCTTTGCCCAAATCCCTTTGACAGCTGTACTTCCTATATGAGTTATAATACTCCCTTTCGGCAGTAGTATTTCAAGGTTAGCAGCTTCTTCAGCGTAACAATCTTTCCAGCAAGCATTGTGTTCAGTCAGTATAATGGGAAATAGCTGCCAAAGTTCTTCCAGCGTCATTTCGGATAATTTTTTACCCATATTTTACTCCGATAAGTTACTGTAAAAATTACATAATATCACACACTAAAAGAAATCTACTGTACCGCTGTCAGTATGGTACAGCGCACCAATAACCAGTAGATCATCCTTGGATAACAAGCTTTCTTTTATCTTAGCCACGCTTTGTTTTACGTTTAGTACGCTAGCCTTTACTCCGTCGGGCTCCACGCCTATCGCACGTTTTATTTCGTCGGTAATGTGTTTAACGTAACCGCAGTTTTCACCGAGCGCCGCACTAACGGCTCCACAACCGGTGTGTCCGAGCACTACTACAAGCCTGCACCCAAGATGCTCCACAGCGTACTCAATACTTCCCAACTCGTAATTCCCTACGACGTTACCGGCAACACGAATTACAAACAGGTCGCCTATTCCGGCAGAAAAAATGGCCTCGGGAATTACTCTCGAATCGGAACAACTCACGATAACCGCGTACGGTTTTTGTCCGTTTGCCCAAGTGTCGTGGCGTTTTTGTTGCGAAGTATCCCCAATGGCTTGAGCAGACTTGATATAAATTAAGTTTCCTTCCTTCAAACGCTGTAATGCGCTCATCGCAACCGTATATTTTTCTTTCATATTCTTACATTTCAAACTAAAAAAATCTTCTCAAATGATGACTCAACCTATAAATTTGCCTTTGTAGAAATTATTATTTCCAAGCTTCCTTGCAGTAACTCTGAATAATACGCAGCCGTCAGGACACACAATATCTTTCGTGTATTTGCTGTCCCCGCCGATATTTTCCAAATCACCGCCACTTCTGACCGCTTCCATAATAGGAAACATAACCGTCATAACTTTGGAGCAGATCCCTTGCCCTTCAGCATTTACAGGACAACCATAGGTGCACGTATATTTATCTCCAATTTCCTCACCGTTCCTACAATACCCTTCCGTTTTATCTCCGCGCAGAAAACCTTTTACTTCGATTTCCCACTCGTATTCTTCATCATACCATTTCTTCATAATTCACCTTTATCGAATTGGAATTTATCTTTATAGTTTGGGTGCGCTCCACAATGCTGTTGAGCCAACAAACGGTACAAAGTCCTCAACACTTCGCGCTTGTTTTTCAAGCGAATTTATTGCAGCTTCACCCCAACACTCTTTTATAGCCGTTTTTAGCATATATTCAGCATTTTTCTTGCGGTAAGCTTTAATGTCAAAGTCTATGGGCAAAAGATACGCCAAAACCGCATCAGTTTCTCCGAAAGATGAAACGGTTTCAACGGTCATATAGTAACAATTTTTTGCATAGTAATAATTCCAGCTTATATTTTTCTCATTGAGTTTATCTAAACTGTTGGGTTTTTGGTTCGGCAAAACAATCGAACCGCCCGCATTTAACGCAAAGTTATCTCTCATTTCAAGACAGGAAAGCGGATTTTTACCGTCCGTAAAGTAACCGCCGGAAGTTGCGTCAAGCATAATCCATTTCTTTCTTTCACGATCATATATCTCTGCAACAACATGATTATCCGTATCAAAAGGCGAATTAGGGTAAAGCCCGATTCTTCGCGCGGCAATGCCAAGCGCAAGACAGCACTCGACTAATATTTTTGCCTTGCACACACAGTTAAGTCCGTGCTCACTATTTCCGAAAGCATAATCAAGCAAAGAAATAGAATTATATTCAATATTGCTTGTAAGCGAAAAATCTCCTTTATGCGAAAGGTGTGCGGCAAGCCATTGACAAATTCGTAACGCCCGCTGAAAATCACCACCTTTACCACCAATTTGTACTATGTGATAATGTGATTTTAATTCATCATATTTCGAATTTGTAAAATCATAAAAGCAGTCAACCTTTTGCCCTTTTTCAAATGTAGGAGCAGTAAAAAGAATACCGCAATAGACTTCAAGAAAGCGTTTCCCTATTTCAATTTCTTCGCGTTTGTTCATTGTACTTTCCTGCAAAACACTGTTTATATTTACATTATATCACACTGCTACACACGTTTGCAACAATGATTTATGTATAAAAAAAGTCCCCCAACCACGGTGGCGTAGTCAAGAGGCTTTGGTGGGGAGAGGTGGATTCGAACCACCGAAGTCGTGGACGGCAGATTTACAGTCTGCTCCCTTTGGCCGCTCGGGAATCTCCC
>JAFLVJ010000003.1 GCA_022508375.1 Clostridiales bacterium | reverse complement strand
CACAAGCACGAAGCACAACATCCCGAAGTGCTGGTGTTGGACTAAGGAGGGTATGAACAATGGCAAGAGCTAAAGCTAGTAAAAAAGTTCAATTTTGGGGAACAGGCAGAAGAAAGAAGTCCATCGCTCGCGTAAGACTTATCCCCGGTGGCACAGGCGCTATCACCATCAACAAGCGTGATATCGACAGTTATTTCGGTCTTGACACGTTGAAGTACATCGTTCGCCAACCTCTTAACGCAACGGATACTCTCACCAAGTACGACGTAGTAGTAAATGTATCCGGTGGCGGTTACACAGGTCAGGCAGGCGCAATCCGCCACGGTATTTCCCGCGCGCTCGTTATAGCCGGCGAAGACAAGGCAATCCTCAAGAAGAGCGGTTTCCTTACCCGTGACCCTCGTATGAAGGAAAGAAAGAAGTACGGCTTGAAGAAAGCACGTAAGGCTCCGCAATTCAGCAAGCGTTAACGGCATCGGGTATTCCACACAAAACGGCTTCACGTCGCTTTGTTGTTGATAGTTTCCCATTTGCTACTGACAATCGCTCGTTGCAGATTGTTTTGTAGCGGAACACCCTCGCCTTCGGTAGAAAGCGGACGTTGAATTTTAGGATAGGTTATGAAGTAACCGATAAGGGAAAACACCTCAAATCTGCGGAATACAAACAACTAAACGCAAACAATCAAAAACCTCGAAACAACCGTTTCGAGGTTTTTTGTGCTAAAAAATACAGTTCCCCTGTATATATTATTTGTTTCTTAGCATTTGTTTACGCAGTACTTCGTGGTAGATAAATACTGCTACAAGGGTAATTATCAATATCGCCGGTGACGCTAACGCCACCCAAAATTGCACAAAGATCATGTTGATTGTAATCATAATCAATGCGGATACTGCCATGCAAATGGATGAAACGTTGTTAATCTTTTTCCACGCTTCGACATTTGTCAGGGTAAAGTTGGTGCGCATACCCAGGACGGTGTTTTGCGGTGTTATCGACGGGTGCGTCGCAATTCCCATTACAAATATCAAATCGCCCACCATACAGTAGATAAATGACATTACACTGTCCTGTATCAAACAAGGAACATATAGACACATCATAAAAATCAGGTATCCTATTTGCGCTGCCAAAACAGTGGAGAATATCACAATATATGATACTGTGGAAAGATTGGGGACAGGTTTTCCGAGATTTTTTTTGCCTATTAAAAATGTACTCAAAGAAATTGCATAAAGTACAGTCAATGATATCAAATGTAGTAGAATTTCCGCTTTGTTAGCATAACGGTCAATTACGCCGTCAACATTGTAGTGTCCGGGTATCGTGTCTTGTAAAAAGCGCCACAAAATAAACACTACTAGTACACTAAATATATACAGTAGTGTACTTATTAAAAACAGTATTTTGCTTGCCTTGTGACGTTTGATTTCTGGTTTATTATCTTGCCGCTCCACATCGCAAACCAATTCGTCTATCGTTATGTTGAAAATGGTGGCGTACTGCTTGAGAGTGTATATGTCCGGCTGGTTTATCCCTTGCTCCCACTTGGATACAGTTTGCCTTGTAACGTGCAATTGTTCGGCAAGCTGTTCCTGCGACATATTATTTTGTATTCTCAGTTCTCTTAACTTTTCATTGTATTCCATTGTTCTTTTCCTTACTATTTATATTTTTTTAGCAGCTAAGCAACAGTACTTGTTTGCACACAAGATATTTTCGTCGCTATTTTATATTCCTATTCTATCACACGTGTAACCAAAACGAAAGAACTTTATCCGCACCGTATCGGCGCGCGCCTCTATTGCGGTTTACATAGATAATCGCTTGTGCTATAATTGTAAACAAAAAGGCAATTTATTACAAGTTGCGTAATCTGTATAATTTACAATATTGTAAAATAAGTTAATTGTAAATGACGCATAAATAATACAAAGGAGAATTATGAAGAAAATTGCAATCATTGGTGGCGGTGTAGCGGGGCTTTCCGCAGCGGTGTACGCATTACGCAGTGGCGCCGAAGTAACGTTATTTGAACAATTCGGTCTTGGCGGACTTGTAGCAACCATTGACAAAATAGAAAACTATCCTTCATATGTAAGCGTCGAAGGCTACAAGCTTGCTAGCGACATGGCGTCACAGGCTAAGGCGCTCGGACTCAAAACCGTCCGTCAAAAGGTGCTTTCGCTTGAAAAGGACGGACTTGGGTTCAAGATTGTAACGGATAAAGGCGAGTACAATTTCCCAAGCGTGGTAATAGCAACGGGTACGGCGCACAACAAGTTGGGAATTGAAGACGGCTACGTCGGTAAGGGTGTCAGTTACTGCGCAACCTGCGACGGAATGTTTTACCGTGACTGTCCCGTTGTTGTAGTCGGCGGTGGCTCACAGGCTGCTCGTGAGGCATTGTATCTTTCCGACATTTGCAGCAAGGTGTACGTTGCCGTTCCGCAGTCAAGCTTTGTTGCGGAGGAAATGCTTGTGGATACGCTTCTCGGTAAGAAAAACGTCGAGCCGATGTACGGTGCAACTGTTGCGGAAATTGTCGGTGAAAATGTCGTCACTGGGGTGAAAATCTTCACTAACAACAGGATAAAAGATATTGCCGTAAACGGTGTATTTGTGGCAATAGGTGCAATTCCCGTAACAGATTTCATCCATATTGACGAAGTGGAAAAGGATCGCGGCTATATTGTTGTTGACAGTCGCTGTCAGACAACCGTCAAGGGCTTGTACGCTG
Organism: Clostridiales bacterium; assembly: GCA_022508375.1. GTDB lineage: Bacteria > Bacillota > Clostridia > Christensenellales > CAG-314 > Fimimonas. The sequence continues at coordinate 197,642 of JAFLVJ010000003.1, read as the reverse complement.
CAGGTGACGTTACTAACGGTCCGCTCAAGCAGATTGTGACAGCGTGCGCGGACGGAGCGAAGGCCGGTTCATTCGCCTCAGCTTTATCGAAAGGATTATAAACTTCGCAATACTTTGTTTCGCTTCGTTTTTTGTTCAGTCATGTACGCCTAGTACACTCCTTCACAAAATACTCGCGCGCCTCGTCTTGCTCGCTTCTAATCCTTTCGAAACTGTAAAAAATATATTTGAGTTCTCTGTTTTTACAAATAACTTTTCGCTTCGTTTTACACATCTAACGGTATGAGAGCGAATAACAAAAGATAGAAATAATGCGTACCAAAGAAGATACAAAATCTCAGGAGGGAAATATGAATTACTTTGGTACGGACGGAATACGTGGAACATACGGCAGTACCTTGAAAGACAGTACTGCCTTTTTGCTAGGAAAAAGTCTTGCAAGCTTGGGCGATTGCCCGATCATCGTCATCGCAAGGGATACAAGACTATCCGGCGACAACCTGTTCACTGCATTGGCGCAAGGAGTGTATTCGGGTGGGGGAAATGTTATCAATCTTGGAATATTACCCACCAATTCGGTGGGGCATTTCGTGCGTAAATTAGGCGGAGATTACGGTGTCATGATAACCGCAAGTCACAATCCGCCCGGCGACAACGGATTGAAAGTTTTTGACCGATATGGGGTGAAATTATGCGAATCCAAGCAAATTGTTGTATCCCGTATGATGGACGGATTGCGAAACGAGCGTGCAGAAACAAACAAAATATACGAGCCGGTTTTTTACGACATAGAAAACATCTACTGTGACGATATGCTACGTGCGGTTGACGTCAAGTTGCCTTTAGTCAAGATTGCGCTTGATTGCTGTTATGGCGCGTCGTACAAGGTGGCTCCGTTGGCATTTACCAAGGCAGGAGCAAGCGTGACTGCTTTTTGCAATCAAAACAATGGCGCAAGTGTCAACGTCGGTTGCGGAGCGACCAATCCGCAGTTTTTGTTGGAAAAGCTCAAAGATGGCGATTACCAACTTGGTTTTGCCTTTGACGGCGATGCGGACAGACTTGCTGTTTTCGAAGGTACGGAGCTTGTTCCAAGCAACAGGGTATTTTACGCCTTTGCTAAATACCTTCATGAAAAGAAAGCACTGCACAAAGCCACTGCTTGCGGTACAGTGCTCACAAACGGCGGAGTTGAACTTGCACTCGGCAAACTGGGAATCACGCTCGTGCGCTCAAATGTGGGCGATACAAACGTTTTTAACAAAATGGTGGAGGAGTCGTTGAATTTCGGTGGCGAAGAAAGCGGTCACTACCTGCTGTGTGACTACGCAACAAGTTCCGATGCAATCGTCAATGCGTTGTTCGTATGCAAAATCTACGCGGAAAAAGGAAGTTTATTGGATTACACCGCGGAGTGCTGTGACAAACCGTGCGCAAGCGTCAGCATACCGATTACAAGGTCAAATCAACGGCTTACTACGAATCAAAGTTTAACCTCAACAGTCAGTCGCATTTCGATGCTTTATCCCGATTGCCGAGTCGTGCTGCGCAGGAGCGGTACGGAAAACGCCGTAAGAGCGTACCTCGAAGGGGAGCGCGCGACGGAAGCTATGGCGGAGGTCGTCGCAACATTTGCTCAAAACACACAAAAAAAGTAGCGTACATGTGCACGCTACTTTTTTTGTTTTTCGGTATTTATTTTATGCAACTTTCGTTACGCTTTTTGTGGACAGGTCAATGCTGTACAGATGTCCGTCTCCGGTGCCGTATTGTGGATAATCCAGATTCCATGTCAATGAAATATTGATAAAATACAGTTTTCCGTTGAATACTTCGAAACCGTGTCCAACCTTAGTTGTAAGTTGTGCCGTCTCGCCGGTGCTGATGTTGTAAGAATAAATTCCCGTATTTTGACTGCTCTTGCTTGTGTAGTAAACAACGCCGTTGTATTCGAAAATATCGGTGATATCTACGTTGGAAACAAGCGTCTGAATGTCTTTACCGTCGAAGTCGCAACTCATCAGTTTGTTAGCCGTGTGGTCGAAATAGTAATATCTGTTGCCGCTGATAACGAAATTGTCTGACTTTACACCTACGTTTGCAGATTGCGTCAACGCCCCGTCAAAGTCGTGAGTGTAAATATACTTGTATCCTATTGCCGGATTGATTGTGAAGTGGAACTTGCCATTTAACAGGAACATTGATGTGATGTGAATATTCTTGTCTTTGTACAATTCTGTTTCATTTTGTCCGTCAAGATCCAGCCTTACAATGCGGTTGGTGTTGTTTTGTCCAACAATTATCGGCGGTTGAACACGTAACGCGTATATGTAACCATCTACAAACGTCAGGTGTTCGTACCTGTGTGACGAAATCTTTTCCGCCTCGGCTTCGGTTGATTTCATGTTCAATCTCCACAGCGCGTAGTTAGTGAAGATATGGGTGCTGAAATACATATAGTCGTTGTGGAAATACACGTTGGAAACACTGTCTGCAAGCACCTTGATGGTTGCGTTTGTTTCGGGATTGTATTTGTACAGGCTGTTGCTATCCAACACGTCGGTGTAGTATAGTTCTCCGTCGTAGGTAGCCAAATGCGCGTATGGAGAAGCGGAAATAGTAGTCGTTTCTACAGGAACAAAGTTCTGCATCAAATCCGTTTCGGCTTTGGTCGAGACGTTGTAGCGATAGAAATGCTTATCCGTCATTTTGTAGTAGTACAAGTAAGTGCCGTCACTTGCAAGAGAGTAGTAGCACTCGCCGTTTTCTGCCGAATCGATTATTTTTTCACCGAACGTCGCTCCGCCGTTTACGGATACTCTGTAAATTCCCTTTCCGAATACGTTACTTGAAAGCAAATCCTTGTTGACGTAGTAGATGTAGTTGCCAACCTTGGTAAGGTATGCGCCGTTGTCTATGCACAAATTTGTGGTATTGCCCGAAGATATGGTGTATTTTTGAATGGACGAATTTGTCAGAGTGTGAAGAGTGTAGTAAACTTCGCCGTCCGCTACAACTATATCCGAAACTTTCTTGTCTGTCAGAGCCTGACCGTTACCGTTATTAGCGTTGACGGAAATACGGTACAGCTTTGAACCGTCGCTTGTGTTGCAGTAGTAGATGTAGCCGTTGTAGTAGGCAATGTAATTTGCTTTGTCGGTTGTGAGGCGAACGGGCGTCATCTCTTCGGTGCTGTTGGCGTCGATGTGAACCTTGTAAATGCCGTTTTCGCCCTTTGTATCAACCGGATTTGCTTTTGCGTAGTAAATGTTTCCATTGCTGTCGCTTGCCAGATACGTTGCCCTGCCGGGGTTAAATACTGTTTCCAGTTTATTATCTGATAGCGATTTGATGGTTTGTGTGAACAAACTTGCGCTGTAGAAATACAGACTTGATCCGTTTGACGTAAAGTACGTTGCCACGTCGTTACTTACCTTTGCAAGCGATGAGCCGCTGCCCGTTGCGCGGTACAGACGGTTGCCGTCAAGACTGTTTTGAAAGTAAACGTAGTTATCGAAGAAAGCGCTGTACAGCATTTCCTCTCGTGAGGTTATTGTCAGCTTTGCCGTAAGAGTCAGTTCATGGTGGTTTTTGCTTGATAGGACAGCCTTAACTTCGTGTTCGCCGGGATAGGCAATGCTATCTGCTTCCACTCCGTCGTAGAAGTAGGTGATGGTAACGCCCTTCGGAGTGTTGCCTACAACCTGAAGTGAATGTTGCTTTGCATCGTACTCAACAGTTGCGCCGTTAAACGTCAAACCGTCCGCTGAAATCGTCGCCTTGTTGATTGTGAGCGTAGTGGAGATTATCAGTGAATTGTAACCCTTGCCGGTTAGTGTTGCGGTAGCGTTGTACGTTCCTGCATCTGTACCCTTGTTGTTTGCATATGTAACAGTTACGCCTTCGGGTATATCGCCTGTAACGGTGATTTCATATTCTTCCCCGGTGTAGGTTACGGTTTTGCCTGCAAAGTTTACGCCCGTAATGTCCTTGCCCAAAATTGCCATTGTTGCATTGAGCGTAAGTGTATTGTATCCTTCGCCTGTAAGAGTAGCGGTAGCGTTGTATGTTCCCGTTTCCGTTCCTTTATTGTTGGTGTAACTTACCGTTACGCCATCGGGAATAGTTCCCGTTACGGTAATTTCGTGTTCGTTTCCGTCGTATTCGAAGTTTTTGTTTTCAAAAGTTACGCCGGTTATATCTTTCTTCGCCGGAGTTTCGGGATTACTCGGTGTATTGGGTGTGTTGGGTGTATTTGGCGTGTTTGGTGTTTCGGGTTTTTTGTCGCAAGCAACAAAGAGTGCCGTAGCTAAAACCATTACCAACACAACAAGTAACAGTATGTTTAATTTGCGTAGTTTGTTCATTGTTTCCTCCTCTGAAAATAGTGTAAATTGATTACAAGTATATTTTATTTTTTTTGATAAATTATCAAGAAACATTTATATAATACAGGATTTACAGTTCGCGTATTTCCTTAATCAGCGCAAAGGGGAAGATTATCATTGCGTAAATCCAAGTTACAAAGAACCCTAGGATAAACAGCAATACGCCTATTATTGCTCCCAGTATCGCAAACAGTATCTTTACAAATATAAGGAAGAATATCCCTTCAAGATCCAGCGTAAAGATTACGCCCGGCCATTTGACCGTTTTCAGGAAGAAGCAGAACACGTCCCAAACGCTGTTCGTCCATATAAGTTGCGTAAGCATGGCAAATCCGCCGTACGCGCCCAGAAGTGTTGCTACTACTATCAGCCAAGCGTCCTGTTGGGAAACAATACCACCGATAAGAGCCAGTACTGCCAGTCCGACTCCGCCGAGAATACCCCACAGCATACCTTTGCGTAAATCTCGCATATTACTTTGTCTTTCGGCGTTTCTTTGACGGACGCGCGCCTGTTCGGCTGCTTGCTGCTTTGCTTGCGCCTTCTTCGGTACGCACTCAAGACAGGTGGTGTGCTGTACGCCGTTTTCAATTGTTACTTGATATTCCTTGGGATTGTACAGCGGCTTGTCGCATGTGTCGCAGTATGCAAGCACAACTGCAGGCGCTTCGGCGGGCGCTTGCGGGGTTGAACTTTCTTCCGCTTCCTGCTGCTTGGGCTCTGCGCCGAAGAATTCATCAAATGATATGTGGAAAATTTCACATATCTTTTTAATAGATTCAATGTCCGGTTCGGATAGTCCGTTTTCCCATTTGGATACCGCTTGGCTAGTTACGTTGAGCTGTTCACCTAACTGAGCTTGCGTCATTTTGTTGGCGGCTCTAAGCTCGGCAATTTTAGTTCCGTAGTCTGTCATAAGTCTCCTCTTAAAGATGTATTTTCGACGAAGCGGTAGAGCGCTTGTCTGATATCATCATTTTATCAAAAAGGAAGAGTTTTGTATATGTTTTCCTTGCAACCAAAAGTTGAATTTATCTACCTTTAGTTGTAATCAGATACTTTTGGGAGTGTAAATCAACTTTTTGGATAGTAATTGAACCGAAATTTCATGTTTTGAAGCGCTACTTTGCGCTCATCAACTTTTAGTTGAGAATAATTTTGTCATAAAAAACGGTCATACAACTTTTTGTTGTAAAACTATCTAAATAGATATATATTTGAAATTTTAATATATCTATATAGAAAAGTCAAGTATCTTTTTAGAAAGGTTGCTTTATAATTAAACCATGAGTACTACAAATTTTGCCGATAAATTGTACGAATTACTGGCAGAAAAGGGGCTTAATCGCAAGCAGTTTGCCGAGAAGTGCGGCATACCTTATCCGACAGTTATCGGCTGGACCAATCTCAATCGACTGCCCGATTATTCGGCATTGATGAAACTTGCCGATTTCTTCGATTGCTCGGTGGATTACCTTATGTGCAGACAGGATGATGTTGGCAACATAACCGTTGTAAACAGTCTTACAAACGATGAAGAAAAGTTGCTTACCACCTATAAACAACTCACCCACGCGCAAAAACAAGCGGTGAGCAAACTAGTGGAGAGTATGGGTGATAAATAGGTTGTAATTTAGTTGATCAAGATTTTAAATTGCGTCGGGTATTATCGTAGGATTACCCGACGTTTTTAATGTATATACGTTTGACGGTAGCGTTGCAATTTGGTACAATACACCTATTATTGCAAAAACCTGGGAGTTAAATTATGAGCAGAGCGGACGAGATTTTTATTCAAAATATGCGTGATATCTTGGATTGCGGCGTAACTGATGACAACGCGCAAGTGCGTCCGCACTGGGCAGACGGAACTCCCGCGCACACGAAAAAAGTTTTTTGCATAGTTAACCGTTACAACCTGCAACGGGAGTTTCCGATAATCACGCTTCGTCGCACGGCGTTCAAGTCGGCAATTGACGAGCTCCTGTGGATATGGCAAAAGAAGAGCAACAACGTCAACGAACTCAACTCGCACATATGGGATAGTTGGGCGGACGAAACGGGTAGTATCGGCAAGGCGTACGGATATCAGTTGGGAATAAAACACAAGTATCCCGAGGGCGAGTTCGACCAAGTGGACCGCGTATTGTATGACCTCAAGCACAATCCGCTAAGTCGCCGAATAATCACCAATATTTACGTACATCAGGATCTCAACGAAATGCACCTGTATCCTTGTGCGTACTCTGTCACCTTTAACGTAGCGGACGGCAAACTCAACGCTATTCTCAATCAACGCTCTAACGATATGGCAGTGGCTAACAACTGGAACGTAGTGCAGTACGCTGTATTGGTGCACATGTTAGCTCAGGTCAGCGGACTGGAAGTAGGCGAGCTTGTACACGTCATCGCCGACGCGCACGTTTACGATAGGCATATTCCTCAGGTTGAAAGAATGTTGAAAGGGACTACACATCCTGCTCCCAAGTTTGTAATGAACAAGGACGTAACGGATTTTTACAAGTTTACGGTAAACGACTTCGCGTTAGAGGATTACGAATACGAGCCTTTCTACGAAAAATTCGAAGTGGCAATCTAATTGAAAAACATAAATCTATAAAGCACCGAATACCTGAAAATTCGGTGCTTTTTTGCACCCAGTATGATGTTTGTGCACATCAGATATATTTTCAAAATGATAAATAAAAAAAATGGGACAAAATCGCCGTTACAATTGTTGTAATAGTAAAGGTGACTGTTATGACAAGAAATAATCGAATTTTAGTTTCAGTAGCGCTACTTGTAATAATGTGTTTGTCGGTACTTACAACGCTTTCCGCGTGCGGTTTGTCCGACGTGGTAAGCGGCATACACAAACATTCCAACGGGGTGTATTATACCGTCTATCCACTCAGACGTCATGCAACGGTGCACGGCTTTGACAGGACGGACGACGTTGAGCAGATTTATACTATCCCCTCCTATGTAAAGTATTTGGGACTCAGATACTCCGTAACAAGATTCGAGGGGCCTAACGATCTTGAAGATATCAGTTCCGATTGGTACCGAATAGTACACGGCGGCAATGCCAAAGGACTTGTAGTGCCTAAAACGGTGGAGTATTTCAGTATTGGGGCTTCTTACGACGATTTGAAAAATATGACTTTCATTACCGTAGATGAAAACAACACACACTACAAGAGTGTTGATGGCGTGCTGTATTCGGCGGATGGTAGCAATATGATTTTTTATCCGCCTGCTAAAGTGACAAATAGTTTCACTTTGCCCAAGGAGGTAACCCGAATTACCTCACCGTTCTTCAACCAAAACGAATCTGTGCAGGAATTTTACGTGGAAAGCGGCAGTCAGACTTATTGCGCAATAAACGGTGCTATATACACAATTGACGGAAGCAAGCTTTTGTACTATCCATGCGGTAAACATGTCGATACCTTTGTAATTCCCAAGCAGATGACGGAGTTCGACTACGACTTTTTCCGCCACAACGAGGATATCAAGTATTTCGAGGCGGAGGACGGCAATCGCCTGTACAGCGCAATAAACGGCGATGTGTACTCGGCAGACGGCGGAATACTGTTGTTCCGCAAGTCGCACGGCAACGGGGCGTTGGAACTGCCGTCGTCCATAAGGATTGTAGGCGAAGGCACTTTGGACGGAGTGGAATATCTGTATGTACCTGTCGGTTTGGAAAAGATTGTGTTTAAGACTTCTTTCCGTTACGAAACGAATGTAAACAATCCGCTTGGCGATATCGAATACGTATTTTTTGAAAGCAAAATTTTACCCCATTACGCGCGATACGTTAAGTTTTCGTCTGCATATTTGGGCGTTACTGCCGAGCAGTTTTGGTTGGCAGTAGGCGGAGATTTCGGCGAACTTAAACCTATGGAGATGTAAATTAAGGGAGACATTTATATGACGAAAATCAAAAAGATATTATCCTTTGTTTTAATAACAGTATTTTCGGTTGTTGCCATTTTGGTTTTGTGTAGTTGCACGCCCGACGAAAAGGAATATCACGGTAACGGCGTATATGCGACTTTATACCATAACGGACGCGCCACAGTTTATGCGTTTGACAAATCTACGGACGTAGGTTGGTACAACGGACAAACGTGCATTGTTCCCGATACCATATATTACAGTGGCAACACATACACCGTTACGACGTTTGGAAATATCGACCATCATTTAACCGCATTGGTGGTGGACGGCGGACACGCAGGCGAAATCGTTATCCCCGAAACGGTAACGAATATTTATTGGGACGGCTACTTGTTATCCGACACCTACGATTACCTCGAGCGTATTACCGTTGCGTCGGATAACACATTTTACAGGAGTGTAAACGGTGCGCTGTACAACAAGGATGGAACCGAGCTGCTGTTGTATCCGCCTGCAAAAAGGGATACAACTTTCGTAGTTCCCGGCGAACTTGTTCACATAAGCCAAAAGCATTACAACTATTGCAACAAGTATATTCAAAACATAGAGGTGCAGGAAGGCAACGAGAGCTTTAGCGTAATTGACAACGTACTGTACAGCGCAGACGGAAAAACACTTGTATATGTCCCCGCAGGTCACGGCGACAGCCTCGCCCTGCCTGACGGAGTCAATTTCATAGGATACTGCGCGTTGCGGTACGCAAATATTGTCAATTTATATATACCTCAACACATATGGCGGGACGAAATAAATGATTACCAAGTTATTATGAGGTTTTACCAAGACGATTATCTGGACTTATCCGATTACCACCCGTTTAGATACGTACACAATATCTATTGTTACGACGGGGAACTGCCTCACTTTTTGGAGAGAGCCAATTTGCCATATACACAGTTTCACCTTGGCGTATCGCGCGACGACTTTGATAAAATGATTAGCGACGCGGAACAGGGAGATATTTTTAGTCTGTAAATCCTTGCCAATTTAACCAAACGATAGTACAATTTGTGTAGCAAATAGTTACTTGGGGGCAAATATGAACGCTATCGTAGTAGTTGACGAACAGTGGGGAATAGGTAAAAATAACGGATTACTTTTCCGTTTGAAAAAAGATATGGCGTTTTTCCGTAAGACTACGACAGGCAAAGTCATTGTTGTTGGTGCAAAAACGTACGCAAGTTTCCCCAGTGGCGCATTGCCTGACAGAACAAATATCGTATTGGACGACAGTGGCGCAAAGTATCCCGACGCTATATCCGTATCAAGTGTAGCCGAACTTGACCGTTTACTTGCAAGCTACCCATCGGATGACGTGTTTGTTTGTGGCGGTGCAAGCGTGTATTCGCTACTGATTGACCGCTGTAAGTACGCCTACGTAACGAAGGTTAAGGCTGACGGCAACGCGCAAGTTTTCTTCCCCAATCTTGACAAATTGCCGGGGTGGAGCTTAGTAGAAGTCAGCGAAACCGTACAGGACGGCGAATATAACATTAAGTTTTGCAAGTATGTAAACAATTTGCAGTAATACGCGCGTACATGTAAAAATAGGTATCTGGGTGGTATTTTCTAACTAAAAAGCGCTTTTTCTATAACACGATACTGTTTTGCGACGTCAAATTTGGTTGTGTGAAAAACAATAATATGTTACAATAACTAACGGTTGTCTGAATGGACAGCCGTTTATTATACAGGTGATAAATTGAAAAATAAAAAAGACTTGACAAAAGAAAATAATGAAATAGTTAGTACGGATGTCGAAGAAATCGCAGCTGACAAACAAGCCGAGTCAACTACGCTTAGTGATAATGAAAGTAGTCGCCCCGTTGGCGAAGCGTTACAGTCGGACAAGATGCGCAACACGCGTATTGGCAAGTTGCTATTAACAATGAGTCTGCCCGCGATATTTTCCATGTTGGTACAGGCGCTGTACAACATTGTGGACTCGCTGTTTTTGACCAATATCAATTACACGGTAGAGGGATACGCAGGACTGAACATCGGCAAGGACTCATTTAATGCGGTAAGTATTGTCATGCCCATGACGATGTTTGTTGTGGCGATTGCTATCGGTATCGGCGTTGGTGCAAATGCTTACATTGCCCGTAAGCTTGGCGAAGGCAACCGCGAAAACGCAAACAAGGCTGCTAAAACTGCGCTTGTCATGGCAATTGCTTCCTGGCTTGTTATGCTTGCGTTGGCGTTTGCTGTATCCAAGCCGTTTATGCGCGCGTTTGTCAACAGCGACAACGCCAGTGACGTTGATTACGTCGTAAATCAAGGCGCGCTGTATCTGGAAATATATATGGCGTGCAGTATCGGTCTGATAGTGGATATTACCCTTGCGAGAATACTTCAAGCAACGGGCAATATGAAGATTCCCATGATAACGCAACTTGTGGGCGCGCTTACCAATATTGCCCTTGACGCATTGTTTATCGTTGTGTTCAAATGGGGCGTACTGGGTGCAATTCTTGCAACGGTTATCGGACAGTGGGCGGCTGCAGGTATTGACGTCGCGGTATTTTTGTTCAAGAAACAGGACGTCTCTATCAATTTCAAAGGCTTTAGGTTTCAAAAGAAATATTTCGCGCGTATCTTGCGCATAGGTACGCCCGCGTTTGTAATGAACGCCATGGGTAGCGTAGTTACGATAATCATGAACGTGATGCTCAAGAGCTACCCCAACGGAATAACTGTGCTTTCGGCATACTTCAAGGTGCAATCGTTCGTATTTATGCCGATATTCGGGCTTATGCAGGGTGCAATGCCCATACTTAGTTACAACTACGGCGCAAATCAAAAAAAGCGGTTTAACGACACATTCAAGCTGGGACTGTTTATTGCGCTGGGAGTGTTGGCGGTGGGAACGTTGCTGTTTCAGATATGGCCCGAAGCGCTCATGTCCATATTCAAGAGCAACCAAGTATCCGAGGGGCAGACGGCCGAGCAACTGGCAGAGGCTAATGCAATCCTCGTCAAGGAAGGCGCCTATGCTTTCCGCGCGATAAGTATAGCGTTTATTCCCGCGGCATTTAGCATACTGATTATCAACATGCTGCAATCCATCAACTGTCCCGTTTCCAGTCTTTTGATGAGTCTGTCCCGTCAATTGCTGTTTCTTATTCCGTCGGCGTTGCTGTTCAATTATCTGTGGCAACAAAAGGGAATTTGGTTCTGTTATCCATTTGCGGAAGTCCTATCCGTACTGGTGTATCTGCCCTTTGCCATACGCGACTACCGTAAGCAGTTCGCCTACAAGGAAAAACAGTACAGGGAAAACCTTATTGGGCTGGAAAACTAATAACGTCAATACATACAGGCTCCCCTCTCATAGGGGAGCCTTTTTTTGTGCGTAATACCCGAGCCTATTTCTTCATATAATTTACAGAAATATTTTCAGCCGTGCGAAATTTAAATCCTTCACGGCTAGGGGAGAAGTAGTACTGTGACGCAATCGGACAAGATAGTAAACAGCGGATTGACAGACGATGAAGTTGTGGCACGACTCAACGAGTACGGCGAAAACGTAACCGAGCAAAAGGTCAAACGCGGGTTTTTGCGCAAATTTATCACCCAGTTTGGCGATTTGATGATAATAATCCTGCTTGTAGCCGCGGCGTTGTCCTTTGTAATGGCGCTATATACAGGCGAGCGCGCGGATTTGCTCGAACCGATTATAATCATTGCAATAGTGTTGGCAAATGCAACCCTCGGTACAATTCAGGAATTTCGCGCCGAGCGCAGTTTGGAGGCGCTCAAGCAGCTCACCTCGCCCAAAACCAAGGTGGCGCGAAATAATACCGTAACGCTAATCGATAGCCGTCAGCTTGTTCCTGACGACATCTGCATATTCGAGGCGGGGGACGTAGTGACAGCCGACTGCGTATTGATATCGAGTGAAAGCTTTTTCGTCAATCAATCGGCGCTTACGGGTGAAAGTATCCCGGTAGAAAAGCAAGCGCTTGCACACGGCAAACGCGACAGCGACGTCAACAGGATATTTAGCGGTAGTCTTGTCACCAAGGGCAGATGTTACGCTCGGGTAGTTTCCACGGGCAAGCGCACGGAATTGGGTAAAATTGCCGGTATGCTTGCCAATTCGCAAAACAACCTTACGCCGTTGCAACAAAAACTGAAGCAACTGTCCAAAGTTATCGGCTTGGTGTGTCTTGCGGTGTGCATGTTGGTGTTGATAATCGGTTTCGTCAAGGGCGTGAAGAACATGACAGAAGGCGCAACGCTTGCCTCGGTATTTGTGGATATTTTGCTCACATCCGTATCGCTCGCAGTGGCGGCAATTCCCGAAGGTTTGCCCGCGGTAGTTACGATAGTGCTTGCCAAGGGCATAGAGCAAATGGCCAGTAAAAACGCCGTCGTCAAGCGCCTTACCGCCGTTGAGGCTTTGGGTAGCGCAACGGTTATCTGTTCGGATAAGACGGGCACGCTCACCCAAAACAAAATGAGCCTTACGGGCGTTTTTGACGGAAAAGCGTACATTGGGGCGCAAAATTTGGACAAACAAAATAATTTGTTACAGGCGTACTGTTGGTGTAGCGACGCGGTGTTGAACGCCGAAGGTCAGTGGCTTGGGGATCCGACGGAAATTGCCGTAGCAAGCATTACGCAAATAACCAAGCATGCGCTGCGGTTATACGAAATCCCATTTGACAGCAACCGCAAGCTGATGACGGTGGTGGTAAAGTCGGACGGTAGGTACTACGCCGTAACCAAGGGAAGTCTTGAAGCCATGAAATCCGCCGATAACTATGCGGCGTTCAACAAGCAGTACAAGGTGTACACTAAGAAAGGATTGCGCGTGATGGCGCTGTCCGTCAGGGAAGTTGCCCACAACTTTCCGCGTTCGCAGGCATTGGAGCAACAGCTTACCATTTCCGCCTTGTTTACCATTGTGGATCCGCCGAGAGCCGAGGCGGCAACGGCTGTCGCTACCTGCAAGAGCGCAGGTATTCGTCCTGTAATGATTACGGGCGATAACGTTGATACAGCCAAGGAAATTGCACTTGGGTTGGGTATTTTGGGTGAAAATGACCTTGCTATCGACGGCGAAACTCTTGCAAGCTGGTCGGACGAAAAACTTGCGGAAAAGGTAAACGAAATAGCGGTATATGCTCGCGTAACACCCGCGGATAAATTGCGTATAGTAAATGCTTGGCAAAGTGTAGGCGCTGTGGTGGCCATGACTGGTGACGGCGTAAATGATGCGCCGGCGTTGAAATCCGCCGATATAGGTTGCGCTATGGGTAGCGGAACGGAAGTCGCCAAGGACGCGTCGGATATTATACTAACAGACGATAATTTCGCAACAATTGTGGACGCCGTGTCCCTAGGTCGTAGCGTTTACGAAAATATTAAAAAATCCGTTACATATCTGCTTACGTGTAATATCGGCGAAGTGCTGTCGGTATTCGTTGCGCTATTGATATGGAACGTTGCGCCACTTACCGCAATGCAACTGTTGTGGGTAAACCTTGTTACCGACGGTTTGCCCGGCTTGGCGCTTGGTATATACAAGCAGGAAAGCGACGTAATGCTCCGTCCGCCCAAGGGCAAGGACGAAACGTTTTTCAGCGGTGGCGGTGGTAGGCGAGTCGCGCTTGGCGGATTTTTGTTTGCATTGGCAACGCTTGTCGGCTACGCGATAGGTAACACTGTAAGTCAAATAGCGGCGTGTACGATGGCGTATCTGGTGCTGTCGATATCGCAACTGTTTTACGTGTTGGAAATGCGCAACAACCAAGGTCTGTTCAGGGGTGGAATTACCAAGTTTATGTTACTTAGCTTTTTCCTCTCCGTAGGACTTGTGGCAGTGGTTGCATTTGTTCCGCCTTTCCAAAAAGTATTTGGACTGGGGCTACTTAGTTGGCAATTTTATCTTATCGCCATCGCTCTGTCGCTGTTGCCCACTCTTGCGCGTGAACTGTCGCGAATATTGCGCAAAAATTTTCGCTTTAAAAATTTAGACAAAAAGAAAAAGTTAAACACAAATTACGCGCAAAAGCGCTAATTCTCTTGTAAAACTTTCGATTTTTTGCTACAATATCTGTACACAATTAGACAGGTGAAAAAGATGCAATCGGAAACTTTGCAAAGTGTTTATGAATTTGCCAATAGGTTCGCGCGTAATCTTCGACTTTCGGAACTGAAAAGCGAGCACGTCTTGTACGCCCTTACGGTAATAGACAATGAAACTTGGCCGTTTTTGAAACAATTTGATTTGGATTCAACAAACATTGAACCGAGATTAAAGGGATATGGCGGTATTTTACACAATTCGCCCGAGGTAGATGAGCTTAACGATCGTGCGTTGACCATTGCCGGCGAGTTGGATGAAGCTAACGTCAACTGTATCCACATACTGTTGGCAATGCTTACAATGAATAAAACCTACGCTTACGAAAAGATTGCGTTTATCCTTGGAAAACACAGTCAAAAGCCGTCGGATTTGTTTTTCGCAATAGCGAAGGAGTTGCCCAACGGAGCAAAACTGAGAAACTTGGGCATACCTAAGAATATAACAGTAGAGCATGAGGATGAACCGCATTTCGAAGAGGAAGATCCTATAGATGACGTGTACGAAACAACCTTTGACAGCATCAAGTCCCAAAGGACCGAGGATCGCGTCATCCAGTACGGTATCGATTTGACTGAACGCGCGTTGCTGGGAGGTATAGACCCTGTAATAGGCAGGGATCTTGAAACGGAGCGCGTGATACAAACGCTTACTCGCCGAACAAAAAACAACCCCGTACTTATAGGCGAGGCAGGCGTAGGTAAAACAGCTGTTGTCGAAGGACTTGCAATGTGCATGTCCATGGGCAAGGTGCCCGTGGAACTTCAAAGAAAGCGTTTAATTCAACTTGACATGGCGTCAATGGTGGCGGGAACGCGCTACAGGGGTGACTTCGAGGAGCGTTTGACTAATCTTGTCAAGCAGGTAATTGACGAAGGCGACATTATCCTGTTTATTGACGAAATCCACAACATGGTGGGCGCAGGCGGAACGTCAACGGGCGCAATGGATGCAGCGGAAATACTTAAACCTGCGTTGGCGCGCGGAGACTTGCACGTAATAGGCGCAACGACCACGCGTGAATACCGTATGTACATCGAAAAAGATCCCGCTTTAGAGCGTCGTTTTCAACCCATCACGGTTGAAGAACCCTCGCCGGAGCTGGCGATGGAAATTGTCAAAGGCGTCAAAAGTAAGTACGAATCGCACCATGGGGTGGTAATTACCGATGATGCAATAGAAACAGCGGTGCAGTTATCCGTCAGATATGTCACGGATAGATATTTGCCTGACAAGGCGTTTGACATCATTGACGAAGCGTGTAGCAAGTTGAAGATTACCGAGTTTCAGGTTCCGCGCGAGCTTGTGGAGTTAACCAACAACCTTAAGGCGGTCAAGCGCAAGTTGGAGGCGGCTCGAAACAACAAGGATATAGCGCAGATACAGGCTTTGCAGATGCAATACAACGATTTGCACCTCAAGTACGAATACGAACAGGCGGATTACCAACAGCAGGTACGTGAATACAAGTGCGTACTTACATCCGAATACGTCCGTCAGGTCGTGTCGCAAATGACGGGAGTTCCCGTTTCGGAGTTGTCCCGCAAGGAAATGGACAAGCTGGTTCACCTCGAAGACGAACTCAGCGCGCGCGTAATAGGTCAGGACGAGGCGGTAAAGGTGGTGTCGCGTGCGGTGCGCCGTCAACGCGCAGGACTCAAGGATCCAAATCGTCCAATAGGCGGATTTATCTTCGTTGGGCCTACTGGGGTGGGAAAAACGGAGCTTGCCAAGGCGCTTTCGGAGTGTCTGTTTGGCAAAAACTGCGATATTATCCGCATAGATATGTCCGAATATATGGAAAAGGCGTCCGTTGCCAAGCTTATCGGAGCGCCCCCGGGATACGTGGGATATGAGGAAAGTGGCTACCTCACCGAAAAGGTGCTGCGTAAGCCCTACAGCGTGGTTCTATTTGACGAGATCGAAAAGGCGCACCCCGACGTGTTCAATTTGCTGTTGCAAATACTGGACGAAGGCAGACTTACCGACTCTCACGGCAAGACGATAGATTTCCGCAACACGGTAATTATACTTACGAGCAATATCGGCATGAACGAGCTTAACGGCTCAGCGATTGGCTTTGGCTCACATGGTGACTTTGCCGCAATGCAGGACAGCATTGACCGAGCGCTCAAAAGGTTCTTCCGTCCCGAGTTCCTCAATAGGTTGGACGAGATAGTTACATTCAACTACCTTGGCAAGGCGGAAATGGTTCGCATAGCCGAACTGATGTGTTTTTCGCTTTATACCCGTCTGCAAGGCGTTATCAACTTGCAATTTACCGAACGTGCAATTCAATTTTTAGCCACCGACGGTTTCGACAGAAATTACGGTGCGCGTCCATTGAAACGTACCATTCAGCGCAAGGTTGAAGACGTATTGGCGGAAAAAATCCTTACCGGCGAAATAAATAAAGGCGACATTATCCGCGTCGATGCCCTCGACGGTAAGATTACCTTTACCAAGCTAGCGAAATAACTGTTCGTCACATGGGGTAGGAAAAATTAAGGTCTAAAAAAACTGAAATTAACTACAATACACAAATAAACAGGGTTTACCGCAACGGTAAACCCTGTTTGTGTTAATGGTGATTTATAAATGTTCCACGTCGTGCAGTATTTCCGCAGCTTGCTTTTCCAACGTGTTTTTCAGCGTGGGGTCGGTTAATAGCTGTGTGTTAGAGTGGACGTTAATTAAACAATTCTTTGCAATGGTTACGCACAGGTCAACTGCAATCACACAATCGGAGCTGACGTACTTGCTGAGGTAGGGCATTACGCGAACCTTGCACAGCTTTATTATTTCACGGCACAGGCTCATAACGTCAAGCGGAACAATTGCCGCCTTGTGATACGCCTTTTGCAATTCGCGTGAGCGTTGAGTTTTTTCTTCATCAGTTGACTTGGGCAGACGTAGCGTATCTATTATCCTTTGAAAAGCAGTAGCGTCCTCGTCGCTCAACTTGTAAAACGCCTTCTTTGCCCGCGTAACAACATCAAGCTGCCTGTTGAGGTATTGCGCCACATCGCTGTCGGCGGGCTTGGTAAGCGTAACGTTGATACTCATTTCCACAAGCGAGCACGCGATGGCTCCCACTTGCGCCAACGCGCTTCCGCCACCGGGAGTAGGGGCATTGCTTGCCAATATATTGTTGTATTCCTCTACTGTAAGCTTTTCAAACATGGTTATCTCCTGTGAATATATTGATTATATATAATTTTGCAACACAGGTCAAATATACAATGGATAAATATAGTAATTTATCTTTTAAATAATTCTTCTCGGAATATTTTATCCTTTTGATTAAGTAAGTGATTAAATAAGACCCTGCACGTGCGGGGTTTTTTCTTTTGAAAAAAATTTGTATATTTTATTGACAAGTGGGGCATATAGTGATATATTAGAGGGGTAAATTAGCAGTCGAACGGTTTGAGTGCTAACACTCACATATTTTTCGTGACAAGGTATATTGATATGCTATCGGACAGAAAGAAAAAAATACTGTGCGCAGTAGTGGACAGTTATATCGACAAGGCAACACCCGTTGCCAGCAAGGATATTCAGCAAGATTACCTTTCGGAGTGTTCTTCCGCGACAATCCGCAACGAGTTGTCCACGCTGGAGAGCATGGGATATCTCATTCAACCGCACGTATCTGCGGGGCGCATTCCGTCGGAAAAAGCTTTTCGCTTTTACGTTAACGAACTGATGTACGAAAGCAATCTTACAGGCAGTGAGGCGGAGCTGATCGAGCAGTACTTCAATCGCAAGATAAATTCGCTCGAGGAAGTTATGACGGAGGTAACGAGGATACTTGCGGAAATCACCAACTACACGTCGGTGGTAGTCAAGGAAGACATGTCGGATACAATCACGGCAATCAAGCTACTCGATTTATCCAACGGAAAGATGTTGGTGGTAATAGTTACCGATTCGCGAGTGTTGAAGGACGGCATGGTGGATTTGCCCGACGACTTCGACGAACACATGATTGCTCAAGCGCAGCACTGGCTCAACAAGATTTTCTGCGGGAAGCACGTAAGCGAATTTATCAACTTCAATTATCCGTTTGCGCTTGTCAACGACGAATTTGCACAGTACAACGCATTATTCAAAAAAATTATCGACGTACTTAAAAAGGTTTCGTTACTAAACGGTATGGACGTCGAAATGTACGGCGAAAGCAAGATACTGGAACACGCCGAGTACACAGACGTTACTCACGCTAAGAAGTTTCTTGCCGAAATGCAAAACAAGGAAAAGATTGCGGAAATTCTTACCAACGACGGTGGTGCTGACGGCAGTGTGACGGTCAAGATCGGCTCGGAAGAAAACGCTCCCGAAGGTTGCGCGGTAGTAACAACCCGCGTGAGTTTGGGCGATAACGTAAGCAGTTCAATCGGCGTTATCGGACCTGTCCGCATGAACTACAAAAAGGTGCTGTCGGTACTGGACAAGATAAGCGAGATAATTATCGACTACGTATCCACGCGTAAATCGTAACAACAAGGAGTATAGATGAAAAAAGATAGTAAAAACCCACAACCCGAAGTAAAGGAAACTTCAACTGGGGTAGAAAAAAATCAAACGGAACTGGAACAAGCGCTGACGGAAGAAAATGAAAAACTCATCGCGGAAGTGGAGCGCTTAACGGCAGAAAACGAAAAGCTAACCAAAACCTGCGCAAGACTGCAAAGCTCTGCGGATAAGTCGGACACGTACCTCAATCAACTTGTAGCAATGAAAAACGACTTCGAAAGTTACAAGCGCCGTATGAAATTTAACGGCGAGCAGGCTAAGACGGAAGGAATGCAAGCGGTAATAACCAAGATATTTGCGGTAATCGACACGTTCGAGTTGGCAAAGCAACACTTATCGGATGAAAACCTGAAAGCCTTCCAAATGGTGTACGACCAGTTCCTGCAAATAATGAAGGAATGTGGCGTAGAGGAAATGGACGTCATGGGACAACCGTTCGACCCGATGAAGATGAATGCGCTGTCTAAACTGGACAGGGGCGAGGAGTTCACCGACCTTGTTGTGGAAGTGTACAAGAAGGGCTACACGATGGGTGATAAAATACTTCGTTATGCCGAAGTCATAGTGGGAGCGTGAGGCGCTATAAACATCGCAATACTTTGTTAAACTGCGCTTTCCTGCGGGTCATGTACGATTTAGTACACTCCCCTTGTAAATGCTCGTTTGCCTCGTCTTGCTCGCTTCTACCGCCTCAAAATAAATAGAAAAAATCCCCATATGGGGTAAAAAATAAAATAATACATCAAAAAGGAGAACATAAATTATGGGAAAAATTATAGGAATCGACCTTGGAACAACTAACAGCTGTGTTGCAGTACTTGAAGGTGGCGAACCGGTAGTAATTGCAAATGCAGAAGGTAACAGAACAACACCCTCTATCGTAGGCTTTACTAAGGACGGCGAACGTCTGGTAGGTCAGGTTGCAAAGCGTCAGGCAGTTGTAAATGCCGACAGAACAGTGCTTTCAATCAAGCGCGAAATGGGTACCAACTACACTGTAAACATTGACGGCAAGGCATACAGTCCGCAGGAAATTTCCGCAATCATTCTGTCCAAGCTCAAGGCAGACGCCGAGGCATATCTTGGCGAAAAGGTTACTCAAGCGGTTATCACAGTACCCGCGTACTTTAGTGACGCGCAACGTCAGGCAACCAAGGACGCAGGCAAAATCGCCGGTCTTGAAGTACTTCGTATCATCAACGAGCCCACGGCGGCAGCATTGGCATACGGACTGGACAAGGGCGAAAACAAAAATCAAAAAATTCTTATTTACGACTTGGGCGGCGGTACATTCGACGTATCGATTCTCGAAATCGGCGACGGTGTATTCGAAGTGTTGGCAACCAACGGTAACAACCGTCTGGGCGGTGACGACATTGACCGTATCGTGATGGATTACCTGATTGCTGAGTTCAAAAAGAGCAACGGCATCGACCTCAGCCTCGACAAGCAGGCAATGCAACGTCTTAAGGAAGCGGCGGAAAAAGCTAAGATCGAACTGTCATCTACTCTTAAGACAACGGTATCCTTGCCCTTCATTACCGCAGACGCAACAGGTCCCAAGCACCTCGAAATAGAAATTACACGTGCTAAGTTCGAAAGCCTTATCGACGGTATCATCAAGCAAACAATCGAGCCTATGAAAAAGGCAATGGCAGACGCAGGCGTAACAAATAACGACCTCAACCGCGTTATCCTTGTCGGCGGTTCAACGCGTATCCCCGCCGTTGTGGAAGCTGTCAAGAACTACAGCGGTAAGGAACCCTACAAGGGAATCAACCCCGACGAGTGCGTAGCTATCGGCGCAAGCATTCAGGGCGGTGTGCTCGGTGGCGAAGTTAAGGACGTATTGCTACTTGACGTTACTCCGTTGTCGCTCGGTATCGAAGTACTGGGTGGAGTAATGGCTAAGCTTATCGAGCGCAATACGACAATCCCCACAAGTAAGTCGCAAATTTTCAGTACAGCTGCCGATAACCAAACCAGCGTTGACATTCACGTTCTTCAAGGCGAACGCGAAATGGCTGCAGACAACAAGACGCTCGGCCGTTTCCAACTTACGGGAATTGCTCCCGCTCCGCGCGGAATTCCTCAAATCGAAGTCAAGTTCGACATTGACGCAAACGGTATCGTTCACGTAACGGCTAAGGACCTTGGCACGCAAAAGGAACAATCAGTTACAATTACCTCCTCAACCAACCTGTCCGACGCAGATATCGACAAGGCGGTGAAGGACGCTGAAAAGTACGCCGAAGAAGACAAGAAACGTCGCGAAGCGGTAGAAGCGCGCAACGGACTGGATCAAATGATACTTTCTCTCGAGCAGTTTATCCGTGAAAGCGGCGACAAGCTTGAAGCAGGCGATAAGGAAAAACTGGAAGAAGAAATCAAGAAAGGTAAGGAAGTCCTTGATAAGCAAGGCGTAACCACCGAGGAACTCAAGGCGGAAACAGACCGCATTGCTCAAAGCTCGGCTACAATCTTCCAAAAGTTCTACCAACAAGCACAGCAGAACGCACAACCTAACGGTAGTGACGAAGTTAAGTTCGAAGACGACAAGAAAAACTAACAATGCCAGTAAAAGATTACTACAAAGCGCTTGGGGTGGAAAAAAACGCCACCCAGGACGAAATTAAATCGGCGTACCGAAAGTTAGCCAAGCAGTATCACCCCGATCTGCACCCGGGAGACAATGCCGCAGCGGAAAAGTTTAAGGAAGTCAACGAGGCTTACTCCGTTGTCGGCGATCCGGACAAACGCGCTAAGTACGACCGCGGCGAGATGGATATGGACGGCGCAGGCGGTTTCAATCCGTTTGGCGGCGGTAGTGGATTTACCGCTACGGGCTTCGACGACATCTTCGATATGTTCACCGACGTTTTCGGATTTGGCGGTCGCAGACGTCGCACCGCTCAAAACAACGTCGGTAGCGACATAACGTGCTCTATTAGTTTGACCTTTATGGAGTCCGTTTTGGGGTGCACCAAGCCGATAACATATACCCGTGTTGAAAAATGTCCGTCGTGCGGCGGTACCGGCGCCAAAAACGAAGCAAGTATGAAAACCTGCGACAAGTGTGGCGGTAGCGGTCAGGTGCGTAGGGTTCAAAACACAATCTTCGGTCAGCAGGTTACCGTAGGCGTTTGCGATAAGTGCGGTGGCTCGGGTAAGATTGTCACCGACCACTGCAAGACTTGCAACGGTAAGGGCGTATTTAACAAAAGCGTTACGCGAAATATTTCTATCCCCGCCGGGGTAGAGCACGGCTCCGTTCATCAACTTGTGGGCGAAGGCAATGCAGCCCGCGGACAAGGCGGAAGAAACGGTAACCTCATCATTGAAATATCCGTCAAGCCCAGCGCAGTGTTCAAGCGCGAAGACCTCAATCTGTACGTTACGGTACCTGTATCCTTTATGACGGCGGTATGCGGTGGCGATATCGAAATTCCCGCCCCAGAGGGCGTATTTATTCATAAACTGGCCGAAGGTACGACAAACGGCGAAACACTTCGTTTCCGTGGCAGGGGCATAAAGACCAATCGCGGAATCAGCGGTGATTTGTTCGCCACAATAAACGTCGAAGTGCCCAAGGGCGTTACGAAAAGTCAAAAGAAAGCGCTCGAACAGTTCGAAAACGAATGTTCTATCAAGAACTACTCTCAAAAACGCGCCTACCTCGACGAAATATCCAAACTTTACAAGTAAATTGATGGCTCTCATTATGTATGAGAGCCTTTTTTGTAACCGAAATCAGCAGACCGAAACAGCGAAAACGAGTGTGTTGCGCTACAAAACAATCTGCAACGAGCGGTTCGTTTTTGTTAGCAGTATATCTTCAAAAACAGAGCGAAGCGAAGCCGTTTTGTGCGCAATATGCGAGTTTAATTTTGTTTCACAGTGTTAAACATTTGTGAACAAAAAAATAAAAATTTATTTTTAAAAAAATCCCCTCTCCACGCTTTACAAATCAAACGGTATTTGCTAAAGTATATTTCAGACATAGTATCGGAGAGCAAAAGATGAAAGTTATATCAAGCGATCTTCTACGTGGGCATATTGACACCTTTGTACTGTCGGCATTGATGGCAGGTACCAAGTATGGCAATGAGATTCGCAAGTTTATCGCCCAAAAAACGAATAATTTGTACGTTCCAAACGAGCAGAGTCTGTATTCGGCATATCACCGTCTGGAGGATATGGAGTGCATCAAGGGCTACTGGGGCGAAAACATCGGTGCAACGCGTAAGTACTATACCATTACGGAAAAGGGACGCGAGTTGTACGCTGTGAAAAAGCGCGAATGGGAAAATGCGAAAATGCTCATAGATATACTTATCAAATAAGGTTTATATGGATTTCAGTGAGATTGCCGTTTATACCAATTCTCTAATGGCGGAAGTAGTAGCCTATTTCCTGCAAGAGGTGTGTATGGACGGCGTAAGTATTTATGATATAAAAGACCTGTACGACAACCCCTCATGGGATTACAAGGAAGACGGAATCGAGCTTAACTACTCCGACGAAGTAGTTGTCAAGGGTTACTGCAACCTAGAGGACACGGACAGAGTTCTCCATTTTTTACGTCAAAGTTTGGCGGAACTTACGGACGCAGGCAGTCTCAAGATTGTAGTAAACACGGTTGACGGCAACGCCTGGGTGGAAAAATTTCGCGAAACCTTTCGTCCCATCGAAACGGACAAGATTGTTATCTGCCCCGAATGGCAAAGCGTTGAAACGTCTAAAACCGTATTTTTGATGGACAGCGGTGTGGCGTTCGGAACGGGTCAACACGAAACTACGTCTATGTGCTTGGAAATTGCCGAGAAGCTTGACTTGACTGATAAAACCGTGTTAGACGTGGGATGCGGTAGCGGGATTCTCGGTTTGTGCGCGTTACTGTTAGGGGCAAAAAGCGCCGAACTGGTAGATATTGACGCGCAAGCAACGGACGTGGCACGTCACAATACCGAAATCAACAAGCTCACTGATAAATGCATCGTCAAGACGGGTAATTTGACCGAGCAAACGCAGGGCGTGTTCGATATAGTATTTGCCAACCTCACCTCGGATATTTTGCATCTTTTGCGCCAAGATATAGCGCAAGTTGTCAGGCGCAATACGCTATTGATACTGTCAGGCATATTGGACGTCAAACTCGATGGCGTACTCGCTGATTACTCGGATATTTTCGAAGTAATAGAAACCAGACAAAAGGGCGAATGGCGCGCATTATTACTAAAAGCAAAATAGCAACAAAAGATAATGTTAATTTCAGTCTTTACATTAGGTTGTAAAACCAATTTATACGAAAGCGGACAAATAGTCGCCGAGCTGATAAAATCGGGACACAACGCGTTTCACGGTCTCAAACAAGCAGATGTGTTCGTTCTCAACACTTGTGCTGTAACGGGCGAGGCGGAACGCAAGTCCCGTCAGGCAATAGCTCGCGCACGAAAACTTAACCCCAGTTGCCGTGTAGTGGTTGTAGGTTGCGCCGCCGAGAAGAACGCCAAGCAATTTGCAGATATTGCAAACGTTACTTTCGTAAAGGGCGTTGCCAATAAGACGGCGATTGTCAACGAAATCGAACGAGTGGGCGTTGACGTTGAGCAGCTTCCGTCAGTTTATGGTGAAATAGGCTTTGCCACGCAGGAGCGCACGCGCGCATTGGTAAAGATACAGGACGGTTGTAACAACTTTTGCAGTTACTGTATCGTGCCGTACTTGCGCGGTCGTTCTAGGAGTAGGCGCATTGCCGACGTTGTAGAGGAAGTTAAGCTTGCCGGCGCCGCCGAAACGGTGCTTATCGGTATTGATATATCGCAATTCGGACGTGATACGGGCGTAAGTTTACCGCAGCTATTTGACGCACTGCAAGGCGTTAACACACGTATTCGTTTGGGAAGTCTGGAAGCGCGAGTGGTAACGGACGAGCTACTTGCAAGCCTTACAAAAATAAATTTTTGTCCCCATTTTCACCTTTCGTTGCAATCGGGGTGCGACTCGGTGCTCAAGCGTATGAATCGCAAGTATTCCACGCAGGAGTATTACGATGCAGTATGCAAGATAAGGCAAGTATTTCCCGATGCAGGCATAACTACCGACGTGATTGTTGGTTTCTGCGGTGAAACGGATGAGGAATTCGATCAAACGCGCCAATTTATCGAAAAGGTAAACTTTGCCGATATTCACGTTTTCCCTTATTCTGCTCGCGAAGGAACGGTATCCGCCAAGTGGGAAGATACCGACGGTGTAGTCAAGACACAACGCGCGCAAGTACTCAACGAAATCAAGCAACGGCTAAAAAACAACTTCGCTACGGGCTTTAGCGACACAGTACAGGAAATTCTGTGTGAACGCAAGAGGGGCGGATATTGGGAAGGCTACACCAAGCAATATCTGCGAGTATATTTCACCGGCAAGGCAAAAGTCGGCGAAGTGGTAAAGGTAAAAATATCCACCCCATATCTGGATGGAAGTAAAGGAGAAACAATATGAACGACTGCATATTCTGTAAAATAATTAAGGGTGAAATTCCCAGTTACAAGATTTACGAAAACGACAAAGTATATGCTTTCCTCGACATTGCTTGCGACGCGGTAGGTCATACGCTTGTAATACCCAAAAAGCACTGCACAAACGTGCTTGACTGCGATAAGGAGTATCTTGACGCAGTAATCGAGGCGGTGCAAGTAATATCCAACCATTACGTCAATAACTGTGGCTATGACGGTGTCAACGTATTAAACGCAAGCGGAGCCTCGGCTGAGCAATCGGTATTTCACCTGCATTTCCACATCATTCCGCGCAAAAACGGCGACGAACTTCATATGTGGCCGCTCACCGACAAACAGGAATTGGATCTTGGTGCAATTTGCAAAAAACTTGCATTGTAATTTATCCCAAATAATTGACAATTTACGCTAGCTATGCTATATTAACAAAGCACGACAAAGACGGGTGATACCGAAAGGAGGCGAAAAACAGTGGCAACAATCAAAGTTGGCGAAAACGAGACGTTGGACAGCGCATTGCGCCGTTTCAAGAGACGCTGCGCCCGCGATGGTATCATTGGCGACCTTCGCAAGAAGGAACAGTACGAAAAACCCAGCGTTAGACGTAAGAAGAAGGCGGAAGCTGCTCGCAAACGTAGCAGAATGTAATTGCGTTTTCTTACAAAACATTTACAAAAGATTTTTTGAAGTACGACAGAAGAAACTGCTTACCTAATTAGGTAGGCAGTTTATGTTTTACTGAGATAATTTGACAAATTTAGACAAAAGCTGTCTGGGAGGAACAAATGTCGTCATTCAAAGAATACGCTAAGCGCGCCAAGGAGCGCATGAAGAGTGGCTTTTGGGAACAAGCCAAACAAAATATAGAAACGGAAAAACAGGTTGCCGCAACCTTGGGATTAAATACTCGCAAGGTGGGCGAGGAGGAACGCCGCAAGCTGGAGCGGCAAATATACGATTACGACGGATTTTGCGAGGAGCAGGAATTTTACTCCAAGGTGGAGCAGATGCTTGAAAGCAACGAGCTTGTGTCCAATCCCATCATGCGCCTTGCCGATCAGGACTATATGAGTAAGCTAACGCCTGCCGAACGGCAAAGCTATATTAGTAAGATAGCTTCCAAGTATCGTGAGGCGGTGGAAAAGTACCACCGTTTGAGGTCGTGAAAATTGCTCGCGTTTGACGACCTCAAACCTATTGTAATATTATACTGTCGAATTGCTCAATTAAAGTCTTGCCTGTTCTTTCATTGATTTTTATATATCTATGTGTTAAAATTAAATCTATAAAATTATTTTATAAGGTTGAGCAATGCCAAAGATTACCGACATGCAAATTCAAAAAAACAACAAAACTCGCGCCAACGTGTATATTGACGGCGAGTTTTCGATGGCCCTCGAAATGCTGACGGTGATGAAACTGGGGTTGAAAATCGGTCAGGAAGTTTCGCAAGAACGGTTAGCCGAAGCCGTGTTCGACAGTGAAAAATCCGTAGCGTTTGAAAAGGCAGTCGCTTACCTCGGGCGCGGTATGAAAACCGTCAAACAAATGCGCGACTACCTCAACAAGAAGGCATATTCGCCCGAAGTGGTGGATTACGTTATCGGCCGTCTCAAGGAGTACCGTTACCTTGACGACGTTGCATATGCCAAGCTGTACGTTGAGCACAACAGCGCAACCAAGGGTGAACGTAGGCTTAAGCAAGAACTGGTAAACAAAGGTATTGCCGTACAGTTAGCCGAAGAGCATTCGCAGTTGGATAGTGAGCAAGCTTTGACCGACGCGGAGCGATTGGCGGAAAAATACATGAGAAATAAACCCCAGGACGTCAAAACATTGCAAAAGCTACAGCGCTATTTGCTTAGTCGTGGCTACGGATATGATATAGTTAACAATATAATACCTAATTATAAGTTAAACACAGATGACTAATTAGTAATTAAAAAAAAGCTCCCCTTGTTTGTATCAAGGGGAGCTATCTGTTTACAGACTGAAGGAATAAATGTGTTGATGTATATATTTCAAATTGCGTTTCATACTACAAGTACAACTAACAAGGAGGAAAAGCATTTTGAAAAAGACTTTCAACGTTTTTTCGGTTATTGCGCTCATCTTGACAATAATCGGCGCACTTAACTGGCTTACCGTAGGTATATTCGGTTTCAATTTCGTAACTTGGATTACCTTTGGCATGGTTTGGCTTGAAAGATTACTTTACATCTTGGTAGGTATTTCCGGCATCTATATGATTGTTTGGCTGTGTGTATCTCGTTTCAACATGGTTGAGACAGATCACGACTACCGTGATTACAAGTATTCCGAACACCGCAATCGCCACACGACGGTAGGTAACAATTAGTTGTAACAAGACAGTGTAATATACATCTGTCGGCAAAAGCCGATAGGCCACACGTGAGCCTATCGGCATTTGTTTTGTTGATACCTTTAATTAACGGCCGACTGTGGTGTTGTCGTGCTTACGGTCGCGCAATTCCTCAATGGGATGTTCGGCGGTTTCGTAGCGGTAGTCCTTGCGGTTATCGGCAATATACTTGTTGATTATACAGTGACTCGCTACTTGATTGTCCTTGCCGTTTACCTGTTGTTGATATTCGAAGAACATAGCGTCGGGGCTCAGTTCGGATACTTCCACGTAGTCTTCGCCACGCGCGGTGATATTTACTGTATTTTGCAGTACGTTCCTGATGTAGTCGATATTGGAGTGGAACTGCAACAGTTCGGGGAATGCGCCGTCTGGGATAACCTGTTGCCAGGTTTTGCCGTCGTACTTTTGCAATAGCTCAACCGCCTTGTGCAGGTGCGCCAGCTCGTCGTTGAAGTGTTCTTCCCATATGTGCTTGACGTATTCGTCCGTTTCGTCCTGCATGAGGGAGAAATACAAGTAGCACTCGGTGTATTCATGCATCAACAGTTCTTCGCACCAACTGCAAGTGGTGTCCTTTAGTCCGCCGTACAATGATACGTGTTGTTCTTCAATCATGCCGATTTCAGTATATAGTTCGCGACCCATTTTGTTTTGGTAAAACGCAGCCTGATTCATGTAGTAGTTCATTGTCTGCTGTTCGGCAGCGGTCAGGATGTTAATATCCAGCTTGGTAAGTCCGTTAGCCTGCTTGAAATTGACATGACGCTTAATGTCGTCAGTGGGATAGCGGTGTTCGGATATTGTCGGTCTGCCCGGCATAAGCTCGGTGTAGCCACCTACCAGTTTTTCTGCATATATTCCCTTGTCCATTTCCAACAAATCCGCGTATCTGTACAAATGGTCGAAGTCCTCAAGCAATGCAAAGTCCATCGCCTGCTTTACGTACTTGTTACTTTCACGCTCGGCAAATATGGCGGTAAGGTCCACTGCCAACTGTTCGTAAGCAATGGTGTGCTCCAGTATTCCTTCGCCTATGGGCTTTAGGGCTGCAATACGCTTTTGTTGCTGTTGTTCCTTGCGTCGCAGTGTTGCAAGCTCCCGTCTTAATTCGTTGTCCGAGCAGTGGCGGTGAAACTGGTGGGAAAATCCTACCGCTTCGAACTCGGCTCCGTTGGCAAGTATTACGCGCACCTTAGTGTAAGGATCCACGTCAAACTTATTGTATGGCTTTACGGCAAGCTCCTTCCAGTTGTAGAAATCATTATTTGTTTTGATGGGTTTTTCGTTAAAGGGATTAAGTGACATTTTGTTGCTCCTTATCATTTTTTCACACGAGCTTGACCATTATTTCAAGTTTCGTATGGCTAGATTTTTCCCAGTTGTTTTCGGGATTATACTTTTTACTTTTGAACGATTCTTTGCTATGTGTACAATAGTAAAAGTACTATGTGTACAATAGTGCGGATACTATCTGTGCAATAGTTCAAAATAGCAAAAATTTCGACATAAATTATTCATTTTTGACGGTGATTTTTGGCTTTTTCGTAACATAAAATAGGCATGTAACAACAGCTTGTCCGTTTCATGGATATCGTGAAACAGGTTGTCCACAGTTTTGCACCAAATTGTGGATAACTTTGTGGATAAGTGCATAACTATCCACTTTTTCGCGCAAAAAACCGCGAAAAATGGCTAAATGGGGCGAATTTCACGGGAAAAACGGGAACTATGAACCGTCTAAAAACTCAGCGTAAAGGGGATGAAATATGTTTATTGTGTGGAAAAGTAATAGGGTAATTGCCCTGCTGTTGGCGTTGATTTTTGCACAGCTGGGTTTAATGGCGTATTTGCTTGTTGACACGTTCTCATCCGAGAAGACAACGCTTATCGATTTCACTGTGGTAATAGACGCAGGACACGGCGGAATTGACGGCGGTGTGGTAGGTGTGGACGGTGTCAAGGAGTCGAATTTAAACCTTGCATACTCCAAGGCGCTAGGTGACATTTTTGAACGCGGCGGATTTAACGTTGTATATACGCGCAAGTCCGAAGGCGGACTGTACGGTTTGCCCACCAACGGCTTTAAACTCAGGGACATGAAAAAGCGCAAAGAAATTATCGACAAGGCGCGTCCCAACTTGCTTATAAGCGTACATATGAACAAATTCAGCCAATCCACCCGCACGGGACCGCAGGTGTTTTATCAGCAAGGTAAGCAGGACGGGATGACGCTTGCCGAAAGCCTGCAACGTGTATTCAACGACCTTACGGGCAACTCACACGAGGCAATTGCAGGTGACTTTTACGTCTGTCGCGAAACGAACTGTCCGGCTGTAATTGTGGAGTGTGGATTTTTGTCCAATCCCGAGGAGTGCGCCCGCCTGCAAACGGATGATTACCGTAACCAGATATGCAGTCAGATATTTAACGGGGTAATGCTGTATCTATACAGTTGAGTGACTGTTATATAAGTTGTGTACATAGTTATATTTTTTTGTAAAAATAAATTGTCATAATCGATAGACCGTAGTATAATTACCTTATCAAGTAAGGAGGTAAATACTATGGCAGAAAAGAAATCTGAAAACAACAACAAGAAGAAAAAGACACGTTCAACTACAGTTTGGAGTCTTAACAAAATTTCATTCTATCTTATTGTTGCAACGGCTATTTTGTATCTTGTGGCAATGATTTTATCATGTATAGGCACAAGACTTGCAGGTCCGGTACGCATTCTGCAAGACATTGCAACTGCAATTATGATTTGTGTTGTAGCTATACTTGCCTACAGATATATTCGCAACAAACCAAAGGTATGGCTTGTGCTGTATATCGTAGTGTTGTTGGTAGTGCTTGTAGGAATTGTTATCCCACTCATCATGCTTTGGTAAGTTGGTAATAGTAGTTTTGTTCAACTATACAACATAACTTCAGGACGCATTTTATATGCGTCCTTTTTACTTGCTCGATACTGTTTATCAACTCATCAACGATTATCCCAAATAATATTATTGAATATTCTTGATTTTTAACTGAGTTTCGCTGTATAATTTTTACATATTATTAAGGAGAATCAATATATGAGCGATCCTAACAATCGCGGCGGAAAATTTGTCGGTTTTCTTGCTTTTTGCGTAACAATGTTTGCCGCAATACTCTATCTTGTATCGTTTGTGCTTTCCTTTTGGAACATTTACGATAATACTATAGCGGTAATGCAGTCTGTTGCATCTGTTATAATGATTTGCATCGTTTCCATTGTCGGGTGGCGCTTTGTAAAGACCAGAAACATCATTTGGAAAACAATTTATATTATTGTGCTTTTGGCAGTGGTTGCAAGCGTAGTGATTCCCGTTTGTTTGCAATTTATCCCTGCTGCCGAATAATGCCCGAGACTATGATAAACAAAGTAACAAGTTATCTTGACAGTATAGGCGTAAGCTACGAGCTGTTACGGCACGAGGCAGTCGTTACCACCGAGGAATCGGCTAGGGTTATTCATGTTGACGGATGTATGTCATGTAAGTCGCTGTACGTCAAGGACAAAAAGAGCGACAACTTTTACTTGGTGGTGCTGCCCGCGGACAAACGCGCCAACATGCGCGGACTTGCAAGCTACGTAGGATGCGCCAAGTTTGAATTTGCAACCGAGGATAAGCTATTTGAGGATTTGCAGGTTCATCGCGGTAGCGTATCGCCATTTGCCTTTCTCAACGAAAGAGAGGGCTATTCGGTGCCGCTTTTGATAGACCAACAAGTGTGGAATGCGCCCAAGGTCAAGTTTCACCCTTGCGACAACACGGCGACGGTAGTGCTGTCGTCAAACGGACTGAGAAATTTTCTTGAAAGTATCCGAAAACGCGTTATCGTTGTAAAATAACAAAAAAATTACTTTTTTTTTCAATTACCTGTTGCAAATAGACCGTCATTGTTGTATAATATATACAGCCAAAAATTTTTAGGAGGTCTCTAATTATGGCAAAAAGAGGTGGAGATTATTTCGGTCTTCCGTACATTGTAAGTTTGATTCTCGCAATCATCCCCGTTACAAGCTGGATTCTTGGTGTTATCACCAGATTTAGCGAAGGTAAGATTGTTGCTGGTATCCTTCGTATCTTCCTTGGTTGTTGGATTATCTGGTTGATCGACCTTATCATGATGATTTTCAGCAAGCACATTCTTCGTTTGCTCAACATCTAATCAAGCTACATAAAAAACTCCGCGTATATTACGCGGAGTTTTTTTTGGTTAAACTATTCGAGGTATTGTCTCATCTTTTCCAGTGCGCGCGTCTCTATGCGCGAAATGTAGCTACGGCTTATTCCCAATTTTTTTGCCGTTTCCAGTTGCGTCATTGGGGTGGAGTTTTCCTCAAGGCCGTATCGCATAAGGATAATTTTTTGCTCCCTTTCACTCAGATGTTCGCGAATTATCTTTAGTAGGTTTTGTTTGAGAATGGACATTTCCGCTTGATGAAATACGCTGTCCTCCTTTACCGCCAGTACGTCCATCAAGGTGTATTCGTTTCCGTCGTTATCCACTCCAAGCGTATTTTGCAAATACACCGTGTTAGCGTAACGCTTGTTGGAACGCAATGCCATCAGGATTTCGTTTTCGATGCAACGTGCAAGGTATGTCGCCAAGGTAGTGCCCTTTTCGGTGGAGTAGCTTTCCACACCCTTGATAAGCCCGATTGAACCGATTGAAATAAGGTCATCTACATCGTTTTTGCCGTACTTTTTGGCAATGTGCGCCACAAGTCGCATGTTGTGGGTTATGAGCTTATCTCGGGCGGCTTTACTGCCTGCCTTGAAACGAGCCAAGCATTCGGCTTCTTCCTCGGGACTTAACGGCTGCGGATAACTTCCGTTGCTGAAATATCCCGTCATGAAAAACAACCGTCTTAGTAATGCAAATAGTGCCGTAAACATTTAGCCGTTCTCCTTGGCGATATTTTATGTTTGCACATCTGTACATATAATCAACAGCTTGCCCCTTTTTCTTTTTGCTTGTCAATTTTTCTCAAATGAGTTATTATATCCACATGAAGTGTAACCTATGCCCGCGAAATTGCAACGTTGATAGAACCGTTAGACAAGGCGTATGCCGAACCGACGGTATTGTCGTATCACGCGTTGCTCGGCACGACTGGGAAGAACCTTGTATATCGGGCGACGGCGGTAGCGGAACTGTATTTTTTGCAGGGTGCAATCTCCATTGCCGATTTTGCCAAAACTACGATATTTCCGTTGTGCCACACGGAGTCAACGTTACTGTGGAAGAACTTTCGGATATCTTTTTGTACGTGCAGGACATGGGGTGGAAAAACATCAATCTTGTAACCCCAACGCATTTTTCCGATAAGATTGCGCAAGCGCTTCGGCTTGCCAAGCCGTATCTTAGTATTCCGGTAGTGTACAACACGAGCGCATACGAAAAGTTATCTGCGTTGAACGAGCTTAACGGTCTTGTTGACGTCTATATGCCGGACTTGAAGTTTTGTTCCGAGGAGGTTTCCGCTCAGCTTGCCGGCGTATCGGATTACTTCGAAGTGGCGACCGCGGCAATTACCGAAATGCGCCGTCAGCAAAGCAAGGATGTATTTGACAGTCAAGGTTACATGACAAAGGGAGTTATTATCCGTCACCTTGTGTTGCCGTCTTTTGTTGAGGACAGTAAGCTGGTGTTAGATTGGATTGCCCATTTCGACAAGAGCATATACGTAAGTCTTATGTCGCAGTATTTTCCGGCGCGACAGGACGACATGTTCCCGCAACTCAACCGAAGGCTACACAAACACGAGTACGAAAGCGTAAGGCAGTACTTTTTTAACGTGGGACTTAGTAACGGATTTTCGCAGGACGTTGCTTCCGCAACGGTGGACTATCTTCCCGAGTTCAGCGACGAAACGGTAGTGTATGCCCTAAAAAATTCACCCCATAGGTTCAGTAAATAAACAAAAAGCAGTAATAATGAAGAAAACAAATAAATCACAACAAAATACAGGCGAAATACAAACCGTAAGCAAACGGGTCAGTTTGTGGGCGCTGTTTATCACCTTCTTTAAAACGGGTCTGTTCACATTTGGCGGCGGATACGCCATGATTGCCATATTGGAAGAGGAACTGGTATCTAAGCGCGGTTGGATAACTTCGCAGGATATGCTGGACATGCTTGTAATTGCCGAGTCCACCCCGGGAGTAATTGCCGTTAACACAGCTACGTCGGTAGGCTTCCGCGTGCGCGGTGTCTTAGGCGCGATCGTTGCTACCCTTGGCGTTGTGTTGCCGTCCTTTGTGATTATTACGGCGCTAAGCTTTTTTATCGCAGCGTTTGAAGGCAACCGTTGGTATCAGGCGGCGTTTACGGGAATACAAGCGTGCGTTACCGTCTTGGTGGTAAACGCGTTTGTAAAAATGGCTAAACAGGTACAATGGGGTTGGTTTTCGGCAATAATTATGCCCGCTGCGTTTGCCGTAGCATTGTTTACCAACTTCGACGTAATCTTTATCATATTGATTGGCGGAGCGCTTGGTATTATTTACACGTTTATTGCCGATTACATTTCCAAGAAAAAACAACTTCCGCTCGAACAGTCGGAGCGTTTGGACGAACCTGAAGAGGTCGTTGATAAAACAGAGCACGTTGACGCCGACGGTAATGAAGTTATCAACAACGACGGAGGTGACGAACAATGAGTACGTTTATGACTTACCTCACGCTGTTTTGGGAGTACTTCAAGATAGGACTGTTTACAATAGGTGGCGGTTACGCAATGCTAACGCCTGTAAAGCAAATTGTACTCAAGCACGGTTGGCTCACCGAAGATCAACTTTACAACTTTGTCGGTATTGCCGAGTCCACTCCCGGACCTTTTGCAATCAATCTTGCTACATTTGTAGGTAACATGGTAGGGTCGTCAACGGAGCTTGGCGTGTTTGGAGGAATACTCGGTTCTATCGTTGCGACCGTTGCGGTGGTGCTTCCGTCGTTAATAATCATAATTATTGTTACTGTCCTGTTTCAAAAGTTTCAATCGTCCAAGTTGGTTCAGGGCGCGTTGCGCGGTGTAAAACCCGTTGTCGTGGGATTGATTTTAGCAGCGGTATTGACTGTCGGTTGCAAGGTAATTTTGCCTAACCTCAATTTCCAAAGCATCAACGCCGAAGGTTTTTCGCAATTTAACTGGGTATCGCTGATTATCGTAGCGGTTGTCGCAGGTCTGTCGCAAATCAGGATCAAACGTAAAAAAATCCACCCCATTTACCTTATTTTGTTATCGGCAGTGGTAGGAATAGTGGTGTTTGGAGTGTTTAACGTTGAGCAATAAAACACTGTTTAGAATTTTTCTGTAAAATAAGTGTTGCAAAATCTTTACAGATATGTTATAATGCGAATGAACAAGTTTGCTTGCAAGTACTTGTGAATGAGTTATTACATCGAAACGGCGTTTTACAATTTGTAAAACAATACGACGTAAGTCGCGGGACGAAAATGTTAGTTTTCGTTGCCGTCGAAGATATAATACGAGCACAAAACTTGCTTTACATGTTTACAAGAGGAATTGAAACAGCGAGGAGTAAACAATGGAATTCAGAGATAAGGTAAAAACTGTCAGAAAAAAACTGTACCTCAGTCAAGAAATGATGGCTAAGGAATTGGGCGTTGCTTTCGCAACCGTAAACCGTTGGGAATCTGGCAGATGCAAGCCTAACTACGGCGCGCAAAAGGCTTTTGCCGAGTTCTGCAAGGCGCATTCTATTGACGTTGATACACTGGAAGAACACAACTACTAATTTGTAATCGGCTTTACGGGTATCAATCAATCTAAACAATGGTGTAACATGCGTATTTGTATTTGACAAATGCGCTCTTCGATGGTGAAGTAAGATATAGTTGTAACGAATATTGACGTTACATACTATATTGTTTTCACGCGTGAATATAATATAATTAAACTTGAATACGGAGGTATAGCTCAGTTGGTTAGAGCGCTCGCTTCACATGCGAGAGGTCGTAGGTTCGAATCCTACTATCTCTACCACCAAACGGCAAATAAGGGCGCATCTTGTGCCCTTTTTGCATGTCTTGCGCTCGGTCATGTACGTTCAGTACATTCCCGTCGCACTCGCATTTAAAAGTCCATAATCTGCAACCCTTCTTCACCGTTTGGAAACGTTGTTTCATATTTTGTCGCGCTGTTTTGCCGATAGCAGGAGTACGAAATGATGTGGCGTTCCGCTTCGCTTCACTTACCTGCGCTGTGCTTGGACGAATCCTACTATCTCTACCAAGACAAACCTAAAACGAACCAGCCGTATCGGGTTCTTCAACTAAATCCGTCCTTACTGATGGGCGAAATGAGCATTATATATTTTATTTACGTGCTTGAAAGATGTTCCAAATTGTATAGTCAAGCTTTCTTATTGTCAATTGAGGATATTTTTTATTAAGAACTACGATGACTTGTGAAAACAAATCTTGACAATCTCTATCATTTATATCACAGGTAAGAGCTTCTTTGACACATCTGTGTATATGTACATCAGGTTTACATCTGTTTGGATCTCCTGCAAGCATGAAAAGATAGTTAAGAGCTGCATATCCAACACCTCTAACGGAAAGAATTGTATTTTCCAATAAATCTATATCCTGAAATGTTTGGAAATCCTGTAAAGTATTGATATTTATCGAAATTAATTTTTGTGCAAGATTGTAGCAAACCTCTGATTTCAGCACACCATTTAGTACTTGTCGGTTTTTTAGTAAATTATTTGCGAAATCAACACATCCTCCAGCAATCTCGATATTTCCAATGAAATCCGTTAATGTTTCATTTGGCGCAAATCGGTCGCCATGCAAAAATCTAGCAGCATATCTATTTAGAAGTGGAACAGCGCAACTATAATAGTGTGCCCGTAAAGAATAAATACAATCTAATATACACACTGATAACGATTGGTATTCATCATCGTATCGAATAGATTCCAAGTTCAATTTATCTACACAATACTGTGCAAATAAATCAACTTTGTCATTTGAAACACTCATAAAAATTCACTCTCCTTTTTTGCTTGGTTATAGCATATATGAGCAAAATAGTCAAGAACTAAAAAAATGGTTTCTTTCACACACCCCTTTTCTTGATGTCAAATCACAAGTGCATATAAACTTACAAAACGGCTCGTTTTATGTTGCGATATCTCTACCACCAAACGGCAAATAAGGGCGCATCTTGTGCCCTTTTTGCATGTCTCGCGCTCGGTCATGTACGTTCAGTACATTCCCGTCGCACTCGCATTTAAAAGTCCACAATCTGCAACCCTTCTTTGCCGTTTGGACACTCAGCTTGCCTAAAACGAACCATCGTGTTAAATTTTGTTTTTTATCATTTTTTTGTAGTGTATAGTAGT
The DNA here is from genome assembly GCA_022508375.1 of Clostridiales bacterium. Classification (GTDB taxonomy): domain Bacteria; phylum Bacillota; class Clostridia; order Christensenellales; family CAG-314; genus Fimimonas. The sequence continues at coordinate 160,341 of JAFLVJ010000003.1, read as the reverse complement.
TATTGACAATTTTCGCACGATATGATACAATTACTTTGCCAAACAAACTTAATTATACAAGGAGAAGTACGCACATTTTTATTTTATTGATATAAAGTTCTTCACGCATGCTCAAAATAGAATTTGGTAAAAATGCAAATTCCATTTATATGGGCATGCAATTGCGTACAGTATAAAGTTTGTTTGGCGACAATCGGAGTTTGCGTTTTTCATGCGTCAACTTCGGTTGGCGTATTTTTTTTGTAATCATCTTTATGGAGAATAAGTAAAATGTTAGAAGTTTTTTTTAAGGGTGCATTAATAGCTGTTATACTTGTTATGGCTTATCCAATGTTTGCTAAATTAAAAACAAAAAAATGGCTAATTATCCGTATTGTTGTATCCAGCATATTTGATATATTTTCATTGATTGCTCTAATGGTACTTGTATTCAACAAACAAATGATTGAAAGTGGAGATAATTGGTTTGGTTTTTTTTATCTTATTCCGATTTGTGCATTTTCAGTGAGAATGACTTTAGACGGACAAAAATATAACCAAGCAGATCAATGGGAAAAAGCGCACCCAAACTATGAGCAGGAAAGATTACGCAAACAACAGGAGCGAGAATACAAAAAAAGGTTATCGCAGTATAAAAAACTAACTGAAAGGTGCGGAATTAAATTTTTTATAAAATATTACTCACAGATTAAAAGATTGCCGTTACGAGATATTGTAATAGAAGAAAATTATTCTGTTCACGAGAAAGAGGAAAGATTAAAAGCAGCCAAACTAATAATAAAAAAAAGATTGACTGAATTCGTAGTATCACAAATACTAATAGAATATGCTGATGTGTTGGGTGAAGATGAAGTATTGACTGCAAATAAAATATTACACGAATTATGTTGAACTTACTAAACCCACACAAAATCTATCAAAAGCGGTCGTTTTAGGTTGCTGTATTTTTACAAAACACTGTCAGTTAGACGGTGTTTTTTGTTTGGAGCAGAGGTTGTAAGGTCTAGAGCTGCATCGGCAATATTGACAACGCAGTTGGTAATTAAGTGGGGCGGTGGATACGCGATTGTCAATTGCAACGAGAAGTGTTATAATAAGCAACATCAAGAAATTGTGAAAAGGTGGGATAGCATTGAGGTACGTTATATCCGACATACACGGCGAGTACGACTTGTTTGTGGCGCTACTAGATAAAATAAATTTCACCCCAAGTGATACTATTTATATTTGCGGTGACATTATTGATAAGGGCAAAAATTCAATTAAACTTGCAAGGATGATTTATCAAATGCCCAATGCAAAATGTATATTAGGTAATCATGAGTATGATTTCTTAAAATACTACTGGGGGCTTATGCGCAATTCTCCGTCTGACTTTGACGCTGTTTTGGCGCAATTGCAACAATATTATCCTGACGGTAGTGATATGCTCAATTGGGAGCTTGTTGATTGGATTGAATCTTTGCCGTTTTACATTGAGGAGAAAGATTTTATTTGCGTTCATGCAGGCGTTCCGCTTGACAGGGAAGGACGGATTATACCGCTTGAAAAAGCAACTCCCGAACAGCTTGTTTATGACAGAGAATTCAAAGAGCATAGTGTACAAGTGAACGGCGGTAAATGCGTGTTTTTCGGACATACGCCTACTAGCTATCTTGAGCAAAGCGACGGCAAGATTATTGCCTATTTACGCCCTCAACATAAAGGAAGTAGTATTGACGACTATTACAAAGTACATCTCGACTTGGGCACGTGGATGAGCGGTATGCTCGGTTGTTTCTGCATTGAAACGTGCAAGTGTATTTACGTAACTAAGAATGACACGATCTGATTACAAGAAAAAAGACCTGAAACGGCTATTCGTTTCAGGTCTTTTGATAGGTCATTTTAGCAGAATGTATGCCATGGGGTAAATATTTGGGGACAGGTTAGTTTTTTAAATTAAAAGATTGACGGGAATGCGGCGATAACGGACGCAAACACAATGGATACGATGGAAAGCAATTTAATCAGTATGTTAATTGACGGTCCTGAAGTATCCTTGAACGGGTCGCCGACAGTATCGCCGACAACTGCCGCTTTGTGGTTTTGCGAGCCTTTACCTTCAAAGTTACCGTTTTCGATGTATTTCTTGGCATTGTCCCAAGCGCCGCCCGAATTGGACATCATTATCGCCAGCATAAAGCCGGTGGAAGTCGAACCGAGAAGCATACCCGCAACGCCGCTTATACCTAGTAGCAATCCGACAAGTATAGGTGCGCACACGGTGATGATACTGGGCAGTATCATTTGTTTCAACGAGGACTTGGTGCACAAATCTACGCAAGTGTGGTAATCCGGATCGACAGTTCCGTCCAAAAGTCCGGGCATATCCCTGAACTGTCTGCGCACTTCCAAAACGACGCTTTCTGCCGATTTTCCTATTGCGCTCATGGTAAGCGCCGAGAACAGGAATGGAAGCATGCAGCCTATAAACAATCCGATAAGCACAGCGGGATTCATGATGGAAAGATTTAGCGTTTCGCTATCTACCAGGTTGATAAACGATGACAACAGCGCAAGCGCGGTGAGCGCCGCCGAACCGATTGCAAAGCCTTTTCCGGTGGCTGCGGTAGTGTTACCTAGCGCATCCAAAGCGTCAGTGCGTTCGCGGACGTACTCGGGCATATCTGACATTTGCGCAATGCCTCCTGCGTTGTCCGCAATGGGGCCGTACGCGTCCGTTGCCAGCGTAATACCAAGCGTGGACAGCATACCCACAGCGGCTATGCCAATGCCGAAAAGTCCCATCTTGGGATCTTCGACCGTACCACCGCATACAAGGAATGACACAATTATTGTAGCCGCAACAATTAACACGGGTAAAACGGTGGAAAGCATACCGAGCGACAGACCTGAAATGATTTCGGTTGCCGAGCCCGTCTGGGTGCTTTTTGCAAGGTTTTTGGTAGGGCGGTAATTGTCGGAGGTAAAGTACTCGGTAAAGAATCCGATAGCAACACCCGCCACAAGTCCTATCAGCATTGCAAAGAACAGGAAATAGTGGTCTATATCTACCAGCAAAATAAATGCCAACGAACCAAGCGCGGAAATTGCACTAGCTATGTAAGTGCCTCGTCTAAGTGCCTTAAGTAGTGACTTGGAGGAAAGTTTTTCGCCTGTGCGTACGAATAAAGTACCGATAAGGGATGCAAATATGCCGATTGCGGCAATACCTACGGGAATAACAATCCCCAATATGTTTCCCAGTGCGGCGTAACCCAATGCGGCGGCAGATAACAGCGAACCGACGTAAGATTCGTACAAATCTGCACCCATTCCCGCTACGTCACCGACGTTGTCGCCTACGTTATCGGCAATTACTGCGGGGTTTCTTGGGTCATCTTCGGGAATACCCGCCTCCACCTTGCCTACGAGGTCTGCGCCTACGTCGGCAGCTTTGGTAAATATTCCTCCGCCTACTCTGGCAAATAACGCCATTGACGAAGCGCCAAGTCCGAATGTTATCATGGCGTTTGTAACCGCTTCGGGGCTCATCTTGAAGGCATAAGTGGTAATAAAATACCACAGTGAAAAGTCAACAAGTCCAAGCCCTACAACAACAAATCCCATTACAGAGCCTGCGCGAAATGCGATGCGCAGTCCCGAGTTGAGACTTTTTTCCGCTGCGTTAGCGGTGCGTACGTTGGCACTGACCGCGATGTTCATTCCGATAAATCCGCTCAGTCCGGACAGTATGCCACCTGTAAGAAAAGCAAACGGTGTAAACTTGTTTACCAATCCAAAGCCGAATGCTAATACAATCAAAACGACAAATACCACGGCGAAAAATATGCCTACCGTCTTGTACTGTCTTTTGAGATAGGCGCTTGCGCCACGTCGTATAGATGCCGCGATACTTTTCATGCGATCGGTGCCTTCGCCGGCTTTCTTGACACTGAGCGCGACAAACAAAGCGTAGCCCAATGCAACAAGTGCAGCAACAGGCGCCAAAATCATCAATAGTTCCATAATAATCTCCTTAGTAAAATCTAATCCCATATCATAGATTTACCTATTTAGTAGAGTTTTTATATTATAATCTAAGTGGGGGACCGTGTCAATACGCAATTGAATAAATCAGTACTTTTTGACGAGGAAATGTATAATTTGGAAAACTGTTCACCATTATTGATTAAGAGGTTTACTGTAAGGGGCTAAGTGTTGTGCAAAGTGTTTATTGACAAAAGCGGTCAGTTGCTGTATCATAAAAAATACAAATGGATATATTTCACGGAGGATTTTCAATATGAAATCGGTAGTGTATTATTCGAAAAAACTTACGGGTAGTGAGCTTGTCAAGCTCTACGATAAGTTAGATATCAAACTTGAAGGCAAGGTCGCAATTAAATTGCACTCGGGTGAGCCCGGCAATCAAAACTTTTTGGGACCGGATTTTTTCAAGCCTATCATAGACCGTGTGGGCGGTACTGTGGTGGAATGTAACACTGCATACGATGGCAAACGAAATACAACCGAAAAGCACCTTGAAACTTTCCACGATCACGGTTGGGACGTTTTCGATATCGATTTGATGGACGCCGAAGGACCGGATATGGTGTTGGATATTCCTAACGGTAAGGTCATCAAGCAAAATTATGTCGGCAAAAATCTTGCCAAGTACGACTCTATGTTGGTGCTTTCCCATTTCAAGGGACATCCGATGGGCGGTTACGGCGGGGCGCTCAAGCAACTGTCAATCGGTATTGCGTCCGGTTACGGCAAGGCGTACATTCACGGTGCAGGCGTCCCCGAAAATATATGGACTGCCAACCATGACAAGTTTTTGGAATCGATGGCAGATGCCGCAGGTAGTGTAATCGAATACTTCAAGGGTAAGATCGTTTATGTCAACGTAATGAAAAACATGTCCGTTGACTGCGACTGTTGCGCTGTTGCCGAGGATCCCAAGATGGCAGATATAGGTGTACTTATTTCAACCGACCCCATCGCAATCGATCAGGCTTGTATAGACTTGGTGTACTCTTCGAAAGACGAGGGGCGCAAGCATTTGATAGAGCGAATTGAATCGCGCAACGGCGTCCATACCATCGAGGCTGCGGCGGAACACGGCTACGGCAGTAGAGAATACGAACTAATTGATATAACCAAAGAGTAAAACTTTATCCTTTCAGTCAATAAATAGGCAGCTCCCCTTGATACAAACAAGGGGAGCTTTTTTAGTGTTCTTATGTATGATATATTTGCGTTTAACTGTATTGTAATTTTTTGATTCAGTCAGAAACGAGCAAGGCGAGGCAAGTAAGCACAACTTAATAAAGTATTGCGATGCCTATGACCGAATCAAATCTTTTATTACTTCGCCGGCAATGATAAGTCCCACGACGGACGGTACAAAAGCATTGCTACCGGGTACTTGTCTGCGAGCGGTGCATTTTCGCTCCGTTCCAGGCGGGCAGATGCAATGCTCTTTGCAACTGATTTCAATGTCATCAATGGGTGTAAGCGGTTTTTCTTTTGAATACACAACTTTCAACGACTTGACTCCACGTCGCGATAGTTCCTTCCTCATGACCTTGGCAAGCGGACACACGCTTGTTTCGTAAATATCCGCAACTTCAAATGCGGTGGGGTCCAACTTGTTTCCTGCGCCCATCGAACTGATTATTGGCGTATTTGACGCCATAGCTTGCATTACAAGCCCTATTTTACCGGTGACCGTATCAATGGCGTCCACAACGTAGTCGTACTGCGCAAAGTCAAATTGATCGGCTTGTTCAGGCGTGTAAAATGTTTTATAAGTGTGTATTGCGACATTGGGGTTTATTTCTGCAATGCGCTCCGCAGCAACGTCCACTTTATATTTGCCAACAGTTTTGCGTGTGGCGTATATTTGACGGTTAATGTTTGTAAGACATACTTTGTCATCATCAATGATGTCAATGGCGCCCACGCCAGAACGAACAAGCGCTTCGACGGTGTATCCGCCTACGCCTCCTATTCCAAATACGGCAACGCGGGAATTTGCAAGTTTTTCCATTGCGCTTTTGCCAAGCAAAAGTTCTGTCCGTGAAAATTGATTTAGCATATCTGTATTGTATCCTTTTGATGTAAGTGTGAGCTTGCAACCAATTGTGAGTAAGTTTGTTGCTTGTATTATACTTGGATTTGCGCGTTTAGTCAATTTGTTGGTAACGCTTGCGGTTATTGTCATGCAAGTGTATAATACAAAGCAAATGAAGCTGAAGCAAAGGAAGATGAGGACTACAACATGAACGTTCCAATAGATATATCAAACGTTGTAATAAAAACGGAGCGGCTGATTTTACGTCCGTGGAAAGACAGTGATTTGCAGGATTTTTACGAGTACGCATCCGTTGACGGTGTTGGACAGATGGCAGGATGGCTACCTCACAAGGACATTGAGGAGTCGCGTCAAATTATGAACAGATTTATATCGGAAAAAAAGACATTCGCGTTGGAGTTCAACGGAAAGGTCATTGGTTCACTTGGAATCGAGGAGTACAGCGAAAAGGAAATGCCCGAGTACAGCGACAAATTGGGTAGAGAAATCGGCTACGTTTTATCCAAGGCTTACTGGGGACAAGGGCTCATGCCCGAAGCGGTACAAGCGGTAGTAAAGTATCTGTTTGAGCAAGTAAGGGTGGACTTTATTGCTTGCGGGCACTTCACGGATAACCATCAGTCGATGCGAGTACAGGAAAAGTGTGGTTTTGTTCATTATAAACTTGTCAAGTACGAGACGCACTACGGACAGGTCAAGGACTGTTGGATATCGGTAATAGAGCGAGCGACGTTTAATTCGAAGGTGTAATTTCAGCAAGGTTTAATTGTTGGAGCGCACAATTGATAAAAAGGTGGTGCTATCATGGCAAAGAAAATTACCTCATTGATACTAAAAACCATTGTCATTTTGTCTGCAACAGTCGGAGTTGTTTTACAGGTTGTTGAAGCAAGCGCAGCCATACTTTACTTTACAATCCAATCCAACATTTGGATATGCACAATCTGCATTGCAGGACTTGTACTGATACTTATTAACAAGCCGATGCGCGGTTGGATGTATTCGCTAAAGCTGGTTTTTACCGTTTCGATAACCTTGACGGGAGTGGTGTATTGTAGTATGCTTGCGCCCTTTTTGGGAGACCAAGCATATTCGCTCAGCAACACGCTTTTGCACGTGATTGTACCCATTGCATCCGTTGCCGATTTCCTTGTTTACGACAGTGTTCAGTACCGTAAGTGGGAGTGTGTAACCGCAACCATTCCGCCCTTCTACTATCTCGGTTTTGCAGGCGTTGGATACGCGTTGAATTGGCAGTTTTTAGACGGGCACAATTACCCTTACTTTTTCCTGGATTGGGGCAGTCCTGCGGGGGCTTTCGGGTTTGCTTCCGAATCCCCTTATATGGGCGTATTTTACTACGTGCTGATACTGTTGGCTTTCGTAATCGGCGTCGGTGCGCTGTACATATTTTTGGCAAAGCTTTTGTACCGAAAGCAAGCTCAAAAACACATACAGAACTCCAATAATTAAGCAATTTTTGCCAGAGAAAAACGTTGTTTTTTACACCCCATTTGCCAATTATGGTTTAAAAACGCCTGAAAAAGGGCGTTTTTTATTTGTTTTTACGTGGTAATGCGCACTAGCGAACTTAGTAAGCCATGCATTTACTGTTAGCTTGACGGGCATAAATTATTATCAAATAAAACGGTTACTTGGGGTGAGAAAAATGATGCCGTGTAAAAACAAAAATTGCGTAAAATTGCTTGTTGTTTCAAGCGCAAAACAAGGCGAAATTATACAGGTTGTTTTGATATATATTGACGCATGAAAATAGCGCAAAAAGCAAGTAATATATATGAAAAAAATCGCCACTTTATTTATGACTGTGGCGACTTTATTTATACGAAAATAACATTACAGAAAACAGCGTTATATAGTGTGTAAAAGTTCGAATACTTAACACAAAAATGCGAAGAATTTATCAATGCGAATTTTGGGATAAAAAGACTGAATAAGCACACTCACCAAGCGGTGAAGAATGGTGTAGATTGCTGACTTTTAACTGCAAGCGCTAAACATGCAAAAAGGGCACAAGATGTGCCCTTATTTGTTGCTTGGTGGAGGTGACGGGACTTGCACCCGTGTACCAACGCCAGACTACCTGACCTTCTACGCGTGTAGTTTACTTTTGATGTCGCAACGGCTAGATAGTAAACCAACTTTCCGTTGTCTGCAACGAAAGGATTTTCGAGTGGTGTCGTCTCATTGCAACCGTCACCATTCTATTTGCGTATTATGACGCAGGACATCTTGCAACGCAAAAATGCAAGAGCCTACGCGCTGGCTTTAAACTAGGCAGCGAGTGCCATTCTCGTGGAACGGCTTGTGCTATTGTTAGCGTTTAATTTAAGTTTGCCTTGATACGCAGTGGGCGCTGCGACGCGCTTATCAGATCTCCTAGAGCGCCGGGCGAATCTAACAAACACCCCCGTGTAGGATACTGTCGTAATAACGCAAAAGTACGCGAATTTGACAACCGTTTTGCGTTTACGTTACCATTATATATCTTTTCGCTTAAAAAGTAAACAATTTGAACAAATTTATTTTTTTTCAGCACAAATTTATTTGATAAACAAAAGTCCTGATTCGGAGCAATACATAATGGTTTTTACGATCTGATTTCTTGCCTGAAAGTTGCTTTTTTATGCTTATTTTGCTTAAAAAATTTCACCCCAAGTGCACATTCAAAAACGGAAAATATACACTTTTTACAAGATTTTGGCTATTTTTATGTTTTATATATATTATACTAATATCATTTAAATGATATTTTTATGCGCAATTTTTGTCGATTTTTGGTTACTTTTTCTTTGTTTTTGTGGCATGGGTAGCGTTTTACGAAAACACGCTATTTTTGAGCGTTTTATGCTACTTTTTTCCAACGCTTTTTTTGATTCGATTTTGCTTTAAAAGCAGTGTAATTTTGCGACACAAAATTCCACAAAAAGTGAAGAAAGGAAAAAATATTTTTGAATAATTTTGGTAAAATACTTGACAACCGTTTTCAAAAATCGTATCATTTGTGTAGTAAAATGGTGATTTGTGATGAAAATCAAATTATGATATAGGCACGCAATAGTCGTGTTATAGTAACGCTATAAAATTGCCTTTTTTCACCCCATGTCACAAAATTGAGGAGGAACGTCGAGTGAAACTAAAAATTTTTTTACCAATTGCAGCTGTAGCGCTTTTGCTTTTCGGAGTTGTACTATTGGCGCTAACTGTCAGCTCGCCAAACAGTGAACTGGTCAAAGACGTTACGCTCAGCGATACTGACGTCACGCAAGAGACGCTTGAAACTTCCGCTAACGGATTGATTCCCGGCGACTCCCGCGAGTACACCTTGAACTTTAAAGGTCAGTCTTCAGGCAACTACACATTGAAATTTCAATTTGTCGAGCTTAACGACGGTGCGCTTAAAGATTCGGTAAAAGTTACCTTCGTATATGGCGACAAGAGCGACGAATACGATTTGGCTTATCTATTGAAGGGAAATATCGTTACATTAAATATCAAGGTGTTGCCAAAGCAAGCTACTACGCTCAAGTTGATATATTCCATTCCGTTGACTGTCGGTAACGAAGCGCAAAATGCTACCGCCGACTTCGTTATCAATCTTTCAGGAGACAAAAACTAATCACCCGAGATGAAGAAAGCAAAACTTACCAAAGTTGTATCCGTCGCGGTTAACATTATAATATATCTGTTTTGCGCGCTATGCCTGTTGCTGTTGGTGTTTACCATTGCCGGTAAACGCGACACGGACGGGGCGGTAAACATGTTCGGCTATCAAATGCGAATTGTGCTTACCGGCTCAATGGAAGCGCATCCCGACGTTGACGTATCCGACTACAAGATAAAAAGCCTCAAAACAGGCAGTATGGTATTTATCAAGACTGTACCTGACGATGAAAACAAGGCCGAGGAGTTTTACTCCGATTTAAAAGTAGGCGACGTGCTCACCTTCCGTTACCTAATCGGGTCCAGACAGGAGACAATCACGCACCGTATCATTGACATTAAGCAGAAAGATACAAGCGGTTACGTCATCACGCTACGTGGGGATAACTTGTCAAGTAGCGGTGCAACCGGCGTTCAGACAATAGATACAGGCAACGAATCCAGTCTTAACTACGTTGTGGGAAAAGTAACAGGTAAAAGTTACGTTTTGGGTTGGATTGCATATTCGCTCAAACAACCCATTGGTATTGCGTTGGTTATTATCGTTCCCTGTTCGATAATCATCATTTGGAACGTAATCAAGATTGTCAACGCTGTCAACGCCAAAAAGCTGGAGCAGCAAGCCATCGAAAATGAAAGTGAAATGAACGCGCTAAAGCGCCGCATTTCCGAACTGGAGCAATCCGATAAAGATAAATAAAAAAATATTTATATATATAAAAGGAGGACACAAATGGACATTGCAATCATAATTTTTATGATTTTGGTAGTAGCGTTGTGCGCTTTTACCATTTACGTTGTGATACGTGATTTTCTTCGCGAGCGCAGAAATACGGAAATTGACGAAGAGGAAATATCCGAAATTGTCGAATCCAAGTTGGAAGAACTGGAAGCAAATCGCGAATCTCAACCGGTTGTAGCAGAGCAACAACCTCAAGAGAAACCGCAAGAACAGCCTCAAGAACAACATCAGGAAGAGTATAACGGTAAACGTATTACTGTTGAAGAGGCAGTGGTTGCTATCCCGCTGGAAGAGTACGAAGGTCAGATAAGATTTTCGGCTGATCCGAAGCTTTCCCACAAGCAAAAGTACAACTTATTGGATAGCGTTCAAAAGGCATGGTATGATGATATTGTCGCTTATGCAAATCAAATAGACGACATTAAATCAACCCTTACCAACAGCCACGAGGAATTCAAGCTGTACAGCAAGCGCGTAATTTGTTTGCGTATCAAGAAAGGTACTGTCATTTGCGATTTCGTTATTGCAAATACCACCTTCAGCAGATTTATTTCCGAAAACAAGCTTAGCGTTAAGCATGCTCCAACCTCCTTCAAGTTGTTTGAGGAAAGCGACGTTGGCGCAGCTAAGGAATGTATTGACATTGCTGTACGTACAATCCGCGAAGAAAAGGAAGAAGCCAAGCGTATTCAAAGAGAAAAACGCAGACTTGCCCGTCAAGCGGCTCAGGCAGCGGCAACAACCACAGACGAAGACTAATAGCAGATTGCTAAAAAAAGAAGTGTTTAATTAAAGGAGAATAATTATGTCAAAACGTGTTAGAGTAATTACACTTTCCTGCTTAACTGTGCTTTGCTGCATTGCAATCATCATTGCGGGAACATTTGCATTATTTACGGATGACGTAACAGTAACAAGTCACCTCAAAGCAGGTAAACTCAAGGTATCGCTTGAGCGTAATCATCTTGAGAACAGCTTGCTTAACCCACAAACAGGTCGCGTAGAAAATACTACAGACGATAGCGTTGTAACCTTTACTTCGGAAGACGAGACCGACGCCAACGTTAACATCTTCGGTCTGAGCGAAGACGACAGGGTTGCTCCCGGCTGCAGTGTAACGGCAACGTTCAAGCTCACCAATGACGGTGACGTTGCAGTAGGCTACTACCTCCAATTTAGACTTGGTAAGGATGACGAAACTGACGAAGAACTGGCTAAACAAATAGAAATCACCATTACTGTAGGCTCACAAGTACATACGTTTTTCCTTAGCGAAATATATGACGCTGAACAGGGAATCTACGAATGGGGTAACGACAGCACCTACACCGACAGAATTGTCAACAAAGACGCCAATGCCACCTTTAAAGTAAAATGGGCATTTGTCAACGACCTTGACTATAACGCCGACGTTGACGGTGACGAAGATAAGATAGACAATAACGATGCGCAAGATAAGAATGTATATATTGACATGACAGTGTGCGCAACGCAGGTCATTTAGTATAATGATCAACCCAACAGGGGTGAACAACTATGAAAAAAACTACAACAATAATACTCGTATCCGTATTGACGTTGGCATTTTGCTGTAGCTTGTTAATAGGCACGACGTACGCCATTTTCAGCAATGAAAAGGACAGTAAACTCGAAGTTACAACAGGAACGATTGTTGCTTCCGCCACAGTAGTTGGCATGAGTTATCTTGCTTACGAATCGCCGGGAGAAAATGATTATCCGCACAGTGAACCGGCCTATACTTTTGGTTATGCTACATTTTTGGATGAAGGATACGGTATAGTTAATATGTCGCAAGGGTGTAGTGTGGTAGCGGAAATTCAAGTTCGCAACACAGGCTCAATTCCCGCAAGACTTCAGTTGAAGGTAGCGTTTGTTTCCGATGAGGCGGATCAAAAAGGTTCCGATGACGATACGCATGGAGGCGTATTCTCATATTTAATTGCGACGCATGTTGAATTGGACGAAAACTTTGAATATAAAGAAGTTGTGTCTCAATTCGTAAAAAGTGATGACGGTAATTCTGCCGTAAACACAAAATGGTTCGACATAGGCGCGAAAAGACAGGAAACAATGCGAGTAAGGTTCGAAATGAAATATACCGATGATCCATTGGCAACAAGAGTTTACCGCTCAGGTGCCATCGTTGCATCTGTCGAACAACAGGTTTCGCAAAACACATCGGGTGATCCCAGTGTGCCGACTGCTGATTCGAACGGAGCAGAGGGCGGATTAAACGCTTTAGCAGATTACGTTGCTTTACCTTTCACGTTTGAGGACCGCAAATTCGGTATATGAGTTGTAACAAGCAATTAACAAAATAGCAAGAAATTGTTGCTTTAAGTTATTGAAAGCGGCAAGAAAGGATATTTAAGGAGCTTAAATGAACAGTATGAAAACAAACCTACTTGTTTCGGTGCTTACAATAGCGCTTTGTTTGGTGCTTGTGACAGGCGCGACATTCGCGTTGTACACAAGCGAAGCGCCAAGTAGTGTTGTTGTTTCTCCTGCCAAATTGGACGTCTTGGCAACCTTCGACTATGAACATATCAATCAGTTCAATACTTCAACTGAGAGGAACGAATGGCTTGTCAAGGGGAAAGTAGATGGGACGACTCCCGGTCTATTGATTGTTTCGGATATTGCCCCGTATGAGGGATTTGACGTTAACTTTGTCATTCAAAACAACAGTGCTGTTTCCGTTAAGTGGCGTATGGAATACGCAATAACCTGTGTTGACAGCGAAGGTAACGAAAACAAAGAGTATGGCAGTTATTTCGAAGTTTCGATTGACGATGAAATACTGAAACCTTCCTCCAGATGGATGGAATTGGGCATAGACGGACAGTCAAAGTCTTATGATTTAAAAGTCACGCTTAGTGGGGATGCGCCCGTATATAGTACGAGCATGACTTGCTACATCACGCTTACGGTATTTGCAATTCAGGGCAATGCCGACGGAACGAAACACTGATTTGAACAGGAAAATACAATCAAAAACACGAAACATATTCTCAACAGTAAATAAGAGGAGAAAAATGAAAACAGCTAATAAAACATTGATTGCTTCTATCGTTGCAATAGTAATATGTTTGAGCATTATCGTGGGTGCAACTTATGCTTGGTTCACCGATGAAGCAGGCTCGGGTAACATTACTGTAAGCAGCGGTAAGGTAAATATAGAAGCAAGTATAGATGAATCAAGCTTGCAACTTTGGTCGTTGGTAGATGGTGTACAGACCAAATTGGATAAATCAACATTTGAAACGGGCGGTACGGCAGGTGTTGGCGAAGACGGCAGTCTTGAATTGGTCAACGTTGTTCCCGGCGACAAAGTTCAACTTACAATCAACGTTACCAACAACAGTAACGTCAGTATCAGGTACAGGGTAAAACTGGGAACCAAGGAAGGCGGTCTTGCCGACGTATTGGAAACTAAAGTCGTGGGCGAACCCGCGTTGAACAAATGGTCGTCTGTAATTACGCCTGACGTCAAGAGTTTTTCGGTAAACGTTTCGGTTGAACTTCCCGAAGATGTAGGAAATGATTACCAAGGCACTGACGAAAATCCACAAACTACCACGGTTGCGTTTATTGTTGAAGCTATTCAATCCAACGCCGACGTTATGGACGGTGTGACCGTTACTTCACCGGGTGAATTATCCGACGCGGCTAAACAGGACGGCGTACGCATAGTTCTCGAGGATTCAATCGAACTGGAAAATGGAGCGTTTACATTTGAAAAAACAGGTATCCTTGATCTCAACGGAAACACTCTTTCCAACGCTACAGGCGCATCAACAATCACCGTTGGACAAAACGCTGAGCTTACTATTATCGACAGTAGCGACAGCCAATTGGGAGCAATTGTCAACGACGACAAAAACGGTAACGCAATCGTAGTGGAACAGGGCGGACAACTAACTGTAAAAGCAGGTACCGTATCCAACGACTCCAAAACCCCAACTATTGTGGTAAAGGATCAAGGCGTGGTGGTTATTGACGGTGGCAAGATTACCGGTAACGCCGAAAACGTAACAATAGAACAAGATGGCGTAAAGAAAACAATTTACCAAGGCACAGTAACGGTAGAACAAGGCGGTTCAGTGGTAATCAACGGCGGTACAATTGATAACACCGCTAAGGGATCGGCACTTTTGGTAAAAGCAGACGGCGAAGCAGTTATCGAAGACGGTGAATTTATCCGCTACGGTAACGGAAAGTCGGACGGCAATCACTATGTAATTGAAAACTACGGTACAATGACTATCAATAGTGGTACTTTCCGACATGATGATGCGTATGCTCCATCCGGTACAGCCGATGCGACCATTACACTTGTTGCTAACAAGGTTGGTGGAATTATGACTATCAACGGCGGAAATTTTTCCGGTATGATGATTTGTATCAAAAACGAGTCTGAAACGGATCTAAAAATTTCCGGTGGCACATTTGACGCTAAAGACGGTGAAGGCTCAAATTACGGACAAAGCTTGCAAAATCATGGCACGGCAGTCATTACCGGTGGCACATTCCTAAAATATATCATTCATTCAAAGTCGGGGGCAACAAGTCCGCGTACGGAAATATCCGGTGGTGAATTTTACAAAACTTTTTTGGCAAATCAATTGACGTCCGGTAAAGTTGTGATTTCCGGCGGTAGGTATCATCAAGAAGCGCCTGCATATAACTACGTCGATTCCGGTTACGTGGCAGATCCGACGCCGGATGCAAATGGCACATTTGGTGTTAAATTGGGCACGGCTAAATTAAATTTGGATAGTCGTTATTTCGAATCGTTTGCCGATGTTATGGAATACGTCAAAGCTGCTACTAAAAAGACAGTGTACAGTTTGAAGTTGCTTGCCAACATGACGGAAAGCTTGGTTATTCCAGCCGATTACAACTTTGACTTTGATATGTCAACTTACACGCTTTCTAACACTGAAGGTGAACATACAATTACAGTTTACGGTACGGTAGTAATCAGAGGCGGTAGTACAACTAAAACGACAACACTTACCAACACTTCATCTAACAAAGCAGTTGTCTATGTAGCACAAGGCGGTACGGCTACCGTTCAAAGATCGATACATGTCGAGCGCGATGCAAATTATTACGTAATACTTAACGACGGTACTCTTGTCGTAGGCAACGCAGGAAGCACACCTACAAATGCTACTTATCACGCTAAATTTGTTGTACAGCACACAGATTCGACTAGTGCAAATATTATTTGCAACAACAATACCATGACTGTTTATGGTGGTACACTCAATGGTAACATAGTGTCGGAAAATAACGCCCAAGCGATTATTGATGGTGGCACTTTCAACGGTGACGTAACGTTTAAAGGTAAGGTTACGATATACAATGGTGGTAATACCGATGGTACGATACATATTCCTACGTTTAACGGTAGTGTATCATTTAGCGATAACGACGAAGATACAATAATTCATGGTGGTTTCTTTGCAAAAAAACCGAACGTAACCATCGCACAAGATTGCTCGGTTGTAGATAACGATGACGGATCTTGTAACGTTTATTGGGGGGGAATGGTTGTCCTGGCGTATAAAGTTTCATCAAGTACTCTCGTTAAATATTTCAATTCCATTGCAGACGCAGTTGCATTTATACAAGACAATGCGCTTTCTGACTCGTTAGCAATTGGTTTGTGCGGTAATACTTCTGAAAACATTACGATTCCTAACGGATTGTCCATTAAGCTATGCTTAAACGGATTTACGCTTTCCAACTCCACAGAAGACGGTGATACCGTTACTGTTTCCGAAGGTAGTACTCTTTCTTTCGGAAGTGCCGGAACAATTGAAAATAAAGGCACGGGATCTGCCATTAAGGCAGAGAATGCCAAATCGATAAGCATTTCCTATGACGTAACAATTAACGGCAAAGTTGATATTAGTTGTACAACGGTTTCTATTACTAAGGGTACTTTCAACGAAGAAGTCACAATTACAGCAAGTGGTACCGTTACGGTTAGTGGTGGTACGTTTAACGAAAAAGTGACGATTACCGGTGCAACAATAAACATCAAGGGTGGCAAATTCAAAGCCGGTGAAAGTGATAATCCTCCTGAAAATATTACGCCTAGCGCTGGTTATACCTGGAGCGAAAAAGATTCCGACGGATATTACACAGTAGTTAAGGGATAAATCCATATACGGATTGAAAAGAACCTTGTTCAAGCGAGCAAGGTTCTTTGTTTTTGCGCGTATTAAGCGCGTATTAAATGGAATAAAGAAATTCATAAAAATACTTGTCTAAATTGTCAAAATATTGTACAATAAATTCGTATGGGCTATAAACGCCCTCAACCATGTAAAATATTTTTTTGGAGGAAAAAACAGTGGCAAAAAAGTATACCTATTTGTTCAGCGAAGGCAACGCTAAAATGCGCGAAATCCTTGGCGGTAAGGGCGCAAACCTTGCAGAAATGACCAATATCGGTCTTCCTGTTCCTCAAGGTTTTACAATCAGTACCGAAGCGTGCACGGCTTACTATGAAGACGGTCGTAAGATCAACGACGAAATCAAGGAACAAATCCTCAAGTACATCACCAAACTTGAAAAAATCGCAGGCAAAAAGTTCGGTGACAAGGAGAACCCCCTTCTTGTATCCGTTCGTAGTGGCGCTCGTGCGTCCATGCCCGGCATGATGGACACCATCCTTAACCTTGGTTTGAATGACGAAGTTGTAGAAGTTCTTGCTGCAAAGAGCGGCAACCCCCGTTGGGCTTGGGACTGCTACAGAAGATTTATTCAGATGTTTAGCGACGTCGTTATGGAAGTCGGCAAGAAGTACTTCGAAGTTCTTATCGACAAGATGAAGGAATCTCGCGGCGTTAAGCAAGACGTTGAACTTACAGCGGAAGATTTGAAAGAACTTGCCGGTCAATTCAAGGCTGAGTACAAAAAGGCTATCGGCAAACCCTTCCCGCAAGACGCTAAGGAACAACTGTTTGCAGCAGTAGAAGCAGTATTCCGTTCGTGGGATAACCCCCGCGCAAACATCTACCGTATGGACCACGACATCCCTTACAGCTGGGGTACGGCGGTTAACGTACAGATGATGGCATTCGGTAACATGGGTGACGACTGCGGAACAGGCGTAGCTTTCACTCGTAACCCCGCAACAGGCGAAAAGGGTCTGATGGGCGAATTCCTCATGAACGCTCAAGGCGAAGACGTTGTTGCAGGCGTTCGTACACCCATGCCCATTAGTCAAATGGCAGAAGTTTTGCCCGACGTTTACAAACAATTCCTTCAAGTATGCGATACACTCGAACATCACTACAGAGACATGCAGGACATGGAGTTCACCATCGAACAAGGTAAACTTTACATGTTGCAAACCCGTAACGGTAAGCGTACGGCTGCCGCTGCTATCAAGATTGCATGCGACCTTATCGACGAAGGCATGATCACCGAGCAAGAAGCTTTGATGCAAATCGACGCTAAATCTCTTGATATGCTTCTTCACCCCACGTTTGACACCGAAGCTCTTGCCAAGGCTGACAAAAACAACGTTGTTGGCAAAGGTATTGCAGCTAGCCCCGGAGCAGCAGCAGGTACCGTTGTGTTCACACCGGAAGACGCTGTTGAACTTGGCAAACAAAAGAAAAAGGTTATCCTTGTTCGTTTGGAAACATCTCCCGAAGATATCGAAGGTATGAAGT
Source organism: Clostridiales bacterium (assembly GCA_022508375.1). GTDB lineage: Bacteria > Bacillota > Clostridia > Christensenellales > CAG-314 > Fimimonas. Next base: position 142,112 of record JAFLVJ010000003.1, on the reverse strand, counting down.
ACGCTCAAGGTATCCTGACCGTTCGTGGCGGACAAACCTCTCACGCAGCGGTTGTTGCTCGCGGTATGGGTACTTGCTGTGTATCCGGTTGCGGCGACATCAAGATGGACGAAGCCAACAAGCAATTTGAACTTGGCGGAAAGATCTTCCACGAGGGCGATCCTATTTCGTTGGACGGTTCAACAGGTAAGATTTATGACATTGCTATTAAGACAGTTCCTGCTGATCCCAGTAGCGGTTACTTCGGACGTATCATGAAGCTTGCCGACAAGTACAAGGCTTTGGAAGTTCGTACAAATGCCGACACTCCCGCTGACGCTCAACGCGCAGCAGAACTTGGCGCACAAGGTATCGGTCTTTGCCGTACCGAGCACATGTTCTTCGGCGAAGGACGTATCGATAAGTTCCGTGAAATGATCGTTTCCGAAACAGTAGAAGAACGCGAAAAGGCTCTTGAAAAGATCGAACCGTTACAACAAGCTGACTTCGAAGGTCTTATGGAAGCACTCAACGGTCAACCCGTTATTATCCGTTTCTTGGATCCTCCTCTTCATGAGTTCGTTCCCACCGATGAACACGACATCGAAGAACTTGCTAAAGCTCAAGGTAAGACAGTTGCTCAAGTAAAGCAAATCTGCGAATCTTTGCACGAATTCAACCCCATGATGGGTCACCGTGGATGCCGTTTGGCAGTTACTTATCCCGAAATTGCTCGCATGCAAACCCGTGCGGTAATCAAGGCAGCTTTGAACGTTCACAAGCGTCACCCCAAGTGGCACGTTGTTCCCGAAATTATGATCCCGTTGGTTGGCGAAGTTAAGGAATTGGCTTATGTCAAGAAGATCGTCGTTGAAACGGCTGATAAGGTTATCAAGGAAAGCCGTTGCAAGCTTACTTACCAAGTAGGTACTATGATCGAAATCCCAAGAGCAGCTCTTACCGCTGACGAAATCGCTAAGGAAGCCGAGTTCTTCAGCTTCGGAACAAACGACCTCACTCAGATGACGTTCGGCTTCAGCCGTGACGACGCTAGTAAGTTCCTTCCCAGCTACTACAGCACCAAGATTTACGAAAGCGATCCGTTTGCTCGTCTTGACACAATCGGTGTCGGTAAACTTATGAACATGGCTGTAACGCTTGGCAGAAAGACCCGTCCCGAACTTCAATGCGGTATCTGCGGCGAACACGGCGGCGACCCCAGCAGTATCGAATTTGCTCACAGCATCGGTCTGACGTACGTTTCCTGCTCACCTTACCGCGTACCAATCGCTCGTTTGGCAGCAGCTCAAGCTAACATCAAGAACCCCAGGAAGTAACAGCTTCGGCTATTTCGTGGGTTGCTGAAAGTAAAAATAACAATATATAGTATTTCAGAGCTTATTCCATAACGGAATAGGCTCTGATTTTTTGTAAAAATAATTCTAAAAAAGAGCAAAAGTCGCTTTTTATTAGCTTGTTTCCACCCAAGTTGACACTTGATTTTTAATAAAATTTTGCTAGAATAAATAGTAAAGGGAGAGAGCAATGACGATTTATAGAACCATTCTACAATATTATTATAAATACGTATTAATAGTGTATAATGCGTAATTTATTACAAGTGTTTTACAATTCACATACAACTGTGGTATAAATAAAGAGAGATTAGGAGTAAATATGCGAAAAATTGGTGTTTATGTATTAACTATCTTTATGCTTTTATTAAGTGTACTTAGTGCTGCGTGCAATTCTACGACTGAGCGCAATACAGCACCTAAGACTTATACTGTTGAATTCGGAGCAAGTGTTGGTGGAAGAATCGAAGGAAACACTTATCAAACAGTAAGCGATGGCGGAAGCACGCAAAAGGTTGTAGCAATAGCAGATTACGGCTATTATTTTGTCGGCTGGGTAGATTCAGGTATTATCAATAGCGATGAAACAATAATTCAAGATGAGCGCATTATACATAATGTAAGGGAAGATCGTTATTTCCGTGCGGAGTTTGCAAGAAAAACATTTCAAGTGAAATTTATTGCGGGAGAGAACGGCAGAATAGAGGGTGAACTCGTTCAGAGTGGCAAATTCGGAGATGAAACATTAGAAGTAACGGCTGTTCCCGATGTGGGCTACAATTTTGTCGCTTGGTCGGACGGTGTGACAGAACCGACACGAAAAGAACGGTTCATTGAAAATAAAGAAATAACGGCGAATTTCGGAGTTATTACACAAGAATATACTTATAATTACAAATACGCTGACAGTAATTGTGATGAGCAATCAATTTCTTTGACTTATGGTCAACTTGATAATATTAAATTCGTTGTACCGAGTCGTGAACATGCTACATTTGGTGGGTGGTATGCAGATAGGTACTTAACACAACAGGTATCCGACGAAAATGGAAACATTGTTATCGGCAATGAATTGTTTTTAAGCAAAGGCACACAACTGTATGCGAAGTGGGTTGCTGAAAACACGCATAAGTATAAAATATTGATAGTTTATGTTACAGAGCTTAATGCAGAACTCACTACAAAAGACGGGAATAGAAAAATTCAAGTAAATTATAAAATGACAGACATTGAGCGGCAAATATGTCAAATGATCACGGAAAAGATTTCTTTCGAGTTGAATGACTTGGCTGTTGCCGATTTCCAAGTTGACGAATATTTTACTACTGTTCCGTTGACAAAAGAAAACATCCAAGAAAAACACCCTATAAATTCCACAGTTGATCATAAAGTCTATGCGTATGATATACCCGAAGTGCAGGGATTATTGCAAGAATACGATAGTGTGTTAGTTTCTTATAGTATGGATGATTATTTTGGCGATTTGCATAATAGTGCAGGCGAGGCAGATAGTAAGTACGGCAGTATCAATTTCGATTGTCGCTTAACCCAATTAATTTATTATAATGAACCAATAGAGAACTTATTAGATCCGCTTCACTATTATTGGGATGACATGATAGAAACTTACCTTCACGAGTTTGCACATACGATTGAGTTGTGTGTAAATAATATATTTGAGTATCACAAAGTGGATGCCGAATATCTTTGGGATTCTGTGTCAGATCCTTTGATAGCTGAAAAGTTATACTTTTTGAATAAAGCTGTTGTTGGTGGCGAAAAAGTAGGCGTTCCGTATGAATATTGGGAAGGAAAAGTTTCAGAAGTTTACTATGAGACAACGGAGGGTGGTAAAGTACAAAAAGTAAGCGGTTATTATATATATGTAATTGGACATAGTGGAGATACACAATATGTATTACACGGTGACGATGCACTAACGGTTATTGCCATACCAATGGATGGTTATGAATTTGTCGGATGGTCTGACGGGGTAAAAACAGCGACACGGCAAGACACAAACATTACGAGTGATTTACACATATACGCATTTTTTAAAAAGATCAATTTATGATTCAAGATTTGATAAAAAATATAATCTCATATATAAAGGGATGATATGGAGAGTTGAAATAGCACCAAAAATGAAATCTAACAGGAAAAAATATGCCCTCTTTACGTCCACAAAAGCATGGAAATGGGTATGTGGCTAAGAATAATTAATATTAAAAATTGCGCACTGTCGCCTCTCGGAGTAACACAGTCGTACAGGCTAACATCAAGAATCCCAGGAAGTAATTTATAAGAAACTTTAATACAAAAGGCAACTTGCAAAACGCAAGTTGCTTTTTGTTATACGTTTGAACACTTTAATTCAATTGATTTGAGAACATCAATTATGATATACTTACAATACGATAAACAGTAATTTAGCGGAGTATATTTATGGAACTACTGCAAGTCAATTTTTATGAGCAAGTGAAAGATGAACTTTTGAAGTTTGCGGTTATTATATCTAAAACAGATGGGAAATGGGTATTTTGTAAGCATAAAGCGAGAAACACATACGAGGTTCCGGGTGGACATAGAGAAATAGGTGAAAGCATTCTTGAAGCTGCTGAAAGAGAATTAAAAGAAGAAACAGGAGCTGTTGATTTTAATATATTGCCTATATGCGTATATTCTGTCAAAAGAAAACTGAGCGATGATGAAAGTTATGGAGAAGAAAGTTTTGGGATGCTGTTTTTTGCAAACATCCTTTCTTTCGAAAAAGAGTTACATAGCGAGATAGAGAAAATAATAATTACACCTGAATTAGTGGATAATTGGACATATCCGTTAATCCAACCTAAACTTATTGAGGAAGCGAAGAAAAGAGGATATTTCTAAATTTCAATTAAACGGAGAGAAAATCACTATGGATAAAACACAAATTTTTCAATTCATATCCGAGCAGAAAACAGCATTTATTGCATCTGTCAATGAGCAAGGTTATCCTGTTGTTAGGGCAATGCTCGCTCCTCGCAAGATAGACGGAAATGTAATTTACTTTACTACTAACACTTCGTCCAATAAAATCAAACAATATTTGGCGAACAACAAGGCGTGTATATATTTTTATAAGCGCGGGAAGTTCAAATATCAGGGTGTATCAATAGTAGGTGAGATGGAAGTTTGCACCGACCAAGCAACAAAAGACGAGATTTGGCGTTTCGGCGATAAGCTTTTTTATAAAAAAGGTGTAACCGACCCCGATTACTGTGTATTGAAGTTTAAGGGCAAGACAGCCGAGTATTATTGCGACTTTAAGACTGAAACAATAGACCTGTAAATTTCATTTTAATTGATGTTTTCTGTGATAAAAGTTGTATGGTAAATACAGTTAAGAAAAAAATAGATGGCAATGATTTATTGCTAAATGGAGCGCCATGGAAAGGCATATTGCGTTTTGCTTTGCCTGTATTCTTGGGGTTGCTGTTGCAACAGCTCTACAACACGGCCGATACAATCATTGTGGGCAACTTCGAAAGCGAAGACGCTATGTCAGCAGTGGGCGCAACGGCAGTGCTTACAATGGCGTTTCTTGCCTTTGCAAACGGTTTTTCCGCCGGCGCAGGTGTAATCATTGCCCAACTGTTTGGTGCGAAAAAAGACAGTGAACTTCGCAGAAACGCATGTACGGCTATTTTTCTGATGGTGAGCATGGGTGTTATATGCACGGGTATAGCACTGGCAATTAACAGACTGATGCTCAAATATGTTCTCAACACCCCAACCGACTTGTTGGAAATGTCTGTTGTATATTTTAGGGTGTATGCATTGGGGTTAGTTTTTCAGTTTGGATACAACGTTGTAGCAGCTGTTTTACGTGGCGTAGGCGACAGTCGTGCGACGATGTACTTTCTGTTGATTGCGGCGATAATCAACGTGGTACTGGATATTGTTTTCGTTGCGGTATTACATCTCGGCGTATTGGGAGCGGCACTGGCAACGGATATTTCCCAAGCAGGTTGCTGTGTTGCAGCAGTAATTTACATGGTAAAAAAATACCCCATATTCCGTTGGAAGGTTAAGGAACTCACCTTTGAGTGGAAGCTTGCATGGAACACTCTCAAAATGGGTTTTCCAATGGCGTTGCAACAATTTATCGTTGCAATCGGGTTTGTATTTTTGCAACGAGCAGTCAACGGCTATGAAAAATTCATGACTGCGTCATTTACCGTTGCAATGCGTGTGGAATCATACATACAGCTACCCGCTTCATCGTTGCAGATAACACAAGCAACGTACACAGGACAAAATCTTGGTGCAGATAATATAGGGCGCGTAACTAAGGGTGCAAAACAGACGTTTTTCATGTCGGAAGTAGTTACACTCATTTTGTCAACAGTAGTGCTTGTCCTTGCGGCGCAAATAACAACGCTATTTAATTTGACGGAAGAAGCAACGGCGTACTGCATTACACATCTGCGAACAACAGCAATACTTTTACCGTTACTTGCTGCATATTTTCCCATACTTGGGTTGTTCCAAGGCGCAGATAACGGTTTTAAGGCGACGATTGTGGCGACAACTGCGTTGTTTGTCAGAGTTGTAACTACCTATACGCTTTGTTATTTGCCGTTTATGGGTTATCGCATAATTTGGTGGAATACTGCATTCGGTTGGGGCGCAGGTTTAATACTGACTTGGAGTATGTACTTCCACGGCGGTTGGAAGAAAAAATGGCTAAACAAACTGACAAAAGAAACAGGAGTGGAGCAAGGAGACGCAAACAATGTCTAAAAAAATTATAATTTTGAATGGAGCAGCAAGAAAAAACGGCAACACACAAAAACTGGTACAGTCATTTTCTGACGGCGCTCACAGTGTGGGGCACAATGTGCAGGAGTTCTATTTGGACGGTATGAATATTCATAGTTGCAAAGGCTGTTTAAAAGCGGGTCCCGATAGCAAAAGTCCTTGCGTACAAAAAGATGATATGGAACCAATATATTCTGCTTTTTCGGATTGCGATGTGGTAGTTTTTGCTTCTCCGCTGTACTTTTGGACGATTACAGGAACCTTAAAAACAACGGCAGATAGGCTATATGCAGAATTGGAGTGTCTTGGTTATGGTAAATTTGCAAAAGAAAGTGTGCTTATAATGACGGCTGACGGTGGGGATTATTCGCAAGCTATAACTTGGTATCGTACTTATGAACGCAATCTCGGTTGGAAAAATCGAGGTGAAGTGCTAGGAAAAGGTAAATCAGATGCAGCATATCAACTTGGTGCTTCTTTATAAAAATTCCCAAATGATAATTAAGTGAGTATAAAATCTACGAATTGGTAGCTTTGTGTTTTCTTACGTAACATGTTATTATGTTGATAACTAAGGCGGTAATTAAATTCGAAATTATAGGAGACAAGTTTACGAAAACATAACAAGCAGACAGAGATAGTTTGGGTGAGTTTGCGTCCGAATTTGGCAAAGCAAGTTTATATGGAGGGATAGAAAATGGATAAAGTAATGACATTAAACAACGGCGAACAAATGCCTGCTATCGGTATAGGCACATTTATGATTTCTCCTAAGGATGCCGAAATTTGCGTATGTGAAGCGTTGAAAATGGGCTATAGACTAGTGGATACTGCTAACGCCTATGTTAACGAACGCGCAGTTGGCAGAGCAATCAAAGCATCGGGAGTAAAAAGGGAAGACATTTTCGTTAGCACAAAAATATGGGCGACGGAATATCTCAATCCTCATGCCGTGGAGCAGACACTGGAAAGACTCGGCTTGGATTACATTGACCTGCTGTTTATACATCAACCTACCGAACACTATATGGACGGTTACAAAATGATTGAAAGGGCAGTGAAAGCAGGCAAGGTTAAGTCAATCGGTATATCCAACTGTGAAGGTAAATACCTCGACGATATTTTGGCAAACTGTGAAATTGCGCCCCAGGTGATGCAAGCGGAAGCGCATCCGTATTTTACGCAAGACGAACTGATGCCCGAACTAAACAAACACGGTATCAAACTTATGAGTTGGTATCCGCTTGGACACGGAGATCCAAGCCTGTTGAGTGAACCTATATTTGCCGAGCTCGGTAAAAAATATGGCAAAACCCCTGCTCAGATAATCCTTCGTTGGCACTTGGAAATGGGCTTTTGTGTAATCCCCGGAACGAGCAAAGTCAATCACGTAAAAGACAACTTCGAAATACTTGACTTTTCGTTGACGAGCGAGGATATGGCGCAAATTGCCAAACTCAACAAAAACAAGAGATATTACAACCGCACAGATGAAATGCTGAAATCGTTTGCGGCGATGAAGCTGTCATACGAAACCGAATAGGACTTATAAATGCGTTCGAGGGTTTCTCTTGTAAACATTTATTGCTCTCAATTTATGCTTAACTTACAAAGTATTTTGTTGATTTGTAAAAGGCGACTTGCTGTTTGCAAGTTGCCTTTTTTATTGTGTATTGTTGCTTTTTTCACTCCGTTAAATAAAATTGGCGAGCAATGAAGATACTAAGACATAATCACCAATATAATGGCTGTTTCACAAAGTCGAAGTTAAACTTACTTGACAATATAGTAGTTTATGCTATAATTATTATGTATAAGTGTACACATGCCCATATATATATGGGCATGAAAGACAAATAATCAACATGTGAATTTGTCTTTCACAATACGCGAGGTGAACAAACCATGAGGAGTGGTATGAATACAAGCTCTCTTAACAAAACCGGATGGCTCCGCATTAGGACAATTTTGCTGTACTTGCTTATCGTATTATTGGTATGCAGCACGGTAGTCATTGTCATTGCGGAGGTGTTTCCGAATGCATTGAAGATAGAACGCGTAGAGACGCGCGAACAGATAAAGTCGCGTCTTATGCGACAGGCTAAGTATGAAGGTTGGGACCCATACTCGGCAGACATGACGCTAGACGAATTTTATGCGTTGATGGAATTGTTCGATGAGGGAAAGCTTCCTCTTGACAACAAGAAGTACACAACCGCAGAAACTGACGAAACGAATGATGAACCTTTAACAATTCCACGTACAAAGTTTATGTTTGCAGGTCTCCCGAAGTCGTTTACCGAATTAGGGGATAATATCGACGCGAGCAATAAACTGGAAGCGTACAGCAACAATAACGACTACGAGCAATACGGAGTAGATGATAACGGGAAGAATATGTATTACTATCCTCAAGGACTTGACCCTTATAACAGAGGATACAGTCGTCCTCCGTTAAAGTGGAACGGTGTATGCGTCGAACCTAACTCCTTGCGCGCTCTTGTGGTGTTGGAAAATGAAAACGCGGACCCTGCCATTGCAAGCAAGGTTGATCAAAGCCTGTTTGTTCAATACAAAGATTACTACGTCAAGCAAGTTACGGTAGATGGAGCAGATATCAACATACTGGGTTTGATAAAAATGCCCGAATCTGACAGCTACGTTTGCTATTTCCTTTCGGCAGAAGAACAAAGTACGCAGGTCAGTACTACGACCATGCCCGATCCGCAAAAGTTTATCATCCAATACGTTCCTATAGAGCACATGGTCAGTTACAAAGTAGAAATGGCAGATGGTTCTCCTGTGCCCGATGGCATAGACGAGGAAAGTGTATTCGGTTCCTATCACCCGTTCCGTACAACTGATGGCGCGTATTCGTTTGACGTAATCGTGCCGTATGGATACACAATCAAGATACTTATCTGTATCGATATGGACAAGAAGTTGTGGTTTACCACAACTCCCAACGGTGACGGTACTGATGATGAGTTCGAGATAAGAACTAAAACCGATAATACCTTCCCTGTAAGCATTAACCACACCGGTTTTTACAACGATATGAAGAACGAATGGCTTCGGTCGTACTATACGTACTTATGCAAGATGCACTTCATCGATGAAAATGGGCGTCTGTTTGTGCGGAGAGAAAATGGTGTTAACGAGTACAGCAGTTCGGTAACAGTCACCAGTTACGAAGATTTTTTAAAGTATTGTATCCATCAAGAGGGCGATGATAGCGAACGCAATATCGTGCTTACCTGGGCAATTGACGACCCGAATAAGGAAGCGCACGACAGTATGCTTGTGAGAATGACGGAGCGTATCAACGACTTCATGATTCACAACGACGGCTATTCGCTTGGTACGTATCCCATATACGACACGTTAGGTCCCGGCCGTTTTAGATTGCTTACCAACGAAAACGGACCCTCTGCTTGGACCATGAGCGATACCTTTTACAATCACTTTGTGAAGGCAGACCGTACAATTGTAGCTGTATTGACTAAGCTTGATGCCCCGACTTTTGATGTGCGATATATTTTGCAGTTATCAGATGGTGTGAGAAACGGAGGCAATGGGCGTGCTACTGCTGCTGCGGAGTGGTTGGCAAACAACGCTTCAAGCGTAGATTCCAACAGTCCCAATCGTACTGCCACTTACAATTCCGAAGATTTGTTATTGAAAGACTACGAATTTCACGATAAAGATACTTATGCCGATCAAACAAAAAATGTACCAGGCGACTTATTCTCACATGGAAACGCTTTACACAATTTGATTGAACAAATAGATGGCACTAATTCGTGGAACTGGTTACAGTCGTCTTTCTTCAATGAAACTAAGTATATGTTTTACAACGCCGATGACGGCACCTACTCATATACATGGATGTTTCAAACGAACAATGGCGACTACTTGATGGACGTTTTGGAGATTAACGGTATAGGTATGCAGTTGCCGTATTCTCCTCTTTACAAGTACAACACAAACTATAACGGTCCCAAAGCTGATGAGACGCATCCGTGGTACGTGGAAAATAAGCTTGCGGACGGCGCAACTGTCCGAATAGAGTTAGTGATGCTTTTCGGAAGTACTCAGCGTATCTACCGTGTCAAGATCACAGGCGCGCGTTCCAATGTGGTTGTCACCGGTATGAACCTGATGATGTTTAGCGGTGGTAGTCAAGAAGTTTCCGTCTATAACTTAGTGGGCGTATATTCCGACCAAAACGGTGAAAGTCAGACTGCGGAAGCAATTGAATATTTCGGTCCGGCAGACTCTACTAGCAATGTAAAAACATGGGTTAGAAAGGCGAAATCCAACGTTATAGTAAATCTTGTTGATTTCACTAACGGTGATGCTGAACATAACGGTGCAAATTTCCGCTTTAAAGTCGCAGACGGATACGGACACCCTTATTACACTTTCAGTAGTCCTCGCTTTGGTGTAATTAAAGGCCCAGACGGACTGGATCAATCATCCGCCCAATTCGATGAAAAAGGAAATGTTATTTCCTACAATGATATTGAATTGCTTTCCGAAGCAAATGGAACGTTGGATTCTCAGCATATCTATGAAGGTGATGACGGATACTATTACATTCGTGTTAGCGGACAAGGTGCTTTTGAAAACGGCAGGTACGATTACGGACGTTATCCGATTGGCTTGCTTACCATTGTTGCCCGTACGGTAAGGTACGTAGTGCGGTATGTCCCCGATCAGTCTGTTGAGGTGCCTAATCCTGACAATATGCCACAGTTTGTGCACGAGGGGAATTGCGTATTCAAAGGCGCCGAAATAGGCGCACAGTACGACGACAACGGTGGCGCATACTACGACCTGCTTGTCAACAAAATGATATCTATCCCCAGTAACGAAAACGGCGTTATCCGCCCGGCAGACCCGAGCAAAGACCTAAACGAAAGGTACCTGTTTGTGGACTGGATGCTTGTTGACGAGCACTATAATCCTGTTAAGGATAAGCATGGCGAGGAAGTTCACTTCCTCAGTGGAGCAATAGATCTTACCACAATAAGCCACTATGCGGTACACCGTGTTCAGTTCAGTACCGACGACATGGATATTTACGTCATACGTTTTGTGCCGACATGGAAAAGGATAGACGACCCATTTGTTTACAGTATAGTTATCAACTGGGTTGACGCTCTCGGAAACGTCACACAGGAAAATTTCAGCAATTGGGATGACATTATTACGGAAACGCCCGAAACGGGTGATGTATATGTTTACCTCAATAAGGTTGCTGCGCCATTTCTCAACTGGTTTGCGATGCATCCTACCTATACGTTTTGGGATAGTGTAAACAATGCTCTCGATAACGGACAAATAGAAAAAGCGCTCAGAACTTACCTTGAACAAGTACATCACACTGACAAATATGAAGATATTCTTCAACACTTATTGAGGACGGATTATACAGGAAACGGTCAACCCGACTTTGTACGTCTTGGTGGAGATGTCTTTTCTGTACACGATGACGGCGGTATTATATCTATATGGATGTATGAAGGTCTTGGCGGCGTAGTATTCAACACGGACGTAAAAGAAGAGGCGTTTGTTCATGACGAGGAGTTTTACTTTACCGTTAAAAATCACAATTCTCTTAACGGCACATATAGAGCATTCTCCGAGTACGTTTTCAATGCTGATGGTTCAAGGAAAGACCTCACTGACGCAGATGCTTGGCTTATTACTTTTAAAAACGGTGTAATTGCAAGCATTGTGAAAGACGGTGTTGATTACGGTACCTACTTCAAATTGCGCGATGGCGACGAAATTGCTCTGTACGTTCCCGATGGCGATTACGAAATCATTGAAATGGGCAGTAAAAGCGGTGGCTCGTACAAGGTTGACGTGAGGCACCATGATACTGTAGGCAATAATCCCGAAAATAGCTCTTGGACGTTGCCAACAGGGGATGTGTGGCTTAAGGGTAGCAGTACGGTAATAAAAGACGACTCAAATATATCTCAGGTTTTTGCTAAAGTTTCTCTTGCAACGGGCGAAAAAGAAATTGTCGAAGCCGTGACATTCTACAACCAAACGACCGCAATATCCATTGAAAATCACTTGGGCGGAATGACGCCGCAACAAGAGGCGGATTACAAATCACAAGCCTTTACGTTTAAAGTATCGCTTAGTTTGCCAAGTGATCAATCTCCCTTTAAGTACGAGGACAACACAAGTAAATACTATTTCAACATGAATTTATACAGGAGTGTTGACGGTAAAACTATTGTCACGTCTGTTAAATTCGACGTTACGAAGGTCTCTGACGACAGTAAAGGCGACAATGTTTGGGTTGGACAATTAGCACTAAAACCTGAGGAGTCCGCGGTCATTGTAATGACCTGTGCTGTCAAATATTGGGTTGATGAGATTGAAACACACAGTTTAGTTCCCTTATGGACTGCGCAGAACGGTCAAGTGCAAATTGGCTATAAGGCTTATGTAAAGTGCACCAACTATCTCAAAGAAAATATCCCGACTGTCACACAAGGTTATTTGCTTATTGCTGAGACGGGTGGCAAATCCAACGAAAGCTTTCTTTTCAAGATTACAAATGAAAACGGTGTCTCAATGACCGTATCTGTAAAAGGTGGCGGAAAAACTTACGTTTGCGTTCCCCTCGGCAAATATACCATTGAGGAAATTTCCGACTGGTCATGGCGATATGAAAATGGTATAAGCGGTAATGAAGCGATAGTTGCCGTTGAAATCACCGCATTAAACGCTACAAAGGATGCAGCGGCTAAAGTTACTTACTCTCACGCCTCGAACAATAAGGGGTGGCTTGGTGGAGAAAACAGCAACAGTAGTTTTTTCGCAGCAGCGTAACGTAAATAATGCTTAAAGCAAAACACTATTACAAAAGATAAATATTTTGAAATATAACGGTTATTCTAATAAAAGGAGGAGTGCTGCTATGAGCAGAGAAGAATTGATAAATATCAATAAACGGTCTTTTGCCAGTGTGCTGTTTCGTACGGCATGCATCCTCCTTATTATTACAATACTTGCCGTGTGGTCGGTTAGTGTAGTCTTTGCCAGATTTGTTACTTCGGACAATTCAAATAACTCTGCAGATGTGGCAGGCGTTGGAGTTGAGGTATTCAATCTGGTGGAATACGGACAAGCAGTTGCAGGAATTGATTATTCGAAGGTTGTTCCCGGAGCAGATATCCCGGGACCGCATATTCGGTTGAAAATCAACTCCGAAGTAAGCTACGCGCTATATATAGATATAACGGTTCACAACAAACCGACTTACATCAATGATGACGGTGAAGAGGTAGATGCAGTCTATTTTGATTTGACTGACAATTGGGAGTTTGTTAAAGCCGTTGAAAACGGTGGCTACACAACATCTACTTATAAGTTTATAGTGGATAAAACCAACAATGTAAAAAATTATGTTTTCAAAGCGGGTGAGGAGCATACATACGTAGGCAATAACGAAATTACGATTTTGCAAGATGATGTTATCTATGTCAGCGAGTTTTATCGTAATAGCGTAAATGGGGCTTTCTCTCTTAAATTTGAAGCATATATTCAGCATGTCTTGTAAAAAAGTCAAGAAAGGAATCTGTATTATGAAATCGGAAAAACCAATGATAAAGCGATTTGCGCCATTGCTTATCACTATCGCAGTGTTGATTGCGGTGGTTGCAGTTGCGGCGCCTACAATTGCGTATTATATAATCAATGCTAACGACGTGGCTGACGATTATACACCTGCCGAGCCAAGTGATCCGTCTTTCCATCTTGACTTCAACAACAAAGAAATGAAAAACGTATCTATCGGGGTTGAGGACAAGGGATATCCCGTTTACGTACGTGTAGCAATAATCATCACGTGGCAAAAAAGCGCCGAGTGCACAAATCCCACTGAGTGCGATTGTTCGGATTGCTCGGATTGTATAGAAAACTCGGGTACAGATGATTCGGAAAGCACAATGGAGTGTCCAAAGTGCAACGGAGAAGTGGATGTATTTTGGGGACAGCCCATAGAAGGTACTGATTATTCCATCTCTTTCAATACGGCAGCATGGGAGTTGGTTGACGGTTATTATTACTGTACAAGTCAGGTTGCAAGCGGACAAAAAACAGGTGTTTTGATAAACAGTTGTGCACTGATAGAAGGTGGAGCAACGGATGTTCCCGAAGGATACGTACTGAACGTGGAAATCATTGTGCAAACCGTTCAGGCAATCGGATCTACGGATAGCGGCGATGTTCCCGCTTGGCAGGACGCCTGGAAGAAGGGCGCGGGATCGTGGAATTAAACAGCGTTGCAATTGCATCGGCGGTTGACGAAATGCTATTTATGTAATATAATATATAATTATAGGAAATAATGTATATTTTTAGATAATTACGAATAAGTGAGGAGAAAAATCATGGAAAACAAGAAAGACAACAAAAATACAAAACGTATTGGTATAGCAATAATAGTGCTCCTATTGCTTCTTGCCATAGGCGCTACAGCGGGCATTACTTTAGCTAAGTATATCAGTTCGGCAACTGTTCAATCTCAGACTGCCACTGCTGCAAAGTGGGGTTATACGTTGACGGCTGATGCTAGCGGAATGTTCGGAACCAACTACGGTGCGGTTAAAGATAATTTCGCAACAGTAGTTGAATCCGGTGGCGTTGTTGTCAGTAGCACATCCAATGCCAATGTAGTTGCGCCCGGTACGAAAGGTGAGGCAAAGCTTGTCCTTAACGGCTCAGGCGAAGTGAATGCAGTTCTTACAATAACAGTAAGCGACAGTTTCAAAACCATTCATTTGACCGATAATAATGGTCTCAATTACTATCCTGTAAAGTGGAAGGTGAACGGAACGGAAGTAACAGCAGAAAGCAATACCATGGGCGCAAATGACTTTGCTAAGGCAATTGTTACCGCATTGAACAAAACGGGTGTTTTGCCTACCGGCATTACTGCTACAGCTAAAAACAACGTTGTTACCGTAGAACTTCCCGCCAATACCAATATTACCGATTTAAAACTGGAAATCTCATGGGAATGGGCTTATAGAACAGCAAAGTCGGGTTCTAGTGGTGAATATTACGACGCTGAGGATACAATCCTTGGTCAAATTGCGCAAGCCGGTAAAATTGAAACTACGGGTTCATTGAGCGGCTATGCCGGTTCCTCTTGGCAGCTTGCATTTGGTTTCAGTGCAGACATCGAGCAAGTACAGCAATTTCCCAGCGAGCAGCAGAATCCTTAGTAAGTCGATAAACCTCAACAACTAACTGCTCTGCTTGTATTGGCAAGCAGGGCAGTTATCTCACGGAGAAACATATGTCAAAATCTCAAAACAAAATGAAACAAGGGACTGCATTAACAGTACTTTTGATGGCGATTATCGCTACAATTCTGATTATTATCTTTGTAGTGTTTGCGCTCATATTTGCTCCCAAGTCGTCAATCCCCGAATTTGAGATTACTGATCAAGACGGCGGGTGGAAAGCACAAGGTGAAATTGCCGTTTTTGACGACAAGATAAAGCCCGGAAGTGAAGGCACATACAAATTCATTATTAAAAACGAGTCCGATTATAGCCTCAGATATGGATTTAAGCTGTCTGAATATATCGGCAACATCAACCAAAATTCCGATTCCTTTATGCAATACCGTCTAAAGGTGGACAATGTGCCTATTGATGACGAATGGCATTACGCAGGTTTAGATTACAACAATATAGAAATTCTGCCGAGCAGTAAACACATCATGACGTTGGAATGGAGATGGCCGTTTGAAAATGATCGCGATGGCAATGATACGGTTGTCGGACGAGCAGAAGGCCAACTGTCGGTTTGGATGTTTCTGTGGGCTGAAGTAATATATGACTAACAAGACAAAACCGATAACAATAGTATTGTGGTGTATAGTAGGTGTAATTTTGCTCTTGATTATTATACCTACGACTAGTCTTTTAATACAGAAATACATCAAAAAGGCGTCGGTGCCTATGTTTATGGGTTACGCCTTTTTGATTGTTGCTACCGGCAGTATGAACGGAACCATTAACCAAGGCGATATGGTCATTGTAAAGAAGACCGATGATTATTCGCTGGGTGATATTGTTACGTATGTCGAGACGGATGGAAATCTGCCGGTTACTCATCGCATCATCAATTACGGTCCCGAAGAAGGTATGTTTATTACCAAGGGTGATGCCAACCCCACGGCGGATGTAAATCCCGTTTCGGTTGAGCAGGTCGCTGGGGAAGTTGTAGTTGTAATCCCCAAGGTAGGTATATTTTTCGACTGGTTTATACATGGCGGTGGCATAGTTTACATTATTGCGATGGTTGCAATAGCGATTGCCGGCGTGTATTTTTGGAATTTGACTAAGCCAGAGCCGGATACAAATACTAATCCTACACAGGATAACAACGAATCACAAGAATAAATTTCTTTACTTGTGATTGTGTAAATTATGAGTGCGTGACAATAAAGCGAGGTAACAAAAATGTTGGATTCACTTAATGCAATCTCTCCTAATAACTCAACATATTGGTTGATTGTTTTTTTAGGAATCTTGGTAATAATAGAAATCTTTGCATTTGCGGTATTGCTTGTGCTTATCAGGCGCAGACAAAGTGAGGTGCGCAGGCTTAGCGGTATAGTATTGGATACGGTAAGCGTACGACGCGAATTTACGGTTGGCGACGAGTTTGAATGTGACGGTTTGGTCGTTCAGGCAATCTATAACCTTGAACCTACGTCGGAAAACATCGTAGATTACGTTGTGCTGACCGAGGAGGAACTAAACCATATTAAATCGCAAGATAATCTAAACGGTTGTTATGTTGTAAAGCCTGACATGAACGAAGCAGGCAAAAAAACAATCACAGTAGTATATCAAGACAAGATTTCATGCTATTCAATTGCGATTGCCGAACCTGTTGAAGAAAGTGTAGCCCAGCCGGTAGAAGAGCCAACGGTTGCTTCGGTAGTAACCCCTGTTGTTGAAGAACATATTGTGAGCATACCGGTTGTTTACGAAGAAGAGTCCTTTGAAGGAAGAATGCATTACGACAAGAGTTTTAGCGCGCGGCTCATTCAATCGGATGACGAAACAAAGCAATGGTACACCGAACTCAAGAACGAACTGCTTTCTTACAAAAAGATTAAATCTCGTAAAAGTTGGAAGCGTGAAACGTTTAGGGCAGGTAAGGAAGTTGTAGCAAAGATTTCCTTCCGTGGAAAGACGATGTGTCTGTATCTTCCGTTAAATGCCGCGGACTTTGCAGAGACCAAGTATCACGTTGAAGATGTTTCCGATGTAATGGCCAATGCCGATACACCTATGATGTACCGTATGAAGAACGCAAGGCGAGTTAAGTATGCGGCCGACTTGATTGCTATGGTAACGGAAAGGCTTGAATTGACGCGTGATGAAGATTATATTACTGAGGATTTCTATGTACCTTACGAAGGAATTGTAGAACTTATCAACAAGGGACTAATCAAGCGTCTGCTTAAATCAGTCGATGAAGAACCGGATTTTTTGCAGGGAAATACTACTGAAAACGTAGCGACTGATGATGACTTTGAACCGCAAGAGATTGCTCCCGGTGTATTTGTCACTAAAAAGGACTAAGCGTTCATTTATAAAAAAGTGGTAAATCAAACACAGAAGTAGTAAATTAGCACAAACTAACATCCAGAACCACATATGGTAAAATCTAAACAATCAAAAGGCAATTTGCAAATGGCAAATTGCCTTTTTTGTTAAAGTTGCATAAATAGTAAATGGTTGTAGTATAGGTGTTAAAGCTATCAATTCTAAGGGTTGTTGACTTCACTTGTTAAATAAGGTAAAATATATTTGTAAACTTGTTGCATGCACTAACAACGAAAGGAAATATTATTGATGAAAAATTTGGGAAATATATATTTAATACTGTTGCTTATGCTTGCAACTGTCTTGTGTATGACGGCTTGTAATAACGTGAACGGTGGCGTACGCGCAGTTTAGCATTTCCAAGGCTACTCTTACCAATGTACCCACTGATTTTACCGTCGATTCACGTAAAGCAACGTTAAAAGACGTTGCTGACAAATTGTCCAAGGATTGGCATTGGGCAGACGAATCAATGACACTAAACGTTGGCTCGAACAAGGCGGAAGCAGCTTACAAGGATGAGATAAATAGTGTTGCAAGATGAAATTGATTACGTACTTACTTATTCTAATAATATCAACGCAGGCGTAGCGACGGTTACTGTCACAGGCGCAGGCGAATATAGCGGTAGTAAGGAAGTATCACTATTGCTAAGTTAGATATCAGCGAATACATTGAGTTCACTGTTAACGGTGCGGAACTTGTGGAAGGAGTTTTCAAGGTCGTTTACAACGGCAAAACACGTGCAATTTCCGCCAAAGTAAGCGGGTTTAATGACGTTACTGTATTGTTTGGGCTAACTTGCTATTTGGTCCGTCGTAGGAGAAGGAGAATTATATAGTGAAAACAAAATATTGTATTTATACAATATGCTTGGTGCTGATTGCAATGTTGTGTTTAATGCTGACACTTGGCGCATGTTCTTTGTTTGAAGAACCTGAAAAGTATATGGTTAGGTATGCGCGCGGAGCAGATGACGCAAGCGGCGAACCCCCAAGCGTGGAATTTTACAAAGAAGGCGCCAAGGTTACTTTGAAAGCGGCTACCACATATGCGCGTGAAGGTTATACCTTTAAGGCATGGAGCGATGGCAACGCGACTTACGAAGCGGGGGCAGTTATTAAAATGCCTGCGCGCGACGTAATGTTCACTGCGCAGTGGGAACCGAACGAGGATCAATCTAAACCCTCTAACCCGCCTGACGACAATCCATCTACGCCACCTGACGACGACAAGAAGCCTGATGACACATCTTGTAACGTTACGGCTACGGAAGTTAAATTCGAAAACGGTAACATTGTATTTAAAGGTACTGCGGGCGGAGGAGTGACAAATCTTGTCGCTTATTTGTACGATACTAATGAAAAAATCGAATCCTACAAGGCTACGGCAAATATCGGCTCGGATCGTACTTTTACCGTTCGTATAAAACTTGCGCAGCTCACGGCGTCACCCGGAAACTGGTATTATCTGATGATATCCGTAAACGGTGGTGCTAAAAATAAAGTTGAATACACTAAATACAATCACAATGAAACCTACAACTATGGTGGCCGCAGGTATAAGTGGGAGTACTACGAAGGTATTGCCGTAAATTACGTTAATTTGTCCTACGAGCTTGATATGTCAAGCGTTACGGTGAGAGCAGGGCACAATGGACGCGTTTACTTGAGTGTATCCGGTACTTATTCGGGATACTCCGAGCAGGATTTTGATATTGATATACAATTGCAATCCGCTCCTTGGACTACCTATGCAAAAGACGTCACCGTTAACCTCAAAGATAACCTATTTACTGTTAAGATGGATATCAGCGATGCAGTTGCAAATAGTAGCGGACAATTTTATTCCATTCATTTGATTGTTGACGGTGTTTCGGTAAACGTTGCGAGCGGTTCTGACCCTTGGATTGTTGAAACGACGGCAACGGATGATAACAAAATATACAAACTCAGGTCCGACTATGTCGGTTGGGGTGACGACGCTTTTATAATGAAGCTCGTAGTTGTTGCCCAAAGCGGACAATTGAGGCAAAATGACTACCTTAAGGTCAACGGCGCAGATGTAAGGAAAAATTACGGACAGGGCGATACCGTAATGTTGCGCGGTACAAATGCCGGCGGTTTAATGGTAAGCGAGCAGTGGATGACTGCAATAAATTACAAG
Organism: Clostridiales bacterium; assembly: GCA_022508375.1. Taxonomy (GTDB): domain Bacteria; phylum Bacillota; class Clostridia; order Christensenellales; family CAG-314; genus Fimimonas. The sequence goes on along the minus strand of JAFLVJ010000003.1, from coordinate 122,146 downwards.
GACTACAAGACGGCTAACGAAATATTGATTAACCGTTTCGATGAGGAAAGGGCGCGTGATCTTTGGGCTTACTACCGCAGTTACTTTTGGACTGACGCGGACTTCAAAAATTGCTCAGATATGGGAATGACCGTGCTAAGACTTCCGTTCACGTATATGAACGTTGACTTTAACGGTAATTACGACTTTTCAGCGCTGGATGACTTCGTGAGAGGCGCGGCGAAATACGGTATATATACCGTTCTTGACCTTCACGGCGCATACGGTTCGCAAAACGGACAGGATCACAGCGGACAAGTAATAGAAAACGATTGGCAAGTAGATTTTTATACCAACACCGAAAAGAAAGCGAAAACCGTCGCTTTGTGGAAAGCGCTTGCAACACACTACAAGGGCAACCCCGCCATTGCGGGATTTGACCTGCTAAACGAACCGAGCATAAAGGGCGGATTGACGGGGCGCACACAGTGGGATTTCTACAACGAGCTATACGTGGCAATTCGCGCAATAGACAAAGACCGTATTATCATATTCGAGTCTTGTTGGGCAGGTTCGGATATGCCGCATCCATCCGAATACGGTTGGCAAAATTGCATGTATTCTTTCCATCACTACACGAACGAGAGCAACGCTCAGGCACACAACCGCAAATTTGAAGAAAGACTGGTAGAAGTTAAAAATAGAAATTTCGGTATTCCCGTCTATATGGGTGAGTTTACCGCATACGGCAACGAGGATGCTTGGGTGAGAACGCTGGAGCTGCTCAAGGAATACGGTTGGCATTGGACAAATTGGACGTACAAGACCAACAACAATATGGGCGGATGGGGAATATATTACACTTGGGCAAGTTCTCCCAACCTCTCAAGCGATTCTATCTACGACATCAAGGATAAGTTTAGGGGCACTAGCACGACGTACGCGCATGAAGCGACGTTCGGTTCAGGTAAAACGCTTAGTGCTATCATCAAGCAAGCGTTGAACTAATTAACCAAGGCAATCTGCATAAGCAGGTTGCCTTTTACGTTGCTTATTATACACAATATATTATCTAGTTGAAAAAAGCTATATACTGTGATATAATTACAAATAATATAATGGCTACAAATACGCTTTATTGTATTGTAACGCAACAATTAAACGGTGTATTTGGGAGGAAAAATGAAAAAAACACGAAACGTTATACTGTTGACGTTAACGCTTGTATTAGTGTTTGCGTGTTTTGCGTCAGTTGCCTTTGTTTCAAGACAGCGGGTCGCATTTGTTGACTTTGCTGCGGACATTCGGCAACTGATAAGCGAATACGACGCGGACGGCTATCAAGAAATATCGTTTGACTTAGACAGTTTAACAAAGGTAAACAACACTTACATGGTAAATAGTGATGTTTACGTAAACGTCGTTGGTGCGTCTATGTTGCAGGACAACGTAGATTCATATACTATTCGAAACGACGAAACAACGGTGCAATTCAACCTCGAAGATTACCGTCTGAGAGTTGACGACGAAATATTTATTACAAATACGCCTGCACAAATTGTCGGCGGTGATTTAGTGTTGCCGATAGAAGTTATTTCAAGATCGCTTGGATACGACTTGAAGTTTAGCGACGAACAGTTACTCCTTACAAGACCGTACGCTACCAAGCGTATTATCGTATCGTCCAAAGCGGACGTGGACAGTTGCGGCGCGATAGCTTCCGTTGAAGGTCAAAACTTACACATTTTCCAATACGCAACGGAAAAAGCAACCAAACAGGCTTGCAAGTATTTCGATACTTTGCAAGGAATAGACGGCTACAAGGTGGATTCTGTATTCACCGTACAAGATATGGACGATGTTCGGGTTGCAGGAGTGGGTGACTCATACTCCTACACGAGTTGGGGTGCCGAGGCAATGGACGTAGAAAGTTATTCGCAGTATCTTGTGAACACTGTGGGAACGTTAAACTTGCCCGAAGTCGTCGTTGCAGTGCTGGATACGGGTATTGACACCGACCACCCTTGGTTTGACGGCAGAATTGCAGACGGTGGAGTAAATTACTCATCCTCCTCAAGCGCCACTCAATACGAGTACGAAGACGGACACGGGCACGGTACGCACGTATCGGGAATCATTTGCGATTTAACGCTTAGCAACGTCAAGATTCTTCCCATCAAGGTATTTAATAATCAAGGCAAAAGTTCCGGTTTGGCATTGATTCTCGGCATAAATTACGCGCGTCAACTCAAGATGGACGGTCTCAATATTTGCGCAATCAACATGAGCTTGACGTCCTCCGGCGTAGAGGTTGGCAGTGAGGAATTCAATTACTTTTACACGGCGTTGAAAGGTGCTTACGACGAGGGGATATTGTCCGTTGTCGCCTCGGGAAACGACAGCGTTGATGTGTCTGACATTTCACCTGCTAATGTTGACGTCGCAATCACCGTTGGCGCGGTTGAACAAGTTGGTATATCGTACGAATATGCGCCCTACTCCAATTACGGCGAATATGTCGATATCTGCGCGCCCGGGTCTTACATTACAAGCGCGTGGGTTGGATCGGGAACAAATACGAAAAGCGGAACGTCAATGGCTACGCCTCACGTGTCGGCAGCAGTGGCATTGCTTGCCAGTGATGTAAGCAAAGGCTACAATATAGCACAGTTGGAAGAAACTTTGTACGCCAACGCAATCGATCTTGGCGACGAAGGTTGGGACAGGTATTATGGCGTGGGAATGGTGAATTTATGTTACGCCTATGCTGAGTTATTACCGAGCGTAACCTTTAGCAATACTGCTTCCGATTGTTTGGCGCCCTTTAGCCTGTCGCTATCGTGCAGCGAAGCGCCCAATGCGACCGTCGTCTATACGCTTGACGGAACCGAACCAAGCTTAATCAACGGACAAGTTTACTCAAGTCCGATACTGATTGACAAAACACAGATAGTAAAGGCTAAGGCATTCGTATTGTCAAGCGGACAGGTTCAGCAGTGCAGTAAAACGTCTCAAATGGTTTACAGTTTCAACGGCGATTACGTTGAAGGAATATATATCGTTGATCCGAATGGTGTATTGACGGCTTACCGCGGTTCGAAAACGGACGTTGTCGTCCCCGAAAAGGTGAACGGAGTAACAGTCATAGCTATTGGCGAAGGTGCCTTTGCCTATAGCGATATGACAAGTATTACCCTGCCTTCCACCGTAACCTTGATACAGCAATATGCGTTTACCGGTTGTGGAAATTTACGTCAAATTTACGCGCCGGGCGTAACTTCGGTGGAATATTCTGCGTTTAGCCAATGCGTATCGTTGCAGTCTTTAACGGATGAAAACTTTCCCAACCTTCAAATAATCGGCAGTTACGCTTTTTACCAATGCGTATCATTACAGTCGGTATCGCTAAGCGCAGTTTATACTATTCAGGCGCGCGCTTTCGACATGGAAGACGTTGAATCTGCACGTTTAACCGATGTCAATCTTCCCAACGTATCGCAAATCGGCGAGTTGGCGTTTGCCGAATGTGTGAATCTGTCGAATATAAATATACCCAAAGTGTGGCTGATAGAGTCCAACGTTTTTCAAGGTTGCAATTCGTTAAAAAGCCTGTATTTGCCCGGTATCGTTACGATTTTTTCAAATTCCTTTGTCGGTTCTTATTTAGACAGGCTGATTATAGGTAAATCACTGTCTCAAAACAGTATCGACTTTACAATCGATTCCTCCGTAACGATTTACGGCTACGCTAATTCGACGGCTCAAGCGTATGCGGATTCCAATGGAAATCCATTTGTAGCTATTGACGAATTTGTTTTGCAACAAAACTTGCCTTCATTTATTGAAGCGACAGTAGGCGACGCAATCAATTTGTCGGTAAAAGTTGACGGTTTCGAACTTAAATACGAGTGGTACGCAACGCATGGCTCAACGGTTGACGGCACAGTAATTGACGGTGAGACTTCACCGATACTGACAATAGACACATCTGAACAAGGTACGTTCAAGTATTACGTTGTCGTTACTAATTGGGACGGACAGGTAATTGTATCGGATATCTGCACGGTAAAGGTAATCAAGATATTTACCATTACCGCCACGGCAGGCGATAACGGAACAATATCGTCTGAAGGAAGCAACTCGGTGGTAGGAGGGGATACCGTTATTTACACCTTTGAACCGAGCACAGGTTATCACGTGTCGCAAATCTATGTGGATAATTTTCCACTAAATGAAGAAGAAAAGGAATATGCAATTGCAAACGGTTACAAATTCCTTAACGTTAACGCCGATCATTCCATTTACGTTACATTTGAAATAAACGTCTATACGGTAACCGTCACGCAAGCTTCAAACGGCAGTATAAGTCCAAGCGGCGAAATAAATGCAAATTACGGTTCGCAAGTTACACTTACGGTTACGGCAAACAAGGGATACTTCATTGTAAAGTTAATAGTGGACGGTCGTCAAATAACAGACGGCGACCTGACTAGCTATACGTTTTACGACATAACGAGCAATCATACCTTTAGTGCGGAGTTTGAGGAGGTTGGAGTAACTTACACTGTAAAACACTGGCAGGAGTCACTGTCACAAGAGGGTGCAACCTACTACGACGGCAAGTATTACACGTTGAGTAATGAGCAAGCTTTGATGGGCAAAACGGGCAACCTGACAAACGCCGAGGCAAATCAATACGACGGTTTTTCCGCGCTAGCTATTGAACAGCAAAGGATATCAGCGTATGGTGATACCGTAGTCAACGTATATTACGTTAGGAATTTGTACCAATTGAAGTCGGTAACGACGGAAGGTATTGCTCGAATCGACGGCGAAGGATACTACCTCTACGGTGAGACGGTAACAGTGACGGCGGTTATGCAGCAAGGTTATAACTTTGCATACTGGATAAGTTCAGTATCAACAGTTACCCTTTTAAACGACGTTAGTTGTACGTTTACAATGCCCAGTAGCGAACTTACTTTAACGGCATATGCAACAGTCAAGAAGTTTACAATAACCGTTGTGCAAACTTTAAACGGCAGTATAAGTCCTTGCGACGAAGTACAAGCAAACTACGGCTCGCAGATTGCGTTGACAATTTCGGCAAACGCAGGATACGCCATTGCAAAGTTAATTGTTGACGGTATTGAAATAACGGATGGCGACTTGACAAGCTACACGTTTTACGAAGTAACAGACGACCACACCTTTAGCGCGAAGTTTGAGGCAGTGGGGACGACTTACACTGTAAATCACTGGCAGGAATCGCTAACTCAGGAAGGCGCAACGCTTGTGGAAGGCAAGTATTATACTTTGTGTCAATCCGAGACGTTAGTCGGAGAAACGGACGAACAGACAAACGCGCAAGCCAATGAGTACGAAGGGTTCACGGCTCAAGCATTTGAGCAATTGACAATTTCGTATGACGGTAAAACGGTTGTAAATATTTATTACACCCGAAACAGCTACGAGGTGAAGTTGGTGAAAACCAACGGCATCTATTCAGTTTCGGGAGAGGGAAGTTACAAATACGGTTCGTCGGTAATAGTATCCGCTACAGCTGAACAAGGGTACGTCTTTACAAAGTGGACAAGTTCATACGACGGACTTGAATACCTCAATATCAGCAGTATTACGTTTACTATGCCGAGCTGCGAAATAACGCTTACGGCATACGCTGACGTCAGGTTATTATCAATAACTGTCACGCAAAGCGAGCATGGAAGTATAAGTCCGGCAGGCGAAACAATTGTAAGATACGGTTCGCAAGTTTCAATAACTATTACCGCCGATAAAGGTTACACCATAGCAAAGCTTATAATTGACGGTAGTGACGTAGTAACCGAAAACATGTCAACTTACAAGTTCAGCAGGGTAACGGATAATCACACGTTTACAGCGGTGTTTGTGGCACTTAATTTGAACTATACGGTAAATCACTGGCAGGAATCGCTAACTCAGGAAGGTGCAACGCTTGTAGATGGCAGGTATTATACACTGTATGAAACGCAAAATTTGCAAGGTAAAACAGACTCCAAAACCGAAGCAAAGGCCAATACTTACGCCGGATTTACTAACTTGAAGATAAAACAAGTAAAAATTGACGCAAGTGGCAATACTTCGGTAGATATATATTACACACGGCAGTCTTACGTGTTAACGCTGATAATGACAGACGGTATATCGTCGGTAAATGGCGCAGGGACGTACCTATACGGATCGGAAGTTACCGTGACGGTAACAATCGATGTTGGATACAACTTCGCATACTGGAAAAGTTCGGTAGATGGCATATATAATCTTGACAAGGAAAGTATGACGATTACCATGCCCAGCAGTGACTTAACGCTGACAGCATTTGCGAAAATCAAGACCTTTACAATTACAATAGTGCAAAGTGCGCACGGAACAATCCAAGCGGAAAAGCTTGTGGTTAACTATATGGAAGATGTTTTGATAACATTTACTCCCGACGAGGGATACTACCTATGGGTCATTGTAATTGACGGTAGGGTGGTTAATGGCTCTCAAACGTATATTTTAACCGCTGTTCAACGTGATCATACGATTACTGCAACCTTTTCCGAAAATACAACGTACAATCCAACACCTTCCATTCCGTCCGAAAAAGAACCGCCAACTGATAACGGTAACAAAGTAGGAGAGTTTATTTTAAGGAACTTGTGGATATTCGTACTTATCATCATCGCATTAGCTTTGACAGCTGCGATTGTCTTGGTGTGCAAGTATAAGAAAAAGTAAAATACAGGTTCGAACTTTAGACTACTACACCCGAAAAATAATATGAAAATTGTTACAGTTGAAAACTACGAGGAAATGAGCGCGCTTGCGGCAAAGATTATCGGACAATCGGTGCAAAGCAACCCCACGGCAACGCTGGGATTGGCAACGGGAAGTACCGTATTGGGTACGTATGCAAATCTGCGCCAAGCGTACGCAAGCGGACAGCTGTCCTTTAAGGATATCAGGACAATCAACCTCGACGAGTACGTTGGATTGGGATGCGACCATGAACATAGCTACGCGTACTATATGCTTAGCAACTTGTTCGATCACATAGATATTGACAGGGCAAATACCTTTATCCCGCGCGGAGACGCAACGGATCTTGAGGCTGAATGCCAGCGTTACGGCGACTTACTCGCCAAGTTACCGCGCGATATTCAACTGCTGGGAATTGGTAGCGACGGACACATAGCGTTTAACGAGCCCGGTTCTCCGTTTGACAGTCGCACTCGGGTAGTGCAATTGGCGACAAGTACCATCAAGGACAATTCGCGTCTGTTTTCGCGTATCGAGGATGTCCCCACAAGGGCGATTACCGTGGGTATTGCTGATATCATGTGCGCTAAGAAGTTGTTACTGCTTGCAAGCGGACTTAACAAAGCGAAAGCTGTCAAAGCAATGTTGCAGGGCGCAGTGGATACGTGCTGTCCTGCAAGTATATTACAAACGCACACTGACGTAACCGTAATACTGGACAAGCAGGCTGCGTCCTTGCTGTAAAGTAAACGTAAATTCAATAAACAGCAAAAACGGCGAGATTTGTTCTCGCCGTTTTACTATGTACGGATATTTTATTTACATATTGCACAATCGCAGACCGAACCTCACCCGAAGATTATAAAGTCCGCGTCCTTGCCAATTTCGATGGTGCCTATTCTGTCGGACAGTCCCACAAGCTTGGCGGGATTTACCGTCCACAGTTTAATTGCTTCGGGCAGTGGAAGTCCGGTAAACGTTACGACGTTTGCAAGCCCTTGATAGGCGTCAAGTGTACTTCCTGCGCGTACGTTTGAAGCAGTCAGGCGCGCGTCGCCGTTTTTTACCGTTACTTTAATTCCGGATAGAGTATAGTTACCGTCCCCCAGTCCCGTTGCCATTATACTATCGGTAACGCCAATTACTTTATTGATTCCTTTTGTTTTCAATAGCAGTCGCAACACGTCTTTATCTACGTGTTTACCGTCGCATATTACCTCGCAGTAAGCATCGGATAGCAACGCGCAACCTGCCATGTTGAGGTTGTGTCTGTCCAGTTGACTCATGGCGTTGCCCCAGTGCGTAAAGCACTTTGCGCCGGCTTTCAATGCTTTTTGTACCGTTTCGCCGTCGGCGCCGCTGTGTCCCAAGGATACGGTAACTTTAGCGTCGGACACTTCCGAAATGAACGCCAATGCGTCGGGAAGCTCGGGCGCAACGGTGACAAGCTTGATTTTTCCTTCTGCTACTTTTTGATATGTCACAAATTTGTCCATTGAGGGCTTTTGCAAATATTGTACGGGCATGGCGCCGCAGTACTCCTTGGACAAGAACGGACCTTCAAGGTGGATACCCTTTATTTCGGGATATTCCTTGGCAAGCGTTGCAATCAAGGATAGCTGTCGGCAGATATTTTCATCGCTGTCCGTCATAACGGTAGGGAAAACAGTCCCTACGCCGTGAGCAACGTAAAACTCAATAATCTTTTTCATTCCGTCGATATCGGCGGTGTTGAAGTCGTAACCGTTTGCACCGTGCGTGTGGATGTCAACAAGCGCAGGCAATATGTAACGATGACTGCAATCGATAACTTCCGTCTGTTCGTCTGCAACCACGTCCTGAGCAATTTCGATAATCCTGCCATGGTTTGCCACAATGTCGGTTTTGACGAGTTTACCGTTTATCAATGCGTGTCCGTTTTTGTAAAGTATCATAATCTCACCTTTTTAATATTTTATCACACGATGTCATATCGGTCAACAAAAGCTGCAGTCCCTTTCATTCGTCGAAACTGCTTTGCACCCAAATAGAGCATATTGCACGTTATTGTACCATTCCAATACTATCACACAACATAATGTGAAAACGCCAAGGATTTACAAGCGTAATTAAACTGCAATGTGTTGAAAAACTTCCCGATTTGTGGTATATTATCTAATATCATATTCGGAGAATTTATATGCAATTTGTAACGCTGAATGACGGCAACAAAATGCCCATCATCGGATACGGCACCTACAAAATTACCGAACGCAACGAAACAAGGAGGTGTCTTGCGGATGCGTTGGAGGTTGGATACCGACTCATTGATACCGCAACCTTTTATCACAACGAGGCGGAAATAGGTGACGCAATATGTTGTTGCGGAGTAGCACGGAAGGAGCTTTTTGTTACTACCAAGCTTTGGACGGATATCGACACCAGGGATAAGACGCTCAAGTCCGTTGACGACTCGCTGAAAAAACTCAAAACCGACTACCTTGATTTGTTATTGATACATTGGCCGACGCCCGCTAACGTAGTAGTGTGGCAAACAATGCTGGAACTGCAACGTCAAGGTATAGTCAAGTCGGTTGGAACCTCCAACTTCAAGGAACATCATATCGATGAAATAGTACAAGCCTGCGGTGTGACACCCGCCGTCAATCAGGTTGAATTTCACCCCATATTTCAGCAGGCAGAGCTGCAACGGTACTGCAAAGCCAACCGAATTCAGCTTCAGGCGTGGTCGCCTCTTATGCGAAACAAAGCGCTGACGATAGACACACTTACTCAACTAGCAGATAAATACAACGTCAGCGTCGCGCAACTTATATTGCGATGGGATATTCAGCAAGGTATAACCACCATACCCAAGACAACCAATAAGGGAAGAATGGCGGAAAATATCGATATATTCCGTTTCGAAATATCTAAGGAAGATATGCAAGCAATTCAACTTGTCGATCAAAACGCGCGACAGTACCGCGATCCGGACAATCACGGTTTTTAATAGGCGGGAGTATAACTTAACACCCGAACAAAAAGGAGATAACTATGTCAGATTACTTTGGAAAAGATGTTTTCAAACTTGGATTTGGACTTATGCGTCTTCCGCAAAATGAGGACGGAAGCATAAATATCGAGGAAACTTGTACGATGGTGGACAAGTTTATTGCCGCAGGCGGAACGTACTTCGATACTGCCTACGTTTACGGCGACGGCGAGTCGGAAATAGCTGCAAGGAAAGCGTTGGTGGAAAGGTATCCGCGCAATAAGTTTACGCTTGCCACAAAGATATGTTCATGGAAGGCAACCGATGAAGAAAGTGCCAGACAACAGTTTTACACAAGCTTGGAACGCACCGGTGCGGGATATTTCGATTATTATCTGTTGCACGCCTTGCAAGTCGGCAACTACCTTGATTACGAAAAATATCGCATATGGGACTTTGTAAAGGAACTCAAGGCAAAGGGACTTGTAAAATATTTCGGTTTTTCTTTTCACGCAACGCCCCAACTGTTGGAACAGCTTTTGACCGATCATCCCGAAGTGGACTTCGTTCAGTTGCAGATAAACTACGCCGACTGGCAAAACCCCGAAGTTGCTTCGCGTGAGTGTCACGAGATTGTGCGTAAACACGGCAAGTCCATTGTCATCATGGAGCCGGTCAAGGGTGGTGCGCTTGCCAATCCACCCAAGAGTGTGGAAGATATATTAAAATCCGCCAACCCCAAGGCGTCCTGCGCTAGCTGGGCAATACGCTATGCGGCTTCGTTGGATGGCATTATAACGGTGCTGTCCGGTATGTCCAACGTCGCTCAGATGGAGGACAACTTGTCCTATATGACGAACTTCAAGCCACTTTCGGCAAGCGAACAGGAGGTAATAAAGCAGGTTCAACAGGCTATTGCAAATATACCGACAATACCTTGTACGGCATGTCATTACTGCACAGGTGGTTGCCCCAAACGTATTCCCATTCCGGAAATATTTGCCGCGCGCAACAAGCATTTGCGTGAACTGAAAGCCAGCGGTGCAAAACACGACTACAAAAAAGCAACAGATGGGGTGGGAAAAGCCTCTGACTGTGTGCAGTGCGGACAGTGCGAAGGCGTTTGTCCGCAACAACTCAAGATAACCGAGTTGCTGACCGAATGTGTAAAGCATCTGGAATAACACTGCTGAAGCATGCAACTTTTTAATTGACTTTTGGGCTTAAATTTGCTACAATAACAACGTAATTTAATACAAGCTTAACGACACATGTGGCGCATTTGCGCGTAAATCTGATTACGGTACGCGAGCGAACATGTGTCTGTTTTTATGTAAACGACACGGACAACTTTGTGTCGTTTTTTTTGTTTTGTCATGTGAATAAATATCAAGTGACTAAAGGAGGATTATATGGAACAAAGTGAAAAGTCTATATTTTTAGGTGAAGCTAAGATTTCCAAGCTGATGCTGAAATTTTCAATACCTTGCGTTCTTTCGTTATTGGTAAGCGCACTGTACAACATTGTGGATCAAATTTTTGTCGGCAACAGCGAACTTAGCGTATTGGGAAACGCAGCAACGGGTGTTGTATTTCCCATATTTATAATTGCTCAAGCATTTGCGTGGTGTATCGGTGACGGCTGTGCGGCATATCTCAATATTTGCCAAGGGCGACGCGACGCGCAAAATGCGCACAAAGCAATAGGTACCGGTATTGTGGCTACGTTCGCAGTGAGTGTCGTTCTTATGGCGGTGTTTTTTCCTCTCAAAACTAAATTGCTCACGTTGTTTGGCGCATCGGAAAACAGTATCGGCTATGCCGTGGAGTACTTCAATTGGATCTTGGCGTTCTTTCCCATTTATATGCTATCCAATATGATGAACGCCGTCATTCGTGCAGACGGCAGCCCTGCCGTGTCTATGATTTCCATGCTTGCGGGCGCTATCACCAACATTGCATTGGATCCCGTGTTTATCTTCGGGTGCAAATGGGGTATGACGGGCGCAGCAGTTGCAACTGTCATAGGTCAGGCGGTTTCATTTGCCGTATCGTTAGTTTACTTTTTCCGCACCAAAACCTTCAAGCTCACGTTCAAGAGCCTTGTGCCGAATATCAAGGAGTTCAAAAATGCACTAAAGCTTGGCGCTTCGTCCTTCATTACGCAGATGACTATTGTTGTAATATCTTTGGTTTGCAATATCATGTTAGCCAAATACGGCGCAATATCCAAGTATGGCGAAGATATTCCCATTGCAATCATAGGTATTGAAAGCAAGGTGTTTACGGTTGTGATAAACATAGTGGTGGGCATTGTACTAGGCTGTCAACCCATCATAAGTTACAATATGGGGGCGAAAAAATACCACCGTGTAAAAAAACTGTACCGCAATATTTTGCTGTGTACCGTAGTAATAGGGGTAGTTTCCACGTTGTTATTTGAACTTATTCCGCATTCAATCGTGGCAATGTTCGGTGCGCCCGATCCCAATGAGGTTAACCCCGAATACTATTGGGAATTCGGCGAAAAAACCTTCCGCATATTCCTCAGTCTTGTAACGTTTACCTGCACGATAAAAATGACTTCTATTTTCTTCCAGGCAGTAGGTAAGCCAATTCATGCAGCAGTTGCCTCGTTGATTAGGGATATCGTTTGTTTCATACCGCTTATTGTCGTGTTACCCATTTTCTTTGGAATCGAAGGTATTTTATGTGCGGCTCCGATAGCGGACTTGCTAGCGTTAATAGTGGCAGCCGTGCTAACCATCACATTTATGAGAACTTTGAAAAACGTTGAAACAGGCAGTGACAGTGAAAGCAACGAAACTGTATCCGACGAAGAACAGGAACAGGTTGCGTAACATGAAATAGCTTTACTGCGCGTTGCTAATTGAAAAAAAAGGTAACAAAAACGACGGAGTTAATCCTCCGCCGTTTTTTTGTTAATGTGTTTAGTAAACCGTTATGTTAATTCGTCCGTATCACTTTCGCTGGCGCTCTCAGTCGTATCTTCGGTGCCGTCGGTAGTGGAAGCGTTATCAGTTGTAACATTCAACTGTTTGCGACGGTTAACAATGCCGGGAATAACTTCGACCAGTATTACCGCCACAACTACCAATCCTCCGCCAATTACCGTCTGCCAACTGAAAGACTCTATTAGCAGTATCATTGACAGAAACGCTCCAATGGGAGATTCGCACGCTAATATAAGTGACGTTTCAGTAGCGGCAAGATGTATTTGCGCGTAAGTCTGGGAGTAGTAAGCAAACGCTGTTCCGCCAAATATAACGATTAGCAGTCGCCACCAACAGTAACTTAAATCAAACGTCATCGAACTGTAATGTTTGCCTTCGAATATTGCCGAATATACAACGAAAAGAACTGCGGCAACTGCAACCTGCCAAAACGTCATCTGAACAAAATCTATCTTTTTTCTTTTGAGTGAAAAGTCCGTCCAAAATATCTGTATTGCGAACAGAACAGCGGAAGATACCGTCAAGACGTCACCAAGCCATATATTTTTAAACCCCATGTCGTCGTTGTCGAAGTTTAGTACGATAAGTCCCGCGATGGCTACGGCAACACCGATGAAACTGATCCAACTTGGACGTTTTTTGTATGCTATCCATGCAATAAATGGAACAAACATAACGTACGACGCTGTAAAAAATCCACTGTGCGACGGGGTAGTGTATTTTTGCCCGGTTGCTTGCAACAGGAATGCTACAAAGAGAACTACGCCACCCAATCCGCCGTACAGTAATACCTGTTTGTTAAACCGTATTTTTTTGTTGAAGACAGCAAGAAGACACAGCGTTGCGAATACAAATCGGAACGCATTGAGTAGTGCCGGCGTTTTAAAAAAGGTTTCTTTTAGCAGTTCGGCATTGAGCACGAAGCCCGCTCCCCAAAAGATTGCCGTCATGGACAGCAAGATCACGCCTATTGAGTGTTGCTTGTTTGTTTTTACCATATCTTCTAAAAAATAACGACACACTAAAAAATATTAGTCTGTCGTTGTTGAGTAAAACCGAAGTGAATGGACACGGGATTTCTCCCACATTTCCATCGGCTATTCAGTTTGATTTCAATTGTAGTATATGCAATTATTTGAAATTTGTCAACTACCGCAAAACAATATCTTGTGAGTCAACCCTGTCCACGTGCGTTTGGGCAGTATTGAGTGTGTCGGTATTGCGTTTGGTCGGAGTAAAAACTTTATTTCAAATAATTGCTTTATAGTATATATAGTGATAAAATAATATCCGTATGGGTTATACTCTTGCAGTATATCAAGGAGATACTTTATGAAATCAAGCGGAATATTGTTACACATCACGTCGTTACCCAGTTCGAGCGGGGTTGGTACGCTTGCAGACGTAGATAGATTTATCGAATTTTTGCACGAATCCAAGCAGAGTTACTGGCAGATATTGCCTATAACTCCTACCGATTTCGTCAATTCGCCTTACGCATCGCCGTCGGCTTTTGCAGGCAACACGTTGGTTATCGACGCGGACGAACTGGCTCGCGACGGACTTATCAGTGAAGAAACGTTGCTCAGCTCCAAGCATGCGCGTGGAAACGACTACGGATATGCAATTGCCAACAAGGAAAAAATATTGCGCGAAGCGTTTGCAAATTTCATCAAGAACAATCCGCCAAGGGATTACGATGACTTTTGTGACGACAACGCATACTGGCTCAATGATTACGGACTGTTTTGCGCACTCAAGAAGAACTTCGACGGTAAATCATGGTTGGAGTGGGAGGACGAAAAAGCCCGCATGCGTATCCCCGACACGTTGAAATTTTACCGTGAGCAACTTTCGGACGAAATCGATTACGTCGTATTTTGCCAGTATATATTCTACAAGCAATGGACGAAGTTCCGCGCAAAGCTTGACGCTGCGGGGATAAAACTTATCGGGGATATACCAATCTACGTGTCGTATGACTCGTCAGACGTGTGGTCGCACCCCGAACTGTTCGATTTGACTTCCGACCGTCGCCCCAACTGGGTCGCCGGAGTCCCGCCCGATTACTTTTCGGAAGACGGTCAATTGTGGGGTAACCCCCTATACGATTGGGACTCCATGAAGAAGGATAACTTTGACTGGTGGACGCGTCGCGTGGGCAAGTGCGCCGAGATGTTCGACGTATTGCGTATTGACCATTTCCGCGCTTTCGACAGTTACTACGCAATCAAGTACGGCGAACTGACCGCTCGCAAAGGTCATTGGCGCAAAGGTATAGGATACGGATTTTTGAAACACATTCAGGACAGTTTCCCTAATCTTTCGATAATAGCGGAGGATCTTGGCGACATTCCTCAAAGTGTACTGGATTTGCGCGACAAGTGTGGATTACCCGGTATGAAAATAGTGCAGTTTGCCTATGACGGTAATCCCAATAACTCTTTCCTTCCGCAAAACTTCGATGAGCATTGCGTAGCGTACCTCGGCACTCACGATAACGATACGACGGTAGGTTGGTGGAACAGTTTAAACGACTGGCAACGTCAGACGGTGAAAAATATAAGCGCAATCGAAAACAGCGAGCACATAAGTTTGGAACTAGTCAAGCAGCTTGCAATGAGCCGCGCCGAATTGGTAGTGTATTCCATGCAGGATCTGGTGGAAAACGACACAACAAGCAGAATGAATATTCCGGGTACTCTCGGATGTTGGAAATATATGGCAAAACGCGGTGACTTTTCTCACAAAAACGCCAAGTGGTTAGCGGCTTTGACGGTAACCGCAAATCGAAACCAGAGGTGAACATGTCTAACAAATTTACAGAGTTTTATAACGGTAAAAGTTGCAATGCATACGAATTGCTTGGATGCCACAAGGTGGCTTCGGGACAGTATCACTTTGCAGTGTGGGCGCCAAACGCCAAGGAAGTAAGTATTGTAGGTGACTTCAATAACTGGCTATTTGCGCACGACAAGCTAACGCTTATCGACGGTATATGGCAAATTACAGTGGAGGCGCGTGCGGGCGATTGTTACAAATTCGCAATCACGACACAAGCCGGCAATATCCTTTACAAGGCGGATCCCTACGCACGTTACGCGGAGGTTCGTCCCAAGACTGCAAGCATAATTTACGACCCAGATGAGCCGTTTGAATGGACGGACGAAAAATGGGTGGAAAAACAAAACAAAAAGGACATATACAAAAGTCCCGTCAGCGTTTACGAAGTACATGCAGGTTCATGGCGCCGTCATCCGGACGGAAGATTGTACAGCTACCGCGACCTAGCAAAGTACTTGGTGCCCTACGTCAAAAAAATGGGCTACACGCACGTGGAATTTATGCCTCTTATGGAGCATCCTTACGACGGTTCGTGGGGTTACCAAGTAACGGGTTTCTACGCGCCTACAAGCAGGTACGGTACTCCCGATGACTTGAAGTATCTTGTCAATCAATTTCACAAGGCAGGTATAGGCGTACTGTTGGACTGGGTTCCCGCGCATTTCTGTAAAGACGCACACGGGCTGTACGAATTCGACGGTACGTGCTGTTACGAATCGGCGGACGAATTTAAGAAGGAACACAAAAGCTGGGGAACGCGTATATTTGACTACTCCCGCTTTGAAGTAAAAAGTTTTCTTATTTCCAACGCGACGTATTGGCTTAAAGAATTCCACTTCGACGGATTGCGCGTTGACGCGGTGGCAAGCATGCTTTACCTCGACTACGACAGGCATGACGGCGAGTGGCGTCCCAACAAGTGGGGAGGAAAGGAAAACCTCGAAGCAATCGACTTTTTGCGTGAATTATCCTGCAAAGTGTTTGAAGCTTGTCCGTACGCATTGTTCGTTGCGGAAGAATCCACGGCTTTCCCCAAGGTTACTCATCCCACCTATGTTGGCGGACTGGGGTTCAATTTCAAGTGGAATATGGGTTGGATGAACGACGTGCTGTCTTACGCGCAGACGGATACTTTGTGGCGTGCAGACCATCACAATAAGCTGACTTTCTCCATGTGCTATGCGTACAGTGAAAACTATATGTTGCCACTGTCACATGACGAAGTGGTACATCTGAAGGGCAGCCTTATCAATAAGATGTTCGGCGACTACGACACTAAATTTGCTCAACTCAAAGCGTTGCTCGGTTATCAATTTTCGCATCCGGGCAAGAAACTCAACTTCATGGGCACCGAGCTTGCGCAATGGAACGAGTGGAACGAGGATAGGGAATTGGACTGGATGCTGTTGACATATCCCAAGCACGACAGCCACAAGTTATTTGTTCAAAATCTTAATAAGGCATACAAAAAATACAAGCCACTCTACCAAAACGACACCAATTGGGAAGGATTCAAGTGGCTACTGGCTGACGACAGTCAAAATAGCGTATTGGCATTCGAGCGCTTGGACAAGAAGGGTAATACCGTACTTGTCATCATCAACTTCAGTCTGTCCGACTACTACAAGTACGGTTTTTACATGGATCAAGGACAGTATAAGTTGGTGTTGAACAGTGACGAATACCGTTACAGCGGAAGGGGTGTAGAAGTAGTGGAAACAGTCACGACGAATAACGAAGGTTACGCCGAGTTTACCATACCGGCATCGTCCGTGATGTACTACTACAAACCCGCTACAAAACAAGTAAAAAACAAGGGGACAAAATAATGGCATCATCTACAACTATTACCAAAGCGCAATTAAAAGACATGATAGAAAGTGCGTCCAATAAATCCTACGGCGTATCGGCAACGGAATTGACCAACCAACAACTGTATCGTTGTGTTGCAAGCGTCGTTAGGGAAATGCTACTGGACAAACGCGCAGCTTTCAACAAACAGCACAAGGCAAGAGACAGAAAAAGAGTGCATTACCTGTCAATGGAATTTTTGATGGGACGCAGTCTCAAAAACAATCTTTTCAACATGGAGTTGGAATCTTTATTCGCCGACACGTTACAAAAATACTACTACGTTGACTTGAACGAACTGTACGATTGCGAACCGGACGCAGGCTTGGGCAACGGCGGCTTAGGCAGACTTGCAGCCTGCTATCTTGACTGTCTTGCTAAGGAAAACTACCCCGTTATGGGTCACTCGTTGAGGTTTGAGTACGGATTTTTCCAACAAAAGATTGTAGATGGTTGGCAGACGGAATTACCGGAAAACTGGTTGCCCGGTGGCGACGTGTGGCTCAAGGAGCGTGCCGACAAGGTACAAGTAGTACGCTTCGGCGGTGAAGTCAGGGAAATCTGGACGGATCAAGGTCCCATCTACCAGCAAGTGGATTGTCAGGAGGTAACGGCTTTTCCATACGACATGGTGGTGGAAGGCTACGACGCAACGGCAGTGGGCGTGCTTAGATTGTGGGCTGCACGCAATAATAAGCCGTTTGACTTCCGCACTTTCGGTCAAGGGGAGTATTTGCGTGCACTTGAGGAACAATCCCAAGCGGAAATGATTACTAAGGTGCTGTACCCCAACGACAATCACGAAGAAGGCAAAACTTTGCGTTTGAAGCAGGAGTACTTCCTCGTGTCTGCCGCAATGCAAAATATTGTTTCCGACCACTACAAGCGTTACGGAAACTTTGACAAATTTTCATCCCTTGTCGCCGTTCACATCAACGACACGCACCCTGCTTTGTGCGGACCCGAGCTTATGCGTATATTCATTGACGAATATCACCTCGATTGGGATTACGCGTGGAGCTTGGTCAAGAGCGTAACTGCCTACACCAACCATACCGTCATGGCGGAGGCTTTGGAGTGCTGGCCGGAATATATTTTCCAAAAGTTACTGCCCCGTATTTACCAGATAGTAGTGGAAATTAACGAACGCGCCTGTCGTGAATATTTCGACAAAACGCAAGATTGGAAAAAGGTCAGTGACCTTGCCGTTATTGCTTACGGTCAGGTTCGTATGGCTAACCTGTCCATACTGACTTCGCACAACGTCAACGGCGTAAGTGAACTGCACAGCGATATTTTGAAAAAGGACCTGTTCCGTAACTTCTACGAGCTGGAACCTTCCAAGTTTACCAACGTCACAAACGGCATTGCTCACCGAAGATGGCTTTGTCAGTCCAACCCGGGACTTACGGGATTGATCAAGGAGCTTATCGGTGACAAGTTTGTTTCCGACGCAAGTGAACTCAAAAAGCTCAATGATTTCCTCGACGACAAGGCTGTCCACGAAAAGATGGCTGCTATCAAGCGTGTAAACAAAGACCGCTTCGCTAATCGCGCAATGCAACGACTTGGGGTGCAAATTGACCCCGCTACACGTTTCGACGTACAGGTAAAACGTCTGCACGAATACAAGCGTCAACTGCTCAACGTGCTCAAGATTATTTCTCTTTATCACGATTTGAAGGAAAACCCCGACTTGGATGTTACTCCTCAGACGTTTATTTTCGGAGCGAAAGCGGCGCCCAGCTACTATGCCGCTAAGGAAGTTATCAAGCTTATTTGCTGTATTCAAAAGGAACTGGAATCTAAACCCAAAATCCGCGAAAAGTTAAACGTTGTATTCATGGAAAACTATTGCGTAACCATGGCAGAAGAACTTATCCCCGCGGCGGAAATTTCCGAACAGATTTCTCTTGCGGGCAAGGAAGCAAGCGGTACCGGTAATATGAAGTTCATGATTAACGGCGCATTGACAGTGGGAACACTGGACGGTGCAAACGTGGAAATGAGCGAGGCGGTAGGCGACGACAACATCTTTATATTCGGCATGAACGCTAAGGAAGTTGCTGAAATGTGGGAAGCGGGATACAACTCCACGAACTACTATTTCAAGTTACCCAAGCTTCGTGTAATAGTGGAAGAACTCAACAACGGCTTTGCAGGCGAAACGTTCGAAAGTATCAGCAACTATCTGTTGAGAAACTATCCTATTGCCGACCCATATATGTGTTTTGCCGATTTTAGCGACTATATGGCAGTTTACGAAAAAATGGACGAAGCGTACCAGGACGTTAACAAATGGAACCGCATGTCCTTGAAAAACATTGCCGAAGCAGGCAGATTTGCCGCCGACCGTGCAGTAAAGGAATACGCAACCAAGATTTGGAGAATGTAATGGACTACGTCAGATATAACCCTACGGACGAATTTCACAAAAGCATTGTTGGCGCTGTAGCGGAAAATGTGCAATTTGGAATTCGTCTGCAAATTCATCAAAAAGTTGCCCCCACCTGTGTAAGACTTGTGATATATGGCGACAGTAACGGATTTTACAAGGAGTACACAATGTACCTTGACCACAGTGGCGACGGCTACGATAATTTCGTTGCCGACGTCAAGCTGAAAAAGGGACTGTACTGGTACTACTTTGTAATGGACGGAGTAACGTTTGAGCGGTACATCGGCATTGACGACAATCAGCGTGCGTGTATGTACTACGACAGTGTACGCCCATGGCAACTTTCCGTTTACAAAAAACAGTATGATACGCCAACATGGTTGAATGGTGGCGTTATGTATCAGATAATGGTGGACCGTTTTTGCGCTACGGGCGACACGGTCGCCAACGAAGACAAGATATTGCGGCATTGGGGCGAACAGCCATTTTTCCGCGAGGAGGACGGCGTGGTACGCAACCGCGACTTTTTCGGCGGTAATATCAAGGGCGTAACAAGCAAACTTCCATATCTGGCTTCTCTTAATGTCAAGACCATCTATCTCAACCCCATATTCAAAGCGTACAGCAATCACAAGTATGACACCGAAGATTACGAAATTATTGACCCCATGTTCGGAACTCTCGAGGATTTTACCGAGCTTATCGAACAGGCAGATAAATACGGTATCAAGGTGATACTTGACGGTGTGTTCAATCACGTTGGTGCGAGCTCCAAGTATTTCAACCGCGACCGCAAGTACGGCGATGGCGGAGCGTACAATGACGTAAATTCCCCATACCGTGATTGGTTTAATATCTATCCTGACGGTAGTTACGAGTGTTGGTGGAACTTTCAAAGCTTACCGCGTGTTAACGCATTTAACGCCGACGCGCAAAAGTACTTTACAGGTAAAAACGGCATCGTTCGTCAATGGCTTAAAGCGGGTGCGTCAGGTTGGCGTTTGGACGTGGTGGATGAAATCGCCGACGAAATGTTAGACAAGATAGTAACCGCCGCCAAGAAAGAAAAACCCGACGCGGTCATCATTGGCGAAGTGTGGGAGGATGCCTCCAACAAGGTGGACTACGGCGTGCGCCGTCATTACTTAGACGGGAGTCAACTTGATTCCGTCATGAACTATCCGCTGATGAATGCAATAATCGCGTTTGTACGCGACGGCAACGAAAGCGCGTTGTCCCACGTTGTGTTCGACCTTGTAAATAACTATCCGGGATATATTCGCAATAATTTAATGAATATACTCGGCACTCACGACACAATTCGCATACTTACCAACCTTGCAGGCAACCGTCTGGACAATGCAAGTAAGGAAGTCATGGCGCATACTAAATTAACCGACCAACAGTACAAAGAGGGTTGCAAGCTATTAAAGATTGCCGCGGTGCTTCAATATACTATGTTCGGTTTCCCCTGCGTTTACTACGGTGACGAAGTAGCAATGGAAGGTTACAAAGACCCATTTTGCCGTTGTTGCTACCCCTGGGGTGAAGAAAATAAACTTATGTTGGACTTTTACCGCAGGCTGGGAGAGCTGCGCAAGCTATCCGTCTTTGCCGACGGACACTTCCATCAGCTCGTAGCGGAAAAGGGAGTTTACGCATTCGAACGCGTGGATACCGACACGCAAACACAAGTGATAGTAGCCGTCAACCGTGGAAGTGATGGATACAACCTGTATTTGGGAGACGTTTACGAAGACGCGCTGACCGGGCGCAAGTATAACAATACGTGTCACCTGCAACGAAACGGCTACGTGATACTTATACGACCGCACGCATAGTTCCGACCAAACGCGCGTGGACTTGGTTGACGGCGGCATACGCCTTGCAACCTTGCACTTCGTGTGCTACGCATCCACGCGGTCGGACTAACAAGGAAGGGCGTGACGCACGCCCTTATTTGATTAGACTTTCGCTGGGGAGCCGCATACCCCAGCATCCCCCGCAATGACGACAAGTTCGGTACACGCCCGTACTTGTCGGACATTTGTTAAATTTTGCGATTGCACGCATAAGACCGACCAATTTTTGCAGATATTTTTTTGTCAAATAATTGACATATTTTGGTGGAAATATTATATTTAATTTACAGAGATTTTGTATGCAAATCACGATGCAAAATCTCTTTTTCACGCGAGGATTTAACTTTGAAAAAAATCACGGCAAAAGGCTTTTTGATTAAGCTCAAAGAATATGCACTGGTAACGTTCGCAGCGATATTAAACGCTATATCACTGTACACGTTTGTCAACCCCAATCACTTGATTGCAGGCGGTTTTAGCGGACTTTCTTCCGCTTTAACCTACATTGTCGATCCGCTTATTCCAAGCATGGGTTACGACGAACTTATGTCCATTGTGTACATAATAATCAATATTCCCTTGCTGATTTGTTCACTCATCTTTTTGCGTGGCGATTTCACATTCAAGACGATATGGTCAACAATAGTGTGTACGGCTGCGCTTGCCGTGTTGGCGTATCTGCCCGATTTGAAATTCGATCATTCGCGATTGATTGCAATAATATTCGGCGGTATCCTTATCGGTTTGGCAATGTATATCGCCTACGAGCAAAACGGCAGTAACGGCGGTACGGAAATTATTGCAAGGATAGTTTCCAAGTATCATCCCGAAATAGACTTATCTAAGGTGCTGTTAATTTCTAACTTTATCATCACCTTCGGTGGTAGCATAATAGTCATGTGGAAAGTTGGAGCGGACATTGCCATTGTTATATACTCGATAACGTACGTCATTATAGGTTCAACCAGTATGGGTATGCTCAAGCGCGGTTTCAATCATCCCCAAAAGTTCATGATTGTTACCACCGAGTACGAACAAATCGCTTCCGATATTACTCGGTACTTCAAGCGCGGTTGTACCTGCATGGATGTGGTCAACTCCGACCCTAACGCACCGCCGAGGAAGGTCGTTATGGTAATCATCCAGTACCGACAACGCAAGCATCTTAGGGCGCTTATCAAAAACCGCGACCCACACGCTTTTACCTTTGTCAAGGACGTCAACGACATATTTTCCCGTCCTACATTTAACAGGAGCTACAAGCTTTGAAAGCACATTCATCGTCTATTACAGGCTATGTGTGTCAACTGCCTCAGCCGTGTACATCTAGTACACACTTCGGTCAGTTGCCACCGGTTGCCTGTCTGAGCTGCGACTACGCTCTCAAAGAAATGTATTATGGAGGTAATTACCATTCCAATGAAAAAAACATTTATATACAATCTTAAGCAGTTTTTGTATATATTGGGTGCAAGTTTAGCCACCGCCGTCTCTGTCGAAGTTTTTTTGCTTCCGACTAATGCTATTATCGGCGGTGTACTTGGTGTGTCGTCCATATTGGATATTTTGCTGACGGGACTGGACGCGTCTAAGTGGTATTTGTCCGCAGGCATTTGGATTGTGGCTATCAACATACCCATCATTATTTACTGCTTTTTCCGTTTCCGTACACGTTTCACAGTCAAGACGCTTGTGTACTTATTGTTGTTGGCTGTGGAGTTGATTGTTCTGCGCGTACTTAACGTTGCGGATATGGTAAAGCAGGTAATGAACTCGGGTGACACCAGTGACAAGGTACTGTACGTCGTATTGGGCGGAGCTTTGCACGGTTTGTCGTTGCCCCTATTGTTAGCCGTTAACGCTTCTACCGGCGGTACGGATATCGTAGGACTTATCATTCAACGCCATTCGAAAAAGAGCAGTAGTTTGGCTATGCGCTTTATACTTGTTGCTAACGCAACAGTCATCGGCATTTCGTCACTTGTATATTGGGCTGTATCCAAGAGCGCCACTGATGCGGTAAATATGTTTATTTATTCCATATCGGCGCTGTTCATTTGCGAAATAGTGCAGGAAGCTATTTTCAAAGGATTTTCTTCCGCAATCGAGCTGGAAGTTACAACGGACAAACCCGTGGAAATGGCGGAGGCGCTCTCAGCCGGACTAAAACACGGCGTAACCACAATCAAGGTTATGGGCGGTTACTCCCATCAGGAAAAAACAATGGTGCTGTGCGTTATCAACCGCTCGCAACTTGTCAAGGCGCGCCGTATTATCAACAAGGTGGACCCGACGGCATTTGCTTACGTCGAAAACGTCAAGGAAGTTATCGGCAAGGGCTTTGCCAATAAGGAAATTGAAATGGAAGATGAGGAAAATAATTAAGGCTACGTCAATCGACGTAGCCTTTCGTCATTTGTTATGTACAAGTTGAGTTTTGTTTAGCTAACTATTTGCATTCCGGGCCGAGCTTCATTCCGCCACTGCAGAACAGCAACGCAATCAAGAGAATCAAACAGCAGGGATTTACGCACAGGCTAAAGTTCTTTAGTTTTCCACCGCAACAGCTCAGGAACAAGATGATGAGCAGTATCCAGGTGCAGTTGCAACCGCCACCGAATCCACCGCCACAGCCGCCATTGTTGCCGCCGCCGTAGTTGCCGCCTTCACAGCCACCGTCGTTAAACATTCCGTTGAACATTTCTACCTCCATTTCGCCAAGATTTCACCTTGACTTTAGTATTTGACTTGTCACACAGTGACAAATCACGCGTGACTCGTCTGTTTCACAATATGTTTTTACAAAAAAATATGTTACTTATCTAAACTGCGCAATTAAGCGTAATAAATTGACTTTTAACAGTTGTTACGATAAGATATTTGTGTGAAAATTCAACTCTCCGACAACTTCACATATCGTAAGCTCCTACGCTTTTGTATGGGGCCGATATTCATGATGATATTCACTTCCATATATTCGGTAGTGGATGGTATTTTCGTGTCCAACTTTGCAGGAGAGGAACCTTTTGTTGCAATCAATCTCATTTGGCCGATAATCATGATACTGGGCGCCGTGGGCTTTATGTTCGGCGCAGGCGGTACGGCAATAGTATCCAAAACGTTAGGCGAAGGGGACAAGAAACGCGCCAACGAGTACTTTACGTTGGTGGTAATTGTAACCTTTGTTTTGGGCGTTGTTTTGGGCACGGGCTTTTTCTTTTTGCTACGTCCCATTGCCAGTTTAATTGGCGCCGAAGGGCAAGTGTTGGAGCACGCCGTTACCTATTCGCAGATACTTATTTGCGCAATGCCCTTTTTCATGTTGCAAAACTTGTTTCAAAGTTTCTTCATTACGGCGGAAAAACCTACATTGGGGTTTGTTTTTACCGTATGTAGCGGCGTAACCAACATGGTATTGGACGCGCTGTTTATTGCTGTCTTTAAATGGGGAGTAGTGGGCGCGGCTGTTGCAACGGCGCTTTCGCAGTTCGTGGGCGGGTTGTTGCCCGTAATTTACTTCGCTTGCAAAAACAGCAGTCTGCTCCGTTTTGTCAAGACTAAGTGGTACGGCAGGGCAATATTGAAATCCTGCTTTAACGGCTCAAGCGAACTGCTCGGTAACATTGCAATGTCGCTTGTGTCCATTATTTACAACTGGCAACTGTTAAAACTTTCCGGTAACGACGGAGTTGCGGCGTACGGTGTTATAATGTATGTGTCATTTGTGTTTGTCGCAATATTCATCGGTTACTGCCTTGGCGTTGCGCCGATTGTGGGATACAACTACGGAGCGCAAAACCGACTTGAACTGCAAAACATCTTCCGCAAGTCTATGATAGTAATAGCGGTCACGGGGGTTATTATGTGCGGACTAAGCGTTGCGCTTGCCACACCCATTGCCTGGATATTCGTTCGCAACAACCCCGAACTGATGACAATGACCGCTCGGGCAATGCGACTGTATTCAATATGCTTTTTGTTCAGCGGCTTTTGTATGTTCTGTTCTTCATTTTTTACCGCGCTCAACAACGGCTTGATTTCCGCAATCGTGTCCTTTGGCCGTACGCTTGTTTTTCAGATAGTGTGCATATTCGTTTTGCCACTTATCTTGGGGCTCGACGGTATATGGATTTCCACCCCAGTTGCCGAATTGCTATCCGTGGCGCTGAGTTTTACGATGTTTGCCGTAAACAACAAACGTTACGGATATATTGCTCTCAAGCAAAAAGTGTAGTATAATGTAGGTATGTGTAAATTTCACGGCTTTGAGCCTGTTTTTGACAGCAACAGTAGGGTGCTTATCTTGGGAAGTTTCCCAAGCGTCAAGTCGCGTGAGACGGATTTCTACTACGGCAACAGGTGTAACAGATTTTGGACTATGCTCAGTGAGGCATTCAATGAACAGCCTGTAACAACTGTGCAAGAGAAAAAAAATCTGTGTTTAAACAACGGTGTTGCATTGTGGGATATAGTGGAAAGTTGCCAAATACGCGGTTCAATGGACGCGGATATTACCGACTACACACTTGTGGATTTGTCGCGCGTATTGAACAAATGCAAGATAGCAAAAATTCTTTGCAACGGTTCAACTGCATACAAGCTCACCAAGTCGGTTTACAGCGGTCAAATCCCCGTATATAAGTTGAGTTCCACAAGTCCTGCCAATCCCCGATTTAACAAAACTGAGTGGCTTGAGCATCTTCGGTTCTAGTTATTATTAAATGCAAATTAAGGAGTATTTTTATGCCTGATATAAATATTGTCAAAGCGGAATTTATCGACATATACACCAAGTATATAACTCGCGATGGCGCGTCAGCCTTGATGGAGTACATCAATAACAGCGACTTTTTCACAGCACCGGCGTCTGCTCGGTTTCATCTTGCCGAACAGGGCGGTTTGTGTCAACACTCGCTAAACGTCTATAAGCGTTTGCTTAGTCTGGTTCGAAATGAATTCGGCGACAATTACAGTAGTGTCATTTCGGACGAAAGCATTGCAATATGCGGGTTGCTGCATGATGTGTGCAAGATAAATTACTACGTCACTGAGTTGCGCAACGTCAAGGAAGGTTACGAATGGGTTAAAAAACCGTTTTACAAGGTGGAGGAAAAGTTTCCTTACGGACACGGTGAAAAATCCGTATTTATTATCACCCAGTATATGAAGTTGACCGTCGAGGAGGCTATGGCAATCAACTGGCACATGGGCGGTTTTGACGAAAGAGTAAAAGGTGGTAGTTACGCATTAAGCGAAGCGCTTGCCAAGTACAAGTTGGCTTTGCTTATACACATTGCGGATCTTGAGGCAACCTATTTAGACGAAGACAGAGGGGTGAAGGCGTAATAAGCATCGTAATGCATTGTTGCCCATACGTTTGCCCTCAGTTACGTACGTATAGTACGCTCCTGTCGGTCAAGCCGCGGTCGCCTCGTCTTACTTGCTTCTAACGCCTTCAACGGATGAATAACGTAAAAAGCATTGTTTTCGAAATATGTGTGTGCTAAGCGAGAATGGGGTAAAAAAATAGATATAAAGGACGAATTATGAATAAACAACTGTTAGATAGATTTATTAAATACGTAAAGATTGACACCGAGTCGGTGCCGGACGTGGAGCAATTTCCAAGTAGCGCTAAGCAAAAGGATTTGTTGAAACTATTACTCAAGGAACTAAACGATATGGGAGTGCAGGCACGTATGGACAATAAGTACGGTTACGTGTACGTAACAATCCCTGCCAACACCAAGGGCGGTTACACGCTTGGTTTCATCGCCCACGTGGATACGTCCTCGGCAGTTACCGGTAAGGACGTAAAGCCTATCGTTACCGAGGCCTACAAGGGCGGCGACATTGCATTGGCAGAGGGTCGAGTGCTTTCACCTAGCGACTTCCCCGAATTGGCGGATAAGGTAGGTAAGACGATAATATGTAGCGACGGTACGACGTTACTGGGTGCCGACGACAAGGCGGGCGTTGCAACTATAATGCAACTTGTTGAGACGCTTGTTACGCACCCCGAAATCAAGCATGGGGTGATAAAAATAGCCTTTACGCCTGACGAAGAAGTGGGGCGCGGTACGGATTTCTTCAACGTTAAGGGCTTTGGAGCAGACGGCGCATATACCGTTGACGGCGGTGGTGTTGGCGAATTGGAATACGAAAACTTCAACGCAGCCTCGGCAAAGGTGACTGTGCACGGTATGTCGGTACATCCCGGCACGGCTAAGAACGTTATGCTCAACGCCAGCCTGGTGCTTATGGAACTTCAATCAATGTTACCCGTCGAACAGAACCCCCGTTATACCAGCGGTTACGAAGGCTTTTTCCATCTGGATAATATGCAAGGTACGTGCGACGCCGCTTCGGGCGACTACATTATCCGCGACCATGACAGAACAAAGTTCGAAGCAAAGAAAAAGCTCTTCGCCGAGATAGTTGCGCTACTCAACAAAAAGTACGGTGACGGCGTAGTAGAGGTGGAAATTACCGACAGCTACTACAACATGAAGGAGAAAATTTTACCCCATATTCACCTTGTGGATAATGCAATTATCGCAATGGAAAAAGCAGGCGTTACACCCAAGGTGGTCCCCATTCGTGGCGGTACGGACGGAGCGCGTCTCAGCTATGAAGGTTTGCCCTGTCCTAATCTGTTTACAGGTGGTTACAACTGTCACGGCAGATACGAATACGCCGTCCTCGAAGAAATGGAGCAGTGCCTTGAGGTTCTGCTGAACCTTGTGGACTTATATAAAGACAGGTAACAATCAATATCACCGTCTCAAACTAGCGCGATATTTACTTGGTCAAAATCAAATGTAGATCAATATCAACAAAGGCAACCGAACTTCGGTTGCCTTTTGCTTTGTTTAATGTGTTTGGTTATTATGCCTTATTGGCGCTTCCCAAAACGTTAATGATCTTGTGCTTTACCATTTCCTTCATCATGGCGCGAGCGTCACCAAGGTATTGTCTGGGATCGAAGTGCGAGGGATTCTCGGCAAAGTGTTTACGAACGGCAGCGGTGAAAGCGACGCGCAGGTCACTGTCAATATTGATCTTGCATACTGCCATCTTTGCAGCCTTGCTCAGTTCGCTTTCGGGGATACCGATTGCGTTAGGCATGGAGCCGCCGTATTGATTTACAATTGCAACCTTGTCTTGAGGAACGCTGCTTGCTCCGTGCAAAACAATGGGGAAGTTGGGCAGACGTTTGCCGATTTCTTCCAAGATGTCCAAACGCAACTTGGGGTCTTGTCCCGGCTTAAACTTGTAAGCGCCGTGGCTTGTTCCGATAGCGATAGCAAGGCTGTCAATGCCTGTGCGGGCGGTAAATTCTTCTACTTCGTCGGGGCTTGTAAACATTGCGTCCTTAGCGTCCACCTTTACGTCGTCCTCAACGCCGGCAAGTTTGCCTAGTTCGGCTTCTACAACGACGCCGTGAGCGTGAGCATATTCAACAACACTCTTGGTAATGGCAATATTTTCCTCCCAGGGTTTAGAAGACGCGTCAATCATTACTGAAGTAAATCCGCCGTCAATGCTGGATTTGCATATATCGAAATCTGCGCCGTGGTCCAAGTGCAAAGCAATGGGGATATCCGTCGTTTCCACAGCGGCCTGTACAAGGTGCTTGAGATATACGGGATTTGCGTATTTTCTTGCGCCTGCCGATACCTGAAGTATAACGGGCGAACGGCATTCGTTTGCCGCCTCGACTATGGCCTGAACCATTTCCATATCGTTTACGTTAAACGCTCCGATAGCGTAGCCGCCCTTGTAGGCTTTTGCAAACATTTCTTTCGTTGTAACAAGTGGCATTGTAGTACCTCCAATAGATATTTATAGATAGATTTTATGTTATCCGTAACGGAATTTTATAACCAAAATTTATTGCTAAGTGTTGTCAAACAATTTAGCGTATGGTATAATGACAATTGGTATTGTACCACAATACTTGGCGTAAGTAAAGTATTGTTAAACTTAACGATAATTTTTTTTGGAGGTAAACTCACAATGGCAAAAAACGTAAGAGTTGCAATCAATGGTTTCGGACGTATCGGTCGTCTTGCTTTCCGTCAAATGTTTGGCGCAAAGGGATACGAAATCGTAGCTATCAACGACTTGACAAGCCCCAAGATGCTTGCTCACCTGTTGAAGTACGACACAGCGCAAGGTAACTATGTGGCTATGGGTCACAAGATCACCAGCGAAGAACCCGTACTCAGCGAAGACGGTAAGAAAGTATTGACTCCCGGCTCCATCACGGTTGACGGCAAAAAGATCATCATATACGCAGAACCCAAGGCGGAAAAACTTCCCTGGAAAAAGCACAGAGTAGATGTAGTGCTTGAATGCACAGGTTTCTACTGCTCCAAGGAAAAGAGCCAGGCTCACATCAACGCCGGCGCTAAGAAGGTTATCATTTCCGCACCTGCAGGCAACGATCTTCCCACAGTTGTTTACGGCGTAAACGAAGGAATCTTGAAGGCTAGCGACACAATCATTTCCGCTGCAAGCTGCACGACAAACTGTCTTGCTCCCATGGCTAAGGCTTTGAACGATTTCGCTCCCATCAAGTCCGGTATCATGACAACCGTTCACGCTTATACAGGCGACCAAATGGTGCTTGACGGACCTCACCGCAAGGGTGACCTTCGCCGTGCTCGTGCAGCCGCTCAAAATATCGTTCCCAACTCCACCGGTGCAGCAAAGGCTATCGGCCTTGTAATCCCCGAACTGGACAAGAAACTCATCGGTTCCGCTCAACGCGTTCCCACCTGCACGGGTTCAACCACAATCCTTGTAGCAGTAGTAAAGGGTCACGACATCACTAAGGAAGCTATCAACGCTCACATGCAAAGCGTAGCTACCGAGTCCTATGGCTACAACGAAGATCCCATCGTAAGCAGCGACGTTATCGGAATGAGCTACGGCAGTCTGTTCGATGCAACACAAACCATGGTTGCTAAGATCGACGACGATACTTATCAAGTACAAGTTGTTGCTTGGTACGACAACGAAAACAGCTACACAACGCAAATGGTTCGTACAATCAAGTACTTCGCAACCCTCGTTGAAGAGTAATCACATTGTGAAATTAAGCTGGCGCTTATGCGTCAGCTTTTTTCTTTTTGTTTGCTGTTGTTGACAACTTTACACTGTGATAGTATAATGGGGTGCAAAATTGAGATTATTTCGTGCACAAAATCACAATAATATAGTTATAAAAGGAGATTATTTATGAACTACATTGTGTATGCAATGGTTGCGTTTACAGCCTTACCCGTTGTGTTTGGGTTGCTGTTGGGGCTGTTGCGTGGATCACGTCGCGCACTGTTGCGGCTTGTCCTGATAATGCTAAGCGTAATTGTGGCGTTTGCCCTGTGTGGAGTGGTTGCCAACGCCGTTATGACAGTGGAAGTGCCAATTGATGGCGAAAACACCAGTTTGCAAGACTACATTAAGCAGTTGATAACAAGTCAATTACCCGAATCCATGGCAGATTTCGCCATTCCGCTATCGCAGAGTCTCATCAAGGTAATAATGTTTTTGCTTTTGTTCTTCGTGATGTTACTGCTCACTTGGGCAATTGCATATCCCTTATGCAAGCTGTTCGTAAAGAAAGGCGCAAAGCCGCGCCGCCTGATAGGTCTTGCGATAGGCGCAGTTCAGGGAATAGTGGTTGCATTGGTAGTTTGTATCGTATTTACCGGATTGTTCGTACAGGCGGACAAGGTTACCAACGCTATGGTTAACTTGAACGACACGCTAGGCGAAGTGACGTCAAGCGCTAAAGCCAGCGAGGGATACCCTGTTGAGTACGATGACGAAATAGACTACGACGAGGACGAAGGTTACACCAACCCTGATGACAATGGACAAAAAGGTTCCTTCGGTGAGTTAATAGAAGAAGTCTTGGGTGATTACGTAACAATGCTGGATGAGTACGTTCAGTCGCCAATCTGCAAGATGTACAGTTCCTTGGGAGCCAAGCCTTTCGAGTGGGTCAGTAGCGTAAAGGTTGACGACAAACAGGTCATCAACCTATCCTCTCAAATTGACGTGATATGCAACGTCCTAACCGACGTAGGTAAGCTTGTGAAGGAATTTAACGGCTTGCAAAACTTCGACTTTTCCGCTTTGCTCGAGGAGGGCAACGTAGATGATTTGCAAGATTTGTTTGACCGAATTGGCGCAGTTATGAACGAGTTGAGTAGTGACACCAAGGCGGTAATAGACGATTTGGTTGCGTCCCTTGCGGGAAACATAGGTATTGACCTGGGCGACGTCAAACTGACGGAAATCGACTTCCATCAAGAAGGTCAAATAGTAGCCGATTTGTACGCATACACGCAAAAGGACGAATTGACGGTGGAAGACGCGGACGAGATTGTCGAGAAACTTGCTGAAAGCGATATTGTTCTCGGCGTGATGAAGAATCAGGACATTGGCGTTGCTTCCAAATTGAGCGAGGAACAGCTTGATGCAGTTTCCGCCAAGATTGACCAAATGGAACAAGGCGACACGCTCACTCCCGAAAAGATTGATGCGTTGCGCAAAATCTTCGGATTGAACAACATCGACTCCGAAAACACTGAAGCAGTAACATTGACATATAGTTACGCAGTTTAATAAGGACGCTGTAAAGTAAGCAATTTCACACCCCATCGTGAAGTTTTATCATGGTGGGGTGTAATTTTTTCAAAAAAGTTGACAATAAGTTTTGACAAATACTTTTGTTTGATATATAATAAATTAGAACTTATGTTCGCAATAGCTGTGAGCTATGCGCAAGCTCGAAATAAGTCATTGCGGAGAGAACATGTAACCTACAATGCAACGGAAAAGGAGGTGGTAGCAGTGCGTCAATATATCGCGATAGATTTAAAATCGTTTTACGCGTCTGTCGAGTGCAGGGAACGCGGACTTGACCCATTGACAACCCACCTTGTAGTTGCCGACGAGAGCAGGACGGCTAAGACCATCTGCCTTGCTGTTTCGCCATCATTGAAAGCCTACGGCTTACCGGGTAGAGCAAGACTGTTCGAAGTTATACAAAAGGTAAACAGTATAAACGCAACGCGCAAGTTTTATTCGCCTAACAAGGCTTTGGAAGGCAAGTCGTACAGCGCGACCGAGTTAAAATCTAACCCCAAGTTGGCATTGGATTACGTTGTGGCGCCGCCCCGTATGGGGTTGTACGTCGAATACAGCACGCGCATATTCAAGATATATCAAAAATACGTCGCGCCCGAGGACATTCACGTTTACTCGATAGACGAAGTATTTATTGATGCAACGCAATACCTTAAGCTATACAAATTAACCGCGCGTGAGTTGACCTCTAAGATTATCAAGGACGTTTTGACGGAGACGGGCATTACGGCAACGGCAGGTATAGGTACCAATTTGTATCTATGTAAGGTGGCAATGGATATCGTTGCCAAGCACAGCCCCGAAGATAAAGACGGGGTACGTATTGCCGAACTGGACGAGCTGAGTTACCGCAAGCTGTTGTGGTCGCATACGCCTTTGACCGACTTTTGGCGCGTGGGTAGCGGATATGCGAGGAAACTCAACCAATACGGATTGTTTACCATGGGTGACGTTGCGCGTTGTTCGCTCACCAACGAACAGCTACTGTACAAACTATTCGGGATCAATGCCGAGTTGCTCATCGACCATGCTTGGGGTTATGAGCCTTGTACTATGGCGGATATTAAGAGCTATAAACCAAGTACCAACAGCATAAGTTCGGGACAGGTGCTGAGTGAGCCTTATACTTTCGATAAGGGCAGGTTGATAGTCAAGGAAATGACGGATTTGCTCGTGCTGGACTTGGTAGATAAGCACCTCAAAACAAATCAAATGGTGCTGACTGTCGGCTACGATATCGAAAACCTTACAAACGAGGAAATCCGTTCCCAATATAAGGGAGAAGTGGTAATTGACCACTATGGGAGGAAAATTCCCAAGAGTGCGCACGGTTCCATCAATCTGAAAGGATACACGTCCTCGACCAAACAGATAACGCAAGCGGTAATGGAACTGTACGACAGGATAGTGGACCCGAAGCTACTTGTACGGCGCATGTACGTCGTTGCAAATCACGTGTTGGATTGCGGTAGAGTACCTCATGAGCAATATATTCAGATGGATATATTTACCGACTATGACCGGGCGCAAAAGCAAAAGGATAAAGAAACCGAACAACTGCAAAAGGAAGAAGCATTGCAAGAGACAGTGTTGAAGGTGCACAAAAAGTACGGCAAAAATGCCCTTGTCAAGGGAATGAATCTTGAGGAGGGCGCGACGACAATGGAGCGTAATAACCAGATCGGCGGACATCGCAAGTGAGCGGCTATAAACTTCGGTATGCTTTGTTCCACTTGCGTTTGCCCTCGGTCACGTACGCCTAGTACGCTCCCTTCGGTCAGGCCGCGTGCGCCTCGCCTACCTCGCTTCTAGCCACTCACTGTGAAAATATATTATATTTTGATTATTACGCATCATAACCTCAGTACGCTTAACCAACTGCCCAACTAGACTTATCTCAACTCCAAGCAAATGCGAGAAACTTCACGTAATTACAAGTTACAAATAAAGGAGTGACATGAACAATTACGACGATATCATAAATTTACCTCATCACGTGTCAAAAAATCGCCCCCATATGTCCAACTACGACCGAGCGGCGCAGTTTTCACCCTTTGCCGCATTGAAGGGCTACGACGATGAAATAGAGGAAGTGGCGCGCCTTACAGACGAGAAATATTTGCTTGAAGGGACGCGCGTGGAAGAAATCAACGAAAAACTGCTGTTGCTAAAGGAAACTGTTGGCGAACGTCCGCTTGTAAAAATAGTGTACTTTGTTCCCGACGGCAAAAAGGCAGGCGGTGCGTATCTTACGGTAGAAGCGCGCCTGAAAAAACTTTCCGAAATCGAGCGCAAGCTTATCTTGGACAACAATCTTACCGTTTCATTTGACGACGTTTACGATATATCTTTACCTAACGGCTCTCTTTGAATAAAAAGAGAGCTTTTTTTGTTGTATTACTTGCGTAAAATTTTCAATATCCTATGGAAATATATGAAATATTGTGATATACTCATTGCGTATGTAAATATTGTACAAGAAGTAGTTAATTACAGGAGGACGTTTATGCAAAGAAAAAAGGAATGTGTTGCAATGCTTCTTGCAGGCGGACAGGGCAGTAGGCTGTACGCACTCACCAACAACATTGCAAAGCCTGCAGTTCCATTTGGCGGAAAGTACCGTATTATCGATTTCCCGCTTAGCAACTGTATCAACTCGGGAATTGACACGGTGGGCGTTTTGACGCAATACGAACCTTTGGAACTCAACGAATACGTCGGTAACGGACAGCCGTGGGATTTGGACCGCGCGTTTGGCGGTGTACACATTTTGTCGCCATATCAAGCCAAGAAAAAGTCATCCTGGTTTGAAGGCACGGCAAACGCAATTTACCAAAACATGAGTTTCATGCGCAAGTACAATCCCGATTACGTGCTGATACTTTCGGGCGATCACATTTACAAGATGGATTACGCCAAGATGCTTGCCACTCACAAAAAGACGGGTGCAGCGTGTACCATTGCCGCAATCGAAGTCCCCATCGAAGAAGCGTCGCGTTTCGGCATACTCAACGTTAAGGACGACGGTTCGATATATCAATTTGAGGAAAAACCCAAGATACCCAAGAGCAATCTTGCGTCGATGGGTATATACATATTCACCGCGGACAAGCTGTTCAGCTATCTGGAGGCGGACGAGAAAAACCCATCATCCAGCAAGGATTTCGGTAAGGACGTTTTGCCTGCAATGCTCAACGCCGGTGAAAAAATGTACAGTTACATTTTCAAGGGCTACTGGAAAGACGTTGGAACGATATCCTCTCTGTGGGAGTCCAACATGGATTTACTTGGCGCGGAGCCTGTTTTCGATGTTGCCGACCCCGATTGGAAGATTCACTCGCGTAGCGCGCTTGCTCCCCCTGTGTACGTAGGCAACACGGGAAAGGTTGTCAATTCACTTATGGCGCCGGGTTGCGAAATTGACGGTCTGGTAGAACGTTCGGTGCTAAGCTGCAACGTGGTGGTGGAAAAAGGCGCAGTAGTGCGCGACAGCGTAATAATGGCTAACACGGTAATCAAGGCGGGAGCTACGGTCAACTACTCCATCGTTGACGAAAACGTCGTAATAGAAGCCGCCACCGTCGGCGAAGAAAGGTCCAAAGCAACAGGTATTGCCGTGCTTGGCGCAGGTATAAAAATCGGCGCAGGCGCTAATGTAAAGGGCGGAGCAATGCTTGACAGTGACGTAAAGGGGGAATAAAAAATGGCTAATTCGACGTTAGGAATCATTTTCTCTAATATACAGGAAAAAAACATACCCGAACTTTCAAAGCGCAGGACCATGGCGTCTATTCCTTTTGCAGGACGTTACCGTCTTGTTGACTTTGCTCTTTCCAACATGGTCAATGCGGGGATAACCGCAGTTGGCATCAGCACCAAGAGCAACTATCAATCGCTTATCGACCACCTCGGTAGCGGTAAGGATTGGGATCTTGCGCGTAAGGGCGGCGGTATAATTTTGCTCCCACCCTACAGTAACGACATGGAAAAACCCTACACGACGCGTCTGGAAGCGCTGATGGCTGTATCGGGATTTTTGGCAAGTCGTCGCGAGGAATACGTGGTTATTTATGACTGCGACGGCGTTGCGCGCATGGACATTGCGGATATGTTGCGCTTCCATGAGGAAAACGACGCCGATATAACTATGGCGTACAGCGAGCAAAAAAGTATCGACGCTCACTACTATATCACGCTGGACACGGACAAGAAAAGTAGGGTAAAACATATTAACATTACTCCCAAACTCAACGGCAAGACGAAGGTTAACCTGTACATCAACGTCATGATTATTAAGCGCGAATATCTGTTGGATCTCATGCAACGCGCGCTAGAGCACGGCCACACCAGCTTTAGCAGAGACATACTGGCAAAGAATGTGGAAGATATGCGTATCTTCGGTTATAAGTTCAACGGGTACTACGCAGCAATCGACTCATTGCAGGGCTACTATAAGCACAGCATGGAGCAACTGGACAAAAAGGTTCGCGACGAGTTGTACGGAGCGCGCGATATCTACACCAAAGTGGGCGACTCCGCTCCTACAAGATATCTTGAGGGCGCCGTTGTCAACAACTCCCTAATTGCTGACGGTTGTACCATCGAAGGAACGGTGGAAAACAGTATTCTGTTCCGTGGCGTCAAGGTGGGCAAGGGTAGCGTTATTAAAAACTCCGTCGTCATGCAAAAGACAATCATTGGCTCCAACGTCAAGTTGGACGCAGTCATTACCGACAAAAACGTAGTAATCAGCGACAGGCGTACGCTTTCCGGTTGCGCCGAACTTCCCTACTTCATTGCGAAGGGTACAATGTTATAAGAGGATAATTATGAGAGTTGCGAAAAAGAAAATTTTGTTTGTGGCAAGCGAGGCGGCTCCCTTTATTGCAACGGGCGGTCTTGCCGAAGTGGTGGGTTCCTTATCCAAGGCGCTTGTCAAGACCAAGCGTTACGATGTGCGGGTAATATTGCCCCTGTATCAGGATATCAAGCAGGTGTACCGCGACAAAATGGAATACATGGGTAACTTTTCCGTCAGTTTTTCTTGGCGTAAGCAGTACTGCGGGATTTTCCGCTACGTGCTGGAGGGCGTTACCTACTACTTTGTTGACAACGAGTACTATTTCAAGCGCCACGGGCTTTACGGGTACTACGACGACGGCGAGCGATTTGCATTCTTCGGTAAGGCGGCGTTGGATACAATGGGGTTTGTTAATTTCTACCCAGATGTAATGCACTGTCACGATTGGCAAGCGGCGTTGGCGCTACTGTATCTTAAGACAGAGTACTGCCACTACGTAAACTACCAAGATATCAAGGCGCTGTTTACTATTCACAACATCGAGTATCAAGGCAAGTACGACCTGGGATTACTTGAAAGCCTGTTCGGTATTTCACGCAATTACAGCAACTACGTCGAGTATCAGGGCGCGCTAAACCTCATGAAGGGCGCAATAGAACTGTGCGATTATTTTTCGACAGTATCCCCGTCCTACGCGCAGGAAATCAAGTACGACTACTATTCGCACGGACTGGACCTTATCGTGCGTCGCAACGAGCACAAGCTTTGCGGAATACTCAACGGAATCGACACCGACTACTACGACCCCGCAACTGATAGCGCATTATTTGCCAACTATTCGGCAGAGGATCTGACAAACAAGGCAGTTTGTAAGGCTGGGTTGCAAAAAATGCTCAATCTGCCCGTCAATTCCAAGACTCCCATTGTTGCGATGATTTCACGTCTTGCTCAACACAAGGGATTTGATCTGGTTAAGACGGTAATAGAGGAAGCATTGCAACAGGATATGCAATTTGTTTTGCTTGGCACGGGCGAATGGGAGTACGAGCAGTATTTTAGTGAGCTTGCCAAGAGGTATCCCGACAAGGTTGCTTCGGCAATTACCTTTAACTCCGACCTTTCGCGCAAGATATACTCCGGAGCGGATATGTTCTTGATGCCCTCCAAGAGCGAGCCTTGCGGACTGTCGCAGATGATAGCCTCACGTTACGCAACGGTTGCTATCGTTCGCGAAACGGGCGGACTTAAGGACAGTATTAAGGCGTACGGTGCAGAGGGCAACGGATTTACCTTTGCCAACTACAACGCGCACGACATGCTTTACGTACTCAATCAAGCCCTGAATCTTTACCGCAACGAAAAGGAGTGGAGCGCACTTGCATTGAAGGCCGCCACAACGGATTTCAGTTGGAACAAGTCCGCTCAGCAGTACGAGGAACTTTACAGGAGAATATATGACAATCATTGATATAATCGAGAAGAAAAAGAACAAGCAAGAACTTACCGTTGAGGAAATAAACTTTTTCGTTAACGGCTTTACTGACGGTTCGATTCCCGACTATCAGATATCGCCCCTCTTGATGGCAATATTGCTAAACGGCATGACGGATAACGAAACCTTCGCCATGACAAACGCAATGTTACACAGTGGCGACGTTGTAGATATGTCTGCATTGGGCGGTACGGTTGTTGACAAACATTCCACAGGTGGAATCGGCGACAGCACGACGCTTGCGCTTGCTCCGATACTGGCATGCTGTGGCGTTTACGTCGCTAAGATGAGCGGTAGAGGATTGGGCTTTACGGGTGGAACAATCGACAAGTTGGAAAGTATCCCCAACTTCGATACGGCACTTTCGGAAGAAGAATTTTTTAACGTAGTTAAATCCGTGGGATGCGCGGTAATCGGTCAAACAGCCAACCTTGCTCCCGCCGACAAAAAGTTTTATGCTTTGCGTGATGTGACGGGTACGGTCAATTCCATTCCGTTAATTTGTGCAAGCATCATGAGCAAAAAACTTGCTTCCGGCTCCGACACAATACTACTTGACGTCAAGTACGGTAGCGGAGCATTCATGCCCAACCCCAAGAGCGCGTTGGAGCTTGCCAAGAAGATGGTAACAATCGGAACTCTTGCAGGCAAACGCATTGGGGCGTTAATTACCGATATGCAACAGCCGTTGTCCGACCACGTCGGTAACAGTCTGGAAATTATAGGCATAGTGGAAGTGTTGAACGGAAAGAAAAACCGTCTTTATTACGAAATAAAGGAAGTGGCGTTGCGCCTGCTTGCCTTGACGGGCAAATACACGTTAGCATCCGCCGAAGTTGCATTTCAGGACGCTATCGACAGTGGCAAGGCGCTTAATAAATTCGCCGAAATGGTGGAGGCGCAACACGGTGACGCAAGTTACATACTGCACCCCGAAAAGTTCGTTATAGGAACCAAGGACGTGGTTGTAGCGGACAAGAGCGGTTACGTCACACACATGGTTGCAGCCGATATCGGTAGGGCGGTTACGCACATGGGTGGCGGTCGCATGCAAAAAACCGACAGTATCGACTTCTCCGTTGGCGTAATTATGAAAGTGCAACTTGGTAGCAAGGTTAATAAGGGCGACGTGCTGTGCGAAGTGTATCACAACGGCAAAGGATTGGACGAAGCCAAGAGCCTTATTGCAAATGCCATAACCATTGGCAGAAAGCCGATTCCCGAACATAAGATTGCATACGCCTACGTACACAAGGACGGCGTGGAGTTATATTGATGATAAACGTTTTACTCAATTACTACAACTTTGACGGCGACTGGGCGCGACCGCATTTGAACAGGATTTTTGCACCCAAGCCGCGCGTTTTGATACTTCCGTTGGCATATCGAGAAACGCAAGCGTGGGATAACGACAGTTTCCTGTCCATCTACGGCAAGGGCGGCGAAAAGTACGACAATATCTTGCGACCATTTTTGTCCTACGGTTACGACGAAAAAGATATAGCTTGGCTCAATCCGTACGACGGTGGCAATCACCTTGCTTTAATTCGCAATGCCGACATGCTGTTCTTTACCGGTGGCATGCCGGAAAAAGCCATTGCGCGTATGCGTCAATTGGGAATAGTTGACGCTGTCAAGAGCTTCAACGGCACGGTTATGGGCGCGTCGGCAGGCGCAATGTTACAGCTTGAAACGTATCACATAACGCCGGATGAAGACTACGACAGTTACGGTATATGGCAAGGCTTGGCGCTTGTAAAAGGATTGGACTTGGAGGTTCATTACCTTGCAACGGACGTGCAAAAGCAGTGTACTGCGCGCGCGGTAAAACAATTGGCTTTGCCCGTTTATCAAATGTGGCACGAGGGCGGTCTGCTAATTGAAGATGGTAAGGTTACCGTTATGGGTAATGTGGAAGTGGTGAAATAAGCACCCATTTCACTAAAACGCACGGGATTTGCGACTAATCGCAAATCCTTTTTTATGCACTGTTGCAATAGTGAACGGTAGTGTGGCTATTTATTCTTTTAATAAATTATATTTTACTTGATAAACTTTATAGACACGTTGTCAATTTTTTGCTAGAATGTATATGGGAAAATTTGTTTGCAAGGACTGCGCAGTAATTGCGGAGTTTTTACAAGAAAGGTGAATTATGGCTGAAAAGAACGCAAACGTTTTAAAATTTAACACGCCTTCACGTTGGTGGACGGAGTTATGGCGCGAAGGGCTGTATCTAGGCAACGGCAAATTGGGAGCAAACGTATTTGGCGGAGCTTGTGAGGAAAAAATACTTCTCAACGACGTAGCGCTATCCTGGAAGGGTCATACCACGGTAGTACCTGACATTTCCGACAGAATCGAGGAAACGAAACAGCGTATCGAAGATGGTGACTTTTTGGGGGCGCAGGACGTATTGCCCAAGGCGCTTTTGCAAAGGAACTTTCGACCGCACGTGGAGTATCCCTTACCCGTCTGTCAGTTTAACATGACTTTTTCGCAATCGGGACAAACGCAGGATTATATGCGCTGTCTGGATATGGAAAACGGCGAAGCAACGGTGTCGTATGCTGTAGCAGACACCAAGTACAAGCGCAGTGTTTTCGTGTCACGTGCGGACGGTCTTGTGGCTTACCGCGTGACGAAACAGGGCGGCGGTTTCATTTCGCTTAAACTCAGCGTGTCGTTACCCGAAAGCATTGAAGCTGTCAACCAACTTGAAGCTGTCGAAGCCAAATATGACAGACAGTTCGTTACTTTTGCCGCGCGCAATCCCGATAACGGTGCCGATTTCGGCGCGGTGGCGAAAGTGTATATATTGGGTGGAAGTATTCGCGCGGAAAGCGACCACGTTGAAATATCTCGCGCGCAGTCACTGTTGATACTTGTCAAAACTTTTGTCAACAGTATTCGCGATCGCGAAATTTCCGAGCTCAAGGGGCAACTGACCCTCATTAAGGACGGCTACGAAAAGCTTTTCAAACCGCACGCGTCAATTCACTCCAAGCTGTTCAACAGCGCAACTGTCGAGTTAGGCAAGGAGCAGGAGCAAAGTATCGAACAAATGCTACTGGAAGCGGAAACGGGTTCGATGCCCTCCAAACTTACGGAGTTGATTTACAAGTACGGCAGATATCTGTCCGTTGCCTGCATGACAGACGAGGGTAAAGCGGAAGTATTTTCGCCCGTCGGATTGTGGAACGGAAGTTACTTGCCCGCTAGGTCGTTTGCAACGGCAAGTGGTGAAATGCAAATGAATTATATGCACATGTTGCAGGGTAACATGCTCCCCTACATGGAGCGCACGTTCGAGTATTTTTGGAATAACCTCGACGATTACCGCAACAACGCTCAGCGTATATTCGGTTGCCGTGGCGTAGTGGTGCCTGTCGTTGCCGCTCCCAATACCGGAAGACTGGGCAGTACGGACGTGCTTGCGGTGCATTACTCCGGCTGTGCGGCATTCTTGGCTAATTTGTACTACAAGTACGCAAAAGTCAGTCAAAACACCAAGTTTTTGAAAAACAGGCTCATTCCCTTCATGAAGGAAGTTGCGGCGTTTTACGTTGACTATATCAAGTTCGGCGACGAAGGGTTGGAAATAAGTCCCACGGCGTTACCGTTGAGACTTTCGGAGCACAGCAACTTTACCGATCGTCCTGTGATTGCGAAAAACAGCGTCTTGGATTTCGACTTGGCGAAGGACTTACTTACTAACCTCATCGAAGCTTGCAAGATTCACAATATTAAGGGCAACGTTGCCGCTTGGCAAAAGCTACTGGACGCTATGCCCGTTAAGCAAACCTCAAGCGACGGAGCTTTTAAGGAATTTATCAACTCCATAGTATCCGTTGACTACACAGGCGTATCCAACGGTACGCTGTATCCTGCTTACTTCGGCGACGAAGTCAGTTGGCTGTCCGATGCCGAAACTGTAGATAAGTACCGTACCACGGCGCAAAAAAAGAAGGACGAAACCTCCTCTCAAAATAGCTACAATATGACGGTACTGGGTGCAGTTTTTGCTCGACTTGCCGACGGTAACGGGGCATATTCCTGTCTTACAAGCGCGGTGCGCGGTTGCATGATGAATAACCTCGCTTTCGTCGATAAGGACTGGCGAAACATGGGCGTATGCGGTAGCGGAACGGAAGTTCCCATTCAACTCAACGTCAATATGACGTTTACGCACGTGGTACAGCAAATGCTTATGTATTCAAGCGGCGAAATAGTCAGGATTTTCCCTGCAATTCCCGACGGATGGAGCAATATCAAGTTCAGTCAATTTGTTGCGGAAAACAACGTTGTCGTATCAGCAATACAGGATAGCGACAAGGGCAGACTGACAGTCAAGCTGGAAAGCAAAAAGGAAGCGCACATACATTTGTATCTGCCCGACTACGTTAAGAAGCTTGTCAAGGCAACATCTGTAGATAAGAAAAAAATCAAAGGTAAAGATTTCGAAATTACCGTTTATGCCGGTAGTACGGTGGAACTGGTGTACAAAACAAAATAGTTCGAAAGTACATTCATCGCGTAATGCGGGCAAAAGTTTTTTACGAGGAGTCACATTTATGCAACTGACTAAGCTTAATCTTATTTCGGAAGGTAAAACCAAGCGCCTGTGGGCTACGGAAAGCAAAACGCACGCCATAGCCGAGTTCAGGGACGACGCAATGATGTATCACGGCAAGCGCAAGATGTACTTCCCCAACAAAGGCAAGTTGAGCAACGAAATAAACGCCATCATGATGCAGGTGTTGGAGGAAAACAATATTGCAACCCACTACGTTGAAAAACTTTCCGACAACGATTGCGTAGTCAAGCTTGCGGAAATGATTCCAATGGAAGTAGTAGTACGCAATTATTCGGCGGGCACCATGCAACAAAGACT
Organism: Clostridiales bacterium; assembly: GCA_022508375.1. Classification (GTDB taxonomy): domain Bacteria; phylum Bacillota; class Clostridia; order Christensenellales; family CAG-314; genus Fimimonas. The sequence goes on along the minus strand of JAFLVJ010000003.1, from coordinate 78,628 downwards.
TGGCATGGAGTATCACAAAAAACTCAAGTTTCCCGTTTTGGAATTTTGCTACAAAAACGACGCACTAGGCGACCCCGTTATCAACGAATACCACGCCTACGCTATGGAACTGTGCACGCAGGAAGAGATGTCCGTCATGTGCTATAACGCCATGCGTATCAACAAGGTATTGACCGACCTCATGAAAGAGGTGGGGATAATCGTAGCCGACTTCAAGATCGAATTTGGCAGGACAAGCGGTCGCTTGGTAGTAGCCGACGAAATCACCCCCAACGTTGCCCGTTTTTGGGATAAGGATACTTTGCGCCGTCTGGATAACGAGGGCAAAAATCCGGAACAGGAATATCAAGAAATACTCACAAGATTGAAAGCCACATTCATCACGCAATAGTGTGTTAACCTTCGTGTCGCTTGGGTCATGTACGCCTAGTACACTCCCCTGCGATGACGCTCGGTTGCCTTCTCTTGCGCGCGACTGCGCCTTTCTGTATAAAGTTAAATTGTAAACGTATGAAAAAACTCACAATAAGGAGTTGTAAAAAATTATGAGATGTATGTACTGCGGTTGCGAAGACAGCAAGGTTATAGATTCCCGTTCCACCGATGACGGCAACAGTATCCGCCGTCGCAGGGAATGTATTGCCTGCGGAAAGCGTTTTACCACCTTCGAAACCATCGAGGTTGTTCCGTTTCTTGTCATCAAGCGTGACGGTACCCGTCAGGCTTACGACCGCGTAAAACTGAAAAACGGCATCGTTCGCGCCTGTGAAAAACGTCCCATTTCCATGTCGGAAATCGACGAGATAGTGGACGGTATCGAAAAGAACCTGTATAACAGCATGGAGTCGGAAATCAGCTCCCAAACCATAGGCGACTGGGTTATGGAACGGCTCAAGGAAGTGGACGAAGTGGCATATATCCGATTTGCCGCAGTATATCGTCAGTTCAAGGACAGCGCAACTTTCTTTGAAGAAATGAGCAAAATTTTCAACACAGGTTCCAAGGGACGCAAAAAGAACTGATGTCAAACGTTGATGAAATAGTTACCAACCCCGTTATGACAACGTTATGCGACGAGATTAACAAGCTCGTCACAGGCAGTCAACGGAGTGTAATAGTAGCGATAGACGGCAACTGCGGATCGGGCAAGACGTTTTACGCTAGCCGTTTGGCAACCTGCTTTGACGCGGCGGTTATTCATTGCGATCATTTCTTCTTGCCCAAGTCGTTACGTACAGCTGAGCGAATTGCTCAACTGGGCGGAAATATTCACTACGAACGGCTACGCGAAGTGCTTGCAACGGTGAGGAGCAACCTTTCACGTTCGGATGGCAAGTGCGCCGAGCAACTTACCTACCTTGCGTATGACTGCTCAACGGAAACCTTTCGACAGGTAACGCTCAGGCAAACAAACGTCGTAATAGTGGAAGGCAGTTATGCGTTGCATCCGAGTTTGCGGGAGTTTTACGACTTGGCAATCGTTTTCACGGTTGATAAGCAAGTACAACACGAGCGACTGCTTGCGCGTGAAGGCGAGCAAGGGCTGGCTAACTTTGTCAACAAGTGGATACCTCTTGAAAACCGCTACTTTGCCAATCTGGACACAAGCGATTGTGTCGTAATAGATACAAGTAAATAAATTATGAAAAACATCGAACAGGAACTTAAATTAGCTTTAGACGAACGCGAATACAACATAATATACGAAAAGGCAAACGTTGTACCGCAGTTGCAAACCAACTATTACTTCGGCTATCCCCGCATGGACAATGAAACGATGGTGCGCATACGGCAAAAGGGCGACAGTTTTACTTTGTGCTACAAGCGCCGCATGTCGCAGATCGAAAGCGTGATGGTAAGCGACGAACGCGAGCAGGCGCTCACTGCTCAACAGGCAAGTCAATTGCTTAGATACGGTATCCGTGGAGAAGTAATGAAACAGCTTTTCGGCGTAAATTTGGAGGATATGCACTGTCTGGGCAGTATGGATACGTTTCGCGCCAAATTTCAGCTTAACGAGTGGACGTTGGAGCTAGACAAAAACGTCTATTGCGGTCGCGTTGACTACGAACTGGAATGCGAGGACCGTGACGTCGTGTCGCTCAGCAAACTTAAAAATTACCTATACTACAAGTTCGGAGTAGTTATTAAACCTGCTAATCCCAAGGTGCAACGCTTCCGTGAAGCGCGCGCATGAGCGGTTATAAGCTTCGCAATACTGTATATATGAACAAACTCACTAAACAATATAAATACATTATTTTTGACTTCGACGGCACAATAAACAACACCTCGCCCGGTATATACGCTACATTTACCAAGGTGCTTGCGCATTTTGGCGTGGACGCTGCAACGGTTGACCTATCGCGACATATCGGTCCGCCGTTAACGGACAGTTACACTCACCTTGTTGGCGCCGAGCGGTGTGATGAAGCAATCGAACTGCACAAGGGAGTTTTTGCCGCCGACCGTGCCGCCGAAAACAGCTACCTGTACGACGGAATTGTCGATGTACTTAAAGCACTGCGCCAAAGCGGTAAGTTTACGATGGCTATAGCTTCCAGTAAGTACGAACCGCACGCCGTTGAGTCGCTTAAATATCACAGGATAGAGCAGTACTTTGACTGCGTGTACGGACAGACGGAAAAACGCGGTTTCAAGGCGGAGGTGTTACGTCAGCTTGTTGAGGACAACGGTTGGGACGTAACGCAGTGTCTGATGATTGGCGATACGCTACACGACGTAGAGGGCGCTCATGCTAACGGAATAGACGTCGTAGCGGTTACCTATGGCTTTGGCAAACGTGATGAGCTGGCAAATTCTCACCCCATTGCGCTATGTGACCGTCCGTCGGACATACTGAAATTATTACTGTAAATTAAATCCCGACAACTAGTTGTGTTTGGTCGGAGGTATTATGCAAAGAAAAGACTACAAAAGTTATTTTAAAAACGTTATTTTACCGGTATTCGTCTATGGCGCCTTTACAGGTTTGCTCGTAGGTACGGTGGTGTATTTTTTCAAATGGATGGCGGAGTTTTTAACGGAAAAATCCGTTGAAATCTACCACTTTGCGCAAGCGCATCTTTGGATGATTCCCGTAATCATTGCGGGAGCGGTAGCGTTGGCGTTTGTAATGTACTTTTTGCAACGCTGGGCGCCGGAAACTGCGGGCGGCGGTATTCCAAGAGCCGAAGGCGTTTTGAGGGGACTGTTGACTTTCCGTTGGTTGCGTACCGCAATTGCCGTTATCGTTAACAGCTGGATAAGCTTTTTTGCCGGACTGCCTCTCGGTAGTGAAGGACCCAGCGTACTGCTAGGTACGTCAATCGGTGGCGGAACGTGCAAGTTACCGTTGTCGCACAACAGTTGGGATCGCTACATAATGACGGGTGGCGCGTGCGCAGGTTTTGCCGTTGCAACCGCAGCGCCCGTTACGGGTATTTTATTCGCCTTGGAGGAGGCGCACAAGCGCTTTACTCCCATGATATTCCTGATGGCAATGTCATCGGTATTGTTCGGTGTAACTGCGTCCAACCTGTGGACGCTTGCGATAGGGCATGCGCCTGCGCCGTTATTTGCTTTAACCAACGAAGCAGGCGAAGTTGTAAGACTGGGCGCAATCATGGGCGAATTTGCCATGTCGGATATTTGGATACCGCTTGTTTTGGGCGTTGTTATCGCAGCTGTTGCTTGCGGATACAATCTGTTCGTTTTTGTAATAGGTAAGGTTTACGATACCAAGCTGAAGAAGATCCCCCAATGGGCGCGACTGGTTATCGTGTTTGTGCTGACGGCTGTTATCGGCATGCTCGCATTTGGAAACTTCCAAGGTACTGATGCTCTCGGTGGCGGTGGAGGACTTATCGTCAAGCTTGCCGACGCAAACTTTTCGTGGAAGATAATTTTCGTATTGCTTATCATTCGTTTCCTCATGATAGCGTTTAGTACAGGATCGGGCGCAACTGGCGGAGTTTTTATCCCCATGTTGTCAATCGGCGCCTTGCTTGGCGCGTTATTGGGCGAACTTTTCAAAGTGATGGGTATGAACGAAAGCCTGTATTCAACCGTCGTGATGCTAAGTATGTGTGCGTTTATGGGCGCATGTACGCGTGCACCGTTAACGGCATTGGTATTCATGGTGGAAAGTACCTGGAGTTTCAGTAACCTGTTTTACGTTGCAATCACGGTATTTATTTCCTACTTCATTTGCGAAATCGTCAACGTCGAACCGTTGTACGACGTGTTGCTCGAACGTATGATTCACAAGCAAAATCACGGTAAGACTCATCAAATACTGCGTATGGAATTTGTCGTACAAGACGGCGCTTTTGCGATAGGTAAGGCGGTAAGAGATATCCTGTGGCCCTCAAATACCAAGGTAAGCGAAATTGTAGCAAGCGATCACGTCAAGCGTATGGACGACGACGGAGAAAAGAAGATTCACGTAGGTGACACTCTGACTATCATCACGCAAACCTTTGACGAAACAGCAACGCGCAAGGAACTGGAAGAAATATTGGGAAAACAGGTGTAAATAAATAGACAATTTTTTACATAGTATGGTATAATGATTGTATCCTAAAAAGGAGAATAGCAGTTATGGCTCACAAAATCAGTAACGAATGTATTGCATGCGGTGGTTGCCAAAGTGTTTGTCCTTGCGAAGCTATCAGCGAAGGCGACGGCAAATTCGAAATTGCGGCTGATCTCTGCGTAGATTGCGGTGCTTGTGCAGCGCAATGTCCTGTTGGCGCTATTGAAGAAGCGTAACACAAACTTTTGGACGCCCACGCGATGCGTGGGCTTTTTTTTATAGTCATATGTAAAGACTATATTTAAAAAGACGGACTAGATAGTGTAACGATGAGTGTTACGTTATATTCTCTTTACTAATTGTTTGACTTGTTGTACAATACTTATATGCAAATAGACTTGAAACCAAACGAAAAAATAGAAGATTTGCAGTGCGACGGATTGCAACTTATACAGTCAAGTAGTGAGTACCGCTTTACCACCGACGCAGTGTTGCTTGCCAATTTTTGCAGGGATATGCGCGGAAAAACTTGCGTGGAATTTGGCGCGGGTAGCGGTGTAATAAGCCTGCTTGTTGCCAAGAAAAAACACCCCAAGGCTATTGTTGCGTTGGAAATTCAGTCCCAACTGTGCGATATGATGAACAGGAGCGTACTGTTAAACGACTTGCAAAATGTGATATCCGTTTACAACTGCGACCTAAAGGACGCGCGCAGTATTGTCAAGGACGTCGATGTTGTTGTGTGCAATCCGCCTTACAGACGTGTGGGTAGCGGTGAGCGGCAACTCAGCGAAAACATTGCTATATGCCGTCACGAAATCAAGGCAACGCTTTGTGACGTGGTGCAGTCGGCGTCGTCTGTACTTAACAATCGCGGTAACTTTTACTTGGTGCATCAAGCGGATAGAATTTGCGAAATTATCACCCTGTGTCGCGACAACAATGTTGCAGTCAAGGAAATCTTACCTGTATGTCCTGCACCGGGAAAGCAGCCGAACCTTGTGCTCGTTCGCGGAGTAAAGGCAGGCGAACAGGACTGCAAATTGCACGCGCCTATGTATATATGTGACGAACAGGGAAACTATACGCCACAAGCAAAAGCGTGGTACGAGGGCATTCCCCTCAAAAAGGCTTCGCTCGCTTTGGATTAGAAAGAATATACTTTATAAATTCAACCGCTCGTTGCAGATTATTTTGAGTGGAACATCCTCGTACCAATTGTGTCGGTACGCAGTGAATTTTGCGGTTATCAATTTGTACTGTTGAAAGGAATTGAAATATGGTTTATTTAGTAGCTACACCTATAGGCAATTTATCTGAGATAACACATCGCGCATTGGAAACACTGAAAAATGTTTCCGCCGTATTTTGTGAGGACACGCGTCATTCGCAAATACTGCTTAGTCACTACGGTATTACCAAGCCGTTATATAGCTATCACAAGTTCAACGAACGAAAGTCGCTTGACTTTGTACTTTCCTTTTGTGAAAAGGGCGAGGACATTGCGGTAATTTCCGACGCAGGTATGCCATCAATCAACGACCCAGGAAACATTCTCGTCAACGCTCTTATCGAAAAAAATTATCCTTATACTGTTGTAAGTGGGGCAAGCGCATTTGTTAATGCGTTTGTATTGAGCGGTTACGAGCCGCCCTTTACCTACTACGGATTTCTTCCTGACAAAAAGTCCGATCGCGACAAATTGTTGGACGGTAGAGTGGGCGTTTCCATCTTTTACGTAAGCGTCCATGACATTAAGGAGAACCTTGCATACCTTTACGACAGATTGGGCAACCGTGAGTGTTGCCTTGTTAAAGAACTTACCAAGACGCACGAAAAAGTTCGCTTTGGGCACTTGGGGGACAATTTTAACGATGACAAGGGCGAATTTGTGCTTGTGGTAAACAGCGCAAAGGAAACTAACCCGCTTTGTCAGCTAACGGTAGCCGAACACGTTGACTACTACGTGACGAGCGGAATGACTAAGAGCGAAGCGGTCAAGGCGGTAGCCAAGGACCGCAACGTACCCAAGAACGAAATATACAAGCAAACAATTAACTGACACAAAATTTGCCTTTCGATATCAGCGCATGGTATAATGTTGGTGTAAGGCAGTAGTGGGGACTAACCGCCTTACAAAGAAAAATCTAGGGGACTGTATTTTTCAAATTTATCATTAAGGAGAATACAGATTATGGATTTTACAACATTTGTGTCGCTGTTGAGGCAGTACTTTGCCACCAGTGACAACGCGTACTTTATTTTGTACGCAGTAACAACCTGCTTGATTTCACAGTTGTTGAAATGGCTATTTGTCAACAAAATGAAGGTGGATATTTTGCATAAGTTTGATCTTGCGGTAATATTCCCATTTATCGTAGGGTTAGTGTTTGCGGTATTTGACGTTTACGTGATACAAGGCGTAAGGACGTTTAACCTGTCCATTGCGCTTCGTATAATTGTATCGGGCGTTTCCATTGGCGCACTTTCCTCTACGATGTTTCGATTTGTCAAGTCTATTGGAGGTCAAAGCCTAAGTAGTCTGATGAAGAACGATATATTCGGCGTTTTTTACACCCAGTTGCTGTATTTCGGCAACGTGCGCAAGCAACTTGTTGACAAAACATTGACTTTACAGGATTTTATCGAGCAGGTAAAACTTATTTCGGCAAATGCGGAGAGTATATACAAGTCGGAAGACAGTGTGGACTCCAAGCGTTGCCAACTTGCCAAACTGCTGAGCGGTATAATAGATGAAAAGAGTATCGACACGTGTGTAAACGCGCTTAACGAGGCTCTTATTAACTACACTTCCGGCAATTAGGCTTTCGGGGCTACATTTACGTAGCCCTTTTTTGCACTCGTTATAAACGTTGCAAAACTATTGTTGCACTTACGTTTGACCTCGGTCACGTAAGCTGTTGGTTATTGTTATCCTTGACCTGTGTATCCGTTTCAAATATTTATCCGATATTTCTTGTGACTCATATAGACGATAGCGCGCCGTAGTATAGATTGCAGCTAGATGTTAAAATTTCGAGAAATGTGTCGTTTTAATATTGACATTGAACAGCCAAATTGGTATGCTATATTTATCTCACGAAGGAGGACTTTTTATGACACAACAAGAACTTTTTAACTGTGCAACGGAAAGCTATCAAAAAGCTCGCGGACTTGTATCCAAGATGAATGAAGTTGTGGCAAGCGTTCGCAAAGATTTTAATCCCAAGGCAGGCTACCTCAAGTTGGATATTATAGTTCAATATATGTTGCTCGAAACAGCTCTTGCAGACGGTAAATTTTTACCCATTGAAGGCGAATTCATTGACAAAATAACGGACAGCTTTGACGTTATCAATTTGTTCAAAGATGTTCCACAGGGAATGAACTGGAAATGGTTTGCACTTAACAGAAATTACTCCCACATCAAGGATACCATTGTAAGACTCAGAAGCATGGCTCAAGAACAAATGCAAGACTTCGCCAGTATGTTTGCACTTGTAGATGCCGCTTTTGAAGACTACGATATCTTGGGTGAAATGCTTGGTTATCTCGGAGAGATTGCAGGTTGCTTTACACGTATTGACGGTAGCCACGACGAGCGCGAGGTAGAAATAGCAACAGCGGTTGTAACTGAATTCCTTACTAAGCCTTGGCTTGCAATGATGGATAAGGTTAAAAAATAATTTAATATTATCTAACCTTTTCAAATAGAGATTGATTGTATAACACAACAGGCTCCCTTTGTTTGTATCAAGGGGAGCCTATGTAAAGACCGGTTGAATTTGTACAATCGGTGTATTGATTTTTTTACCCCATATTGCCACAATAGTAAATCCACAAGGAGCACACAATGAATACGCAAGAGTTATTCGACAATGCGCAGGATCGCTACGTTTACGCCCGCGAGTTAGTAACACGGATGGTGGACTTCGCCACTCAATCTAACATTGAAGTAAACTTGAAAGACGCGTACGACCAATTGGATATAGTAGTGCAGTACATCTTGCTAAAGATAGCCGTTGCCGATGGAAAGTTCCTCGAAATCGAAGGGGAGTTCATGGACAATATTACCGATAGCTACGACCTGCTGTACCTTTTCGATAGCTATTACGACACGGATTACGATTGGAGCTTTGTCGGCGCATATTTGAACTTCGAACACGTAATATTTCTTTTGGACAAGATAGATCAACTTGCGATTGGACATATTCGCGCTTTTTCCGATTTGTTTGCCGAAATAGATATGCTGGACAGCAGCGTAAATTACGGCAAGGAACTGTACGAGTGTATTCGAGATATTGCCTTGGCGTTTATTATGTGTGACGGTAACGCGGCGGATAGGGAGTTAAAAATTGCCGTTGACGTTGTCAGCGAATATCTTACTACACCGTGGCTTATCAACAAACACAAGAGGAAAAATCAATCCTAGCCGAATAAACAACCTAACAAAACCACAACGACAGGCTCACATAGCCTGTCGTTTTTTTACCACCCACGTTTGGTCGGAATACTACAGCATTCCTTTCATTTCCTCGAAGCACCCTTCTTCATAACGAAGAATTTGTTTTTCCAGCAGATGCACCTCGGGGTGAATATCCTCGTTTTCTTTTATTAAACGATACAGGTCGATTATACCGTTTAGCGTACCCTGTAACATTATTTTTGCAACGTGGGATATGCTTTTGTCTGTTAGCATCTTTGCCCTGATTCCCATATTTGCCATGGATATCAGCGCCTTGGGCGCGGGCGTTGGATCGAAGTTTAAGTTTTCGCACAGCGCATCCAATTGTTCAACGTAGTGGTCGTATTGTTCCACCTGCTTGTGCAACGCCTTGGTTGTATCCTGATTTTCAACGTAGGGTAGCAATGTCTTTACGCAGTTTTGCGCCATCGTAACGTTTTTGTACAAGTCGCTCATTACCTGCTTGGTTGTTTCCACGTTGCAGTTGTTTTCATTAACGGGCGTCTCGGTTGTTGCTTGTGTAGTTTCTTCCTTTTTGTTTTGTTTTTTGCTGTTACTCATCGTCGTCCTCAAATGCCTCCTCGTAGCTTAAATGTGCGTCCTCAATTTGTAACCAATCGGGATCGAACATGTCGAACAGACGGTTACGACACGTTTCGTAATTGGCGTAGTATTCATGGTTAATTTGCTTGCTCTTTGCCATATCTTACCTCCTGCTTGTCGATAGTATAGGCAACTTGCAAATAATTATCCATTGCTATTTAACAGTAATCCGTTATTGTTGACAATAGTCGGATATGGGTGGTATATTTTAATTGATAAAATGGGGGACAAATTATGATAAAAACTGTCTTGTTTGATATGGATGGTACGTTACTACCTATGAATGACGTGAAAGTTTTCGAAAAGCTGTATTTTAAGGGTCTGGCAACAAAACTTGCGCCGCATGGGTATAAAGCGAGCAAGCTTATCGACGGTGTGTGGGCAGGAACCGCAGCGATGATACGTAACGACGGTAGCGTAGTAAATTCCGACGCCTTTTGGAAAGTTTTTTCCGACATATTCGGAGACAAAGCGTACAAGGATATACCTGTATTTGACGAGTATTATCGCAACGAATTTGTCGTGGCGAAGGGCGCCTGCGGATACAATGCCAAAGCGGTGCAAGTTGTAAAAAATCTTAACAAATGCGGAGTACAGGTAGTATTGGCTACCAATCCGCTGTTTCCTCTTGTTGCGCAACTGGCGCGCGTTGGTTGGGCGGGCTTGTCGGAAAGTGACTTTGTATATATCACTCACTACGACAACTCTCATTACTGCAAGCCGAACATCCGTTACTATGAGGAAATCGTGTCAAATTTGGGTTTGAACCCTGCCGAGTGTCTTATGGTCGGTAACGACGTTAACGAAGATATGATTGCGGAGCAACTTGGTATGAAGGTGTTCCTCGTCACCGACTGCATTTTAAATCCTGACAATAAGGATATTTCAGCATACCCTCACGGCAATTTCGACGACCTTGTTAGGTATTTAAAGGAAGTTATGTAGATAAGAAACTCGCTTTTGTAAGGTTGATTTGAAAGTACAGGAGATAACTTGTGGCTAACACTGAACGACATCGAGAAGAAAGCGCAACGTTGCAATATAATATACTTCGTGGGCGGGACAAGATAGGCGAGAATCTGATTGAAATTACCTACGGCAGTACGAAAATATTAGTAGAGCTTGGCAAGGCTTTGGACGGTGGTGACGAAGAGTTCGAGCAGGCAGTTTTGAGTACGCCATATTCGGCGGTTGTTGTATCGCATTATCACGAGGACCACGCCGGGCTTATTAAATACAAGCGTGACTGTCCCATTTATATCGGCGCGGGCGCGTATCGCGTTTTGGAAGCGATGATGAGTTTCCACGGCGAAGAGCTTGCCTCAAACGTAAAACGGTATTACCATGGGCGACCGCTCATAATAGGCGGGATAACTGTTACTCCGTACCGTTGCGACCATTCGGCATTTGGCAGTCATATGTTATTGTTTGAGGCAGGTGGAACAAGCATCTTATATACTGGCGACTTCCGTTTCCATGGCAGACTGAATAAGGATATGCAACTTGCTGCTCTGCCAAAAAACGTAGATGTGCTCATTCACGAAGGAACTAACCTGGGGAAGAATTCCTGTACGATGACGGAAGCCGAACTGGAACGTAAGGCAACGGAAATTATGCGCGCAACAGACAGTCCTGTTTTCGTATTGCAGTCAGGTACCAATATCGACAGGCTTGTGAGTATATATCGCGCAAGCAAGCGCAGCGGACGAATTACCTATATGGATAACTACGTTTCGCAAATTGCAATTGCGGTTGGCGGACGTGTTCCGCGCCCGGATGTTTTCCCCGACGTCGTAGCGTTTACTCCGCGTGCCGTTGCAGGCAAACGCAAGGATATGTTTTTGGAAATTGACAACAAGCGTGGACTGAAAGGCATTGCAAAAGGTACGAAGCGTTTTACAATGCTTGTTCGTCCGACTATGTTGAACTACTTGAAGAAGTTGTTGGTTGAAGCGGATATTCACGAGGCGACACTCATTTACTCCCTGTGGTCGGGTTACAAAGAAACAGATTGTATGAGGGAGTTTTTGACGGAACTGCAAGCGTTAGGTGTAACAGTCGTCGATTTGCACACAAGCGGACACGCTTCCGCCGGTGACGTGGAACTGCTGAAGCAAATGGTAAACGCTAAGGAAACAATATGCGTGCATACGGAATACCGAAGTTAGTACCGTGCAAATTATAAATAATATTATCAGCTATTTATTTGACAAAACCGTTGAAAAAGTGTAATATTATCCTTAGCCGCGTAAAAAGGGTTTATTTTGTCAAGCGCAGAAACTGCCACAGGCAGATATGCCACCCTTGTTTAGCGAGACTTATCAGGAGGTAAAAAAACATGTATGCAATCGTAAAAACAGGTGGAAAGCAATACAAGGTTACAGAAGGTCTTGTTTTCGAAACGGAACTCTTGAACGCCGAAGTTGACTCCACAGTAGAACTGGAAGTTGTTCTGGCAGCAGACGGCGACAAGGTAGTGGCCGGTGAAGACGCCAAGGGCGCAAAGGTTACTGCAACTGTAGTAGAGCACGGTAGAGGTAAGAAAATCAACATCTTTACGTACAAAGCGAAGAAAAACATCCGCAAACGTCAAGGCCACAGACAACCCTACACCAAGCTCAAGGTTAATTCCATCACGCTAGGCTAATGACGGATATTACCATAACACGCAAAAACAATTCCATCGTTGAAGTGGTTGCAAGCGGCCACACCGGTTACGGCGAAAGCGGCGAAGACATTGTCTGCGCGGGCGTATCCACTCTTATTCAGTCAGCTTTGTTGGGGCTGCTGCAAGTGGCAAAGATCAACGTCAAGTTTAAGGTCAACGAGGAAGATGGCTCACTTAGGTTTACTCTCCCTGAGCATCTCACAGCGGATGAACGGCACGACGCCGACGTCATACTCAACACGATGCTGTGCGGACTTAAGGATTTCTACACAGAGTATTCCGACTATATCAATTTGGAGGTAAATTAACATGATGTTCATAAAGTTACAATTGTTCGCCCACAAGAAAGGTATGGGCAGCACGAAGAACGGTCGTGACAGCGAAAGCAAACGCCTCGGTGCAAAACGCGCTGACGGTCAATTTGCCAACGCCGGAAACATTCTCGTTAGACAACGCGGAACACATTTTCATCCCGGTAACAATGTTGGTATCGGCAAGGATGATACATTGTTTGCGTTGATCGACGGTGTTGTAAAGTTCGAAAAGAAGGACAAGACCAGACGTCAGGTTTCCGTATATCCCGTTGCAAAGTAATATTGTACAATAATGTATAAAGCCGAGATACGATTGTCTTGGCTTTTTCATTTATATAATGAAGTACACCGTGGTGCAGTTGAAGCTCGACTGCGCCTGGAATGGCACACTAATGTAAAAAAAATATGAATTTACCAATTGCATTTAAATATCCGAGCGAATATTTCAACGTCCGCGACACACTTGAGTGCGGACAGATATTCCGCTACAAACATTTGGACGGTGAAAGTTACGCCGTTTACTCTCAGGATAAATATGCCGAGCTGGAAACTGTCGGCGACAAAGTCGTTGTAAGGACAGCTGACAAGGATTACTTTTGGCGCTTTTTCGATTTGGATACGGACTACGCCGAGAAGGTTAAGCGGATATCCGCCATTTCCCCATTGATGGAGGAAGCAGCGAGCTTCGGCAAGGGCATACGCATACTCAATCAGGACTTGACGGAGATGATATTTAGCTTTATCATTTCCGCCAACAACAACATCAAACGCATACAGCTCATTATTGACAGATTGTGTACGGCGCTTGGCAAACATACCGATTACGGATATGCGTTTCCAACGGTAGAGGATATGGCGGCTCAGACAGTGGAGTTTTACTCTCGCTTGGGCGCAGGCTATCGCGACAAGTATTTGCTTGAGACCGCTCGCATGCTGTTGAGCTATGACCTCGACGTGCTAAAGGGGCTGGACAGTGGTGCTGCTCGCAAGGAACTACTCAAGTTCTTGGGGGTGGGACCAAAGGTGGCGGATTGCATATTGCTGTTCGGACTAAAGCGCTTCGACGTCTTTCCGGTAGATACCTGGCTCAAGAAAGTTTACCACAATTATTTCGAACAAGGACACAAGGACAACGAGATATCAGGCTATTTTTGTGAACTTTTCGGTTGTGACGCCGGATTATGTCAACAATATTTGTTTTATTTTCAAAGAAAGTATAGACAAATCAAATAAAATATTGTACAATAAGGGTAATTGAATATTTGGAGGTACAACAATGCTTCGAGATAAAAACATCGCTTTTTTCATTGACGTGGATAACGTAGGTCTCAATAACGAACAATACGCTGATATCATCGATCAACTCAGCGTTATGGGTTCGGTGATGTCCGGTAAGATTTACGGCGCAGGCGAACGTAAACACAAGGAAATTTACGAAAACGCCAGAGCTTGCGGATATACGCTGGCTTCAACGATGCGCGTAAAGCGTCGCGGACGTAAGGACTTCGACGCACGTATATACGTGGACGTAGTGGATACCATTTCGCACGCTGCCGGTATTGATGCAGTTTGTATCATTGCTCAGCCCACGGATCTGGTTCACCTGTACAGCTATATTCACGGTCGCGGACTAAAGATTATTGCTTTGGACAACGGCGACGAAGCAAGCAATGCTTTGATTGATGAAGTAGTGCAAATTAAGGACGCGAGTGATGTCAAGCCTGTTAAAAAGCCTGTCGCAGCTAAACCCGCTCCTGCAAAGCGCGCTCAACCTGTTGCGGATAAACCTGTTGAGCAACCTGCTCCTGCCAAGAACGATGACTTGGACCGTACGGACGAACTGCTTCGCGAGATTGAGCGTCTGAGAAATCTTGCCAGCGCACCCGTAGTTGAAGAACCTGCTAAGGCAGAGGAGCCTGCTCAGGAAGAACCTGTTCAGGAAGAAGTTGCAGCTCCCGAAGCATCGGAAGAAGCTCCCGAACAAGCTGAACCTACTTCCACACCGCGCGCTTCCTATACTCCCTCCAATGAGAGAGATTTGATGCGTCGCATCGAAGAAATACGTAAAAACAGCCAAGGCGACAACGACGAATTCGTGGACGAAATTCGCAAGCTTTTGGACGGTCTCGAATAAGAAACCTACAACTAACACAGTCAATTTAACAACATAATACCCTCCTTTTTCGGGAGGGTATTTTTTGTTTTATTTTGCATTATATTTCTGTTTTTCGTATCCCAAGTCGATATTTCATGGTAAAGTGGGTGTATTTTTTAGTCAATCATACGCGTAGGCAGCTCGATAAATAGCAATAACGTGGATTGATAAGACTTCGAGACAAGGTCGGAGTGGTAATTATCCTTATATATGCGCGAAAGTGTATCTCATGAGTGCATATACATGCGCGCGCGTGAATACAGTATATATATTACAAGACCACTTTTGCGCGTGTATTTTATACTACGTGTGCGCGTATGCGCCAATATTGACATGGGGTGCGATTTTTTTTACATATGGGCGAAAAAATAAATATGACTGGGATTTTTCCTATTTTTTACAGTTTTTTACAAAAAAAACTTGACACAAGTTAATTTTTGCAGTATAGTGTGGTTGCACTGAACGAACGAGTGCAACGAGTTGAATAGATCAAGGTTACTCAAGAGGCGTTGCGTAATTTTGATATTTTGGGATAACACAAGGGGCGTTGTGTGTCCTTTTGTTGCATGTTTCAGTTAAATTTGAATTTTACGAGGTAAAATAACAATGACAAGAACTAAGAAACTAATGCTTGGCTTGCTGGTTGCAATACTTTGCTCGGCACTTGTTGTAGCAGCAGTCATGACTTTTGGCAAAACAGACGTGTCAAATGGCGGTGGCTTCTTGGCAATCGGTGACATTAAACCGATTGAGCCTTCGACGAGCACTCACGACTGGGAGCACAGTGATAACTACATCATTGGACAGTCGGGCGGTAAAATTACCGGTGGTACAGACAAGAATAACGCTTATCGTTACTACCTTAAAGACAACTTCGTTAACTTGGACGCAAACTTGGAAATTCAAGGTTACGTTGAAATGTGTCTTAACGGTAACGTTATCGTCGGTAAAAACGGCGGCGCAGGATCGGGCGGTTCGGTAATCACTGTAACTCCCGGAGCTACGTTGGTTATTCACGACTGTAGGGGTAACGCTGCGCATCCTTATTCCTTGACATATCCTTCGCTTATGCAAGTAACCGGCGACGAACCCCTGGCTAAACTTGATACCAATGGTAAAGACGGTACAATCTACGGTGGCGTCATTACCGGTTCCAGATCGGCAGAACGCGGTGGCGGTGTTCACGTACAAAGCGGCGGAACATTGATAATGGAAGCCGGCACAATATTCGGTAACACAACTACAAACAAAGCAAACGAGCACGGCGGTGGCGTTTATGTTACCAACGGATCGTTTACAATGAACGGCGGAGCAATCGCATACAACAGAACAGTAACCGCAACTTCTACATATTACACATCTAACGGTGGCGGCGTATGCATTGACAACAGCTCCTTCGTTATGAACAAGGGTACTATCTGCGACAACTTCGCATTTGGCGACGGCGGCGGTATTTACGTTGGCGGTGATAGCAGCACGCTTGAACTGCGCAACGGTCTTATTGCCGAAAACGTTGCAAGTCGTTTAGGAAACATAGCTATCGGTAACGGCGGCGGTATTTACTTCAGCGGTAAGTCTTTCACAATGGCTGAGAATACCGAAGTGTGCGACAACAACTCCAGTATGGACGGCGGCGGTATTTACGTTGCTAAGGGTCCTCTCACTATGGATGACTGTGTCGTAAGACGTAACACAACTGCTGACGGTTACTCCGGCGGTGGCGTTTACTACGGCGCAAGTTCCGATTTGTTCACGTTGAACAACAGTACAATCGGTGGCTCTAATGTAGAAACAACTAAAGATGATGGTAACAAGGGAGCTATACGCGGTGGCGGTATCTACGTTAACGGTAAGCTCGTTATAACTAACGGCACAATCAACTACAATAAGTTGACGGGTGTTGACACGCAAAATCCCCGTTCCAACTTCGGTGGCGGTATCTATCTGCAAAACGGTACGTTGAAAGTGGAAGGCAATAGCTCCATTTCCTACAACGAGGCAAAAACCGGCGGTGGTGTTTACGTCAACCAAGGCGGATTCGGAATGGTTAAAGGCGTAATCAAAGAGAACATTGCAACTGACGGCGCTCTTGGCGGCGGCGGTGTTTATGTCAAGGGTTCATTTGATGCAATCGACGTAGCTATCGATTACAACACGGCTACAGGTTCCGGCGGCGGCGTTTACGTTGACGGCGGTAGATTCACAATGACCGATGGCGAAATCAACTATAACAAAATTAAAGATCAATCCAAGGCGGGCGGCGGTGTTTATGTTGACCGCGGTACCTTCATCATGAAGGGCGTTGACACTGAAAATGCTGACGAAGCTTTGACTCCCGGTGAAATCAGCCACAACGTTACAGAAGGTATAAGCAGTGTAGGCGGCGGCGTGTACGTTTACGAAGGCACGTTCGATATGAGCCAAAAGGCTTTGATCTCCTACAACAAATCGACCAGTAACGGCGGCGGCGTGTTCGTAAGCAAGAGCACGTTCACAATGACTGATAGCACGATTACGCAAAATGTTGTTTCCGATGATGAAAGATCAGGCGGCGGTGTGTACTCAAGTGCAACAACGTTCAGAATGACCAGAAGCACCATCAGCGACAATATTTCTCCGTACTACGGCGGTGGCGTTTACTTCTACGACGGAACGTTCACCATGATTGACGGCGAAATTACTCACAATACAGCAAAAGTTCACGGTGGTGGCGTGTATGTTGACCTCAACGGTACGTACAGAATGAGCGAAGGCGCAGCCATTACAAAGAACACGGCTACAACAGGTGCCGGCGGTGGCGTTTACTTCGTCGGTAGTCTATTTACAATGGTAGAAAGCTCTATCGGTGGTGAGACCGCTGAACTGGGCAACAAATCACAGGATAACGGTGGTGGCGTTTACTTCGCAGGTTCGATGTTCACCATGAACACCAGCGTACTCTCTTACAACGTTTCGGCATCCAACGGTGGCGGACTATATGCAGACGCAGGCGACGTAAGCATGAGCGGAAGCAAAGTTGAACACAACAAGACGGGCGCAAGTCACTCGGGCGGTGGTGTTTACTTCAAGGGAGTAACCTTCACAGTAGATAGTAAATCATCCATTTCCTACAACGAAGCAACGGTATATGGCGGCGGTGTATATTACAACGTAGCAGGCGCAACCTTTACGCTGAAAACAAGCTCCATTTCCGAAAACACTTCGACAAGTAACGGTGGCGGCGTGTACGTAGCTGCAGGTTCATTAGCAATGACCGACAGCACTATCACTAAGAACCATGTAACAGATTCAACTAAATCCGGTGGCGGTGTTTACTTCAAGGGTGTTGCTTTCACAATGAACGGTGGCGCAATTTCCGAAAACACTGCAAATGATGGCGCAGGCGTTTATCTTGAAACCGGAACATTTGAAGTGACTAACAAAGCGACAATCTCCGCTAACGAGGCAACTCACGACGGCGGCGGTGTTCACTTCAACGGTACAAAGTTCACAATGAACAACAGCTCAATTGCGGACAACACTGCAGATAACTGCGGCGGCGGCGTATATTTCTGTGTAAAAGGTGACTTTGAAGTAAGCAATCAATCAACAATCTCCGGCAATACTGCAAAAGTTAACGGTGGCGGTGTATATTTCAGCGGTAATGAATTTACTATTACCAGCAGTTACGTTTCCGCTAACACTGCAACTGTAACAGGCGGCGGCGTTTATATCACCAACAGCACGTTTACTGTGACGAGCAGTATCATCGGCGGTGACAAGGAAGCAGACGGTAACAAAGCATCGACCGGTATCGGTGGCGGCGTTTATATGTTCCAATGCGAATTCTCCATGTCCAGAAGTACCATTGCGTACAACAAGACTGAAGGTAGTGTTCAAGACGGTGGCGGCGTGTACTTCGACAGCAGTACGTTCAAGATGAGTTACGGCTCTATCTCTAACAACAGTGCTACAGGCTCCGGCGGTGGTATGTATGTAAAGAGCGGAACTATTACTGTTAACAATGGCGCAGTTATCTCTTACAACCATGCAGACGTTAACGGCGGTGGCGTGTACTTCAACGGAACATCTCTCACGTTGGACAACAGCACGGTATCCTACAACACTGCAACCGTTAACGGCGGTGGTGTGTACGTAAACAGCGGTCTGCTTGTAACGACCAACAAGGCTAAGGTCCTTAACAACGAAGCAGTAGATGGTGCAGGCGTTTACGTAGCAACAGGTGCTTCGTACGACATGAACGGTAGCACGACAATTTCCGCTAACACGGCATCTAACAACGGTGGTGGATTGTACTTTGCAGGCGAAAGCTTCACTTTGGTTGATAGTGAAATTTCTCAAAACAATGCACAAGTTAACGGTGGCGGTATCTACTTCGTAGGTAAGACGTTTACCATGACAAACAGTACAATCACCCGTAACAGGGCAACTCAAGACGGTGCAGGTGTTTATGTTGAAACCGGCGCGTTCACAATGAACAAAGGCGCTGTAGTTTCCAGCAATATAGCAACTCGCGACGGTGGCGGTATCTACGTTACTAGCAACAGTAGTTCGTTGACAATGAACGAAAACGCATTGGTAACAGGCAATAGCGCAACACAAAACGGTGGCGGTATCTATGTAACCGGTAGCACGTTCACCTTTAACAAAGGCGTAATTTCCGATAACACTGCATCACAAAGCGGTGGTGGCGTGTACGCAATTACAAGCACCATCACAATGAAAGACGGTGTAATCAATGACAACAGTGCAACACTCGGCGGTGGTATATTCGCTACTACAAACTGCACTTACACGTTGAGTGGCGGTTCCATCAACGAAAACAAAGCAACTAACGGCGCAGGCGTTTACTTTACAAGTGGCGGTAAGTTCACAATGAGCGGCGGCGAAATATTCGCCAATACTGCAACTCAGGACGGCGCAGGCGTATATGCTCTTGGCACCACAATGGCATTTGACGGCGGCAAGATCTACAACAGGAACGTTGCAACTGCCGGTTACGGTGGAGGTATCTTTGCACAAAATACCACTCTCACCATGACTGCAGGTGAAATCAGCAACAACGAATCCAGAGGCGTTGGCAAAGGCGGCGGCGGTGTTTACGTTACCGAAGGTACCTTCACAATGAGTGGTGGCTCCATCATCGACAACACTGCAAGCGGTAACGGCGGCGGTGTTTACGCAATCAGCCATGCACATATCACCATGACCGGTGGTACAATCGCTACTAACAGAGCGATAAGCACCGACGGCGGCGGAGTTTACATTTCGACAGACAGTGATTTTGCTATGAACACAGATGCAATTATCACTGAAAACAGCGCAACGTACGGCGCAGGCGTATATGTAAGAAGCAACAGCGAATTTACAATCGGCGACGACGCAATCGTTTCCGGCAACACTGCAAGCCTTAACGGCGGCGGCGTTATGATCACCGACAGCAGCAGACTGATTATAAGCGGTGGCTCAATCAGTGGAAACACAGCTAGTTCGTTGGGCGGCGGCGTTTATGCAACAGATGAAAATTGTTCAATCACAATGAACGGCGGCGTTATCAGCAACAACACGTTGACTGCTGCGTCCAGCACAGGTGGCGGTGTGTACCTCGTTCAAGGTACGTTCACAATGAATAAAGGCGAAATCTTCGGTAATAAGTCTAATACCGGTGCAGGCGTGTACATTTACGGTAGTACGGGTAGCACGGGTAGCATTACCAAGGGTACGTTATTCATGAACAGCAGTGACGCTAAGGTGTACAACAATACTGCAACTCAAGACGGTGCAGGCGTGTACATTTACGACGGCGCTTTGACGATGAAAGACGGCGAAATTACTGGTAACATCTCCGGCGGAAACGGCGGTGCTGTATATAACTACCACGGTAAGTTCGTAATGGAAACAGGTACGATTACCAAGAACCAAGCAGCTAAAGACGGTGGCGCAGTTTACGTAGTTTACGGCGGAACCTTCACCATGAAGGGCGGTTCACTTGCCGGCAATACTTCCGTAAACGGTGGCGGTGTTTACATTGTAAGTACCGGTTCGTTTGAAATGAGCGGCGGCACAATCAACAAGAACCACATCTCCGGTAACGGCGGTGGCGTATATGTTGACGGTGAGTTCAAAGTAAGCAACAATCCTAAGATTATTGACAACGATATTAACAACGTATATCTGCCCAACGGTAAGCTTATCATCGTGGCAGGCGAAATGAAAGACGGCGCATCTATCGGTGTTAAACTTGAAATCGGTAGCGACATCTTTACTAAAGACTGGATACAAAAAGGCGAAAATAGAACTTACAACTACTTTACTTCTGATGACGATACGAGAGAAGTTCGTCTGTATGACGAAGACCAACTTGCAATCGTTTACGTACACACAGAAGGACACACCAAAGAATTTATCCAATTGCTCAAGGGCTATACGACTTTCTCAGGTGACGGATACTATTACCTCGAAGACAAGGAATTCATCTCCGATTTGTCTATAGGAACAAGAGCTACGGTAGAACTTTGCTTGAACGACCACACGCTTAGAGGTTCAGGTTTCACTTCGGTTATCACGGTACAAGGCAAGTTCGCTTTGCACGATTGCGGTGAAAAAGGTTTGATCACCGGTGGTGACAGAACGGAAAACGGCGGCGGCGTACGCGTTGAAACCGGCGCATCGTTCAACATGAACGGTGGTACAATCAAGGATAACTATGCAACCTACGGTGGCGGTGTTTACGTTGCAAGAAATGCTACGTTCGCAATGAACGACATGTCCGTAATTACAGGCAACAGAGCTACAAGCGGTGGCGGTATTTACAACATGGGTTCGTTCAGTGTAAACGGTGCATCTCAAGTTGTAGGAAACCAAGGAAGTAACGTATATCTGACTTCCGGCACGATTATTGACGTTCAAGGCGCACTTGAGTTCAAGGGTGTTAATGCTCGTATCGGTGTAACAATGCAAGATACGAAGGGTATCTTCACCGTACACTATGAACGTCCCGGTAACACTAGCGAAAACTTTACGGAATATTTCTTCGCAGATAACAGAAACGACCTGTCTTATGTAAACGGAGAAGTTAACATCACCGAAATTCATACCCACAAGATGAACGACTGGAGTATGGTAGGTGAAGCAAGCGCAACAGAGGCTCGTCAACAAACTCGCGACTGTCTTGTTGTGGGTATTGACAAGTGCCCCTACGTGGAAAATCGCGTTCTTGCAATCGATAGCTTCGAAGTAAAAAGCTGGGATGCTATCTCTGCAAAGGATACAGTTCTCACTAACGTTGTACTGCTTGTTAAGTACATTGCTCAAGACGGATCTTCCGATGAAGTTGAAGAGTACATCACTCTTGCAGTATTCCGTATCGCTACTTCCGATTTCAGAACAAACGGCAAGTACATGACAGTAAATGAAACTTCTGTAAGAGTCAGCTACACGGTTGGCGGCGTTACGAAGTACTTGCCTATCACCGTAGAAGTTAATGCTTTGACGAATGCGGATACCGCTTTCGAAGGAACGTACTCTCGTGAAGGTTGGCACGAAAACCAAGAACCCGCAGCAGAAACGGGAATCACTGTTACTGTTGAAAAGGCAGTTATCAGATACTACAAGAATGCTGACGGCACTGGCGATTACATCACAGTAATCCATACACAAACTCCTGCAGGAATCTACTACGCATACGTTGTAGTTGTAGGCGATGAAGATTACGTAGAAGAAGCAAAGACATATCTCGGTAGCTTTGAAATCACTCCGCACATTTGGAATGATGCAGAATGGGCTTACGACGATGAAAAGCACTACAATGCTTGTACGGTTGACGGTTGTGACGTTCAACTGTCAGCAGCTCACTCAACGGATGATGAGGATTACAAATCTGCAGTCAACCATGACCTCAGCGGACACTGGCTTGTTTGCAACGAATGTGGATATCACTACAAAGCTGTAGAACACAAATGGGACGAACTTGCTTGGCAGAAAGGCGAAGCTAACCACTACAAGCAATGCGAAGTTTGCGGACAAATCAACGCTGAAGAACACGTATCCGACGGCGGCAAGGTAACTAAGGAAGCTACCTGCCATGAAGAAGGCGTTCGTACCTTCACCTGCACGGTATGTGAAGGCGTCATCAAGACGGAAGCTATTGCAAAACTCGAGCACGTATGGGGCGAGGGCGTTGTAACGGAAAAAGCTACTCAATTCAAAGAGGGCGAACTTACCTTCACGTGCGAACTTTGCGGTGACACAAGAACCGAAAGCATTGACAAGATCTTCCCATGGTTGCCCGTATCACTTGGTGCTGTGGCGCTTGTAGGAATCGGCGTTGCTATCTGGTTGATCATCAGACGTAAAAAGAAGGCTGCATAAAAGCAGTAAACACAAGAACAATTTAACAAATACGGACGACGTGAAATATTTGTGACGTCCGGGCGCCTTATAGGCAAATTAGTTGGCAAATTAACCAAAAACCAAACATTATTGTCTAGGAAAGCGCATCTCCCCAAAAGTTACCTTCGCGGTGACTTTTGGGAGGTGCCTTTACTGTATAGGAACAAATTATGAAATTGACTTATGCAAAAAGAATAGTTTGCGGTGTGCTTGTAGCTATATTGTTAGTTCTACTGGTTGCTACAGTATCCGTAACTATACTAAATACATCTTCAGCGAACGTAAACTGTATGGCAAGCGCTAGAACCGATACAACAACTTCACTAGATGTACCTGCAAATGGCGCAAGACTCTCTGCTGAAGAATCTACCACGTCCGAAACGTCTCCTGACATCATTGACGAGGCGTTGGCTAATGGCTTTTTTTCCAACTTTTGGTTTTGGTCAATTTTGCTACTGGTTGTGATTGTTTTGGTGGTTGTAGCGATACTGATAGTGTTCGTTACAAAGAAATAATAACTGTTTAAGACGTTGAAAGTTGTTAAAAAGTTCGTCACAAGTGGGACAGCTTTTGTGCAAAACTTTCTCGATGGAGAACTAACTATGAAATTGATAACAACAAGAAAATTTATGTTAGGATTGCTGATAGCGCTACTGTGCTTTGCGCTCGTAGCTGTAGCATCCATAACTTTCAGTGGTAACGCGCTGACAAGCGATGAAATCATCGCTGCTGCCAATGCAGAAGGATACGTCAAGTGCAACCACGAGTGGGCGCATAGAGATGCGACGGTGCTTACTGAAGATGGTGGTCAACTGTCTTCGGATGGTAACTATTACCTCAATGGCGACCTTACTCTCGCAGATAATATTACTATTAGCGGCAACGTCGAAATCTGTCTGAACGGTCACACTCTTACGGGTACCGGCACAGGTTCGGTAGTGACTGTAGATATTGGCGCATCATTCGTTCTTTATGATTGCAGTAACAACAACACAGGCAAGGTTACCAATGGTAGTGCTGCTTCCGGTGGCGGTGTGTACGTTAGATACGGCACATTCATAATGAATGGCGGAGCAATCTCCGGTAACGAGGCTTCATCAAACGGTGGCGGAGTATATGTTGACGGTGGCGCTTTCGTAATGAACGGCGGTACCGTTGAACAAAACAGTGCACATTTCGGTGGCGGTGTAAGTGTTTACAGCGGATCGCTTGATATGGATACTGTTTTGAGCCAGACAAGTATGTCAAGAGCCACAGCGGATCTTGGATACGGTACCTTTACGTTGAATAACGGTATAATTCGCAACAATACAGCAACTAACGGTGGCGGCATTTATTATTCTACTGATTGTACATTCACCATGAATAACGGTCAGATTTACGGCAACTCAGCTGCTGAAGGCGAAGGCGGTGGCGTATGGGCTGATATTCTCGGTACCTTCACCATGACTGGCGGCGTAATCACAGGCAACACTGCAAATGTAGGCGACGGCGTATTGGTAAGAGGTCACGGTAACAGAGAAGACTCAATTGGCAAGTTCAATCTTGGCGGTAAACCTGTTATCTTCGCTAACGGAAGCAGTAACGTTTATCTTTCCTATGAATCGATGATTACCATCATTAGTAAGTTTGAAGACGGCGCACTTATCGGCGTTAGATGCGGTCCCGGTAATGATGGCGTAATTACCGTTGACTGGAGCAAACACAACGATGGCAGCGTGCTGGATCACTTTACATCCGACCAAACGTCGTCGAACATCGTTGATTCGGACGGCGAAGCCAAAGTGGGTAGCGGACATAGACATGACGATACCGACGTTGACGGATTCCTCCGTCTGTATTCATCAAGAACACTTTCACAAGGCAAGTATTACCTTGAAGGCACCCTCAACGGCAATTTGATAATTGATGGCAAAGTTGAACTTTGTCTCAACGGCTGCACAATTCAAGGCGACGGTACAGCTCCTGTTATAACAGTAAACAAGGGCGCAACGCTCACTTTGCATGACTGCAATATCCACGGTAAAGGAACAGTTACCGGTGGTGTTGCTGAACAGGGCGCAGGCGTTTACGTTGGCGGAACGTTCATCATGAACGGTGGCGTTATCACCGCTAACAGAGCAAGTGTTTCTAATTCCATTCATCTTAACGGCGGTGGCGTTTATGTTGGCAACGGTAGTTCTTTCACCATGAACGGTGGTAAAATCGTTGGTAACACTGCCGAATACAACGGCGGTGGCGTGTACGCTGACAACGGTAGTTCTTTCACTATGAACGGCGGAACAATTTCCGAAAACGTATCAGGTCAAAGCGTTGCTGAAGAAGAAGCGGTAGATGCCGGCGTGTACCTTTACGGCGCTACGTTCACGATGACGGGCGGTGTAATCACCAATCACGGCGAATACGGTGTGTACGTTTACAACAATGCTACAGTTAAAAGCACTGTAAAAATGAGCGGAACGCCTGTTGTTTCGGAAAATAAAACTGCAAACGTATATCTTTACAGAGACGTTAATTCCAATTCGTCAGCAGTAGGCGATAGCCTTGCAATCAAGGTTGTCGGCGAAATGTTAGACGGCGCTCACGTTGGCGTAACTATCGTTTACGCTAAAGAAATGAGCGAAGACGCAAGTGATATCATTGCAACGGGTTGGACTGATACATATGAACATCCCATGCAATATTTCTTCTCCGATATCGACGGCAAGTGCATTGGTGTTAAAGGCACTAACCTTACGTTGGAAAAACATCGTTACATACTCAACAGCGACGTTAACAAACACTACAATGAATGTCCCAACTGTAAGGACGTTATCGATTACGCCGAACACGTTTGGGATGAAATTAGCACCTACGTTAGTGATGGGGAAGGTTTAGGAACTCATCAAAAAAGGTGTGAGTTCTGTCTCCAAAAGGAAGGCGTAAAACGTACTCACGTCGTAACTGTTGCCACTGTGACGGCAGATGGCGAAGCGCATAAAGGCGCGTGCGACGACTGCGGTGAAAGAGGCGTTGTACAGAATCACACTCTTGAAACGATCCATGTTGACGCTACTTGTACGGAAAACGGCATACACAAGGTGTACTGCACAATTTGTGAGGCTGTACCTGTAAACAATACGCTCAATGCTCTCGGACACAAGTCTGACGGCGGTAAAGTAACACTTGATGCCACTTGTACGGAAAATGGTGTAAAGACCTACACTTGCTTGGTATGCGAGGAAGCAATCGATACCGAAGTAATTGACGCCTTTGGACATACGTCCGACGGTGGCAAAGTAACGCTTGCTGCTACTTGCACGGAAGACGGTGTGTTTACTTACACTTGTTTAACATGCGAAAATGTAATTGACTCGGAAGTTATTTCCATGCTCGGTCATAAAATTGGCGAGGGCACTGTAACTACTGCACCTACGTGTGTATCAACAGGTATTATGACTTACTTCTGCGTTCACGAATGTGGATATATTTTCGAAGAAAACGAACAAGTATTGCCCAAGATCGATCACGATTGGGACGAAGGCGTTGTAACCAAGGAACCCACAGTAGAGTTCGACGGTGTATTGACATACACTTGCAAATTCTGTAAAACTACAAAAAGAAGCAATATTCCTGCCCTTGAAGAAGCTCCGATAGATAATACACCTGTTCAAAATGGTTTAACTGATGAACAGAGATACAAAATTTTCTGGTCGGCTATGCTGTTGTTAACCGTTATCGTGTGTTCGGTTACGACAATTGTAGTAGTAATCAAGAAAAGAAAATAAAATTGCACAATTGCAATCGATTGTGTAAAACAAAGGTTGTCACGTGAGTGGCAACCTTTGTGATTAAATTTATTACTGTGGAGAAACGGTTATGAAATTCGCAACAAAAGAATATATATTAACATTACTTGTAGCAGTATTGTGCGTTACGCTTGTCGCAACGTTATCCGTTACTTTTAGCAGTAGCGCAAACGTATCAGGCGTCAGTCTTGCCGCGGCAAGCGATACAATGTGCAACCACGTTTGGTCGCATGAGCAGGCGCTCTCGTTAGCAGAGGAAGGTGGTGAACTTACAGGTTCGCAAGAAGGAACTACGTATTACTTAACCGACGACGTTACGCTTGTCAACGATATCGTTATAAACGGGCGTGTTGAACTTTGTCTTAACGGTCACGCCTTAACAGGTACCGGTACAGGTTCGGTAGTGACGGTAAACGCCAATGCAAACTTTGTACTGTATGATTGCGACGAAAACTCCAACGTTGGCGCAATCACCGGTGGAAAGGCTGAAAGCGGCGGTGGCGTGCAAGTTAAGAGAAACGGCATTTTCACAATGAACGGTGGCAAAATATCAGGAAATATATCGACAGGTGATTACCACTCCGGTGGCGGTGGCGTTGCCGTCAACGGAGAATTTACAATGAACGGCGGCGTGATTTCCGGCAACGAGTCCAATGAAGGTGGCGGTGTGTACGTGGGAATAGGTACGTTCGTAATGAACGGCGGTGTAATTTGCCAAAATACGTCAACGGACGGTGGTGGCGTATTTAATGCACTTTATTTATATTATGGCATGTATGGACCCATAGATTATGATTGCGGTACTTTTGAGATGAATGATGGCTCAATCGAAAACAATATCGCAAACGATGGCGCAGGCGTGTACAACTGGGGTGTGTTTACTGTAAGTGGCGGCTCAGTCATAGGGAACGTTGCAACCGGTAAAGGCGGCGGCGTGTATAATTACGAGTACCTGACGTATCAAGGCTACGTTAATGTTAAGGGGGCGCCCCAGATATATAGTAACACCAATGGAAATGTTTATCTTCAAAGTGACACAACAATAACCGTTGTCGGTAACATTGAATACGGCGCAAAAGTCGGCGTAACGCTTGCGGACGGCAGTGGTATATTCACTTCCGGTTGGAGCAAATACAACGAAGATATCCCGTCGAAATATTTCTTTGCCGATGACTCGGCGAAGAGCGTCATTCGAAGTAATGACGAAGCGTCAGTTATAGACGCTCACGTTCATGAGCAAGAGCAAGGCACTAAATTGTTTAGTGAATTGCTTGAAGGAACCACTACGCTTTCAGATGGCAAGTACTATCTTTCCGGCGATTTCGAAGGTGATTTGGAAATCACAGGTGACGTCGAACTTTGTCTTAACGGCTACAAGCTGATAGGTTCTGGCAACGGCTCCGTAATAACGGTTAGCAGTTCGGCAATGCTAACGTTGCACGATTGTAGTGCAGATTGTGCCGGCATAATCACGGGTGGCAAGGCGGACCGTGGCGGTGGCGTGTATGTTACCGGTAAGTTCACCATGAATGGTGGCAAAATCGCAGGAAATACTGCAACTTACGGCGGTGGAGTTTACATTCATTCGAACTGTTTCTTTGAAATGAACGACGGCGCAATATATGGTAACACAGCGATGTACGGCGGTGGAGTGTGCGTTCCGGATAACTCCTCAGGTGGGATTGCAAGCTACGGTGGCTGTATATTAAGAGGCGGCTCAATATACGCCAATGAGGCAACCTATGGAGGCGGAGTGTATGCCGCCGGCATTGTTTATGTACAAGGTGCTCCAATAATTACCGACAATTCTGACAACAATGTCTATATTCCTAAATTCAATATTTATATTAACACACTTGAAGATGACAGTAGTAACAAAGCACAAATTGGCGTAACGCTGGAAGATGGCAATAGTACGTTTGCTTCGGGGTGGGAGGAAAGTTACGGCAATCCGTCCGATTACTTCACTTCGGACGATGATGGCAAATGTATAGGTGTTAACGGTGATAAGCTTACGTTAGTAGATCACGTTTTGGAATTGGTGGGTAACGTCAACGAACACTACAACAAATGCGCAAACTGCGGCGAAGTAACCGACTTCACCGTTCACAACTGGAACGGCATCAACAATTACGTAGTAGAGGGTTCAACCCACCAAAAACAATGCCCCGTTTGTCGTCAAAAGCAAGGAGTAAGTCAGGCACACGTAGTGTCGAAGTTTACCGACAGCGGCAACAGTCACGTTGGTAAATGCGAATATTGCAGCGCGGACGTTTCCGAAAGTCACGTACCGACAACGACGCATAGCGACCCGACGTGTACGCAAGCAGGCGTAACAACAACAACCTGCTCGGTGTGCAAGGCGGTACTTAATACGGAAACTATCCCGGCGCTTGGGCATACGTCTGACGGTGGCAATGTAACCCAAGAGTCAACTTGCGCGCAAATGGGCGTCAAAACATTCACCTGTATTACCTGCAACGAGGTTATCAAGACTGAAAGTATCGCTAAAATAGATCACGAATGGGACGAGGGCGTTGTAACCAAACAACCAACGTTGGAGTTTGACGGCGTAAAGACATACACTTGCGTAAACTGTGGCAAAACAACCAGGGAAAATATCCCCAAGTTAGAGGAACAACCTCCCGTTGACGACAAACCCGTCGAAAAGCCCGACGAACCTGACCCAAAGCCCGAAGACAACGACGCTTCGAAAGGCAACAAACAGGGTAATTACTGGTTTTGGGCGATGATGATCATTGTTATCGTCATCTTCGTGATATTGATCATCTTGTTGTTTATCCCTCGTAAAAAACGTAAATAGTTTTGTGAACAATCACATATAAAAAGGCTGTTGCAATTGCGGCAGCCTTTTGTATTGTCACTTGACAATATCGGTAGTGTGTGATACTATACAAAATAATGGAATATTATGTCCGTATGGAGGAAATATGACTATCAGACCTTATCAAAAGAAAGACTTCCGTTACGTTCAGGATATATGTGTTGCTACGTCCAAGTATGCCGATAACGATACCCCCGTAACACGCGCAACGCTCACGGCGGTGTTGTGTGACTACTATCTTGACAATCAGTCGGATTACTGTTTCGTAGCAGTGGACGATAACGATATCCCCGTAGGCTACGTTTTGTGTTCGGTTGACAGGGATGACTACGAAGAGAAGATGACGGAGTTGTATCTTCCTTTGTTACACAAGCTAAACAGTAGCGAATACTTTTTATACAATGCGCAACTCAAGGTAACGTCGCGCTATGTTCGTATGGGTTATTTGGCACATATGCATATTCATATGCTTGAGCAGTATGAAAGTGAGGAGCTTGGCACACAGCTTATCAGCACTTTGGAAAACAAACTGCGCGAAATGTACGTTGAAGGAATATATCTCGTCTGCGGCGAAAAGTCCTCCGCACGCGCATTGTACGATAAACTGGGTTACGAAGATATCGACTTTCTCAAGGGGTCGGTTGTTTACGGCAAGAAATTCTTTACGGAAGATTGAAAGCGCATTCATCGCGTGATGCAGGCTACGTGCGTTAAGCCGCTTCGGTCACGTACGTCTTAGTACGCTCCCGTCAATCGGCTTCTCACCAGTTGCCTACCTAACGCGCGACTGCACTTTCAAACAAATTATTTTAATAAATGAATTGAAAGCGCATTCATCGTGGTATGCGCGACTGTACTTTCATGGTATTGTTGCAAGGAGGTCACGGCTAATTGGAGTTATTTACACCCATCAGTGAAAAAGAGGCATTGTTACTCAACGCTCTTACACTTGCCTACGTGGGAGACGCCGTACACAGTTTGTACGTACGTAACAGTCTAGTTATCTCCTGTGACAAAAAGATCGACGAATTGCACAGGATGGCAAGTAGTGTAGTTAAGGCGGAAACACAGGCAAAACTGGCGGAAAAGCTTTTCGACAGTTTTACGGAAACGGAGCAATCGGTATATTTGCGCGGACGCAACAGCAGTTCGCATCACAGGGCGAAAAATCAGTCCGGTGCCGATTACCGCAAGGCTACGGGTTTTGAGGCAGTGCTTGGGTATTTGTATCTTACAGGGCAAATGGAGCGCCTACAACACATATTGGAAAGCACATTCATTGACTAGATACTTGTCGTCTGGGTCACGACTGTGCTTTCCCAATAATATTAGTCAGGTTTTACAGTAATTGTTATGAAAATAGAAGGAAGAAACAGCGTTTACGAAGCGCTCAAATCGGATGATATCACCGTAAACTCGCTCATGGTAGAAAAGGGCATGTCAAATAGTATCGTTGCACTTGCCCGCAGTAAGGGGGTCAAGGTAAGCTTCGTAGATAAGAGCGTATTGGACAAAGCAAGTATAGAAGGGAAGCACCAAGGCTACGTTGCCGACGTAACGGACTTTAATTACTGTCAATTAGAGGATATTCTTGAGGGGAATCCTACTCCGTTTGTAGTTATTTTGGATAACCTATCCGATCCGCACAATTTCGGTAGCATAATCCGCGCTTGCGAATGTGCAGGAGTGGATGGCATTATTATTGGGCGTAACCGTCAGGTTGCAGTTACCGACACCGTCGTACGCACATCGGCAGGAGCCGTTGCGCACATGAAGATAGCGCGCGTAACCAACATAAACAACGCGATAAAACAACTGCAAAGTTCGGGCGTGTGGGTATATGCGCTGGACATGGACGGACAGGAAATTACTTCGGCAAACCTCACAGGTTCAATCGCGCTTGTAGTGGGTAGTGAAGGAGACGGAATATCCGCCTACACCAAGCAATGTTGTGACGGCGTGGTATCCCTCAAACTAAAAGGAAAAGTAAACTCGTTAAACGCCTCGGTAGCGTGCGGAATAGCCGTTTATGAGGTCATACGACAAAGAGGTTAACTTTGGAAGAAATCATCAAGCAGGCAAAAGCAGGTAATCAGGTTGCAATCGAGCAATTGGTAAGCAACTACAAGGGACTTATCCGCTCCTACGCCAACAAGTTTTACTTGGTGGGTGGGGACAAGGACGACTTGTTGCAGGAAGGTATGTTGGGATTGTTTTACGCAATCACCAACTACGACGAAAACAAGGGCGCTTTCCCTTCGTTTGTGGAGCTTTGCGTATTGCGCCAACTGTTGGACGCTGTCAAGCGCGACAACGGCGCCAGCCAAAAACCGCTTTCCAACTTCGTCGAACTGGAAACGGTTGCGCAATTATCCGACTCAGTCAATAGTCCGCTTGAAAATCTATTGCAAAAGGAGTACGCCGAAAAGGTTGCTCAACTAATTAAGGAAAAACTTACCCCATTCGAGCGAAAGGTGCTCACTTTATTCGCCGATGGCTACAGTTACGACGATATAGCCGTACACACCAACAAAAGCTACAAAGCAGTGGACGGAGCTTTGCAAAGAGCCCGCCGCAAGCTGTTAATGTACAAGGAGTAATATGAAATACGTTGCATTGTACCGTAAATACCGTCCGTCTAATTTCGACGAGGTAATAGGACAGGACCATATTATCAATACTTTGCGCAACCAGATATTGCAGGACAAGGTGTCGCACGCGTATCTGTTTACGGGTACACGCGGAACGGGCAAAACAAGTACCGCTAAGATTTTTGCCCGCGCAGTAAACTGTCCCCATGCCAAGGAACACAACGGTAATCCCTGTGGCAAATGCGCTGTTTGCAACACCGTAGGCGCCGCCAACCTTGATATTATTGAAATGGACGCGGCAAGTAACAACGGTGTAGATTACGCCCGTGACATTCGCGAAAAGGTGGCATATCCTCCCGTAAACGGCAAATACAAGGTATATATTATCGACGAGGTTCACATGCTGTCCGTCGGCGCATTCAACGCGCTACTCAAGACTCTTGAGGAACCGCCCGCGCACGCGTTGTTCATATTGTGCACAACGGAAGTACACAAGATTCCCGCAACGATTCTTTCGCGCTGTATGCGATTCGATTTCCGACTTGTTCCTACGCCGGTATTGGCTCAACACGTTTGCAAGATATACGACGCTGAAGGTAAAGAGTACACAATGGAAGCTGTCCAAGCAATAGCGCAAGCAGGCGAGGGCAGTGTGAGAGATTGCGTATCCATTGCTGACAGATGTTATTCTGCCACAGGCAAGCTGACGTATGACGACGTAATGTCCATATTGGGCGTATCATCACAAAGCAACATAGCGTCGCTTTGCAAAGCAGTGTTAACCAACGCGACAGCCGATATACTTACCGAAACCAACAAGTTGGTATCCGAAGGAAAGGACGTTGCCCGCTTAAACAAGGATTTGTCGCTGTATATCCGCGACTTACTAACTGTAAAGCTGGTACAGGATGCCAACAAAATATTGATGTTGCCACAGGACGTTTATCAAGGGCTAAAGGAGCTTGCCGATACCGTCACTGTAAAGAAACTTCTTTACGCTATAGATCAGCTCGTAAGCCTCGAAACCAATCTACGTTATGCACTGTCACCATTGATGCTATTCGAGGCTACGGCTCTCAAGGTTGCGTCAAGCAGCGGTGAGGTGGACTACGAAGGTCTCAACACTCGTTTGACGCGTTTGGAGCAACTCCCGCAAAATATATCCGCCGAAAGCAAGGGACTGTACGTCGTGGATAAAACCGACCCCAAGTCCATTTGGCGCGGTGTCAAGATGTCCATTGACGCCAAAAACGAACCTCTGCTCAGCGGAGTGTGGCGCGACGTCAAGGTAGAGTTCGACAGTCAGGGGAACTACGTTATCAAATGCGGAGAAGGCTCCTATTGGCTCATCGAAAACAAATACAAAAGGATAATTCAAGCGGAAGTGGCAGTTTTATGTGACAACAAAGTGGTCATTCAACTGGAAGAACAAGTATCGGACAGCGACGTAGAAAAGCAACTTAACGGACTTGGTAAAAACGTCACGTTTGACGATAAGAAGTGATATAAAAGGAGTACGATTATGGGAAACAAATATGGATACAACGGAGCAGGTGGAGGCGCACGCGGTGGTGGCTTTGGCGGTGGAAACATGCAAAACCTCATGAAGCAGGCGCAACAGATGCAACAAAAGCTAGCCGAAGCGCAACAACAGTTGGAAGAATTGGAAGTTACAGGCGCAGCGTCCGGCGGACTTGTAGAGGTTACTTGCAACGGTAAAAAGAATATTTTGTCCGTCAAGATTAAGCCCGAGGCATGTGATCCGGACGATCACGAAATGCTCGAGGATCTTGTATTGGCAGCAATCAACGACGCGTATTCCAAGGCGCAGGAGGAAGAAGATAAACTCATGGCGCCATTTGCGGCAATGAAAGGATTACTTTAAACCGACCACACGCGCGTTCTAATCAAAGACCATAAGGATAAAGTTATACCATGCCAAACTACATCGAACCAATCGAAAAGTTAATTCGCCAATTCACCAAGCTTCCCGGCGTTGGCAGCAAGACGGCTCAACGGTACGCGTTGACTGTTCTTTCAATGACGCAAGAGGAAGCGCACGCCTTTGCTCAGGCGGTAATTGACGCCAAGGACAAGGTAACCGTTTGCTCCGTATGCGGAAACTACACCGATACGGATCCTTGCCACATATGCAACACGCGGGACAACTCGACAATCTGCGTAGTGCAGGAGGCTAAGGACGTACTTGCGGTCGAGCGTCTTGGCGAATATCACGGTGTGTATCACGTGCTTGGCGGTGTGCTCAATCCTTTAAAGGGTGTAGGTCGCGAAGATATTCGCTTGGCGGAACTGTTTCAGCGTTTGACAGGTGATGTCAAGGAAGTAATTCTCGCAACGGATACCTCGGCGGAAGGCGAGGCAACGGCAACTTACATTGTGCGTTTTGTCAAGCAGTACGGTATCAAGGTTACGCGCCTTGCTCAAGGTATATCTATCGGTAGCGAACTACAATACGCGGATGAGGTTACGCTTTCAAGGGCATTTACAAATAGAAAAGAATTGTGACCTTGTGCAAAAAATAGCTCCTATTTGTAACGGGAGCTGTCTGCATAGCAGACTGAGGGACTGTTAAGTTTATTATGCGTTTAGATAAGTTTCTGAAGGTATCCCGAATATTGAAGCGTCGAACCGTAGCGCAGGAGGCGTGTACGGCGGGACGCGTGGACGTCAACGGACGTCCTGCTAAGCCCGGTTGTCAACTAAAGGTTGGCGACCTTGTTGTTGTACACTTTGCAACTGCATCCCTTACCTTCAAGGTGAAAATGCTCAAGGAGTCCGTCAAGAAGGATGAGGCAAGCGAGATGTACGAAATTATAGCTGAACTTTGAAGGCGCATTCATCGCGTTATGATGGCTACGTGCGTCAGATTGCTTCGGTCGTGTACGTCTAGTACACTCCCTTCAGACAACTGCCACTAGTTGCCACGCGATTATTACAATCGCTGGGGGTCGGACTGCATCCTCGCCACACCTACCGCGCGACTGCACTTTCAAGGAACATTTTGCAAAAAATCTAGGTTTCAATTATGAAATACGCAATCATTGTGGCGGGTGGAACTTCCTCCCGTTACGGCAAAGACAAACTCAATGAACAATTACTTGACAAAAGCGTCCTACAACACAGTGTGGACGTTTTTCAGGCTGTTGCGGACGTAGTTGTTGTAGTAGGACAAAAGATAGACGGCACCATATACGCCGAGGGCGGTAACACTCGCTTTCAGTCGGTGTTTAACGGACTTATGAAAGTAGCGGACGGTCACGGACTTGTCGCAATCCATGACGGCGCGCGCCCGTTTATTACCCGTCAATTTGTCGAGCGACTTTACGCCGAGGCGGAGCAACATGGTTCGGCTGTGCCCCATTTGCCGGTAACGGATACCGTTTATACAAAGGGAAAGAGCGGAGTAAAAAAAGCAAACAGAAACGCTTTGTTTACAGTTCAAACGCCACAGGTTTTCGACGTTGCTAAGCTACGTTACGCCGTCGAACACGCAACAGGCGACTACACTGACGAGAGCACGCTGTACTTCGATACGTACGGCGCAGTCAACTTTGTCGAGGGTATGCGTGGCAATACCAAGATTACGTTTAAGGAAGATTTGCCCGAATTTAAGGTGGGTGTAGGTTTCGACGTTCATCCTTTTGGAGAGGGAAACGGTGTGATACTAGGCGGAGTAACAATCCCCTTTGACAAGAAGTTACAAGGTCACTCGGACGCCGATGCGTTATGCCACGCTATAAGCGACGCAATATTGTCCGCATCGGGCAACAAGGATATAGGGCATCAATTTCCCGACACAGACGAGCGCTACAAGGGCGCAGACAGTACAAAGCTACTGGCGCAATGTGTGGAACTTGCTGCACAAAGCGGTTACGAAGTCGTAAACGTTTCGGCGGTGATTATATGTCAAGCACCGAAAATTTCACCCCACGTTGACGAAATGGCAAACCGTTTGTCTGCAATACTCAAGGTTTCGCCCGGTTGCGTCAATTTATCCGCAACTACAACGGAGCACTTGGGTGCGTTAGGTAACGGCGACGGTATCGCAGTCAACGCCCAAACTCTTTTGAGGCGGTTATAAGCGTCGGTATGCTTTGTTCTGCTACGTTTTTGCTCAGTCACGTACGTCTTAGTACGCTCCTTCGCAAAAGCCTCGCACGCCTCGCCTACCTCGCTTCTAATCACCTCAAAGC
Organism: Clostridiales bacterium; assembly: GCA_022508375.1. Classification (GTDB taxonomy): domain Bacteria; phylum Bacillota; class Clostridia; order Christensenellales; family CAG-314; genus Fimimonas. Next base: position 42,057 of record JAFLVJ010000003.1, on the reverse strand, counting down.
TTAGGAATAATTCATTTGTTTCGTACAATAATTTATTAACTCAATACATTATTTTTTACTTAGCGTATTTTGCTAACATTTCTTTTAACTTTTCAAGGTGTAGTTGTTCATCGAGAATAATTCGTTGAATGATTGCTTCCACCTGTTCGTTTTTTAGTACGAACAGCATTTTTTGATAGTCGGCAATTGCCGTCATTTCCCCTTGTATGTCGTCCATAAGCATTTTCTGCGCGCTTGTTGCCTGCGATACGGTAGATGTGTTGTAAAAGGCGTTTGTATTGGGACACTGCACGTATCTTGGGTTTACACCCAGTTTTAGCATTGCTTTGCCCAGTATATCAATGTGCATCATCTCCGCCTTGGCTATTGCCATCAATATTTCGCTGTCCGTTTCATCAATCTGACCGAAGAAAAAGTGGTGGTAAACGTACTGTAACGTTGCCGTTAGTTCACCTTTTAGCGTGGCGTAAGCAAAAGATATAATATTTCCGCTTCGTATATCTTTGGTTAGGGTATCGGTTGACGGATACGGTAAATCACAAATAAGTGGTTTCAAATGTCTCTCCTTGTTGTTTGCTAGTCAGATATTAGCCAGGCAAGCACTGTCTGACTTACATCAATGTATGTATTCTTTTGTTATTTTGTTATTGTTTTTCTTCGTTAAATTAAGTTGCCCATTATTGCGAGTAAACTGTGCGTAAAGTTTGAGATGACAAAATAACACTTTGACTGTCACTATACTGTTTATTTGCATACTCTGTTGTTATGAAATCTTTATCCGTCACTTTAATTGTAAAAAACGAACAGGACAATCTGGCAAGGCTTTTGCCCATGCTTTCATTTGCCGACGAAATAGTCGTAGTGGATACGGGCTCCACCGACAAAACAGTGGAGGTTGCGCAATGCTTCACCGACAATATTTATTATTACACATGGTGCGACGATTTCAGCAAAGCGCGCAACTTTGCAATAAGCAAAGCCACATGCCAATACATCATGTGGTTGGATGCCGACGATATTTTATCCCCGATAACACAAAAAGCGCTCCATGGGTGGAAAATTTCCTCCGAAAACGCCGATATTTACTATATGCGTTACAGTATGCAAGGCGAATTTCCTTTTTGGTTTTGGCGGGAGCGAATTATAAGGCGGTGCAATAAATGCCGATTCAAGGGCTTTATCCACGAGTCTATTTCACCCTTTGGTGATATACGATACCTCGACTGTGAAGTAATTCATATGCCAACGGAAACGCACGAGCAACGCAATTTGCAAATATATGAGCAGGCTATTAAGGAAGGTAAACGCTTTACCTTACGTGACAAGTTTTACTACGCGAGGACGCTTGTTGAGTGCAATCAGGTGGGGCTAGCTTTACCCATTTTGCGCAAGTTTGCCTGCAATCCGCACGCGTATGTAATAGACCGTGTAGATGCGTATAAAATGCTTGCAAATGCCGCCTTATCCGTCCAAGATGTCAATACGGCGCTACGTTATTTATCCGCGAGCGTGAAATTATTGCCCCCAAGTGGCGAAATCTGTTGCCTTTTCGGTCAATGTTACATGGAACGGCAGCTGTATCATCATGCGGTAGAGTGGTACCGCTTTGCGCTTTATTCGCAGTGCAAGACGGGGTTTGTCAACGAGTATTACGTTACCTTTTTACCCAACGTTCAACTATCGGTGTGTCTGTGGCGACTGGGAGACAGGCAAGGCGCAAAGCGATACCATGACGCAGCAAAAAGATTGCACCCGTCTCATCCCACGGTGCTGGCAAATGACAAATGGTTTATGTAACCAATTAGGGTGAAAAGTTGCACGTAAATAATATAAAAAAAAGTATATGTTTATATAAAAAAACTAAATAATATATATTGCATTTTCATACTTGACAATCTTTACAAAAAAAAATATAATTGTACAGGACGAATTTGCGTCCGACATACAATTGACAATTCTTTGCAGTTTTGTCCTGTGTGACTACGCAATAATCTAATTTTTTCCAAGGAGTAAAACAATGAACAAAAAGAGCATAAAAGACGTGGACGTAAAAGGTAAAAGATGTCTGGTACGCGTGGACTTCAACGTGCCTATGAAAGACGGCGTTATTACGGATGAAAACCGCATCAACGGTGCGCTTCCCACAATCAAGTATTTGATGGAGCATGGCGCAAAGGTTATTCTTTGTTCACACTTGGGTAAACCTCACAATATTTTTTCACCCAACTTCAAGCTGAACAAGAAGGAAAAGGCAGCGTTGGAAGCTTTGCCCGAAAACGAACGCGAATCTGCCAAAGCCAAGATGATGGAAAAGGCTGTTAAGGATGACGCTAAGAAATACAGTCTTAAACCCGTTGCAGACAGACTTAACCAACTGCTTGACGGCAAGGTAAAGTTTGCAACCGACATCGTTGGTAAGAGCGCTCAAACAAAGATTAAGGCAATGAAGGATGGCGAAGTAGTGCTTCTCGAAAACACCCGTTTCGACGCAGGCGAAGAAGCCAGAGACGAAGAATTTTGCAAAAAACTTGCCGCATTCGCTGATATCTACGTTAACGACGCATTCGGAACTGCTCACCGTTCACACGCAAGTACAGCAGCAATCGTCGAATACGGTTTTGTAAAAGATGCTGTTTGCGGTTTCCTTATCGAAAAGGAACTGTCCGTCATGGCAGATGCTCTCGAACATCCCGTTCACCCGTTCGTTGCAATTCTCGGCGGTGCAAAGGTAAGCGACAAGTTGGCAGTTATCAACAACCTGCTTGAAAAGTGCGACACGTTGATAATCGGTGGCGGTATGGCTTATACGTTCCTCAAGGCTCAAGGCTACGAAATCGGCAAATCCTTACTTGACGAAGAAAAGATCGATTACTGCCGTGACATGCTCAACAAGGCAAGAGCTACCAACAAGCAAATTATTCTTCCCATTGACGCAGTAACCATTGCCGAATTCCCCAACCCCATCGACGCTCCGGTTGAAACTCGCGTTGTGGATATCGAACAAATACCTGCTGACCGCGAAGGCGCAGATATCGGTCCCAAGACCCGTACGCTGTATGCGGAAATCATCAAGGACGCCAAGACGGTTATCTGGAACGGACCTATGGGAATATTTGAAAATCCCATGCTTGCCAAGGGAACCAATGCAGTTGCTCACGCAATGTCCGAAAGCAAGGCAACCACAATCATCGGCGGTGGCGACAGCGCGGCGGCAGTAGCTCAATTGGGATACTCCGACAAGATGACTCACGTAAGCACAGGCGGTGGCGCAAGCTTGGAACTGTTTGAAGGCAAGGTTCTTCCCGGCATCGCATGCCTCAACGACAAAGACTAATCTTAAAGACTAAACACAAACGGCGTACAACTGTATGCCGTTTGGCACGTATTAAAAGGAAATGACTATGAAAAACAAAATTATTGCAGGCAACTGGAAGATGAACAAAAACCGCGTTGAAGCGGAGCAACTTATTACAGAGCTTATCCCGCTTGTTGCGGATAGCAAAAACACCGTTATCATTTGTGTGCCTTATACTGATTTGTGCAAGGCTGTAAAGCTTACCAAGGGTACAAATATTCACGTCGGCGCACAAAACTGCCACTGGAAAGAATCGGGTGCCTACACAGGCGAAATTGCTCCCTCGATGCTTACGGAAATCGGCGTAGAGTACGTTGTTATCGGACACAGTGAACGTCGCACATACTTCGGCGAAACGGACGCTACAGTGCTGCTCCGTACTAAGGCAGCGTTAGCAGCCGGTTTAAAACCTATCGTTTGCATTGGCGAAACGCTTGAGGAACGCAACAGCGGAAATATGGAAAATGTACTTCGCCGTCAGGTGGTGGAAGGATTTAAAGATATCACGGAAGCCGAACTGAATAACGTTATCGTAGCGTACGAACCTGTTTGGGCAATCGGTACTGGTGTTACTGCCACCGATGAGCAAGCAAACGACGCAATCAAATTTGTCCGCAGTGTATTTGCGGAAAAATACGGCAAAAAGGCAGCAAGCGCTTTGTACATTCAGTACGGCGGAAGTATGAACGACGCAAACGCTAAGGGACTGCTTGCAATGTCCGATATAGACGGTGGACTTATCGGCGGCGCAAGTTTGGTGGCTACTAAATTTTCTGCTATAGTTAATTCACATAAATAAAGGGTAAATTAAAGCTATGATGAAACAATTAACGGCACTGGTAATAATGGACGGCTACGGCTTGTCCAAAGAGGCAAAAGGTAACGCAATAGGCGTGGAATGTTCACCCTATGTCAAGTATCTCATGAGCAACTATCCAACAGCAACGCTCAACGCAAGCGGATTTGCTGTGGGACTGCCCGAAGGACAAATGGGAAACAGCGAAGTTGGACACTTAAACATCGGCGCAGGCAGGGTGATCTATCAAGAATTAACCCGTATAACCAAGGCGATATACGATGGCGATTTCTTCACCAACCAAGCACTACTTGGCGCAATCCAAGCGGTAAAAAAGAGCGGCGGTAAGTTGCACCTGATGGGTTTGACGTCGGACGGTGGCGTACACTCACACATAAACCACCTGCTTGCATTGCTCGAACTGGCGAAGCGCGAAGGACTGGACAACGCCTACGTTCATTGCTATATGGACGGACGTGACGTTTCTCCTACGAGTGGCGCGGGCTTTGTTAAGCAAGTTCAGGATAAAATGGACGAATGGAAGTTCGGCAAAATCGCAACCGTTTGCGGACGTTACTACGCAATGGATCGCGACAACCGTTGGGACAGGGTGGAAAAAGCCTACGATATGCTGCTTGGCAAGTGCGACAACACGGCAACGGATGCCGTTAAAGCATTGCTTGACAGTTACGACAACGGTGTAACGGACGAATTTGTGTTGCCCACGGTAATTACGGAAAACGGTAAGCCCGTTGCAACTATCGAAAACGGCGACGCAGTGATATTCTTCAACTTCCGTCCCGACCGCGCAAGGGAAATGACGCGCGCATTTACACAAAGCGGATTCGAAGGCTTCGACCTTCGCGGCAAAGCTCGCAAAGTGTATTGGGTATGCATGACCCAATACGACGAAAAGTTTACCGGTATTGACATTGCTTACCGTCCCGAAACTTACGTCAACACGTTAGGCGAATATCTTGCTAAGATGGGCAAGACTCAACTTCGCATTGCGGAAACGGAAAAATACGCTCACGTAACCTTTTTCTTCAACGGTGGCGTTGAACAGCCAAATGAAAACGAAACTCGCGTACTTATCAATTCGCCCAAGGTAGCAACTTACGACCTTCAACCGGAAATGAGTGCCGTTGAAGTGTGCGAACGCGCAATCAGCGAAATTGAAAAGGACAAATACGACGTGATGATACTAAATTACGCCAACTGCGATATGGTAGGTCACACGGGCGTAATACCTGCAACGGAAAAAGCAGTAGCGACAGTGGACGAGTGTGTAAGACGTGTTGTTGAGTGTATCTTGACTAACGGCGGCAGAGTATTCGTCACAGCTGACCACGGCAATGCGGAAAAAATGCTGGATGAGGACGGTTCACCCTTCACCGCGCATACAACCAATAAGGTACCGTTTATCTTGGTGGATAATCAATTGCGCGACAAGGTAACTTTAAAGGACGGTGCGCTTTGCGACATTGCTCCCACAATGCTTTATACCATGGGACTGAAAATTCCCGCTGAAATGACGGGAAAAGTTCTTATTGAAGAAGTAAAGTAGTAAAGAGTTTTACATTTTTTGTCTAAAAAAAGTTGCCAATTCGGTTGCGATATGGTACAATACATAAGCGTAATATGTCGATAGGGCAATTTATGCCCAATTGACTTTGGACGGAGGTCTATTAAAGTGTTGAATTATTTAGCATTCGCTGTTGCTACAGCAAATATTGTCGCAGGAATAAGAATTGCTCTTGCAGCTCTTGCATTGATTTGTATAGGATTCATTATTTTCGTAGTAATGAAGCAATCGGGTAACTCCGACGGAACGGAAGCCTTCACAGGTTCATCCAGCAAATCTGACGAATCCGAAACTTACTACGGTCAAAATGCAGGCTCTCGCAAGGAAGCGCGCTTGAAGCTTTTAACTTACATTGCAGCAGGCGTATTTGCAGTATGTTGCATTGTCATGCTTATTTTGCAAGCAGTTCTGTAAACCGATTAAACGATAATTTGTGGCGACAGTATTTAATTACTGTCGCTTTTTTGTTGAAAACGTTATAAGCATCGCAATACTTTGTTCCGCTCTGTTTTACTTCGGGTCATGTACGCTTAGACTCCCCTTGTAAATACTTGCGCGCCTCGTCTTGCTCGCTTCTAACGCTCTCAATTGAAATGAATATTATGGGGAATTGTAAAACTCATTACAACTTATACTAATAGCATATCATGGAAACTTTTAAAGATAAATTACTTCAAATACTCAAAAATATCAATAGCGAGTACTTTACCGTAAAGCAGATTTACGGTATTTTGCAAACCCATTCAACTGCGGAGCGTAGGGCAGTAACAGACGCGCTCACACAGCTTGAAAAGGACTGTCAATTGATATATGATGCTCGCAATCACCGTTACCGTATTGTCAAGGAAGGTGATTACGGCGTTGCGGAGTTTTGCGGAAACGCACGCGGCTTTGGCTTTATCCTGAGTGATGACGGCGATGACCTATTTGTACCCGCGAACAAAACAAACGGCGCTTTTCACAAAGATACAGTCATGTACAAGCGTATCAAGGGCACAACCGACGAAGCGGAAATTGTCAAGATTGTATCGCGCGGCATGACGCACATTGTAGGCACCTATGACAAAAGCAACAACGCTCGTTTTGTCCTGCCTGACGATCAACGTTTTGCCAGTGACATCTACATTCAGCCCAAGCGTGATTTAGGCGCCAAGAACGGTCAAAAGGTGGTAGCGCGTATTACTGTTTTTCCCGATGACAACCGTAACTGTCCCGAAGGCGAGATAGTGGAGGTGCTGGGCTTTGCTAAGGATAAAAACGTGGATATCCTGTCCGTTGCAAGGAGTTTTGGACTCAGTCAGGACTTCCCGCCCGCAGTGCAAAAAAGGGCTGAGGCAATTGCTCAAACGCTTTCCGAAAGCGATTTGTCGGGCAGGCGCGACTTGCGAGGTTGCACAATATTCACAATCGACGGCGAGGACGCCAAGGACTTGGACGACGCGGTATCCATTGTGAAAAACGCCGACGGCACCTTTACGCTGGGCGTACACATTGCCGACGTATCTCACTACGTCAAGTCGGGCGATGATATCGACAAGGAAGCATTTGCACGTGGTACAAGCGTATATTTGCCCGAAACGGTATTTCCTATGTTGCCACGCGAGTTATCCAACGGTATTTGTTCGCTGTTCGAAAAAGTGGACAGACTAACACTTACTTGTGAAATGACGATAAACTCCGTGGGAAAGGTCGTGGGGTACGACGTTTATCCGTCCGTTATCAACAGTTGTCACCGTATGACTTACACGGCAGTGCAGGCAATACTCGACGGTGCAATGGACAGTGAGGAGTTGCGCAGATACTCCGATATAGTACAAGACTTGTTCACAATGAAGGAATTAGCCGAAATTCTGCAACGCAAGCGCGACAAGCGTGGCAATATCGAATTCAACACCAAGGAAGTTTATTTCGAGCACGATGCGAAGGGGAGAGTTGTGGACGTTAAGGTGGTACAAAACAGCTTTTCGCATCAGCTGATAGAGGAATTCATGATTGTGGCAAACGAAACGGTTGCCGAATACGCCGAAACGTGCTGTTATCCATTCGTATATCGTGTTCATGCAAAGCCGGACGAGGCAAAACTAGCGGTATTGCTTGCGCTTATGCGCGGTTTGGGAATAAACGTCAAACGCAGTCAGGAGATACACAACTCGGTTTTGCAAGACGCACTTTTGCAAGCAAAATGCACACCGTTTTTCAATCTTGTTAACGATGTAATGCTACGCACCATGCAAAAAGCCAAGTACAGCGACGTGAACACGGGTCACTTTGGTTTGGCTAGCAAAAGCTACTGTCACTTTACTTCACCAATTAGACGTTACCCCGATTTGGTTGTACACCGAGTTCTTAAAGCGGCAATTAGCGGTAAAATGACCGACAAGGCTTTTCGCGCTTACGAAGATATGTGTTATGACGCGGCAAAGCAATCGAGCCTACGTGAAAAAATTGCCGACGAAGCCGAACGCAAAGCGGACGACGTTAAAAAGTGCGCCTACGCCGAGCGTGTGATAGGCAAGACGTTTTCTGCAATCATATCCGGCGTAACCGAAAGGGGAATTTATGCCGAACTTGACAACACCGTGGAAGGATTTATTTCGGTGGACAAGCTAGGTTCGTATCTAAGTTACAACCCACAACAGTTTTGTTTGTTTAACGATGCTGTCAAGTATTCTCTTGGAGACGCGATAACAATACGCGTGGCGTCTGTCAACCGTCAGGCATGTAAGATTGATTTCGATATCATGCCGGCAAAAGTAAACTGAAAAATTACTTAATTTCCTCATATCTGTTGACGAAAAGTTTACCTAAGATATATATTATATTTGTACTTGGTGAGTTTTCGGTTATTACCGAAAGTAGCAGCTCACAAAAAGGCGGTTTTACAAATGTGGGAAAAAGTATTACCTTGGATAGGCGGAATTTTTGCGGGTATAGGAATAATACTTATACTCTTTGACATAATCGGCAGCATAAAACAGCGCAACAAAACCAAGACAAACATCGTAGGATTGGTATTGCTTGGCGTTGCTGTTATAGGTTATGTAATTACCGACGTTATCATAAGGGACAGTGCTTGGCCACCTCTTGCGTCACTTATTTGGATTGGACTATTTTGGGCGTACGTAATTTTGGACGCATGTCTTACGGTGGGCGCAGTCAAGAAAGTTCGCCGAAACAAAAAGACAGCAGCCACTCTTTCCCAAGAGGAACAGCCCAAAGATGACGCCGATTCCGATCACGCCGAGAACAACGTCATTGACGAAAAGTAAAACAAATAGCTAATTAAAGACTATGAAACTAATATCCACAAACAAAAAGGCATTTCACGACTACAACGTAGTGGAGTCACTGGAATGCGGAATAAATCTTATAGGTTGCGAGGTCAAGTCGCTAAGAAAGGGCGAAGTTAACCTTGCCGATTCCTATTGCCGAATTGTGGATGGAAGTTTGATATTGCTCAACTGTCATATCAAAAATTACGACAAAGGCAGCTACTCCAACGTAGCGTCGAGGCGTGACAGAAGACTGCTTGCTCACAAGCGTGAAATCATGCGTATGATGGGTAAAGTCAAGGAAAAGGGCTATTCGATAGTTCCGCTAAAGCTTTACTTCAAGGACAGCCTTGTCAAGGTAGAAGTGGGTCTTGTCAAGGGCAAGCGCGACTATGACAAGAAGGAGTCACTACTCAAAAAAGACGCCGAGCGCGATCTTCAGCGCACAATGAAAGAGTATGCTGAGAGACGGTGATAAGTGTCGTAATAAATTGATGCCAAGTTTATTTGATAATTAAAATGCAGCGATATTTCGCTGCATTTTTGTGAATTACTTGTGTATGGAAAATAGGTCATTGGGTGTTATGTCCAACAGTTTACATAACAACACGATTTTTTCGTAGTCAAGCTGGATTTGTCCTGTTTCGTATTCGCAGTAATCGGGTTGATATTTGTTCAGCGTTTCAGCCACTTGTTTTTGAGTCAACCCTTTAGCTTTTCGAGCTTGTTTCAAATTTTCGCCTACAATTTGTGATATAGTCATATCTAAGCCCCCTGTGCGTAAGATTATAGTAATTTTTCCTATTTTTCGCTTGACATATAGGAATAAATCCTATAAAATTACTTTTAGATATTATCAGTTAGTGCTTATTAAATGGCTCTCATGTTAATGGCAGAGGCAGGGAGACTGTCAATACCGATTTGTAAAAACCTATTCACCTAATTTCAGTCAAAAGAAAATAACTCGTTGGGCGTAATATCAAACATCTTGCACAAAAATACAATCTTGTCGTAGTCCAGTTGGATAAGTCCCCTTTCGTAATCGCTGTAATCCGACTGGTATTTATTCATTGCTTCGGCAACTTTTTGTTGCGTGAGTCCCTTGGCTCTACGTGCCTGTCTTAAGTTATCTCCTACTATTTGTGCTACGGTCATCATGATCACTCCTTTGTTTTAATGTGCGCAAATTGCGGCAAATTATTACGGCAGTCATTGAGTAGCGCTCTTGTAAATTAAATACAAACAAATGTAATAATGGCAATTTGCTTGACAATGGTGGCGTTATTGCAATAAAATATCATTACAACGAACAAATGTTCCACTTGAGGATCACATGATACATATAGAAAATTTAACGAAAATATTTAAAAAACCGATAAGGCAAGAGGGCGTCTTGGGCATGCTCAAGACGTTGTTTTCCGCTAAATATGAGGAAATTGTTGCCGTAAATCATATTAACCTGGATATTGCCGAAGGTGAAATTGTAGGCTACATAGGTTCCAACGGTGCAGGCAAGTCCACGACAATTAAGATGATGTGCGGAATACTTACGCCAACCGAGGGCAAGGTGCTTGTCGATGGCGTTGAACCGTACAAAAATAGACGCAAGATAGCACAAAAAATCGGCGTTGTGTTTGGACAGAAAACGCAGTTGTGGTGGGATATTCCTCTTATTGAAAGCTTCAAGGTGCTAAAGGAAATTTATCAGATAAGCGACGCGGATTACAAGGAGCGTATGGACTTTTTGTGCGATACGCTAGGCATTCGTGAGTTTCTCAGTCAGGCTGTACGCACGTTATCGTTGGGACAGCGTATGCGCGCAGACTTGGCAGCAGCATGGCTGCACAATCCGCGAATCCTGTTTTTGGACGAGCCCACTATAGGCTTGGACGTGCTTGTCAAGGAACGTATCCGCGAGGCAATCAAGGTAATGAACGCCAAGTACAAGACAACCGTTATACTCACAACCCACGACATGCAGGATATCGAGGATTTGTGTTCACGTATTGTCATCATCGAAAACGGCGGAATCATCTACGACGGAGCGCTCGAAACAATCAAGCACCGTTTCGGCGATTTGCGTACGGTAACCGTCACCCCTAAGGTAGAGTACTCAACTGATGAGTTAAACACCTATGACGGTAAGGTGAGCTACGAACAGCAGGACAGCAATTTGCTAATAAAGTTTAACGCCGACGATATTGCAATGGAGCAGGTAGTGGATTACGCTTTCCATACGCTGAAGAGTAGCGACTTAAAGGTTGCCGAAATCACAATCGAGGATGTAGTGCGCAGTATCTTGCACGAAAAAGAATCCAAGTGATATCGGCAACAAAACACTTTTTCAAACGATAAACTAATGCAAACAAACTAATATAAATTTATGTTAAGAAGATACAAACCGTTTTTCCGCGCGGGCGCAATGGAAACGCTTGCGTACAAATTTAATATTTTCGGGTGGTTGATTGTCAGCGCACTGCAAGTGTTGTGCGTATTCTTTTTGTGGATTGGCGTATATAGGAACTCTCCCGACGAAATTATCAACGGCTTTACGCTCAATGACATGCTGGTGTACACTGCGTTTATTAACGTGTTCAATTTCGTGACATTTGCCGGTGACACAATGTATAGTATATCGCAAGATATAAAAACCGGAACAATTGCCATGTCTTTTGTCAAGCCTATATCATATCGTGTACGGTTCATATTTACTACACTTGGCGGTTTTAGTATGAACATGTTGCTGTTGGGATTGCCTGCATTCACCATACTGTACGTTGTATTTGGCGTCCTCGGTTACATAGTTATTACTTCCGTTTGGATGTTTTTACTTCACTTGTTACTGTTTGTGATGGCGCAGTTGTTTGCTGTATTACTGTATGATTGTATCAATTACATTTGCGGTGTACTGTGCTTTTATACAACTGCAGCTTGGGGCATGAATGCAATCAAGGATGTTGTTCTCAGTTTTCTTGGTGGTACGTTAATTCCGTTGTCGTTTTTCCCGGGAGTGTTCAAGGACATCGTATCCTATTCACCTTTTGCGGGAATCAGTCAAAATCCGGTATTGATACTCATCATGAAGATGGATTTACTTTCAGCGCTCAAGTGCATTGCCCTGTCCCTTGGTTGGCTGTGCGTAATGGAACTTATTGCATGGTTGCTTTTCCGCCAAGCCAGTAAAAAAGTTACGGTACAAGGAGGTTAATTTTTGAAAGCACATTCATCGCGTAATGCGTGCTACGTGTGTCAACTACCTTGGTCACGTACGCCTAGTACGCTCCCTGCGTGTAGATTGTCACCTGTTGCCCACCTGACGCGCGACTGTACTTTCAAAAGCGTTTTGTAACAAGGAGATTATTATCATTTAAGTATGTTAAGATATATAAAACTGTACTTTACCTGCATTAAACGCTCTATCATTACACGTTTAGAGTACAAAAGAGACACTTTCATATCCATATTCAACTTTTTCCTCACCAACGTGGCGTCAATACTGTCCATCTGGATGATAATGGAAAGCATTCCGTCGTTGCAAGGTTGGACAATGGTGGAATTGGGCTTTTTGTACGGCTTTTCCATGATGCCTGTAGCGCTTGACCACATATTTACAGACGACTTGTGGAACGTGGCATATTGGAAGGTGAGAAACGGCGACTTGGACAGGATGTTCACCAAGCCTGTGCCCGTTTTGTTTCAGGTTATCGCCGAAACGTTCCAACTGGAAGGTTTGGGCGAGCTTATCGTAGGCATAGTAATGCTTGCGGTATGCGGAAGCATGTTAGATGTTACGTGGAGTTTCGGCGCTGTGTTCGTATTGATTATTGCAACCGTGTTCGGCGCATTGGTTATAACGTCCTTCAAGATTATATTTGCCTCGCTTGCATTCAAATTTAAGCGTAGCGGGCAACTGTTGCAGGTAGCCTATAACTTTATCGGTTACACGCGTTACCCGATAAGCATTTACCCCAAGTTTATTAAGGGAATGCTAACCTTTGTTTTTCCCTTTGCGCTGATCATTTCCTACCCTGTCGAGATATTCCTGTTTCAAAGCTATTCGCCATATCTCATTGCAGGGGTGGTAGTGTTGGTTTCCTGCGCGCTGTTCGCTATATCAATCGTCATCTGGCGTGCCTTAGAAAAGCGCTACGAATCCACAGGTAGCTGAGGCAGTTATAAGCGTCGGTATGCTTTGTTCCACTTGCGTTTGCCTTCGGTCACGTACGCTTAGTACGCTCCCGTCATGCAAGCACGCGATTTCTTCGAAATACGCTGGGGGTCGGGCATTGCCCTCGCCACGCGTGCGCCTCGCCTACCTCGCTTCTAACCGCCTCAACAAGTACTTAAACCGAAAAAAACATAATTTTCCTATCATTATTTTTTTTAATATCTTGACAATTAAAGTACAATACTGTAAAATAACAGTTGTTATCAATAACAGCTGTTATTTATTTTTAGGAGAAATTATGGCTAAGAAAATAATTTCACGGGATTACATAGTGCAAGTGGCATGCGAGCTTGTGGCTGATGTAGGTATGGAAGGGCTCAATATGCGTGAGTTAGCAAAGCGGTGCAACTGTTCAACGCAGCCCATTTATCTGTCGTTTAAAAATGCGGACGAACTCAAGCGCGTAATATTCGGACAAATAGTTGAGTGCTACAATCGCTACATTTCCGAGGAGATAGCAAGTAACAAATATCCCGAGTACAAGGCGAGTGGTATGGCGTATATACGCTTTGCTAAGGAACAACCGCAGTATTTCAAGTATCTGTTCATGCGCGACCGCTCAAATGAAACTTCCAACGAAATGGAAAAGGTTTTTGAGCGTGAAGCCGAACGTGCGACGCAGTACGGTATAGATCGTGACACCGCGATTGCCATTCACACACATATGTGGGTGTATGTTCATGGCATAGCCACAAACTATGCAACGGGTTTTCTGAACTGGGACTGGGATACTGTGAGCAACCTACTTAACGAAATCTTTATGGGTATTATGTCTATATATAAAAAGGAAAAGTGAGAAAACTATGATTATAGAAATTAACAATCTGCGCAAATCTTTCAAAGACGTAAAAGCGGTGGACGGTTTATCTTTTTCCGTACGGGAAGGGGAACTGTTTGCTTTTTTGGGAGTTAACGGCGCAGGCAAATCTACTACGATAAATATTATCAGCGGAATACTAAGTAAAGATGACGGGACGGTTTATGTATGCGGTCAAAATATAGATACTCATCCCGATGTAATTAAGTCGAAGATAGGTATTGTATTTCAAAGTTCGGTATTGGACAAGCGTTTGTCCGCCTATGACAATCTCAAGAGCCGTGCTGCATTGTATGGCATTTTCGGTAAACAATTCGAAATGCGACTTGATGAACTGGACAAGCTTTTGGGGTTGAGAGATATCCTCAAACGCCCGTTAACAAAACTGAGCGGTGGGCAAAAGCGACGTGTGGACATAGCACGAGCGCTATTGCACAATCCCGATTTGCTCATTCTCGACGAGCCCACAACGGGGCTGGATCCGCAAACGCGTCAAACGGTGTGGAACGTTATTGAGCAACTTCGCCACGAACGTGGACTGACGGTATTTTTAACAACGCACTACATGGAAGAAGCAGCGGTTGCCGACTACGTGGTAATTCTCGACGGCGGTAAAAAGGTTGCCGAAGGTACCCCGCATGAGTTGAAAACGCAATACGCCAGTGACTTTATACGTTTTTACACGCAACTTGATAAGGCGGAAAAGATATTTAGTGAAATTGGTTTCCCGTTGAAACGTGAGCGTGACTTTTTGGAAGTAGAAATAGACAATACAGCCAACGTGGTGGATTATATACATAAATATCCGCAGATTTTTACCGACTTCGAAGTTCTTAAGGGAAATATGGATGTAGTGTTCTTAAAGGTTACAGGTAAAAGCATTAAAGAGGTTTAGTATGGAAATTCGTAAACTTTTCGCGCTGGTATTGCGCAATATGAAGTGTTACTTCAAGGATAAATTTTTGTTTTTCGTATCTCTCATGACACCAATGATACTGCTTGTGCTGTTCGTAACCTTTTTACGCGGTGTGTACATAAGTTCATTTGAGCAAATATTTGAAGCTGCTCAGTTTACCGCAAGCGATGACATAATAAACGGACTGGCAGGCTCCTGGTTGCTGTCCTCAATAATATCGGTAAGCGCAGTAACGGTTGCTATCTGCTCCAACGCCGTTATGATTCAGGACAAGATTGAAGGTCCTATTTGTGATTTAGCCGTATCACCTGTCAAGGGAACGACGGTGTCTATTAGTTACTTCATTGCAAACTTTATCGTAACACTATTGGTGATGTTGTGCGTACTTGCAGTAGGATCAATATACCTTGCAATAGTGGGTTGGTACATACCTTTCCTTGACTTCTTGATGATACTCGTTGATATGATATGTGCTGTTTTGTTTGGTACGTTATTGTCGGGAGTTATCGAAAGCTTCATTTCCACACAGGGCGGATTGTCCGCATTATCTACGCTTGTTTCCAGTATGTACGGATTTATCTGTGGCGCATATATGCCGTTGTCGCAGTTTGCCGAAGGTATGCGTAACATGATATGTGTTCTGCCGGGCACCTACAGCGTAGGAATGTTGCGCAAGCACTTCATGAGCGGTTACGTTGAGAAGTTAGCGGAAATGGGACTTCCCGATGAAGGACAAAAAGCCCTTCTTGATGGCTTTGACGGTCACATTTACGTCGGTAGTACACAAATGCCCCTTTGGTCAATGTACGTGATACTGCTTAGCACCTGTGCGTTGCTTTTTGCTGCGTACGTGTTGATAGTTATTTTCAAAAACAAAAAGATATCTCACAACGTAGTTCGCATGACAGGCAAGGCAAGTAAAAGCAAAAAATAAAGTCGTGCAGTGAAATTATATAAATAACAAAAAGGGACTAAACTTATGTGTTTAGTCCTTATTTCATGGTAATATCAATTTACTTTACATATTGGGTTTGGCATGGTATTATAACGATATATCGTAAAAAGGTTAATTTACTAACTATGAATGGAATTACCGTTACAACTTCGATATTGACGCTGATAGCAGGCTTGGGCGTGTTTTTGGTTGCTTGTTCAATGATGAGCTCCAACTTGGAGTCGTTGGGTAGTAAGCGACTTAAAGCGTTGTTTTCCAAAACGTCCAACAGCAAGTTGCTGGGCGTAGGCATCGGTACGGTTGCAACTGCGGCAATACAAAGTTCGGGTGCAACGTCTGTCATGGTGATAGGCTTTGTAAATGCGGGCATAATGACGTTAACGCAAGCGGCGACGATAATGTTCGGTGCAAATATCGGTACTACAATTACCGGTCAGCTTGTAGCGCTCGGTATGTTTGGCGATGATACCCTTTCCACTTCGGTTGTATTTGCTGCATTTGCAGGAATCGGCGCATTTATTACGCTGTTCACCAAGAAGGACACTCCACAAAAGATTGGCAGAATATTATCAGGCTTTGGCATGATTTTCGTTGGTTTGTCGCTAATGAGTAAATCAATGGATGCATTTGCCGATTCGCCCGCCGTACGCGGTTTCCTCGCAGGCTTCACCAGTCCTATATTGCTTGTGCTTATCGGCTTGGTTCTGACGGCAATAGTGCAAAGCTCGTCAGTGCTAACTTCTATGGCGATTGCCATGATTGTCGCCAAGCTTATAGATGTCAACCAAGGTATTTACATTACTTTGGGCGCAAATATAGGCGCATGTGTAACAACGGTTATTGCCGGCTTTACAAGCGGACGCAATGCAAAGCGCGCAGCGCTTATTCGCGTTATATTTAACGTTGCAGGCGTGGCAATATTTATGCTAATCGGTTTGTTCTTGCGACTTGGTCACATTGACTTCGGTTATCTCATGGAAGCAATGTTCCCCGGCGCATACGCCACACAACTGGCAATGTTCCACACATTCTTTAATGTAATTTCGGTTGCAATAGTTTTACCCATGACGGGACTGCTTGTAAAGCTTGTTACAAAGATCATCCCCGAGCCAAAGCAAAAGGAGGAGGACAACAAGCCACACTTGTATTTCGTGGACGAACACTTGCTTCGTACTCCGCCCATTGCCGTATTGGAAACAAAAAACGAAATCGTTCACATGGCGCAAATAGCAATGGAAAACTTTCATATCGCCATGAATATTATCTCTACGCTAGATTATTCCGAGGTGGACAAGTTCCGCGCTAACGAAGAGCAGTTGAACTTCCTCAACCGCGAGTTAGTTGTGTTTATCGTAAAGCTACTTCAATGCGAACTGGGCGTAAAAGACAGAACGTATCTTACTCGCGCGGTGCGTTCCATTGCCGATTTTGAACGTATAGGCGACTACGCCGAAAACATAGTAGAGTTCGCGGATATCTTGAAGGAAAACAACAGCGTATTTTCCGAAAAAGCTTTGAATGAAATAAATGAACTGCGAGCGCTTGTCGATAACCTGTTTGAAAAGGTGATGAAAGGTTACAAGGAGCATGACCGCAAGGCGTTATCCGAAGCTAACGATATAGAGGACAATGTCGATGACTTTACTGCGGCAATGGGTAAACATCACGTCAAACGACTTAGAGAGGGCGTCTGCACTCCGGAAGTCGGCGCACAGTACCTGTCGCTATCCACAAGTGTCGAGCGTATTGCCGACCACCTTATAAACGTAGCGCAAACAGTCAAAAGGTAAAAGTATAAATAACCTATTAACTTTAACAACGACCGAGAGGCCGTTGTTTTTATTTTATTTTTTTATTACTTTTGCAATATTGATTTTTTTGTGTGTTGACAGCAATGAAATACGCAATTGTTTAACTTTTTACACAAATCACATCGAAAATCACTACAAATTAAGTCAAAACAGCATACTAATAATGATAATTAGATAATAAAAGTATATATTTATATACTATTTGTTTGACAATCGGACAAACGGAAGCGTATAATTTGTCTATTATAATGGGTAGTATAATTATTTTTGCAATATACTATGTCCATTGCAACCATTTGCAGATGCGATATTCTCTTTGAGAATATTTGTAAGGAGAAATTTGTGATGACAACGTCCAAAAAATTTATTGCCATATTCGTTATGTTTATGATATTGATTTGTTCGGTAATTGCGCTTGTCGCATGCAAGGACAACAAAAACAACGATCAATATTTCGACGTAACTTATGTTTACGGAAATGGGCAAAAAAACAGTACTATATCCGTCAAATCGGGCGAACTTGCAACGCAACCGCGCAATCCGACGTATGAAGGACACACCTTCCAAGGATGGTTTCGCGATGGCGCGACAGTTAAGTATGATTTTTCAACGCCAGTAACGGAAAGCTTTACGTTGACGGCGCATTGGGAAAGCAGTTCAATAGATCCGCCTCCCGTAACGTCAACGGAAATCCGATTGAATTGGCGAAACACCGATGCGGCGAGCTTTGTATTTGAGTACGACGCTCCGCGTTCTGCTAAGGCGGGCGACGTAATTAAGTTCGGTATAAGTACCTCGCCGTACTACAGCATACCCGCTGACGGCGCGCTTATTGTTACAGCGTCCGGCGTCGAGATAATACGCGAAACGGAACTACCCGATGAAGGCAAGGAGTTTACCTACACGGTACCGCAGGATTCTACGACGATACTGTTTGAAATAAACGGGCTTCAACGTGACAGCGGCGCAATAAGCGGTTCGGGAACATCCGCTGACCCATACGTTATTGCAAATAACGCGCAGTTCAAGACGTTTTCGGACGCTATCAACAACGTGTCGGATACACGTTACAACTCCGCATATATAAGTCTTCAATCCGACTTGAACTTTAAGGGCGAACAACTTGAACCCATTGGCGCAGACTTAAGTTACACGTATTTTTCCGGTGTGTTCTACGGCAACGGACATACGATTTCCAATTTCACGTTGGATACAAGTAGCGGTATCATCGGACTGTTCGGCTACGTTGCACAAGCCGTAATTGCAGATGTCAACGTGCAAGACGTTATCTACAGCGTGGATGTCAACAACTTGAAAAACTACGTAGTTGGCGGTATTGTGGCGTACAACATCGGTTCGGATATCGTCGGTTGCAGCGTCAAAGCCAACTTCAACGTCAACCTTATGGTTTCCGGTCCCATAGTTTACGTGGGCGGAATAGTGGGCTTTGCTCAAGGATACGGCACCGACTACACCGCAACGGTAGCATATTGTTCGGTGGAAGGAAACATTACGTCGTCAGGTTGGGAGCCGCTTTACTCCGTTGGCGGTATTGCCGGCGCCTTGCACGGAACGGCAGAGTCCGCGCCTGCATACGTTACTAACTGCGCATATGTAGGCAATATCAGCGGCGTTGGCTCAGCTGATACGTCAGGCGGTATCGTAGGTTATCTACGCGCTTATACTGCGGTAGCTAACTGCTACGCTCAAGGCTCAGTTACATCACAAAAGTCAAGCGGGGGAATAGTAGGCTTTGCCGAAAACGAAACGGCGGTTACTTTCTCTTATGCAGCAACCAACATACTCAGTTATGACGATATGGACGACGTAAACACAGTAAGCGGTGACGTCGTAGGCAACTACTACAAGGACGGCGAACTATTAAAGGGACTACCATTAGTTTCTGTTGACGGTAAAGAGGTTCTCGTTTACAAATCTTACGTTGTAGATGGTGGCAAAATCGGCGGCGTTGACGTATCCGACTTCGGCGCGGTTAAGGCGCTGCTCGGTTGGGCGGATAGCGACTGGGATTTCAATAACGGTCGTCCCGTAGTCAAGCCTGAGGGCGAAGCGGAAGTTAAATTCGACGTGACGTTCCAATTTGCCAACAGCGTAACCGTAGGCGGCAAATCGAGCGACGTTATCAACGTTGAAGGCGGTTATATTCCCACCTACTGGGCGCAGGACGGCAGTGGCAAGAACACGTTCCTAGCAGATAACGGATACGTTTCGTACGGATTTTACTTGGATGAGCAACACACCCGTCGTGTACCGTCGGCAATGCCATTAACGCATGATATGACAATATATGTTGCTTTTGCCGACTACAGCGCAGTTGCAGGCACCTATTACGCAGTTGTACAGATACGAAACAACACCGAATTTAGTCGCTATGACGTGACGCTCACATTTAACGAACTGGGCAGAATGACGATGGTGTACGACGGAATGGTGTCCTACAACATGTACGTCTATGACGGCGAAAAAATATACATTCGCGACGCGTACTTCGTCAACCTGGGTTACTACAGTCAGGACCGCTCAACAAATCTTAATACCGACTTTTACGCAACGTTCAATTTGGACGGTACGTTGACAATTTGCGATAATTATTTCTTTACGTCGGACGCCGATATGCAACATCCCATCACCGCCTACAGGCGCAATGCCGTGATGGGTGAATGGTACGACCAAAGCAACGCCGTTTACTCTTTCAATGCGGACGGTAGCGGTACGTCTTCAACACAGGGACAATTTACCTACACCTACGTTCAAGGTATTGTAACAATAACGATTGGCGACAAAACGATAGTTGCTATATTGGAAGAGGGTGACGACCACATGGTCAACCTTGACGGCGAAGCAGTATTTTCGCTGACAAAGTTCGACGAGTTTACGGGAACGTGGGAAGCGGAGTACGGTCTTGGCTTTAGCGTAACCTTCGACGGCAAGGGAAACGTTACCATTGGTGAAGGTCAATATCACTACGAAATAAATGGTGGCGAACTTAAATTTGACAACGGTAAACAATATACAGCTCATTTCAACGCCGACGGGTTGCTCGTACTGACAAACGGTGATGAAACACTCACCTTGGGACGTGAGGGCAGCTACATCGGACTGTGGGTAGAAACTTGGTATAACTACTCCGTTCGACTTTACGGAATAGGTCGTGACGGTTACGGTCATGCGTTGGACAGTCGCGGTTTCGACCTAACTTACACGTCAAGATGGGACGACCTTTACGGTGCGGAATCCTACTATCTCAATTTCTACTACCGTACGGTCTGGTACGGTGACGGCTACGAGCAACAGCCGACTCCCGAAAGCGATGAAAAGGATTTAGGAAAGGGTTCGTTGCTGTATCTAAGCATGTACACGCCCGAATCAGGCGCTATATTGGACGACTACAACATGGTGTACGTCGATATCTTCGAAGGCGTATGGAATGCAACGAACGGTGAGTCGTTGAAATTTAACGGCTACGGTGGATACAACATCAACATGCCTTACGGCGGTAGCACATGGCTTGCTATCGGACAAGTAGCAGTAACGTCGGCTGACGGCGAAACGCAAACGGTTAGGTACGAATTTGACCGCAACACGCGCGTGGCAACTTTTACCGTAAACGGCGAAGCGTGGACGGCTAATTACACCTCGGACGGATTGACAGTAACGGTTAACAGCGGGTCAGCTAAGACGTATCTTGCTCCCGACGAGTACGCAGGTTTCACCTTCCAAAGCGAGGACGGTAGTGTATTGTCTTTCAACGGAAAGAGCAACGTTGGATTGGGCATTGCAACGCTAATAAACGACGGTCAAACATCAACTTACGACTACACAATCGAAGGCGATATCGTAACCCTCAAGCAGGACGGTACAACCGTTTATACGGCGTCCGTCAATATTCAGACGTACATGCTTGATCTTGTGGATACCGGTAACAGCACAATTTCATTCGGATTGTACAGTCCGATGTTTGGTAAAACGTATCACCTTTCGGTAGATAGCTTGTCTTTCGAATTGCACGGCGTGTTCGATTTGCGCGGAATTGCCACAGCAACCTTTGCCGGCTACGAAGTAAGACTTGAGATGTACGCCGACAACGCGGTAGCAGTGTACTTTGGCTCATACATCGAATACTATATCGTTTGCGTTAACGACAACAACGTTGCGCTGTTCGACAGTTATCAACAACTAATTGGTATGCTAACAGTGCTTGATGACTGGGGCGGTACCTACGTTGCGGATAACGGCGATACGCTTTACATTGACGGTAGAGGTCTCGTTTACGGATACTATCCCACAGCGCGTCTTACTACGTCCGAAGGAACCATCACCTACGTTTACGAAATTCAACAGGACGGAACGATTGTTTTGTCCATCAATATCAATGACGAATGGATTCCTTACTACGTCGTATCCCGCGTTGACAGCCAAGGCGCAACAGCATTCGTATCGGAAAACGGCACGACGTTGTATATAACAGAAATCAGTTAACATGCAAAGATAAGCCTTTTAATTATCTTACTTGTACACATACAGTTACGTTCATGTAAAAGGAGATTGACATGAAAAAAATTGCGACAATATTACTATGTATATTGATGGCGGTAGCGTTGTGCGTAGGTGTGGTTGCCTGCAAAGACAACTCAAACAAGCGCCACACGGTAACGTTTAAGGGCGAAGGAGTTACCACCTTTACCCAGACGGTTGACGATGGCGCAACCGTTATCGAGCCTAACGACCCCGAACGGGACGGCTACCAATTCGACGGTTGGTTCCGTGACGGAGCGACAGCATCGTACGACTTTTCCACTCCGGTAAAGGAGGACTTCACCCTAACTGCGAAGTGGAGCGAAAAGTACGCTCCGCAAGCAGGACTTGCAGGACAGGGCACAAGCGATAGTCCGTACCTTATCGACAGCGCCGAAGATATCGAGGAAATGGCAACCAAGATAAACGGCGGTCAAGACGGATATGCTGACGCGTACTACCGTCTTATGGTGGATATCGATATGTCAAACGAAACCTTTACGCCTATCGGTGACAGCGCAGACAACGCTTTTTCGGGTGATTTGGACGGCAACGGACACAAGATATCCGGTATCAACGTCAAGCGCACAGTACGTAACCAAGGCATAATTGGATTGTTCGGTTACACCTATATGGCGATAATTCACGACTTAAACGTTGAATACAGTTACTCGCTGGAGTGCTACGCAGCTTCCGCATCCGTTTATGCGGGCGGTGTAGTAGGATACGCTATCAATACCAACTTTACTAACGTAACTTCAACCGGCACAATGGAAACAGCCCTCATGTCGGATACGACAACGTATCTTGGCGGAATCGCCGGTTTGCTCAAGATGGACTCCGACAGCAACGGCACTCTTTATATTGCCTACGTCGAAAACTGCAACTCGTCCCTTACGACAACAATCGTTGACGAGGACAAGGCGGAAGGCGGTTCGTTGGAATCGGCAATGCTAGGCGGACTGTTTGGTCGTATTTATTCATATGGCGCCGTTGCAATTGTCAACTGCGCGACAAGCGGTTCAATTCACGGTGGAAAGTACACCGGCGGTCTGGTCGGATACTTAGACAACAATGTTTCCATCATCGATAGCTTATCTTCGGCTACCGTACAACCCACGGCAAGCGAAGTATGTTACGTAGGCGGTCTTGTAGGTATGGCAAGCGGTGACGCGCTTATCCTGGACAGCGTATTTACAGGCGCAGTATATGGCAAGCAAGCAACAAGCGCAACCTACACGTCATATACGGGTGGAATTGTCGGATATTCCACCGAAGACGATTACATGTGGTACTACACGGCAGGTTTGGCAGTTGTCAACAGCTACTATACAGGTCGCATAACGAACAGTAAGGGTACTATCGTCAGCAAGGTTGGCTCATCGGCAACCTTCACCGAGGATTTACTGTTTAATACGCTCAAATGGGAGCGCGACTGCTGGACGGTTAGCGGAACGACGGCAACGCCTACGTCAGTAAAACGTAGCGACTTGCATGGCTCGTACACGGTGACGCTTGTTTCCAATGGACAAACGGTCGGCACCGAGCAGTACGCAGCAAACAACGGATACAGCGTTATAGGCAGTCTTGACGAACTCAGCAACAACGCTCCTTATATCTTTTGGGATTGGGAGCTGGATGACGGCGTTCTGTACCGTAGCTACATGCCGGTAGTCAAGCCAATAACAGTTACAGCGAAGTGGAGCGACGCTTCTCAGATTGCAGGCTACTACAACGGCACGGGTACCTTGCATGAAACAAACGGCGCAGGAACAATTATTTTGTACGAAAACGGCACTTTCGAATGGGTTAGTTCCTCTCTATGGAAAGGCACCTATCGTTTCGACGGCGAACACATCCTTGGTTATTGCGGTTTTACGGGTGACTTTAGCGGAACCATTACTATGGGCAATCCAATCACGTTTACGTTTGACTACGACGCAGGTATGTCCGGTTCGGTAACCTACGAATTTGTCAAGTTGGATCAGGCAATACAACTGATTGGCGAATATGTGTCGGAAATCGGCGACATCCTAACCTTTGCAGCCGACGGCACGGTCACTTTCCAAAGTAGCAATTTCAACAACGGTAACACAATACGTGGCGACTACGTGATAGAGGGAACAAGCGTTATATTTGGCGGTAACATTGCAGGCGCCTTCACGTCCATCACGGCAACGCTCAACGTTGACGGTTCCGTATCTATGGACACAGTAGCAAAACCCGGTAGTTACGGCTTTACAAACACAACTTTCAAAAAGATAGTAGATATCGATTACAGTAAGGAAGGATTTGTCGGTAAGTACACTTTAATGTATATCTATACTGGCTCCAGCAACGAATCGTATGGCAACTTAAACGAACTCGAACTGTTCGCCGATGGTTCAGCAACGCTGTCAACACGCTACTCAACAAGACAGTCCCGTTACTACTATATCGATTTGGTCAATATACGCTTTATCAAATACATTGACGAAGGTCACGTAAGTCTGTTCTACTACGACAGCGAACTTGGTATATTCTGGGGGACGTTCAAGCGTGGCGAATCAGCCTACTCATACAGCGTTCTTGCTCCCGAGTCTCAGGGCAGAGTGTACTGCGCGTCCACGTATGACCGTTCGTTAATGGTGTTCTTCACCGAAACTAACACTTACGTTATAGAAAACGGCAAACTTATCCGTCTTGCCGAAGTGACAGGTAAATTGGTCAACGGTTCAGTAATCACTGTTGACGGACAAGGCTACTACTTGAAGGTACGAAACCTTGACGACTACAACGAGTATTGTACGCTTTATCCTATCGGCGACGAAAACGGCTCTTACAGCTACAACGGCAGAGCATTCTCGCTTGACGGTATAGGTAACATCGTTGAAGGCGGTAAGTCAACAGGTTTCTACTCAGTATTTAGCAACCATCGCGTAGTGGTAGTGTTTGATGACGACACGTTGTTCTCATTTGACTACACAGCGGCAAATGCCGCAGGCGGAACAGTAACCCCGCTCGCAACTTTAAATGAATACTTTGGCATCTGGTACAGCGGAGCATACTACACGCCTTTGGACGATGACGGTTACGCCACCGACAAGGTTGAGCCTGTTTATGACCCGATGTATCACAAGCTTATTCTCGATGGATATGGCAATACTGCGTTTTACTATCACAAGTACGGTCAAACATATACGCCCAACTGGTCGGATCAATGGGGAACATACTATTTGACTTCCACAGGTATCCACGCCCAGTTCAATTCGGTACAGCCCGCCGATATCGTATTCTATTACGACATGCAGGTTGCTTACAGCTCCAATTTCGGCTATCTTAAGGAAAAGACCTTTGCCAAGGCTGGTTACAACGGACCTACGACTCCTCCCGTTATCGACAGTAGTTGGGCAGGCAGATACACAGGTCAGGATTCGGAAAACAAGCAAGTAATATTTAACCTTCGCGCCGACTGTACGGGCGACTTCAAGGGCGCACCGTTTGTAGCGGTGTACGACGGCGACAAGACGCTTCGCTTTACGCTTGGCAACGTCAATTACACGGTAGTGTTCGACGGTAGTGTTACAATCCAATACGGTAGCGAATCTATTGTGCTGACTAAAGGCGGCGAAATACTCGAAGTCATTCCCGCAGCACTGGTAGGCACATGGACCTGTTCGAATGTGGAAGGTTATGGCGCGTCCGGCACCTATACCGTCGTCATTCAGGAAAACGGCAGTATTTCTTTCAACGGAACTCCTGTCGGAATGGGCAACTATGACAGTTCAACCTTTGTTATTACTGTTTCCGGCGCAGGTAAGGACTTTACTTTAACCTACAATCCGTCGGACAACAATTTCACAGTTGAGTGGTCGGACGATGAAAACAGAAACTACCACGGCGTCTTTACCAAGGCGGAGTAATATATTATTTCAAATCGATATTATATCGTATAGCTTGATTGGCTAATTACGGTGTAAAATATATTTAAAAGGAGAAAAACTATGAAAAAGAAACTAATTGTTTTTGTCACTTTTCTTTTCGTACTTGTAAGCATCGTTGGCGTGCTTGCAGCATGCAAAGCATCTTATACAGTTACATTTAAGAACGGTGACGAAATTGTCAAGGAAGTTGAAGTTGAAGAGGGCAACGCCCTTGCAGCTGCCGATATTCCTGCGGCTCCCACTGCCCCCACAGGCAAGGTATTTGATGGGTGGTACGTTGGCACAACCAAGGTTGAAGCAGGCTACACTCCCACGGAGAACGTAACTGCTGAGGCTAAGTTCAAGGATGCATTGGTAACTGTAAAGTTCGTTGCAAACGACACAACTGTCAAGGAAGTTACTATCACCTACGGTACAACTATCCCTGCAAATGATCTTCCAAGCGATCCTACGCCGGTAAGCAACATTTACGTGTTCGAAGGTTGGTACGACGCAAATGGTAACGAATTTGTTGAAACGGCTCCCGTAACTGCAGACGTAACGTACACAGCCAAGTTCATCAAGGAAGCTTACGTTGTTACCTTCATGAACGGTGAAACCGTAGTCAAGACGGTTGACGTTGCAAAGGTGGGCGGAACGCTTGCTGCATCGGATATCCCCGCGCAAGATGAAGTTGCCGATAAGGTTGCTCAAGGTTGGTACAC
Source organism: Clostridiales bacterium (assembly GCA_022508375.1). Classification (GTDB taxonomy): domain Bacteria; phylum Bacillota; class Clostridia; order Christensenellales; family CAG-314; genus Fimimonas. The sequence continues at coordinate 15,159 of JAFLVJ010000003.1, read as the reverse complement.
AGCCGATGGCGTCAAGGCAGTTGCAGGCGCAGCTATCACAGCGGACGTAACGTACTACAGCACTTACGTTGGTCGCGACAGCTACGTTGGTTCTTGGTTCGACACCGAAAACCACAAGATGATTGCATTTACAGCCGACAACAAGGTTTTCATTGACGGTGAATCTTACGGTTTCTTCTACGAAGACGGCAAGGTAACTGTTGGCGAAGGAATGGCCTTCAGCAGAAAGGACTGGACACTTTCAATCGAACTTAACACGATGACTGTTGTATTCGTTGGATACGACGAATACGAGGATTTGGTAAGCGAAACTTACGTTCTCACCAAGGGCGAACTGACCGGTATTGGCGGTATATACCGCGACGGTAGCAATAAAATGGAAATCGTAGAAGGTGGCGCAATTCCCACTCTCGGTGCGTATGCAAGACTTTACGCTAACGGCGAAAGCTATACCATTGAATACTTTGCACATTCCGGTGATACCGAAATTACCGAAATTGAAAACGTATCTTTGAAAGACGGTATCCTTGTTATCAATCTTGGTAGCGCTCACGCAGGTATGTATGTAAAGTCAACGTCAGGTAAAAGCTATACCAACAGCCCAGCCAGCGGTGGAACTAATTATCTGTACGTTTACACAACGGATGACGGTCAAGTTATCGTTTACAAAACAGCTGCCGGCGAATACAACATTGCAACAGTTGAAGGTACACTCGCAGCAGGCGAAATCATTACAATCAACATTGAAGGCAAGGAGCCTTTCACTGTAAAACTTAGCGCAGGCGGATTTGCCTTTGCCGGTGACGAAGCAGGCACCTACACGCTTGACGGACAAGCCGACCTTGTTCTTGACGGTTTCGGCAATGCAACGCTTGGCGAAGACGAATTTACCTACGTTTACGTAAACGGTCACATCCTCAATGTTGATGACTATTCCGCAGCATACGAACTTAATTCCGAAAACGGAACCTACACAGTTCTTGCAAAGGACGGCAATGAAGGTAAGTTTGTTTACGAATTATCTTCCACACAAATTTATCAAATTGTTCTTACCGGATTTGGCGATTTCGTACACATGTACAACGGCGGTTCTCGCTATATCGGTTCCTACACAATTAGTGGAACAACAATGACAGTTGTCAATTGCCAAGCAAGTTACAATGGTCAATATACGCTCAAGGATGGCGGCAAGATTATTGTCAGCGCTACGGGAACAAGCACAAACGGATATACGTATATCCTCGAAGGTTACACACCTGCTGTTGATCCTTCCGATGACTTTGAAGGTGAATGGCAAGATGATGAAGGAAACGAAGTGGTAATCGATCTTGCTGAAATGACCATCAACTACAAGGGAAAAGATCACGCAATCATCAAAGGCTACGAAGCAACATCATTCACATTTGAAGGTACTGACGCACGTAGTTTCAACAAGGATGAAATAATTACATTCACTGTAACTTTGAACGGCAACACAATTGTTATTACGTATGCTTACAATGCACTCGACGAATACGGTGAGGGAATGGAAGCATATCCTCAAACAGAAACCTACACAAAGCAAGGTGGTGTAGAGAATCCGTTTAATGGTACATGGAAAAGTGAAAGTGGTAGCACTGTTGTAATTGATTACGCTGCAAAGACAATCAGCTACAATGGACAATCATATGCTTTAACTGTGAAGGATGAGGCTACGCTCACATTTATAGCTAAGTCAAGCCTAGGTGCTTATCCTAATAATACCTATACCTTTACTGTAACAATCGTTAATGGACAACTTCAGATTGTTCACACCTACATGACAGGTTGGGATGACATGGATGAGGATTACACTTATGCAACAAGCACAGAAACTTACACAAAGCAAGATGGTGAAGAATCTGGCGACGCACTCAAAGGCAAATGGGTTTTTGAAAGCTGGACATTTGAGTTCGATGGCAACGGAAATGTAACTATCAATGGTACGACAACAGTCGAATACGAGTTTGACGGAACAAATGTTTCTTTCAGATACGATTGGGAAGATTGGACAGGTACACTTTCTGAAGATGGAAATACACTTACTCTCTCTGACGAATATGGTGATTCATTTGGATACAATCACCCCTGTACAAGAGCTTAATGTAAATCTTTGATCTAAACAAAACCACCCGAGGAAGTTTCCTCGGGTGGTTTTAGTATAATGTTGTTTTATTTGTTGCAAATTTATTTATAAAATATTGTTATTCCCTTTGACTTTTAACGCTTTTTTTGATATACTCTTTTAGGTCAAATAAATATGCGCTGGTGTGGCTCAGTCGGTAGAGCAAGTGATTCGTAATCACTAGGTCGGGAGTTCGATTCTCTTCACCAGCACCAAAAGCACTTCGTGGGAAGTGCTTTTTTTGTTGCAAAGATTACGAATCACTTGCTCTACACAAGGATTGATTCGTAATAACCGCGCAAGGCGGTTGGCGTTCGCTACGCTCGGCTAAGCACTAGGTCGGGAGTTCGCTCAACCGAGACGCAACGCGTCGAACGTCACGAAGAGAGCAACGCGAACGGAGTATTCTCTTCACCAGCACCAAAGGCACTTCTTATGGAGTGCTTTTTTGTTGCAAAGATTATGTTTCCCCCGCTCTGAAACTTGCAATTATCTAATAAAAATAGTATAATTTGTTGTAGCAATATATGTAAGTATATTATCTGTACTTGTTATAGGAGGATTATGGCAGGCAGTAAAACAAAAAATACACTTCACGACAAGGTCGAATTAATCTTGCGCGCGCCCAAGTGCGTGGGATATATTGACTACGCAATGCGTACGCCAATTACCGTTCAGGTCAAAAACGCGTACACCGAAGCTGTCGAACTGAAGGTTACAATCAGTGACAAGGAGGGACTAATCGTTCCTTACGAAACGCAAATAAACGTTCCATTTGAAAGCGCGGTGGAAGTAACCGCCGAGGGAGTATTTTCGCCACTTTTTCTTGCTGAAAACATGGACGTCAAGGATGTTCCTTTCGAGGTGGTGGTCTTTGACGAAAAGGGCAAGAAACTTGTCAAGAAGGATGATACCGTCACGGCACTTCCCTATGACTATTGGGAAGGAGTGGAGGGCAATGCCGAGCGACTTGCAGGATTTGTCCGTCCGCGTCTTGCCGACAGACAACGTATCTTGACCGAGGCGGGCAAAAGGCTCAAGAAATGGAACGCGGAAATCGAATTTAGCGGATACACCGGTGCAGACAAAAACACCGTTCGACAAATCATGGCGGCGGTATATGCCTCGGTAAAAAATCTTGCTATTACCAAGACCGGCAAAACCGATCTTACCGTTCCCGTATGTGCTGTCGGTTCGGAATCAGTCTATACGTCGCGACAGGCGGATAGTTTGGAGCTTGCCGTTTACGTTGCGGCATGTCTTGAAGCAGCGCGACTGCATCCCGTTATTGCCCTTGGCAAAAACTCCGTTGCGGTGGGCGTGTGGCTATACGAAACATGTTTTTTGGATACCGTGACGGACGACGTGGATATTGTTGCCAAGTACGTCACGGACGGAATTAACAATTTGTGCTTTTTCGATATCGAGGATCTGTTCGGTACAAAGAGTGTGGCGTTCACGCCTTCGGAAAAGCACTTTGCGGACAAATTGAAGGGCGGCTATTACGAGTATTTCGTGGATATTCGCCGTTGCCGTATGGCGGGAATAAACCCGTTGCCTCTGCGCGGGAAGGGCGTTCGCGGCTATGAACTCATCAGCGAAACGGACTCATCCGACGACAACGCGCCAACACCCCTCAAGGAATACAAAAAGATAAAGTTGGAGGGTAAACCTTCCAAAAACGGTCAATGGGAACGCAGACTTTTAGACCTGACGGGCAAAAACACGTTACTTAATTTCTACGGCAAAAACGCGTTACATATATGCTGTTCGGACGTGGACTCGTTTTACGCCCGATTTGCCGACATTGGCGAAATGCGCTTAAAGGCGGGTACGGAAACGGTGGAGCCATTCGGCAGTGAACCCAATGCTGCTGCAAAGGAACTTATCGAACTGGAGCAGAAAAAGAAACTGTTAAGAGTGTATGCCGATAAGGAAACGGTGTCGGAAACCGCGCGCTGGCTCCTTCGCAAAAACAGGGAAGCGGACGAGGAGACGGGCGCCAAGATTCTGTATCTTGCAATGGGCTTTTTGAAGTACCTCAGCAAAGAGGACGGACATCCCAAATACGCTCCGCTTGTACTTGTTCCTGTCGGAATCAAGCGTGCAAAGGGCGGCGAGGATTTCTCAGTGGAAGGCGCCGAGGAGGAATACTTTGTCAACTCCACTCTGCTCGAATATTTGAAGCAGGAGTTCAACATCGATATCCGCGGACTTGGCGGTGATATTTCCGCGCTCAAGATATCCGAGATTCTAGCAATGGTGCTTGCTGAAACGGCTACAATGAAGGGGTGGGCGGTTGTTAAGGACGTATATTTAGCAACTTTCTCCTTCCAGCGCTACCTGATGTGGCACGATTTGCACGCACATTTCGACGATTTAAAGGATAACGCCGTAGTTAGTGCTCTTTTGAAGGGACGTATGGAGTACGTTGGATATCCTGACGTCAAGGAAGAAGACGAAGGTGACCCTGTCGGTACGCTTATCCCATTACCTGCGGATAGTTCGCAATATTCGGCAATTGCTTTGTCCCGTGCGGGTGCAAGCTTCGTGTTGCACGGTCCGCCCGGAACGGGTAAAAGTCAGACCATTACCAATATCATTGCCAACGCCGTCGAGGACGGTAAGCGAGTACTGTTCGTAGCGGAAAAAAAGGCAGCGCTTGACGTAGTCAAAAAGCGTTTGGATAACCTTGGTATTGGTGAGTTCTGTTTGGAATTACATTCCAACAAGACGGACAAGTCGGACGTATTGCGTCGCATGGAAACGACGCTTGCTCTTGCTAAGGAAGAACCTGTAACGGAGTTTATTGCGAGAGCAGATGAGATACTTTCCCTTCGTGACGAGCTTATTCGTCCAATGCTTGCCCTGCACAAAAAACGTCGCTTGGGAATATCCGTTTATCAAGCTATCCTTGCCTACCTCAAAAACAAGGACGCCCCCGACGTACTTGGTATCGAAAGCACGTTTTACGATTCGTTGGACGAGCGTAGATTATCGGAGTGTCGCAATCGTATCTTGACAGCGGCGGCCGCTGCAAAAGAGTGTGGCGGTGTACATAATTCGCCATTCGATAACGTCAACGTACTGGATTACTCACAGGAGCTGAGAGATCGCATCTTTTGTTCTTGTCAGGTAATGATTGCAGAGATAAAGCATTTAAAGGGCTTTCTTGCGCTGTTTTTGGAGTTTTACCGTCAAAAGATATCTACAATCACGCAAAAGAAATTGGAGAACATTGCTACAATTGCGCGCAATCTTTCTAATGGTGCGTATGGCAAATATTTTGCCGGTATAACCGAAGAGCAGTTTTACGTTTTCTACAACGCGAACAGGCGCCTTGACGATTGCCTCAAGTACTACTACAAGCATTTCAAGAGTCTTGTAGATGTAGGCAAGGAGTATTCCGAGGTTAAAAAAGTACTTGACGAAGGCGGTGATTACCGTCTAAACGCCACAGCGATGAAGATATTGAAAAAACTCTCCAAGGTGGCGGTGCGTCCCATTTCCGAAGATGACGAAAGGAAGTTTTTGCAGACTGTCGTTGATATTTACGACTCTATTGAGCGTATCAAGAGCGTTAGCATATCCAAGAATTTCTGCGACAGAAACAACGATATCGTTTTCAAGCGCAGGGAGGAGTTTTTGCGTGATTTGTACGCATTGCACGAGCTAAGCGCCACAACGTTCATGGACTACAATCCCGACGCTTTTAACGGAATGTGTATGCGCTCGCAAAGTGGCTACACGTTGCCAATCTTGGACGGATATATCAAGGCTGTTGATGCTTTCTTCCACGCGCAGGAGCGTTTTATTGAAATTACAAACGGCGACAAATCCAAGCTTACCCAAGAGGACGTACTCGATTACTATTCGCTCAAGGCAGGCACACTGATTGACAACATTGATATGCTTGCCAACTGGTGCATGTACCGTCAGACAAGGGAAAGACTGAGGGAACTTGGCTGTACATTCGTTACGGAAGCACTCGAGGAAGGCAAACTCACTGGCGAAAATATCCTTTCCGGCTTTGAAAAGAACGTTTACAAAAACTTTTTGGAAATCAACATTCCCGCAGATCCCGAACTGTCACGAATGACGGTCGGCACTCTCGAAGATACCGTGGAAAAATTCCGCATTGCGTGGGAGGAGTTTTCGCGCATTACGCGTCAAAAGATACGAAGTGACCTCATATCCCGTTTGCCGGCAGAGGACTGCGAAGGAAGTATCAGTTTGGAGGTTGCCTCCTTCAAACATCATGCCAAGAGCAACCTGCGTGGTGTGGCGCTTCGGTCTATGTTCTCGGAGATTCCCGAACTTATTCAAAAGATCAGTCCGTGTATGCTCATGAGTCCCGTCACTGTGGCGCAGTATCTCAAGCCTGAGGCCAATTTGTTCGACCTCGTCATATTCGACGAGGCGTCCCAGATGAACACTGCCGAGGCAATCGGTTCAATTGCGCGCGCAAAGGCCGCCATCATTGTCGGCGATCCCAAGCAGTTGCCACCTACGTCGTTTTTCCATTCGGGATATGTCGATGAGGACAACCTTGAAAACGAAGACCTCGAAAGCATCTTAGACGAATGTCTTGCGCTTGGTATGCCCGAGCGGCATTTGAGATGGCACTATCGCAGTAAGCATGAATCCTTAATTGCTTTCTCTAACAGTATGTATTACGGCAACCGCCTTTGCACTTTCCCCTCTCCCGACGCTATTCAAAGCAAGGTACGATTGGTACAGGTGGACGGTACCTACGACCGAGGCTTTACAAAGCGCAACCGTAAGGAGTCGGAAGCACTGGTAGCCGAAGTAGTGCGTAGGCTCAAGGATCCTGTTTTAAGCCGTTCGAGCATGGGTATCGTAACATTCTCCGGTGCGCAGCAAAGTGATATTGAGAAGTTGCTCACCAAGACAATCGCCTCCAAAAAATTGGAAAACGTTGCTTACGACAGGGAAGAACCGTTGTTTGTCAAAAACCTCGAAAACGTTCAGGGTGACGAGCGCGACGTGATACTGTTCTCAGTTTGCTACGGCCCCGATGCTGCAGGTAAGGTGTCTTTGAACTTCGGTCCGCTCAATCACTCAGGTGGTTGGCGCAGACTAAACGTTGCAGTTTCGCGTGCGCGGGAGGAAATGGTTATATTCTCATCCATGACTTCAGGCATGATTAACCTTGCCAAGGTTTCGTCGAAGGGCGTTGCAGGACTCAAGGCATTTCTCGAATTTGCCGAGAAGGGTAGGACGACGCTTGCCGCCAAGCCTACTCTTTCGGCTGATGCAGCGGGAATTGGCAAATACATTGCTAAGGAACTTAAGGGGTACGGCTACGACAGTCGTGTAGATGTCGGTGCCTCTGACTTCAAGATTGACGTTGCAGTCATCGACCCAAGAAACAAGCATGACTTTATCTTGGCAATTGTAAGCGACGCAACGGACAAATTCTCGGTAAAAGACAAAAATATATTGCAAGTACAGACTTTAAAGCGTGCTAACTGGAACGTTTTGCGCGTAAACTGTGTCAACTACTTCAACAATCCCAAACGTGAAATCAAGCGCATTAAGGAAACATTGGACAAGCTGACAGGCGCGGAAAAGAGAAGTGCAAACTGGTTGGCGAAGTACGGCAAGACGTACAAGGCGCTCAAAACGGACGACGCACAGGTTGCAACATTTATCACCGGTGGCGACAATGATACGGAAATCATGAACCGCCTAAAGCAAATAGTGGCAATCGAGGAACCTATTTCACGAACTTTTTTGAAGACGAGATGTCTCAACAGTTTCGGCATAACTAAGTCAGGTTCGCGAATTGACGCTCGGCTTGACGCTCTGATTGATGCGTGTGCATTTTCTAAAGAACGCGTATTCGGAGTAGATTATTTGTACAAAAAGGACAGCGCGCTATCTATTGGCAAGTTCCGTGTGGAGAGCGGTGTTGTGCTTCGCAAGTCGGAAACAGACTTTACTCCGTTTGAAATTGTGTCCATGACAAAGGCAATTTTGGAAGAGCGTGTCAGTATATATCTGGATGAACTCATATCTATTTTACTAAATACGTTGAAGTTGCGTCCGAGTGAAAAGTTTACTATCTTTACACGCGACTGTATTTCTTACGGTGAACAAAAGGGAATTTTGTTGCGCTCAGTTTCGGACAGAATATCTTTAGCATAATTACATTTTTATCTTTAATTTACAAAACCGCAAATAAAACCCCGACTTGGTAATCCAAGTCGGGGTTTGTTGTTAGCAATAGTGCAATTATTATTTAATTTCGTCTTCGACATTTTCGTCAGGAACTTCAGCGGTTTCAGCCTTCTTTCTCGTAGCGCGCTTTTTGGGAGCTTCAGCGGGTTCAGCTTTAGCGGCTTTGGGAGCGGCAGCCTTTTTAGTGGAAGATTTCTTAGCAGCGGGAGCCTTTGCAGCTTCCTTAGCTTTCTTGGCTTCGTTTCTTTGAGCTTTGATTGCTTCAGCTTCTTCTGCTTTACGTGCTGCAGCGGCTTTTTGCTCTGCTTGCTTAAGTGTCTTAGCGTCAACCTTAACAACTACGATACCCTTTTCCAACTGACTGAGAGCCTTGGCGATTTGTGCCTTTTTGCGGTTAGCTGCGTTTTTGTGGATAACGTTTTTAACAGCGGCGTTGTCAATCTTGGAGCTGGCAATAGGCAACAGTTGTTTTGCAAGTTCGATATCACCGTTGGAAATTGCAGCGTTAAACTTTTTGAGAGCCGTTTGCATTTGCGAACGGATCATTTGATTTTGAAGTTTTTTGGTTGCTGATACAGAAACTCTTTTTTCTGCGGATTTAATGTTAGGCATTACTATCTCCTTGTGTACATAGTACTACAAATAATTTTTGCGTAACTATATTAACATATTTTGTCGTTTTACGCAACAGTTTTTGGGTACATTTTTGCAAGTTTTTCCGCATGAATTTTATGTCGATATAACTCATAATATTAAACATATAACTATGCGGGAGAGAGGAGGAAGTATGTTGACGGTAGGAATAGTAGATGACGGTATCGGTTTTGTGCCGACTTTGACTAAGCTCAGACAGGTGGTTAGTGCGCATTTTATCTGTATGGTGGATAGCGGGCTTTTTCCACTGGGAAATTGCAATTCCGCTCAATTGATGACGGTTGGTTCCCATGCGCTTGCTAAGCTTACCGAGCTTGGATGCGATGCGGTAGTGTTTTCATCCGTTGCGCTGTCCAGCCGTTGTCTTAGGCCGCTGACATTTGCCCACCCTGATGCAACTATTTTCGGTTGCGACGCGCCCGTCCTGCACGCGTCCACCTACACAGCTTCGCGTGTGCTGGTTGTAGGGGATCGTTTTGCAGTGGGGTCGATTACACTTTCGGGTATTATTCCCGTCCCTATGCCGGATTTCCCAACTATAGCAGAATCGGGCGACGAGCGTGACGTGGTGCGCTATATTTCGGAGTGTTGCGAGCCGTTTTACGGACAGTTCGACTGCATTGCGTTGGCAAATAGCAGCATGAATGTGTACAAACACTGTTTTTCGCGCGTGTTTCCCAACGTGCACATCTTCGACAGTTTAGAAGGTGTAGCGCGAAAAATACGCAAAAAATACCGTAAATTCAGTAAAGATGATAGCTTTGTTAACGTGATAGACGCCAATGGCGCGGATATTAGCGAAAAATACAGTATTTTTCTGGATTAAATTGCGTCCACCCTCTTGAAAAAATATTGAAGTTAGTATATAATAAATAATAGATGTTTACTTAGAATGGAAATTGCCACGCGAAACTTGAACACTGCAAGCCGAAACGTTGTATCTTGCGCGTCCTTGCCGCATTCTATTGCTTCCACGTACAAGTCAAGTACGAGTTCGCAATGCGATGACGGCAATTACACACAATCTACACCCTTTCGGTGCGAAGCAGTTTTGGCGGATGGAATGGACTGTTAGACAAGTAAAGACGTATGAAGCTGTACTGGACGTACTGCAAATACGGATTCACGCAGGATAACTGTTCGTTACGTCGCCAAAACCTTACAGTTTTCAAGTCTCGCGTGGCCGGGTAAACTTTAAACGAAAATTATTTATTAGGAGTACTAACACATGGCAGTATTGACCAAAGACATCAGAAACGTTGCTCTTATCGGACACAGTGGCGAAGGCAAAACAACGCTCGCCGAGGCGCTTTTGTACAATGCGGGAGCATTGGACAGATTTGGTAAAGTGGACGATGGCAACTCCACAATGGACTTCGATCCCGAAGAAGTTGCAAGAAAAATATCCATCAGTCTATCCGTTGCGAATTGCACGTACAAGGGAACAAAAATCAACCTTATCGACGTTCCCGGCTACTTCGACTTCGAGTGCGAAATGTTGGAAGCTCTTACCGTTGCCGACAGTGCAATTATCGTAACCAGTGCAACCGGTTCGATGAGCGTAGGTACGGAAAAGGCCCTCGAGTACTGTTTGGAACACAAGATCCCGACACTCGTATTCGTTAACGGCGTTGATAAGGAAAACGCTAATTATGCTGCAACTGTCGATGCTATCAAGGCGAAGTTCTCCAAGGTTTCGAGCATTATCGTTCCCGAGCTCGAAGGACACAGAATGGTGGGCTATGTAAACGCTATCACAGGTCAATATTGCAGTTTCAAAGGTAATGGCGGAGCAATCCCCGCTGCTCTTCAAGGCGAATATGACGACATGCGCATGGCAATGTCGGAAATGGCTGCAGAAGGCGATGACGCCCTTATGGAAAAGTTCTTCGAAGTTGGCGAACTTAGCAGTGAGGAAATCACTCGCGGATTTTCAATGGGACTTTTGAACGGCGCAACCGTTCCCGCGCTTGCAGGTTCCGCTCTTATGAGACAGGGTATCAACGAATTGTTGGATATGATTGTTGGCTCTTTGCCCAGTCCCGAAGCGCATCCCACGCATGATGCTCACGGCAATGTAATCGCAGCAGACGCCGGCGCTCCCGTTGTGCTTCGCGTATTCAAGACAATCGTCGATAGATTTGTTGGTAAGCTTTCCATATTCAAGGTAATTTCCGGAACGTTGAAGAGCGGTATGTCGCTCAAGAACGTTAACAGCGATACCACCGAAAAAATCAGCAACGTTTATTTCATCAAGGGCGACAAGCAGGAAACGGCCGATTGCGCAGTTGCAGGCGATATCGCTGCTTTGGCTAAGCTTTCCGCAACAAGCACCGGCGACGTACTTTGCGAAGGTGCAGAAGTAGAGCTTGCTCCCGTTGATCTTCCCCGTCCCGTATATTTCCGCGCGGTTACCGCTGCTAAGAAGGGCGACGAAGATAAGGTATTTGGCGGACTGAGCAAACTTAAGGATGAAGATATTGCCTTCACAGTCAACAAGGATCCCGAAACGGGCGACATGCTTTTGTGCGGTATAGGCGAAACACAGCTTGACGTTTTGTGCAAAAAGTTAAAGTCCAAGTTTAACTGCGAAGCAGTATTATCCGACCCGCGTATTCCTTACCGTGAAACCATCCGCAAGATGGCTGAGGCGGAAGGTAAGCACAAGAAGCAATCAGGTGGTGCAGGTCAGTACGGTCACTGCTGGGTTCGCTTTGAACCGGGCGCAGCAGACGGCAATTTCGAATTCGTTGACGCAGTAGTCGGCGGTGCAGTTCCCCGTCAATTTATTCCCTCGGTCGAAAAAGGACTTCGTCAAGCCATCCAAAAGGGTGTTTTGGCAGGTTATCCCGTAGTTGACCTCAAGGCAACTCTTTACGACGGATCAACCCACCCCGTTGACGGAAAGGATATCGCATTCCAAATGGCTGCAATTCTTGCTTTCAAGGCAGGTTGCGTCAAGGCGGGTCCCGTTCTTCTCGAGCCTATCTATGAACTCAAGATTGTCGTTCCCGATAACTATCTGGGCGACGTAATGGGCGACATGAACAAACGTCGCGGTCGTATCATGGGTACGGAAATGGCAAACGGTAAGCAAATCGTTACAGCAGAAGCTCCCTACGCTGAAATTTTGAAGTATGCAACGGACCTTCGTTCCATGACCCAAGGCCGTGGTAAGTTCGAAATCAACTTTGCTCGTTACGAGGAAGTTCCCGCAACCAGCGTTCCCAAGATTATCGAAGAAGCTAAGAAGTACGCCGAAGAAGAATAATCAGTCAAATACAATCAACCCCAACTGTACCGTTGGGGTTGTTTTTACTGTATTTAAATATAACTACATATAAGGAAACATATTTTATATGGAACTTTGGGATTTGTACGACGTTAACCGTCGTCCGCTTGGAAAGACAATGGCGCGAGGTGACAAGCAACCTGCCGATACGTTTCGTTTGGTTGTACATGCCTGTATATTCAATAGTGACGGCAAATTGCTTTGTCAACGCCGCAGTCCTCATCATAATGGATGGTCAGGTATGTGGGACGTGTCGGTAGGTGGACATGCAATAAGCGGCGAAACGTCGCTAGATGCCGTGCTAAGGGAAACACGTGAAGAGTTGGGCTTAGAGCTATCAAACAATATTATTCCTGCACTGACAATCAACTTTAAGGGCGGATTTGACGACTTTTACTGTACAAGTATGGACGTTAAACTATCCGACTGTACCATTCAGGAAAGCGAAGTGAGCGAAATTGCGTTTTTGTCTTTGGATGAAATAAACGCAATGATAGATAGCGGTGTGTTCATTCCTCGCAATAAGGGTTTTATGGAATACCTGTTTTACTGTCGTACCCGTCGCGGATTGGTAAAAGAGGTTTGTCACGAAATGAACCTTGCTAAGGAACCTTACGAAAAGATAGTGTCCGGAGCAAAGACTATTGAAATGCGCCTTAACGACGAAAAACGTCAAGCGGTAAAGGTCGGCGATATGATAACGCTCAAATACGACGTTCATGCGGTCAATGTGCGCGTCAGGGCGTTGCACAGGTTCGATAGTTTCGATGAGTTATATGCAAAGCTCGATTTGCTCAAATGTGGCTACTCGCTTGAAGAAGTTGCAACTGCAAAATATACGGATATGCTTGCGTATTATACTAAAGAACAGCAAGCAAAGTACGGTGCACTCGGTATAGAATTCGAAATAATATCTATTGTTTAATATCGCAAAACTCACTAAATTATAGCCAAAAGGCTCCCTCTTTAAAAGGAGCCTTATTTCTTTATTCAAAGCGTAATACTTTTCTGGTAAAACTAATCTATTTCTTTTTCACGAATGTAATAACTGCACTGATAAGAATAGCAATGCCTACAACAAGTAGCGCAATCCATATAAAGTTGCTATGTAAGGTGATGACGGATGAAATGGAATCTTTATCATCAACTACAATCAGTCCGATAGTGGCAATTACAATTAGTGCAAGTGCTGTAATTGCAAAAACCGTTGCAATCAAAAGCTTATTTGTTTTCTTTTTGCTAGCGGGAGTTTCCTTATGTTTCGTTAATGGTTGAGGAATACCCTCTCCGTTTAGCATATCGTCCGCACTCACGCCAAATATTGCACAGAGTTTAGCGAGTTTTTCTGCATCCAAAACTGCCTTATCATTTTCCCAATTAGAAACAGTTTGTCGCGTTACTTCAAGCTGCTCTGCAAGTTCTTCCTGCGATAAATGATGTATTTCGCGAAGTCGCCAAATCTTTTCACCTAACTTCATATATCAATTATAGTATATTATTTTGCTTCTTGCAAGCCCTGTTCCGCAATATAACCCAAGCGACTAGCCATAGTGCACTCCAAATCACCAGTCCAATTAAGTAATAAATGCCTACAATAATAAACGCCGTCCATGCGGGGAAACTAGTATCGGTATTGCCAATATTGGACACGTACATTACTAGGGCAATAACGATTGCTACTAAAGTCATTATACCGGCAGTAATACCGAAACATAGATGTAGTTTTTTCATATAATTACCTCTTTTTATTTATTTTGCCACGATACTTACTTGAAATAAATACAATAAGTTTTGCAATTGCGCAAATATTTTTGACAATTTTTTTTGCCGATTTTGCTTAGCCGTTTGGGGTTTGAACTCTTGCCACGCAATCTACACCCTGTAGGTGCGAATCACAAATATCTAAGCGGTATTGAATATTCTTTTATTTTGTGGTATAATATTGATAATGCAACAAGTATATATTGCTGTATTAGGCTAATATGCAACTTGCAAATATCTAAAAGGAGAAAAACGGTTTGAAAATTATTGTTAAAAACAAGTTTGTTTCATGGGGTGGCAGTTCCAAGGTAGAGGATACTTCGGGTAACGCTCTGTACCGAGTCAAAGGTAAAGCTTTCAGTTGGACTAGGAAAAAAACGCTGCTTGATTTAAACGGAAACGTTTTGTACAGGATACGCAACAAGTGGCCGACGGTTTTTCTTCACAGCGCTTTCATCTGTGATAGGGATGGCAACAAAATATGCAAGGTGAAGCAAAACTTGAGTTTTAAGCAAAACTACATTATCGAAGAAACCCGTGATAACATTCAAGTTAACGGTTACATTCTTAACGGTATGCAGGTAAGCCGCAACAATCAATACATTGGCACCATAACAAAGGAGTTTTGGGCGCTTCGCGACTACTTTGTATTGGACGTACCCGACGGACAGGATCCTACTTTCTTGATTGCTTTGGTCATTGCAATTGATAACATTCATGACAAATCTCAGGGACAATCACATTGATGTGTTGTAACAAGTTTATGTTTTAACAAACAACAGTTCTCGCTACATTTTGTGAGAACTGTTTTTGTAAAAAAATCTTATCAAATTGCGATAAATTGTTTGACATATTTTGACTAATGTAGTATATTAAATAGGCTATTGTGTAACGCAGTGGCAAACAGAAGCTTGACAACAGAATAGTAAGAAGAATTGAAACACAGTCAATTTTATGGATTTTAGCCAGCGGTTGAGGAGACTCAACCAAAAGTTAACATAGTCAGATTAAACTTAAGAGTTTGATCCTGGCTCAGGACGAACGCTGGCGGCGTGCTTAACACATGCAAGTCGAACGGAGCCTAGCAATAGGCTTAGTGGCGGAC
>JAFLVJ010000024.1 GCA_022508375.1 Clostridiales bacterium | reverse complement strand
AGTTCGCGTACATTACTTGCTTTCATCTGCATTCACCTCGTCAACCTTTCTCACAAACTTGCACTTAACGGGAAGTTTGTGACTAGCCAGACGCAGAGCCTCTCTTGCGATGTCTTCGTTGACACCGGCAATTTCGAACATAACTCTGCCCGGTTTTACTACTGCCACCCAATATTCGGGAGAACCTTTACCTGAACCCATGCGGGTTTCCGCGGGTTTCTTCGTAACGGGTTTGTGGGGGAAGATGTCCACCCAAACTTTACCGCCACGCTTGATGAAACGCGTCATTGCGACACGGGCTGCCTCTATCTGATTGGAGGTAATCCAGCCACATTCGAGCGATTGAAGACCGAATTCGCCGTAAGCAACCTTGTTGCCCTTGTGCGCTTCGCCCTTCATTCTGCCACGGAATTGACGGCGATGCTTTACTCTTTTAGGCATTAACATTATTCAGTTACCTCCTTTTTGACAGTCTTTTTCTTCTTGGGAAGGATTTCTCCTCTATATACCCATACCTTTACGCCGATGATACCGAAGGTTGTCAACGCTGTTGCGTAACCGTAGTCGATATCTGCTCTCAAGGTGTGAAGAGGAATACTACCTTCGTGATATTGTTCGGTACGGGCGATTTCTGCACCGTCAAGACGTCCGGAAACCATAGTTTTGATTCCCTTAGCGCCGCTACGTGTTGCTCTACCCATACAT
The DNA here is from genome assembly GCA_022508375.1 of Clostridiales bacterium. Classification (GTDB taxonomy): domain Bacteria; phylum Bacillota; class Clostridia; order Christensenellales; family CAG-314; genus Fimimonas. The sequence continues at coordinate 1,140 of JAFLVJ010000024.1, read as the reverse complement.
TGACGCATTGCTCTACGGAAGCTTACGCGCTTTTCCAGTTGAGCGGCAATTGCCTCTGCAACAAGTTGAGCGTCCATATCGGGGCGTTTGATCTCAATGATGTTAACTGCAACGGCTTTATCGCCTGCAATCTTTTGCACAACGGCCTTGATTTCTTCAGCGCCTGCGCCTGCTTTACCGATCAATACACCGGGACGGCCGGTGTGGATATCTACCACAACCTTACCTTCGCTTCTTTCAATAACAATCTTGCTGATGCCTGCTTGGAAGTACTTTTTCTTCAAGGTCTTGCGGATAACGTCGTCTTCCTTGATGTACTTGCCGAAGTTCTTTTTGTCTGCAATCCACTTTGCATCCCAATCTTGAATAACGCCTACTCTAAGTCCATGCGGATTAACTTTTTGTCCCATAATAACTCTCCTTTTACTCCTTCTCGTCCAAAATCACCGTGATGTGACTTGTGCGTTTCAAGATACGGTATCCTCTACCGCGAGAAACGGGTTGCATACGCTTGAGCGTAGGTCCTTGGTCTGCAAAGCACTCTGCTACGTACAGTGCATCTTTGTTCATACCGAGATTTACTTCTGCATTGGCTGCTGCGCTGTTCAGGCACTTAAGTACCGGCTCGCAAGCTGCCTTTTGTGTTGTTTTCAAAATTGCAACGGCATCCTTATAGTTTTTACCGCGGATAAGGTCAAGTACCACGTGAACCTTAGAGGGAGAAATACGGATGTACTTTGCTATCGCCTTGGGGCGACGGTCCTTGTTTTCAGCGCGAACAAGGGCTTTTGCTTTACTTCTTGTAGCCATACCTCAATTCCTCCTATCTGCCGCCGCTGGTCTTGCTGCCTGCATGACCTTTGAATGTTCTCGTGGGCGCAAATTCACCCAACTTGAGACCAACCATGTCCTCGGTGATATACACGGGAACATGCTTTCTGCCGTCGTGTACTGCTATCGTGTGTCCTACGAAATCGGGGAAGATTGTAGAACTTCTCGACCATGTTTTCAAAACTTTCTTTTCGCCTTTTTCGTTCATTTCTTGAACACGCTTCAAGAGTTTGGGTTGAACGAAAGGTCCTTTTTTAATCGATCTACTCATTTTCTTTCCTCCGATTAGTTGATACGCTTAATAATAAA
>JAFLVJ010000023.1 GCA_022508375.1 Clostridiales bacterium | reverse complement strand
CAAGACTATTGTTACATAACGTCTGATAAAGACTTTGACAAGGACGGCAAGTTTACGAAAGATTGTGACCTAACCGACGATGCAAAGAAATACGTGCTGCACAGCCTGATTGGAGATGGAACAGGCAAAACCACCGAGTGCGCGGTAATGTGGTTCTACAATCGTGACCACAAGGACGGTAGAGGTGTGGTGCTTAACTGCACGGCAATGGGTTTTGGCAATTCGCTTGTGTTCAGTGGTAAAACCAAGGACAACCTTTCGGCAGGCACACAACGCGTTAAGAGTAACGACAGTGATAAGGAATACCAGTACTGTAAGGACGTGTTCTACTGTAACGAAGACGGCAAGATGAATTACTTGTTCGTTCAGATTGCATCAACAATTGATAAGAGTAGTTCACCCGAGGCATTGAACGGTTATCCACAATCTACCGAAGGCTCAGTGAATACTCCAAGTGGCACGTTGCTTTTCAAGTCAACTTCCAAACCTTTCAACGCACAAAAGGATCCTGCCGAGCAACTCAACTTCACGTACCAGTTGCACTTGGTAACGCACAATTCCGACCTTATCATCGGCGCAGGCTGGGCGAACAACTGTCCGCTTGTTGTTGACAGACCAAATGCGGTAAAGCTCAAATATTGGGATCTTTCGCAACCGCTCCCCAAGGGAATGCAAACGATGTCGGCAAGCTGGGGCGAAGAACGGACAACGCCGATATCCCCAGTCAAGATAAGCGAAAAGGACAACAGTTTTACTATTGACGAGATGTCCTGCATCACCGACGAGCATTACAACATCATAGTGGCGTACAACGGTGATATTGAGCACAAGGGCGATACGCACAGGTTCTATCTCAAATATACCCACGATTACGACAAACTCACGCAGGAGTACAACAGCCTAAGCAAAGGTCGCTACAAGGACGCAACGTACAATTTTAACAACTAAAACAATATCGAACGACGCTCAACAAGGCTTGCTTTTTTTGTTGCTATTCTTTGTCCTTGAGTTCGTCCACCTGCTTTTGTAGGTCGGCGACTTGTTGTTCGAGCTGCTTTACGCGAGAGGGGCGACGGTGGATAGACAAGGCAAATTGTATGATGAATAAAGTGGTGGCAACTAACCACATGCAATTACCAATGATGATTGATATTTTTAGTGCTATGGATTTTTCGTAAAACGCATCGAATTCATCAAGCACTCGCCATATAAGAAGAAACAATGTTGCCAGAAATAATAATTTACTTGCTTTATGTGTTTTCTTAAAAAAGACAAGTATGCAACATGTGACGAACAAGAACAGGGCAACAATCTGTAAATATTGTGAAAACGGGGTATATACACCTATAAATCTGAATGTGCTTATAAATCTAAAGCCACCAACATGGACTCTATTATCAAAAATAACGATTGTTGGAATAATCCAGTAAACAAAAAGCGCAATCATGGAAGCATAGTACATTTTTTTCATAATAATTACCTTAAATATTATTTTATCACACAGAAAAAGAAAAATCAAGGAGCATAAAATGAATAGTATAACAGTTTATCCGTCTCTTAACGGATGGGCTACTCCACGAACAACTGATGGACAACTAACAACAGATAATTGTCAACTGATAATAAGCAACAAAATAGAAAACATAAAAAAAGTTTTAGTAAAATCAGATGATTTACGTGTAAGTGTATATCTGTCACCAACGGCGATAATAGCAGATTCTTGTGAAGTGTCAAGGATCTCGACGACCAAATCTGATGATGGACTAATTAAAGAGTTAGATATAACTCGACGTGTTGTGGAAAAATCATTTTATTTAACTTTGCCCGCAACAAGTTGGACCAATCCGTATATGGGTTATGATTTGTATTTGCAAAACACTCTTTACTGGGAATACAACACAAATACAATTCATATCATTGGCGACAAAGTGCGTAGTTACCAATGGGATGCGAGGGTGTTTGACCAAGTTATACAGTGCTCACTATATGATTTCACAAAAGAGGGTAAATTATTTTATAAGAATAATAATGGAAACTATCAAGAGATATATAACTTTACGAGCCTAAATAATTATGGAAAAGATATTGACCCGCGAAAAGTTAAATTCCGCATCTATTACACCCCGCTCGGCGAGACTGTCAGTCTCACCGTTCCTAAAACCGAACCGCAGGAACACCAATTCACAATCCCTGTCAGCCAGCAGCAACCAATCGTCAGTTCGCAAGCGTACGGAAAGAACCTGCAAGCGCTTGCAAACCGCACAGGCGTCCCTGTACGCATTGTAAAGCGCAAGGTAAATACGCTCGACCAAATCCGCAAACTCGGCTCCTACTGGCAAGAGACGGACAACAAGAGCAACCGCACAGGAAACATCTACACGCTTACGTCGCAGGAAATAGTTCTACAAGGCGGTTACGCTATCTGCACCGAACGTTGGTCGAAGAACTGGATGATGCAGTCGGAGTACGTTGGTATCAATCGCGAGTTCCGAAGTTGGAATATCCCTGCGGACATAGTGCAGCGCAACCTGCATTACCAAGACTATTGTTACATAACGTCTGATAAAGACTTTGACAAGGACGGCAAGTTTACGAAAGATTGTGACCTAACCGACG
>JAFLVJ010000022.1 GCA_022508375.1 Clostridiales bacterium | reverse complement strand
GATACGATAGGCTTGCCCGACTTTTTAGATAGTGGAATGGTTGGCTCGTTTGGTTGGGGTATTACTCACGAAGTGGGACATACCATAGATATGCCTGTGAGAATGTTGTCCGAAACGACCAACAACGTCCCGACAAAGTATTACGATTTAATGCACGGTTCCAAACGCGGAAGCTTTACCACCATAAGAAACAGTCTGACCAGCGATTTGGTTGATACGACTGATTTCTGGAAAGGGCACACCGGTTTTTGGGAATTTTGGTGGGATATCGAAAGTGTTATCCCCGGCTATTGGGCGAAAATGGAAAATCTGTACAGATATGAACCCAGACAAGGCGTAAACGAAAAAACGGAACTTTTGGTATATTTATCCTCTTTGGCAACGGGGCAGGATCTGTGCTATTACTTTGAGCGTTGGGGATTTAGTTTTAACACTGCAAATCCTTTCAAATATGAAAACGCTTCTCAAAACTTCAAAAACGCCATGCAAGCGGCAAAAAATGCCGGCAGGATTAATAGCGACAAGCAGTACAAGTTCTGGTACGTGGATGACACCGTTTACAATTACGTAGCTGTACAAAAGGGCGCTAGTATTTACAATTTGAGTTTTACTCCTGCCATTGACTCCATTGTTAAAGTGGGTGGCGGATACAAAATTGTTTTCCCCAAGTCTAACAACAACGGGCATCTTGGCTACGAAATACTGCAAGGTAACGACAGGGACGGCTACAAGGTAATAGCCTTTGCCGATGGCGACAGCTACATCGACACAACTTCCTATCCCGAAGGCTACGCGCCTTCCTACAAAATCGTTGCCTACGACAAAAAGCTGGAACATTCTTCCGAAAGCTCAGCCGTTACCGTGGAAACGACGGTAAGCAACCCTGTTTGCAGGGTAAACGGCGACAACTACGGCAGTCTGCGGGATGCAATGTTTGCAGCTTCTGCGGGGAGCACAATTTATCTGCTTGCCGATGCTTGGGACGTTGATATTGACATTCCGTTCAGCGTAACCATTGTGATTGACCAAACTGTTAACGGAAATATCACCTTGACCAAGGGCGGCGACGGCGCGATGTTTAACCTGAAAAAAGGCGCAACGCTGACATTGCAAGGAGAAACAAATCGCAAGATAATTGTGGATGGCTCCCTGTCGCAGAGCGGACCCATTTTTAACTCAGAAGGGGGAAACATATCCGCAACGAACGTCAAATTTACCAATTGTAAGTCCAACAGCGCAGGCGCGGTCATTGTGTCTAACGGCGGTAGCCTGGAACTGGTAAATTGTAGCTTTAACAACTGTACTGCGCCCGTTGGAGGGGCTATCTATGCAAATGGCGCTTCGGTAACAATCACTTCTTGTGAGTTTGCCGATTGCAACGCACAGGACAATGGCGAAAACTTACTCGGTTACAACGGTGGCGCATTGTATCTTGTGGGGTGCGGGGTTGTGACAATCAAGTCTTCCAATTTCTCTGCTTGTACCGCTACGTCCAGCAACGGACAAGTCGAACAAAAAAACGGTGGTGCAATTTACGCCGAAGGGTGCAAAAATATAGAAATAGACAGCACAACATTTTCCAATTGTGAGGCTACCTGCGGTGGTGCGATATACCTTACACAATCTACCGTCACGTTGAAAAACAGTTGTTCAATTACAGGTTGCTCGGCTATGGACGGCGGTGGAATATTTATTGCAGAAGAGTCAACGCTAACAATCACTCGCGGAACGCTAACTGACAATACGGCAACGGGCAACGGTGGTGCAGTATTTGTTGATGCCACTTCGTCACTATCAGTAAACAATTTATCAACGTTATCGCGCAACACTGCCACAAATTACGGTGGGGCAATCGCCTGCGAGGGAACGATTAAGCAAATTATCGGAGACGAGAATACGTCCTATCTTAAGCGCATGTTGATGGAGTACAATACAGCGCAATACGGCGGGGCTATTGCATTAATTGGCGGAGCCCAAATAACAACAATGCAAAATGTAACGCTAATGAATAACAATGCAGACTACGGTGCCGGAATGTATATCGAAGGTAGCGCTTGGCTCAGGGAAAACATTATGATTTCCAGAAACACAGCATCGCAGTTTGGTGGCGGTATTTATTTCAAGGGCGGTGACAGTGGTACGTTGAACTTTAATTCGAACAGCACTAGCGTTGGAAGTAAGCCCGAATTGTACAACGACTCCGCTCCTATAGGTTACGAACTATACATGGAAAGTGGCAACCTGCAATTGTTGAAAGTATGGTTCTACTTCAATTACGCAACTGCTGCAAAAATGCCGACGGAAGATGAAATGAAGTATTCTCTTTACGTCAACAGCGGAAACGTCGTTATTGCAGGAACTGCTACCCCTAGCGGTGGCAATCGCAATCTCGATGCGGAATTAACGAGAGATATCTTTATATCGCAAAACGCTACCGTCCACCTGACTACGGCCATGTTTACTATAGGACCATATATAGGTCCAAACCCTGCAAACATGTACCAACCGTTCTCCTACAGCGATTTCCATATCACGCTGGATAGCTACGACTTCGATTACGTAAAAGTTATTTTCACCGCGGATTTCGAAATCCCCCAAGATGCGCTGACGGCTAGGGATATATCCTTCTTAAATTTGGATCCGTCGAAGGGCAGTATCGAGATAAGAGGTAACACCATTTGCTACGTGCCAAAGCAAGTCAAAGTGACACTTGATTACGGCGATGAAATCGGTACGGAATCCGTCATGGTTGAAAACGGTTCTACTTACACCTTCACGGCAGATGACTTTGAAACTAAATATCCCGATAAGTACATTATCTCGTTTGTTGTGGACGGCGTCACTTGCCACGTTGGCGACTCCATTGCTATTGACGACATGACGGTCATTCAAGTGGTAGTGGGACAAAAGTACAAAGTTACTGTTAGCTATGGCGACAATGAGGAATACATCTACGTTACTCCGGGCGAAAAATTTAAATTCCCGTCATCGTCAAGTGCGGTTGACGGAAATATTATCAAGTGGGAATACAATGACAGTTATTATGACGTAGGTGACGAAATCGACATTGATGGGGATATCGTAATATTGCCCATCAAGGAAGGTTCGCTAAGAGTGGAGTTCCGAGTTGGCGATGAGTTGTTATCCGTAACATACGTTGATTATGCAGGAACAGTTACAATGCCGTCTTTGTCTGAAATTGAACAAGGATATGAGTTATTAGGCTGGTACATTGATGACACGCGCTATGAGGTGGGAGAGACCGTATCCGTCACCAAGGATATGACCTTCGTTGCAAGGATTGAAAAAATCAAGTTGACAGTTGTGT
>JAFLVJ010000021.1 GCA_022508375.1 Clostridiales bacterium | reverse complement strand
CGTATCAGAAACGCTATCACAGCTAAACACGCCGACGTAGAAATCCCCGCTTCAAAGACGAAGAAAGCCATCGTAGATATTCTTCTTAACGAAGGCTATATCGAAAGCTACGAAGTAATCGAGCACGAGCTTCAAGACTCCATCAAGATTACTTTGAAGTATGGCTACAAAGGCGAAAGAGTTATTACCGGTTTGAAACGTATATCCAAGCCCGGTTTGAGAGTTTACGCTAAAAGCAGCGAACTCCCCAAGGTACTTAACGGTCTTGGAATTGCAATCGTGTCCACAAGTAAGGGCATTATGACGGACAAGCATGCTCGCAGTCAAAATCTCGGCGGCGAAGTGCTCGCCTATGTTTGGTAAGGAGGTAGGATATGTCAAGAATTGGTAAAAAACCTATCACTTTGCCTGCCGGCGTTACCTTCAATTACGATAACGGTGTTGTTACCGTTAAAGGTTCTAAGGGAACCTTGACCCGTAACATCGGTAACGAAATCGGCGTAGAAATTGACGGCGCAACCGTTACGATGACCTGTCCCGATGGCGCTAAGAGCGACGTGCAGGCTAAACACGGTCTGTATAGAGCTTTGGTTGCCAATATGGTAAAGGGTGTTTCCGAAGGCTTTACGAGAAACCTTATCATCAACGGCGTCGGTTACAAGGCAGCCGTTCAAGGTAACAAGCTCGTGTTGAACATCGGTTACTCACACCCCATTGAAGTTGTTGCTCCCGAGGGAATAAGCTTCGCATGCCCCACACAAACGGAAATTACCGTCAGTGGCATCGACAAGGAACTCGTTGGACAAACAGCGGCAAATATCAAGGCTAAACGTCCTGTCGAACCCTATCACGCTTACGGCGTACGCTACAAGGAAGAAACCGTAATCATGAAGGAAGGCAAGAAGGCAGGTAAGTAAGGAGTGTAGATTATGATAAAGAAGTTAAACAAAAATGCAGACAGAGTAGTCCGTCATGCAAGAGTAAGAAAAAAGGTATTTGGCACAAGCGTTAAACCCCGCCTTTGCGTGTACCGTTCAACCAACTACATCTACGCTCAAATTATCGACGACATCAACGGAGCAACACTTGCAGCATCATCCAGCCTTGCTTTGAAAGCTCAACTCGAAGGCAAGAGCAAGACGGAAGCTGCTAAGGCAGTTGGACAAGACGTTGCGGCTAAAGCGCTTAAGCTTGGTCTGAGCGAAGTGGTGTTTGACCGTGGTGGTTACATCTACACCGGTAGAGTAGCGGCTTTGGCAGACGGCGCAAGAGAAGCCGGACTTAAATTCTAATCGGAGGCGAATAAATGGAAAACGTACAAGAAGTTGAAGTTGTAGCTCAAGAAGCGCAACAAGAAGCAGCAGCTCCTGCAAATCCACAACAAAAACGTAACTTCCGCGATAACAATCGTCCCGACAGAAAGGGCGGCAGACGCAACAATCGCGAAAGAGAAGTAAGAGAAGACGACGGTCTTATCAAGAAAACCGTTTCCATCAACCGCGTAACCAAGGTTGTTAAGGGCGGACGTACGATGCGTTTCAGCGCACTCGTAGTAGTTGGCGACGGTAAGGGCAGCGTTGGTATCGGCATGGCGAAAGCAGCGGAAGTTCCCGCAGCTATCGAAAAGGCAAACCTGCGCGCTAAGAAAGCAATGGTTAAGATCGAACTGTTGGAAACAAGTATCCCCCACGAAACAATCGGTAAGTTCGGCAAGGGTCACGTATTGATGATGCCCGCTCAACCCGGTACCGGTGTTATCGCAGGCGGTCCTGTAAGAAACGTATTGGAAGCAGTTGGTATCAAGGATATCCGTACCAAGTCGTACGGCTCCAACAACCCCATCAACTGTGTTAAGGCAACATTCAACGGACTCAAGAGTCTTCGTACCCGCGAGCACATTGCTGCATTGCGCGGTAAGAAAGTTGATGAAATTTAAGGAGGTATAAACAATGGCTAAATCTAAGAAAAACGAAGCAAAGCAACCTCTTTACATCAACGGTAGATTCGTTGTTGAAAAGCAACTTCCTGCTAAACCCGCTAAGGGCGACAAGCCGTACGAAGCTGCAAAGGGCAAGGTAAAAGTTACCCTTGTAAAGAGCACGTTAGGATGTCTTGCGGATCAACAAGCAACAGTCAAGGCTCTTGGTCTTACCAAGATCCGTACGAGCAATGTTTTGCCCGACAACGCCGCAACACGCGGTATGATCTTCAAGGTAAAGCACCTTGTTGCTGTTGAAGAAGTTAAGTAGGAGGCTAATATGAGAATACATTCAATTCAACCGGCCATCGGAGCTAACACCTCCGAAAAGAGACTGGGTAGAGGTATCGGAAGCGGCCTCGGCAAGACAAGTGGCAAGGGCCACAAGGGTCAATGGGCAAGAAGCGGTGGCGGAGTTCGCCCCGGTTTCGAAGGTGGACAAACCCCCATTGCAAGAAGACTTCCCAAACGTGGTTTCAATAACAAGTTCAGAGTAGAATACGACGTTGTAAACGTTGAATCTCTCAACGTGTTCGAAAACGGTACCGTGGTTACACCCGCGTTGCTTGCGGAAACTCGCATTGTTAACGGCAAAAAGGGCGCCATCAAGGTGCTTGGCAACGGACATCTTACCAAAAAACTTACTGTTCAAGCAGATAAGTTCTCCGCTTCGGCTAAAAGTGCTATCGAAGCGGCAGGCGGAGTTGCAGAGGTAATCGAATAATGTTTGAAACCATCAGAAATGCCTTTAAGATAAAGGACGTACGTAAAAAAATTCTTATGACAATCCTGTTTGTCGTTATCTTCAGACTCGGTTGTTATATTACAGTTCCCGGATTGTCCGCTATCTCTTTTGACAGCGACCACATGAACATCTTCGGATTGCTCGACTCCATTACCGGTAGCGCGCTCAGTCAGGGTACTCTCTTTTCTCTCGGCATTTCACCGTACATCAATGCATCGATTATCGTGCAGTTGTTGACGGTCGCTATCCCCGCTCTTGAAAAAATGAGCAAGGAAGGCGATGAAGGTAGAGAAAAAATCAACAAAATTACCCGTTGGGTAACTTTGGTTCTGGCAATTGTAAGCGCTGTAGGTATCTTCCTCACGCTTAAAAATCAGTACGCAGACAGCTACATCAATTATTCTTGGCTGGGCGGTCAATATGCAAGCTTCTTTGCAACAACCGGCGGTCAATGGATAATGGGTATCTACATTTGCGCAGTACTTGTTGGCGGTAGCATGCTTTGCATGTGGATCGGCGAACGTATCACCGAATACGGCGTAAGCAACGGTATTTCAATGTTGATTTTCGTTGGTATCGTAGCTACGGCAGCTCAAAACCTGTTTACCACCCTTGCGGGCGGTTTCTGGGTGGAAGCGCTTATCTTCCTCGTTGGTCTTATCCTTGTGTTCGGCTTCATCGTTTGGGTTGACGGCGCAGAACGTAAGATTAAGGTGCAATACGCTAAGCAAGTAAAGGGCAACAAGATGTACGGTGGACAATCCACCTTCATCCCCATCAAGGTAAATGCAAGCGGCGTTATGCCCCTGATTTTCGCTTATGCTTTACTGTCCTTCCCCACAATGCTTATTCAAACATTCTGGGCAGACAGTAACTTTGCAAGTTGGTGGACAAACTACATGACCGCCAGCGGTACTTGGGTAGGCGTACTTGTTTACAACGTTGTACTTGCAATACTGATATTCGTATTTGCGTACTTCTATTCGCAAATTCAATTTAACCCTGTGGAAATTTCCCGTAACATTCAAAATAACGGCGGTTTCGTTACAGGTATCCGTCCGGGCAGAGAAACGGCCGAGTATCTTGCTAAGGTTGTAGCGCGTATCACGCTGTGGGGCGCAATCTTCCTTGCAATCATCGCTTTCGTTCCGTCAATTCTGTTCTCAATACCCGGTTGGGCAGGTATGAATACAGCTTCAAGGCTGGTCAACAGCTTCAGCGCAACAGGTATGCTGATTTGCGTATCCGTAGCGTTGGAATTCAACAAAGCATTGGAAAATCAAATTCTGATGCGTCACTACAAGGGTTTGCTTGGTTCAAACTCCAAAGGATTTTTGAGATAATATGAACATAATTCTCTTGGGTGCGCCCGGTAGCGGCAAAGGCACCATGGCGCAAAAACTTACAAGTGAACTGAAAATTCCGCAAATTTCGACAGGCGATATCTTCCGCAAAAATTTGAAGGAGGAAACGCCTCTCGGTTTGCAAATAAAAGACATTGTGTCCGGTGGCGGTCTTGTTCCCGACGAAATTACAATACAAATCGTCAAGAACAGACTCGCCGAAGCGGACTGCGCAAACGGTTATATTTTGGACGGTTTCCCACGCTCCATCGTTCAGGCGGAAGCGTTGGACGCCTTCCAAGATATCGATTGCGCAATCAATCTAGACGTAGATAAGGAAACAGTAGTAAAACGTCTTTCCGGTCGCCGTTTCTGTCCCGATTGCAACGGAACATTTCACATTTCCAGCTTAGCCAACGCTACGGTATGTCCCGTTTGCGGCGGTAAACTGGTTATCCGTCCTGACGACAGCGAGGCAACCGTACGCGAAAGACTCAGGGTGTATGAACAAAACACTCTCCCGTTGATTGACTACTACGCTAAACGCGGTAATTTGGTAACAATCGATGGCGACGGCACTGTAGATGAAGTTTACGCAAGAATTATTAAAGCTTTGCACAGATGATTACGATCAAGTCGGACGCTCAAATTGATTACATGCGTAAGGCTAATCAAATTGTGCGTGACACGTTGAATTTACTTAGGGATCACACTAAGCCCGGCGTGTCCACCTACGAATTGAACCGCTTAGCGCACGAATACATTTTGTCGCAAGGAGCGACTCCGAGTTTTTTGAACTACCACGGATTTCCTGCAAGCATTTGCGTATCGGTGGATTGCGAAGTAGTGCACGGCATCCCCTCCAAGAAGAAGATTCTCAAGGAAGGGCAAATTGTCAGCTACGACTGCGGAGCAATATTCAACGGTTGGCACGGAGATGCGGCGCGAACGGTTGGCGTGGGACTTATAAGTCCCGAATGTCAACAGCTTATTGACGTTACCGAACAGTGCTTTTTTAAGGCGGTGAACAGTATCGTCGCAGGCGTTACCCGATTGGGCGACATTGGATATATCATACAAACGTACGCCGAAAGCTTTGGGTACGGTGTGGTACGGGAGCTTGTCGGGCATGGCATCGGCCGAGAAATGCACGAGGATCCCGAGGTTCCCAATTTCGGGTCGGCAGGTCGCGGTATAAGGATAAGCGAAGGAATGACACTGGCAATCGAACCTATGATCAACATGGGCACGGAGCGTGTGGATTGGATGAGCGACGGTTGGACGGTAAAAACCCGAGACCGCAAGCCTTCAGCCCATTACGAAAACACTATTGCTATTACGTCAAACGGAATCGAGATACTTAGCCTGTAGTTGTGGCATGGAGGCCATAGTCATATGAATGAAAACTTGAGTATAGGAACCGTAGTGTTGTCCACGCAGGGACGTGACAAGGGAATGTACTTTGTCGTGGTATCTGTGGGACGCGACGTGGTGTATCTTGCGGATGGCGGAATGCGTAAACTTGCCGCCCCCAAGAAAAAGAACGTCAAGCACGTGTCGGATAGCGGTGTGGTGCTGGAAGGCATTGCCGCGAAGTTATCCGAAGGTAAAAAGGTATTCGATAGCGAAGTAAAGAGCGCATTAAGACAGTTCAACCAAGTTAATTAAGGAGAGTTAGCATGTCAAAAGACGACGTAATCGAAGTAGAAGGCGTAGTAGTAGAAGCACTTAGGAATGCAGAGTTCAGAGTGCGTCTGACAAATAATCACGAGGTTATTGCTTACGTTTCCGGTAAACTGCGTATCCACTCAATCAGGATACTGCCCGGCGACGCGGTAAAACTCGAAATGAGTCCCTACGACCTTACCAAAGGGCGCATTGTATGGCGCACCAAGGGTAACCAACAGGTTTGAAAGCACATACATAGCGTCTGCACTTTCAAACAAGTTTTGTTAAATCTGAAATAAAAAATAACACTACACAGTGGAGTATTCTGTGTAAAGGAGAAAAAAATGAAAGTAAAACCGTCAGTAAAACCCATGTGCGACAAGTGCAAGGTTATCAAACGTAACGGCAAAGTTATGGTTATTTGTTCCAAATATCCTAAACACAAGCAACGTCAGGGCTAAAATATTGTAGGATTCAATCACGTTCGGATTACAGGCGACATCATTCCACTTAGGCTCGCTTGTCTTTCGGCGTGTAGATATACAAGTAAAATATATTTCTAATTACAAATTCAAAACTTATAAGGAGAAAATCAAATGGCTCGTATTTCCGGTGTAGATTTACCCAGAGAAAAACGTATTGAAATCGGTTTGACCTACATTTACGGAATCGGACGCACAACCGCTACCAAGATTTTGGC
>JAFLVJ010000020.1 GCA_022508375.1 Clostridiales bacterium | reverse complement strand
GGTGGCACAATGAAAGTATGTAAACACTGCGGAGAACTCAACACAAACGACTCGTCGTACTGTTGCAACTGCGGTCAATCCAGCTTCATAATGAAAGATGAAATCGCCTGCCAAAGCTGCGGTGCCCTAAACGACAAATCGTTTACGCACTGTATCGGATGCGGTAACAAGCTCGGTGAAGAACCTGCTCGCGAAGTTCAATCTAACGTTGGATTGACTCCCGTTCACGTTGACGTCAAGCATGAGTTTCAAGGTATATACGACACAGGGCTTACGTCTGTTCCGTCCGAAATGGCTCGTTGTCCTCACTGTGGCGCGATGGTTCCTATTACGGCGATATTCTGTTCCAAGTGCGGGGTAAGCGTTGCTAACCTGCACATCAGACGTGTGGTAGAGCGCAAGGTTTGTCCACACTGCGGTAAGTTGAACAAGCTGGACGCAAGTTTTTGTTCGTATTGCTTCAATTCGCTTGCCCATGCCGATTCGGAAGAGTTGCAGGTAACGCACGAGACGGAAAACCTTGGCGAACTAACAATACGCCAAGCGTATCTCGAAGGACTGGGTGGTAAACAGCTCATTTGCCCCAATTGCGGAACCTTAAACGAACCGGGAGAACCTTTTTGTGTAAGTTGCGGCTTAAAGCTCACTGCGGAAGCTCCCAAAAGATACTGCCCCAATTGCGGTACGGAAAATACGGCGGATAGTGGTTTTTGCACTAAATGCCGTTGGTCATTTGAAGGCGAAACACCGGATAAAATAGAGAAATGGACGTGTCCCTTCTGCGGTAACGTCAATGAACATGAAGATACGTTTTGTCCCAACTGCGGACAAAAACGACAAAAATAAGGAGGACGGTCATGAACAGTTCCAACAGCTTCAACATTTGTCCACGTTGTGGTAATTCCAACGCATTAAACGCCAAGTACTGCAGTAGATGCGGCGGACAGCTTAAAGTACCCGAAGAACCGGTGGTATGCCACAAGTGTCACACACATAACACTCCTATGGCTAATTTCTGCCGTAATTGCGGTACAGCCTTAAAGGTAGGCTCCGAAACCAAGATTTGCCCAAGATGCGGTAAGGAAGTGCGTGGCGAAGAGGCAATTTGCCAATGCGGTTATTCGTTTGTTACATATCAGCAGACAATGCCCAGCGCAACTCCGGTGGACGTATCGGAGTTGAAGGATAACAAGGCGCAAGATGTTGTTCAGGATACTTCCAAGGCCGACAAGAAGAAATCGGCTAAGAACCACAACAGAAAAGGCGGTCGCGGTTGGGCAATTGCAGGTTTAATACTTGTACTGCTGTTTGCTTACTACATCGTTGCTCCGTTCGTTCTTCCCGTAGGCGATGGCGTAACGCTCCGTCCCGAGTTTTTGGTAAGTTTGGACAACGGTCTGGTTAAAGGTAGCGAAGCGGCATACGGTTATGATATCGTTTCCGACTTGGTGACACTGGTACAAGACGTCATTGCAGGTAAGAGTATCGGCGACGTTATCGGCTCGGTAAGCGTTGGTTACATTATGGTAATGGTTCTTGTGGTTATCTACTGTGTGACGGCTGCTGTTCACCTGCTTGTATGCTTCATCCGTTGCTTCACAGGTAAACGCTCCAAGAGGATGAACATTTACTTCCTGATTATGGCAATTATTTCCATCCTTGTTGTCGGACTTATGATTCTGTTCAAGTTCGTAGCAATGCCCGATGGAGTTATGTCCACAATCGCAAGTTGGTTTGCATTGGGCGACGGTATTTCCGTTGGTTACGCGCTGTGTGCAATTCCCGTTTACTTCTGGTTCTTCTTCTTTTACTCACTGGGCGCAAAGGCTAAGAAAGTCAAGGAACCCGTAATAGCTGAGTAAAACAATATTAAATCGCTAAAACCGAAAGACCAGCGCGAGTTGGTCTTTCTTTATGAGAGGACTTATGAAAAATATCACTTCACAATTTTTGAGAGAAAAGTTTTTGAATTTCTTCAAGGATAGAGGACACACCGTCATCAAGTCGGCAAGTCTCATCCCCGAAAACGACCCGTCCGTTTTGTTTACAACGGCAGGTATGCACCCGCTCATTCCGTACCTACTTGGGCAAAAACACCCCGCAGGAACGCGCTTATGCGACGTACAAAAGTGCGTACGTACCGGCGACATTGAAGAAGTAGGCGACGACAGCCATTTGACGTTTTTCGAAATGCTCGGTAACTGGTCGCTTGGCGATTACTTCAATCACGAGTCCATACAGTGGAGCTACGAGTTTTTGACTGGCAAAAAGTATCTTGGCTTGGATCCTAAGCGCATATCCGTTACGGTATTTGCCGGTGACGACGATGCGCCGCAGGATACAGATTCCGCCAAGGTGTGGGAGAAGTGCGGTATTCCCAAGGAGCGCATTTTTTATCTCCCCAAGAAAAACAACTGGTGGATAGCAGGTACGACGGGACCGTGCGGACCGGATACGGAAATCTTTTGGGATACGGGTAAGCCCGCATGCTCCGATCACTGCGATCCGTCCTGTGACTGCGGTAAATATCTTGAAATATGGAACAACGTTTTCATGCAATTCAACCGTCAGGCGGACGGTACGTATTTACCTCTGCAACAAAAAAACGTTGACACAGGTATGGGCTTGGAGCGTACGGTATGCGTTTTGAACGGTATGAAATCCGTTTACGATATCGACCTGTTCCAAGGCGCTCTTTCAAAAATTCAAGAGCTGTCCGGCAAAAAATACGGTAGCGATCCAAAGACTACTAAGGCAATGCGCGTAATTGCCGACCACGTGCGTACGGCTACGTTCCTGTTGGGCGACCCCGTAGGCGTAGTGCCCAGTAACGTTGACCAGGGTTACGTCTTGCGCAGACTTATCCGCAGAGCCGTTCGTATGGCTAACTCGCTCGAAATGCCCAAGGGCGCTATTGTGGAAATTTCTAAGGTTTATATCGACGTATATAAGGACGTCTATACCGAACTTGTTACTAACTCTGCAAAGATTGTAGATGAACTGTTGAAGGAAGAGGACAAGTTCACAAAGACGTTGGTTGCCGGCGAAAAGGAATTTATGAAGGTTATTTCCCACATACAGGGTAAGGTTGTTCCCGGTGGAACGGCGTTCAAACTGTACGACACATTCGGCTTCCCTGTGGAAATGACAGTGGAACTTGCTCAGGAAAATGGCTACGAAGTAGATGTCGAAGGATTCAAGCAGAAATTTGCCGAGCATCAAGCCAAGTCTCACGCAGGTAGCGAACAACGCTTCAAGGGCGGTATGGCTGAAGGCGGCGGACTGGAAACAACTCATCTTCACACGGCAACGCACCTGTTGCAAGCGGCTTTGAGGAAGGTTTTAGGCGACGAAGTAAAGCAAAAGGGTAGCAACATTACACCCGAACGTCTGCGTTTCGACTTCAGTTTCGGACGTCCCATGACGGCGGAAGAAATTGCCGAAACGGAACGTTTGGTTAACGAGGCAATCCAACGCAAGCTAACAATAACCTGTGAGGAAATGCCTATTGAAGACGCACGCAAGACGGGAGCTATCGGACTGTTCGGTGACAGATACGGCGAAGTAGTCAAGGTATATACGATGGGCGACTTCAGTAAGGAAATTTGCGGTGGACCGCATGCCAATAACACAGGCGAACTCGGTCACTTCGTCATCACCAAGGAGCAATCGTCAAGTTCAGGAGTAAGAAGAATAAAGGCAGAACTACATAAGTAATAATTTAAAAACGCGACTGATTTGAACAGTCGCGTTTATTTATGACAGTGTAATATGTTCACCCACGTTTGGTCGGATATTCATCAAATAATAGTTGTCCGTAGGTAGGTATTGCCCAATATTCACTTGGGATGAGTTTTTCCAACCTGTCAACACTTTTGCGAAGGCTTGTAAGTATCGGCACAACGTTGTTTTCGCAGTAGTGCGCCTGTTGTAATATTGTCAGTTCATCTAGTTTTCGCAAGTGTTTCTTTAACAGTTTTACCCGCGTGGCGCACTGTTTCAACAGTTTGGATATTTTGTTTACTTTGTTAGTTTCTCTTTCGCTTGCAATACCCAAGTTACTTTTGCTGGCAATTATATCGGTAAGTTCTTTTATGTATTTTTCCACCCAAGGCTCGATTTGTTGCAAATACATGCGACTTGCAACGTTGCTTTCCACTTTTGCCGTGTTTACGTAATTTTGCAAAAGCACCTGTTGTCGCGCCAATACTTCGCGGTGACTCAACACACTGTGTTTTTCCAGCAGGTTCACGTTATGAGCGTTACTTAAGTTTTCGATAGAGCACACAGTGGATATGTTTTTGAGATTGCGTAGCTTTGCTTCCTCTGCCCAAATTTCCGAGTAGTTATCCCCTTCGAATATTATTCGCTTGTGCTTGGTAAACGTTTCTGTGATGAGTTCCCGTACTGTTTGCCATATGTCGGTGGAGTTTTCCAATCTGTCGGCGTAAACTCGCATGCTTTCGGCAACTGCTGTGTTAACAACAGTATTTACGTCGGATATGGACGCCGACGAGCCAACCATGCGAAATTCGAACTTGTTGCCCGTATAAGCAAACGGTGAAGTGCGGTTTCGGTCTGTTGCGGTACAAATCAACGGTAGGCTGTCAATACCGCAGCGCCATTTGGGTGAGGTGGTAGCGTGCTGTATCGCCTTGGTAAGGTGTGGATCCAAGAAAACCGTCAACACCTTGGGAGGTGCTTCGTATCCGCCCAGACGGCAATCGTTACCGTGCGAACTGACGCTTGCAACAAGCAACTCACTGTAGTCATCTACCGCCTTGATAACAGCAGATAAAAATAGTAAAAATCGCGCGTTTTTGCGCCCCGTGTCTCCAACTTCCAGTAAGTTTTCGTCCCCATCCGTTAACAGTGACCAGTTGTTGTGTTTTCCGCTGCCGTTGACATGGGCAAAGGGTTTTTCGTGTAGCAAGCATGCAAAGCCATGCTCGCTAGCCACCTTCTTGAGCGTTTCCATGGTAAGTTGGTTGTGGTCACATGCTAGGTTTGCCCGCGTATAGCAGGGCGCAAGCTCAAGCTGACAGGGCGCAACTTCGTTGTGTTCGGTATGTACAAGTATTCCCAGTTTCCACAGCTCGTCGTCTAATGATTCCATGAAATGCGCTATGCGTTTGCTCAGCGGACGAAAGTAATGATCTTCAAATTCCTGTCCCTTGGGCGGCTCTGCTCCAAACAATGTGCGACCTGTGTATATCAAGTCCTTTCGTTTGTAAAATAGCTCCTTGTCTATAAGAAAATACTCCTGTTCGGCGCCGACTACGCTATATACGTGTTTTACATCTTCGCCAAGAGCTTTTAGTATGCGAACCGCTTGCATATCCAACGCTTTGCAGCTATTTATCAATGGAGATTTTTTGTCCAGTATTTCGCAGTTGTTGCTGCTAAACGTGGTGGGGATACACAAACAGCCGTCCTTTATGAATGCGTAACTGGTGTAATCCCAACGCGTTATTCCCCTTGCTTCAAACGTTTGACGGATACCGCCGTTGGGGAAACTGCTTGCGTCGCCTTCGCCTAGCGACAACTCTTTCCCGCGAAATTTGACAACTGCGTTACGCTCCTTATCTACTGAATACAAACTGTTGCGTTTTTCCGCTGTGAAGTTATTGAGCGGTTGGAACCAGTGTGTGTAGCGCGTAACGCCATTTTTTAACGCCCAACGGCATAGGGCGTTTGCGTATATATCTTTATCCGCTTGGTTAAGTTCCGTATAGTTTTCGCGCGCGTATATCAGCGCTTTGTATGTACTTCGGGGAAGGTATTTTCTCATCTTGACGTCGTCGAATACGTTTTGGGCGAAGTCGGTACGTTTATCTCGTTTCATAACAATTTTCCTCTATATACAATATGACAGTCACAGTGGAATTGCAACGGCGGGCTATATTTTGCACGCACACTGCATTTAAATTGAAAAAGGAAATAAAATACCCGTATTTTGTGAAATTTCAGCAATAATAGTGCGGCGTATCGATTTTATTTGCTTGACAATATTACTGATTATTTATATAATAGTAAGGCTGTGAATAATTCGGCAAGGTATTTTAAGCTCTGCCTTGTCTAAACCGCATTTCCACTTGGCGGTAATTGTTCAACCGTGAACAGCAATCAATCTTAAATATTAGGAGTAATTAACAATGGTAAAAACTTACATGGCTAAAAAAGAAGCCGTTGAAAGAAAATGGTACGTTGTAGATGCGGCCGGTCTTCCTCTTGGTCGCGTTGCAAGTCAAGTAGCGTCAATCCTTCGCGGAAAGCACAAGCCCACATTCACCCCGCACGTTGACACAGGCGACCACGTAATCGTCATCAACTGCGACAAGGTTGTGCTTACCGGTAACAAATTGCAACAAAAAATGTACGTTCGCCGTTCGCCCAGACCTGGTCACCTGAAGCAAACTCAATACGCTAAGCTCATGGCTGAAAGAAGTGATTTCGCTATGATGCACGCTGTTAAAGGCATGCTTCCTCACAACAGTCTTGGCAGAAAGATGCTGACAAAACTTCGCGTTTACAAAGGCGCAGAACACAAGCACGAAGCACAACATCCCGAAGTGCTGGTGTTGGACTAAGGAGGGTATGAACAATGGCAAGAGCTAAAGCTAGTAAAAAAGTTCAATTTTG
>JAFLVJ010000002.1 GCA_022508375.1 Clostridiales bacterium | reverse complement strand
TGAACTGTCCTGACGTTGATATACAAATGCTTGTTTTTATCATCGTAGTGTTCTTCACCCTCGTTTAAGGCGATACCGTCAAACGCAAACATTTCTTCAATCATGGCATCCCAGCTTTCCATAACGCCACGCGGATTATGTTTAGATTGATAATAACCGTTTGCTTTACCTGCCGGGAAGGTCAAGATTGCGTGATTTGCGACAAGTTCCGTTATATCGGCGTAGTCGTTCGGGTTGTCGTTTACCAGCTTGACGTATGCGTCAAGTTCCGCCCTGTATTGTTCAACGCCCGTTTCGTACGTCATCACAGGGTATCTGTATCCACCCTCTATATAAATCTTGACACCGCCCGGCTGTTCGTCAGGCGTGTAGGGGTTGATAATGTAGATAGAGCCACCGCTTACTGTGAAATTCTTGTACAAATCTCGGTCTTTGCCGACAAAATCCGACATCGTGATGACGTTTCTGCCCCTGTGGAGCGTAAATGTGTCTTTTAAACTCCAATAATGCTCCTTGTACTGAACCGTTTCTATCCAGGGAAGCGGCACGCCTTCGGGAGCGTCCACCCAAATATTTATGGTTTTGTTTGCATTTTGATAGATGCCCGTAACCTGCCTGTTGATACCCATGTATTGCATCAAGAGGGTATTTCGAGCGTAGCGGCCAATGTCACCATACTGTTGGATTTTATTAATACCAGCGCCATCTGTGGTAAATTCGCGAGCAGGGTCGTATTGCAAGGTTCCTTCCATCAACGCCAGCGCGCGCTCGATTCTCGGACCGAATTCGGTGTCATAGTTGATGTATCCGCTGAGTTGCGTCTTCATGTCGTGCAGCATGTCGATGTTTTTGTATTCCGACTTGAGCTCCGTCCATCTGTAATCAGTAAACAGGTCGCCCGCCTTGGCTGCGTACTGGTTTTCCGGTTGCAAAAACATAAGCTCAGCCGCAGTTGCAACGCTGAAGGTGCCCGAAACGCTGTTGTTGTTAACGCACACGTCGGCAAATTCGAACCTCAGCCTGTCCGTAGTTATGGGTTGATTGAAGATAAACATCACTATGTCCGTAGTTACGTTGTAAATTTGCAAAAATGTGCTTTCACCGTAATTGCTACCCCAAGACAGTCTCAAATAGGTGGGAAAACCGCTTGGTTTACCGTCGAAAGAAGCGCATTTGTAGATAATTCTGTCCACGGTTGTGGTCTTTTTGAATACGGCATTGATTTGAACCGTTGAGTTGTAGTTGATTGTCTTTGTTCCCACAAATGCCGTATCGAAATTGCCGTCAAACGCCCTTGCCAGCGCATAGCCGTTATACCCGTCGCTGTTGGACGAATAGGAAAAGTGGGTGTTTGGCTTGATTTGATACAGGTTGAGGTAGTCCCACTGCAAATACTCTTCCTTTACGCTGGTACACGTTACGGACTCGCCCCAGGCGTAAACTTTGTGCGTATCTGCTTTGGGATTTATTGTTAGCCCCAACACAGCAAGCAACAAAGTCAAACCGAGACACAAAATTAACGTTGTTTTTCTAGCTTGAAAACTTTTAAACATTGTTTCTTCACCGCTCCTTTAAATGTATATTTATTATATACTTAAATACTGCGATACGTCAACATATTTGGGTTCGAACCCTTGTAGGTTAGGCTGGGTATTTTCTTTGAAAAGTACGCTCCGTGCGCAGACGGTGCACAATTTGACAAGCGTCCTGTTACCGTTGTATAATATTATCGATATTTACTTCATGAATGTTTTACAAGTAACAGAAGTCAAAGCTATTGCTTTGGTGTAGCGTTCACGAATACATCCACCGCCATCCGTTCATGACGCATTGAGCAATCGGTAAAGGAGCTAAAAATGGAAGAAGAAAAAACAAACAACAACGAACAACAAAGTGATACTACTATATTTAACAAGGCAAAAAATGGCATTGTTACCGGCGTAAAATTTATCGGTAAAGTAGTAAGCGGTACGGTTGTAACTGTTAAAAATAGCGTAAAAGAAACGCTTAGCGAAAAAGAAATACACGCAAAAGTGTCCGAACAGTTCAATACGTCCGCAGTTGAGTTTACCATGGTAACGCCGGGAAAACAGTTAAAGTTTGCACAGATTTTCGCGCAGGTCGATTATGACAAAATGACGCTGACTTTATTAGGGGATGTTGCGCATTTAACGTCCAACATATATTTCGTTGACGAAACGTATCGCAAATATGTAATAGATTTAATCAAAGTGAAGCAATCAATGGATATCACAATAGATAACGTCGTTTATCCGAGAACAACCACCGTTATAGAATACAGCTTGATAGACGACGAAGAAACAAAATATCGAATGAAAAATATCCTGAGCAACAACTAAATGTAAATTGCAGATTACGCAAATAAATCGATCACAACAAAAACAGCCCGAAATTATACGGCTGTTTTTCTTATTGTAACGGTAACAACGTTAACAAATTGACATTTAAATCTTGCATATTATACTCTTTAGTAGTATAATGATATATAATTTAACAATTATTAACTAATTGTTAGCAAACTCAAGGAGACTTGAAATGAAATTTAAAAAACTGTTAGCTATTGTCATTGTGATATTCGCGTTGATAATTGCGTTAGTCGGTTGCGACGCATTGAACAATGATAACAATAACAACAATCACAACGGATCCATCGGCGGTGGAAATAACGGCAACACTATTGTTGACGACAATCAAAACAATGATGATAACCAAAATAACGATGACAATCAACCGAGCGACGATACAACCGACGAAGTTTATCTGAGCGACATTTACCCATGGATTGACGGCCTCAAGTCGGAAGATATCGTAAAGGTGCGCTACGAACTCGGTAGCACGTCCGTTACACCCGGTGATTTTACAGACGTTTACTACTCGACAAACAGCGTGGATATCGACAATACATACGCTCGCTTGCTTAGCAAATTGACTGCGTCCGACGACGACTTCATGTTGTGGGTGGGCGGAGGATACGTCCAGTACGACTTTTATACCCAAAGTGGAGAAACTTATTCCATCAGCTTGAGTGTTGACTTGGGCGACGGTATTGTATGGTTGGACAAGGAACCCTATATAATCGAGGACTGGGTGTACAGTTTCCAATACGTAGATCTTGCTTGTCATTCGTTTACTCAACCTGTGGATACTTACACTATTTATTCAACAGGCGACGACTACGAAAGCAAAGGAAAGCTTTACTTGGGCAATGTCGAATTTTGCAAGTATGACGGCACGGTCGATACTCAACCTATTTGTCGTTTAATGGGTAATATGGTTAACTTGATGGTTTTGTCCGACGACTTATTTATGATTGAGGGCGGCTATCCCGAGGACGCTATTTACCAAGTGGTAAGCGACGTAGATTTTAAGGAACTGCTCGCCAACTACAATGACGAACTTGCACTGACAAAAGCAAGAACTGCGGCTATAGCCAAGTTGAAGGCGAACGAAGCCGAATCATTGGAAAAAATCAGCAACGTATTGGAAGTACTCAAAACAGAATACGAATCCAAAATAACCTTTGCCACACAGAACGCAATTGAAACAATCGAAAAAGCGACATCCATTAAAGCAATCGACAATGCGTGTATTGACGCAATAGACTACATTAAAAACCTCCTCAAAGACATCGGTCCCGATGCAGCATTGAGTGATGTTTACACTTGGATTAACAGTCTTAAATTGGAAGACATAGTTGAGGTTAGACGCGAAAGCGGATGCTATTCTGTTTCGCCGGGATCATTTGTCGATGTTTCCTACTCGTCAAACAGCGTGGATATTGCAAACGCCTATGCACTACTGTCTTGCAAATTGAAAGCAATATGCCATTTCGGCATAGTGGGCGGAGGCACCACTATCGATTACCGATTCACCACACGCAACAACCAAGTTTACCGCATTTCCATATATGCCGACATTGTACGAATTAACGGCTACGACTACTTGGTGGAAGATTTCGATTATAAGTTCCAATATCCTTCAATGGACGGTCACTACATACTCAGTTCGACCAGGTACGATGTATCGGCATTGAGATCGGATTCGCACAACGGTGAAAGCATCTACCTAGGTGGCTTTGAATTTACCAATTACAACGGCGAAATTGCTGACGAACCGTATTATCTGCTGACATGCTACGGTATAAACTTGCTTGTTTATTCCGAAAACGTGTTCAAGATTAAAAACGGTTACTACGATGACGACGCCGTTTATCAGATAGTAAAAGGTAACGATTTCTCTCCGTTGTTTGCAAATCAAGACGAAACACTGTCGTTAAGCGACATCTACTCATGGATTAACGACCTCAAACTTGAAGATATCGTTAAGGTGCGCTACGGAACAGATAATCACAGTGTTACACCCGGCAGTTTGGCAAACGTTTACTATTCGACAAACAGTGTAGATATCCACAATACATACGCCCGTCTGTTCAGTAAGGTGACGTTACTTGATGACGACTATCGTTTCCCAGTAGGTGGAGGAAGCGTCCAATACTCATTCTATACAACAAGTGGCGCAACCTATTCTATCGGCATGGGCACTGACTTGGGGGACGGTATGTTGTATTACAACGACAATCACTACTTGGTTGAGGACTGGGTTTACCGTTTCCAATACGTAGATCTTGCCTGCTACACCTTTACGTACAGTACGGATACTTACACAATTTGTTCTGCGGGAAACGACTACGAAGATCTCGGTGAATATTATCTGGGAACATTTGAGTTTTGCGCGTATAACGGCACAGTCGATACTCAACCTATTTGTCGTTTAATGGGTAATATGGTTAACTTGTTGGTTTTGTCCGATAACCTATTCATGATTGAGCATGGCTATCCCAACAATACTGTTTACAAAGTTGTAAGCGACATAGATTTTTCGAAACTGTTGGCAGATGACGGGTTAAAACTTGAACTGGCAAAAGTAAAGGCCATAGCCGAGGTAAAAGCTGTGTCTGACGAAGCACTGCAAAAAATCAGCAACGTAGTAGATGAACTTAAAAATCACTTCGAATCCAACATTAACGATATCACACGGTATGCACTTGCGCAAATAAAAAAAGCAACAACGATTGAAGACATAGAAAATGAGTGCAATAGCGCAATAGCAAATATTCAGTACCTCATTAAAGACGTCGGTCCCGACGCGTCGTTAGCTGACGCTTACTCATGGATTAACACTCTTAAAATGGAAGATATAGTTGAGGTCAGACGCGAAAGCGGATGTTACTCCGTTGCGCCCGGAGCATTCATTGACGTATCCTACTCGTCAAACAGCGTTGATATTGCAAATGCCTACGCACTACTGTCTTGCAAACTGAAAGCAATATGCGGTTTTTCAATGGCGGGCGGAGACACTATCGAATACCGATTCACCACACGCGACAACGAAGTTTACCGTATTTCAACGTATGCCGACATTATTCACATTGGCGGTTATACCTACCTGGTGGAAGGCTTCGACTACAAGTTCCAATATCCTTCAATGGATGGTCATTATCTGCTCCATTCGTCTAGGTACGACGTTTTGCAATTCGACAACACTGATACAAACTATGACGGTAGCAGTATTTACCTTGGCAACTTCGAATTTACCAAATACAACGGTACAATCGCCACCGAGCCGTATTATCTACTGACATGCTACGATATAAATCTACTTGTTTATTCCGAAAACGTGTTCAAGATTAAAAACGGTTACTACGATGACGACGCCGTTTACCGGATAGTTAAAGGTAACGATTTTTCGCCGTTATTCCCAAAAGTTGATAAAGACCACGGAATCGGTCCGGATGCAACGCTAGCTGACGCTTACAGTTGGATTAACGACCTTAAGCTTGAAGATATAGTGGAAGTTTACCGCGAAAGCGGCAACAATTCACTTCCTCCTGCTTACGTCAAGATATACTACGCTTATTCCAAGGACAGCAGGGACATTGCCAACACTTACGCACTACTGTCATGCAAGTTAACACCTATTAGAAGTGAAGAGCATATAGACGGCGGTAGCTACGTTAAATACGTTTTCTACACAAGCGACGGCAGCACTTACACTTTGTACGTTTACGCAAACGAGGTTACTATCAACGGTTATCTCTACCACGTCGAAAACTTCAATTACACTTTCCAATATGCGTACAAAAGTGGCGTCAATGGACTAGAAGACGCGATAGTTCCCGACATTAAGGAAGAACTTGACGTTGAAGATTAAGGTTAATTTATTCAATCATAAACAAAAAGCCCTGACAGTCGTCAGGGCTTATTCAATGTGTATTATAAATTTATCTTAGCGAAGTAACTTAAGTTTACTCGGGGTCAACTACCGTTGCGTCAACGACGTTTTTGCGAACGCTTTCAATGCCGTTTTTGCAGCTGGCTTTTGCTGTGTATCCTTCGCTTGCAAGGATAGGCTCGCCGTTTCTTGCTCTCAGACGGAAACGGAATTCACCCTTCTTGTCGTAGTAGATTTCAAATTTGGGGTGAGTTTCCTTCTTGTAACCTTCAATCGTTTGGTCTTCCACGTTAGCGATAGGAGCGTTTTTGATTACGCTCTCGATGCTGTTTTTGCAGGTGGAAAGCGAACTTAACACTTCGCCGCCCGTTGCGATGATTTCGCCGTTAACGGCTTTCAAACTGAAAGTGTATCCTGTTCTGCCTTGCTTGATAACAAATTTTCCCATTGTATGTTCCGTCCTTAAAGTAAAAATTTTTCCTATCTGGGATAGGCTTATTATTATGATATTACTTTTCGTGTAATAAGTCAAGACACATTTCGACATATTTTTCTATGTTTAGCACATTTTTAGTTTGTTTTATTTTTAATTTATGTGTTGCAGTATATCCCAATTGTTGATATAATTACCGAGTAAAGCATTGAAAAACTCCGAGGTATAACCATGAAATACGTTATAGATAAAGATACAGTTAAATTGGATTACCAAAGCAGCGCATTTTGGCAACAGTTCGATGAAATCGAGGTGGAAAACCCACAAGGTTGGCACATCCGCTACGTCGAAGGCGGAATAGTACACTCATTCGGATACAGTCAATCCAGCGGACGGGGCGAATATTGCGACGAGTACCGCGAGGACGTTTACACGAAACCGTTGCACTTCACCGACAACGCCAAGGCTAACGCCGAACTGATGCGAAAGTTAAACTACGACAACAAGAAAGCTACTCTTATTCGCGAACCGTAATGGCAAACAAACAAAAAGCAGATAGCAACCGCTATCTGCTTTATTTTTAGCTATTCAAGGCTTGAACCACACAGGATACTAGATATCCGCTTGCTTAAGCTGTATTGTTACGGGGACGTAGCTTGCAACGGACAAGACATATTGTTCACCGTTGACTGTTACAAGTTGACTGTATGATGTCTGCGTTGTCGTATCGATTGATTTTGGTACGAACGTGGCGCTGTTTCCCATCTTGAAGATGCTTTCCTTTTGAGTCCACATTGTTGCAAGGCTTTCCGCTTTGTCAACGGGAGCGCTGTGTAGTTTGAGCTGTTCGCTATCCGTAAGCACACGTTGCACAAAACATTTGTCGTCAATATAGCGACGGAAATTGACTACCGCCTCGATATCTACTCCTACCGCATTGCTCGAGAGGGCAACCGCCACCACGTTGTTGCAATGACTCAGTGAAAAAAATACTCCATTGGAACAACTCCATTTGCCGTTGTCACTAACCGTACAGTCGAGCTGCTCCACGCCGTAGCCGTAGCAATCGCGTAACGCACAATCAAGCAACATCCACACGCAGTAGCTTTGTTGTTGCGTGAGACGGTCGCTGTAACGCTCGAGGTAATCATTACGTAAAGTCGGCGCGACCTTTTTTACCACTACGTCATCAGCAAATGTGGCAATATATACCGTGACGGTATTGTTTAGTTTTTCGCTGTTCGTTGACATTTACCTGTATTGTAACACAATAAACAAAAAAGTCAACGCAAATATTTATATGCTCTACCTTCTTTTATGACAAGATAACTCCGCCCTATGCTAAACGAGCCGTCAGGCATATCCTTATCCACTGTAGTACCGCACGCCACAAAGCAATTGTCGCCTATGGATAAGGGCGCTACAAGATTGGCGTTGCACCCGATGAAACAATCGTCGCCCACCGTAGTGCGGTGTTTAGTACGTCCGTCATAATTAACGAACACTACCCCGCAACCGACGTTTACGCGCGCGCCCACTTGCGCATCTCCAATGTAACTGAGGTGCGCCGCCTTTACGCCGTCCTTAAGAACGCTGTTTTTTACTTCCACATAGTTACCTATACGGCAGTTGTTGCCCACGCAGACATTGTCGCGAAGGTGCGCGTTGGGTCCGACCGTGCAGTCGTCACCTACTACGCTGTCCGTAATTCTGGACGATTTAATTACCGTATTACGTCCAATTGTAGCGTTTTCGATATACGAAAAACTTTGAACAACACACCCGTCGCCCAGCACGGTGTTACCCTTCACCACGGCAAACGGTTCGATTGTTACGTTTTTCCCCACCTTAACGCTATCTTCCAGTACGTACTCTGCCACCTTCTTCCCCCGCATATATGATACATTATAATATGCGAAAGGTTAAAAAACAGTCCCTACGCAAAGATTTTAACTTACGTTCGACAAGTTCGGACCTACGCCGAATCTTGTCGTCCTTGCGTGGGCTGCCGGGGCATGCGGCTCCCCAGCAAAAGTCAAAACGCGCGTTTGGTCGGAAATCACGCTATTTTGGCAACGACTACTGTCATATCATCGTTAGGCTTATTATTACACAGCTTTAGCGCCCGCGTCAGTATCACGTCGGCAATACTTTGAGGAACGTTTAACGACACGTCGGCAAACACGCGGGCAAGCGCTACCGGGTCCTTAAAGCAATCGGCAACGCCATCCGAATACAGTACCACCACGTCGCCGCCCATGAGGGCTTTTTTAGTAATGGAGGGTTTCATTTCTTCCAAAACTCCCAATGGCAGGCTGCTACCTGATACAATTTCCACCTTGCCGTCGTTTTTCACCAGTCCCGCGCATGCGCCCAACTTGATGAAATCCGCCAAACCGTTGTACAAATCCAGCACCACTACATCTACAGCGCAAAATACTTCGTTTCCGCTTCCTACAAGCAACTTGTTTACACAGGACAGGATGGTATCATTGTCGAACCCCGCGCGGTAAAAGCTTTCTACAAGACTGATGGAGGTTGCAGACATCTGTTCTGCCTTGTCGCCACTGCCCATGCCGTCGCACAATGCTACTATACACTTGCCATTATCCGTGCGGGTGACGGTGTGCGTATCACCGGAAATTTCATTACCGTGCTTGGCTACGGAGCTTACGCCAAATGTCACGTTGTAACGCGGTCGAACGTTCAAAAACACGTTGACCCAAGTGGCGCTTTCGGTGGTTTCGATGCGCTCAACTACCATGTTTTGCTTTACTACGCCGCTGACTACCTTTTCTATCGTTTCGTTATCAATGTCTGATTTGGCAACGGTGAGCACTACAGTTACAATCTCCTTTTGCTGAGCAATGACCGCCCCCGAACACAATACGTTGTGAAAAACCAAACTTTCCACCAACTCTTTTTCCCGTGCGTGATCGTAGCCGGTGCGATTTTTGACGTCTGTTGCCAACTGCATCAACAGGTTGGACACACCGCCCATTTGCTCACCAAGTAATGTCTTGCCGTTATCTGCCGTTTCCGCGCGCTCGCGGTATGCTCGGTAATTTTGTGCCTGAGCGTTTACCTCGCTTATTACCGCCGATACCCTGTCGCACTTAACGGAAAGCGCTTGCGGAACGTCCAATATTGTACACTTACCGCGTTTAACGGCGCACTCTCCCAGTTGTAACAGGCTCTCCTCCGTTTGAGCGATATCCTGTCGCCAACACTTAACCCGACTTTGACAGTCGCGACAAACGTTTTCCGAACACTGTTTTACTATGCCCTTTTCCGCATCTTCCGGCGTGACAGCCCCTTGTGACATGGTAAAAAAAGCCTGCTTCATGGACATGAAGATATCGGACAGGCGGTATAGCCTACGCGATACCGTGTCGCCCACCTTTTGCACCACGCTTTTGCTCAGATACCGTTCGGCGCTTCCCGAACAGTAATCGCGGACATGATGGTAAACTTTTGTGGGTATAACGACGAAAACAAGCGCGGATGCAAACGTCGGAGCAAACACCGCCATATTGAAAGCGCCGTGAAGGTTAAGGAAGTAAGACATCAGCACATCCACCACAAGCACGGATAGCGCACCGACGTAACGGTTTACTTTGCATAGCGTTACACTAGCCAACGCCGAAATCACACAGTACACGCAACACTCGTAACTGCCCGTAGCAAACACGTTACCAATACCAATAAGCACAGCGCCCATAAGCGCAGTTTTGTCGCCGAAACACACCACGCAAAACAAAATTGCGAACGGAGCGATGAAATACACAAGCTGTAGCTGTCCGAAAGTAATTCGCGATATACAGTATCCCGCAACGGCGGTAAGCAACCCTATGCATATAGTTTCGTCCAGTGCGGGACGGTAATTGAGTCCGCGCACGAACACCGCGCGAAACACGTAAATACACACGTAAGCAAACGCAATGCCAAGCCCCGCGTACAAAAACCTGTCAAACAAATTGAAATAGTCTATGAAACTGTACACTACGTAAAAGACATTGGCTATGACCAGATACACAAGTAAAGTCAACTTGTTTATCTTGCGCTTGGCGAAGTAATGAATACCCACAAAAAGCAAAATAAACGCGCATTTGACGGCGGCGTGCATAAGGCTTGTCCAGCCGTAAATAACGGCGCTTGCCAAATAGACTACGGCGGCAATTATCGGATTGGCGGAGTAAACCGCTCCTACAAACAAGCCAAAAGCAACGTTTCCCTCAAACACTCCCCCCGACACAACGGACAACGCCGTATATGTTACGTAAAGTAATATTGTTTTTGCCGTGATCTTGCCCTTTACAGTAAGTTTCATTGTACATCCCCCAAGATAGCTATACGCCACACAGTTGATTGGGAAAATGATACGCCATTTATTACGGCTTGTTTTGAAAATATGTGTAGGATATTGTAGGAATTTGTTGGGAGAGCTTTTCGTTATCCGCTACATAAACTTACACAGTAAGCACGCTACAACACTTCCCAATAAATTGCACACTAAGGCTATTGGAATAGCAAAACCTGTACGTTTAATGCGCGTACCTGCGAAATAAACGGACGCAACGTAAAATACTGTTTCGCTACTGCCCATAATGACAGACGCGCACCTACCCACGTAACTATCTACTCCGTAAGTATTGTACACGTCGGTCAATATCGCCAAGCTACCGCTGCCGGAAAAGGGGCGTAGCAACACAAGTTGCACAACTTCGCTCGGAATACCCAACAGTTTGAAGGGCGGAGCAAAAACCTTCACCAAAAATACGTCAAGTCCGCTTGCGTGCAATGCGTTCACCATGATAAATATTGCCGCAAGATATGGGAAAATGGATATGGACAAGTCAAAAGACTTCTTCGCACCTAAAACAAAGCTGTCATATACGTTTACACGCTTGATAAGTCCCGTAACAAGCACGGCGATAAGCAATACAGGTACTACGTAGTTCATTTCGCCTCGCAAGTAGAATCGGTATAGAGTAAATTGTTATTCTGTTGTACAATAGTCGTTGATTTAGGTTTGCCATATGCAAGAAACACCAACGCAACTCCAACGATAGAGGTTACAATGGTGGATAAAAGGTTTGGCAAAAGAATATCCGACGGATTCACCGAGCCCATAGAGGCGCGCAACCCTATTACCGTCGTGGGAATGAGCTGAACGCTTGTTGCGTTTATGACAAATAGCATTGTGCCGCTTCGGGACAGTTTTTCCTCCTTTTCCATCACTTTGATAGCGGAAATCGCCGACGGGGTTGCGGCGTTGCCTACTCCAAGCAGATTTGAAGCAAGATTTAGCGAAATATAGTCGGATGCGACCTGCTCGATATTGCCGTACAACCACTTATTAAGCCGTGCAAAACAGCGCGACAGACCTTCCACCAACTTGCACCTGTCGGCAACTTCAAAGATACCCAACCACAGGCAATACACGCCACACAGTCCTAACGCAGTAGTCAAAGCTTGCGCCGAACTGTCCAAACATACTGTAAGCACGCCCTGCGGATTGGTAAAAGTGAGTACGGCAAGCGACAGCACCGTAACAACCGTCCAAACAATATTCATAATGTAGTTTATTAGGCTACTAAACAAAACTTGTTTACAAATATTATTAAAAGTTATATACTATATGTACTTTATCGCTACAGTTTCATTTGCTGTTTGCGAAAAACCGAGAGGTACACTATGAAAAAACCAAAAACTTACTACATCACCACACCAATCTACTACAGCAGCGGAAGTTTGCATATCGGACACTGCTACACGACTGTCATTTGCGATGCAATTGCACGTTTCAAGCGAATGGACGGCTATGACGTATTTTACCTGACAGGCAGCGACGAACACGGACAAAAGGTACAGCAAAAAGCCGAAGCGGCAGGCGTAACACCGAAAGAGTACGTAGATAGGTTATATGCTCAAATAGTCGAACTGTGGAAAACACTTGGTATTTCCTACGACAAGTTTATACGTACTACTGACGACTACCACGAAAAAGCAGTACAAAAAGTGTACGAAAAACTACTTAAAAGCGGGGACTTGTACAAATCGGAGTACGAAGGTTGGTATTGCACACCCTGCGAATCATTTTGGACGGAGAGCCAACTTGTTGACGGTAAATGTCCCGACTGCGGTAGAGAGGTTAAACTGCAAAAGGAAGAAAGCTACTTTTTCCGTCTAAGCAAGTATCAGGATAGGCTCATCAAGTTCTACGAGGAAAATCCCGAGTTTATTTCGCCCAAATCGCGCATGAACGAAATGATAAACAACTTTATCAAGCCGGGACTCAAGGATTTGTGCGTATCCCGTACGACGTTTGACTGGGGAGTGAAACTACCGTTTGACAGTAAACACGTTGCTTACGTGTGGATTGACGCGCTTACCAACTACATCACGGCGTTAGGATATCTTCAGGACGACAGCTCGTTATACGACAAGTTTTGGCCGGCAGATCTGCACATGGTGGGCAAGGAAATCGTACGTTTCCACACCATCATATGGCCGGCGCTGCTTATGGCGCTCGATTTGCCATTGCCCAAAAAGGTTTACGGTCACGGCTGGGTTCTGTTCGGTAACGACAAGATGAGTAAATCCAAGGGTAACATTGTGGATCCCATTTTCCTGTCTAACCGTTACGGCGCGGACGTATTAAGATACTTCCTGCTACGCGAAATTCCGTTCGGAAGCGACGGCAACTACAACAACGAAGCGCTACTTACACGCACCAACGCCGACCTGGTAAACGACCTAGGAAACCTTGTGTCGCGCACCACGGCAATGGTTACGCAATACTTTGGCGGAACAATCCCCGCACCTAACGAGTACAACGAATTAGACAAAGAACTGATTGAACTGTGCGAAAGCACCTTAAACAAGGTGCGCACCGACATCGACAATCTGTCCGCGCCTGACGCACTGGCGGATATATTCAAGATTATTCAACGCGCCAACAAGTACATTGACGAAACAATGCCTTGGACGCTGTACAAGCAAGGAGATACAAATAGACTTGCAACGGTAATGTACGTACTGTGCGAATGTATAAGGTTCTCGGCAACACTGCTACTGCCTTTCATTCCCACCACGGCAAATACTATCTTCGCTAAGCTCGGAATACCCGCTCCAACAAACTTCAGTAAATTGAAGAAATTTGGCGGAATCGGTAAGAAAGTAAAAGTAACGAAGGGCGAAAATCTGTTTAACCGTATTGACATACCCAAGGAACTTGCGGAGTTGGACAGGATTGCAGCCGAACAGGCAAAGCCCGCCCCAAAAGCTGAAGAAAAACCCGCCAACGAACCGATATCCATTGACGACTTTAAGAAGGTTCAACTGTGCACCGCCAAGGTTATCAGCTGCGAAAAGGTAGAAAAGAGCGACAAGTTGCTTGTATTCAAGTTACAAGTCGGTAACGAAATACGTCAGGTAGTAAGCGGAATAGCCGAGCACTACTCACCCGAATACATGATAGGTAAAACGGTAGTACTCGTCAGCAACCTCAAGCCCGCAAAAATACGCGGAGTAGATAGCAACGGTATGATACTGTGCGCCTCGGACGGTAAGAGCGTTGTGTTCGTTACCCCCGAAAAGGAAATCGGCAGCGGAATGGAAGTGCGCTGATGATAGACAGTCATTTGCACCTCGACGACGAAAAACTTTGTTCCAAGGTTGACGAAATATACGACAGTTTCGAAGAAAACAACATTGAATTTGTAATCAATAACAGTTGTGACATGTCCACCATACTTGCAGGGGTGGAACTGGCTAACAAATACGACAAAATCTACGCAACCGTCGGCATGCACCCCCACGAAAGCAAATATTTCAACGACGAATTTGTTTCGGCGATGACCCAATACTCTCAGCACCCAAAGGTTGTTGCCGTTGGGGAAATCGGGTTGGATTACTACTACGACCTAAGCGACAGACAGATACAACGGGACGTATTTGCACGTCAAATTGAAATTGCCGACGCGTTACACCTGCCGTTGACACTGCACGTCAGGGATGCTTACGGTGACGCTTGGGATATCCTTCGCGCTCAAAAGAAATACTTAAATAACGGCGTACTGTGGCACTGCTACAGCGGAAGCGCCGAGTTCGCCCGTCAGATGGCGCGCGAAGGACACTACTTTGCTTTCGGCGGGGCCATCACTTTCAAAAACGCCAACAAAGCGGACGTATTTGAACAAGTGCCGTTCGACAAGGTGCTAAGCGAGACGGACAGTCCGTATATGTCCCCCGTACCACTGCGCGGAACGGTAAACACACCGCTGAATATCCCCATTATCGTTGAAAAGATTGCAAGTTTTTACGGTAAAAGCGTAGAAGAAACAGAAGCACGAATACGGGAAAACACACTACGGCTGTTCCCGAAAATTGAAAAGCACCTAAACAATCGTTAAAACATAAGTTAAACCATGAATAATTACGTTTACATACTGGGAAACAAGATATATATCAACCTGACAAACCGTTGCAGTAACAAATGTGACTTTTGCATACGACAAGGACGCGAAGGTATGTCGGGAACGACACTTTGGATAGATGAAGAACCCACCGCCGAGGACGTAATCGAGCAATTGCCGTTGAACCTTGACGAGTACGACAGTGAAGTCGTCTTTTGCGGATTTGGCGAACCGACGTACAACCTTGAGGCGTTGGACGAAGTGGCAAGCTACTTGCACTGCGTGGACAAGACGACGCGCATAAACACCAACGGACAGGCAAACCTTATACACAAGGAGGACGTAACCGACCTTATCGTAACAAGCTGCGACGTGATAAACGTATCCTTGAACGAATGTAACGCCGACAAATATCAACAACACTGCAAGAGCATATTCGGAACAAAAGCATACGAGGAATTGTTGGAATTTGCCAAGCTGTGCAAGCAACGCGGTGGTAACGTGATATTTTCCGTTGTGGATAGCATTGGTGAGCAGGACATTAAAGAGTGCCAAAAACTTGCAGATAAGCTGGGAATTCCTCTGAGAGTGAGAGTAAAGGAATAAGGCGATGGTATTTAGCCCAAAACGGCTTCGCTTACGCTACGTACTCACGATTGTTGTGTAGCGTAACACACTCGCATCTGAAATATCGGTATGCGACATTGTAAAAAAAAAGGGTTATTTATATATTGACCTATGAACTTAAATTACGATAAAGAGTTGGAAAAGATCAAGAGCGAAATCGACGTAAACAATCCACCGAGGTTATTGTTACAGGTATGTTGCGCACCCTGCGCTACCTATTGCCTCACAAGGTTGCTGACCCACTTCGACGTTACGCTCTACTACTGTAACGACAACATAACGGATAGCGCCGAATGGCAAAAGCGGCTAGACCAAGTAACAAAGCTTGTAGATACCGTAAACGGCAACAACTTCGTTGTGACGGCAATTCGTCCGTTAAAGTTGGTTATTAAGGAACCGGATGCAACACGGTTTTTCGCCGTGGCAAAAGGTAAAGAAAGGGAAAAAGAAGGCGGCGCGCGTTGTAAGGAGTGCTTTGTATTGCGGTTAACCGATTCGCTAAATTACGCGCAAGAAAACGGTTTCGACTACTTCGGTACAACGCTTACCGTTTCACCGTACAAAAACAGTCAATTGCTCAATGAAATAGGTTTAAACCTGCAAACTAACGCGGTTAAATGGCTAATGAGTGACTTCAAAAAGCAAAACGGCTACCAACAGAGCATACAACTGTCGCAACAGTACGACTTGTACCGTCAACACTACTGCGGGTGTTGCTACAGCTTGTCGGCGGCACAAGACTGATTGTTTACAAAGTATGACGCTTACTCTTTTTTGTTGAAATTGCACAATTCTTTCAAATAAAAAAGGCGAGAATTATCTCGCCTTTTTCTTATTGTGTTGAAAACACTTTTACCTAAAATTAGTCTTTTGCTACGGCTTTACCTTCGCCCAAAAGAATCATAAAGTGTTTGAGAGTTAAATCAGGATGTTGCGCGTCCAGTCCGCCCGGGTTCACCCAGAATGCCAAATGTCCTGCTGTAAAACTTGTTGACCAAGTTTCGGCATCAACTTGCAATTCACCCAAAGGTTGAAGTCTGGTCTTGAGAGCTTGCCACTCCGTTAAGAGTTCTGCTGCTTGAGGAATTGCTTCCATTGTTGCGATTGCCTGCAAAACTCCACCGTACAGTGCGCTTAGATTGTCAGACACCACTCCACCTTGACTCAAACTGAGGAAGTTAGCGCCCGTAGTGGACATAGCGTAAGCATTGCCACATTGATAGACGGGAGCAATCTTCAAAGCCTGTAATTCGGGCATTGCAGCCATTTGGGCAAATCCTGCTTGCAAGGCGTCTAAAGCCGCGGTATCGGCGTTAGGATCCAGTGCTTTAAACGCTTGGCTTGTTCTGGTTCCCAAATCAGCACCTGTTGCTGCGATATTTGCCAAATCTACCATGGTAGCGAACACGGAGTCGCGCATTCCGTAAGACGTAACATCGTCACCCTTACCGACTGTAATTGTGCCTTGAATTGCTTTTTGGTTTGTAAATACGTCGCCGGGGCTGGGAATTACAACTGCAATAAGGTTAGCAGCGGGAAGCTCTACTTCCTGTCCCGATTCGTTGGTGCCCTTTCTCGTTGCGGCATAGTGAGTACCCACTACGCTATCCGACAGTGTTGCGATGCTAAGCAATTGAGGAACAACTGACGCCGCACCTTCCATATTGATGGTAAACCACACTTCCGAACCGGTTACCCAGCTTTCCATGTTGTCCGTGCTGTCAATGTTGAGTTGAGTGTCAACGTCGTCGGTTTCTATCATTATAAACAGCGGGCCGCCTGCACCCTTCATTTCGCTGTTGGTAACGTTGATTTCAGCGAGGTTTAGAGAGTAAACCATTTGACTGAAGCTATCATAGAACTTGCAGCTATCAATTGTGTTGACTGATCCTTTACCGGAGAATGTAAGGTTAGAAAACCAATAGGATGCAATGGTATTGCTGATAGTAAACTCGTCAAGGTCGCTTGACACAGCCATGAGACCTGCGGGAGTGGTTATATCTTCCGTCTTGCTGGTTTCGCCTGCAAAGTAAACGTTTTCGATAACGGGAACGTCATTCAAACCTTCCTGTTGACCTGCTGCGCGGTAGCAAATGATGGAATAGTGACTTTCGGGATAGCTTCTGATTTTTTCCGAAGACTTTTGGTTGAAGTCGTAAACAACGTAAAGACCATTTTCGCCCTTAGTGTTGATATTGTTTTCGTATTCGACCTTGAGGAAGTTACCGTTAAGGCCGATACCGCTGGATACAAACAAACCGCGTTGATGAGCATTTGCTCCACCTTCCCAGTCTTCGCCAAGATAAACTTCCTTGAGCGATCCTGCAAGATAGGGGCGCAAGTCTTCCGGAGAACGGCTCTTTGCGTCGGAGAAGCTTACACTGCCGCCGTCGCCTTCCTTCCAGAAGTAACTTTCGGGAAGATCGCCAGCCTTGATGTTAATATTGTTGTGCAATATTACCTGTTTAACGCCGCTAAATTCGCTTACCTTCTTACCGTTGTCCCAAGCAAACGTGAAATCTTTCTTGCCTGCCCAAGCCTTGATGTTACAGTTGTCGATAACAGAAAGGCCAAGCACGTCGTAGGCGTTGTAACCTTCAACAACTGTAAACTCTTGCGTGATTGTCTTGCTCATAGTAGCAACCAACACGTTGTATTCTTCGCCAAGAGTAACTTCCAGCTTGAATACTTGATTTTCCGCTGCGGCTGTGAAATAGTAAATGTTGTTTTCTACGTTGCTCAGATAGGTTTTCAAGCTGTCGCCCGTAAGTTCCGTCCAGTTGTTACCCTCTTTCAAGGAAATCTTATAAGTGGTATCCACTTCATCAAGAGTAACCTGCTTACCGTCAACGATAGCTGTAACTACCGGCAACAATCTGTAACCGTTTACGTTACCGACTGTGTAGCCAACGTTTCTGTTGTAGAACTCAGTTTGTTTGTTGCTCTGTTCCTTGATAGCCTCAATATACGCGTTGTATCCATCGGTGTTAGCGTACTTGTTAACGACAGCGTCATCTACGCTAACGTCGCCTTCCACTACTGCGATTGTCACTTGCGCGGACTTTCCGCGGTAACGAGCCGAAAGGGCTTTAGCGCCTGTTGTTGACGTGTCGATGGCGGTGTAGTTAACGCCACTGTTCTTGTCCGTCAAGGCAAGCGTTTCGGTATTACCGTCGTCATAGGTTACTACCAGGTTGATCTTTGAGTAATCAATTGTTTCCCCACGTTTTACCTGACTGGGGGCGCCAACGATGCTCAGTTCGGTCACTGTTGCATTACATGCTACAAGCAATACGCATGAAAGAGCAAACAGCAACGATAGTAGAATAACTAGTATCTTTTTCATCTTTGTACTCCTTGTCTATTATTATTTTATTTAATATATATATCTACAACGGCTAAACGCCGTGTGTTGCCTAATAAGCTGTGATATCCAGTTGTTTGCTGAATTTTTTGTTGTCGGTGGATTGAATGGATATGGTAACGGTACCCTTTTGAAGAAACTTCAGATAGTAACCTACTTCATGTTGCAGTTCTGCCGTCGGTTCATCTTCGGTGCCTGTTTGGTAGGTAATTGTCACCTCTATTGTCGATGGAGAATCGGCAGGAACAGGAATGTACTCGATAGGTATGAGCAGGTCTTCCCTGTATCTGATGAGTACGTAGTAACCCTTGCCATTAGTGTTAGGTTCTATATTGCTACCCTCAATTTGTTCGGGCAGGATAATATCCGTTATCGGGTTGGATTCGTTGTAGATGAGCGCTTTCAATCCAAATACGCCCACTATTACTATAGACGCCACATATATTGCGGCGATAACTATTATTGTTGCTTTTTTCATACGCTACCTCTACTTTTCGGCGTAGTACGCGCGAATACGCGCGAAGTACAAATACACTCGCAAAGCCAAAAACACAAATGCTATGCCTGCCACCTTGAGCATTGCCATCGTGCGGCCTTCGCTCATGATGAAATACAGCCAAAAGGCAAACGCGGCAGAAATCAGAAAAGCAATTATTGTGGAATTGCGCTCATTGGGATTGTCGATGGATAGTCCCAGCGTTGCATACTGATCGTGTTGCGGGCGCATAACGTCCATTTCGGCGCTCCAAAGCAGGTGCGCAAAGCCCACGAACACTATTATCAACGCCAATAGCATTGCCTCTACCGTCGTCAAGCCGGAAACCGTTTGCCACAGATAGCATGAAACAGCCGAGGATAAAACTATCACAACCATGCGCGGAATCAGCCTTGAAACAAGGGATATTTGCGGAATAATCGGTTGAGTTTTGGCAATGGGACGGGCGTTTCCGTCAATGCTATATACCGAAGCGTAACTTACGTTGTCGCTTGTTACAATAAGCAAACTTACAAGCATGCTAAACGCTACCGTCATGTATTGTCCCGACAAACGCGTGTTCATTGCCGCGTACGTCTTGTTGAGGAAGAAAATCGCAATCGGCAATATAAGCAAGCTTACGATAAGTTTCAATACAAACCTGCTACGGCGGAAGTTTCGGGTAATTTCGTACACGAAAGGCGCGAGCTTACGGGAGTGAACCTTGTTTTTCTTGGCTTTTTTGTGCGACTTTTCAAATTCGAACTGGCTGGACGCCATCTTGAAAAACAGCGGGCGAGCAAGTAAATACGTCAAACCCGTGCACACTGCAATGGTTCCCAACGTTTCAAGCATGCCCCACACGGTATTCATTGTGAACAGATGCGTGCGGATTGCCGCAGTGCCGCCGATAATCATCAAGTTAATCCAGTTAAGCGGAAATACCCAACGGGCGAAGGTGTCCAACCACTGTTGAATTGTGAGGGATATCGTACCCCAACGTCCCGCGATGTTCATGTTTTCGGGCATAAGTCCTATCAGTTTGATAAATCCCCAACCGACGAATCCCGTTACAATAACCGCCAATATTGCCTGCAACCACTTGTAATTGCGAATAAAGTTACTGATAAACAACGCCGGTATAGACAGCACTGCGCCGATAGCAACGGGCAACAGCGAAACCAGCACGTAGCACACCACCAACCACGGATAGAAATACCACACGGCGTGACACACTATACCGTAGGCAACGTACATGGGCAACAGTAGCATTGCGTTCTTTTTCAGTTCGAACACGAAGTACAGCATAAACTTGGACAAAAATACCAAGTTGGGTTTGACGGGCAACGTCAGCAGTACGCGGTTATCGGCAGTGAGATACAACGTGTTGGTAAGTCCTGCCGTGCAGGTGATGATTGCCAATGTAAATATCAGCGTAAACATCGCCGTAACGAGCGAACTGGGAACCGCCCCGGAAAATGAAAACAGCTTTAGCGCCGACGCCAGATAGAAAAACACAAAGAAAGCAACACCGGACAGCGCAATTTCCGCCACGATTGCCATAATCTTAAACAGAAACGAGCGCTTCGTACGCACGAATGACATGTCCAGCTTGTCTTTGAGTTGCATCATGACAAGCGTTTTGAGTTTAAAGATACCTGTCATTGTTACGCCCTCTTGCCTCTTGCCTTTTTGGGTTTTTCTTGAATTTCTTGTTTATCGCCTACCGCGATGGGTTCAACAACGGTGTCGTTGATGACGGACATGTAGAACTTCTCGAGACTTTCGCCGTTCTTTTCCATTTCGTGAACGTCGCGTACGCACTGAATTTGTCCCTTACGAATGATAGCTATCTTGTCGCATATACGCTCAACGACGTCGATGATGTGGCTGGAGAAAAATACAATGTTACCCGCCTGCGCGTGTTCGCGCATACATTCCTTAACCTGGAATATACTGTTGGGGTCCAATCCCGTCAACGGCTCGTCCAATATCCACACCTTGGGGTTGTGTATAAGAGCCGCCATTATAGTAACCTTTTGTTTCATTCCGTGCGAATAGGTGCGGATGGGGTTGTCGATTGCATGTTCCAGTTCGAAACGCTTTATCATTTTGTCAAGACGTTCGTCGCGGTCCGCTTTGCTTACTTCGTACAAGTCGGCAATGTAATTGATGTATTCGCGAGCTGTCAGACGTTCGTACAGCGCGTAGTGGTCGGGAACGAAGCCTATTTGTTTCTTCGCTTGAACGCTTTGCGTTGCAACGTCGTAACCGCACACTTCGATTGCGCCGTCAGTAATTGTCTGAATACCGACGATACTCTTGATTATCGTTGACTTACCTGCGCCGTTGGGGCCGAGGAAGCCGTAAATTTCACCGCCACACACTTCAAGACATGCGTCCTTGACGGCGTACACGTCGGATTTGCCGTAGCGTTTTGTAAAGTTTTTAAGTACTAATTTATTTACATTATCCATATTCATAGGCTCCTCTATACTTCTTCCCGCCAGTTTAACTTCCAAAGCGAGCTTGTCCACTTTGATTTTTTTGTTGCGTTCAGCCAAGTCCAACCAACCCGTAATGGCGTTGTAACCCAGTTCGTACACGAACCATACGCCAAACGCAAACGCAAAGTACACCAAGAAGAACAAAAATTGATACAGTGGGTAGAAGGTTAGGGTCAAGCCCTTTACGTTTATTACCCAAGTGATGTTTCGGGTGTTTTCCGCCCAGTTGCCCAACTTGTCGGCGATGAAGTCACTATTGAGGAAGAAGTAGTCAACGCTGCCATTGTAGTTGGTGAACCAAGCGTTTATAATAAGCATCAGCACAAAATAGACTGTAAAGCCTATCATGCTGTATCCGAATTCCTTCCAACGCGGACGACGGAAAATTCCCAACCCAACGATGAGCAACGGCATGAAGAACGCCTGATAGTGATTCATGTAGAACAGCCACACGCTGTTGGAAATTATCGAAGCGCTGTCGCTGTAGTTGGGCATCAACAGCGCCAGGAACGCTCCCAGCACGTTGATAAAGTAGGTGAAGTAGAAAAACCTCTTCCACTTGAACGTCAGACACAGCGGAGTAATGTACATTGCCGTGTTGCACAGGTGCAACGGTAACGCCGTAACCCAGCCTTCACCCACAAAGTCGCTGAATCTGTGGAAGTATGAGAAATTGAGCAGTCCTATCCAAGCGTAGTACATCAGCGCAAGGCGCTTTGTTTGCAAGTCCTTGTCCTTGAGCAACAGATACAGCACAATGGGAATGATGAACATCGGATACAGCATCAATCTGTGCGGGAGGTTGATTCCCTTGGGATTGTAGGTAAGTTGGGTTGCGTCCAGCACAACGTTGAAAGCGTAACTGGGAATTGCAGCCAGTATAATACCCACGACGGCTAACGTAAACCACACCCATTCCCTATTGTGTAACTGCGTTTCCTTGCTCTTGGCAAAGGTGCTTACCACGGCGTAGCCTAGGCCAAGTCCCGTTTCGACGGCAATCAGCGTTGCCCTTACGTCAAAGCCTTCAAAACCCTGAGGACCGACAATTGCCATAATATGCGTTCCCATAAGGGCGAAGTTGACTATAAATACCGTAGTAGCGAAATGTCTTACTATTGCGGGCGCCGTCCTGACCTTAAAGAAGGATGCAAGCGAAACAAACATTTCCGCAGCGTACGCCAACCACACCTGCAACAGCGCAATTACTATCAGCGCCTTGGATTCGAACCCGTAACCGAGTTTCAAATGGGATATCTTTGCAATATTGTCGCCGTCGGTAGCCAGCATGTACCTGAAGAACAATGCCGTTGCAATCAATAGCGAAACTGTCTTTAACAATATATTGAGTTTAGAAGACGCTTTGAAATGTAACAACAATCCAACCGCTATAACAATTATCATAGCGCACGCGCCTATTAGGTAATAAATACCGAGCATATTTTCTCCTCGACTTATGTATAACGTAAAAGCATTTTTTGCAACAAAAAAAATCCGTCCTCAACACATTAGTGTGAGCAAAAAACGGATTTAGTTGCGCCGACCGTAAACTGCGTTTGGCGATAAGTTACCCTGCAAACATCCAACAAAACTCGACAAAGCGCCACAATTAGCGCCATGCAAAGGGGTAGCAGAAATAACCGTCTTGCGCGGTTACGGTATATTATTTAATTGTTAAGATAAAAAGCAGACCTTATATCTATAAGATACAGTAACGTCGGCAGTTTTGGTATTGAACTCGCGACCTTCCTTACTGTAGGTGCTTTTTTGCTTGTCACTTTCGCTTGCCACATACACAAGCGTCTTGAGCGTCAAACCAAATTGA
This sequence comes from Clostridiales bacterium, assembly GCA_022508375.1. Lineage (GTDB taxonomy): Bacteria > Bacillota > Clostridia > Christensenellales > CAG-314 > Fimimonas. The sequence continues at coordinate 226,512 of JAFLVJ010000002.1, read as the reverse complement.
TACACGCAAGTGAAGGTCACCACTGTCAAAAACAGCGCGAACGAATTTTGGTAAGCAAAGTAAATTGTTGACAGTACACTGTCGGTAAGCAGCTCTTTGCCACCGTTTTGGAGGACATTCATCAGCTTGATGAATGTGAGTTGCGTGTTTTGAATTAGGTTGCTAAGCAGGAAGTTGATTAAAACAAACAAAAAAAACGTAACGAAAAACATGGCAACCGCATGCAGCAGACTGCCTATATTTCGTACGTTTTGTTCTAATCTTACCTGTCTCTCGTTTTCGATAACGCGAGAACCGTATTTGAAACAACGCATCGTCTCCACCATTACAGCAAGTTCCCTTGCTTGTTTACATTGAAAATTCCTATAAGGTAGGTGCATTATTGATTATATCAATAAAGTACGATTTGTCAACAAATTTTACTATATTTATCAATTGTTGAGTTTCGAATTACCGTTTTTTTATTTTAATTACTTATTACAATGTTTTGGGAGCCATTGTTCGATACCGTCGGGAAGTTTGTCGAGTAGCGCTACGCCGTCGCCAAGCGACTCAACGCTGTGACTGTCGGAATTGACGGCAACGTACTTACCGCCGGCGGATTTGTAGTGCTCGATGGCGACAAGTGAAGGCATTGGCTCCTGTGCTCCGCTACGCAAGGATGAGGTGTTGATTTCCGGAATTATATTTCTTTTAACGCAAATTTCAAGCGTTTGGCAGACGTGCTCGAAATCGCCGACGTAATCGCTGTGGTATTTTTTGAGCATGTCTATGTGACCCAACACGTCGAAGTCGCCCTCCTCTACCATTTGCCTAACGTACCTGTCGTAGATACGTTCCGATTGACGGCGGGTGACGTTGGCGTTCGGTTCGTAATCCAGCGAATGGTGAATGGACCCGATGATAATATCCGACTTAAGCGTTCGCAAAAAAGCCGTTTCCTTGGGGTGCAGGTGCGGTTCGCCCATTTCAAACCCCAAAAAAAGCTGCAACTTATCACCGTAACGCTTTTTTATCTGTTCAAATTCCTTAAGCCTTCCGTCGAAGTCGAACGTGGCGAAAGTATTGTAATGCTTGTTGATATCAATATGATCGGTAAAACATATTGCGTCTAAACCGATATCCAACGCCTTTAATACGTACGATTCCATCGTTTCAACGCTGTCAAAACTGTAATTTGTGTGTATGTGTAGATCACACTTGTAAACATTTTTCGTCATGCGTACATTTTAACATAAAACGGTAGCAAAAACTACCGTTTTGTTACAGGTTATATCGTTATGTTGTGCTCGGCCTCTCACGAAAAAACGTCGTCGCTCAGCCCCACGTTTTGCAGTCCACGGCGGTCGCGAACGATTGTATTGAGCAGTTTTCGCGGTAAATCGAGATTTTGGCGAACTATTGTTGACAGTTGGTCGTAAGGGAAGGGGTGTTCGAAACTGTCCGAACCCACTTCGATTGTGTAAGCAGGGATACGTAGCTTGTCAATACACCAGTCCTTGTAACCGCCTACACTTCCGTTTAACGTTACAAGCTTGTATCCTGTGTACTTAGAAATGGCGTCGGCGTAACGCTTGTCGCGAAACCGTCTGCGCGACGTTTGATTGAACTCCCAGTAGATCTCCTCTCCCTTGCAGTGGTAGGACAGCGTAACGATGGGGCGTATGCGCTCGGTAAACTCCTTGAGTGCCCTTGTTTCCGCTGCGGAAAAGGGTGCCTTGCCAACGTAGTTTTGCGCCGATTTGAAATATCCGTTTTGAATACCTTCGCCCCACTGCGCGTCGAAATTGACGTTGAGGTCCACTCCGTCGGCGTTAGCCTTCCACAGCGTGAAGTCGCTTCCGCCGTTTATTTTGAGCAGATTGCTCTTGCGCTCCTTGTCCCTTATCCAACCTACGCCTTCCTGACAGAGCCTCACGCCGTCGGGATTGGTCATGGGAATGAAATAAATACCGCCGTCCAGGCTCAGGTCAGAGTTTTTGACAAGGTGCTTGGCTAAACACACAACAAGTAACGCCGTTAAATGCTCTCGCGCGTGCATTGCACCCTGCACTATCATGTAATTACCGTTTTTCTTTCCTATGAAAACGTAAGGTATGTGTTGCTTAAGCTCGCTTTCTCCCACAACGCCCGTTTCCACGCCGTATTGACAAAATTTTTCCATTTCGCTTAACAAATCGCTATAACGAAACAAACCATGACTCCTTTTGCGCTCTTTTAATATATGCCAAATTTATCTATTAGTTCACTGTTAGCGAAAAAGATTCCCCACTGCGCTAACACGTTCCCCTAACGGAGCCACTATTTCGGTAACCGTTCACTCACACCGTTGCAGTTACTCAACTTGACCTTAGCACACATATTATTAAAAATTGTGACGGGCAAATCGACAAAAAATAATAAAAAATTATTGAAAAATATAAAAAGTTGTTATATAATGGGAGAAACTGAAAATATTATTAAAAAGGAGCACCGCTATGAAACAATACGAAAAAGAAGAAATTAAACAATTGCCGGACAAATATAAACCGCTTGGCGCTTGGAGATACTTTGGCTATAATCTTTTGTTTAGCATCCCCATTGTTGGATTGATTTGTCTTATAGTATTTGCATGCAGTAGCCGCAATATCAACAGACGTAGCTACGCAAGAAGCTTTTTCTGCGTGTTGATAATAGCATTGGTGATTGTAGGCGTATCTTTACTTTTCACCTTCTTAGGATTTGGTGGCGAATTCCTCAAAGAATTCTTTCAAGGACTAACGCAAGGTGCAGGAGCCTAACAACAATACTTAAATATGAAAACAACGCCGTTTCGGCGTTGTTTTTTTTATCACTTTTTCCTTTGATGCAGCTTGATGTAATAGTTATGTGAATTTGCCGTAACCTTAACGCTGTCGGCTATTTCCACCCCGCAAATTACCAAAACATCGCTACCGTTTGCAACAAGTAACAACTTATCTCGCATGCGTTGCGGGATTTTTTTGTCAATGAGGTAGTCCTTCAACAATTTGGTACCGCCGCCGAACTTGGTAAACTTGTCTCCCTGCATGCGCGTGCGAAATACCGCAGTATCGGGAATGTGGCTGACGTCCAACCTCAAGCTTCCCTCCATCGGTTGCTCGGACACTTCCACAACGCCCAGTGGCGTTTCGGTTGTTCCAATTTTAAATGGGATACATTCGCTTTTTGTAGTTTCGCTACCGTTCAGGCAGATTGTGACGTACCCGTAGTCGTTGATTGCAACGTAATTGAAGGGTAAATTAACGCGTTTTCCGCCGTTGTTTTTCGCAATATCTACAATCGCGTCGAAATGCGTTTTTTCAATGTCGTAATACACACATAAGCCGTTAAACACCTTATTTAGCACCCTATAAGCTATTGAAGTGTGTTGTATAAGTAATTCTATAGGAATACGCGCCACATTACTTTCGAATTGTACTGCTGATATATCCGCCAGTTCATCAAGATATTCGTCATCCGATTGCATATTAGTTGCAAACCGCAAAATATTGCGTTGCACCTGTGGGTTAAGTTCGGTAAGTACAGGCAAAACCTTGTGTCGAATATAATTGCGCGTATATTTCGTATCGTCGTTGGTGACGTCTTGAACAAAAGAAACGTTGTTTTCTTTAGCATACTGTTCTATTTGTTCGCGCGTTAGGTCCAATATCGGACGGAGGTATTTTCCGCTTAGCCGTTTTATTCCCGTCGCGCCCTTAGCCCCGCTACCGCGCAAAATGTGCATAAGTACCGTTTCGGCGTTGTCGTTGGCGTTGTGTGCAAGACACACGAAGTCGGATTCAAGGCTATCAAGCGCCTGATAACGCAGTATTCTCGCGCCCGTTTCAACGGATAACTTGTTTTGTTCGCAATAAACAGGCACGTCCACCGAAATAATGCGACACTCAACGTTGAGCTTTGCACAGTAGTCGGCAACGAACTTGCAATCACTTTCCGCTTCCGCACGTATGCAGTGATTGACTGTCACTACGAAGAAATTCGGGCGCGGATTGCTCGTTGCAAACATGTGGAGCATTGTCATGCTATCCACTCCGCCACTTACCGCAAGAGCATATTTTTTTGTCAGGTCAAGGTTTTTCATTTCAGTTGTAATTGTTCTATTGTTTTGTAAAGTTGGACAAATTGTTCGACGGACAGCTCCTCACCACGGCAATTAACGGGTAAGTTGCACGTTGAAATAATTTGCTCCGCCTGTTGTTTGGATACAGCAAAGCCCACCGCAAGGTTATTTACAAGCGTTTTGCGTCGCATTGCAAATGACACGCGTACAGTTTTGCGAAACAGTACCGGGTTTAAAATGTCGTACTTGTTACGTTTAAAGTCTATTCGCACCACTGCGCTATCGACATTAGGCGCGGGATAAAACAAATCTCTCGGCAATATCCGCGTGATATCGACGTCTGCAACGGCTTGAACGGCAACGGTTATCGCGCCGTAATCCTTAGTAGCAGGTTTCGCCGCAAGGCGTTCGGCAACTTCCTTTTGAATTGTCAAGGTAAGCGAGGTAACGGCCTTCGCCTCCTCCACAAATCGCATGATGAGCGGCGACGTAAGATAATACGGAATGTTGGCTACCACGCGATACTCGCCACCGCACATCGCCTCAAGTTCAACCATATTGACGCGCATGACGTCCGCCATGACAACGTTGACGTTAGGGCAATCGGCAAGCGTAACGTTTAGTACCTTTTCGAGATTGCGATCAATTTCGAAGGCAACGACCCTATCGGCATGCTTACTGAGCACGCGGGTGAGCGTGCCTGCCCCTGCGCCAATTTCCAACACGGTACCGCCCTCTATTTGAGCGTCGTTGCATATATTATTTAGCAGGTTTTCGTCCGTAAGGAAGTTTTGTCCAAACTGTTTATTGAACCGAAACCCCATATCTCTAAGTAATTGCTTAATATCCATTTTTCTCTGTATTTTACAATTTTATCAACTTAGTCGTTGAGAATATCGTGATAATGCGCTTTTATTCCCTGTGTAACTCGGGACTTCTTTGTTTTAGATAGTTTGCCACTGCCACGGGATCTGCGAAGTTGATTTTGATAGGGAGCCAACCGTTGGGGCAAAGGAACTTGACGCTACTAAGCCCCCAACAACCATTAAATACCGATGTTCCAATGGTTTTAACCGACCTACCTATCGTAACGCTGCACAAACTGCGACACTCGTAAAAAGCCATGCCTCCTATACTCGTGACGGTATCCGGTACGGTAAAACTCGTGAGCGATCGGCATTGACTAAAAGCTTTGACGTCAATTCGGGTGATGCCTCCAAAGATCTTGACGGTTGTAAGATTTTCGCATTTTTCGAACATGCTACCGCCAATTTTGGTAACGGCGCTACCCAGCGTTGCGCTTGTGAGGTTTGTACACTCCCTAAACAGATTGTTGCCAATATCGGTAACGGTGTTGGGGATAGTTATGCTCGCAAGGCTTGCGCATCCCGAAAAGGCTCCATTGCCAATTTTTTTAATATTGCTTGGGATTGTAATCTTCGTCAAGTTTTTGCAGTCGGCAAACAACCCTTCGCTAATTTCCGCCAGAGCAGTTGGAATATTAAAGGTGCTAAAACCACACCCACTAAACGCCTGCTGACCGATTTCGCGCACGGTTGAAGGTATGGTAACGCTTGTTAGACTTCTACAACCAATAAACATCGAATAGCCGATACTTGTTACGGAATTGGGTATAACAATGCTTTTTAGGCTTGCGCACCACTTAAACAGCCCCGGGATTAGCCGTGTCAAACGGTTGGACAGCTTGACACTTGCGAGGCTTTCGCATTCTTCAAAGGCGTAGTAGTCGATTTCCGTGACGGTGTCTGGTATAACAACGCTTTGCAAACTCTTGCATTGACTAAACGCTCTCATGCCTATCATTGTAACGCCACTCGGGATTGTGACGCTTTTGAGAGCGAAGCAGTAACTAAATGCGCCGTTTTCGATAATTTTGACGCCGCTTGGAATTGTAACGCTTGTTAACTTTCGGCAGTCGGTAAACGTTCCGCTACTTATCTTGGTTAGTTTGGCGGGCAATTTGATATTTTCCAACCCCCAGCAACGGCTAAACGCTCCTTGTTCGATTTCAGTGACGCTATCGGGCACGACGATACTCGTAACCCCATAGGCATCACCAAACGCGCCTTGACATATCTTGGTGACTGGCTTTCCGTTGTAGGTGGACGGAATCACCACCTGGGATTTTCCCTCGGAACTCGCTGAGCATCTGCTTAGCGCATAGCCATTGCCCATTAGTTCAAATTGAAATCTAATATCTGCCATGATTTTTTCATGCCCTCCTTATCACAAAACAATACGGAAAAACATAATCGACAAGTGTGTTTTCTATTTTATTTATTTCAATGACACACGTAGCGCGTATCAGACGATGAATGTACTTTCAAACTAGCCCCATTTGGAGCTTGGCGTATCACGTCGTATCCACCAACAAGAGCTACCATATAACAATCTACCTGTCTTTTCAGGTTCTTTCGGTGTGATGGGCGCAAGACGTCCCTCTACGGCGTCAGGCTTGTCCACCCAATACCAATAACACGGATTTTCAAACGTTACGACGGCCCTTGCCATAGCGTTAAACGCATACGGGCCAATCTGTTTAACAGACTTCGGTATTACTACGTTGCATACTTTGCTACCGGCAAAAGCGCCTTGTTCAATGAATTGCACGTTACCTAATTCTATTTTTGTCAAGCTTCGGCAATCCGCAAACGCGCGGCGCTCGATACGCACAACGTTACTACCGACAACAACGCGCTGCACAAAGCAATCCATGCTAAATGCGCGCTCGCCTATTGCTGTTACAGGTTTACCGTTGTAGGTGGACGGGATTATTACCTCTACGGGCGCCCATTGCTTTTGATATCCCGTAACAGTGTAAGCATTACCGACAAGCTTGAAACATAAGCCGTTGGTTTCATTGATTATCATGTTGCGCTCCTGTTGAATACTTGCTTGTGTGTATTATACAACAAACGGATAATAATGTAAACAAATAAAAAAATCCCGCCTTATACAAAAGCGGGATTTTGCAATGTCAAATTGTGCGTTACTATTAGTCGGCAACGTAGGGAATCAAAGCCATTTGACGCGCGCGTTTGATTGCTACTGCAAGCTCTCTTTGATGGCGAGCGCATACTCCCGTCATACGGCGAGGAAGTATTTTGCCGCTTTCCGCCATGTACTTGCGAAGCTTAGCAATGTCCTTGTAATCGATGTACTCGGACTTTTCTACGCAAAAGTTGCAAACCTTGCGGCGTGCAGGACTTCTCATCGGTCTTTTCACTTCTTTATTTTCCATTGTTATAAAAACTCCTTTTAACATTTTCTTGAAAGTACACAAAGAATGCACTATCAAACTTTATTCGGTATAGCCGTTTGAAAGCGTAGTCGCTCGGTAGGTGGGCAACTGGTGGCAACCGACCGCGGGGAGCGTACTAAGCGTACGTGACCAAGGCGGTTGACGCACGTAGCCCTCATACCGTGATGAATACGGTTTCAAACTTAAAACGGCATATCGTCGTCATCAACTTGCTTAAGCTCGTCAATCACTTCATCCTTAACTGCGCCTTCGCCACCTTGTTGAGCGCCACCGTTTGCACGGGTCAGGAACTCTACTTGATCGGCTCTTACGTCAAAGGTTTGACGTTTAACGCCGTCGCGTTCGTAACTGCCGGTCTGAATGCTGCCGAATACTGCAACCTGACTACCCTTTTGCAGATATTTGACACAGTTGGACGCCAGTTCGTTCCAGGTGATGATGTTGATGAAGTCAACGCTGTTTTCTCTGTCGCGAGAAAAACGATCTACTGCAATTGAAAAGCGGCAGTAGGAACGTCCCGATTCAGTTGTTGACGCCTGTGGATCACGTGTTAGTCTTCCAATCAAAAATACTTTGTTCATACTGTCTCCTTTTGTTATTTCTTGACAATCATGAAACGTACAACTGCATCGGTAATGCGCATTACGCGTTCCAATTCGTCGGGCAACGTTGCAGGTGCGGTGAAGTTTACCAAAACATAGTAACCTTCGTTCTTGTAGTTGATGGGATAAGCAAGACGTCTTGTGCCCCACTTGTCCACGCTGTCAACCGTACCGCCGTTAGCCGTAACAACTGCGTTGAGCTTTTCGATAACTGCTTCTTTAGCTTCGTCAGCCAGTTCGTTGTTAAGGATATACAACAATTCGTAAGTGTTCATTATTTTTACCTCCTTTTGGTCTATATGGCCGTGAGTTTCCTCTCACAGCAAGGTGCGCCCATAATAGGGCAAGGTATATTATATAGTATAATTTAAAATATTGCAAGCACTTTTTTGTTATTCGGTTCTGAGACACGTTACAGGGTCCTTCTTAGCGGCGAGAATGGCAGGTACAAGTCCCGCGACAAGCGTCAATCCGACAGACAGCGCCACCATACCCAGTACGATTCCCGGCGAAAACAATACAATACTCATCACTCCCAAAAGCGCCTTGAGTATCGCGTTGACGATTACGCCCACAACCACCGATACTACAACGCCTATCACACCCGCAATGAACCCGATAATTACCGTTTCGCTGTTGAATATGCCGGCAATATCCACCTTGCGTGCGCCAAGACTGCGCAATACTCCGATTTCCTTGGTGCGTTCCACTACCGAGGTGTAGGTAATGATGCTTATCATAACGGTAGATACCACAAGCGATATTGCCGAAAACGCAATAAGGATGTAACTTATAACCTCAATAACGGTGTTAAGCACGTTTACCGCTACTTGAGTGTAGTCGGTGTACACAACTACGCTTTCGGGGTTGTCCTCGTTCCATTTGTTGAGGTAGGACGCAATTTGCATCTTTGCCGAGGCGTTTTTAGGATAAATGTTGATTGCCGTAGGGTTGGCATACGCGCCGATACTCTTGAGTGCTTCGGTATATAACTGCTCCTTAGTAACCGTGCCGTAATCGGACAAATCGGGGAAAGCATATCCCGGTGACATAACGCTCCTGTTCGGACTGGACAACTGTGCAACGCCTATATCCGAATTCAACGAATCCGTCATTACATATTGCGTCAACTCGGGCAGATACGCCAAACCGGATTGCAACCACAAGGTTGCTTTGTCATTTTTAGGACGCAAAACGCTTATTATCTTCAAGGTTACGGCGTAGTCGCTTTCGGCAAGCTGCGCGTATTGTGTTGAGGAAGCGCTATCCGAGGAAGTAAATAAACCGTCGTCGCCCTTGGAGTACCAACCGTCGTTGAGTATAAGCTTGTACTCCTTGCCGACGATATCCGAATAGGGAATCTCCGCGGGCAACTGGTCGCTTTGCCTTTCCATAAGTCCGAGGTTTTCCAATGCCGAGGTGGAAAGACGGTTGTATCTATCCACAACAACGGATACTTCGTAGTACTCCTTGGGGTAGCCGTTACCTTCGTAGTCGGAAGTTTCGCCGTCATCGCCCAGCTTGTACAATACCTCGTAGTTATCTTCGATTAGCTCATCGTTATTTATCATCTGCTTGGCATACGTTGACCAACGCGACCGACGAACGTACTTTCCCGTGCTTTCACGCAGCTGCAAAACGTTCATTTTTACACTGTATGTAAAGTTAACTGCGTTGGTCCAGTTGTGGTTCATATTGCTTACATAGTCGATATACTGCTCGGTAATATTGTTGGTTACAACCATATTGCTGAACATGTTTCCGCTGTACGGCACTACACCCGTCGTGTCCTTGGGGTACGGTCTGCCACCTGTGACATCGCCCAAAACGTCGTATATTTTGTTGACGTCGTAGGCTGTTTCCGTGATGGTAATGGCTGTATCACCCACCGCCTCCGACTGCATGTATGCCACAAAGTTGTCCATACCTGCCGAAATGGCAAGAACTATCGCTATGCCGAATATGCCTATACTGCCTGCAAAACTCGTCCAAAACGCGCGTCCTTTCTTGGATAGCAGACTGCGCAAAGATATCACAAACGCCGTCCAAAGCGACATTCTGCTTTTGTTGCGTTTTTTTCTTTTTGCCTGCTGCTGTTCGGGCTGTGAAAGCGCAGCCTCAGACTCGGCAGTTGCAACTTGTTGGCTTGCTTCATCCTTTACACATTCCTCATTGGAGTAAGGGTTGCTATCCCCAACAAGCTCGCCGTCGAACAAACTGACGATACGCGTAGAATAACGTTCGGCAAGCTCGGCGTTGTGCGTAACCATGATTACCAATCGGTCTTGCGCGATGTCCTTGAGTAAGTCCATGACTTGGATACCCGTTTCACTGTCCAACGCGCCCGTCGGTTCATCCGCCAGAATGATATCGGGCTCGTTAACAATTGCGCGAGCAATAGCAACGCGTTGCATCTGCCCGCCGGAAAGTTGGTTAGGGCGTTTCCTGAGTTCGGACCCCAGTCCGACCTTATTTAGCGCAACGCGTGCCCTTTCAATGCGCTCGGACTTGCTTTCCCCCGCAATAGACAATGCCAAGGCGACGTTATCCAACACACTCATATGCGGAATCAGATTGTAGCTTTGAAACACGAAACCTATGGAACAGTTGCGATAAGCGTCCCAGTCCGCGTCTTTAAACCCCTTAGTGCTCTTTCCCTTGATAATAAGATCCCCGTCGTTGTACCTGTCGAGACCGCCTATTATGTTGAGTAGCGTTGTCTTTCCGCAACCTGACGGACCCAAGATAGAAACGAATTCGCTGCGACGAAAATTGAGCGACACGTCTTTCAAAGCTTTTACGGTCAGCTCATTTGTTAACTTATAATTTTTGACAATGTTCCTTAGTTGTAGCATTTTTAATCCTTATGCGTTACTTATTAAAAATTTGCCGTATTTTTCATTTGCCCTTATTGGCGCATATCCATACGGTTATCAATCTACTAAAAAATCGAGAATATCCTTGATAAGAATTTCATCATGATTGGTATAAAGCATGGCGTGACCTATATCGTCGTAAATGTTGCTTTGAGCTTTAGAAAAGTGCTTCAAGACGTACTTTACCGACTTGTGCGGAACAAGTTCGTCCAGCTTGCCCCACAGCACCAGCGTAGGCGTAGTAATAGGACTGTGCTGCTCCACCATTGCGTTGCAACCCCTGATTATCTTGCGAAATACACTGTAAACGCGTGGAGTTATTACCCTGTTGTTTTCAAAGTTGCTAAACACAATTTTAAGACTTGTTGCAACGTTTTCAAAGTAGTCGCTAAAAACCCTGCTTACGGTGTATGACTTTTCCGCCAGACTTACGTTCGATTTTTTTATTAAAGGTTTAAGTCCTTGTTCATTGTAGAACTTGAGCGTTTCAAGCGGCATCAAAAAATTAAGATATTTGTTGGCAGGCGAAAGAAGTACCGCCTTGTGCACGTCTTTTTGCGCGCATAACCAAGTTGTAAGCGCTCCACCCATGGAAAATCCCACAACATCCACTTCGTCATGCTTTGAACGCAAGTCGTCATACGCTGACAATACCGTTTGAAACGTATCATCGACAGTAAATTCATCGAAATTCGCGTCGCCGTTGTGCCCGGGAATTTCCACGGCAAGCACCTCGTCATAGCAACCGAGGCGGTCATACAATCTGCCGAAATCCTCCTTGACCGTCGTAAATCCGTGTATTGTCATTATTGCTTTGCTCATTTTACCACCTTATAGATCTGCCCTGTTTTGCCAAAAATTCGTTAGCTTTAGTAAAATGTCCGCACCCGAAAAAGCCGTTATACGCCGAAAGCGGACTGGGGTGCGCCGCCGTCAGCACCAGATGTTGCGGTGCTGTGATAAGCTCCTTCTTGGCGTAAGCGTTTCGTCCCCACAGCATAAATACCATACCGCGTTGACGATTGTTGAGATGCTTTATTACCGCGTCGGTAAACAGTTCCCAACCCTTGTCCTTGTGCGAATTGGGTTTGCCGTCCTCTACCGTCAGTACCGTGTTCAACAGCAAAACGCCCTGCTTTGCCCACGGAGTGAGGTCTCCGCCGACAACGTTGGCTTTAGACCCGAGTTCACTTTCGATTTCGCTGAAAATGTTAATTAAACTCTTGGGCGGAGCAACACCCTCCGGCACGGAAAAACTCATGCCCATTGCTTGATGGGGATTGTAGTACGGATCCTGTCCCAAAATTACCACGTTAACATCGTCGTAAGAAGTATTGTCAAATGCGTTGAGCATAAGTTTCTTGGGAGGATAGATGCGCTTAGTTGCATATTCCTGCACCAAAAAGTTCTTTAACTGTACAAAATACGGCTTTGAAAACTCTTTCTCAAACAATTCGTCCCAACCGTTGTATGTTCTCATATCTTTTCCTCTTTTGTTACAATCGGTTTAATCAATGTGTCACAAGCGGGAACTATCACGTCACCGTCGGCAAATTCCCTGTCGGTATCGCCGTCAAAATCAATAGCTTGTCCGTTAATACTAAGTTGAAACTTGTCATATCCGTCGCCACGCAATAGATACTTGCCCGCCTTGAGCTGTCCGTTTAATCCGACCGAATACTCTACGCCACCGCTTAGCACGAAATATTCGCCGCGAATGGAAAGCAAACGTTGTTGCTGTTCTTCACCGTTCGGCTTAACGTATGTCCTGTTGCGCTTGATATTGCGATAAATGGAAAAACATTTGATAAGTATCGACAACAGTACGACTACCGCAATGGCAACCACCACCCACGGCATGATGTTTTGCAGTTTTATCGGTTCGACAAATAACGTAAGTTCATTAGTTAACATAAACACCTGTCGGACGTAACCAACACGCACACTTATTACGAAAAAACGTAGGCGTTGTCAAACATTTGCATAACGGTTGCGTATATTGCGTCCAAACCCCTAATTTCAGTGTTATTATTATACTATAGTATTTGACTTTTGTCCAGTTACAATGTATCTGTTTATACTTAATTGACACAAGTAAAATCATATAGTATAATCAAGTTAACAATTGGCACACCCATCAGGAGGAGCTATGTATAAATTCAGAAAAGATTTCTATGCCGACGTACGTATCGAAGACCGTTTTTCCACACATATAAAGTTGCAAAACGGTGATTTGCATGAGGCAAAAGAAACCAACGAAAAAAAGGCATTTATTCGCGTATTTGACGGAAATATGTGGTACTACACGTCAACGGACAACCTGTCCACAATACAAAGCTTGCTTGACGAGTTGTACTCCTACGCAACGCCCGATAAAGACATTAGCAAAAACCCAATCGTGGCTAAATACCAGGTGAACAGGGACAAGCTGTTGGTATTTACCAGAAAATGCATCAAAAAGGTTCCTCTTGCAGATAAGATTGCGCTCATTCAGGAAACGAGCGAGCGCATGCAAAGCGAACTGTGTAATTTCAAAAGCGCCCAATACATTGACAGATATTCTGTGTATAATTTCTACTCGTCGAAGGGAGCCAACATAACCTACGACTTCCAAACCTGCGGGGTTGCTTACAGTTTAGCATTCGCCCACGGCGAGGAAAAAATGCGCGAGCAGCTCAGCAAATCCAGAACGAGCTTCGCCGACTTAACTTATACGGACGCCGAAATTACCGAATTTATAAACCGTTGTGAAGATTTTATCCAAAACGCCAAACCGGTAAAAGCCGGAAGTTATCCCGTAGTACTTGCACCCATTGTTACGGGTGTATTTGCGCACGAAAGCTTCGGACACAAGTCGGAAGCGGACTTCATGCTAGGCGATGAAACCATGGCAAAGGAATGGACCATCGGTAAAAGGGTGGCAAGCAACATACTTACAATCCGTGAAACGGGTGTGTATGAAGGCAGCGGATACGTTCCCTACGACGACGAAGGCACCAAAGCCAGCTCTACCTACCTGATAAAAAAAGGCGTACTGACAGGCCGCCTACACAGCGCAACCACCGCCGCTGCTCTAGATGAGGAGTTGACGGGCAACGCCCGCGCTATAAACTGCGACTACGAACCTATCGTACGCATGACCACCACTTTTGTGCAAAACGGTAAAAGCACGTTTGACCAGCTTATCGGCAGTATCAAACAAGGCTACTACATTTACTCCGTCAAGCACGGTTCGGGCATGTCCACGTTTACGGTAGCCCCCGGTATTGCCTACGAAATAGTCAACGGCAAGATCGGGCAACCTGTAAAGATTGCCGTACTAACCGGAAACGTATTCGAAACGCTGGGGCTTATTGACGGCGTAGGTAACGACGGACAGATATTGAGTTTTGTTACGGGCGGCTGCGGAAAAATGGAACAGTTCCCGTTAAACGTCGGCATGGGCGGACCGCATATCCGTATATCCAAGATGAACGTGCAATAGGAGGGGTAAACGATGAAAGTTGAAAGATTGATTTACAAAACTTCCAACAGATGCCTCAACATTGTTGCGGGCAAGGTGGAATCACTGCGCATAAACGACTCAACCGAAAATACCGTCCGCGTGTACGACAACGGATGTATCGGCGTGGAAGGCGCCCTAGGGGAAGTAAACCTGGACGAACTGCAAGTACTGGCGGCAGGCAAGCTTTCACAGGGAATAGCATACCCCGAAACGCATGAGCAACCGCAATCGTTATACTTCGACACTACGATGTCCATCCTGCCGGAAAACGAGTTGATTGCAAGAATATCCCGCCTGATGACAAGACTCTCAGGTGAAAACCCCGAATTTCTGTTTAGCAATAAGATAATGCTTAACAGCAGTGACAGCCGTTACGAAAGCAGCGACGGCGTAACTTACAGATACAAGGGTAATCAGTTCGTTATTTCGTTGACCATCAAGCATAAGGGGTCGGCAAACATAATGGACGAAAGTTACGGTTGCGAAAGCGACAATTTCAGCGAAAATCAGATTTGTCGCGACGTCAAACTTAAATGCGACGCGTTCCTTAAAAAGTTGCCCCACGTAGAAGATGACACGGTTACAATAATCGGCGACTTCGAACCAATTCAGTACGCTATACAGCATCTCGTTGCCGATATGTATTTCAACAATGCTTCACTTTTTGCCGGAAAGCTAGGAAAACGGCTTTTCAACAAAAAGTTTAACATGGTAATCAACCGCAACCCGACGACACAGGTTAATTTGGAATTTTTCGACGCGGAAGGCGTTGTAAACAAAAATTACATTAGCTACATAGTCAAAAACGGCGTATTGGAAAGACTGTTTACCTGCAAACGCTCCGCTGCGCAATACAACACAGAAAACCTCGGCTCGGCAAGCGCTAGCTACAACGGCGTGCCCAACATCGGTGCAAGCGGGTTCGAAGTGGAAAACACCGCCGAAACACTTAGTGACCTTGTAGAGGGTCAAGCGATTTACCTGTCAGTGACGAGTGGCGGAGACATGACACCGTCCGGAGACATTAGCATGCCCACCATGGTCGCATACCTGTATGAAAACGGCAAACTGCTAGGTAGATTGCCCGAATTCGCAGTTTCCGTCAATATATTTGATTTACTTAATAAAGGCTTTGTAGGTGTATGCGATAACGGATTGTTTAAATTCGGCAAGCACAAATATTTTGTATATAAAGCCAAACTAGTGAACAAACAGTAATACATAATCATTTGAATAAGAAAAGTCGCTCACAAGAGCGACTTTTTTTAATCTTTATTTTTATTTAAGGCGGTCAGAAGCGAGCAAGACGAGGCGCACGCGTGATGAGGTGATAGGAGCGTACTAAGCGTACGTGACTTAGCCGAAACGCAAGTGCAACAAAGTATTGCGACGCTTATAGCCGTTTCAAAGGTGGTTTGGGACCGTTAAATGAGTAGTAACTACATTTTATTCCCGCATTATAGATATAGCGCTTTTTGTCGGCGCGACGACCGAAATCCCGTTCGAAAGTTTCTACGGGGGACAGGAAATAAAAGTTCCACTTATCCAGCGTGCGGTACAATTTACCCATATCCCGCGCAATTTGTCTGGCCTGTTCGACGTCTCCCAGCCTTTCGCCGTACGGCGGATTGCTTATATTTACACCGTAACTTGCGTTGGAAACAAATTCCTTGGCGTCACGCAAATTGAACTTTATGTATTTGTCCACGCCTGCCTGTCGTGCGTGAAACTGCGCAATTTCAATTGCCTTAGGCGATATATCTCCGCCTATAATTTGCAAATTACGCTCTACCCTAACGTCGTTAGCTTCCTCGACGGCAAGCGAATAGGCGTCCTTATCTACACAACCCCACTGCTGAAATACAAAGCTACGGTTTAGCCCGGGAGCAATCTTCAACGCCTTAATGCACGCTTCAATAGGTAACGTTCCGCTTCCGCAAAATAAATCGGTAAAGGTTTTATCTGGATTCCACACCGATAAATCAATAAGCGCCGCCGCCGTAGTTTCCTTGAGTGGCGCGTCATACGGCAACGTGCGATAACCGCGCTTGTGTAGTCCCGCGCCCGTCGTATCGAGATTTACGGAACAAACGTTGTCGGTTATATCCAACTCCACCTTGTATTCTTCGCCACTTTCAATTAGTGCGCCGTACTTTTGCTCCAAAACGGACACGATTGCTTTCTTGCCCACCGCCTGTATAGAGTGATGTGCGAAAAGCTTACTGTTGACCGCCTTGGTGATTACGGTAATACGGCCGTTTACTCCGACAATATCACCCCAAGGAACGGTTGTAACACCTGTAAACAGCTCGTCGAAATCGTTTGCGGGAAACTCGGCAAGCTGAATGAGCACGCGCTCGCCGCTACGCAAAAACAGGTTTAAACGCGCGACGTCATGCCAAGTACAACCTTCAACTGCAACTCTGCCGTTGATTGCACGCGTATCGGGATAACCCAAACTATCCAGTTGTCTTTTTACCACCGCCTCTATACCTGTGGCGGCGGGAATCAATAGTTTCATACGATTTGTTTTATAATCTACTTGCCTGTTTTGCTCAAATATTCCTCGGTTGCGGCTATGCTTGCAGCACGCCTTTTTTCGATTGCATAAACAATGAGCTTTAGACTTACTATGATTGCGCCCATCACGACGGCATTGATTGCTATGAACAAGATGGCGTTTTTGTCAATGGATACAAACATGGGATTTGCTTGAGTGTCACCCGTCCAACTTGCAACCAGTCCAAGTGCCCACGGGAACACAACGTAGCATGCGGCAGTACCGATAGTGCCGATAACGCCCACTGCCATATTAAACCATCCGTACGGGAAGAGCAAAATCAACAACGCAATGACGCCCGTTGCCGTCATAGAGAACATTGCTACAGTACTTACCTGTTCGGGGGTGAGACCCAACAAGTTACGGAAAGCGTATGTCATTGCTACGGACAAAAACATCGCTACACCGCTTGGCAACGTGCGCTTGAGCGTATTGGCGATAAACTTTCCCTTGATCAATGCGCGGTTGGGTTTGAGCGCCAACAGGAATGAGGAAATACCGATTACAAAGAACTCCAACGCGTACAGGTGTTGAGGTTCAAACGGATAGGTTTGCATCAAAATCAAACACAGTATCGTTGTCAATACCGTCATCGACGTCTTCATGAGGAACAATGACGAACTGTTTTGAATGTTGTTGACAACCTGCCTACCTTCCGCCACGACTTTGGGCATAGCGCTGAACTTGTTGTCCATAAGTACAAGGTTGGCAACGGTTTTTGCCGCGTCGGTTCCGCAACCTACGGATATTGCGCAGTCGCTTTCGCGCATTGCGAGGATATCGTTTACGCCGTCGCCCGTCATGGCAACGGTTTTACCCGCCTGCTTCATGGAGCGCACCAGTATTGCCTTCTGCTCGGGGGTAACCCTGCCGAATACCGTATATTTGTTGGCGATTGCCGCAACCTGTGTGGCGTTCATTCCTTCAAGGGATACGTACTTATCGGCATCCTTTACGCCTACCTTTTGCGCTATTACCGATACCGACAGCGGATTGTCGCCGGATATAATCTTAACTGCAACGTCGTTATCCTTGAACCACTGAATAATTTCGGGAGCGTCGGGACGGATCGTATCTTGCAGTACAACTATCGCTATGGGTTCCAGTCCGCTAAGTTCGCCATCCTTGAGCGCCTTTTTCGTATATCCCACCGCAAGCACGCGCAAGCCTTGTTCCAGTAAAGCGGAGTGTTGGGCGGTAAATTCCTTGGACGTCTTTTTGAACAAAAATTCCGCAGCGCCAATGGCTACCGTACCCTTGTCTTGCAAAGTTGCAGCACTGTATTTGCGCTCCGACGAGAAGGGGATTGTAGCAACGCTTTCGTACGTTTCCACCCCGTCAAGATATTTAACAAGCGCTTGCGCCGTCATATTGTCGTCGCCCGTTGCAACGAGCAGGCTGTGCAACAGTTTCTTGATTTCGTCGCAGTCGATATCGCCCACGGGGATAATATCTTCCACAGTCATGCTGCCGTCGGTGATTGTCCCCGTCTTGTCCAGACACAGCGTGTCAATGCGCGCCAACATCTCGATACAGGGAAGCTCGCGCACAAGCACCTTTTTACGGGCGAGTTTCAATGCCGCAACGGCAAGCGCCACGCTTGTCAAAAGTACCATTCCGCTGGGCACCATGCCTATCATGCTTCCGCTCATCGCCTTGATTGCTTCGTTGACGGTGTCGGTAATGCTGATGACTTTGTCGCCGACAGTAGCCGCGCCATGACCGAAGTAGCCAGTCCAAACGTTGACGCTACTTGTCAAAAGTCCATTTTGCCACAAGCTCATCAAGAACGTTGCAATTCCCAACGGGAAAATAATGATAGCGATAAACTTTATTATACGCCTGATACCCTTCATAAGTTCGGAATCGGGAGTTTTGGCTTTCTTAACGCGCGCCGACAGTTGTTCGACGTAGTTATCCTTGCCAACGTTCAGTACGCACGCCGTGCAGTTGCCCGATACGACGTAGCTGCCGCTGTACAAGGTGTCGCCACGCTTTTTCTTAACGGCGTCGCTTTCGCCGGTCAGCATGCTTTCGTTTACTTCCACCTCGCCGATAAGTATCTTGCTATCGCAGCTTATCTGTTTGCCGGACGAGTACAGTATAATATCATCAACGACAATTTCATTGGTGGCAACAGTATGCTGTCTGCCGTCACGGATAACTTCGGCAGTGGGTTCGGACACAATGGACAACTTTTCTACCGCAAGCTTACTGCGGACTTCCTGAAAAATACCAATTATCGTGTTCGCCATTATGATGACGATAAACATCATATTTGTAACGCTACCCGCCAGTAGCATCAACAGGAATATTATGAACCCCAGTAGGTTAAAAAACGTAAATATGTTAGAGGTGATGATTTGTAAGTAGCTCTTACCAACCACCTTTTTTTGACGGTTGACGAGCTTGGCTTGCTTTCGAAGCTCTACATCCAACTCCGTCAGACCTATGTTTATGTCGGGCGTCGAACGCACCAGTTCTTTTTTGTTTTTTTTCATATTTATGACTACGACCTCCTGGTCATATATTTTTTAAACAAACTCGTTTGAAAGCTCAGTCGCGCGGTAGGTGCGGCGAGGATTTGCTTTCAAACTATTTCGGCTTTTCACCGCGCAATTTTAGTGTCGGGCAAGCATTGAGCGAAAGAGTTGCAAATTGTTTGTTAAGATACATATAGTAACCGCGCGACGCTATCATTGCCGCGTTGTCACCGCAAAGCGCCAACTTGGGCAGACAAACTCGCAGACCTTGGGAACTGAATTGTTCCATTTTTCCCCTCAGGTAGCTATTTGCGCCCACTCCGCCGGCAACGGCGACGGTCTTGGCGTTACTTTCCTTGACGACGTCGCCAAGTCGCTCGATAAGTCCGTCAATGGCGGTAACGGTAAAGCTTGCGGCTACATCCGCATTGTTTAACGACTCGCCCTTTTGTTCGGCGTTGTGTACTAAGTTGATGACGGCGGTTTTTAATCCACTGTAACTGAAATTACCGTTAGACGTCACCACGGAATGAAATTTGTAAACAGGTTGACCTGTTTGAGCCAACTTATCTATCTGTGGTCCGCCGGGATAGGGTAACCCCAATACTCGCGCTACCTTGTCGAACGCCTCACCCACCGCGTCGTCCACCGTGGAGCAAATTACATCATACTTGTCGTAATCCAGCACGTTTACGATGGCAGTGTGTCCACCGCTTGTCAACAAACAAGTATAAGGCGGCTGCAAATCGGTGTACGTCAGGTAATTAGCGCAGATATGCCCTTCGATGTGATTGACGGCAACAAGCGGCAATCCGCTTGCCTGACACAATCCCTTGGCATAGGACACACCGACAAGCAAAGCACCGACAAGTCCAGCTCCATAAGTTACTGCAACAGCGCTCAAGTCGGTTAACTTGAGGTTCGCCTCCGACAATGCCAACTTCACCACGCGGTCCACAACTTCGACGTGATTGCGACTGGCAATTTCCGGAACCACTCCGCCGTACAGACGGTGTATGTCTATCTGGGACAAAACAACGTTCGACACAATTTCCCGTCCGTTTTTTACAACGGACGCGGCTGTTTCGTCGCATGAACTTTCTATTCCCAGTATGTAAATATCTTTACTCTTTTTCATTACTCTAATAATACGATAGTGACGCGTATTTGTCAATTTTAACTATAATAAATTTAATTTATATACTTCCATTTGGCAACTAATGTAACACTTGGGTAGCAATAATACATAAAATGTTACGAAAAAATATCAAGGAGAACAATCTTGGCTACCTACTACATAGGCGCAAATGACGAACATGGGCAAAATCCGTTTACTGCAGGCAAGCGCTCACCGGTAATGCCCTACCTGAACGTTCCTTTTTACGAAAATCAATTTAACCGTCCCACAAAAATTAAATTTCTCGAAGCGTGTTTGCGAAACGGTTTCGCTGTGTACGATGTAAAACCCGAACTGACGGATACGGCTATTTCAACGCGCGTTGCAAGGATAAACAGGCAAAACCTGACTTTACTTGTTACGTACGGTTACAACGCGTTCGGTAGCGGAAACAATTTCAATTCGGCGCAAGGTATTTCCACATTCTATTCAACGCGAAATATCAGGGCAACGCAATCGCGAGCTTTGGCTGAGGACGTGTACGAACAACTACTCCAAGGAACAGGACAACAGGGACGGGGAGTATCTTCACTAACCGACGTTGGAGTGCTCGAGAGCGTCAATTGTGTATCTATCCTTATCGAGCCGGGATTTATGACTAACTTCAACGAAGCCAAGCTTATGCGCGATCCCGATTTCCAAACGGAAGTTGCCGAGGAAACTTGCAAGGGCGTTTGCGTGTACTTGGGGCAAAATTACTTGCCAAGGGGAAACCTTGCAAACTATCCAACACTACGTAACGGCTCGCAAAGCAACTTCGTGTATCTGTTGCAATATATGTTAACACAAAACGGATACAATATTTCCGTTGACGGATCGTTCGGACCTAATACGCTAAATGCAGTAACCGCTTTTCAAACAGCCAACGGCTTGACAGCGGACGGAATTGTGGGCGCAAATACTTGGAGAACGTTACTCGTGCTTCCACCGCAACCGACAATCAGACAGGGAAGTAGAGGAACCTACGTAAGATACTTGCAGGAAAAACTCACTTCAAAACTATACCCACTGGGCAACATTGACGGAATTTTCGGCAATGCTACGCGAACGGCAGTGGTAGAATTTCAAAACGAAAACGGCTTAACACCCGACGGCATAGTCGGCCCCATCACCTGGCAAGCCATAACACAAATCGGCGGCGGCAGACCAATGCCATAACCGACCAAACGTAAAAAAGGACAGCATAAAGCTTGCTGTCCTTAAATCATTTACTGTGAAATTGGGTATTAAATTGTGTCACTGTAACACAAGTCCGCAGTCGCGACATGCTTCGTCGTTAGGGATAATATCAGCTCCGCAATGTGGACAACGCAGTGGAATAGGCTCGCCACACTCCTTGCATTTTTCGCTACCGAATTGGTTTTCAGCTTCGCATTTGGGACATTTCACTTTCACCCTTGCCACTGCTTTCCTTACGTAATTTCCTTCGTATTCATAAACTTGTGTTACCTGCGGTTTACGTGTGAAGCCTTGCCTTAAGTACGGTAAGGCAAAGGCAAGCGGAACTCCGGCAAAAGCAGGCATAACCAAGAAGGGAAGTCCTGTGTTCAATTTACTATCTATCACGGAAAAGACGATTGCAAACACAATGCTTCCGATAACGATGATTCCCGTGGGTATCATCCAAATTATAGCTTTAATTTTCCAAACACGTTTTTGATCTTTTGTTACAGGTTCTTCCCTGTACGTGTATTCACCCATCACGGGCTTGCTGTGATGCATTTTATTTGCCTCCACGTAATTACTAATATATTGTAATATTAACATTATCATAACACATATAGGTATCTAAATCAAGTATTTATGCCGAATACAAAAACGACTGTTGCGCTAGCAACAGTCGTTTTATTTATGCAAATGCTACATACAAATGATTTATCACTATCACTTTACATGCTTGATGATAAAGTCGGGCAGTTCTTCCCTTGCACCGCTTGCGGTGATAACGAAGTTTACGCTGTGTTCCTTGGATATTTGCTCCAAGCCTTGGTAAAGCTCGGCAAGTTCACTTACGTTGCAATCCAGTAGGCGCGTAATGCCGTCCATATATATTTGCTCAATATCGAAATTAGCGGCTAACATTCCCTTGATGAAGGACAGAATGTCGTGTTGGCTTGTCAGACCATAGTGAGACGCGTCAACAAGACGAATACTGCGGTGCAGATCGTGCAATCTGTGGTTGGAGCGGTCGATGTAAACGACAACGCCCTTGGCGTCTTTAGCGTACGCGTTAGCAGCGTCAACTATAATCTTGGTTTTTCCTGTGCCTTTTTCGCCGTAAATTACTTGTATCAATTGAGTGTTCCTCCGAGTTAATTTGGCAAAAGTCAACCTTTGCCTATACTTATTTTAGCCTATTTGAGAACAAATTTCAAGGCGTTTTTCAAAATTTTTCACACAGCTATTCTTTAACGTACTTGGAGCGTGCGTGATAATGAGTGTGAAGTAATTTATGAGCCGTATCGCCATTGGGTTCGCCAAGGTACTGCTTGTAAATTTCGATTACCGAGCTGTTATTGTGACTGCGACGGTTGTACATTGCTTTGTCTGCGCTGTACAGCACACCGGCACGAGTTGTTGCAACTTCGTCTCTGTGCTTGACGAACGTTGCGCGGATAGGTTGTCCTCCGCCCATTACGCAACCGCCCGGACAGGTCATGACTTCAACAAAATGATAGTCGCATTCGCCCTTGATTACCTTGTCGCATACTTTCTTAGCGTTTGCCAGTCCGTTTACTACCGCAACCTTGACAGTTTGTCCTGCAATTTTGTACGACGCAACCTTAACTCCCGTTAAACCGCGCACCTCCTCAAACTCCAACTTGGAAAAAGGCGCCGTGGGATCAAGAACGCTAACCGCCGTACGCAGAGCCGCTTCCATAACGCCACCCGTCGCACCGAATATGATACCCGCACCACTGTATTCGCCAAATGGACTGTCCGTTTCGCTGTCGGGAAGGTCGTTGAGCAAAATACCGTTTTCTTTGAGCAGACGCGCCAACTCCCTTGTTGTAAGCACGGCGTCAACGTCGGGCAGGTGGTCGGTAAACGTGCGTTGTTTTTCACCCTTTTTCGCGGTGCAAGGCATGATAGACACTACAAATACGTCCTTGGGGTCTAAATTTTGCCGTTTTGCAAATACACCCTTGACCAAGGCTCCAAACATTTGTTGGGGAGACTTGCAGGTGGAAAGATTATCCAACAGTTCGGGATAGTTCTTTTCGGCGTAGTTTATCCAACCGGGACAACAACTGGTAAACATAGGCAGTTTACCGCCGTTAGCAATTCGCGATACAAGTTCGTTGGCTTCTTCCATGATTGTAAAGTCCGCCGAGCTATTTACGTCGAATATTTGCTTAAATCCAAGATAGCGAAGTGCGGTATTGATCTTACCTTGACAGTTGACGCCAACGGGCATATCGAACTCCTCGGCAAGCGCAGCCCTTACCGAAGGCGCGGTACCGACTACAACGTACTTGTTGGGATTTGCCAATGCCTCCTGCACACGTAACGTTTCCGGCTTGGTACGGAGCGCGCCCGTAGGACAAACGACGGTACACTGTCCGCAACCCACACAGGGAGTATTTGTCAGCTTCATATCAAAGGGGCATGCGATATGGGTTGCAAAACCGCGCTCGTTTGTACCGATAACGCCAATACCCTGTTGTTTTTTGCATACGGCTACGCATCTGCGACACAATATGCACTTGCTGTTATCACGGATGATGTAATCGGTGGATTCGTCGTAAACGAAGTTGCGTGTTGCCCCTTCGAAGCGGGTACTGTCGCAATCGTACTTGTAGGAAAGACGTTGCAGTTCGCAATTGGTGTTACGCTCGCAGGACAAACAATCCTTGCGGTGGTCGGACAATATAAGTTCGATGGTTGTTTTGCGTGACTTCAGCACTCGGGGCGAATTGGTGTAAACTTCCATTCCTTCGCGAGCGGGATATTCACAAGCGGCGACAAGGCTGTTCATGCCCTTGACCTCCACTACGCATACACGGCACGCACCCAGTTCGCTGATATTCTTCATGTGGCACAGGGTGGGAATTTTGATACCGATACTTCTTGCCGCTTCGAGCAAGGTACAACCTTCTTCAACATATACGGGAATATTATTTATCTTTAAACTTATCATTTTTACGCCCCCTAATTAAACCTTTTTGATAGCTTCAAAGCGGCACTTGGATGCGCACACGCCGCACTTGACGCACTTGCTTGTGTCAATAACGTGCGGTTCTTTTACCGTTCCGCTGATTGCATTTGCAGGACAGTTGCGGGCGCACAGCGTACAACCCTTGCACTTGTCGGGGTCAATGACATACTTCAATAGCGACTTACACACGCCTGCTGGACATCTGTGCTCCTTGACGTGCGCCACGTACTCCTCGCGGAAATACTTCAACGTGGACAGTACCGGGTTGGGCGCAGACTGTCCCAGACCGCACAGAGAGTTATCCTTGATGTAGTGGCACAGTTCCTCCATTTTGTCCAAATCTTCCATTGTCGCCGTACCTTCGGTAACTTTGCATAGCATTTCGTACAAACGGCGTGTTCCGATACGACATGGGGTACATTTGCCGCAAGATTCGTCAACGGTAAATTGCAAATAGAACTTGGCGATGTCAACCATGCAGTTGTCCTCGTCGAGAACAATCAAGCCACCGCTACCCATCATGGAGCCAATGGACGACAGGCTTTCGTAGTCGATGGGGATATCCTGCAATGACGCGGGAATACATCCACCGCTGGGACCGCCCGTCTGAGCCGCCTTGAATTGCTTGCCGTTAGGGATACCGCCGCCGATATCGTAGATGATTTCCTTGAGTGTAGTACCCATGGGAATTTCCACAAGTCCTGTGTTGCATATTTTGCCACCCAGGGCAAAAACCTTGGTTCCCTTGCTCTTTTCCGTACCGATTGCAGCGTACTTGTCCGCACCGTTCAATATTATCTGAGCAATGTTAGCGTAGGTTTCCACGTTGTTAAGTAGCGTGGGTTTACCAAATAAACCCTTTTCTGCCGGGAAGGGAGGACGGGGACGGGGTTCGCCACGGTGACCTTCGATACTGGTCATCAGCGCCGTTTCTTCACCGCAAACAAATGCGCCTGCACCAAGACGGATTTCCAAGTCGAAACAAAAATCTGTTCCGAAAATGTTATTACCGAGTAAGCCGTATTCGCGCGCCTGATTGATAGCTTTTTGTAAACGTTGTACCGCAATTGGATACTCTGCACGAACGTACACGTAACCTTGATCTGCGCCGACAGCGTAAGCGGCTATTGCCATGGCTTCTACAACACAGTGGGGGTCGCCTTCCAATACCGACCTGTCCATAAACGCACCTGGGTCGCCTTCGTCGGCATTGCAACAGACATATTTTTTTTCACCGTGCGCTTTTTGCGTGAACATCCATTTGCGTCCTGTTAAAAATCCTGCGCCTCCGCGTCCGCGCAGTCCCGAATTTGTTACTTCGCTCACAATCTCATCCGGGGTCATCTTTAACGCCTTGTATAGGGCGAAATAACCGTCGCGAGCAATATATTCGTCAATATTTTCGGGGTCGATTACACCGCAGTTGCGCAACGCATGACGAAGCTGACGGCAGTAGCTTTCTATCTCGTTGAACGGCTTGCTTTTTCCGTCTGCGTCAATGTAAAGCAGACGCTCTACTTCCTTGTTTTCTATAAGGTGGCTTTGAACGATTTCTTCAACGTCGGTTGGCTTTACGTGGCTGTAAAATGTTCCGTCGGGATACACCACCACTACGGGACCTGCCGCGCACAGACCAAAACAACCTGTTTGTCCGACGTGAATACGTTGAAGTCCCTTTTCGGCAACAAGTTCTTCTAAACGCTTGCGAATTACTTGCGAGGACTCGGACGCGCAGCCGGTAGAACCGCAAACAAGCACCTGTCTGTCAAATTCCATGCCTTTAAGCTTGGCGCGTGTATAGCGATTGCCAACTTTTTTATATGTATCTTTCTTTATTTGATTAAGTCGTTTAAAATCCATAGTCTAGCCCCTCTCCCTGTACTTGTTAAGTATTGCCTCGACGTCATCCGGCTTGATACGTCCATAGACATCCTCGTTTATCGTCATTACAGGTGCCATACCGCAACATCCTACGCAACGGGTTGCGTCCAGACTAAACAACTTGTCCGCAGTACATTCGCCGCTCTTGATGCCCAGTAAGCTTTGCAGTTTGTCGTAGATATCCTGTGAGCCGTTGACGTAGCATGCTGTGCCAAGACATATTCCCACTTGATACTTTCCCTTGGGATACAATGAAAATTGCGAATAGAACGTTGCAACCCCATATACCTCGCTAAGGGTTACGCCCAACTCCTCAGCAATGATTTGCTGAACTTCGTAAGGTAAATAACCGTATAACCCTTGCGCGAATTGCATAGCAGGCATAAGCGCGCCTGATTTTTCTTTAAGTTCGGATAATTTTTGACGTAGCGCTTGTTCTTGCTCCGGCGTTCCGTCAAAAGGTAATGTTGAACCTTTCATATCGTCCTCCATCTTTATATATTTCTTTTAAAAAACAACTTACATATTGTATCAAATAATACGTTTTTCGACAAATTTATAGGTATTATAACAATATACGTTTTTTTTATGGATATATAAATAAATTTTGAGGTAAAAGTTTATTTAGGTAAAAACCGCGAAGTGTAACAGTGTCCTGCGTAGAAAAGGAAAGCGGTTGTAGCGGTATGCAATACACCTTGTGTGTCAAAAAAAGGCTCCCCACGGGGAGCCTTTCTGCTAACGCACCTCACTTTAATAATTCCTGCAACTGCTTGCGCAATTGGATTGTTTCGGCGCTATATTCGTTTCTTTCGGCATAAGGGGTAGAAATTTCGGCAATATGCGTCAACGTTGCGGGGCGATTTGCAAGCAAATAAATATTATCCGCAAGCGTCAACGCTTCGTCGATATCATGAGTTACAAGCACTACCGTTTTGTCATAGTTACTTAGCAGAGTTTTTAACGTGTCGTACAACTTACATCTTATGCCGTAGTCAAGACTGTGAAATGGTTCGTCCAACAACAATACAGGACGGTCAACCGCAAACGCTCTGGCAAGGGACACTCGCTGTTGTTCGCCACCGGACAGCGTGGCTACCCGCCTGTCTTTCAAGTCGAAAACTTGCGACAGTTTTAGCACACGGTCAATGTGATCGCGACTTGTTTTGTTATCTACAACCGCCAGCACGTTGTTGTAAACAGTTGTAGGAAATAAGTTCGGACTTTGAAAAACCATCGCCACCTTGTCCGTTTCGCACTTGCCGTTATATTCAACAAGGTTGGCGATAACGTTCAATAGCGTAGTTTTTCCGCTGCCGGATTGTCCTATAACGACGTTGACTCCCTTGCTGAATTCATAGTTGAAACCGTCGTATATCTTGTTGTCGCCGTAGCTGACGGATATATCTGTTAATTTTATCATATTTTACCACAACCTTAATAAAACAACTTTTATATGAAAGCGCAGTCGCGGCTCAGACGGGCAACTGGTGGCAATCTGTCCGCAGGTGTACTAAGCGTACATGACCAAGGCAGTTGACGCACGTAGCCCGTATCAGCCGATGAATGTGCTTTCACTTTTTTTTTGGCACAGCGCAATTACACCGCTGATAACAAAGCAAACTACAAGCGTAAGCAAAGTTAAAGCAACGACATTGGCAGTATCGAGATTGACCTTGCCGATGTACATCTGCCTACCGATTCCACGAAGCGGTAACGCCAATACTTCACCCGCAACTACTACCTTGATACACAGCGGTAGTTGCTCACGCACTATAGTCAACAATTCATCCCTGACAATGGGGGCAAACATATACTTTATTTTTTTGCTTGCTTTCACATCGTAAACCTTGCACACGTCAAGTAGTTTGCCGTTGTAAGTAAAGGCGCGTTGCAATACGCTATATACAATGGGAAATGTTACAAGAAACGCCACCACCATCGGCACGATGGAGGAATTGAATACGATAAGCGTAACCAAGATTATGGCGATTGTGGGCAACGCTCGCAAGAAAGTTACGACGCAATCCACCACAAAACCGCACTTGGGATACAAATTAACCAATAAACTGAGCAAAATCGCAACGCATGCGGAAACGGCAAACGCGCAAATTGCCCGCGCCAAGGTGACAAGCAACGCCAGATAAGTTGCGCCACGTCCTAACAGCTCACAGGTCAGCTTAATTACCGTCCAAGGTTCGGGAACTATTAACTCGCTGTCAAAAATAAGCGCCGTGACGTACCACAAAAGTATCGCCACAGCGACTAATACCACAACTTGTATCAGATTGTTAATAAATTTTTTACTTCGTTTCATAGTAAATGCTGTCGGGAACTGTCATTCCAAACGTGCTAAGATATTTAGCAATGTCTGCCTTAGCGTTTTGCGCGGAAATGGCGGTAAGATTACACCGTTCAATCAAGTCCGCAGTATAAGCGATACTAAGCGTGCTGCCCGCGCCTTGCATGATATCGTTGAGCTTGCTGCAATTATTTGTTAAAAATTCGCTGTTTTTGGTAAGCGCCGTCATCAAATTATTTGCAAAGCTATCCATCAATAAATCTTTCTTGACAATAAGACTGGCTTGAGGATAACCCTTGACGTCCGAATGTGTTGCCTGTTGCCACAGCTGTTGCAGGTCGAACAGGTTATACACCGTTATACCCTTATTTTGTGCGTTGTTGATAAGCTGTGTCACGGCAGGCTCGCCGATGAGCGCAAACTTAGCCTTACCTTGCAGTATTTGCGGAATAATGCTTGACGCGTCCGTTTGGTACTGAATGTTTATGCTGTTTTCGCCCTCGTATTTTACACCCATGGTGTCGCAAATCTTCTTGAAAACGTATTCGGGCGTGTTGGCTAAACCGATACTGTACAGCATTTCGCCTTGCAAGTCGGCAATACTGCCAATCTGCTCCGTACCCACTACGTAAAGTACGCCGTAAACGTTTACGCTGAACAATTGGTAGTCGCTGCGTTTGGAACAAACTTTTACCGCCGCGTTGGTGGGTAAAACCGCCACGTCCGCCTCACCGCTACCGCACTTGGCAACTACTTCTTCGCCCGTTGTAACGACGGTATTTACCGTTGTATTGCCAACGGACTTATTGTTGATAATATTTGCAACGGACAATGCAGGCGCTCCGTCGGGCACGTACATTGTAACAAGAGTTGGCTCCTGACAATTGTCTATTTTACCGTTGCACGCGCACAACGCGCACATTGAACCAATCAAAATGATTACTGTTAAAATTGCTATATATTTCTTCATTGTTCGTCAAATGGGATATTTTTTTCTGATTATTCTCCAGAGTCCTGAAGTTTAGCGGTCTGATCGGCAAGACGCAACGCCTCTACCATCTCGGCAATGTCGCCGTTCATAAAGTTATCGATTGAATACAGCGTAAGACCTATCCTGTGGTCGGTAACGCGTCCCTGTGGGAAGTTGTAGGTACGAATACGCTCACTGCGGTCGCCCGTACCAACCTGACTCTTACGCGTTGCGGCATACTCGGCATCCGCTTGCGATTGATAGTAGTCGTACAACTTGCTCTTGAGGATATTCATTGCCTTGTCTCTGTTTTTGATTTGGCTGCGTTCGTCCTGACAGTTTACCACAATACCCGTGGGTAAGTGCGTGATACGGATTGCGCTTTCCGTCTTGTTGACGTGCTGTCCGCCTGCACCGCTCGAGCGGTAGGTATCAATCTTGAGATCCTTATCCAGTATTTCGATATCCACGTCGGGCGCTTCGGGCAGTACCGCTACCGTTATCGTACTGGTGTGGATACGTCCTTGGCTTTCGGTATCGGGTACGCGCTGAACGCGATGTACGCCGCTTTCAAACTTGAACTTGCTGTACGCGCCCTCGCCCACCACCATGAAGGAGCCTTCCTTTAAGCCCCCAAGTTCGTTTTCGTCGATGTCGATTTCCTCAATCTTCCACCGGTTCTTTTCCGCGAACATGTAGTACATGCGGCGAATTTCGTTGGCAAACAATGCCGCCTCCTCACCGCCAGCGCCTGCGCGTATTTCGATGATAACGTTTTTGTCATCGTTGGGGTCCTTGGGCAACAGTAGCACTTTGAGCTCGGCAAGCAAATCTTCCAATGCCTTCTTTTGTAAGTTCACGTCCTCGTGAAGCAACGAAAGCATTTCCTTGTCCGTTTCGATTTCCAATAGTTCCATGTTTGCGTCCAGCTCGCTCTTGGCTTTGCTGTACTGCGAATAACACTCGACTATCGGCGTAAGGTTGCTGTGTTCCTTGACGAGCTTTTTCCAATTGTTGTTGTCGGCGATAACCTCGGGCTTGGATATTTCCTCCGTGAGGAAATTATACCGAACAACGATTTTTTCCAATTTTTCTAACATATTTTCTCCAACTTCGCCAAATGGGACCAAAATATGCGCCCCAAGTAGCTGTTAAATTACAAGTTTACCTATTATTTAAGTGTGGCAATTACAATGCGGTCGTTACCGCCGTAATCCTTCATCACTTCGACGTTGTATTTGTCTTCAAGCAACGCCTTGACGGCTTCGCCTTGGTTGTAACCGATTTCAAGTACCAATACGCCACCTTTATTTAGGTGTAAGTGCGCCTGCTCCGCCAGTATGCGGTAAAATTTCAATCCGTCAGCCCCACCGTCAAGCGCTAGGTGCGGTTCAAAATTCTTTACGCTGTCGTCCAAAGTATCGATAGTTTCCGTTTCAATATAGGGCGGGTTGCATACTATTGCATCAAACGTGTCGTTGCGAACTTTTGCAAACATATCGCTTTGAGCTATCACTTGAACGTTAGCCTTGTTTAACTTAACGTTTTGTTTGGCTACTTTTAACGCGTCTTTACTTATATCTAAAAGTACGGTTTTGGCGCCAGTTTCAAGAGTGGCGGTTATGCCGATTACTCCACTGCCACAGCACAAGTCAAGCACTTGGCTCTTTTTATCAATGCGTTTGAGCAGTTGTTCCGTAACAAGTTCCGTTTCTTGACGGGGAATCAAAACGTCCTTGTTGACAATATAAGTTCTATCGTAAAACTCCGTCTTGCCAACGACGTATTGCCAAGGCTCACCTTCGGCAATGCGCTCTTGCATCTTTTGCAGACGTAACGTCCAACCGTAAGGTATCTTGATGTTCTTGGACAAGTCTTCCTTTTTGATATTGAGCATTGCCATAAGCAGCCAATCAATATCACCCTTTACATACTCAACTAAGCCGCTTTCAAGCACTTGGGCTCTAAATTGCGACAATGGGATAGGGTTGGGGAAGTGATTTTCGGGAATGCTCACATCGGCGTCCATTTCCAGCACTTTGTTGAAGGCGGCTATAGCTACTTCGCACATACTGTCGTCAGGCTCTTTTGTTGTGAGCTTTTGAAACTGTTTGCCCAGCCACTTCAACGGACGGAACAGGATAAAGTTGGAGCAGGCAAGCAACATGAGCATTTCGTAGCTTATACCTGCCGTTACGGGCAACAGCGCAATTTTGAGTAGCGCCCTTAGCCACCAGTTATCCAAAAACAGCGTAAACTCGACTGCGGCACATACGATATCCAGTACCATCATGAGTATTACCGACAGCACCACCACGAACACGATAAAGCTTGTTCCGCAACGGTCGTGATAACGGCTGCACTTTTGCACGTTTTCGACGGTAAGTGGTAACTCCGCTTCGTAGCAGGCGATGGTCTTGTGTTCCGCGCCGTGATACATAAACACGCGCTTGATTTCCTTCATTTGAGAAATGCCCGCCATATAACCAATAAGAATGAGTATCTTGGCGACACCCTCAAGCAACGACTTGAGCCATGCCCATTCAAGGCTAGACGGATCCAGCTTAGCCAATGCGAAGATACCCTTGGTAACGTAAGTGGGCAACACAACAAACAATCCTAACGCCAACACAACGCCCAACAGCATGGATATACTCATGAGCCAACCCATACCGCCGTCGCCTTTAGTGTCCACTTCTTCCACCATAACCTCGGCAGATTTTCCGATGATTTTACTGCCGTCTATCATTGAAGTAATTAGGTTGACAATTCCACGCAAAAACGGAACCTTGCGATACCAAGGCTTTTTAGTTGCTAAGCGGGTTGTGTCTAAACGAATGTTTCCAAGCTCGTCGCGAACCGCTAGCGCCATGCTTGTGGCGCCGCGCATCATTACGCCTTCCAAAACGGCTTGTCCACCGATTTTTGTTTTCATATTTACTCCTCAGTGCGCACGTTGACACGGCGCACAATTTAGCATTATATATTCTAACAAAAATTTAGTATTTATACAAGTGTTTATCGACACATGAATATCTTAGTTCACACGCGTCCTTATATTTGTGCGCTAAAAACACTTCGGTTTAAATACTTGATTCAGACCGCAATGCAGAAAGTGAGTGTGTTCCTATTTAAAACAACATACGACTTAGTGAAGTTATTTTGGACGGAACACACGAGCCTTCAAATAGTTTTGACAATACGTGATGAACCGTGTATAATATTGCAAAAGATGTTACCTTGCCGAACCATCTTAGCGACGCGATTGCGTTGCAAATCAAAACAAGGAGTTTTTTACGTGAAGAAATTTAAGCAATATTTTAGCGAATTTCGTCTTTTATTGAGATCGGTACCTTCGACCGTTACTTCCGTTTTTGTTGTGGCTGTATTCGCCATGAATTTACTGGCTAACAAAAGTATAAACACAGGTTCGTGGACTTGGCTTGCCCTCGATACGGGAATTATCGTATCTTGGGTGGCTTTTTTGTGTATGGATGTGTTGACAAAACATTTCGGACCCAAGGCTTCCACGCAGATTTCCATATTTGCGATAGCTGTCAATTTATTGATGTGTTTGCTGTTTTTCGTCGCTAGTAAAATAAGCGGAGTATGGGGAGCGTACTTCGACTTGGGCGAGCAGTCCATAATAAACGACGGACTGGACGTTACATTCGGCGGAACCTGGTACGTGGTTATCGGTAGCACTGCCGCTTTCGTGGCGTCGGCTGTGATAAACAACTTTCTCAACTTCGCAGTAGGTAAATTGTTTAAACGCAAGCCCGACGGGTTCGGTGCTTATGCCTGCCGAACGTACGTTTCCACCGCTATCGCGCAATTTGCAGATAACCTTATATTCGCGCTTATCGTAAGTCATTTCTTTTTCGGGTGGAGTATTGTTCAATGCCTTACCTGCGCTGCAACGGGTATGGTTGTGGAGCTTGTGTGTGAAGCAATTTTTTCACCACTGGGCTTTGCCGTGTGCAGACGGTGGCAACGGGATAACGTCGGACGTGAATATTTGGAACATGTAAACAATAGCATAGCAAATCAGTAAACATTGAATGGGATTAAAAAATAAAGAAGCGGGATAATCATATGAAAGTAATAGTTACAGGATCGAGCAACGGAATAGGCAAAGCCATAGCGGAAAAGTTTATCGCATGCGGACATACCGTAATCGGCATAGATAAAGTTCAGTCAAACTTAAGCCATGCAAATTATACTCATCATATAGCGGATATATTTAGCGGTAAACTGCCCGACGTTGACGGGGTGGAAATACTCATCAACAACGCGGGCGTGCAGGACAGCGGCGCAGACATTGACGTGAACCTCAAGGGCACTATACGCGTTACGGAAAAGTACGGCGTACAACCGAAGATAAAAAGCGTCGTATTTATCGCCTCGGCAAGTGCCACGACGGGGTCGGAATTTCCCGAGTACGTTGCAAGCAAAGGCGGAATGGTATCCTACATGAAAAACGTCGCATTGCGTATTGCCAAATACGGAGCGACGAGCAACAGTCTGTCACCCGGGGGCGTACTTACACCGCTCAACCAGCATATTATTGACAGCCCCAAGCTGTGGAAACAGGTTATGAATGAAACGCCATTGAACAAGTGGGCAACCGCGCAAGAAATTGCCGAATTTGCTTACTTCGTTGCGGTGATAAACAAATCCATGACGGCGCAGGATATCATCATCGACAATGGGGAAAGCGCCAAAGCTAACTTCATATGGTAGTTTGACAAGACAATGCCTATAATATATAATGTAAAAGTTAACATTTAAAAAACGAAAATATTACCCAAACTATTTACCAAGGTCGAAAGGAGAAAACATGAAAGACTATCTACTGTTTATGGACGTATCGGGCGACGTGGAACGCAGTTATGTTGAGCTTGGCAAGATAAAACTGCTGCCTATGGAATTTGTCATCAACGGCGAAGTTTACACTTACACCGATGACGAAAACGGAATGGACGCTGTAAAGTTTTACGACTTTGTTCGAGAAAAAGCGCCAATGAGCACCACGCAGATTTCTCCTGCCAAATGGGTGGAATTTTTCGAGCCGTACGCACAGCAAGGACAATCTCTTATGTGTCTGTGCCTTAGTAGCGGACTGTCCTCCTCCTACAACTCGGCAACTATCGCCGTAGAGGAGTTGAAGGAAAAATATCCCGACGTAGATATTATTGTTGTGGACTCGCTGCGCGCGACCGGTATCGAAGGACTTATTGCCGAGCGCATGATTGAAAACAAAGACAAGGGCTTGTCCATACAGGAAAACTGTGCCGACCTGTTGGAATTCAGAACCAAAACCTTCGCTTGCGCATACGTTGACGACCTCGACGCATTGAAGCGTGGCGGACGTATCAGCAAAACAGTAGCTTTTGTGGGCGGACTGCTGGGAATTAAACCCCTTATTCAGTTTTTGCCCAACGGAACACTGGACATGTGGGGAAAACAACGCGGTTATAAGTTGTCCATTCAAAACATGATTCAGTACTACCTGGACAGGGCGGATGTTGACAACGCGCACACCGTGTATATTACCCACGCCAACGACATCAACTACGCCAACGAACTCGCGCAAAAAATCAAAGACGTAAGCCCGCTTGCGGAAATCAAGATAAGGATCCTCTCCCCCATTATCGGCGTACATCTTGGACCCAGCGCAATGGTACTGGCGTTCGTTGGAAAGTAAAGATTTTTATCCTATCAGTTATTAAAATGAAAGCTCCCCTTGAACCAAACAAGGGGAGCCTTTTATTACAAAAACAAAACACTAAATAAGAAACTTTGTATATCCGCAACAATCTACTCGCAACGGGGAATCTTTTTCGGAATACACTAGTCTCATTCATCAAACGATATATTCACCGAGCCTGCCGAAACATCTACTGTCAGGCGTTTGCTTCCGCCGCTTTGACTTTTTACGTTACAGCTGCCTGCGCTCACGTCCGTCTTTATTGTGTAGTCGGATTTTTTGCCGGCAATCTTAAGGTTAGCCGAGCCTGCGGACAAATCCACTGCAATGTCATCACATTGCAGTTTCTTTACGTTGAGAGAACCCGCACTGATATCAGCCGTAAAGCTGTTACTTACAATATTTGCTACATTGAATGAACCGGCATTCATATCAACATCAACCTTGCTACAGTTAATACCTTCCATGTTGGTTGTTCCTGCATTCATCTGTACGCTAAGGTTACCAAACGTACTATCGCCAAAAGAAAGCGTTCCTGCATTTATCCTAATGTCAACGTCCTTGTACTCTCCCGATTCAAAGGAAACCACACCTGCATTTACCTTTATTTTCCACCCAATTTGCAAATTTTGCGGAATAAACATCTTTGTTGTGGGAATTTTGTTCAGTCCCCACAGGCTTACGTGCCAACGCAACTTTGACGTTTCCATTTTCAACGTTTGCCCCGATACAGAGAAATTAGATGTAATTTGCTTATTTTCGGGATACTCTACTTTTATTACGTCACCGTCGTAAAATTGCACCTTAAGCGTTCCTGCGGAGAACTCCAAGTCAACATTGCTTATAGGATCGTTACATTCGTATGTTTTCATATCCCAGTTGGCGTCGTAGTCAAAGCTCCACCCCGCAGCGCAGCCCGATACAATCAATATTATCATTCCCAAACTGAAAATTACCGCTCCCGCTATAATTACTTTTACTGTTGTTGTCATTATGCGCACTCCTTTTCTCCGCTGAACAGTCTTCTTATCCAACGGAAAAACATATTAAACCATTTCCACATCAGTTTTACCAGCTTGATGCACAGTGGAATAAGCATTATACCCAATCCAATCAGTACAAGACCGCATCCAAACGTAAACGCGCCCGCAGCCGGATTGCTAAACATGGTGCCTATCCCGGTACCGACTGAACCTATGCCCGATATCATTATTGCAAACGGAGCAACGCTCAACCCGATTGTCACTCCCACCATTGTCATAACCACGCAGAACAGCGGTACGGCAAATATTATACACAACAAAACAAACACCCATGTATAGTTGTCGTTGGACCTGGCTTTTTTATTTGTACAACACTCCGGCTTGGAGGAAGAACACCTTGTGTCGCTGTGTGATTGTTCCCCACTATCATAGAAAGCTTCACTATCGTTATTATGTGAATTGTTTTTTCTTCCTCGGCTATCGCTATTCGCGTCCCTGCGTTGCTCTTGATAATAGTCGTCGTTACCTTCGGACAAAATCCGTTGCGCAGCGTCGTACGGCGCTCCAAATCCTTCTATTATTTCGCGCTCACTAAATCCCGCTTCCCGCCTGTCCGCGTACGCCTCGGCGTAGTAGTCCAATACGCGCCTACGCTCGGCATCCGTCACGGTTAACAGATTGTTTTTCAATTCATCACGCCATTCGTTATATGTCATGGTTAATTTCTCCATCCAAATATCTTTTTATATATTGTGTTGATTTCCAGCATATCGTTCTTGCCGTCGGCAAGCTTTTTTAACCCCAAGGTCGTTATCTTGTAGTACCTACGCAGTCTTCCGCTGTGCTCCGCTGTTCGCGTGGTGACGTATCCACCGCTTTCCAGCCTCTTGAGGATTGGGTACAGCGTGCTTTCGGATATTTCGATAATGCCCTGCAAATCGCTGATTATCTTGTATCCGTAGGTTTCGCCCTTTTCGATAGCATGGAGTACACACACATCTAGTATTCCTTTTTTGAGTTGAATATCCATAAATACCCCGCTTTGCCTTATACTATACATTGCATAGTATTGTTTGTCAAGAGATTTTGTGAAAATATTTTTAAAATTGTTGTTGCCGTTGAAACAAAAAAAGGCTCCCTTATACAAGAGAGCCTAACAATCAGCAACAAACTCATATTCCCTACTTGCCCATCCGACTAGGAGTTGGCAAATTTTTCAAATTCGGCTAAACTCATACGGCCTTCGGCAAGCGCTTGGAACTTGTCGTTAAACTTGTCCGTCATGTTGCAGGACAACAGTATCATATATTTGCATACCTGTTCGCTGATGATACTTTGCATATACGGAACAACCATCTTAAATGCCAAATAGCCATCATTGTAGTCGTATTCGAAGCTACCTGTAAGCATGGAGTAGTTGGCTATCAGGACGGCTTTACCCAGCAGGTCGCGCACTTCCTCGCGTATGCTAAAGGGCATGGGCGACTTGAGATACATTACCTGACGCTCGGCGTCTATCTTCATCAACAACCGCATTGATAAATCGTCGCCTACCGCCATCGTACGGATGACGAGTTCGTCTTCCTCTTTGTTGTATTTCCACTGCATCTTGTCCAGCGTTGAGCACAGTGTTTTGTACAGCGCTTTTCCTTCCATTTCCATACTTTTATCCATTGCCATAATATTGAGCCTCCATTTAAATTGATTACCTTGTTGTAAATTGTACCACAATCAACCTCGGAATGCAATATTGTCACAAAAAAGAATTATATCTAAAATATTTACCTCAAGTCGATAAATTTGTAATAATATGGCAATAATCATAAACGGAGGTAACAATATATGAAGTGTAGCGGATGTAACAATGAAATTAACCCCAACGACTACTGTATTTGCACCACTTGTCGCAAACAAATATGTCCGTCCTGCGCCGAGAGAAATTCGTTTGTGTGCGATTGCGGCGGCGACGTAGCGTACCTGTCCTAGCGCAAAATAATCACAACAATTGACCTTGTGCAACCTCTCAGTTTCACGTAAAGCAACGGTTTTTAAGCAAGCACTTAACAGTAACGGCTCCCCTTACACAGGGGAGCCGTTTTAACTGTATTTAAAAAGGAGAAACAAGAAAAACATCTTCATCTTTTGTAAAGAGGCGCGCAAGTATTATGCAAGGGAGTTGGCGTACATGACCGAGCAAAAACGGAGCGGGACAAAGCATACCGACGCTTATAACCACTCATCACAAA
The DNA here is from genome assembly GCA_022508375.1 of Clostridiales bacterium. GTDB lineage: Bacteria > Bacillota > Clostridia > Christensenellales > CAG-314 > Fimimonas. The sequence goes on along the minus strand of JAFLVJ010000002.1, from coordinate 187,694 downwards.
ATGTTTACTAAGTCAACTATATCCCCGGCACCGAGTATCAACAACACGTCATCTTGCGACGCTGTGGATTTAATCCAATGTTTAGCCGATTCGAAGTCGGGCAAAAAGCAGGCGTTTACACCTAACTCTTGTGCATGCTCCGCTAAAGCCAATGAGTTTACTCCCGAAATGGGTTGTTCGCGCGCGGAATATATGGGTAAATACGCCACTTCATTAACACCGTCGAAACAGGTTGCGAACTCGTCCCAAAACGCCCGCGTGCGCGAATAGGTGTGCGGTTGAAATACGCAAAGTACCTTGCCATTGGCAATACTCTTGGCGGTGGCTACGGAACAGGCTAGCTCCGTAGGGTGATGAGCGTAGTCAACGATAACCTTGCCTATGCCTTCTGCCTTGTATTCCGTCCACCGTCTATCTACACCGTCGAATACGGATAAAGCCATTTGTACGGTTGACAACGGTACTCCCAGTAATTGATGGGTTACGGCTAGCGCCGCAAGCGCGTTGCCTACGTTGTGTTTTCCCGCAACTCCCAATTGAAAGCTGTACTTGCCCTCAGCCAAGTCAACGTCAAAGCAGGGCTTTCCCTCCCGATAAGTTACGTTTGTCACGTCAAGCTTGTCATAACACAACCGCTTGCGATGGGCGCATAAATTGCGCAACTCATACGGCAAAACAACAGTTCCGTCCTCGTCGGTGTTGTTCATAAAATGAGCAAACGCATTGAGGACGTCCTCCTTGCCTGTATAACAATCGGGGTGATCGTACTCGGCATTAAGGCAAACGCATATTGTGGGGCGCAAATTGTAAAAGCTACGGTTGAACTCACACGCTTCCGCCACTACGATATCATTTCCGAAAAAATAGTTGTTACCGTGATACACACCACCTATAAGCGCGGTATGCGAAACACCAGCAATCCGTAAAATTTCGTGAATCATGCTCGTAACGGTGGTTTTACCGTGCGTTCCGCAAACGGCAATTCGAGTGTTGAAACTGTTGAAAATTGTCCCCAGTAGCTGCTCTCGCAGTATTACGGGAATGTTTTTACTATGGGCTGCCACCACTTCAACGTTGTCGTCGTGCACGGCAGACGTGCGCACAACAAGCTCGGCGTTGTCAATATTTTCGGCGCGGTGTCCGATATGTACTTTTATTCCAAGTTCACTAAGAGCGACCGTTCTGTCACTTTGAGTCCTGTCACTGCCCGAAACTACATGACCAAGGTTATGTAAGTGTTGCGCCAATCCGCTCATTCCCACCCCGCCGATGCCAACGAAATGCACTCGGCGGGGAATATCTTCCATCTTCATACTGTACTATATGAATTGATTGACGAAATGTGTTCAATGCTTTGCCTGTACGGTCCGCTCACCGCGGTGACAAGTTTAGCGGAATCGACTCAAATATGTAAAAATACTTGACGAATTATTATCGACATAGTACAATAATTAGGCAAAAATAAAAAGAGAGGTATTGCGAAATGAAACAAGGTATACATCCGAATTATCATAAGGCGACTGTTGTATGTGCTTGTGGCGCAACGTTTGAAACAGGAACAACCAAGGATACCGATACAATCAAGGTTGAAATCTGCAACAAATGCCATCCTTACTTTACAGGTAAACAAAAGCTTGTAGATGCCGGTGGACGCGTAGATAAGTTCAAGAAAAAGTACGGTCTTCAATAATGATAACCAAATGGGAGCAAATTTTTGCTCCCATTTTTCATGCTATGGATTTGAAACGTTTTACTTAAGTACAATCTTCATTTTGAGCGTTCCTGCATCTTTGTGGGAACGCCGTTTTGACTTAATTTTATCAATAGCTTATCTCTATTTGTTAAGCAAGATTCAAGCCGTATTTTTTCCCTTCCTATGCAAACAAATATTTCTCCGCGTAGCCCTAAATACATTTCCGTCACTTCGCTGATGTGATACCTTTGGACTTTACGGAAGTAATTTCGATATACAAGCCAGTCATCCTCAACAGTGATTTGCCAGTTTAGCGAGCAGGTAATTCCCATTGTGCCGACAAACGGAAAAACTATCAATCCGCAAGCCGGCGCGTTGTCCCTGTTCGACGCCAGTAACCATACTATCAAAGCATTGCCGACAAGTTCGATTACAACACACAGCCACACAAAGGCAGTAGAATACACTACTTTTAAACATTCCTTTGATTGGTTGCGCAGCGATATATAATAGATTATAAACTGCGTAACAATCCATATAAAATTGAATGCTAATACGGATATTACCACTATTGCAATAATGCGATCTTCAGTCATGTTTTTCGATGAACCGTCCCACCGTTGATGTGCTAGGGTTGAATGGGAAGAAAAACGTTAGCGCCGTCGCCCATGACCTCGGGCAGTTCGCCGTCCCACTTTTCAAGATATGCAATGTACTTGAGATATTCGGATATCAGTGCAATTTCCTCTTCGCTCTTGCCTGTAAAGTCGATTGAATACAGCACGCCGTCTTCCGTTACCGTTTCGGCAATGTTAAAGCCAAGCATGCGCGCAACCTCGATGGACTTTACCTTGATTGCATTTGCCTCAGCCTCTGCTGCCAAACGTACAGCCTCCGCGTCACCTTGTGCGCGAGCAATGCGAGCTTCCGCATCCAGCTTAGCCACTTCGAGCTCTTTTTCCGCTTCGATTATTGCTTTTTGCTTTTCGTATTCGGCCTTGAGTTTCTCTTGCTCGGCAATCATCTTGTCTTCTACAACCTTTTCAAAAGCGTCGGAAAAGTCAATATTGGTAATTACCACCGCCACGATATCCACGTAGTAGTTATCTTCCACCGTTTCCTTGATGAGCCTTTCAATATCGGGGCTTACCGTGGAACGTGTTTCAATGATGTTCATTGCCGACTTTTGCGAAAGAACGGTCTTAGCCTTATCTTCGGATATCGAACGCACGCGTTCGGTAAGTCTTGCCAGACTGTTGTAGTTGTTGTCGATTTCTATTGCCTTGTCAGTACGGATTTGAAATTGTACAACAAGCATGACGTCCATTGTCTGCGCGTCGGACGAATAGCACATTGTATTTATCTGTTCCTGTTGAACGGTTGTATCCAGCATGTCGTACTGACGGGTAAACCACAAGTCGAAATACGTGCCGGGGCTACGTACGTACTCAGCACTTCCCAATACCTTTACTACTGCTACCCGACCGGGTTCGACCGTATGAAGGCTAAATGGCAACAGCATAAACATAACAAACGCAACTCCTGCCAACGCAACACACACGGTAAACAACTTCCTATTGTTGCGCTTTTTCGTGCGGAAAATAACAGCTCCCGCAACACAACCGCCTACGATAACTACCAATACCAATGCCAAAATTACTCCAATCATTTTTATGTACCTCCTTTAATTATTTACGATATTTTTCTTCTCTCAATAACGATTTTAGTTGAAACTACCTCATATACGTTATTTGTCGCGAGAGAATGTGATCGCCAATGTTACAAAAACAAAAGACCCACACGGACAGTTCCGTATGAGTCTCATTTTTTAATACTTTACCGAACCTACGGCGTAGGTTGTACTGACGGCAAAAGTAACACAGGTGGCAAATTACTCCCTCATTATATGCGTTGCGGTTGTTATATTGTATCTCAATCCGCAACTTTATTTTGTATAGTTTTATTATATCAGTCAACGTAAATAATTGTCAAGGGTTTTGTTATAAAAATATTATAAATTTGATTTTAGGCTAGCATAAAACATTTTTTATAACATCAGTGAATGTCAGAGTGTTGGCAAATTACAAATAATGGTCTATAATGTAAACACTACATCAAACCAAGAGGAGATAGAAATGGCAGACGTAGTAATATCTACAACAAATCTTACAAAAGAATACAAAGGCGTAAAAGCTGTTGATAACGTTAGCCTGACAATCAACAGCGGAGCAATCGTCGGACTTGTAGGCAAAAACGGCGCAGGCAAAACCACCCTTATCCGCTTGCTGACGGGACTTGTTACGCCGACATCGGGAAGTTACGAGATATTGCCCGAACAAAAACGCACAAGTACGGATGTTGCCGCAATTGTCGAACGTCCGTCGCTGTACGGAAACATGACGGCAATGGACAACATGATTGCTCAGTGCAAATTGTTGGGACTGGCAATAGACTTGCCCTACATTGACGAAACGGTTCGCTTGGTTGGACTGGACCCGACATCCAAGGTGAAAGCCAAAAACTACTCACTGGGAATGAAGCAACGCTTAGCGCTTGCGATGACGCTTGTTGGCAAACCGCAAATCCTGATACTGGACGAGCCAACAAACGGACTGGATCCCGAAGGCATACACCACTTTCGCGAGATACTGGTAAAGCTCAGCCGAGATCATGGCGTTACGATAATTATATCCAGCCACATACTGTCCGAATTGAGCAAATTTGCCACGGAGTACTACATCATGAACAACGGCAAGGTGTTAAAGCACGTAACAAGCGAGGAGTTGGAACAGCACACCCAAAAGAAAATACGCTTGACCGTTGACAAAACGGGCATTGCCAAGGAAACGCTATCACAATTCGGCCGCTGTGAAATCATTGCCACCACACAGGTGGAGCTGTACGCGGACACACCGCCAACGCAGATACTGCTTGCGCTTGCAAATGCCGGCGTTGAAGTTGTAAATCTTTCGCAAACCGGCGACGCACTTGAAGAATACTTCATGAGCGTGTTGAGAGAAAACAGTCAGGTTACACCACCTATCGACCCCTTTGGAGGTGAACAATGATAAACATATTACAAACGGAGTTTTTCCGTCTAAAAAAGAATATTTTGTTTTGGGTATTGCTTGGCGTATGCGCAATATTGCCGTTGCTGTCGGCTTTGCTGGAGTTGGCGGTTCTTTCCGGAATGAGCGCAATAGATACCGGCATGGAATACGACCTATGGGAAATCATCAAGACGTCCAATATCGGCGGAGCGGCAATATCATCCATACCCAACCTGTCGGCAGACTTGCAATTATTTGGATTGCTTTGCACAAGTATATTTTTGTGCAAGGAATTTAGCGGCGGAACGTTCCGCAACATGCTACTGGCAAACCGTAGCCGCAAGGAGCTGTATATATCCTACATGCTGATGTCCGTAACTATCGGCGCGTGCTACCTTGGTGCGGAATTCGTAGCTACACTGTTGTTCGACGGAGTGATATTCGGCTTTGGCACGATGAGCGCGGCAAACGTAGTGTCGGCATGCATACTGTCGTTGGCACTGGGATTGATTTCCGTAATATTTGTACAGAGCATGATGTGTATGTTTATGTTTTCTACGCGCAAGCTTGCAGTTGCACTGGCATGTCCGCTTGCAATAAGCGTATTCATACCGGCTTTCATATTTTCATTTGTAAGCCTGGGCGCACAACTTGACATGATTTCCGAAAAGGACTTGAGTTGGATTCCGCTGTACAACCTCAACCTGCTTGACCTCACCGCTATTGACGGGGCACTGATAGGTAAAATTTTGCTTTACCTCATTCCCCTCACAGCATTGTTCATCACCATTGGCTGGGTAACGTTCAGAAAAGCGGACCTCAAATGAGATTCGGGTTCCCCTAACGGAGTCGCTTTTTCACAACACCCTCGTCTCTACCGTTGCGGTATGCAAAAAATAAAATTAGAAATATAAAAGCATGAAAAAGAACTTGCACGCAAAATGCAAGTTCTTTTTTTTTGTATAAAATCAACTAAATATACCATAGGTAATGAGGTGTTAGAAGCGAGGTAGGCGTACGTGACTGAGCCGAAACGCAAGTTCAACAAAGCATACCGAAGCTTATAATGCCTCATTCAGTACGAAGGGCTACAACGGGGTCTTTCTTAGCAGCCGAGCGCGAAGGTATGATACCCGAAATAAGCGTTAACAGTACGCTGATTGCAATAAGTATCAATGCCGCTACAGGTGGCAAGTAAGCGGACAGAGTTGCTATACCTGTAAGCGCGTGCAATATCAAGTTGATGGGTATGCACAGCACGTAGGTGAATACCACGCCGATGAGTCCCGCCGCAAAGCCTATAATCACAGTTTCGGCGTTAAACATGCTTGAAACGTCACGTTTAGATGCCCCAATTGCGCGCAATATACCAATTTCCTTCGTGCGCTCCTGTACGGAAATGAGGGTAATTACTCCAATCATTATTGATGATACGATGAGCGAAATAGACACGAACGCTATCAGCACGTAAGTAATTGCGTCGATAATGGTCGTCACTGCCGACATAACTATTGCTACGAAGTCGGTGTAACTGATTTGTTGCGACTCGTCCACCATGCTGTTGTAGCGGGCAATTTCATCCGCAATTACGTCCTTGGCGTCAAAACTGGAGGCATAGATATTGATAACCGAAGGTGTATCAAGGTCCACCCAACCCAGCTTAGCCATGTTGGACTCCCAAGTGGAGGAGCTAAAGCTTATCTTGTCGTAGTACAACGCGCAACGCTCGTCGCTCTTGTCGTCGAGAGCGTGCCCCATCATGTAAGCAAGCATTTCCTCGGAAATAGATCCGTCCGTTAACTTTTCCTTGATGGCGTCAATCACAGGTTGCTTGTAGGCGTCGCCTTCCATGCGCGTCCACACTTCGGTTACAATTTCGTTGTAACTATTGAAACTGCTTAGATATGACAACAGCGCTTGCTCGGTATCGGGGTCGTCGTTGGACCAGTTTTTGGCAAGAATTTTTTTAAATTCTTCAACATTATTGTTGGATTGCTCCCACATTTGTTCGATTTGATCCTGAACGCCGTCAACAAACAGCATTTCAACGTAAGCGTTCAGCTTTTTGTCGCCTTCCAACTCGTTGTAATAATTTTTAAATGCCGCTGCCTTTTCCTCCTTGGGCGCGTCGCTTGCCGTGGTATCGGTGGCAAAAGGCTTACCTGTCAACAAGTCGGTAGTAGTGTCGTTCATCTGCGCCTGTACCAACTCGTTATTTTCCGACTGCTCTACAACGTAGTCGCGTAGAAACTTGGTGTATCCGATTGCGCCACTCAACATATGCGCGGTGGCGTCGGGATTGGGACGGATTATTCCGCTGATTTTCAGTTTGAGACCTTTGTTAATGTTACCGTTTGTTACCGTATTGTAAACGTCCGTCAGCTTGATAGCGTTTTGCTGTTGGTTGGTGGTTGCCGTAGCGTCGTACCAGGTACCGTCCGACTTTTGCTCGTACAGCGCCGAGTTGAGTATCACCACTACTTCGGTTTGACACATTTCCGCGTAACTCCAGTTGTCCTTAGCGGGAGCGGATGGAGCGGTTGCGTTGCCGTCGTCGCTGAGACCGTTGACAATGCTGTCAATGTATTCATCGCCCAGTATTCCCAGCGCGTACAGCGCAATGTCGCTGATTTCGTTGTTCTCGTTCATTATGAGCACAACTTCGTCCTTGTTAACAGGCCAGTTGCCGTACACCACGTCGTACTGGTCATAAAGCAATCTGTTTATCGGGCTACCGTCAGTGCCGGACAGTATTTCTTCGAATAAGTTAAAACTGAACGTCGCCATGGACGAGGCGTATCCGCCCATTGCCTGTTGCATGTTACCGCCGTTCTTGATAAACTCGGCGGTGACAACCTTGATTAGCATCTGACGCGTATCGATTTCCTGCACTTGCTGTTTGGCGTTTTTACCGTATAAGCGCAGGTTCAAATTATACTGATATTGCAATCCCGCAATGGCGTCGTGCAACTTGGAATTTTCATCGTCAACTTCCTTTTCCAAAAACTTCTTGAAAGCATTCAGGTCGTTTTGCGAGCCTGCCGTAGCGTCAATTAGTTCGGCAACGCTCTTGACGATGGAACGTTGATATACTCTGTCCGGGTCGTCGCGCTGTTGATCCTCGTTTGAGGACATCATGGCGGCTACAATGGACGATAAATCCATCGCCGTGGACTGAATAGATAACGGATAGGTGGATAACGTTTGCTCCTGCACCATATTGATGTACTGCGTCATGCCTGCCGAAACAGACAGTATGAGCGCAATACCGATGATACCGATACTGCCTGCAAAGGAAGTGAGGAAGGTTCGACCTTTCTTGGTGAATAAATTGGTTAGCGACAGCTTGAACGCCGTCCAAAATGACATTGACGATCTTTTCTTCTTGGCAGGCTTGGTTTTTTTATTGCCGTTTTGACTAACTTGCGTCGTTTTATCAGCTTTTGCCGCCTTGGCGGGTTTTTTGCTTGCCATTACTTCGTCAATCTGCTGCTTGGCGTATTCGCGCACTTTTTCCTGTTGATATTCCTTTGTTGACATGGGCGCCGTGTCGCCGACAATTACGCCGTCCAAGATACGGATTATTCGCGACGAATACTGCTCGGCAAGTTCGGGGTTGTGCGTTACCATAACTACAAGACGGTCCTTGGCAACTTCGCGTAGCAGTTCCATAACCTGCAAGCCCGTTTCAGTATCAAGTGCGCCGGTGGGTTCATCGGCAAGGATAATATCGGGATTGTTGACAAGCGCACGAGCAATGGCAACGCGCTGCATTTGTCCGCCCGACATCTGGTTGGGACGTTTGTTGATTTGATCGCCCAATCCTACTTTTTCCAACGCCTTAATTGCCCTTTCGCGCCTTTCCGCCTTAGCGGTGCCCGCAAGGGTCAACGCCAGTTCGACGTTTTTCAGTACTGTTTGGTGAGGAATGAGGTTGTACGTCTGAAAAACAAAACCTATCGAGTGATTACGATACGTATCCCAATCCCTATCCTTATAGTTCTTGGTGGACACGCCGTCAATTACCAAGTCGCCTGACGTGTACTGGTCCAAACCGCCGATAATGTTGAGTAAAGTTGTTTTTCCGCAACCGGACGGTCCCAAGATAGATACAAATTCACTGGTACGGAAACGAAGGTCCACACCCTTTAAGGCGTGGACGGTCACCGTACCGGCAGGATAATCCTTTACTATCTGTTTAAGTTCTAACATTGTGGTTAGCTCCTTGTATTTGCAAATTTTTACATGGAATTGTAGCAGAAAATGCTTAAAGCAAACTATCGAATAAGGTTAATATAGCGCGATATATATATCTTATTTTTCTTCTTTTAACGAGGTGTCATTCACGTCGTTTTCAGTTGAATTATTAAGCGGTTCGGCTATATTTTCGACTGTTTCATCCTTTTTTATATTGTTGGTGGGACTGTCGGGCAGATATTTCAGCAGAATACCGCTCTTTTGCAATGCAAACAGTATTGCGGGAATAAGCACCAGCTGAATTAGTATTGCCGCCCAAGTTTTTGCGAAGTTTTCGCCGAATTTAACAAATAACGCAACGAAGTAGTTATCGGATGACGATATGAAGAACGCTCCAACAAATGCGTTAGCCAAACGCCCCGCCACCATTGCAATAATCAACGCCAAAATGGACGCGATTTTGTTTGTTTTGGGGTTTTTCAAGAAAACCTTGCGCATCATGCCCGTCATAAAGCCGTAAACCGTCAACTCGAAAAAGATGGGAAGCAATCCGTTGGGAAAAGGCGGACGACCGTTCGCCAAAAAACTTACCCAAGGCGTTACCGCTCCGCAGATGAGCCCAAGCCACGGTCCGCACAGTATTCCCGCCAAAAGCACGGGAAAGTGCATGGGTGAAAACAGCGAAGCTATCGTAGTGTCGCCACCCGACAGCATGTGCACAACGGACCCAAGTATTACCGCCATGGCTGCTAACATTGCACAAGTAACGGTGTTTAACGTGTTAAAAGTCGTTTCTCGCGCGGGACGTTTATTCATTAAAAACCTTCTCCAATTGTGATTTTATTTGGTCGTAACGCGTTTGCAAATCTTTTTCGTCGCCTTTTACCGTTATGTAGCACTTGATGAGAGGTTCCGTTCCGCTCGGACGCACGATTAGTTGACTGCCGTTTGCGCTTCTGTAACGCAATACGTCCGCCTTAGGTAAATCCATTGCCGTTTGAGTAAGGAAGTCACAGGTATCCGTTACATTGCTATCACCAAGCTTTGCAATGGGCGACTTGCGTAGCATTGCCAGTAGTTGATTTTTTTTCTGTTCCCCTACGAGTCCTTCGAAGCGGTAACTTTCCGTTTTTTGATAGAAATATCCGTATTTAGCGTACAGTTGGTGTAATCTATCCAGCAAGCTGATACCGTTCTTTTTGTGGAAAGCCGCGCATTCGGCAATGAGCAATGAAGCTATAACGCCATCCTTGTCGCGCACGTACGTTCCCTTGAGATAACCGCAACTTTCCTCAAATCCAAACAAATATCTTTCCTTTTGACCGAGTTTTTCAAGGTTGGCGATTACGTTGCCGATATATTTAAAGCCTGTCAAAACATCCCTTACTTCCGCACCGTAATCTTTGGCAATTGCATCAATCATGATTGTTGTAACAATCGTTTTAACCACTACGGGATTGGCAGGTAATTTACCTTGCTTGGATAATTGTGTAAGTATGTAATCGGTGAGCAATACTCCCACTTCGTTACCGCTAAGCTGTTTAAAAATCCTGCCGTTTCGTACCGCTACGCCCAGTCTGTCGCAATCGGGATCGTTAGCAATGACCATATCCGAATCGTTTGCCACTGCAATTTCCTTAGCGAGCGTCAACGTTGCTGGCAGTTCGGGGTTGGGATAGGGGCATGTGGGGAAATCCCCGTTAGGAGTTGCCTGATCTTCGACTATGTGCATATTCACAAGTCCTGCCTTGCGTAGCGTTGCAGGTACAACGCGGTAGCCCGCACCGTTGAGAGGCGAGTACACTACCTTTAGATTATCAATCGGTTCGGTTGACAACCTTTCCTGCAAGACGCGCTCGATATACTTGTTTTCCAATTGTGCATCGGTATAAACGATAAGTTTGTTTTCATAGTCGGCGTAACGGGGCAGTGACTTATCGAAAAGCTTTACCTGTTCAATAAAAGACGTTACTTCGTTAGCATCGTCGTCCAACAGCTGACAGCCTAGGCTGTCGTACACCTTGTAACCGTTGTACTGCGCAGGATTGTGGCTCGCCGTAACGTTTACGCCCATGTCGCACTTGAGTTCCCTCACCATATACGACAAATAAGGTGTTGGCATACATTCCTTGGTGATATATACCTTTATCCCGTGACTGGCAAGCGTTGAAGCAGTAATTTCGCTGAAAAGTCTGCTGTTGTTACGTGAGTCGTAGGTAATAGCGCAACTTGTCATGCCGTGAGCTTCCATATATCTTGCCAACCCTTCCGTTGCGCGATATACGGTATAGACGTTCATTCGTGCTGTGCCCGCAGTCATGATTCCGCGAAGTCCTGCCGTACCAAATGACAGCTCACCTGAAAAAGCTTCCTCAATTTCTCCGTCCGTCATTGCTTTTAGCTCGGAAAGCAACACCTTGTCGGTAACCTTAGCGCACCACAACTTGTATTGTTCCATGTATTCTTTCATACTGCTCCTCACTGCTCCTCATTTATGCTTTAAATATGCCAAAGTTTTGCCGTTTAATATTGTTAGTTGTACGTTTTAGCCGTGTTATATTACAGTAAGTATTCGATACTGTCCCTTCCCGTAAACGTCGCGGACATAAATCCCGTCAAAAAGAACAGCAACGACTCGATATCCTGTACACCGCACGTTTCACAAGCGGAGTGCATAGCGAGCTGTGCAATACCGATATCGCAGACTTTCATACCAAGTACACGCGCGGTAGCCAGTCCAAGGGTACTGCCACAGCGTACGTCGCTCTTGTTATAGTAATCCTGGTAGGGAATATTCATATCTTCCAGTATATGTTTGACAAGCGCAGCTGTCACTCCGTCCGTTGCGTAGTTTACGTGATGCTTGATTACAACGCCACCGTTGAGGTAACAGTGATTTAACGGGTCGCTCTTGTCGGGGTGCGCGGGATGAAATGCGTGTCCGTTATCTACGGAGACTACCATACCGTTTTCCGTTGCGGCAAGCGTTTCCGCGCGAGTCATATCCAGTGCGTCGGATATTGCATCCAGCACCTGACGGATAAAGCTGGGCGAACCTTGATGTGTTCCGCTTCCTATTTCCTCGCTGTCCAGACACGCCACAACGGCAATGTCCTGAGGTGAAGAGTTGATGATTGCCTTAACCGACGCATACATACTTGTAAGGTTATCTAAACGCGCCGAACACAAAAACTCGCTATTTACTCCACTTTCGAAGCATGGAGAGGCAGGCACTACGTACAAATCGGCATCCAAAACCCTGCCTTCCGCAAGGCTTTCGTACAACTTGGCTTCGTCGCCCTGTGCAAACAGAGGTAGCGTTACTTGCGGATTGATGGAAAGACTGTCGTTAGCGGTTGGATTGTGATGTATTGCCAGCGACGGAATTACAACGTTATAATCGCTGACAACTAACTGCGACTCCACTCCGTCCCGATCCTCCAATACCACACGACCGGCAATCTTCAACTGTCTGTCCAGATAGCTGTACAGCAGTCCTCCGCCGTATTTTTCCGTGTTGAGGCGTTTCAACCCTTCGGTTTCGATTAGCTTGTTGCCCTTAATCCTGAATGCAGGGCTGTCCGTGTGACACTCACATATGTTGAAAATATAGTATTCTCCCACAGCGAAGGCTATCAGCGAACTACCGTTGCGCGTAACGTAATATCTGCCGTCCTGCTCCAGTTGCCAATTGTCACCCAGCTTAAGTTCGGTAAAACCTGCTTCCTCTAGCATTTTGCAAGCGTTTTCCGTTGCATGATAGGAGGTATAACTGCTATCCAAAAATTCTTTTAATTCCATATTTTCTCCCGCTCGCCGCACCTGATAGGTTCGGCAATCACTTTAAATAATGTACAAATAAATATTTCTTGTCGGTATCATCGACTTGAACACCATATATCAATCTATCCGTTGACCTTACGATGATTGTTTACACTGTTAACGATATGCTCGGCGTAGAGCCTTGCGACGTTTACGCCGGTAACCTGTTCCATAGCTTCAAACATTGCATTGCTGTTCACTTCGCAGATTTTCGGGTTATCCCCTAGCAATACGTCTATTCCGCAATAATCCAGTCCGATGATTTTTGCCGCCTTTTCACACATCTTGGCAATGGATTTGGAAATATTTACCGCCTCAGCCCTGCCACCATGCGCCACGTTAGAACGGAAGTCCTGCATGTTTTCCCTAAGCATTGCGCATTGCGCTTTTCCGCCGATGACGATAACGCGCATATCCCTACCGCAGCTTTGTCTTTCGAACCGTTGAAGAAGGTAGGCTTTTGTCTTGATTTCGGACAGTAAAGCAACAAGTTCTTGCTTGGTGGAAACAAGATACACCTGCTCGCCGTAACTGCCGTGGCATTGCTTTACTACCATGGGTAAACCGAGTTTGTCGCAAGCTAACTGTGCATATCCTTCGCTTATTGTGCCGTCGGGATTGTAACATAGTGCCCCCGGCAGAGTATCCGGCATGGGAATACCGTGTCCCGCAAGCGTAATGTGCGTTAACATCTTGTCGTCGCATATTGCCGTAGCGCTGGCGCTGTTAAACAGCCTTACTCCGCACTTTTCCAACATGGCGCCTGTGTATTTGTCCTTATCAAAAAACAAAACAAAATCGGCATTCACATTACAATTTATTTTGCCGTTGGTTATATCCGCAACAAATTGGTCGTTAGGCGTAACGCAAACGTCAACTCCCAGCGCAGTCAACTCCTGTTGCATGCGTTGAACCTTGTGCCGTTGCACCGAATACGTATCGTATGGATTGGTGAGAATTACGCCTTTCATATTATAAAATAATAACATAAATATAGTTTATAGTCAACATAAGCGCACATCATGCGTACATAAAAACTCACTATTGCACAGTACCGAGTTGTGAAACCTCAACCCGTCTCGGCGCCAATACAAATAGGCGAAGCGCTACGCTTCGCCTATTTGAGTTTACTTTATTCCTTTAAACTGGTGTACTTCGTTACTGGTGAAAACACCCGAACTGCAACATTCTATGCCTTGTATCTTGCGCGCGCGATACAGTTTGCCCAACCGTTAACAAGCTTTTTGCTGCGTTCCTCATCCATCGAGGGAGTAAATTCGCGCTCGATATGCTTGTTTTGCTTGATATGCTCAACATCTTTCCAGTAGCCGACTGTAAGTCCCGCAAGATAACACGCGCCTAACGCCGTCGTTTCCACAACCTTGGGACGAACCACTTTCGTACGCAAAATATCCGATTGAAATTGCAATAGGAAGTTATTTGCAGAGGCGCCGCCGTCAACGTTTAGCGAGGTGATAGGACTGCCGAGGTCCTTTTCCATTGCTTTTGCTACGTCATAAACTTGATATGCGATGCTTTCAAGCGCTGCGCGGATAAAGTGTTCCTTTTTGGTGCCGCGGGTTAATCCGTAAACGGTACCGCGAACCTTAGCGTCCCAGTAGGGTGCGCCCAGTCCTACAAATGCAGGAATGAGATACACGCCGTTGGTGTCCTTGACGCGCATAGCGTACATTTCCGTATCCGACGCCTGACGTATCATTCGCATTTCGTCGCGCAACCACTGAACTATTGCGCCGCCCATGAATACACTACCTTCCAACACGTACTGCGGTTTGTTATCGCAACTCGCGGCAAGCGTAGTAACAAGTCCTTCCGAACAAACGGGAGTATCCCCTGTATTCATCAAGAGGAAACAGCCTGTGCCGTAGGTGTTTTTCATCGAGCCCTTTTCCACGCACAACTGACCGAACAGCGCCGCCTGTTGGTCGCCAACCACTCCACAAATGGGTATATCGCTACCTACAACCGTGTGATTGGCGCAACCGTAGTTGTAGCCGGAGGGTTTTACCTCGGGTAACATACATTTCGGTATATCAAAGAGCTTTAACAGCTCAACATCCCACGTTAAAGTGTGTATGTTGTACAACATTGTGCGTGAGGCGTTGGTATAGTCGGTTGCGAATATCTTACCCTTTGACAGGTGCCACATAAGATACGTATCAACGGTACCGAACAGCAGTTCTCCCTTATTTGCCCTGTCACGTGCACCTTGGACGTTGTCCAATATCCACTTGAGCTTTGTAGCGGAAAAGTACGCGTCCAATACAAGTCCCGTCTTGTCGTAGATAACCTTATCAAGTCCCTGAGCCTTCAATTGCTCACAATACTCCGCAGTGCGCCTGCATTGCCACACAATGGCGTTGTAGATGGGTTTGCCCGTACGCTTGTCCCACACAATTGTGGTTTCGCGTTGATTTGTGATGCCGATAGCGGCAATATCCTCGCAGGTCACTCCTGCGCGAATGAGCGCTTCGGCAATAACTCCCACTTGACTACCGAGTATTTCGTTAGGATCGTGCTCCACCCAACCTGTGTGAGGGTATATTTGCGGAAATTCCTGTTGCGCCGAACCGAGTATTTCACCTTTATGGTTGAAAACAATTGCGCGCGAACTGGTTGTACCCTGATCCAAAGCAAGTATGTATTTGTCCATAATTATTCCTTAAATAAAGCGTTTTTGAAATCACAGTCGCGATGAATGTGCTTTCAAACCTTGGGTGCGGTACTCGTAGCAACTATATTTACTCCGTCGCAGATATTACGGTACAAAACGTCGCCAATCTCCACGGGAGCGGTTGCTTTGACAGTTTTGATAAGCTTTAGCACGTCGAATATCTTTTCCTTCGGTACGGGATTGTCGGTTTTAACGGATACTCTACTAACGCTTGAACCCGCTACCGGTACCGAACTTGTTACCATGCGCTTAGGAGCGGTAACCTCGCTGACTGCGTATTTCACACCGCGCAAACAGGTATTGCCTGTAACCTTGATATCTGCTAAGTTGCTGTCGTCAACGTTAAGCCTGCACCCTAACGGACAATTGATACAAATTAACTCTTTCATTATTTCGTACCTCCTACGTTGAGTGTGACCTCAAGTTTTTGACCTTTTTTGACTTTTTGTACAAGTTCGCCGTTAAGTACGATTGTTTCCATTTCGCCGGGAGTTACTATCTGCTTTTTGCGAGAGGTAATCTTTTCACCGTCCAAAAGCACCGCTATTTCCACATTTTTGAATACGTTGGATACGCGCATGCGAAGACTTATCGGCTCAGCACTGTCACTCTTGGCAATTTTTTGCGGGACGACGTACCTCACGCCGTTGGTACCAACTGTAGGCACGTAACCGTTTACTTTACCACTGCAAGTAACGTAACGCGCCGCGCATCTGCCTGCGTGAGCGCTTTCTTCGCTGACGTAATCCACAAGATCGTGTACGTGCAACACGTTTCCGCATTCGAAAATACCTTCAACACTAGTCATCATGCGGTCGTCAACAATTGCTCCGTTTGTGATGGGCGAAATCTCTATTCCCGCGTATCCTGCAAGCTCGTTTTCCGGTACAAGTCCAACGGACAGCAACAAGGTGTCGCAGGAGATTTCCTCCGTGGTGTCCATGATTGGCTGCAATTTATCATTTACTTGCGCGATTACAACGGAGGAAACCCTGCCGTTTGTAGCCTTGATATCCACAACCGTATGCGAAAATTTAAGCGGAATGTTGAAATCGTTGAGGCACTGAACGATGTTTCTGTTAAGTCCCGACGAATAGGGCATGAGCTCCACTACCGCCTTGACGTGCGCCCCCTCAAATGTCATTCGACGCGCCATGATAAGACCGATATCGCCCGAACCGAGTATAACAACTTCCTTTCCGGGCATAAGTCCCTGTATATTTACCAACTTTTGCGCGGTACCCGCCGAGAATATCCCCGCAGCCCTTGCACCGGGTATATTGATTGCTCCGCGCGGACGTTCACGGCATCCGCAAGTGAGAATAATCGCCTTGGCTTGAATCTTGCTCAATCCTTCCTGCTCATTAACGTAGGTAACGACTTTTTGCGGAGTCACGTTGATAACAGTGCTACCAAGCTTGTAGTTTATTTTGCGGTCGTAAACCAACTTTTCGAAACGGGCAGCATACTCGGGACCGGTAAGCTCCTCCTTGAAGGTGTGCAAGCCGAAACCGTTATGTATGCACTGATTGAGTATTCCGCCGAGAGTCGGTTCACGTTCCAGTATGATAATGTCTCGCAACCCTTCATCGAATGCTGCGACCGCAGCGGCAAGCCCCGCAGGACCGCCACCGATAATTACAAGATCACAATTTTTCATTCCGTCCTCCCGAGCACAACATTGCTACCTTTGCCGTTTTTGGTAATTTCAGTTATATCCGTATTGCGTTCGCGCGCCAATATTTCCATAATGCGAGGCGTGCAGAAACCCATTTGACATCTGCCCATGCCTGCCCTCGTGCGACGTTTTACTCCATCCAAATCCGTTGCGCCAAGCGGACGGCGAATACTATCGACAATTTCCCCTTCGGTAACGTTTTCGCAACGGCAAACTATCTTACCGTAAAGCGGATTGCGTGCTATTAACTGCTCCCGTTCGCTGTCGCTCATACGTGCAAAACAGGGTATCGCTTTCCTCTTGGGGTTGAAGTTGGAATTTTTGTCCGCGTTGAGACGGTTGGCAATTTCCTCCGCAACATCCACTGCAATCGCAGGCGCTGCAGTCAACCCGGGGGATTCGATTCCCGCCACGTTGTAAAAATTAGGCACTTCGCTTTCGCCAATGATAAAGTCTCCACCTTCGGGGTGCGCGCGAAGTCCCGCAAACTGCGTGATGATATTGCGACGCGATAGACTTGGTACACTTTTGGTTGCAGTGTCAAATGCAAGATTTAACCCGGTGTAAGTAGTATCGATATCGTCCTTGACGGGTAAATCCGCAGCAGTAGGTCCGACAATAATATTGCCGTGCGTTGTAGGCGCCACAAGTATCCCCTTGCCTAACTCAGTTGGCAGTTGGAACAACGTTTTGTCCGTCAGACCGCCGCATTTCTTATCCAGCAGACAGTACTCGCCTTTACGCGTAATGATACGCATGCTTTGACTGTCGGTAAAAGCGTTATAAATATCGTCGGCATAGACACCTGCGCAATTTACAACAATCTTTGCCTCGACGGTTTTGTCGGACAGCTGCACTTTAAAGCCTTTTTTTGACCTTTTTATGCTCGTTACCTCTTGCCCGAGCAGGAACTCCACGCCGTTTTCCGCTGCGTTTTCCGCAAGGGCAATTGTCATCTCGTAGGGGCTGACAATGCCTGAAGTTTCAGCATACAGCGCAGCTACCACCTTGTCGGATACATTTGGCTCTATTTCACGAACTTTTTCACCCGTGAGGATTGACAGTCCGCTAACGCCATTGCGTTTGCCTTGCTCTAGCAGCTCCTCAAGTTTATACTTGTCGCTTTCGTCAAAACACAGCACAAATGCGCCGTTTTTGCGATAGGGAAACTCCAGTTCTTCGGCAAGTTGGGGGTACATTCTCGCGCCCAAAACGTTGTAAATTGCCTTATTTGTGCCAGTTTTCGCGTCGAAACCTGCGTGTACAATACCCGAATTGGCTTTACTCGTTCCCATTGCCACGTCCTGTTCCTTTTCGGCTACAGCAATTGATAACTTGTAACGTGCAAGTTCTCTTGCCACAGCCGAACCAACTACGCCTGCCCCGATTATTAAAACATCATACATGATGTAACTCCTTTTTATTTGTTACAGTAATTTAACACATTTAAATATTGTTCCGAATAGTTAATTTACCCGTATTTAGATATTTGACTTCTTTTTAACCAAGTTTTTGGCACGGGTAACAATATCATCTACCGTCAGACCGTAATCGCGCTTGAGGTCGTTGAGACTGCCAACCTGCGTAAGTTTGTCGCGAACTGCAACGGCGTCGCAAAGCGTGGGGTGCACTGCGGACAAAACTTCGCATACCGCCGAATACAAACCGCCGTGTATGCTGTGATTTTCCACCGTCAACACTGCGCCTGTCTTTTTGGCTGAGGTTATAATAGCCTTATCGTCCAGTGGCTTTATAGTGTGAATTCCCAACAAGTCAACCTTGATTCCGTCTTTTTTCAATATATCGCACGCTTGCTTCGCGTCCAATAGCGACGTACCGCTTGCAACAATTGTTAAATCCTTTCCGCTCATCAATTTATCCGCCTTGCCGAAACGGAATTCGTAGCTGTCGTCGAAAAGTTCCTCCGTCTGCTTGCGTACGAAACGGATGTACATGGGACCCTTGTGCTCCACAATGTAGGGCAATGCCTTCCTCAGTTGTACGCCGTCAACAACATCCAATATGGCAACGTTACAAAGCGCGCGCATTGTGGCAATGTCCTCAAAGGACATGTGTGTGCCACCGTTTGAGGTTGTGTGAACACCGGGATCGTAACCCACTATCCTTACATTCTGCTCGGAGTAGCTTATGGACACAGCTATCTGGTCAAGCGCTCGCCTTGCAACAAAAGGTACGAAACTGTGTATAAAAGGTATATATCCGCTTGCCGAAAGCCCTGCGGCAATACACGTCATGTTCGCTTCGGCAATGCCTGCATCTACACATCTGTTGGGAAATTCCTTGTACAAGGGAGTTGTGCCGCCTGCGCCTGCAAGGTCGGCGTCAAGAATAAATATTTTGTCATTTTGCTTCATCAAGCGTGATAGCTCGCCAACGTATTCTTTGCGTAATTCCATTTTTTACGATAATCTCCTTGTTATAAATAACTTTTGAAAACACAGTCGCGCGGTAGGTGTGGCGAAAATGTGCTTTCAAACTAGTTCTTCAAGAGCTTTAGCGTACTGTTCATCGGTGACGTTTGTGCTGTGTACGCCTGCGCCCATCGCTTCATAAAAGCTTACGCCCTTACCCTTGACTGTATCCATAACGATACATTGTGCGCCTTTTTGTTTCTTCGCCTGAGTTATAGCTTTGTCCAGTGCATTGTGGTCGTGTCCGTCCACGCGTTGCGTTTCAAAGCCAAACGCCTTAAACTTGGCTTCAATATCTTCTACGTTCATTACGTCTTTCGTCGCGCCGTCAATTTGCAGTTTGTTGTTATCCACCAATACTATGATATCCAGGTGTTTATTTGCGGCAAACATAGCGCCTTCCCAGTTTTGCCCTTCCTGAAGTTCCCCGTCACCGTTGATGACGTAAACGTATTTGTTGATACCCTTAGCCTTGTTGGCGAGCGCCAAACCGCACGCGCAAGATAATCCTTGTCCAAGACTTCCCGCGGTCATATCTACACCGGGAGTCAGGTTGAGATTGGCGTGACTGGGAAGCCGTGTTCCCAATTTGTTGAGTGTATCCAACCACTCCACCGGGAAAAAGCCCTTGAGAGCAAGCGTTGCGTAAAGCGCAGGTCCGGCGTGTCCCTTGCTAAGCACAAGTTGGTCGCGATCGTCCTTTTTGGGGTTGGCAGGATCAACGTCCATATGCTTTCCGTACAGAACAGCCAACACGTCCACTATCGACAGACTTCCGCCGACGTGCCCCGAGCCTTGCGAATGTAAGCAACGCAAGGTGTTTTTACGTATTTCTTTGCTGAATGTTACAAAGTCCATATATTCACCTCTTAATATAATTTTATGTGATGTAAGCAACATATTACGTACGAATATTAAATAAGCAGTCGTAACATAAAATGTTGCAGTTAACTTATTTAAGCAGCTTACCTGTACGTTGATGACAGGTAAAGTAAACAACCTGCGCGTGTGTTGACAACTTTTTCAACAGCATGGTTGCACGAGCAAAGTTGTCCTCGTCGAAGTTGACAAATGCATCGTCAATGATTACAAATGATATTGCGTTGTCGTAAAGCAATTCGGATAAAGCAATACGGAAACACAGCAGTGTTATTTCACGAATACCGCGTGAAAATTCGGAAATCTGCTGCGTTTGTCCCTTTTCTCGCAGACTAACCGTAAAGTTGCGATCTACCACTACGCTGTATTCATTTTGCGTAATTTCCTGCAAAAGCTCACTGCAACGCGCACATAACCGTGGCAAGTAGCTTGACGACAAATTGTCCTTGGCCTGTTCCAAAAGTTTGACTACTCTATCCGCCACTTCGTAGCGGTGCACGGCGTCCTTGCGTTGTTCCTCCACGGTCATGATCTCGTCCATTATCTCAACGCTGTTAAACGTAAGTCCCTTGCGCTCCTCACTGAGCCGTCCCGTCTCCGTTGACAGCTCGCTCAAAGCTTTAACACACCTTTGAGCGTCTTCGAGATATTGAGTTGTAAACTTGTCATTGCCAGCTGACTCCGTTATTGACTGTTGTGTGCCATTCGGAAGCCCACTAGGACGGTATTTTTGTACAATATGCTCCGCTAACACCAGTATCAATCCTACGCCAACCAAACCAAATGCTCCAACGGAGATAACAAGACTGATTTTCAGTGGCAAGACTTCAATTGCGCCGAGAACTGCAAATACAATTCCAATTACTATAAGTATAATGCCGACAACTATCGTAAATTTATTTAGTATCGGCTGTTTTTTCTGATGTTTTATATCAAGAAAGGTTGATTGCGTCGTCAGCTGTAAATTTGTCAACTGCTCCTGACACTCCGCGTAGCGTTGCTCTAACGCCCTTTTTTCCTGTTCAATCTGAGCTAGGCGCTTGTCAATTTCGCTCGCCCGTCTTTCCGCCTGTTGCGCGTTGTTCAGTTGCTCTTCCAACTGACGTTTTTGCGTTTCCAACTCGTATATTTTACCGCCGAGACCGCGCTCGTATCGAAGGCTTTTCTTGTAAGAGCGTAGCCTTTCTTGAACTTTTTCGTAATCCTCAGCGGTGTCTCCCACCAAATTTGCCAATCGGTTGTCGAGGTTTTCGTTGTTAGCCAACTCCACCGCTTCCTGCGGGAAATACGCCGAACGGTCGTAACTATCCGCCGTCAGTCCAAGCAGCATTTCGCCCGGTTGCTTGACCCAATCGACAGGACTTCCCGTCTTTTCGTTGGTAACCCTGAGCGTTTCGTGACGGGCGGTTGAACCGAAAAAGCGTTCGATACGGTAGGTTTCGCCGTTGTGCTCCACAACCATGCTTCCGCCAAACTTATCCGTACTGCCCCATGGCGCGAAGTGAGATAAATTATTGATATCCTTCGAACGCGTGGATGCAAGCCCATACAGCATTGCGCGGATAAAGCCCGCCATTGTAGTTTTGCCAAAGGAATTTGCCTCCTGCAAAACGTTTAGTCCACTATTAAACTGCAAATTGACGTTTTTGAGTTTGCCAAACGCCACCACGTGAACGGAAATTATCTTCATAAGTTCCCTCCGTTTAGCGCTAACAATCCAAGCTTTATAATTTCGTCACGAAGTTTTTCGTCTTTTTCGTTCATTGCAAGCTTTACGAACTCGCCGCGCAACGACACTTCGTTTAACAGAGAGGAAACGTCAATCTTAGTTGTCGTTTCGTCCTTTATCCGCAACGCGAAAAACCTATCTTGAAGTAGCTGCTTAACCACTGACGTGTGCAAATCGGCAGTGACGCTTCCGCATAATACGACGTTTAGATAATTGCGTGGAGACACGTCTGCTACCGTATCGGACACAAGGCGTTGCAATGCAATATCACTTGTGATATCCGTTACGTCAATCAGCGTGGTAACAACCGAGCGAATGGGCTGCTTGATAAAGCAAATCTTATCCGTATCGGTATCTATTTCGACAAAGCCGGACGTCGGTTCGTCAAATCCGCGCGACTCCAATACGCCACTGTAACATGCACGAACAACCCCAAGCTTGTGCTCCGCGAAGGTGTGCCTGTGTCCCAATGCAACGTATCGGGCACCACTGTTTGCCAATGCGCGCTTGTCTATCAAGCCGTAGCTGTCGTCGTCAATATCGCCGTGCAAAACCACAATGTTGTAACGGGACGCATCCAAAGAGAGTCTGCCCCACTGTTCAACGTCGTTATGTCCCAGTTCGCGTCCGCAAATTGTAACGTTGCCGAGGTTGTACGATGTCCAGGAATCCTCAAAGAAGTTGATTTGCGAACAAAGTTCGTGTAGCTTGACGTAAGGATCACGTCCGCCATGATTGCCACGCAACACAAACCAAGCCGCCTTGCTTGCACGAACAATTTCCGCTACGCTTTCCACAGTAGAGGATGTAGCGAACCTATCGTCAAACAAATCGCCCGCAACAATAATTGCCGAAACGCCGTTATTATTGGCATATTCGGACATGTTCATTAGCGCAACAAGTAACTCGTGGCGACGCGCGCCCGAGTCTTTTACGCCAATTAGCGGCGAATCTAAATGTATATCTGCGCAATGAATTATCTTCATAGGTTATATTTTACCACACCGAAAATAAAGTTTCAATACTATCTAAAGTTTATATATAAAATAAAAATACCCCACTAGTCAAACAAGACTTGCGGAGTATTTTTACATAAAAGGATATCTATTTACCAAGTTGCATAAAAGCATTTGTAAGCCCCAATGCAATAACATATGCGCGCTGTTCCTCAAAAACATCACACGGGTCTCGGTGTTCTCTTTCGTAATCGTAATCATATCTAAGCATTGCGTTTACCTCCTTACTTATTGTCAAATCGCAAACTAAATTGCTGTTTACGCCATCATTATATTGTTTTTTATAAAAAATTGATTGCAATATCTTGTAAAAAACTAACACAATACTGTTATTTTGTTTACTTTTTTCAATTGCTATTATATAATGAACAGGAAAGTAACAAAATATTCGAAATTCAGCAAATAAATAATTCCATACAAGAAAACTTGTTCGGTATTGTAAACAACACTGTAAATACTATGGATTATCACTCGATTAACGAAAAAAACTATAACGAATATAAGGAAAAAGTAACTCACGGAACTCCGCTACTGCCATTTGCGCAGTATCACACAAAAGTAAGCGAGCAGTTGCCATTTCAACCCATCCACTGGCATGAGGAAATGGAAATCATCAAGGTGCAAAGCGGTATTGGCGAAGTTTCCGTTGACGGCGTAAAGTACACGGCTGAGGCAGGAGATATTATTATACTGCGACCGTTTGTTATGCACGCAATCAACCGTCTGGGCAACAACGAAATGATTGCAGACGTCATTGTGTTTAATTTGCGACTGTTGGAGACGGGAGGAGCGGACGTATGCACGCTAAAATACTTTGCTCCGCTGTTGAACGAAAAGCACTCCGTGCCGTGCATTGTGAGACCTACTGACAGTTGGTATCATCCGTTCGATCAAAGCATGACATCCATACTTATGAGCGACAGCACCAAGGAGGGCGCCGAGCTGGACATAAAAGCCAACCTGTACTGGATGTTTTACCACATTTACAATAATCGCCTGATGAACGTCAAGCAAAATCTTGCCGAGGATAGACGTTTATATACAGTGCGCAAAGCGTTGGAATATATCCGTGCGGAATATATGAATGAAATAACAATAGAAAAATTATCCAAACACTGCGGCTACAGCGAATTTTACACAATGAAGCTGTTTAAGCAGCTGACAGGCGTTAGCGTCGTAGATTACGTCAACAATTACCGCCTGACCGTTGCGGGACGTCAATTGCGCGACACGCAGGACGACGTTGCAACCATTGCCTATCAAGTGGGATACAACAACGTGTCCTACTTCAACCGCCAATTCAAGAAGCAATACGGCATGACCCCGCGTCAATTTAGGTTTTCACTGGGCAAATAGCCGCTTATAACTCACCAACAAAAAAAACAACGATGCAGAGTAACATCCGCATCGTTGTTTTTACTAATGATAAATTACGCGTATTTTACAAATTATCCCATTATTGTATTATCGCTTTAATAATATATAATTATAGCGAAAACACCACAATATTTTTTCAGAGTGTTCATATATTGGCAGTTTTATTATCACTCAAAATATTGCATATATATTTCATTTATTGTCTCGGCAAATAGAGAACGAGACTTTTTCCCATCAGTATTATTATTCTTCTTATTTAAATACAAATCACGCACTTTTTGCCAAAGATTATTTTCTTTAATTATAGCAATACGCTCATCTAATTTGTAATACGATTTCGGCTGATATTGCCACTCATATGTTTGTTGATTTTTATTATAATGTATATACTGCTGTCCTTTACTACCATCATGAACAACAGCAAAGTCGGCGCTATGCAATATTCTCGAATGTTGTCTGTCTTTTACTTTGATGGTTAAAACACGTGTACTATCCTCACTATAATCATATTTAAATAGATGGGCGAATTTGTCAAATCCTTTTTTTAAAATCTGTTTTATCTCTTCAGCAGAATAATTTTCCTCATCATCATTTACACGAAGATTGACATCGAAATCATAACCTACATTGGAATCATAGTCCATGGTGACCATGTTCCTTGATACGCTACCAATAAAGTCATAGCGAAAAGTAAAGTAATCGCGAACCTCATCTTGTACGAGATTGATTAGTTCGATTAAATCTTGCTTAGCCTCAGAATACTGGTCTTTAGTTACATAACGATAATCACTCATTTAAAAACTCCTTTTCGCCCATGCCTCCATTTAGCATTTGTTATACTAAATCGTTGTAGTATAATACATAACAAAGAATATGTCAATATATTTCTGAAAAATAATAGATATAAAATATTACAGAAAAGAAAAACCGCAAGATTGTGAGAAATCTTACGGTTTTGTGGTACTCCCGACGGGAATCGAACCCATAACTAGCCCTTAGGAGGGGCTTGTTATATCCATTTAACTACGGAAGCATTTGTAAAAATGTATTAAAAATTATACCAATTTTACTGAGGGTTGTCAATTCTATCCCCAAAGTCATTGCGGTATATTTTTTATCGTTTTGATGCTAAACTGACGTTGCGGAAATATCATGCCGTTAATTTAAACGAGTGCATAAAAAAGGAACACGGTGGCGCCATGTATTATAACAAAGTAATTGGTTATTACAACTTAATTAACTTATCGGCAACGAGTTGCGCAACAAACTGTGCACCTTCTACCGAGAAATGCACTCCGTCTCCCGTACGGTAAAGCGAATCGAAGCTGTCCAAAGCCTCAAAAGCCGCACGCACATCTACTAGCGGCAAACCGAATTG
Organism: Clostridiales bacterium; assembly: GCA_022508375.1. Taxonomy (GTDB): domain Bacteria; phylum Bacillota; class Clostridia; order Christensenellales; family CAG-314; genus Fimimonas. Next base: position 161,748 of record JAFLVJ010000002.1, on the reverse strand, counting down.
AATAGCGATAGCGCGTTGACGGGGACATATCTGTCCGCTGAGCACTTCATCGGGTATATTAAATGCGTTATTTTTGAGCGTGGGCGGAGACGTGAGCATGACGATTTGCTCAACACCACTTTCCAAATACGAATTGAGCAGTTTAGTGTATTCCTGTTCAAACGTGGGTGCAGAACCCGTCCAGTTGTATCCGTCGTTTGAACCGAGCATAACAACAACGATATCCGGTTGAAAAGTAAGACTGTCCGCGTACTCCTTCAAAGTGTCGTATTTCAGACGATAATTAGTTTCATTGCGATTGGTTACTGCAGAACCGTTTACACCGAAGTTTTTTACCTCCACGGCATCACCGAGTATTTCCTGCAAATACACGGGGTACGACTGGTTGTGCCAACTGTGTCCGTAAGTAAGGCTATCGCCGATACACGCAACACGTTCGTAAACCTTGGCAGTGAGACCGAAAGACAAAGAAAAGCTTTTTTTGCCGTTGGAATAAACAAAAACGGTAATAAAAGTATTTCCTTCGGCGCCTTGAAGAGATACGGTAAGCGTTGCACCGTCAACTGATACAGTTGCGATGTCAACGTTGTCACTTTGCGCGGAATAGGTGACCGAAGTACCGTTTGCGTTGACGTAATCATCTAAGTTAATAGTAACGGATGACGCACCTTCCACACCAGCGAAGTATCCCTTGGTAATATCCGATATCGTGCCCGTCTGTGTTGCAGTTGAACCTTGACACGCTGTCAATACAACCGTCATATACAGCAAGGCAACAACTATGATGATTACAGATAGTTTAACTGTTTTATTCATACCGTTTATTTGCAGTAAAAGTAGTTAAAGTGTACAACATTTACGATTTAAGCTTCGCAGTTCTCAGATTCCGAGTAATTACGATAGAATTTGGTCGGCAAGTAGCAACGCGTTTTTGACAATCTTGTCCATGTCGTAATACTTGTAGTCGGCAAGTCTGCCACCGAGAATATATCCCGCTTGACGCGCCATAGCAACGTATTGAGCTGCCAAACTGTTGTTCCTGTCGTCGTTAACGGGGTAGTACGGCTCACTGCCTTGTTGCCAAGCTTGGGGATACTCCCTTGTTATTACAGTCTTAGGTTGAGAACCGAATTCGAAATGCTTGTGCTCTACAATTCGAGTGTAAGCAACTTCGTGTGAAGTATAATTTACTACAGCGTTACCTTGATAGTTATCGGTATCGAGTGTTTCCGTTTTGAACTTGAGCGTCCTAAACTCCAATTCACCCAGTCGGTAATCGAAAAGTGCGTCTATCGGTCCTGTATATACAATCTTATCGGCGACTTTTTCCAACTCGCTTCTATTTGCCAAAAAGTCGCAATTTAATTTAACTTCAACACCGTTAAGCAATTTTTCCACCATCTTGGTGTAACCGCCAATTGGTATGCCTTGATATTTGTCGCTAAAATAATTGTTGTCGTAGATAAAGCGTACAGGCAAACGTTTAATGATAAATGCAGGTAAATCCTTGCAATCCCTACCCCACTGCTTTTCGGTGTATTCCTTGACGAGTTTTTTGTATATATCCTCGCCAACCATACTTATGGCTTGCTCCTCAAGGTTTTTGGGTGAGGTTATATTCGCCTGTTTCACCTGTTCGGCAATTTTTGCCTTGGCCTGTTGCGGAGTCACCACACCCCACATCTTCGAAAACGTATTCATGTTAAAGGGCAAGTTGTACACCTCGCCATGATATACGGCAACGGGTGAGTTGACATAATTGTTAAACTCGGCGAAATTATTGACGTAATCCCACACTACTTTATCGGAAGTGTGAAAAATATGCGCGCCATACACGTGGACGTTGATACCTTCCACTTCGTGGGTGTAAATATTTCCACCAATATGGCTGCGCTTGTCGATAACGAGGCATTTTTTGCCACGTTTAGTCGCTTCATGCGCAAAGACAGCGCCGAAAAGTCCTGCGCCGACAATAAGAAAATCGTATTTCATATTTTAACCTAATTTTATTTCTTTGCAGAGAATATCGTACCCCTTATTGAGTACAAATTTGCGCATACGCCATCCCATGCAATTGACGAACGTCACATACGACCTATGGCGTAACCTACGGTACAGCTTGATATCTCTTTCCTTGAGGTGTTGCCACAATTCATTGATTGCTTGCTTCCTTTCATCCGACCACTCAGCACAGGTATAGAAAGTTGCCAGTACCATGATTACCGCCAACGAATGCCACATATATCGACGCAGTCCCTTGGGCATTTTGCGTATTTCGTCCCATGTGTATGAGTCAATCATTTCACGCATTACGCGAAGCTGTTGCTTGTATCTTGCCAGCATATTGCTCTTGGTGACGGATTGGTCTGCTCTACCTATAAAGTAATGATACAGGTTCAGGTTAAGGTAGCAAATTGTTTCCATGTAGGGCAACGGCTTGTACGCGTATAGCTCGTCCACATAAAAGGTATGCTCGGGTAGCACGGTGCCGCTTGCAAGCAGTTTTTCGCGTTTGTACATGAGTGAGTGCATCAAAAGCATGTGGCTGAGTCGAAATTTTTTAACCTTGTCCCAGCCGATAATTTGCCCCTGCGGCATCATTTTTACATAGTCGGATACGTACTGTTCATTGGTAACTACGCGGTCGTATATAAAGTTGGTGATGTACAAGTCGGGCAATTGCTCGGCTGACAAATGTTGCTTGATTGTGTCGATAAGCGTACGCAATGCGTCTTCATCTACCCAGTCGTCGCTATCCACAACCTTGTAATACAATCCCGTTGCAGTATGCATGCCGGCGTTTACACCTGATCCGTGTCCGCCGTTTTCTTTGTCTATAACCTTGACGATAGTTGGATATTTTTCCACGTATTCCTGCGCTATTTGCAGGGTGTTATCCTTGGAGCCGTCGTTGACTATTATTATTTCAACGTCCTCTCCACCAGTCAAAATACTTTCTATACATTTGCGCATGTACTCCTGCGAATTGTAGCAAGGTACCGCAAAACTTATTAGTTTCATTTTTCCTCGATTGCCATTAGTGGCTAGCCACCTGTGATCGGGAACGTCACCGTTTCAATCACAAGTGGCTATTGTATGATGTTATTCTTGATTAGATTTATCTTCTTCGGTGTTGGGAGTTTGTTCAACCTTTTTAGCCTTTTTCGCTTCTTTTGCGGCTTTCTTTTCCTCGGCGGCTTTGCGCTTAGCCTCAAGCTTTGCCTGATACTTGGCTTCTTCCTCCTCGAAGTTCAAGCCTTTCTTGTCGCACTTAGCCTTGAGTTCGGCTATCCTTGCTTCTTCCGCCAAGCGGTTGGATTCTTCCTCCTCTCTACGAAGTCTTTCTTCCGGCTCAATCCATTCCTCGCCTGCGGCAAGCGCGGCAGCTTTTTGATGTTCGAGGATTATCTCATGGTCTTCCTTGCTGTATTTTTCCACTCTCATGAAGATGAAGATGATTGCTATTGCTACATAGCACAGCGTTTCAGCGCCGATGAATATCCAAGGTAATGCCGTACGGAGCGCTTCGGTGGAGACGTAGCCGTTGGTCGGATCGTATCCGGTAGCGACAAGGACACCGTTCATGATACCGGTTGCTATACCTGTCATGCCCGCCATAATTGCGCCGTAGATAGTCATAGTGAGACCGTCGGTACGCACACCGTTTCGAGCCTCTTGATGGTCGAGAATGTCTGCCAAAAGCGCGAGCGACAAATACATTGCCGGCGTGGAACCAAGCGCCTTAATAACGAAGGAAGCAACAACAACCCACGGATTAGACGGAGCAATAAAGCCGATTGCGCCACCGATTGTAGAAAGTATTGCACCAAACAGAATTGCTTTACCCTTACCTATCTTGTTGGAAAGAGGCCAAGCGATAACCATACCGAGAGCTGTGGGAATTGCGCCGTAGATAGCGATCTGACCGGACCAGAAACCGCCGTTAGCCGTCGTATAGTTGCCGAATTCGTCCTTAAACATAGATTGGCAGTAATACAGTTGTGATACGTTCTTCATCATACCGCCCAATTGATACAGGAAGAAGAACACAATCATTATAATCCAGAACTTATCCTTAAAGCAAACCTTTGCTTGTTGCTTGATGGATATAGTTTTCTTTTCCTCGGTAATGTTAAGATTGAAAGATTCTTCCGTGATACGTTCTCTTGTAAAGAAAAATTCAATCAGCGCGCCGAGCGCCGTCGTCACCATGAGGGCGATAACAAAAATCTTCCAGTGGTTATATGACGCTACCTGGTCGTAAATGACTGCGCCACCCTCGCCAAGCGTGTAATACTGAAGTTTACCGGCTGCGTCCATGACGGCGAAAGCGCCCTCGGGAAGCTTAGTAGCGTCAAGTTGATACACAAATAGCAAGTTGAGGAAGAATGGCAATATCATTGTGCACAGACCCATTGCGGCAAGAGTTGTCGCGTTGGATATAGTTGCAAGCAACGAACGGTCCTTGCTGTTACGCGTGGAAAGATTGACGAGCGCGGCGTGTGAAGTATAGTAAATAGGATAAGCAATGGCAAACCATAGGTTATAACCGATTGCAAGTAGGATAAACGCCGTTACTTGCTTGCTCGCAGCACTTTCGGCATTTGCAAAAGGCGAAAACACAAATAACACCAGCAATGCAAGCACCGACAACGGAATTGCAAGAAGAATGAGCGGTCTTGCCTTGCCTGCCTTGGTCTTGCTGCGATCCATCAGGCGACCTACGAGAATGTTACCCGCAACAACCATGATAACGGAAATAACAGGTAACCAGGTGAAGAAAGCCTTACCGAATGCCGACCAGTCCGAAATGCCGAGCACGTTGGATAGGTACATGTTGAAGTAATTCGACATGACCGAATTGGCAATGAGCGCCAGCGTCGGACCCAAGAAGTAGCCTAGCGCACCCTCGGGAAAGATTTTGGCCTTGGCAGACTTGATTTTAGTAGATAAAAGCGGTGTTTCAAATATGCTTTTCTTTGCCATTATTTCTGTTCTCCTTTAGTTTTTTTCTCTTTGCTGAAAAACATTCCTACACCCTTGAAGAAATGTCCGTTAAACATCAACAGCAACGCTTCCATTTGCCTACGGCTCATATTACCGAACTTGGCAAGTCCGCGTACGGGTTGATGCAACACGCCCATTACAAGAGTATTTGCGTTGGTTCTGCCACCGGTTATACGGAGTACGCCTATTGCAAAGCGAATCAGCCCCGCGAAGAACCTGCCTATCCAACGCTTGGAGTAACGCAGGTCTGCCACCGTGCAGTTTTCGTGGATAACCATACGGTTCTTTTTGTAGAAATTGTATCCCGAAGGCGGTATCTCTCGGCCTAGCAAAGTTGTAAACTCCTCGTCACTAACGTTAGCAACGTTTCCGCTGTAGTAAGAGGGCAGTTGCGATTTGTCATAGGGGATATCCTGTGTGGTTGCAGCACGCTCGACGCTACCTTCAAGACGAATATCGGCTATGCTAGCACCTATGTAAAGTTGATAAACGCCACCCTCTACTTCCCAGTTATTGGTGTTAACGTTGAAGTAACGGAAAGTCTTATCGTCGAAGTCAATACGAACGGATTTGCTTTCTCCCTTGGCTAAATATACCTTCTTAAAGCCTTTAAGCTCCTTAGTCGGACGGAATACCTGTCCGTCCTTCATACCAACGTACAGCTGAGCAATCTCGGCGCCGTCACGTTCGCCCGTGTTGGTTACGGTAAATTGAACACCGTTATCATCTACAACAATATCGGAATACTCAAACGTTGTATAGGACAGTCCGTATCCAAACGGATAGGTTACAGGCATATTTACAGTGTCGTAATATCTGTAGCCGACGTACAGTCCTTCGCGATACTCCACCGTCATTTGCTTGCCGGGGAAGTGACTTGCCGAAGAACAATCCTCGTAACGAACGGGGAATGTTTCCGCAAGTTTACCGGACGGATTGACCTTGCCTGTGATAACGTTCATCACGGCAGACGCTCCCGCTTGACCGGACAGACAGCCATATACTAAGGCGTCGGCGTCGGCGCACCAATCCAGCTCAACCGAGCTACCGCAGCTCAGCACCACAACAACTTGCTTGCTTGCCGCTCTTACAGCCTTGTACAGTGCTATTTGATTGCTTGGAATCTTGATGTGTTCCCTGTCCAAGCCCTCGGCTTCGCTTATTTCGTCCAAACCGAGGTACAGCAAAACAACGTCTGCTTGCTTAGCCAGTTTAACCGCCTTATTGATAAGTCCTTTGCTGGTCTTGCCGTAGCGGTCGAAACCTTTTTGATAGGCGATACAGTTGAGTTTGCCAAGGCTGCCTAAGGGTGTTTCCAGCTTGGTGGGGTTAACCACCGACGAGCCTGCGCCCTGATAGCGCGGAGTCTTGGCGAAGTCGCCTATAATTGCTACGCTGGCCTCTTTCTTTAACGGAAGTACGCCGTTGTTTTGCAACAGCACGATGCTTTCCTCGGCGCATTTACGCGCTAGCTCGTGGTGAGCTTCTACATCAAACGGCTTGCCCTTTTCGCCTTCGGTGGTTCTTTCAATCAACGTCAGGATACGTTCGACACACTCGTCAACGTAACTTATATCCAGTTCGCCGCTTTCAACTGCCTTGACAACGTCGTCCGCGCCGTAACGGCAACCGGGCATTTCGAGGTCGCTTCCCGCAATAGTGGACATAACCTTGTTGTTGGTACCTGCCCAGTCGGACATGACCACTCCGTCATACCCCCACTCGCCACGCAAAATTTCGCGCAGTGTGTGGATGTTTTCGTCGGCAAATTGACCGTTAATCATGTTGTATGAGGACATGACCGCGTGCGTTTTGCCCTCTTTGACTGCAATTTCAAATGCCGTAAGATAAATTTCACGCAGGGTTCTTTCGTCCATGACGGAGTCAGTTACCATACGTCTTTCTTCCTGGTTGTTGGCTGCATAGTGCTTTACGCACGCCGACGTACCGTTGGACTGTATTCCCCTTATGTAACTGGCTGCCATTTTACCTGCAAGATAGGGGTCCTCCGAGAAATACTCGAAGTTTCTGCCGCAACGTGGGTTACGCTTCATACACGTACCCGGGCCCAAAAGAACGTTGACGTTTTGCGCTGCCGCTTCTTCACCTAACGCTTTGCCCATTTCCTCGCCAAGCTGTTCGTTCCATGAATTAGCCATTGTTGCAGCCGTGGGAAAACAGGTTGCGGGGATACTTTTGTTAAGTCCTAAGTGGTCCGCCTTGGCGGCTTGTCTGCGTAGTCCGTGAGGACCGTCGGACAAAAACAGGCTGGGAATACCGTACTCGGGATAATCCTTAGTCTCCCAAAAGTTTTTGCCCGTAAGAAAGTCCGCTTTTTGTCGTAGAGTCATTTGTTCAATAATACTTTTTTTATCCATTTTACCACCCTAATTATTCGTTCCTTTTGTCGCTATGCGGGGTATCGGCTTGCGAAGAATCATGACCTGAAGTCTGTTTGAGAGCCTTGCGTTTGTTGATATAATCCAGTACAAAGGGCAAAACCGCAAATATTACGCATGCCGCAATTCCCAAACTGAGAACAATATTGATGATTATCCACAACGCATCAAACAGGTTGGAGTGAGCCTCCGGATTGACCTTGATTCCGCTTGACGTTGCGTTGGTGCTAATGTACGTGTACAAAATATTTTTTACCGATTGACGAGCCGCATAAGCAACTTCCGGCTTGCTCAAATCGAGATCGGCGGGTTGTTGCGTCGTGCCGCACAGCCACAAATCGTTGCCTGCAAGAATACCCAGTTCGTGGTTGCTCATGTAACCGCTTCCCTCGTACCAGTCGGTGATTACACTACCGCGGAATCCCCATTCGGTACGCAAAACGTCGGTAAGCAATGCGTGGTTGTAACCGCACAACGTTGCGCCTACGCGGTTGAACGCGCTCATCATTGCGTTTGCCTTAGCGCCTTTAACTGCGATTTCAAACGCCTTGAGGTAGTTTTCACGAAGATTTTGTTCAGTAAGCCAAGTGTTAAGGTTTTTGGGGTTTTGTCCCGCTTCGCTCACTGCAAAGTGCTTGAGGTAACAGTACAGGTTATTTTCCTTGGCGCCTACAATCATCTCGGTTGCAAGCTTGCCGCTCAATACTGCGTCCTCGCTGAAATACTCATAGTTACGCGAGTTGTACACCGAACGGTGGAGGTTTACGCCCGGTCCGTACCACCCGTTTACGCCCATACTTGAGGCTATCTTTGCCTGAGCTTCGCCGACACTGTAGGCAACTTCCTTGCTCCAACTGCAACCAAGTAACGATTCACTGGGGAACAGTGTATAAGGGCTGGACTTGCCGGGGCTGCTTACGTTGTTATTGAAGCCTGCGGGACCGTCCATGTCCTTGGCGCGAGGTTTGCCGATACTCAACAGTTCCGTCGTTTGGAATCCGCCAAGACCGATGAGGTTTTTAACATCGTCTTGCGTCAACTGATTGAGCAGCAAATCCCATAGTTCGGGGTTATCTTCGTTGTCGTAATTGACAAAAAGTTCAATTATTTCCTTGTTGTAAACAAGGTTTACCGACGTATCAGCGCCGTTTAACATCTCTATTGCGCTTGCCTTGGTAACGGTATCGTTTTCGCCCTGTACGCCAACAAGGAACAGACCGACGTCATTACCGTAACTGATGAATGAAACGTCCTTGTCGTTGTAGCCTGCATATCTGAAGTTTATAGCGGCGTTAACCTTGCCGTTGTTGCTAGTGCCTGCGGATTGCTTGGGCATATTGGCAAATTTATCCTTTCTCGAAAGATAGTTGATTGCCGTATTAAATGCCGCGCTACCGTCAATTGGCATATTTGCATACGCGTCGCTGCCCGTGAACAGATTGCCTACTTTCTCGCCCGTAACGGGGTCTTTTGCGTACTGTATGTTGCTCGTAACATTCATTTCGCGACTGTCCAGCTTGGTGTGAGAGTCCGACATCAGGGCTATTTCGTACTTGTTGTCCGCCGTACTTGCGTCAAGTTCGTAACCCTTGAAGCCGTTGCTGTTCCTGTCGTAGTCGTCGTAGGACGCCAACTCGTACGTCTTAAATGTCAGTTCGACAGTTTCCGACTTGCCCGGATCAATCAAGGGAGTCTTGGCGAAGTCGAGCAGTATGCGCTCGGCTTTTTCGATACCGCCATTTATGTAAGGCGCATGACCGTACAACTGAACTACGTCCTTACCTGCAACGTCACCCGTGTTAGTTACGGTAACCTTAACAGTGTATTGTCCGTCCTTGGTGAGCGCGGTCTCGCCGAACCATTGCACTCTCCAGCTAAACGTCGTGTAGGACAACCCGTAACCGAAGGGATATTGCACTACCTCGTCGTAGTTGAATAATCCTTCCGCTGCCGCCGTTTCGTACCACTTATAACCGAAGTAAATACCTTCCTGATAGGTTAAGTCGTTGCCGTTCTTGACTGCGTTAACATATACGGGATTATTTGTAGAGTAGTCGTAGGCAAGCGTATCGCTTGTTCTGCCGGAGGGGTTGATTTCGCCCGTGATAATCTTGGGGATTGCCATTGTTCCCGATTGACCGGGGATTCCCACGTGCAGACACGCCTTGATACAGCTGTATTCCTCAACAAACCCAAGTTCGATATTGTTGCAGACGTTGAGCAAAACTATTACGTCAAAGCCCTTGTCCTGCAGTTTATCAAACATTGCTTTTTCCTGCGCGGTAAGGCGAAGGAAATCGCCGTTTTGATACGAACCGATACTCTTCAATTCGTTTTCGCCGCCGTTTTCACAACCCCAACGGCTTATAACGGCTACCGCCGTCTTGGAATATGAATAAGCTTGGTCCATTAGTGACGCAGAGTAAAAACTTGCGTCGGGGTTTAGCAAACTTTGCGTTGCGTTTGCACCCGTTGAACCGCCCGAACGGTAATCTGCGTCGAAGCTGCTGAAACTTTCGTAAGCGCGGGTAAGTTCAACGTTGTATTCGATACCCGCTTGTTTAAACGCGTCCGTCAAGTCTATCTTGATGCGCGGAGTGCCGTCCTCGAGACTGTCGGTAATGGTTGTACCGCCGCTACCGCCACCCGTAAGCAAAAAACCTGCATCCGTTGCGCCCCAACCGAAAAGATTGACCTTTTCAAGGTTGTTCAGCGGAAGAAAACCGTCTTTGTTTTCCAACAAAACGATACTTTCCGCAGCGGCGTCCTGTACCACTTCGTCGGCGGCGGCTAGCGCACCTAACGTTTCTTCACCGGAGGCGTTGGTAGTATCGCCCGCAAGGAAACGGTGAATTATCAGCGCATAGTAATTGAGGAAGTAATTGACAACTATCATGATAGCAATCAAAATTACCGCCACAATGGGTAGCGCTATCAATCGCACTAATCTCTTTTTTGTCATATATTCTCCATTTTTAAATTCGGACGGCGGCGATAATACCGCCGCCCTTTGAATTGCTTATTTGTATAAAAATGCTTTACGCTGCAGTCACGTTTACGTCTTCAATTGTAAAAGTACCGCCTGTAAAACCGAATTGAATGTCAATAGCACTGCCTTTTTCGGACTTGTAACCTGTAACCGTTACTACCTTAGCTTCATTTGCTTTCAACTCAACGGATTGACCGCATACTTTAATTGTGGTATTAACGCTTGCCGTTATCTTCAAAGAGGAGTTGTACGCGTTAGCGCTTACGTTGGATTTGTAGAACATCTGCATTGCCCAAGCTGCGCCCGTACCCTCAACGGTGTAGGACATTGTAACCTTGCCGTTGACGTCCATCTCGCACTTGGAACAGGTTGCTTTGGTCCATTGGTTCCAGTCTGCCGATACCTTGGAATCCCAGTAAGCCCAACCTGTAAATGCGTCTTGCTCTTCGTGGTAACCTATTTCAACTTTTTCCGTTGCGGAAACAATAGTTGCCGTAGTTGTGGACCAATCGGAATCGATGTATTCCGCATTTGCGGCAATAGCCTTAAGTTTAACGGTGTAAGTGCCGGAGGGAACTGTACCGAGAGCTACTGCCTGTCCGTTTGTAACAGTTACGGTAGTCTTGAGCGTTTCGCCTTGGAAGAAACCGAGTTCGTATCTGCCTACGCTTCCGCTTGCGTTACTGTCCGTAATGGTGATAACTTTCGAACTGCTGTCAACTGTAAAGGAAGGCGCGTTAAGCTTCGTTTGCGTAGCGCTTGAAACGTTGATGTTGGAAAGAACGAATTCTCCGCTGTTGTTGAAGTAAATGCGGATAGTTGCGCCAATGGGCTTGCCGTTCCAGGAACTACCTTGAGCGGGTTGATTGAAGGTAACGGAAATATCGTTATCGCCAACCGTCAACGCCTTCTTCACACCGCAGAAATCAACGGTGCATGCAACGCTGGATTTAACTTTCAACGTCAAAGTGTAAGCTGAGCCTACAACCTTGTCGGAGTAATGATAATACAGGTGAGCCGCTTGATCGTAGGTGTTGGCGCCTGCAACAATATTGAAACTGTAGTTAATTGCGCCGTCTTTATCGATATACGCCTTGGATACGTTTACCGTAGAACCGTTCCAGTTTTGGTCGTGCCATTCGTACCAATTACCGGGGTGGGTGTAGGCGTCGGTTTCTTCACCGTTTGCTATGGGAGTGTTTTCCGTTGCGGAAGTGATTTGATCTGCAACAGTTGACCAATCGGAGTCAATATATGCCGCATTTGCAGCAATCGCTCTAAGTTTAACTTGGTAGGTGCCTGCAGCAACCTTGCTGAGGTCAACCGACTCGTTGTTTACTACCACAACGGTAGTTTTCAATTCGCCGCCTTGGAAGAAACCAAGCTCGTATCTTCCTACGCCTGTCGTGTTGGTGTCGGTAATCTTGATAACGTTATCCGCTTCCAAAGTGAAGGAAGGAGCCGCAAGCTTGCTTGCTACAACTTCCGTTACGCCCTTGATTTCAAATACCATCGTAGCTGCAGGTATTTCCTGAGCGGTGTCCTGTCCGTTAAGACCGAATACCAATGCAATGGACGTTCCACCATTTTCCGTGAAAACGATATCGTAAACGTGTTTACCTTCTTTTATTGTAAATTCGGCACCGTTGAGCGTTACTCTACCGCCTGCGTTGGAGTCGATTTCCAGTTGCATTTTGTAAATCTTACCACTTTCAAGACCGGGATGCTTGTAGAACAATTGCGTATCGGTCCAGTTACCTGTGTTGTTACTGAAGGTTACGGTAAGTTTGTCGTTCTTGAATTCGCCGTCAATGGTTACCCACCAAGAAGACCAGTAAGTCCAGATACCGGGAGTTTGCTTAGCGGTTGCGCCACCGGCGTCCATTTCAGTGTTTCCTTCAGAACCAATCGGCGGTTCGTTGTGGAATGTGTAGTGAATACCGCCCTCATTGACAACTACGATTTCAACAGCAGCAGATTCCTCAGAGTCGATGTAGTGAGAGTTTGTAGCTATTGCCTTGAGTTTAGCTTGATAAGTTCCACTGATAACCAATGACCAGTCAACTACGTCACCGCTCTTAGCGATAGTTACACCTGTAACGTATTTACCGTTTTGGTACAGATTGAGAACGTAATTCTTAACACCTGCCGAGTTACTATCGTTAATTGTAATAACACCAGTATCGCTGTTGTAGGTGAAGGAAGGAGCATTGAGCGTTACGCGGCTGGTATCTTCCGTGTATTGAATGTTGGAAATTGCAACTTTTGCTTCCAAGATATCAATACCTACGCCGTCAACACCGAATTGAATACTAAATCCGTTGCCGTTGGTGAAATAAACTTCGTAGGAATGTTTGCCCTTAAGCAACTCTACAACGTTACCGTTGACTGTAATGTGACCTGCTTCGGAACTGTCGATATCGAAAGTAAGTTTGTAAAATTTACCTGCATCTATTGCTGTGTCGATATGGAACAACTGAATGTTGTACCACGCGCCACCGTTTTCGGTAAAGTCAATGTTTACGGTACCGTTGTCGTAGTTAAGCGCGGCAAATTGTCCCCACTCAGTCCAGCATTCCCAAACCCCGGGAGTATTTGATAATGCTTCGGGAGGTTTTACAACGCTGATTTCGTAGTATTCATATCCGCCTACGGAGTTAACTGTAACTTCGATGTCAGCCTTAATAGAAGCAGTTACTTGCGCGCTGATTGTAACCTTACCGGGCTTCAAACCTGATACGACGCCGTTTGCAACCGTTGCGATATTTTCGTTGGAGCTGGTCCAAGCGGTGATAGCGTTGCCCTTGTTAGATGATGCGGCAAGAGTAATTGTATTGCCCATATCCACGCTGGCAGTTGTTACAGCCTGACCGTTCAATGTGATGGTTACTACTTCCTTTTCGCTAACCGTTACGGCGCAGGTTGCGCTGAGGTCGCCTGATTTAACCGTTATAGTTGCAGTACCAACCTTTAACGCCTTTACTGTGTAAATCTTGTCCGTTACGCGAGTAAGACTTACTACATCTGCAGGTTCAACCGACCAACTGATTGCCTCGTCCGAGCCTGTTACCGTTGCGGTAAGTTGAGCGTTACCGCCTTCTACAAGGTTCAATTCCGTTTGCGAAAGTTTGATTTCGCCGGAACCGTTGTTTTTACATGCTGCAAATGCGACAGTAACAACAACGCATACCATTACCAGCAAAGCGAGCAATGATAAAAGCTTGGTTTTTCTCATTTTATACCTCCAAAAAATAATTTACATTTATCTATCTAATTCGGCAAGCAAATATATAAGCCGAGTTAAATCACATTTGAAACGGGGAATCTTTTTCGCAATACCCGAGTTAAATTTTTTCATATACGCGCACGTAATCAACATACATTGTTGCGGAAGTGAATGTTTCGTCCGGCTCCACCTTGCTGTCGTAGTTGCCACCGACGGCGAGATTGAGCAAAATGTAAAACGGTTGATCAAACGGCATGGACTGACCTTTGTTACTTTTGTCCTGACTCCACCACCGCGATTTATTGACGGTAAACACCTGCCTTCCGTCGATATACCAGGTAAGGTCGCTGTCCGTCCATTCCAAGGCGTATGTGTGCCACTCGTCGGTATTGGAAACCAATATGGTTGACGTTCCAGCGTAGTCGTGCTCGTTCCAAGCGCCTCCAAAGTGAAGGGTTGTATCTACCCTGTTGAGCAGCCTACCCCTTGCTTCCATTATGTCTATTTCGCCACTGGCGGGCCAACTGCCGTAAATGTTGTTGCTATTTGAAGTTGTGGAAGGTTGAGGTAGCATCCAAAACGCCGGCCACATTCCTTGCCCCGTAGGCGTCTTCATGCGCGCTTCGAAGTAGCCGTAGGTCCAGCTTGCCTTGTCACGTGTAAGAATCCGCGCAGAGGAGTACCTTCTGCCATCGGGCATATCCTGCCTTGTGGCGGTTATCCTGAGCGAACCGTCCGATACGGTTACCGCCTGCTGCGTGTAGTACTGAAGCTCCTCGTTCCCCCAAAATACGGGACCTGTCGAGGTGCCGTAATGGTCCTGAATCCCCAGTTGATAGCCCCACTTGTCGGTATCAAGAGCTGTTCCGTTAAATTCGTCGCGCCATGCGAGTCTGTAACCGGGCTTTGCCGCGTCATCCGAACTGGAAAAGGTTACCGTAATCGTGCATTGCGCCGAAGCCTTGCTCGTTTGGGCGGTGATGACCGTTTCGCCTACGCTGAGCGCTGTAACAACGCCATTATTCACAGTTGCAACAGTGGGAACGGAGGATGACCATGATATTGTATCGTTTGAAGTAGATGTGGCTTGTAGCGTTACGCTCTCGCCAACACCCAATGTAAACGCATTGATAACAAGCACGAACACTTCACCACTGCCCGAAACGTCGGGAGTGTCCGAATCAACGGGAGGCGCGGATTGCTGTTGCTTGGGCTTGACCTTTACCGTGCAGGAGCTCATTGCGCTGTCCCCAAGCGCGGTAATGACGCTTTCGCCCACGCCTACAGCCATTACAAGACCTTTCACTACCGTTGCAACGCTCTCGTCACCGGATACCCACGTGATTTCCGAGTCGTCGGTGGAAATAACCTGCAATTGAACCGTTTGTCCAACCTCAAGTTCGATTACACTTTGGTAAATGTAAACAGCGGGATTGCCGTTATTCGAGGTAGCACCCAACAGTTCGCAACCGCCGAAAAGCAATACCGTCAGTATCACCAAAATGCAAGATAAAACTCTTGTAAAGCCTGTTTTTTTCATAGCGAAATTTTCCATTTGTTCCATAACCATACAATTATAGTATTAAAATAAATATAAAGTCAATACATACCCGCGAAATTATATATCAATGCTATATATACGTTATTAAATTTTAGTTAATATATATTATATTGCGTGCGCACGTTGACAAAAAACACATCGTAATGATATACTTGTACAATTATCAATTTGAAAAGGAGAATATACCATGAAAAAACCGCAAAAAAGTTTATTGCTGCTTCTTGCCGTTATTTTCGTGCTTGCATTGAGTCTTTCGGCATGCACGGGCAAGGTCACGATGAAGTTTGTGACTAACGGCGGTACGGAAATTAAGGCAATAAAAGCAAAAGCCGGAGAGGATATCACTCCACCAGCCGACCCCACGCGTGAAGGCTACACCTTTGCAGGTTGGTATTTAGAAAAGGATTTCAGTGGAGTAAGGCAGGAAATTCCCTCCAAAATGCCCGAAAAGAACGTAACTTACTACGCTAAGTGGACGACTCCAAACTCCCAAGTGACGCTCACATTGGACGCATCAACGGGCGGTACTCTTGCCAATAGCAGTTACGCTGTTACTCCGGGAACGAACTTGAGCAACTTCCTCAAAGACATTGTTCCCACAGTTCAATCCGGTTTGGAATTTGCCGGTTGGTATAACGGTGACAATGCCGTATCCGAATCGGATACGATGCCGAACAGAAATCTCACGCTCAAGGCGAAGTACTACGTTAACTACACGCTCAACCTTTACGAGCAGGACGTTGACGGAAACTACCCCGCTACTGCGCAAACGGTGACGGAAAAGGCGTTTTACGGCGAACAATTTACCTACACATCCAACAAGGCGCACTTCCACGTTGACAGTACGCAAAACAATAAACTGAGCAGCAACAGTCTCGGTAAAGGCGAAACTTTTACCGCCTACCTTGCTCGCGACAAATATTCGGTTTACTACTTCAACCCCGCTAACTCACAAGATTTCGACTACGAGGAAGTATTGTACGGTAACACCGTCGAAATCGTAGGCGCAATATTTAGTGGCGACGGACTGCGTTTTGCAGCTTGGACGCAAACGGTTGAGGAATCGGACGCAAACGGCGTTTATTACTTCGAGGGTGATAAGCTGCTTGTTGACATGGATTACTACATGTACGCGCAATGGGACGTAGCTTACTACGACCTGTTCGGTGGCACCGACTATCTGTTTATTCCTCACCTCGAAGATGGACTGGCTATACTGGACCGAATCGGTATCGAGGAAAAATACGGTACCTTCGACAAGACCACAAATGCATTCTCGTTCGAAGAGGACGGCACCGAAATGCTTAGCGGTAAGGTTGTGGGCAATGCCTTCTACTATTACAGAGATTCCGTCGAAAAGGTGTACACCAGTTACGACGGAAGTAGCGCAACGTTGGAAATGAAAGCAGGCGGTGTTGCTGTCTATATTGACAAAAACAACGCTAAAACAATCGGCACATACGACGTCAACGATGAAGGTTTTTACCTGTTCCAATCGGACACAGTCAACTTCGTGTACCGTCTCGAACTGGTAAATGACGGTTCTTACCGCGGCGTGGTTCAATTCCGTATTCAGAGTGAAGAGGCAGGCTACTACATTCCCGCTACAAATGAAAGCAATGATGGCGTTGTACTGTACTACCTTAACGGATTTGGCGAAGGTTGGGAAATTTACAGCAAGACCAATCCCTACTACGACGAATATTACGACGCTTACTACACCGAGCTACCCCTCATCTACTACTCGATTGACGAAGGCGACAACTTTGTTACCTATTCGCTGTACTCGGTTGTAGAGGATTCCTACGCTCACATGTTTGACTTCCGTCTTGCCGAAGGTTCGAAGGTAGTAAACGGTCAGCAGACTAAGGGTTCGATGCTTCGTGGCGACGGATTTACGGGCGTATATCACCCCAACCGTGGCGAATATGTTACCCCCGATGGCGAAATACTGTACCTTGACGGTTTCGGTGGCGGCACGTATGGCGGTAAAACAATCACATACGAATCACATTCGCAAGTATTTTTCCTTTATGACATGGATAGCGAAAGCGTGTCCATGCTGTACGACTACTGGGTAAGCTTCCGCGTTGTAGGTGAATCGAAGGAATATAAGATTCGTCCCCGCTCGTTGGATAACTACGAGGACTACGACTACGACTGGATTGATGCGGAACTGTTCGGCATTTACGAATTCGAAAACGGTTTCGACATTGACGGCGAAACGTTAAACGCGCTCATTTACGTATTCGCAGGATACAGTGAAGCAGCCAAAATACAAAATTGTGCTGTTCTGCTTATTCAGATAGGCGATTACGGCGAATATCCGCTGTGGATTGTATATGACTACAATGAAGGTTTGCCCCTTAAAGCAACTAACGGCGTTTACGAGTTATCCGAATACGGAACACGCTTTATAATCAACTCCAACGGCTACGCCGAGCTTGAACCGGAAAAACAGGTTGAAATCACTTTCTTTGATGATGCAAACGGAAAACTGGTTATCGACGAGGAGGGCGTTGCAACCTACACCCCGAAAGACGGCGTCGCTCACACGGTACAATACGTCAAAGAACAAGGCTACGGCTACACTCTGTACGCGCTTTACATCTTCGATCTTGACGGCACACAATACGTATTTGCATACTTTAACGATTACGGTAATATGTCCGTAATTGAGGCCGAAGTGATAGATTTGACCGATACACAAACGGATTCTCCCGTGCGCATGGTCATTTACGATGAATATTACGGCTTTATGTGGAGCGCCGCAATCGGTTTCTATACCAACGGCAGTTACTACTACGCGCTTGAAGGTAACGTGTACGATGAAGATGACGGTATTTTCAGCTTCGAATATTCCAACGCCAACAGCTACGACAAGTCTGTAAATATCCCCAAATACTTGTTCAACTTTTATTATTCAGTTGAAGACGGCGTGTTTACCATACTGGCGAACACAATGGAACTGGAAAACGAGGAGGGCAGCAAGCTCGTATTTGACGGATTTGGCAACGCTACGCTTACAACCGTCAACGGCGAAATAACAAATTACCAATATTTGGTTTACTACAGTTATGTCGAGTATTACGAGGAAAATATCGTCCTGTACGCTTTGGTAAAAGACGGCAGTTACTGGCTTATCAAGGTGGACGAAGAAGAAAACACCTTCAAGTTTGTCGGACCCGAAGCTGGTTACTATGACGACCTTGCTTCGCAATATCAATTTATATATGGCACCGCACGCTACTATTACTACATTGTATTGGACGGCGACGGAACAATATATTACGTTGAGACAACCGGTTACAGCACCGAAGTGTACGTCGGTGAATACGTAAAGGTGGAAAACAAAAAATACGACGAATACGCTGTCACTGTACAGTACGGTTACAGCGATACGCTCAGCTTCAATATTATTCTGTTTGCCACTGACGAAATTTACTTTGTCAAAGACGTGGCTCAGGAGGCCGATTACGACGTGGAAGGTGGCGGACATCTTAGCGGTGACGGCTACGGCTACTACGAAGGATTGGGATATATCTCCCTTGCATCCTACACGGACGCAGACGGCATAACTTACCAAGGCATATTGGAAATAGGTGAGTACGACGACAGCGAGTACGATACACGACTGTTTAGTCACGCCACCACTGACGATATGCGCAAGGTATTGGTATTTACAATACTTTCCGACGGCAGTTATCAACAGCTGATATTCGACCTTGTTACAGCAAGCAACAAGACTGTAGCGCAAATGCGTACTTATCAATCGGGCGCGTTCCGTCTGGTTGAAGATGGCAGAGCTACAAACGCCAAGATATACCTTGACGGTCACGGAAACGCAACGCTGTATGACGCAAGCGGAGCTGTTTGTGGCAACGGTACCTACCAAATGGCAACGGAAATTGACGACTACGCTTACCGTTACATCGGTGATGACAACGAAACAGTCTTCCTGTTTGCAATTTATATGACTGCAAACATGGGTGGAACGGACGGATATATTTACGAATACGCAGTTTACGTTGCCGAAAACGAAGGCGAGTTCATCTCACAGGAATGGGCTTACCTGCTACTGGACGGCTACATGAGCGCAATATACGTAGATAAGTACGGCGCACTTACTGTCGGTTCATACGGTTATATCACCGATTGGCTGGTAGCACTGTATCCCGACAATCAAACGGATACGCTGTACTTTGAATTACTTGATGACAACACTTTCCGCGTTGCGCAAGCGGACAACGGCTTTATCATACGCGACGGAGTGCTGTACGCTTACGTCAGTGACGATACGGAAATCACCATTCCCGCAAGCGTTACTCGCATCGCCAAGAACGCATTCGCCGCTTCACGCGTGACAAAGGTAAACTTCAACAACGTTACACGTATTGACGACGGAGCTTTCTATTACTCAGATCTGACTGAAGTTATTTCCGACAAGATCACTTACGTTGGCGCAAGAGCTTTTGCCCAAATATACAACCTTACAACAGTTAACCTGCCCGGCGTTGTTACAATCGGCGAAGAAGCGTTCTTCGGTAGTCGCGTAACAAGTATGACGCTCGGTGCAATAGAGTCGATTGGCGACAGAGCGTTCTCACACGTTCGTCAGGTTGGCGTAATGGTCATTGACCTTACGGGAGTAGCAAACGCTACCGCAATTTCCTGGGGTAAAGACGTATTTACCTGCAGCGAAGGCGCATCACTCAACCCCGGCAACACCATCAGTGTACGTATTGTGGTTACAGATATCAACGCGGTTAATGCGCTGTACACCGACGAAGGACTTGCTTCCGTTAAAGACAACATCGGTTTCAAGAGCGGTGAGGAAAACGAACGCTACTACAACTTTACAAGTGGCGGATTTGTAGAACTATCCGGCGGTCTTGTTAAAAACTTGGTTGAAGGCTGGTGGGAGCTTGAACCGGGCAAAACACTCGGTCTGTACAAGGTAGATGGTGACAAGGTTACCGTTTATCTGCTCAATGAAGAAGGTACGGCTTACAACACCGAAGGTAGCGAATCCGGTACGCTTAACGGCTTTACTGTTAACAATGAAGTGTACGTTGCCTTGGGTAGAGACGTTCAGTTGACAGCCGATGACAGCAAGACGGTTGTAATCAATCTCGTATTCGATTACAACGGTCTGTACTACAGTTACGAAGTTAGTCTCAACTACGGTGACGAGACGCTCGACGCTCAATTCGATGCAAAGTCACATACGATTCGTTTCACCGACTCCAACAACATAGTAATTCAAATTGCAATCACTTCCAGCACTACCTGCACAGTATCCGAACTTGGCAGAATGCCCACCCTCGAATCGGATAACGAATGGCGCGTTACCTTCCTGGTTGACAACAAAGACAACGTAGAGATTGAAAATATCGAGTGGAAAGACACTGACGGTTGGGAAACTGCAACCATCTTCAATATCACTAAGGTTAGCCAATACAAGTTCCGTGCTGAACTGGGCGATCCGTACAACGTTTCAACAAAGTACACTCCCTATCTGTACTATGTGACGTACGTTCCTCAACAAGGCGAGACAGCCGAAACCGTTACTGTTGAATACATCGGTAGCGTTATTTACGGAAGATTGGATAACGGCGCAGGCGCGGCTTACGTTATAGTCGATTTGAACGACAAAATTATCGGAATTGAAAACTTCACTTACAATTCCGTTACCTACATCATTGAAGGTTACACAGCCAATGCCGACGGTACCCTGACTGTAAAAGTAAAGGCAAACGCAGACGCCGAAACGAAAACTTATATCTTGAAGGTATTATCCAGTAGCGGCAAGACTCGCGACCTTGAAAAGACGGAAGTTACCGAATAATCAATCAAACGCTTTTATCAACACAACAAATTGACCCTAACGGTATTTGTTGTCAAACAAAACAAAAAGAAACAGGAGTACGCATCGCGTATTCCTGTTTTTTGTCAAATCCCAAACACTCGTCATGCGCAATACACCGCCTTGACGAAAGCGCTGCCGATGTGATATAATAATATATCCTAGATTAGATATATTGTTTGCGCGTTTTCGTGCAAGCGACTAACTAAACTACTACCTAAATCACGTTGATTTAGGGTTCAACGTACAACAAATAATTAAAATTTCACAACGACTTGTATCGAGGTAAAAATGTTCAAAAAAGCATTGAAACTAATTGAAAAATACGACGTGATAATCATTCACAGACACAGCAATCCCGACGGGGACGCGCTAGGCAGTCAAATAGGACTGCGCGAACTTATCCGCGAAAACTATCCTAATAAGACTGTCTATATGGTAGGCGACAGAACAAAACGTTACGCCTTCATTGAAGGATGGGAGCCGGACGAAATCCCCGATAATACGTATAACGGAGCGCTTGCTATTGTTTTGGATACGTCGGCTAAATTTATGATAAGCGACACGCGTTACACCACGGCAGCTGCTACGCTTAGGTTCGACCACCACATTTACTGCGAAGATATATGCGGGTTGGATATAATCGACAACACTTATGAAAGCTGTTGCGGACTGATCACCCAGTTTGCCGTCGATTGCAAGTTGCGTTTTAACAGACTTGCGGCTAAGTCACTATTTACGGGAATGGTAACAGATAGCGGCCGTTTCCGCTACGACTCGGCGAATTCACGCACATTCCGACTGGCTTCAATACTTACCGAGCAAAGCTTCGACCCCAACGAAATATACAGTGAGCTGTATGCAGACGACCTATCTAATGTACGACTGCGCGCCGAATTCACACTCAAGATACAGACGGCAGGCGACGGTGTTGCTTACATAATCACCACCAAGGACGAACTTAACAAGTTAATTACCGAACGCGGTGCCGATACGTTTGGAATCTCCCGCGGAATGGTAGGCACGATGTCGGACATTCGCGGTATTGACAGCTGGGTCAACTTTACCGAAACTGCCGAGGGCGTTTTGTGTGAGTTACGTTCGAAAAAATACAACATAAACCCCATAGCGGTAAAATACGGCGGAGGCGGACACGCCAAAGCAAGCGGAGCAACAATACCCGACATTGCAACGGCAATGAACATGGTAGAGGACTTAAAGGCCCTACATAGACAGTCTAAAGGAGAGTAGTATGACGCAACAACTGCAAGTAATGACGCAAATTCTTGACAAAATAAAAAGCTACGACAAGATAATTATCACGCGACACGTTCGTCCCGACGGCGACGCTATCGGTTCATCGCGCGGACTTGCCTCAATGCTACGTCTTAGCTTTCCCGACAAAAAAATTTACGTGCAAACGGAAGACAGCTCCGACTATCTTTCCTTTCTCGGACCGGACGACGAACCGCTACCCGACAGCGAATACGCCGACGCGTTGCTCATAGTTACCGATACGGCAACGCCCGAACGAATTTCCAACAAGCGCTACGAACTGGCAAAAGAAATCATCAAGATTGACCACCACATCAACATCAGTCCGTACGGCGCTATCGCTTGGGTCGAGGACTGGCGCTCATCCACCTGCGAAATGATTGCTTACTTTTACGAAACGTTTAAGAGCGAACTTAAACTGGACAAAGAGGCGGCAACCTACATCTTTACAGGCTTGGTTACGGACAGCGGACGGTTCCGCTACGAGGCGACAACGGGTGATACGTTGCGTATAGGCGGTATGCTCATTGACCTTGGCGTAGATACCGAAACTCTGTACGCTCACCTGTATTTGGAAGAATACTCACAACTCAAGTTTCAAGCGTACGTGCTTGAGCACATGAAAATAACCGAACACGGCGTGGTATATCTGCACGTTGACGCGAAAATGCAAGCCAAGTTCAACCTTACGTCGGAACAGGCAAGCGAGGCAATATCCTATCTCAAGTACATCAAGCGCTGTATTGTTCAGTTGGCGTTTATCGACATGCCGGACGGCACCATTCGCGTAAGACTGCGTAGTAGATTTATGTATATCAATACGCTTGCGGAAAAATACAACGGTGGCGGACATCAATGCACATGTGGCGCCACGCTTTACAAAAAGTCGGATATAGCCAAGATGCTTGCCGATGCAGATGCTATGGTTGCCGATTACAAACAAACACATGAGGGCTGGCTATGAAAATACTTGTAACAAATGACGACGGAATCAACGCAGAAGGTATCAAAATCCTTGCAAGTTGGGCACGAAAACTGGGCGAAGTTACCGTTTCCGCACCGAAAATGCAACAAAGCGCCAAAAGTCACGCAATAAACTTCCACGACCATATCGAAGTACACCAAGTCCCCTATATAGAGGGCGTTACCGCCTACGTTGTGGATTCCACACCCGTTGACAGCGTTCGGTTTGCACTGCTCGGATTGGAAAACAACGACTACGACTTGATACTATCAGGCGTAAACAAGGGTTTTAACATTGGCGAAGACATACTGTACAGCGGAACTATGGGATGTGTGTTCGAAGCGTCGTTAAGAGGACACAAGGGCATTGCCTTCAGTACCGACCCGTCAAGCTTTTCCGAGGCGGAACGTCGCTTGGACGAAATATACGACTACTTTGTAAAGCACGACTTGCTCAGTCACAACGATATATACAACGTAAATATTCCGTTAAACTCCAAGGGAATCAAGTGGACTAAGCAGGGCGGAGCGTACTTCAACGACCAATTTGTCAAGATAGACGACGTTCACTACCATCAGGAAGGCTACTCTATTTACCAATTGAATAACGACTACACACTGGATACCGACGCGGTAATGAACGGCTACATTTCCGTAACCCCCATGTCCACCCGCCGCGACAGCGTTGCCGTATTTGACAAATTGAAGAAAAAACTTTGTTAAATTGTTGTACGCTTTGTGACAAATTATCAATATTGCAAAAAAAGAAGGGCAATCGCCCTTCTTTTTTATATATTTTTTTACTTTATTACGCCAATACCAACGAACAAGCGGATATACCAATCTGTTGATTGCCGGTCTTGTTGGAACATATCACAAGTCTGACGGAAGTTACTCCCGCGGGCAGCCCCGAATAAGTGAGAGTTTGGTAATCGGTAATTTGCGTTGCCGCTGAGTTGGTAAAACCTACGTTAGTTTGGTTCCAGGTGTTGCCGTCGGTGGAGTACTCTATCGTTAGCGTAGTAAATACTTTTGCTGCGCCACCGCCCTGTGTTATCCACTCCTGAAGGTTAAAGGTTACTGCCGTTATTGTCCTTCCCACTGCCGTTACCGTCAGATACTGCTCGGTGTTTTTGCAAGCGAGAGTAGGCATTGTGGGCATGTTATCCTGTTTAGCGCCGTTGGACAGTACAAAATTAACGTTTACGTCCGTCACGCCTAAATCCGCAGCGGTTATTGTTCTTGTAGTGTACTGATTGTCCCAACTATTTGAGTAAGTTCCGAAATTGGGTGCAAAGTTAAACGAATAAGTTCCGGCTTGACCGCTTGTGTTTCCGCCGGTATTATCACCACCTGTATTTCCGCCCGCGTTGTCACCTGTATTGCCACCGGTGTTATCGCCTGTACCGCCACTTGTCGAACTATCAGCGAAAACCTCAATTGACTTTGCACGGCATTGACTTGTAAATTCGCCCGATTTGAATGTATCCGCAGGCGTAGCAAGCACAATCGTTACTACGCTTCCGTCACGGGTGATTGTCGCGCCCGAAACGGACATTCCGTCAAAGCCTGTCAAATACTTTCCGTTGGAATAGTCGTCGAGGGTTATTACAATGCGCGTCATCGGCGAAGTGTATTTCACCGTTATCGTGCTACCTGCATACCAACGAACGGAGTTCGAGTACGAATTTGCATTGCAATCTACCGAACTGTTATCCTTATTGTTAGTTACGGTTATATCGTTCCCTGATTGTACCAGCTGATCTGCCGTCCAGGGTGAGGGTACGGTTGTACCGGTGTTCAAATCCAGCTTTGCGGATGTTGACGGTGTGTCGCTACCCGTATTGCCACCTGTGTTACCGCCGGTGTTGCCTCCCGTGTTATCACCACTGCCGGAATTCCCCGTATCTCCACCGGTGTTGCCTCCGGTATTACCACCGGTATTGTCACCGCCTGTATTACCTCCGGTGTTTCCTCCTGTGTTGTCGCCTGTATTGCCACCTGTATTACCGGTATTGCCTCCCGTGTTACCACCGTTGTCACCCGTTCCGCCGTTACCTCCTGTTCCGCCGGTCGCGGGAATGGGTGCGGTACAATCAACGGATGCCATGTAGGGGTTTCCGTTGCTATCACGGTATTGCTTGCCCATTGCGCTAATTAACGTTGCCGTGAGGGTATAGTGCAGTTCTTCCAATCTGTCGGTGGGAATGTAGATTGTGGTCGTATCGCCGTTGTTCTTCGCCACAACGAGAATATCGCCGTTAACTTTCCACTCTATATAAATTGTTGCGCTGTTACCCTTCAGGTCGTAGCTTTCCACCATGTTGGGCAGTTCGTACGAACCGTACATGATTTGCACAAGCGACATATCCTTTTTTATATTGGATATCACTACGTCGAGCGTATCGTTGTCGAATGTCGCTGCGCATCCCGCAAATATGGACGCGCACATCGCCAAGATTATCAAACAACAAATCAACCTTTTCTTCATCTTGTCTCCTCAAATATTTTTAAGCCTATCGGCTGTAAATACACTTGAACTACTTCAAATTGTAACTGCAAACAAATTTAATATGCAACTATAGAAGGTTTAAGCAATTTAAACTGTACATTTAATACAATTATTAATTGTTGGCTTTCGCGCGTTTGCGAAGCAATATAATCACTATCGCGACAACAACCGCCACCACAATCACACCGCCGACAACTATCAACGCAATTGCGTAGTCGGGCAAGACGGGCTCGACGTAAATTGGCAAATCTACGCTACTTTGCAGCTTGCTTGCGTCCGTGTGAATGTTGTCCGAGGTATATACCGACGAATCGATAGTGGGATTACTCAATAGGAAATCTCTGGTAATATGACGGTAATTGTACATTTCTACACCCTGTTTGGTAAGAGCAACGGGAGTAAATCCACTCTTGAATGCCGACGGGAAGTAGTTGTAAATGCGGTTGGAGTTTTGATGATACAACAGGTAGTCAATTACCGCAATTGTGTAATACTGGGCGCTATTGTTTACAATTGCGTTACCGCTTACGCGCCAAATACTGTTGCTGTCGTATCTTGCCTCGTTGATAATGTCCTTACCGGATACCTTTGCCACGTAAACGACGTTGTCAAACGGTATTGCTTCGTACAGCTCAGTGTAGGTAACTTCACCCTTGGATAGCGAGTTACGCGCGTTGTTCACCATTACAAGGTCAATGTGATGTCCTTGCTTTTCGGCGTATTCGGCTATTGCGTGACACACCAAACGGGGAACTGCGTGCTTACTTTCCAATCCGCCCGAGAGCGTTGCCAACACTTGATTTGCCTCGTCGGCAATACCGGCGTTGGAGTTGTCAATCTTGGTCTTTACGGTGTTGTAAACGTCGCGGTCAATTTCGTTATCGCCGATACTGTTGTAGGTAATATATTCGCGATATCCGCACTTGACCTCGTTGTTGATGTTGATGTACAGCTGTATGTGCGAAATGTAATTGCCGTACGATCCCGCCTGAATAAAGGGAACTTCGCCTCTGTATTCCATTTCCCTTTGGTGGGTGTGGGCGCAAAGTACTGCATTGGCGTATTGAGATATATCCCAGCTTCTATCTTCCAAAAATGTGTCCTGCCCTGTGTGAGCGCTGACGATAACTATATCGCAGTTTTCTTCGTTGCGCAGCTTATCGGATAAGCTCGGCACCACTTCGCTCGGGTCTTTAAAGCCGATAGTTTGCACCAACTGTGACGAAATGGACGTAATTTGATCCTTGCCGATTATGCCGATGATACCCACCTTGATACCGTTACTATCTACAATAGTATATGGTTCGGCAAGATCGCTTGCAAATTCGCCCCACTCGCGTGTGTTAGCGTTCCAGTTGTATATGTTGGCACCGAGGAAAGGCGTTGTACTGTTTTGCGCAAGCGTTCGCAAGTTGTCCAATCCCCAGTCGAACTCGTGATTGCCGTAGGTAAAGGAGTCGAATCCCGCAATATCCATACACTCCGAAAGCAACCTGCCGTAGTTAGAGTTAGACTCCATCGAACCTTGGAACATATCCCCCGCGTTGACGATAACCGCACCTTCGCTTTTGCGTGCAGCCAAATATCCGGCAATTTGCGGCATCTTGTCCACCGCACCGTGGAAGTCGTTGATTGCGTAAATATCCACGGTCTGCGACTCAGCGTACGCCATGTCACCTGTGTACATTCCGACAAAACCAAATGCCGACAATGCAAAAATAGCTACAATAATTAACGTTAAAACAAAATATCTCTTTTTCATACGGTAATTGTACTACAATTTACACATTATTGCAATGCGCTATAGTAAATTTATATTACAATAGCCACTCGAATATCGAAAGCATACTAAACAAAAAAAGAGGACACGACTGTATCCTCTTTATTTATTTGGTCTGAGTGACTGGACTTGAACCAGCGACCCCAAGACCCCCAGTCTTGTGCGCTACCAACTGCGCTACACCCAGATATATAACTATTAAATTTTGTTTTTACCAGCTGCAATTATAGCAGTTGATAGCGCCCAAGGCGCTTCCGGGCTTCGAGCATAGCTCTTGCCGACTTTGGCTACGAACAACGCACTGTGTTGTTCGCTTAACGCGTCGTCCCAACTGCGCTACACCCAGATACTGTATTAAATCTTTTGTTCTACACGCAAGTGCTTATATATAATACATCAATTTGTAAAAAAATGCAACTGCTTAATACAATTTAGTAAAAACTGTTTTGACAACTAAATTCGTTCACAAAAATACGCTTGTTTTTTTCGAATATTAAAGCCAGATAATAAGTAATTTTTGCTATATTGCTCATACTAGCGACACGGAGAGGTCAGGTATGAGAAAAATTACGGAAAAAATTGCAATTATTGCGCAGGTGTGTATTACGCTGATATTTGTTGTAACCACGATACTGTACATCATGGGTTTAATCCCCTACAACGAAGGACTAAGGGATAACGGCGTATTTGTAACCTTGCTTGTGCTATTGGCAACAATTTACGGCTTGCTATCGGCGTATATAATATACGTTAATTTTTCGGAAAGCGAATATCTTAGACAAATACTGCTGTTTTGCGATAGCGAAAGCGCAACACACGCCAACGTCAAGGTGATACGCAATATCGTGCGTAGTTGCGCCAAAAAGGTAAAAGGAATACGCGTTCGCAAGACAAAAATGCGCTTGGACGAAAAACAAGGCTTCGGCATAACTATAAAACTGGACGCCAACACCCACAAAGTTTCCGAATCGGTAGATAAACTTCGCTGTCTTATTGCCGACGCATTCAAAAACACTCTCGGATTGACATTCAACTCCATCAACTTTGTTATTCGCAGACTGAAAAGCAGCTACAAGCCCGACGTGGAAAAGGCGGAAAAGCTGGCGAAAACCCTTACACAACAACGGGAGCTATCTGCCGACATATACGAACAACCCTTTCAGGATAACTGCGAAGCCTGCAAAAAGGCTGACGATAATATGAATAGCAACGCCGAAACAAGTGATATCGAAGTTGTGGACAGTATTCGCGAACAGCTGCATGAAAACGGACAAAACGCTACCTTTGACAGTGAACAGTCATCGCTGGACGAGCGTGTAGATGAAGACGTAGAATAAAACAGTTAAAACATACTAAAAGCGTAGAGTAATTGCACTCTACGCTTGTTTAATTGCTTTGCTTGTACAGTTAAACTTATCTTTTCGACTTGAAGTATCCGGTCAGCAGTTCCGAACATTCTTTTTCCAATATGCCACCGCATAAAATCAGTTCGTGATTTAACGTGCGACCTATCATCTCGGAAAGTTGTACGCATCCCTTTCCGCTAAGGTCGTACGCGCCGAAATACACGTTACTTATACGCGCGTTGTAGCATGCACCCAAACACATTACGCACGGCTCCAACGTGACGTATAAGTCACAGCCGGTAAGTCGCCAGTCGCCCAGTGCTTTGCATGCGCGCTGTATTGCAACAAGTTCGGCGTGCTCAACGGCGTTTTTCGAGGCGTTACGCGTGTTATGAGCGCGAGCAATAACTGCTCCGTCCTTTACCACCACTGCGCCAATGGGCACTTCGTCATTTCTTCGGGAAACTTGCGCCTGTTTCAACGCCAACCCCATATAATACTCGTGATTCATTACTTATCCTCAGCGCGTTGCGTTGTTTCGGCAATCTCAATCATTGCGCTCTGTCTTATCTTACTGTTGATTGCCTTAAGCACACTTGCATCAACCTTGAGACCCTTGCGGTCGTACGTTAGTAGGCCGTTTACTTCATCTTCAACGTCCGTCAGTTGCGTGTAAACGCTTGCGCACAGCCCTTTGCTTATATTGGCTATTACGTCCCTTTCGTACAGTTGTTTAATGCCTCGATTAAGAGACTTTAGCGTTGGGTAATTGGTATAACCATAAGTTTTGTCGGGATTGACGCTATGCTTATCCACCTTAAAGCTGTACCCGCCGAATTCCGTCAAGCACACGGCGCGGTTTTTGTCCCTAGGCATGCGCACCTTTTTGAAATAGACGTGCATGCTCTTAATATCCCCGCCACCTTGATCGTGCCAACCGCTGGCGTGATCCACTGTGCGCGTGTCGTCCAAATCCTTGGTTAACTGAGCAATTTGCTTGGCGTCGAACTGTCCCCAACCCTCGTTGAATGGCACCCACATTGCAATAGACACGCTGTTGTACAGCTGATTTATCATTTCAGTATATTCTTCAATGTAGGTGTTGCGACTTATTTCACTGGCGCGCGAGTTACGCCTGTAGTTGCTGTCTTTAATTTTTCGCACGTTGAATGCATGTGGTAAATACAGCGTTGTCATCTTGTGCTGACGGGTTCCGCCGCTTGGCATATCCTGCCAAACAAGCATACCTAGCCTGTCACAGTGATAATACCAACGCATCGGCTCCACCTTGATGTGCTTGCGCAACATGTTGAAACCGAGATTTTTCGCCGTGGAAATGTCGAAAATCATCGCTTCATCACTGGGCGCGGTATATAATCCGTCGCTAAAATAACCCTGATCCAATAATCCGTTGTGGAAATAAGGCTTATTGTTGAGCATAAGGCGGTAATATGAACCTACCTTTTCACAGCTGAACTTTCTCATGCCGAAGTAGCTTTCCACCCAGTCCCTGCGCGCAATAATCTTGAGATTGTATAAATATGGATCTTCCGGCGTCCACAGGTTAAACTTGCCATCGGGAAAAGCTACGGTTACCGAACCCTTGCCGTCATTTTGCGCGATTTCCACATCCCCGTCCAATATTTTGACGGTAATAGGATCGTCAAAGTTGTAGTCTGCCTCAACGGTAACTTGACCTTTGTCAATATCCGGCGTGATACGTATGTTTGATATGTATTGCGCGGGAACGCTTTCCATCCACACCGTTTGCCATATTCCGCTTTGCGGAGTGTACCACATTCCGCCACGGCGTGAAGATTGCTTGCCGCAAGTGCGATACGTCGTGTCGGTGAAGTCGCGAACACGCAATATCAGCTCGTTTTCCTCCTCCAGCTTCAGCGCGGAGGTGATATCCACGCTAAATGCGTTGTAGCCACCGTCGTGACAGTCAATATGTACACCATTGACGAAAATATCGCAAACTTGATCTACCGCACCGAAGTTGAGCAAAACAATATCCCGCATGAACCCCTTGGGCAAAACGAAATATGTGCGATAATACAGGTATTCGTTAGGCTTGAGTTGACGATTTACACCCGACAAAATACTTTCAGGCGAAAACGGTACGAGGATCTTGCCGTCGTAACGCGCAGGAATAACATCCGTACGGGTAATTGCGTAATCCCAATATCCGTTGAGATTGACGTAACTTTTACGAACAAATTGCGGACGTGGGTACTCCTGCAACGGTTTGTCGGTGATCGCCTTACCCCACACTGTCTTTAGTTTACGAAGCGACATAAGTGACACTCTCCTTTGTAATGATATAATTATACCATAAAAAGGCCATAAAAATCAATATTTTTCTTGAGCGCTCACCGTTGCCAGACTTGCTTTCGCAAGCACCATTTTATGGTCTGCCGACAAGCTCACAAACCCTTGCAAGCAAGTTTGCTCGCTTTTGTTAACCTAAATGTTGAGAAATTACAATATTTGTGATAAAATGTAAACGAAGACAATTTCACTTCGACAAAAGGAGACAAGCACAATGAGGACAAAGGCAAAATTTGAAAAAGTCACTTTTGCAACATTTAGCGCAAACGGTTCGCAAGAAACGTACGACAATATAAAGTTACCCAAGCGCGCAACGGTCAAAAGCGCAGGTTACGACTTTTACGCGCCAACCACAATAACCATTGCCCCGCTTGAGACGGTTACCGTTGCGACAGGCGTGCGCGCGTTAATGCCCGACGATTGGTGCTTGATGATATATCCGCGCAGCGGACTGGGTTTCAAGTACAAATTGCGTTTAAACAACACTGTCGGAATAATCGACGCCGATTACAGCGACAGCGACAACGAGGGACACATATTTATTCGCATGACAAACGAAAGCGACAAATTGCTGGAAATACCTCAAGGCTCCGCTTTCGCGCAAGGGATATTTATGAAATATCTGCTTACCGAAGACGACGATACCACTGCCTCCCGCAACGGCGGCTTAGGTTCAACGGATTGAGGACGGTATATACTAGATTTTATCAATGAAAAAAGTCCCTATGAAACAAAGCGAGGGACTTTTTTGTTTATTTTAAAAATAATTGTTTTAACAACAAAGTATTGCAAAGTTTACAACCGTCTCAATCTTGATGTAAAAACTTGTACAGCTTCTCAGCTATCGGTCGGGTCATGCCCTTGGTTTCCGCTATATCCTCAATAGACGCCTCGCGCAACGCGTCCATGGACTTGTATTTGCGGTGAAGTTCGATTCGCCGTTTTTCGCCTATGCCTTCGACGTCCTGCAATACCGACTTGATGCTGTTGCGATTGTGTAGCTTGCGGAAGTAGGTTATTGCAAAGCGGTGACTTTCGTCACGAATGTTGATAAGCAAATTTAACGCGTAGCTGTTGCGCGGTAAAAACGTCGGTTCGTTTGTGCCGAGCGTATATACCAGTTCCTCCCGCTTGGCAAGGGAAACGAGCTGAACTTCAACACCGCTTTCCTCCATTGCCTGCTTAGCGTAGTCCAGTTGTCCCAAGCCTCCATCTACAACAATAAGGTCGGGAGTCTTGCCAAATACGCCGTCGTCCTCCTTCATTCGTTCGAATCGCCTTGTCAACACTTCCTTCATGCTTGCAAAGTCGTTGGCACCCTCGACCGTCTTGATGCGGAACCGACGGTATTGCGACGCGTCCTTTTGTCCGTTGGTAAATACTACCATACTGGCAACCTTATCCACTCCCTGAACGTTACTTATATCGTAACACTCCACTCGCGTGGGTAATTTCTTTAAGTGCAACAACTCTTTAAGTTGCAATACGGCGCCGTGCGTAGTGTTGTATTTTTTGTCAATGTCAGTTTGACTCTTGGTAAGATATTCCACTGCGTTGCGGTAGGACATATCCACCAAGCGCTTTTTATCTTGAAGTTTAGGACAGTAAATCTGTGTTTTTACGCCAGTCTTATCCTTGATAAGTTGCGACAACTCGTCACTGTCCTGCAGTTCGACGTTGACGTAGATTTCACCGCACAGCTTGACCATTTCGCAGTACTCTGCAAGGAAACTGGATAGCGTTTGCGCTTCATCCAATCCCGCGTCGGATACAGCGTTATTGTCGGAAAATATAACCTTACCACCGCGTATCATTGTGTGGTTTACAACGCAGTTTTTGCCGTTACTTGCAACTGCAAACATATCGTAATCGACAAATTTGTTGAGTACGACGATGCGTTGTTGCGAAATTTTGTCAATTAGTTGCAAATATCGCTTGTAAGTCAGCGCTTGCTCGTACTGCATTTTTTCCGATGACTGCATCATCTTGGCTTGCAATACTTCGCGCACTTCACTGTCATCACCCGACAAAAAGGCAACCGCGCGGTTGACGATCTTGCGATAGTCCTCTTTCGATATCTTACCGATACAGGGCGCCGGACACTTGCCAATGTGGTAATTGAGGCAAGGACGGAAGTTTTTGGGAAGTTTAGCAAAGTTGTTGTTGCACTGAACGGTGGGAAAAACACTACCGAGAATTTCAAGGAATGACTTGGCTCCGCCTTGAGTAATGGGACCGAAATACTTGTATTTGTCCTTTTGAAGCTTGCGAGTTGACACGAACTTAGGAAAATCCGCCGACAAATCCACCTTGATGTAAGGATATTGCTTATCATCTTTAAGCAAAATATTGTAAGGAGGAGTGTGTTTTTTTATCAGCGTATTTTCGAGGCTAAGCGCGTCCGTTTCGCTTGCGGTGATGATGTAGCGGAAATCGGCAACGTGACTGAGCATTGCCAATACTTTTTCCGTCTTGTTGGTGGATGCGTGAAAGTACTGCCGAACGCGATTTTTCAGTACTTTAGCCTTGCCGACATACAAAATATTGCCGTCGGCGTCGTACATGATATAGACGCCCGGCTCATCGGGTAAATTTTTAAGTTTTGTTTGTATATCGACGTTAGTTATCATGCTAATATTTTAACACAAATAAAAGCCGACGGCAAGTCGGCTTTTATTTATTATGCTTTTTTATGCAACGAGTTTCGCGAATACGCTTGAAGCAAACTGTTCAGCGCACTGTTGATTTTTCGCTGTTCTTCCACAGTGCGATTTGTTTCCAAACCCTTGTTACGCAACAGTTCCGACGCCTTGCCAATGACAGCGTCGTTGACAGTGTGACGGTTGAGTTGTTGCAGTTGCTTGACGGTATCTTCCACCACGCTGCTTTTGAAGGGCGCGCACCTATTGAACTGCGTGATAAGCTTGGCAAATATCTTTCGCGCGCGAGCTTGTTGACAACGGTTGACTGCCCTATTTGCAACCGTTACAAGTCCGAACGCCAGCCAAAGTACCGCTTGAAATACCAAATAGGTATAGTTTCGCGCCGTTGCGAAAAACACAACTACATAGTTAGCGCTTATTGACGCAGCTATAATGTAAAGCCACAGCAAATGCAAGCGTTTGCGCTTGGGAACAAATTCAAATACCAAGGACGGTTTTGCTCCGCAGTTGATACAAGCTCGCCATTGACGACGGTAGTCTTGAGGCAGTTTTTCGGCGTATTTTACCACCTTATCGGGATAGGCGCAAACGCCCCTGTAACATGCCGAAAGCCTTTTGTTCTGCTTGCGATAGGGGTTTACCATCCAGTTGATAACTCCGTACATAATAACCGTCGCGAACAAAACAGGCATGATGATTGCGCTGTAATCGTTGAGAAAATTGAGAACCGTGTTGATGTAATCCATACTAACCTCCGTTTTGGGTTAAGTATTGACTGATTCAACACGGTTCAAACATAGCCGGCATAAAAAGACTATCTGATATAATTTTATACCTGCTTTATTTCTTCAACGATTTCATTTAGCGCCTTGCGTGCTTCGGGTATTGGATAAACTTGATAAACGTGATTCATTCCGTGTCCTACGGTAAAACGGACGTCGGCGCCCTGTTCTATCATTATGTCGTTTAACTTTACCAAATCGGGATACAATATTTCTCTATCACCCGTAAACAGCAAGATTTTGCCCAGTTTACTCATATCGCCGAACATCGGACTGATAAGAGCGTTACGCAAGTCTATATCCCCCGCCCAAAGCTTTGCCCAGATACGCTCGGATGACGCGCAAATGAGAGGGTCGAGCTTTTGATATCTGTCAATTTCGGGATTGCTCAACGTCAAATCTGTCCAAGGGGAAAACAATATCGTCTTGCGCGGTTGTTGAAATCCCAATTTATCCCAATGCTGACACAGTGCCAGTGCCAATCCGCCACCTGACGAATCGCCCATTAGAACGACTTTGTCAAACATTTTACACAGTTCAATGTACATTTTGGTCAATATATCCACAACTTCCTTGGGATGGTGACGTGGCGCCTTGGGATAGATGGGCACAACGACGTTACCCACCTTTGCCGCAAGCTTGTTGATATACTTCCAGTGATACAATCGCGGTTGACGAACGTATCCACCGCCGTGCAGATACACCACAACTCGGTCGGTATTGTTATTCATGTTTACGCCAAATACCGTCATACCTTCGAAAACATATTTTTGTTGCTTACGCGTACGGACAGATCGGGGAATAACATATGGGCAGTCGTTTTTGAGCGGTAAATAATTGGCGTCTGCAATAACCTCGCTGTCACTTTTGTGGTGAACGGTCAACCGAAAAAACAGCACGATAAAGGTTGCCATTAAGGAACGGTGGTAAACCTTACGCGATATGATAGTCAGTATGATGATAAACAGTGCTATTGCTCCTACCGATGAGCCGCAACTTAACCACAGAATTTTTTCTTTCGTCATATGCTAACCTTTTACATTGATATAAGTTTGTTATCTTCGATGGACATAACGAATGCGCTAACGTCATTTATCCCGCAAATACGTTGCACCGCCAACTTGTAACTGTTGAGTTGTGCGGTGTAGTTGTCCTGCACCTTGTCACTGCGCGACGTATATTTAAAGTCGATTACCGTTGCCTTGTCTTTATTGATGACGAGCAAATCTATTACGCCTTGCAGTATTACATCGTCACTGAAACGTTGATCCTTAGCCACTTGGTTGTAAGGTACGTACAGCATGAAGGGTACTTCGTGATACACCTTACCACCGCAAAGTAACCTACGCAAGTCAGGGTTGTTGAGGGTGCTGTGTATCAACTTGACATCCAGATTATCGGCAAATTTACGTTCGATCTTGCCGTCCCGCACAAGGCTGTCAATGAGAGCGCGAATTTCACTTTCGTCCGCATTATAGTCAACATACTGATATACCTTGTGATACGCCGTACCGATAAAGTTGCGCTCGTTATTAACGTTTAACGTATGCTCCGCTTGCGGTTCGTCGGTTAAATCCAGATATTCCTTATCCAGCGCCGAACTCACCACCTTGGATGGCATAAGCGTCTGATCGGCATATTGATACCTGTAACTGAGCTTACGTTCAACATCTTCGATACTTACCGTCTGTTCGCACAGATACCCTGCATTATCCGCTTCATCTTCATTGTTCGGCAAGCTATCTATGACGTTTATTTCCAAACCGTTTGCCAACTTAGACTGTTTCATTTGTTGTTGAACGACTATCATCAACCAATCGAGGTGGCTCATTGCACGCGTGGGAAGCTTAGGCAACGCCTTAAGTTGCTTGTCACTGATTGTTCCCACCATGTCCAAGGCAAACTTGGCGCGTGTCATTGCCACGTACAAAAGACGCATTTCCTCTTCGCGCTGTTTTATCTTATTGAACAATCCGCATGCCGTGGCGCCCAAAGTATCGGCAACGCGCATATTTTGGAAGTTGTAATAGCGTACCGCTAATCCCAAGTCGGTGTTAGTCTCCACGGTATTGTTGTCGAAATTGAACTGCGACTCCACGCCGGCAAGTATTACCACTGGAAACTCCAATCCCTTACTGGCGTGCATAGTCATCAAACGTACGGTGTTACCGCCGAAAAGTCCGCTTTCGGCGCGTTTGTCATCCGTTTCATCTACAAATGACAGGAACTTATCTACCGTTTGCGCATACGACGCGTCCTTGACGCTATCGATAAAGGCGTAAAGCTTATTGAGGCGCATTCCACCGTTGGGCAAACTTTGCACGTACAGGTGATAGTTGGTCTCGTTCATAACATACAGTGCCAGCTCGTCCACCTTGGCGCTACGTGAGTAAAAACGAAGCTTACGCAAAAACTCCAAGAAAGCCTTTATTTTTGTCACGATTTCGGCGTTTAACCCGCTTACTGTGTAACTTTGCAATCTTTCGTAAAAGGGTATCCGCCCCTCTGTATCCAAGCGGATATAGCCAAGTTCACGCTCGGTAAAGCCGCCGAAAGAACTAAGACATGCACCGATCAGGTACACATCGTTGTACGGATTGTCGATAACACGGAACAGTGTTACAAGGTCACGTACTTCTTTACCGGAAAAACCGTCCACCTTGAAGGCTGCCGATACGGGTATATTGTGAGCAACAAGCGTGTTGTATATATCTATCGCTTTGCCCGTCAATCCGCGCATGAGAATCACGATATCACCGTAGTTGATGCGGCGCGCATTTCCATCCTTGTCACGGTACGCCATACCGACGTACTCCTTAATGCGCTTGGCTATGTGTTCGCCCTGCTTGACCCCGTCGTAGTTTTCGGCATCCGCAGTAATATCGTACAGACTGTCTATTTCTACGCTTTCGCGTTCCTCTTT
Organism: Clostridiales bacterium; assembly: GCA_022508375.1. Classification (GTDB taxonomy): domain Bacteria; phylum Bacillota; class Clostridia; order Christensenellales; family CAG-314; genus Fimimonas. The sequence goes on along the minus strand of JAFLVJ010000002.1, from coordinate 124,122 downwards.
AAGTATGAGGTCAACGCGGGTGGAGGGCGTTTGCAACGTAGGCGATGTTGCACCTTGAAGTTGCGCGGTATTGCTGTAATCCACCTTACCGAAGCTCATTGTCATTATTTCGTCAAATAAAACGTTGACGAATTCCAAAATATCACTGTTACTGCGGAAGTTGTCGTTGAGCTCCTCAACGCGCCCTTCGCTCGTTTGCAAATACCGCGTGTATTTATCTACGAATATTGACGGTTCGCAACCGCGGAAGCCGTAAATCGACTGTTTAACGTCGCCAACCATAAACAGATTGTCAGGTGAGGCAAGTCGCGATATGATAGCCTCCTGCACGGGGTTTGTGTCCTGATATTCGTCCACAAATACCAACTTGTATCGGCTGCGAATTTCCGCAAGCGTTTCGTCGTCGTTCAACAGTTGCAGGGTGAGATGCTCCAAGTCGTTGAAATCTACACCTCCACGCTGTTTTTTCGCTTGGAAAAACATTTGGTCAAATTTTTCGACAATTTCCACCAGTTTGTCGGTATAGACGGTAGATTGCTTTGTTTCTTCCCACAACGTCTGCATATTTTCGCCACGGCATAACGTAGCGTACTTACCGGCAAACTTTTCGAAATCACCCTTCAAATCCTTGAAGTTCTGACGGATATTTTCCTCTATGTCATCGAAAACAACATTTTTCGCCTTTCGCGGCAGTGATTGCAGTGAGACCTTCGACAAATCAAATAGCGCGTGCTCCAACGTGTCCAACCTTATTCCATGCAAAAGCTCAAGGTTGTACTCAAACAGGTCGGTATAGGTCAAATCCATTTCCCTACTACGCTCGACAATATTATGCATATTGCGCTTGTAGTACTGTACCGATTGCACAACATCACTCAATAGAGTCTTGACAATTGGGTTGTCGTCGCTGTATTGCAAGAAATTGTTGCGTTTTTGCTCGTACCAAGCGGAAAAATCCTCCAAACAACGAGAAAAGTCATACAGCGTTAACAGCGTGTTTTTGAAATTTTCCTCCCGCCTGTGCGTGGCGAAAATTTTGTAAACACGCCGAAAAATGTCGTCTTTATCGGAAAAATACTCGGCAAATACGTCGTCAAGCGTGTTTTTGCGCAAGGTTGCAACCGTTACGCTATCCAATATCGTAAATGCGGGATCGATATCCACAACGTAGAAATAGTTTTTGAGAAGTTCGCTGCAAAACGAGTGCAACGTGCAAATGCTTGCGCTGTCAAGCTTTTCTATCTGCTCGAGAATACGCGGATTGTTACGCTTTTCCGACAGTTTTGCGGCAAGCCTTGCCTTCATTTCCGATGCGGCAAGGTTGGTGAAGGTTACCACCACAATTTGCGATACGTCTGCGCCTTGCTCAATCAAGGACACGATTCGCTCTATCATTACGGTCGTTTTACCGGTGCCTGCCGACGCCGATACCAACATGTTTTTCCCGCGAAAATCTATTACGTTTTGCTGTGATGAAGTAAATACTTGTTTACTGCTCATTTATATGGCTATGACCTCCGTATTACTTTATCAATAGTATCTATGGATATTTTGTCCTTCACTTCGCGCGCGTTGTGCGAATACACGTCGTTGAAGTCGCAAATATCTATGTAATCGCAGTAGTCACATGCGCCCACGTAGGGATTGACTGCAGCGTAGCCCTGTTTCATAAGTTCACCGGCCCTCTTGATAAGACGAAAAGCGTACTCCGTTTGATTGTCGAATTGTTCGTCGCTAAGCAATTTGCTGCCAACGCGACTTAGAGTTCCGTCCGATTTCAGTTTAAGACCCAATTTTTCGCTCTTGCCCGCGTCAAGCTTTGTATCAATGTCCTTTGCAACTTGTACGTCGTCCAACGTCCTGCCGTTGTAGGTATAAACCTTTTCGGAGTTGAGGTCGGTAAAGTTATCGTGCATGTTGAAGTAGTAAAATCCCGCAGGACGCATACCGTAAATTTGCTCTACCGCCCTGACGTACACGGGCAGTTGCATCTTGTGTCCTATATATAAGTCCTTCTCGTGATAAGACGCCGCAGCCGAACCGCTTTTGTAATCGATGACGATAAAACGTCCGTCTTTTACGTCAACTCGGTCGATTTTTCCCACGAGGGAGAACTTACCGCCCGAAAACTCCACCACAACGGGAGGTAACTCGCTACTTCCTCCAAACGCAAGCTCCGTTGCAAGATTGGTAAAATTGGAGTTGCACAACTGTGACTTGACTACCCTACACATACGGCAACTTTCCGATTTGAGTTGCTCAAGAACTCCCACCATCTTGGGATCATTCCTCATTCCCTTGTAAAAGTCGTCGCGCATGGCGTAATCGAACCACTTTTGCGCTTTTTCCCGCGTAATTTCGTCACTTTCCGTCAAGTCCATATTCCTGACGTACTCCTCCAGTACGGCGTGCAGTACGTTACCCAGTTCCGCCGAATCCAACTCGGCTACGGAACGTGGCTTAACGTTCAGACCGTACTCTATATAAAAACGGAACGGACACTTGAAAAAATCCGTCAATTGGCTTACGCTTGTAGCGGAGTTTTTGAGGTAAAGCTCTCCGCCCCTATCTACCGTGACAGACCTACCGTCTTTAGTAAATTCGTAGTGCGCAATCCTGTCTGCGAACAGCACACTAAGCGCGTTAAATGACGGCACTTGCACTATTTGACAGTCTTTTAGACGTCTGTTGTTTAGTACAACCTTGGCAATCGCCTGACCTTCGGTATATATATCCTCGTCCACAAGGTGTGTTGGAGCCAACGCTTGACCGCCTGCCGTAAACAACAGTCCAAGCTCGTTTACAAATGGCGACGGAATAAGACTATCCGCGCCGTCCGTCAACGTGTAGGATACGTACAGTTTATTAGTAGGTTCCATCAGCAACTGAAACAGACTGAAACGCTCACGCCTGTTTTCGGTAAATATCTGAGGTTCAACGTTTACGCCCGCATTTACCAAATCCACGATATTTCTGTCCGATAACAGCTTGCTGTCACTCTTGACAATGGGCATCGCACCGTAGTTTGCGCCAAGCAAAGCCAAAAACTTGATATCGTGCTTGCGCGCCTTTGCCATGTTGGCAAATATGACGCAATCGTTGTAAACGGGAATAACGGATATTTTTACCGAAGCAACGCCTGCCGACAAGGTCTTGATAAATTCGTCCAGTTTGACGTACCGTTCGCCTAGCACTTGCTCCGCTTGCATCAATACAGTTTCGAACTTTTCCTGCGCTTGCTTGGTGACCTTTGCCTCAAATGACAGCCCTTCGCCTTGCTGTTGTTCGGCAAAGCGGCTGTTGCGCTCAACAAGGTTGGATACTTCGATAAGTTTGCGAATAATAGCAACGTACGTTGATACCTGCGCGCTTTCAGGGACCTTTATCTCACTGTAAAGCTTGTTAAACTTGTCACGGAAGTTATCCGCTTGCGCAAAATACTCTTCCTCGCGTCCTAACGAAAAGCTGTCGTACCGATAGGAAACGTTGTACTTCAGGCAATAGTTTTCAAATAGAAATACGTCGTCGTTTTGGCTCAGATTACCGTCGAAATCGCCACAAAACAGATAATTTTTGACAAAAGGAAGCACGCTGCTAAGCTTTCCGTTGTTTTTGTGCAGCGTAAGGTAGTCTATAACGAAACGCGCGTACGGGTGATCGGACAAAACAAACTGTCTGTCACAAAAATACGGTATTTCAAATTGATCGAAAATCGTGGAAATAGCGTTGGAATACTTGGCAATATCGCTTGTTACAACGTATATATCCCTAAAACGGCCTCCGTTGCGCACGTACTTTTGCACTTCGCACGCCAAGGCATACACTTCGTTGACGCGAGTCGTTCCTTCGTATATACTCGCATAGTTTGTCGCCTCCATGGGAGTGCAGCTGTCGTAACGAAATAGATGTGTGCCTATTTGCTCAGCGTAACGGTTAACGAAGTTTTTGCCTTGAATTATTTGCGGTTGGATGTCGTTTCGCTTGCACAGCTCAACAACACCGCTATAAATATCGTCCAGATACAGATGCCTGTCACGGTAGCCGTCACCCACGCAACATGCCACCGTAACACCGCGACTTTTGAGCATAAGTTGCTCAACAATTGCCAGTTCCTGCGTGGAAAAGTTGTCGAAGTCGTACAAATAAAAGTAACCGTTTGCAGCAATATCCGATTGCGCAATGCTTTCGCTAAGCAAATCCAGCTTGTCTGCCGAGTCGATAAATCGGTCGGAAGTATAATCAAGATACGCCTGATACAGCAAAGCTATATCCTGCGCCTTGCCCTTTACGCTCTTGGGAAGATCCGTTAACAGTTGTTTGGGCGATATCTTGCAGTACTTCATCATGCTGATGGTATCGTACATGTTTTCCACAAAGCCGACAGTGTCAATGCCCTTGACGTAACATGTCAATTCGTCCTTGTGATCCTTGATTATACCGGATAGCGCCATTATGCCTGCTTGCTTAGATAGGTAGTCGTACTTAGGCAAAATATCCGCAGCTAAGCGCCTAAACGTCCTTACTTGTGCATTAAAGCTGCCACCCAAGGCTTTGAGCAACGCCCTTTCCGCCTCGAGAGACGCGCGATCGGGCACAATTACCGTGTGCATGACGTCGAGGTTGCTCTTATCTACCCTTTTTAAAACGTCAATAACGTATTGAGACGCATCCGCCATAGTGTTTGTCTTGTAAATTGTAATCATAGTAAAATTATACCACACCGAGTGTTTGTTTGCAACCGCTCTCCGCGTCGGGGGTGGGGCAATTTGAACTCGGCGATTGAATGACAAAAATAATAGTTGGCAATATCTATTAAAGTATGATATAATCAATAATACAATCATTGACAACTTAACGGAGTTTATATGAAAAGAAAAATTGCACTACTTGTATTTGTGATTTTAATCCTGTGTTTGGCGCTTACCGCATGCAATCAGACGGCGGCTACGAAAGTATTGATCAGATGGAAAACAGAAACACACGTTTTCAACATTTCTCTTGCCGACTTTGCCGGGGATAGTAACAATTTCAAATATTACACATCCGAAGGCGTTGCCGTTGAAGGCGGTAAATACCAAAAAGATATTGCCTTTGCAAGCGAATTTAAAAATTGGGACGAGATAAGACCCTTAGCAGTCAGTGGAACTTACACCATTGATGTCGTCCCCTCATCGGACGGAACTGCATATTGCGACGTTACAACAAAGCAGGAAATGTGCGTTGCATACAAAGAAGCGGATATCCACGACAACAGCGAACTGCTAGCCGCGAAAGCAACGCAGGAGCAAATGGATAAATGTAAGATGACCGACACCTTCGATAGTAATGTCGTGATACTTTACTCCGCTACGGAAACGGCGGTCCGTTTTGAAAACACATCCTCGCAAAAACCTTTGTCATCTTCGGTTAAAGTGGACGGTTTTTACACAGGTAAAGCCGCTCAAAAGCTTACAAAGTACGAAATAAGCACAGAATACGACTATTCCGGCAAACGTCCCGTCGCAAAAACAATCATGAAAACAGCCGACGGCGAAAACACAACGGAATACAAATTCGCCAGAAACTCGGCAGGAACATTTATCGACAGCAATCAAATTCTCATTTATATGAGAAGTCTGGACAAATCTTCCACAAGTTTTCAGGACAATCCGTCCAAGAACGTATTTAACCCATACACTCAAACTTTGCAAGTGGCAAGTTTCGGTATGTCCTACGAATACGACGTGTTGCTTACCGATACCGCCCAAGACAAAACGCTAGCGACAAACATCAATGTAGTATCTGCAGCTATTGGCAACAATCCCTTCATAATGCAGGAAAATCTTCCAGAAGGTCTTGCGAAAAAGAACCTTGATGTATTTTCCACACTGAGCGGAAACGAATCCAAGTTTACAACGGTGCGCTTCCGCGTTGGCTACCTTGCTTACGAAATCGACTACAGCGATACAACTACCAACACCACAAACTGGAGCGAGATTTGGACGGCACTTGCCACTCCCGCCGAAGAAAAGGCTTAAATTATCTACGATAACAAATTCTGCATGTATGATTTTTTTACAAATCAAAGATTGAATTAACATTTAATCACTGTAAAATACTTCATAATTGAAAAAGTACCGACGTCATATCGGTACTTTTTTTATTTCAAATGCTATTTCCAAAATGCATTTTCCAAATCAGTCGGAGTCGTAATCTCGGCGCTGTATTGTATGGTAATGTCGATTTTTGTGTAATCTATGTCGCTGGAGCCTTTTTTGTGTTTGCTTTCAAAGTGAACAGTGTTTAATTGTCCGTCGGCAAAGGTAAGCTGCCACAATGTATTTTTTTCATTGACGACTTCGGACTTTTGATATTTGCCCTTTTTTAGAGCAAAATCATTGTAATTTAAGTTGTCCAAATTGAACAATTTGAGATATGACGCAAATTCTTCCTTTAACCGCGCTACAGCCTCATCTTCACTGGCGTAACTGCGTGAGGTTGCTTCCCAGTTTACGTTGCGGTTTTCGACGACGTGTTTAGTGTAGTTTTTTAACTCTACGTCTTCCAATTCAACGTATTGATAATGGTTTATTTGTTCAATCAAAACACCGAAAAGATTGTAGCTTTTAACATCTTGCTCGGCGTACAATACTCCCTTAGTTGTATCATATGTTACCGTCCACGTATCATATGTTTTCGTAGTACGCGCATTAGATGACTTTTCTTGTTTGTAGCTGATTGTTAATGTATCGCCATTTTTTAGACGTTCCATTGCGGCATTCCACTCTTGCTCTGTTTTGACGTCGCCACCGCACGCAACGAGTAGCAACGTGGTTGCAACTACAAGAACAATTACCAATATTACAGATAAATTTCGTCGCATATTTCCTCCGCAAATAAATGATGAAAATTTTATACTTTGTTTATATGATTGTCAACATCAAGCTCGGGTATTCCACAAAAATGTTAAAACTACAACGGTTGTTTACGCGGTTTATTTTGTCCGCGCGGATAGGCTTTGGGCGTCGGTTTTACTTTTTTATATACCAGTATTGCGCGTTTGCTACCGTCGGGAAGGGTAAAATCGTAGTGTTTTTCAAATTGCAATCCCAGTAGCGTTGCAGCGTGTTTTGCTACGTCAACTTCCGCAAGATCCGTCTTATAAGCAACGACAAGACCGCCTATCTTGACAATTTGCGCAGTGTATTCCAACAGGATATTTAACGGAGCGACAGCCCTAGCCGTTGCCACGTCAAATTGTTCCGAGTGAAGTCGGGCAAAATCCTCGGCGCGATCATGGTAAAAGTTTGCCGATATACCCAATTGATTACACAGTGTTTGCGTAAAAGCTATGCGCTTGTTGAGACTATCCACAAGGGTAATATCAATGTCATCACGCGCGATTTTTAGCGGAATGGACGGAAACCCCGCGCCACTTCCTACGTCGCATACGGTGGCGTTACTGGGTATCGCAACACTTCCGAGAATACTGTCCGCGAAGTGCTTATTCCACACCTCGTTGACGTCGATAATCGCGGTAAGGTTGTATTTTTCATTTTCTTCCAACAAAAACTTGCAGTAAAAATTCAATTTTTCCCGCATTTTATCGTCAAGAATAATATTAACTTGTTGCTGTAAATATTCTTTCATCATTATTTGATTTGCCACGCAGTCGAACAATTAACGGTGTGTGGCAAGATACACTATCAATATTTGAATATCCGCAGGTGATACGCCCAGTATTCGCCCTGCCTGTCCAAGATTTGCAGGACGGATCTTGTCAAGTTTCTGCCTTGCCTCCAACCGTAAACCGTCAATAGCGAGGTAATCGATATCGGCGGGTAACGGCTTATTTTCCAGCTTATTGGCTTGTGCTATAGCCTCTTTTTCCTTTTCGATATATCCGCGATATTTGCACTCGATTTCAATCTCATACAATGCGTCCTCATCGATATCGGCGAAAAATCCCAACTCTTGCATGTCTTTCGTCGTGATATTGGTTCGGCGAAGCATTTCATCTACAGTCAATCCCGCGCCCGTAACAGGTTCGTCTTTTTTAGCAAACAGTGGACCGTACACCTTGGGGGAAACCACCGTTTTAAGTTGCTTTTGTGCGCTTTCTATTTGCTCCTTTTTGTGCAAAAACTTTGCATAGCGCTCATCCGTTACCAGTCCTATTTCCTTGCCAAGCTCCGTAAGGCGCATATCGGCGTTATCTTGACGCAAAACAAGTCTGTGCTCGGCACGACTGGTCATCATACGGTAAGGTTCAACGTTTTCCTTTGTGGTGATATCGTCAATCAATACGCCAATGTAACTGTTGTCGCGACGCAAGGTAAACTTGGGCTTGTTATGCACGTACCGTTCGGCATTGATTCCGGCAACAATACCCTGTCCTGCCGCTTCCTCGTAACCGCTTGTGCCGTTGATTTGCCCCGCGAAAAACATCCCGGGAATATGCTTCGCCATCAGGGTTGCGTCAAGCTGTGTTGCGTCAATGCAGTCGTACTCTATTGCGTAAGCGTCTCGCATGATTTCAACGTTTTCCAGCCCTTCGATACTGTGGTAAATTTCCTCCTGCACGCTTGCAGGCATAGAAGACGACGCGCCTTGAACGTAATATTCGCAGGTGTCCTCCGACTCCGGCTCCAAAAAAATTTGATGGCGCTCTTTGTCCGCAAAACGTACAACTTTATCCTCTATACTGGGACAGTAACGCGGTCCAACGCCGTTAATTGTACCATTGTATATCGGTGCAAGGTGTTTATTTTCCAATATTATACGTTTTGTTTCCTCTGTGGAGTACGTCAGATAACAGCTACGCTTTGTTGCGGGAATGCTATCGGTAATATACGAAAACGGACGAACGTCCTCCTCACCGCATTGTTCTACTGTTTTGGATAAGTCCATCGATTGCAAACGAACTCTTGCAGGTGTTCCCGTCTTAAAACGACTGATTGTAAATCCAAGATCTATCAGACTTTGAGTTAGATAGCGCGCATTAGCAAATCCGTTTGGACCGGATTCCCTTATACACTGCCCTACCAAGGTCTTGGAATTGAGATATACTCCGCAACACAGCACTACAGCTTTACACGTATAAACCAAGTCCACGGCTGTTTTCACAACAAAACCGTCAGATATTTGCTCAATGGATACGGCTTCGCCTTGACGCAAATGTAAGTTTGCAGTACTTTCCAACGTGCGCTTCATTTGGGCGTGATAGACGTTTTTGTCAACTTGCGCCCGCGGTGAATAAACGGCAGAACCTTTGCCGCGGTTGAGCATACGCATTTGCAATAAACTCCTATCGGCGTTTATTGCCATTTGTCCGCCAAGCGCGTCAATTTCCTTTACAATCTGCCCCTTGGCTGTCCCGCCAATACTGGGATTGCACGCCAAAAAACCAACCGTATCAAGGTTGGTAGCCAATACCAATGTGGAGCATCCCAGTCTTGCGGAAGCTAACGCCGCTTCGCATCCCGCATGTCCCGCGCCTATTACAATTACGTCATATTCTTTCATAATAAACACTTTAACTTGTTTAGTTGTACGTTTTAATAGCTTTACTTTGCGTTCATTTAAAAGTGCAACTTTTTTACGTTGTAAATATTTTAATTTTTACTTGCCCAAACAGAACTTGCTGTAAATCCTGTTAATAATATCTTCGTGTGCGCTTGTACCAGTAATCTCACCGAGCGTTTCCCATGCTTGTCGGATACTTCCCGCAACGATATCCAAAGTTGTCGCTTTGCAGTCGGACATTGCTTGATTTACCTGTTGTTTTGCCAATTTCAAACACGATAAATGCCGTTCGTTTGTAATGAGCAAGTCGGAGTTTTCTATATCCCCAGCACTGAACATCTCATAAAGTGTTTCCTTTATAACTTCCACGTTTCCGCTCTTTGCCGATACCACAAGGCTATCCACGCAACAAGGTTCGTTTTCAAACAAATCACACTTGTTGTAAATACGCACCTGCGGGCGTACGGTAGGATAGACGGAACGGTCACTTGGGTCGTCAGTTACGTGCAGCACTACGTCGGCGCTATCGGCAGCTTTTTTGGCGCGTTTTACACCTTCCTGTTCGATAGTATCCGAGGTGTCGCGCAGACCGGCTGTATCCACAAAGTTAAACTTTATATCCTTGTAGTTTACGCTTTCGGTGAGTGTATCCCGCGTGGTTCCCTGTATGTCCGACACTATTGCACGGTCCGTTCCCAGCAAAGCGTTGAGCAGACTGGATTTGCCCACGTTGGGCTTGCCAACTATTGCCACGTCTATACCGTACTTCGCTACTTTTCCCAAGGTTGATGTTGCAATAAGCACGTCTAACTGTGTTGCAACGTGCTTCAGCTGTTGTTCTGCCGTATCTACCGTGGGCAACTCAAGATCTTCTTCCGGATAGTCAAGCGCCACTTCACACGCGGAAATGATATCCAAAAGCTCATTTTGCAGTTCAACAACACGCTTTCCGAGCTTATTTTCCAACAGATTTGCGCCCGCTTTGGCAGCAGAAGCCGTTTCCGCGTCAATCATTTCGATTATGCCTTCGGCATTTGTCAGGTTTTGCTTGCCATTGATAAACGCACGTTTGCTGAATTCTCCGTTTTGTGCCATTACCGCACCGTAATGAATACACTGCTCAATAACGGCTTGAGATACTGCAGTACCGCCGTGACAATGAAATTCTACTGTGTTTTCCCCTGTATAGGAGTGGGGCGTAGCAAAATACACGCACATTGCATGCTCGTCAAAGTGCTGTGTTTTAAGCGTTCCGACTTTTAGCATATTGGGCTTTTTCGGAAATGGAGCAAAAAACTTTTTTGCAATTTTTATTGCGTCATCACCGCTCATCCTCACTACTGCAATTGCCGCACGTCCCCTGGCGGTAGATAACGCCACTATCGTATTACTCATACCTGTATTCTACCACATTCGAGAAATACTCGCAACAACCAGCCCCACAATTTCGTTAAATTACATACCTAAGTTAATTTGAATAACGGTAACACAAAGGTGAATGCATTACGCTACAAATTGACCCGCAATGAATACACGCGCAAAAGCGTATTTTTACCCTCACTTAATAAGTGCACGCGCGAAGCGAAACCGTTACGTGCGTAATACACGATGTTTCATAATGTTTCACTGAATTGTTGAAATAGTTTACGTTTTGTGGTATAATGACTGCGTATTACATTTACTACGGAGAAAGCCATGGGAAAAATAATTGCTTTTTCAAATCAAAAAGGTGGAGTAGGTAAAACCACCACCGTAATAAACCTTGCGGCGTACGTTGCAATGTGGAAAAGAAAGGTACTTATAGTAGATTTCGATCCGCAAGGCAACGCAACGAGCGGCTTCGGCGTGGAGAAAAATAATTTGGAACAAACCTGCTACGACGTGTTGATGGGTGACAATCAAGCCAAGGAAGTTATCCTACCCACTATGATAGATAACCTTTGGATATTGCCCAGTAACAGTGATCTTGCCGGAGCTGAAGTCGATCTTGTTTCTGTTCCTTCACGCGAAAGAGTGCTAAAGCATGCTCTTGAGCCTATTAAAGATGACTACGATTATATTTTCATCGATTGCCCTCCCAGCCTTGGGTTGTTGACCCTAAACGCATTGGTGGCAAGCGACAGCGTTATCATTCCCATTCAAAGTGAGTTTTTCGCATTGGAAGGTGTTGCACAGCTGTTAAACACGTTCAAACTCGTCAAACAAAGACTCAATCCGCAAATTAGTATCAACGGCGTTGTGCTTACCATGTGCGACATGCGCACTACTCTTTCCAAGCAGGTGACCGCGGAAATCAAAAAGTACTTCAACGACAAAATTTACACTACGCCTGTTCCGCGCAATATCAAGTTGGTTGAGTCGCCTAGCTTTGGGGTGCCGGTTGTGCTTCATGCTCCTCATTCGAGTGGAGCATTAGCATATCAGGCACTGGCCAGACAATTTATAGAAAGAGAGGAACGTTAACTTATGGCAAACAAAGGATTAGGTAGAGGATTGTCCTCCTTGATGGGGCTAAACGATATAGACAACATTGCTACACCACAGCCCAAACAATCGAGTGAAGTTTCGGTGTCACGTGAAGAAAGCGACAACGTTATGCTTATTTCGCTGTTGGACATTGATCCTAACTACGAACAGCCACGCAAAAATTTCGATGAAGACGCATTAAAGGAATTGGCTGACAGTATTCGCGTACACGGAGTAATTCAACCTATTGTTGTTACTCCTATTGGTAAGCGTTTCATGATTATTGCCGGTGAAAGACGTTTTCGCGCAAGCAAACTTGCCGGAAAAACGGAAATTCCTGCAATCGTACGCAACTATACTCCGCAACAAATTAAGGAAATCAGCCTGATTGAAAATTTGCAGCGTGAGGATCTGTCCCCTATCGAAGCTGCACGCGCAATCAAAACCTTAATGACGGAATTTAACATGACGCAAGAGGTTGCCGCCGATCGTATCGGCAAAAGCCGCTCGGCAATTGCCAATACTTTGCGTTTGTTAACCCTTAACGACGACGTTATCGCACTTATTGAAAAAGGACGTTTATCTGCAGGTCACGCAAGAACATTAGTTGTTGTCCCCAGTGAACACCAATACAAACTGGCATTAAAAGGCTGCGACAATCAGCTGACCGTCAGAGAAATGGAAAAAATGGTACGCGAGTTCCTCAATCCCAAACCTGAGAAAGAAAAATCCTCCGTTGCGGATAGCAAGGAACTTGTAAGCCTTATTTCCAATATGCAACGCGCTTTTGCAACAAAAGTATCGGCAATCGGAAACGGCAGAAAAGGACGTATTTATATAGACTACTTTACATCTGACGATCTTGACCGCATATGCTCTCTTGTCGAAGGTTGGATGAGCGAAAAGTTTTTGAAAAACGACGACGAATAGGTCAAAAATAATTTATACTTTTAAATCAAGCTTGCGTTATGCAAGCTTATTTTTTACATTTAATTTAAGCGAAATGCATTATATATATGTTCATTTTTACTTCGCGCCATTCATTTAAATTATATATTTAGAATATAGCGCTAATATTTTAATGAAATTACATATACGGCGCAAAGAATTGTAGTTAAAATATGTATATATGAGTGCGAATAGATGATTGGGGATTTAATCAAAAATTGTACGATATCTGGGTATAGCAAGATATTGTAAAAAAATACTATCATAACACATCTAAACCTAAAAGAAAGAGATTTACAGTGCCGAATAATAGAAACGATATATTATATATGAATAATTATATTCTGTACCATACGTGCATCAATTGTACACTACTTCAATCTAAAAATGATATTAAATACTAATTTATGATATGCAACGCTTGGTATTTACTCAATCATACTCAAAAAGCTTACAATTATACACAATTAAATGCTATGGCATGGCTTATTTAAAGCTAAGAAATGGAAAAGTACCACATTTATTTGTGCAAAGTGTGCGATTACATATATTTGTACGTTCAAATTTTTTTCGTAAACAAAACATTCGGATACTATAACTAGATTTCGAACCATGTTTTTGTGAAAAACCTGATGTTACAAATGGCAATGTTTCATATGAAACAATTGTTTTTTTGCTTGAAAAATCACACAAAATCGCGAATAATTATGTTATAAAAGCTGGTTAAAATAGCCATTCTAACAGAAAAATTTAATTATTTTCCAAAAATTTTCGACCCTTTTTAGGTCCATTCTGAGCTTTATTGGCAACAAATTCACATAAATTGTTCATTTTTAAATGAAGACAAAAAAGCTACAATTTTTTAAAAAAAATCGAGGCAATTATATAAAAATATATTCCAAGAACAATTGAAATTGAAAAAAAATTACAACTGAATACTGGGTAATGGATTGGCTGTTTCGATAAGATGCTCGGCAACCACACCGAACTAATGTGTTTTTAGTGGCTTTTAGGCATAAAATATGGAAATATTTTGGTTGATTGACCACTATACGGACATTTTTTTGTACGGATTAGTTGGAAGATGCTAAAAAACACTTAAATATAGATATAAAATACGCAGTATATTATTTAGATACACAGTTAAAATATTGTGATACACAACTATGTTACTTAGAAATACCGCTTTAAATACAGTACAAAATAGTCTTTTTATAGTATGTTAATTGATTTTTATTCCTTAAATTATTATTTTTTATGCAAAAATCGCATGCGCTACTTAATTATTTAGTAAAATAGTCCACATTTTGATAAAAATTGTTCCACGTGAAACAAATAATAGATATTTGACGCTGCCAATAAAGCAGTATTTAATTAACTAGCCATTTTTGATATAATCTGTCAAATGAGCTATTTCTAATACCAACATGGAAAAGTATCTGTATATTTGCTTTTAACATCAATATTGATTATCTGAACTGTATTGTTATCGAGACATATTGTTTCACGTGAAACAAAGAACTTATACTATTCCAAAATAATATCAGTTGTATTAACAAATTACACCGTATATATGGCAATAAACAAAGAATGAGTATTGTTTCACATGAAACATTTTGGGTGTAAAAAGTTCAATATTTGAGCAAAAATGGTGTGGTGCATGCCTTTTTGGGACAATTTACGAGGTAATTTAATGCTATTCAGTGGAATATACAAGAAAAATACCCTGCGTTATCGCAGGGTATTTAATATCTAAATAATATTTAAATGTTTGATTGCCGGCTTTAATAATCGATGGCTATTACGCAATAGTAATCAGTGGAACAGACATTACGTTCGCTATAAACGATCCAAGCACGTTCGTATCGTGGAAGAATCTAAGTAGAACAGAACCGTTTATCCAACCTGCAACAGTAGCTTCGAAATTGGGCATGAATTGCATTACTATCATTTCGCTAGCTGTAAGAACAATTCCCACAACGATTACATATGTGCAGAGCATGGACCAAACAAAACCGAATATTCTGTCAATTGTCTTAAATACTACAACTTTCGTGATCTTGCCAATCAAGTATTTTACGCCGTACAGGAAGTATTTGATGATGAGGTAGAAAATCAACCATAGTGCGAACTCGAGGATTATGTTAACGATGGCTCTACCAAAGAAGTTACCTATTGTCCAATCTAACTCGCTGCCCGTAAGCACACGGGACATTTGAGAGAATACCCATCCTGACGCTCCGGACAGAACACGTAGGTAGTTGTCGGATATTGCAGCTTGGAAGCTCTCGACGTCGGTTACAGGTCGTTGGTAGAACTCCGGTTTAAACCAACCACAGGCTTTAGCTACAAAGCCGTCAAAGATACCTGTGCTAAATATCAGCGGATACAGTATCATTGTCAAGATGACTGCGCTTATTATAGCAATTATGCCAACCAGCGGCTTGGAAAACTGTCTGCAAAAGCCAGTAGCTAAGCCGACGATAGCGGCAATAACTATAATTAGGCTTATGCCTATGTTAATTAATACGCCAACCATAACTCCTCCTTAAAAATGAACAATGTTCATTATTGAACGTTATCTAAAACGATAAACGACACTTTTATGTATTATATAATATCATATATTAAATCAAAAATAAAGTATTTTCTAAAATTTGCTTGTTTATTGTAAATTTTTCTATTTTTCTTTTGAAATTTTTGATTACGTATATGATTACGGGATATTTGCCATTATTAACTAGCACCTGTAGTACCTTATAAATATTGAAAACACTAATTGCACGGTTGCTCTAAATGCGTACTTACAGTGTTTTCACGGTTTTCGACAGCGTTAAACAAAATCGGCGAAAACTATAAAATTAAAATTTAATAAAACCGGTGCTTGTTGGCAAAACTTTATAAAACAATAGCCATATGAAAAAAGGAGAATATCAATGTTAGAATTCAGTAGTTACAATTTGCAGGATAAGCAACGCTTGGCAGACGCGCTCAAAAGTAAAGCGCTGGACTGCCAATCCGTATTTATGTGCATTGGCACGGAAAAAGTATTTTCCGATAGCCTTGGACCGCGAGTAGGTACTTTGCTCAACGCGAACATGGTATCACCCGCATTTGTTTACGGAATGAGCGAACAAAACATAACGGCGGAAAATTTGCTTTACTGCTACAACTTCATCAAATCAATGCACCCCGAAAGTAAAATCGTGGTTATTGACGCCGCAGTAGGCTCTCCCGAACAAATCGGCAAGATCCAAATAAGCGACGGCGGTATTACGCCCGGCGCAGCCACAAACAAAAATCTTCCCTCGGTGGGTGATATAAGCATAGTGGGAATAGTGGCGGATAAGAGCATGGTTGACTTCTACACCCTAAACAGCTCTAAAGACAAGCTGGTTGGGCAAATTGCGCAGTTTATTGTGGACTCCATCTTCGAAGCGACCAAATACGTTTCCTGAATTATAGTTTTTTAGGTGCTATTAAGGATACATTGTATAATTGTATATATAATAATATATATACGGCAACTTATGTGGTAAGATGTCTTTTCGAGCAGTCATTTAGTAGAAAAACATTTCAAAATGGACTGATATGCAAGTGACTTTCTACCCGCTCCGACTGCATATTCAAGTCACAAGTGGCTCGTTGACAGTGTTCACATATTGTGGTATAATGTATTTGTAAAAATTTACGTCTTAGTAGCAATACTCACAAAAACTTGCGTAGCGTGGCTACGACTAAAGGAGATTATTTTGGATCAAAAACGCAGAAGAATCATTTTTTCGTTGATTGCTCTTGCAGTTGCAGTTGTTCTGTTTGTCGTGCTATGGACAGTAATAGGCAACAATGCCAACGAGATCAACGAAACACAGTTCAGACAGAACTTGACCGAGGGTAAATACATTGAAGTATCCCTCAACATATATAAGGTTGTGGGCGTCAGATTGGACGAGAACGGTAAGAAAGTAACCGATACCTGCACGATTGTCAGCAGAGATTTGTTTGACATCGCCGTTCAGGAGTATCTAACTGCCAACCCCGATTCGGAACTGGCAAAAGGTAACAACTATTACGTTGCCGACCCCAACGCCACAAGCTGGACGGACTACATTGTTCCCGTGCTGTGGATTGGACTCATCATATTGATGGGCATAATCATGTTCCGTCAAATAGCACGTCAAAACAATCAAAACATTGACTTCGGACGCACAAAGGCGCGCGTGGTACAAAACATAAAGGTACGTTTTACCGACGTTGCAGGCGCCGAAGAAGAAAAGGAAGAATTACAGGAAATTATCGATTTCTTGAAGGATCCGCGCAAATTTAACGAAATGGGCGCGCGCATACCCAAGGGCGTGTTGCTTGTAGGTCCTCCGGGAACAGGTAAAACGTTATTTGCAAAAGCTGTCGCAGGGGAAGCGGGTGTTCCATTCTTCTCCATGAGCGGTTCCGACTTCGTAGAAATGTTTGTCGGCGTAGGCGCAAGCAGAGTCAGAGATTTGTTCGATCAGGCAAAACGCAACATGCCCTGTATCATCTTCATCGACGAAATTGACGCTGTAGGCCGTCAACGCGGAGCAGGTCTCGGTGGCGGACATGACGAAAGAGAACAGACGTTGAACCAATTGCTCGTCGAAATGGACGGCTTTGAAACCAGCACAAACATTATCGTAATGGCGGCGACCAACCGCGCGGATATATTGGATCCCGCGTTGCTCCGTCCAGGTCGTTTCGACAGACAAATATATGTTAACCGTCCCGACGTTCGCGGACGTGAAGCAATACTTAAGGTTCACGCTCGCAAAAAGCCCATTGGTCCCGACGTAAACTTCCGCACGGTTGCCCGCATCACGGCAGGCTTTACGGGAGCGGACTTGGAAAATCTATTAAACGAAGCGGCAATACTGGCAGTACGTGAAGGACGTAAAGTCATCACCATGGCGGACGTCAACGAAGGTATCAACAAGGTCATCATGGGACCGCAAAAGAAATCCCGCCTTGTTACAGAACCGGACAAGCGCATAACTGCTTACCACGAATCCGGACACGCAATACTGGCTTGCAGCTTGAAATACTGCGATCCCGTACACGAAGTTACAATAATTCCACGCGGTATGGCGGCAGGCTATACCATGACCCGTCCCGAAAACGACAATAACCACGTAACAAAACAGCAGTTGTTGGACGAAATCACCATGACGCTAGGCGGACGCGTTGCTGAAGAATTGATAATCAAAAACATCAGCAGTGGCGCAAGCGGCGATATCAAACAGTTGACCAACATTGCACACAGCATGGTTACCGAATGGGGTATGAGTGAGCGCATAGGTCCCCTGTTCTACGGCAGTGAAGGGGAAGTTTTCGTAGGTAAAAACTACCAAACGGAAAAGAGCTATTCCGACGAAATTGCAAACATCATCGACGAAGAAATTCGCGAAATTGTAGAAAGCTGTCACAAACGTGCAACGGAAATTCTCACAAGCAAGCTCGACGTGTTACACAACATGGCAAGAGTACTTGTGGAAAAGGAAACAATCCACACCGAAGAAGTAGATATGCTCATGAACGGTAAATCGGTCGAAGATGTTGTTGCGTACATGGAAGCGCGTGAAAACGAATCCAACTCTACTTCGAAAACAACAGTTGAGCCAATCGAAGAAACTCCTGCTAAACAAGAGTCCGACGCCGAAACAGAGAAAAAGGACGATAAAAAAGACGGCGAATAAAACTTCAATTTTACACAAAAATAAAAACCCTTGCTTGACGCGAGGGTTTTTTGCTGTATTTATTTGCAACGTATTAACAATTTATCTTCTGCGTTTCTTTTCGCTACGATATACGAAGTTGAGCGTTTTACGCGGAGCGTTGGGGCTGTTCAAAATGTCGTTTTGCTGTATCGGACTGATTACAACGTGACGGCCGGAACCCTGTCCTTCGCTTTGAGTGGTGACGTATTTACTGTTTTGCAAAGTGGTGTGAATAACACGTCTTTCGTACGGGTTCATTGGTTCGAGCTTTGCTTCGCGACCCGTGCGCTTTACCTTCTGTTCTAGGTTTGTTGCCAAGCGTTGCAAGGTCTTTTCGCGTTTTTCTCTGTAGCCTTCCGCATCCAACGTTACGCGCTTGAAATTGCTGTTTTTACTGTTTAACTGCAAGCTGCAAAGATATTGCAATGCATCCAACGTTTCGCCACGGTAACCGATAGCTACGGACGCGTCATCGCCCGATATAACCAAAACTACGGCGTCATCACTTGCTGACGATTCTACAGCACAGCTGAGTCCCATTTTGTTTAGTACCGTTTGTAAAAATTCCTGTATTTTTTGCGGTTCGGTTGATTCGTCCGCATTTGTTACTACCGCTTGTTCAGTCGGTTCGGTAACCAACTGTCCTACAGCGGTTTCGTTTTTCTTTTTTCTCATATCTATACGATCTCCTTATCGCGAAGCATATTTGAAAGTGCAGTCGCGATGTGCTTTCAAACTATCTCATGTAACTTGCCTTATCAGACTTATTTTTATGCTCGGCTTTGTTAAGGTTGCGATTTACAATCTTTTCCACAGGTCTGCGCAAAGCAATGGTGGACAGTATGGACAGCGAGTAGTTTACCACCATGTATATGGCAAATGCGCCCGTGTACATAAATCCGAAAAATGCCATCATCAAAGGCATCATAAACATCATCATCTTGTTGGTTGTAGCCTGTTGCGCGTTTTGCTGTACAACCTCACCCTTGCGGTTTTTGCGTTCCATGCGTTGCGAAATAAACATGGACAGGAAGCTCAGACCTACCGACATGACGGGAAGTATCATCAATCCGTTCCACGTGCCGTTTTTGCCGTGTCCTACGTTGTCTATTTCCAACACTGCCTGACGAATGATTTCGTAGGTTTTAACGCCTTTTGCACCGTCGGGATATTTCTCCAAATTGACGGAAGTGGAGAATCCGCCGCCGTCAAACTGACCGCCTTCATACTTTTGCATTACAGACGCCCAAGTGTCCGGCTGCCAAACGTTCTTGATCCACAGCCAACTTTCGTGGTGATCCAGATAGTACTGCTTTACTTGTTCAATAGCATTGGCTCTGTACAACTCACAGGTATTCGCGTCAAATTCTTGCGCGGCAACAATGCCGGCTATCTTACCCTTTAAGTCGGCTATTTCTTCGTTATCTTTTATATCTTCGTCATTTTTGGCTGTGTTATACGCAACGTCGTAGTTTTCTTGATAAATTTTCGCAAGTTCGGCATTGTAATGCTCGTCCTTCGTATCAAGTATCTGCGTTGAGTACGTTTCGTAGTAGGTATTTGACAGTTCCTTGAAATTCTTAATACTGCTGTAGGTAGAGTAGTTTCTCAATCCTGCAAACATAATAAAGAATATAACCATCGAAACTATCATGGGCAAACAACTGCTCATCATGGAAAAACCTTGCTTTTTGTACAGCTTCTGTTTTTCCTCGTTGGCGCGTTGTGTGTTTGCGCCGTAACGCTTGTCGATACCGTCGATTACCGGCTGCATTTGTTGCATCTTTAGCGTGCTTTTACGCGATGCGTAACGTTGCCATATATCCAATGGCAACATCAATATCTTCAAAAACACGGTAAATACAACGACCGTCCAGCCGTAATTGCCTACCCAACTGTGCATCCATCTGACAAGCTTTCCCATTACACCAAGGTCGTCGTCTGCGTAGGTGTTTATATCGGGAATCTTGTTGCATGCTGCAAATACCAGCAGACAAACTACCGCCAATATAACGAGCAAAAGCACGTTTCTGGTTTTTTTATTCATTGTTTCTCCTAATAAACTTCAATACACCGAGCGCTACACATGCCACTTCATCTTTCCTCTGAGATTTGTGGGTACGGGGTCAAATCCGCCCTTCCCCCAAGGCGCGCACCGTAAAAGTCTGACTAACGTAAGCCAACTTCCTTTAACAAAGCCGTGTCGCTCATACGCTTCCATAGCATAAACGGAGCAGCTAGGTGTGTAAATACACCTTTTGCCACCCTTCCACTTGGATATTGTCGCTTTGTATAGCTTCAGTAGTGCAATAGCAACGTATTTCATTGCAACAAGTCCGCTTTTTTTAATAGGTACTGTACGCTGTTCAAAACTTCTTCAAATAGATACGATTCGTGGCGTCTGGGAATAAATATGACGTTGTAACCATCCTTGACGCGCGGCATGTTGACGCTTACCGCCGCTTTCATTTGTCTGCGAATACGGTTGCGTTTTACTGCTTTTCCGAACTTTTTGCTGACGGAAAATCCAACTCTCGTCTGCTTTACACCCTGCTTAGCGTTGGTGCAGTACAACATTACGAAATTTTTGTCAGCAACACTTTCCGCGTGCTTGTACACGTAGTTGTATTGATAGTTTTTTTTAAGTCTGTAAATAGACTTCAAAGCGTTACCGTATTATGCCGAAAGAGTATGACGACCCTTGTTTCTGCGTCTTGCAAGCGTTCTGCGTCCGCCGGTGGTCTTCATTCTAGCGCGAAATCCGTGTACTTTGCTTCTTTGTCTTTTTTTGGGTTGATAAGTTCTTTTCATATTTTTCTCCTTTTTTGGGTCGCTCGTCATCGTGTATTTGTCACGAAAGTTACAAGCATAGTCCCCCATAATAATACTTATATATTTTAACAAAATATATAATCAAAGTCAAGTGTTATTACAGTTGAGTAGTGGGGAATCTTTTTCTTAATACCCGAGCATAATCACATTGATTAAATAGCATACCGAAATATCGTTGAACAACCGCATTGGGCAAGGTTCGGGTATTCCGAAAAAGCGACTCCGATAGGGGAGCGAGAGCGTTAGCGTTAGCGGGGAGCCTTTTTCGGAATACCCGAACCTAAGGGTCTTGACAAGCGGTGCATTTCAATGTAGAATTATTACGTAACGAATTTTTTCAACAAAAGGAGATTTTTATGCCTATTCCTACCCCTCATATTTCAGCTAAAGTTGGCGATTTCGCCAAAACCGTTCTCATGCCGGGCGATCCTCTTCGCGCTAAATATATCGCGGAACACTATCTTACGGACGCTGTACTCGTAAATAACGTTCGCGGAGTTCAGGGATACACCGGTTACTACAATGGAAAACGCGTAAGCGTTATGGCAAGCGGTATGGGTATTCCGTCAATCGGTATCTACAGCTACGAGCTGTTCAATTTCTACGGCGTGGAAAACATCATCCGTATAGGTTCCGCCGGAGCAATTCACCCCGATTTGAAGGTTCGCAATCTGGTTTTCGGACAGGGTGCATGCACCAACAGCAACTATGCAAGTCAATTCGGTATGCCGGGAACAATTGCACCAATCTGCAGTTACGAATTGCTGGAAAAAGCCGTTAAAACTGCTAAGAAACTGGGTTATAAGTACAAAGTAGGTAATATATTGGCTAGCGACACCTTCTATGACGACGGCGGAAGTAGCGCTGTCTGGGGCAAAATGGGCGTGCTGGCTGTGGAAATGGAAAGCGCTGCGCTTTACCTCAATGCAGCTCGCGCAGGTAAAAACGCGCTGTGTATCTGTACCATTTCCGACCACCTGCTGACAGGCGAAGAACTTTCCAGTGACGAACGCCAAAACAGCTTTAACGAGATGATGGTATTAGCCCTTGAAATTGCATAAAACCATCACAAAGACTATATAATCAGTTGTGACAGTAGTAAGGCGTGTGTATTTCGCCCAAAACGGCTTCACTTCACCCACACAAACTCTTAGACTGACTGCCGTATTTAAAATAGCTAAGATTATTAAAGAAAAATGAAAAACTCCCCAAAACAGGGGAGTTTTTTCGTTAAATTACGCAAAATACCGTTCCAAATGCAAAAAATACGCTTTAAATATTGCAATTTCACGCTATATAATGTATAATAAAATAAATTATATATTATATTTTGCTGTTAGGCTATAATTTTATCTTTTCGCCGAAGGCGTACCCCATCCTACACGCCACCGCGGCGAGCGGGCCTGTCCGGCGAGGACGAAAAAGAAAAACACAATTCATCAACAAGAATGTGTGGGTTTTTGCGGGGATTTATCCACAAAGGGTATTTGTGGCATAGCACAAAATGTTGTGGTTGCGGTTTCCTGCAATACCTACATATAGCAAATCAACCCAAGTATCAAAAAGAAAAACACATATTCACTCAGCCTAATAAGAACACTATTTGTAGAAAGTAATTTTACTTGTGACAAGCTCAACGTCAAAGGAGAACTCAACATGAAAATCATCGTAAACAGTCTGGACTTAAACGACGCAGTCGGTAAGGTATCCAAAGCGCTATCCGCTAAGGACGTAGCACCCGTACTTGAGTGTATCAAGATTACGGCAGAAAACGACAAACTGACACTGTACGCAACGGACAAGGATTTGGCAATAGAAAAGACTATTGACGCAAACGTCATCGTTGGCGGCGCGTTTTTGGTTCCGGGCAGAATTTTCGGCGACTATATTCGCAACATTGCCGAACAGGGCAGTGACATTTCCTTGGAAATGGTGGAGGATTACCGTCTGTTGGTAAGTTCCGCAAGCAGCGAGTGTAATATCGGTACGCTTGACGTTGAAGATTATCCCGAGACGGAGACGGTAAGTAGCGTAAACTATTTCGCCATTCAGGAAACCAACCTTAAGGAAATTATCAATAACGTAATTTTCTCTGTGGCCACGGACGATAGCCGTCCAATGCTACGCGGAGTGTACTTCGAGGCCAAGGAATACACGTTATCTGCCGTTGCAACAGACGGATACCGCTTTGCAATGAGCAAAAAGGTGCTTGAGGAACGCGTTGAAGAAATATCCGCAACTATTCCGTCCAGAAGCTTGTCCGAACTGTCCAAGTTGCTTAACGATAGCGACAATATATTGAAGGTATATATCGAAAACAACTATCTGCTTGTTTGCATGGAAAACACCAAGTTTTACACAAGATTGCTTGCAGGACAGTACATCAAGTACGACAATATCGTTCCCAAGGAATTTTTGTCCACGTTGCTTGTAAACAAAGAGAACTTCGAACGCGCGTTGAATACCGCATCCATAATGTCGCGCAGTGAAAAGAACAATCTTGTAGTACTGGACATCGAAGAATACAACATGAACCTGTCCTCTACAAGCCAATACGGCACGGCGAAGGAAAATATAACCATTTCACTATCAGGTAAAGACGTTCGTTGCGCTTACAACTCCAAGTATATCAACGATTGCTTGAAGGTCATCAACGCCGAAACAATCAAGATGGAATTTGCACAACACAACAGTTGCGTTATCACCATCAAGGATAGCGACGAAGTGCTGTACTTTATCTTGCCCGTCAAACAGATTGTATAAGCCGATTATAAACTTCGCAATACTTTGTTAAGCTCCGCGTTCCTTCGGGTCATGTACGCCTAGTACACTCCCCTCGAAATGCTCGCTTGCCTCGTCTTGCTAGTTTCTAACCGCCTAAAAAAAAGTGGTTATTATATTGGTAAAAATAATATTTAATTTTAAAATTTAAAAACAGTCTATTAAAAAATAGGCTGTTTTTGTTGTTTTTTATCATTTTGTAATTATAACTATCGTTCCAGTTGTTTATAATGCATTTTTATAATATTTCTTTTTGTTTTATAATTTAAGCGATAGAATTATATGGTATTTTATAAATAATATTAAAATTTTACCGCAATATATTATAATCAAACAACTGTGTTTGAATGTGATATAATGGTGATTTTACTCGCGTAAGCGTAAAAATCCCCATTCGCCGATAGGCGTAAAAACACCCCACACGCCTCACCGGCGAGGTGGCCCGTCCGGCGAGGACACACACACGAAGATCAGCAGGCGAGGCTTTCAAGTTTCAGGCAGACAGTGCCTTGCTTGGCTCCGCAAAGTGGGCAGGTATCCCACGCCTCTTTGCCCATTGCCATGTGACCGCAACCGGAGCACATCCACATAACTTCCTTGGGCTTTTTGTAAAGGGTGCCGTTTTTCATTTGAGTGTAAAGCTCCTTGAATATTGCTTCGTGTTGCATTTCCACCTTTGCCGTGAGGTCGAACAGTTCGGCAATGTCGGCAAAGCCTTCCTGACGTGCGACTTCTGCCGCGGGTAGATATATATCGTATGCCTCTACGTGTTCATCGTCAGCGGCGAATTTAAGGTTTTGTTCAATATCCCACTTTTCCTTGAAGGGGAAACCGCCGTTGATATCTATATTTTTGATGGGTTTGGTGGATGCCTTTTGCAGGAAGGTATAAAACATACGAGCGTGGTTAAATTCCTGATAGGCAATGCTATCCACGATTTCCGCCATGGTTTTGTAGCCGTTGTAGCGCATGCCGTATTCCATAAATTCGTAACGGGTGCGCGCCTGTGTTTCCGCCGCAAATGCCTTGGCGAGGTTTAAATAAGTTTGACTGTCGATAAGTTTCATTGTTTAGCTCCTAACGTTTTTGTTTAAGTGTTGACTGAAAATTGACACTGTAAACTGTAGTATGGTAAAATGTATTTACTATTATCAGCAACATGATTCGAGATATATATCGCCGATAGTCGTACGCATTTCCTGTACGCCCCACCGGCGAGGTGCGCCCAAGCGGCGTGAGCGAAAAAAAAGAAAAAAAAGGATGTTCTACCAATGGAGCAACAAAAGAAAAGTTTTAAGCAAAGATGTGTAGATTTGTGGAAATACTTTACCACCTACGAAAAAATATGGTTTTTCAGTATATTGATTCTGGCGATTGTATTTGCGTTTATTTTTCCCGAAACGGACGAGCCTACTTACACGGTAACACTGGATAACAGCAGTTTCGTGCAGGTACAGGGCGGTGAGAGTGATATATACGAACTGAATTTCACAGGCACTACGGGCGAGTACGTCATAGTAAACGTAACGATTTCGCAATTGGACGAAAACGGTGAAGTGCTGTTGGACGGGAGAGGTAAAAAGCAAGAAAAGAAGTATAAAATGTCTGAGCTTGTAGGCTACGGCGAGCATACCGTCGATCCCGAAGATGAAGATTCGCTTACGTTAAAGCTTGCAACCTACAACAAAAAGACCGATCAATACACGCCAATTGACATTACTCACGCGGAAATATCCTTCGAATGTTACTTCGACGGTGACGATGAGCAGGATTGTCAACTTGTCGTGTCCGTTGTAAACACGGAAAACAATCAGGTGTTATATGAATCGACGGCAATAACGCTTGATTTGGAACAATTTGAGTCAAATACACCGTTAACGTACAAACTGAAAGAAAACTCCTTCCTTGTGGCGGTCGGTTGGATAACGGTACTGTACGTGTTGGACGTTATTCTCAATATTGCCTGCGAACTACTTATATCCAAGCAAAGCAAATGGAACTTTGTTGTATCGTTAGGCGTGGAAATAGTGGAAATACTGGTGTGTATTTTCTGCTTGTACCGCTTTGCGACGATGGCAGTGACGCTACTGTTTTGGATTCCGTGCGACATTATCAGTTTCGTCATGTGGCACAGACATCCCGACAAACAAAAGGAAGAGCTTACAATCGTCAAGAAACTCACTCCGTGGCAGGACGTGATAATTATTACAGCAATTGCGGTGTGGACTGTGGGCGTAGGATATTTGCTGACGCTTATTGAAGTGGACGGAGGAATATTTGCAACAAACGTTACTCTTAAAAACATAGTTTGTTACATTGACGCGTGTGCGTCTGCGGTGGGAATAGCCAACGGTTTGCTTATACTGTTCAGATACCGAGAGCAGTGGATAGCTTGGTATATTGTGGCAATACTGGAAACGGTAATAAACATCATTGCAGGACAGTGGATTTTGCTTATATTAAAAGCAGGATATCTGACTAATACCACCTACGGTTACATCAAGTGGACGCAATATATAAAACGTCAAAAGGAAGTAAACTCCTCTCCAATCGGTACCGCTAGTGTTGCGGAGGCGCAACTCGACGGTGTCGGGAGTAACAATGAGTAAAGCCTGTAGGCTATGTCACCATATATAGGTTAGTTTAAGTAACTTTCGGTACAATGATATAAAGTTTTTACAAATGCGGTTAGATTGGTTTAACCGCATTTGTGTTAACTGCAAAAAAGTATAAATAAATCAGTAAATTTGTTGAAAAAGGAGAGTTATGAAAGAATTATTACAAGCTGTGTATAAACGTAAATCTATGCGCAAGTACAGTGAAGCAAAGCTGTCACAAGAGGAATTGACCTCTGTAACAGGCTACTTGCAACAGCTGAAACCGTTGGTGCCCGAAATAAAGGTGGAATACGACGTTGTTTCGTGTAGCGAAACAAATTGCAAGTTCAACGCCGAATATTGCCTTATAGTCTATAGCGAGGAGGCGAATTTGTGGTTGGCAAACGTCGGATATATGCTGGAGCAGTGGGATTTGTACCTTGCAACGCTCAATATCGGCGTGTGTTGGTACGGCATGGGCAAGGTGGAACAAACGGAAAAGAACGGCTTGAAGTATGCGATAATGCTTGCGTTCGGCAAGTGTAACGAGGACGATTTCCGCACAAGCAATGACGAAGTTAAACGCAAGGATATTGCGGATATATGGAAAGGAATCGAGGACGTCAAACTGGCGGAAATAGTCCGTATAGCGCCCAGCGCAGTTAACAGTCAGCCTTGGAAGGTGGAGCAGGAGGGCAACACGTTGAAGGTTTACCGCGAAAAGGGCAAAACACCCCTGCTGTCCAACGTGTTGTTCAAGCATTGGAACAAGGTAGATATCGGTATTTTCCTGTGTTTCCTTGATGTAGCACTGGAAAGCGAAGGATATACCTTTGAAAGGACACTTCACACAGATACCGATAGCAAAAAGAGCGTACTAACGGCAACTTATACTATAAATAAACTATAGAGATATTTCAAACTA
The DNA here is from genome assembly GCA_022508375.1 of Clostridiales bacterium. Lineage (GTDB taxonomy): Bacteria > Bacillota > Clostridia > Christensenellales > CAG-314 > Fimimonas. The sequence continues at coordinate 96,322 of JAFLVJ010000002.1, read as the reverse complement.
TTCGCCGAAAGGCGCAAACACTCCCCTACAAGTCACCGTGGCGAGCGGGCCGATTTGGCGAGGACACAAGGCATAAAAATAACTTGATTTTCATGGGTGTTTTTGGTACAATATAGGCATGTTAAAGATAAATCAGATTTGGAACAATATATTGTTGGAGGCGGAGGCAAAAACGCCGTCAACGTTGGCGTACGACCTGTATATCAACAGCTTGCAACCTGTCGGAATTTACAAAGACAGGCTTATTTTGCTTACCGTCAACCGTGCAATCAAAAATATTGTCGATAACAACTATAAGGGCATTCTCAAGTCCTGTACCAATATAGTTTTCCCTTCGATAATCGATGTGGAAATCATTACCGAGGAGGATTTGCCTCATCTGGGCAACGTACAGCAGGAGGTAGATATACCCGTTACCGCCAGTTACGTTTCCGACACGGAGGAGAAGGTCAGCTTTGTTTCGCAGTACACCTTCGAAAACTTCGTCATAGGTAAATCCAACGAATACGCCGAGGCGGTGGCAAGAGCCGTTGCTGATAACCCGGGCACCAAGTATAACCCCGTGTATTTGTGGGGTGGTGTCGGACTGGGCAAGACGCACCTTATGCACGCGATAGGCAATCACATTCAACGCGCTTTCCCCGACAAAAAGATAATGTACGTAGCGTGCGACCAGTTCGTAAACGAATTTATCGAGTCGGTCAGGGATACGAGTAACGACAGCAGTTCAATGAAGAACTTCCGCGATAAGTACCGCAAGTTGGACGTACTCATGATGGACGACGTACAGTTCTTGGCGGGCAAGGAAAGTTCGCAGGAGGAAATGTTCCATACGTTTAACGCGTTGTATCTTGCCAACAAGCAGATAATACTGAGTAGCGACCGTCCACCCAAGGAAATCAAGATCGAAGACAGGTTGAAGACGCGTTTCGGTATGGGTATCATTGCGGATATTCAGGCGCCCGACCTTGAAACACGTATTGCCATACTGCAAAAGAAGTGTAACAACAAGGGCTACACTCTTAACATCAAGGTGCTTAGTCTTATTGCGGAAAAGATAACCAACAACATCCGTGAAATGGAAGGTATGCTCAACCGCATCATCAGCTACTCAACGCTTGTGGGCGGTGACCCCAACGACTTGAACATTGTAAACGACGCTTTGCGCGACTATGCCGATTCCAGCAACGATATAATCACGATTGACCACATTGTAAATGCAGGTTGTGAGTATTTTCACGTGAAGAAGGAAGACTTGATAGGCAAGAAGAAAAACAAAGAGATTGTCGTTCCGCGCCAGATATGTATTTATTTGATTTGTGATATCTTGGGACAAAGCATGCCGCTAGCTACAATCGGCGAATTCTTCGGCGGGCGAGACCACACAACGGTTATGCACGCACGTGACAAAATCAGCGAAGAAATCAAAACCAACGACGTAACGGCAGCTCAAGTCAAAGATATAAGAGATAAGATATATAATAGATAAAATCATACATTAAAAGAAAAAAAAGACGCTTGGTAAATCAAGCGTCTTTTTGGTTATGTTTAAATGTTTAAGTTGCTAAGTTGTACGCTTTAACTGTGTTTTTGCGCGTTTGAAATGCGTTCGTCACACTCGGTAAAGTATTTGTCGTAGGCGTTGGTTAGCATCTTGTTGTACTTTTGTTGCTGAGCGGTAACAGGCTTTTCGAAGGTGTAAGCGCCGTTGACCTTCCAATGGTTGAACCAACCTGTTTTTATTGCGTCCTTGGGACAAAGCTGAGCACAACGCATACACATCAGACAGTTTCCGCCGAACTTCAACTTGCCGTTACTCTTTACGGTAATGTTGTTTGTGGGGCAAACCTGCAAACACTTTTGGCAATGTATGCACTCTTTTTTAACTTTGTAATGTCTGCCGTTGATGCGTACTCCCCAGTGTTCGCAACGCATTATCCATGCAACGAATCCGCCGCAAAATACGCGTTTTAACGTGTGAGCTTTATTTTCCGCAATTTCCTTAACGTCAATGGGAATGAGCTGCTCGCAGGTATGCCACATTTTGTATGCCATTTCGTCATTGTGACGGAAGATGATATTGTAGGGCATACAGTAGTGGTATTCGCTGAATACGTTAAATCTGCGACGCTTGAGCATGCGACCCAGTTTAATTGAGGATATATTGTTGAGCTTTAGCGGTTCGCCCGACGTATTGAATATAAAGGCGCGTTTAGCGCTAGGTTGCTTAGGCAGGAACTTCGCCAGCTTCAGCATGACCGAAGGCGCGTTGAATGCGTGGACGGGGTAGCCGAAACCGACTAAGTCCGCCTCGGCAATTTTAGCAATAAATTCATCCGTCAGTTCCTTATTTCGCGGTAGGCCGTCGATGGACACGACAAGGGCGTCATGTCCCAGTTCACGAAAGCTATCCGCGTATTTTTCGGCAACTTTTAAGGTGTTTCCGGTTCCCGAAAAGTATATAATCAAAACTTTCATTTTATCTTCCTATATTGAGCAACAAAGTTTTCGTCAAGGTAGTAGAACAGGTCTTCGTTCTCGTCGTGGCTGTCATACCAGATTTGGGCGTAAATTGCGTCCTTTTTAGCCAGACGGTCGAAATCCCAACAGTAGCTTGTGTAACTTGGATTCCACCAATGACCGCATACAACCGTGTATCCGCGCGCGATAAAGCGTTGTCCGTCGCTGTTTTCCCATTCCAGCTTGTCGTACAAGCCCCCTTTTTTGGATATCAGCCTGCCGCCGTGCATTTCGGCGATTTTCGCAAGTTCTTCGTAACCGATAGGCTTGTCGGGATTGTAACCAAGGTCAATCATCGGCGCTGTTTCGCGGTTTTTAAGCTGGGCGTAGTCAATGGGATTGCCCTGTTCGTCCTTACCCTCGTTGATAAGCGGGAAATCCGACCATTTTTTGCTGATTGCGTCGAATTTATCCGTTCCGTTAAAGTAGGCAAGCATACGCGCTTCGTCGTTGTGGTTGCGCCAATATCTTGGACTGTTGGGGTCCTTACACAGACGTTCTATGGCAAGCTTTTTAATGAGTTTTTTGGGAACGATTTTACCCGCCTTGAGTATGCCGTGCTCGCGCTTGAACTGCGCCCAAAAATCCGCCGTGCTTTGACGTTGGTAGTGGAATAGGTCGTCCAAGTCCTTGCTGTCGTAAAACCACACGCCGTGGAAGTTACGGATAGCGTTGAAATTGGGATCGAAAAAGTGTTTCACGGTTCCGCCGATAATTTCAAATCCGTCGTTTAGTACGTCGTATCCGGTCACGCAGTTGACGAGTCCGCCGCCTATGTTGAAGCACTTGTTCCAAAACTTTTCCTTAAGGTAAGTTTCGTTTTCAATGTCGGCTTTTATGATGTTGGCAATGAGCAGTCCCGAGTCCTCTGCCGTCGCCCACTCAAGGGGTGCGTTAAAGCAGGTGTGGAACATAAGTCCGTCGTTCATGTTGTCTGAAAGCATGTTACTGTGTAGCATTGCAGTCTGACGAAGGACTGCCTTGTACTGTATGTTGCTTTCCAACACGCGAAACTCTCCGCGCATCTTAGTCAGCGAGTAAATGTCGAACGGACTAATCAACAGTGGATCGCCCACTCTTGCCCACATATGCTTACTGTTGCGGTTGCCGTACAATGCCACCGTAGATATGTGTATATACTTGGGTTGTTTGGGCAACGCCTCAATTGCGGATACAAGGCAGGATACGCCCTTTTCGTTGCAGTCGATGGCCTTTTGCGGGTGTTGATCGCTGTGAGGCGGTATAACTGCAGCAAGACCTATTACGTAGTCCACATCGGCAACAAGCTTATCGCACACGTCGCGACGGTTGAGTTCGCCGTACACCAACTCAATGCGATGCATTTGTCCTTTACAAATTTTCTTTATTTCCTTTATGCGTTTTTCCTTTTGAAAAACGAGTAACTTCAACAGTTCGATTTGGTCAATCTTCAGCAGTTCCTTGAGAACCTGAATTCCCATATTCCCGGTGACGCCGGTGATTGCGACTTTCATATGTACTCTCCTTGCGGTTTTGTAGCTGTAATGTTTGTCACGGTCAATATATATGACTAAATAATAATTATAGCCTGTTTTCGCATTAAAATCAAGATAAAATTGCAAGGTTAACGGCAAAAACATAATATTTTGCGACAATTTCGCATTTTTTTACAGCTACTTCGACAAAAACACATAAAAAAAATACCGAGATAATACTGAGGGATAAAATAGTATAAATATAAAAAATTTATATTATATTGTTGAAAAATGTCATATTTGTTGATATAATAAACTGGAATTAGACTGAAATTTTGCGCTTTTTTCGGGTATTAAGCGGCAAATCACGAACGAGGATTGTAGTTAACTTATGGAAAACAAAACCAAATACGTCAAGCAAAAAAACAACGAAATCGTCCACTCGAATTTCACATTTGAGTCCCTTTTCGACGTCATACACAACCAAGGCGACCGTGTTTTTTGCGAGTATTTGAGCAACTTCAAGATTGCCGAAGTAAAGTATGCCGATTTCAAGCCGTACGCGCGCAAGATGGCAACGCATCTTAGCGGGCAAATACAGGCAACACCTAACAGCTACGTCGGACTGTACATGGAAAATTGCGTTAATTGGGTTGCTACGTTTTGGGCTTTGCTGATGCTTGGATACAAGCCTCTGCTACTAAACGTACGCTTGCCGCTTGCGGTCAATCAAAAAGTGCTTACCATGACGGATTGCAGCGTTATCGTTACCGACGAGTCGCGTGCCAATACGCAACTGGGCGCAACTGTCGTCTCGGTGGAAAGCGGTGTGGGAATTTCCTCCTCCGTTATTGCCGAGCAGGAGTACAAGCCTACACAGTGGGCAAACGAAATTGCGTTAACATCAACGGCTACAAGTCTTAACGTAAAGGTCTGCGCATATACCGGTAAGGAATTTTGCCACCAGATACTCAACGCAAAGAGTATAATAGCGCAAAACAGAATGATAAAATCGCACTATAAAGGTCGCTTGAAGCTGTTGGCTTTTTTGCCGTTTTATCACATATTCGGGCTTATTGCAACGTATTTTTGGTTTGCGACGTTCGGACGTACGTTTGTGTTTTTAACCGATTACTCCAGCAATACCGTACTCAAAACAGTCAAAAAGCACGAAGTGACTCATATTTTCGCCGTACCGCTGCTGTGGCACTCGCTGCATCGCGAGATTACCAAGCAGGTCGGCGCAATGGATGAAAAAACACAAAAGAAATTCGCCAAAGGGGTAAAGCTAAGTCTTGCTATGCAAAACTTATGCCCCGCACTTGGGCTGAAGCATGCTAAACGTCTGTTTGCCGAAGTTCAGGACAAGACGTTCGGACCCTCTGTCAAATTTATGATTTCCGGCGGAAGCTACGTGTCATACGACGCGCTGAAGCTTATCAACGCGCTGGGGTATCCGCTGTTTAACGGATACGGCGCAACGGAAATAGGTATCACATCAGTCGAACTGCGCACGCGCCCCAAGTTCCGCATGCTTGCAAGCGTGGGTAAGCCATTTCGTTCGGTGCAGTACAGGATTGACGACGACGTGTTGTACGTAAAGGGGCAATCCTTATCTTCGCGTATAACTACCGCCGACGGATACGTTGAGACAAATCACGACGAATGGTACAACACCAGGGATATAGCGCACAGCGACGCCAAGGGTTACTACTACGTTGACGGCAGACGTGACGAAGTGTTTATCGGCGTTAACGGCGAAAAGATTAACCCCGACCTTGTGGAAAAGGAGCTCAAGCTTGATACTGTCGAGAGATACTCGGTATTGGGCTTGGAAATCGAGGGCAACCAAAAGCTTTGCTTGGTGGTGGAAGTAGAGGAGTTTCGCGGCGTACGTTTAAAGAAAATCGTCAACGACGTCAAGAGCAACCTCGAACGGCTTGCCGCGTTAGGTTATCACGTGGATAACGTATTCGTATCCCGTGAACGCATATGCAACCCCAACGCAATCAAGGTCAGTCGCAGAGCATTGCTCAAACAAATAGAAAACAACCAAGTAACGCTAATTCCGTTTAGCGAGCTTAACGTGGAGCGGTTTGCCGACGAAACGTTGCTATCGCGTGAAACGTGCGACGAAGTAAAGAAAATAATGGCGGACATCCTTAATAAGGACGTAAGCGAAATATCCGACAACGCGCATTTCGTATTCGAACTGGGCGGGACAAGTCTGGATTACTGTACGTTGCTTGTGGAATTGAAAAAAGCCTACGGCGTGGAGTTCGATTTGCAGTCGCAAGGTTGCTGTTCGGCGTTGGAGTTCAGCAACTACATCGTATCGCACATACAATAGGAGTAAATCGAATGAACCGTTTCATATTGTGGTTTATCAAGCTGACAGGCTGGCCGATGGAGTACGTATATTACCGCAAGAAGGTTTACTACGAGGACCCCGCTTGTCAAAAACGCAGGATAAAGGGCGGCGCGTTGATTGTATCCAATCACACGTCGGTTTACGACTATCCGCTTATTATGTACACCTTTATGGGTAGATGTATCCGTCCGCTTGTGGCGGAGGTTATTTACCAAAAGGGTAAATTCATGTCCCGTCTTATGAAGAACATGGGCGCTATTCGCGTGGATAGGGACGCATACGACTTTTCCTTTATGTCCACAATGGTCAAATGCCTGGAAAATAAGCAAGTGGGATTGGTTTTCCCCGAGGCGCGCATAGGCAAGGAGGAGGAAAAAACCGACGGTATGTTGGACTTCAAGCCCAGCTTTGCGTATATGGCGCTGGAGGCGGGCGTACCTATCATACCCGTATATACTAACGGCGTTTACGGCAAAGCCAAGAAATCCAAACGCGACCGCGCGCGAATCATAATAGGCAAAAAGATTTATCTTGACGAATTGTACGACCGTACCAAGTCGGAAAAAGAAAACATCGATTACCTGTGCAATTACGTGCGAACCTATATCAAACACCTGAAAAATGTACTGGAGGAAAAGACGAAAGATGAAAAAAAATGACAGAGCGCCATTACTTGTTCGTCTTTTCGACCCGCGTATGTGGCTGTACGACCTTGTAAAGTTTACAGGGCTTCCCGTCGTGTTGTACACAAGGCTCAAGCGTATCTTTGTCACCTCAACGGGCAAGCGCATGCGCGGTATGCTTAGGGGCAAGTACCTTATAGCCGCCAACCACGCGTCGCTACTCGATCCGGTTATAGTTGTCAACGCCTTTTGGGAGCGCAGGGTTACCTTCGTCGCCATGGAGGAGTTGTTCAAGCTAAAGCACGGCAAGTTTTTCAGCAAGATAGGCATGATTCCCATAAATCGCGAAAACGTATCCATCGAAACCTTCAAAAAGGTCGAGGAGCAACTGTACCGCGGACACGTTGTGGGCGTTTTCCCCGAAGGTGGATTGGAAACCGGCGATTCCATGAAGGCGTTCAAGTCGGGCATAGCGTTGATGGCTGCAATGAGCGGTGCGGATATCGTCCCCGCCTACATAGTAAAGCGCACCGACAAATGGCGCCGTCAAGTGGTGCTCATCGGTGAAAAGATAAAACTCAGCGACTACATTTCGTCGGAATTTCCCACCATGGACGAACTGGACAACCTCACACAGGAAATTCAGGCGCGGGAGCTTCAACTGGAGCGCGCTTATCAGCAAATTAAGGAACGGGGCAAGAAATGAAAACAGTGAAGTTTACAAGAGAAGATTTCAGACATTTTACGGATAACGAAACGTTTGAACGTATAGTTGACGTCACCACCATAGTGGAATTTTTGGATTTTATTCACAAATACGGCGACACCAACGCTATCGGCAAACCCGACGGAACGGTTGCCGGTTTCAACGAGCTTTACGGCGACGTATTAAAGGTTGCAAGCGTGCTTGCGTCTAGCGGTATCGAGCGCCGTACAAACGTCGGACTCATATGCAACAACAACTACAGCTTTGCTGTATCGGCGTTGGGAATAATGGCATACGGTTGCGTTGCGACGTTGCTACCGGCGCATCTGGATGAAAAGACGCTGTTCGGTTGCTCGAAGAAATACGACCTGACTGCGGTAGTATATGAAGACGGATTACAGGGCAAGATGTCCTTGATACAGACGGCAACGGCTTTACCTACAATAGCCATTTCCTCATTTTACGCAGCCAAGGTTACCGCTCAAGCGGGATTGCTGTGCAGTGACTTAAAAGCAGACGACGACGCCTGTATAATCATGACGGGCGGCACCACGGGCAGAAGCAAAGGCGCAGTACTTTCCCATACGGCGCTGATGGCGGGAACGCTTAACGGCTGTTACGCTATGAAAAGACTGTTCGGCAGGACCTACTACTGTCTGATACCGCTCACCCACGTTTTCGGCTTTATTCGCAATCTGCTCACAAGTCTTTACACTGGTAGCGTAATATATTTCAACAACGACAAACGTCAAATGTTTGACGATTTGCAAAAGTACAAACCCGACTGTCTGGTAATAGTGCCCGCCCTTGCGGAACTGTTTTTGAACCTTGCCAAGGCGTACGGAATGGGATTTTTGGGCGGCAAACTGGATATGATAATTTGTGGTGCGGCAAACGTTCCACCCTATCTTATTACCGAGTTTTTCAAGCTGGGCGTAGTGTTCGGCGCAGGTTACGGCTTGACGGAATTCGCCAATATGGTAAGCGGAAACGTCATCGGCGACCGTAAGCCAGAATCCGTCGGTATGCTGTATCCCGAACAGGAAGCCAAGATTGTCAACGGCGAGCTGTGGCTTAAGGGGCGCAACCAAATGAAGTGTTACTACGCCGAGCCGGAGGAAAACGCAGCCGCATTCGAAGACGGTTGGTTCAAGACAGGCGACCTTGCCCGTTTCGACGAGGACAACTATCTGTATATTATCGGCAGACTCAAGGACGTAATCGTACTGCCCAACGGCGAAAACGTTTCGCCCGCCTACATCGAAAGCAAGATTTGCGAACTCAACTTTATTCAGGACGCGTTGGTGTACGAAAGCAAAAACAGCCTCGGCGCAACCATCTTGAAGTTGGAAGTGGTACTAAGACAAAGCGTTGTCAAGGCGCTTGGTATCGAACAGGACAAACTGTACGACTACGTTAAGTCGGCGGTGGATAGGGTAAACGAAACATTACTCGACTACGAACGGGTAGCGGAGGTTGTCATTCGCGATAAGGACTTCGACCGCAGCCCAAGCATGAAAATTATCAGACCTAGGAAAATGTACTAATGACGAAAGAACAAATTACAGAAAAACTTAAAGACATATTCAAGCTAGTCGTTCACAACGGTGTAGATGCAGATATGTTGGACGGTAACTCCAACATCCGATTGGACTTGGGAGTCAATTCGGTAGCGCTTATATACATGGTTATTGCCATCGAGCGCACCTTTGGCGTAGATATGCACGACGTCAGTTATAACACGTTTACAACCGTTAACGATGTAGTGGATTACATTTACGAAAGGGTGGTTTGAAAGCACATTCATCGTGATATGCGCGCTACGCGGTGAGAGCAAAGCTCGACCCCCAGCGTATTTCGTAGAAATCGCGTGGTGTCATCTGCCTCAGTCGTGTACGCTAAGTACACTCCTATCGGTCATCTGCCACCAGTTGCACGCCTCTCACGCGACTGTACTTTCAAACAAATAATTCGACTAAACGAATTGAAAGCATGTTTCATGCGACTGTGCTTTCAAACAAGTTAGATATCTGAGAGGGCAAAAGTTTTTAATAATGAAAAAAACACACTGGCAACTAGTGGATTTGTACGCGGGCGCGCATATACGCGTGCAAACTCCCAATTACTATCACCACGGCATCTACATCGGCAACGACGAGGTTGTGCAGTTCGGCATGCCTAACGAGGTGTATGGCAGTTGGGATGAAATCAAGGTATTACGCTCGCCAATTGCGGATTTTTGCGGGGAGGCTACCTTCATCGAGGTATATGTTTACGACCGCAAGGAGCGCAAACGCAAACGTAGCGACGACGAAATTGTTGCAACGGCGTTATCCAAGGTGGGCGAAGGCGGTTATCACCTGCTGTACAACAACTGCGAGCACTTCGCTAACTTTTGCGTGTTCGGCGTAGCCAGCTCCACGCAAATTGACAACATGTACAGCGACGTAGATAAAATGTTGAAAAAATAATAAAAAAGGAGATAAACACTATGTATTGCAAATATTGCGGTAGAGAACTAGCCTCTGACGAACGTTACTGTCCCGCTTGCGGAGCGGAGCAAACTTCTCAGGCAAACAATGAAGAAACGACAACCATTGGCGCAACGTCCGAAGTAGTGGAACCGCAGCCGGCTAAGGTTTGGTCGATATTGTCCAAGGTTGGTAAAATATTGAGTATAGTATCAATCGCTACCAGTTGGGTGCCTTTCTTTTGGGGGATGGTACTGGGTATCCCCGGCATCGTGCTGTCCTGCCTCGGCAGAAAAGCTAAAACGGAAGTTGCCGAAAGCAACTACAGACTGGGTCTTAAACTGTCCATTGCCGGTATCGTAATTTCCGTCGTTATCTACATCGTGGTTATGGCAGTACTTATGTCGGCGTAGCTGATATTTAATATAGGGCTATTAATATTTATACAATAATCGTCAACAAACTAATTGATTATATCAAGGAGGTATATTTATGTATTGCAAATATTGCGGTAGAGAACTTAGTCAAGGCTCACGTTACTGTCCCGCTTGCGGAGCAGAGCAAACAGTCAACGAAGACCCGTTTACTATAGGCGAAACTTCCGAGATTGTTGAGAAAAAACCCGCCAGAGTTTGGTCTATATTGTCCAAGGTCGGTTGGATTATAAGTATTGTGGCAATCGCTACGAGCTGGATTCCGTTTTTGCTTGGATTCGAACTGGGTATTCCCGGTATCGTGTTGTGCTGCCTCGGCAGAAAAGCTAAAACAGACGTTGCTTACCGTCACTTCAGGATTGGACTTATCATGTCCATTGTTGCTATGGTTGTTTCCATTATCAGCTACATAATATTTGTAGTGGTGTACGGTATTGCATTGGGCGAACTGATGTCGGGATACTATTATTGATACTGACGTTGTTAATTCAACTGCCACTCATTAAACAGATATTTATAAACAACTTAATTGTAAATAAAATAATGCCGAATAGCGAAGTTGCTATTCGGCATTGTTGTTGTAAATTAAAAGTTTTTTGTTACGAATTGCGCTATTGTTTCGTCGTATTTAGCGGTGTCGGTAATGCGTAGCATGCTGTGCCTGCCGTGATCGAACCATACTATTTCCTTGTGTTCGCCACCTGCCTTGTCGTATAACTTTTGCGCAAGGGCGGGTAAGGAGTATAAGTCCTCCTTGCTGTGTAGCATAAGCAAGGGTTTATTTAATTTGTCGATTACGTCAATGGGACCGAATTTCATGGAGTGTCCCGTGTAGTGTTTCATCCATAAGTCTATCATGTCGTTTAACATAAACACGGGCTTTTTCTTTTCAATCAGGTGTTCTTTCATCGATTCGCCGAAGTTGGCGAACATGCCTTCCGCAACCATGCCTTTAACGTAGTCGGGACAGTCGTTTGAGGTCAGCGCGTACAGCGCGCCTGCTGAGCCGATACATATTCCATGCAATATTATGGAGTTAATACCGAAATTGTCGTGTATGTAAGCCGTCCATGCCAACGCGTCCTTGCTTTCTTCAAAGCCTATGGTGTTGTATTCGCCGTCGCTAAGTCCGTGAGCGCGCGGATCTACCACCAATACGTTGTAGCCTACCTTAGCGTAGGGAATTGCGAAGTAGTAGCCGTACTCAAGGCTTTCCGTCCTGCCGGACATGATCATCACGCACTTGTCGTTTCCAAGGTCGTAGTATTCGCCGTACAGGTTCAAGCCATTGTTGGTAATATGTACGTCGGTTTTGCAGCTGACGTTGGCGTCGTGCCAAGCCATGCCCGCAGCGTACATCGCCAGTATGTTCGCGTCGTCGCAGGACGCGCGTCCTCTGCTCCAGTTGTCATTGGAGCCTCGCTTGAGGTGGTGGAGATATACGTACTTGGAGGCTATAAGGTTGGAAATGGGCCATGAGGCTATTCCCAACACAAGCAGTCCGCCCACTATACCGCCTATCAATGCGTATATATTTACCGCGCTAAGTAGTGTAATTGTCATATTTGTTTCCCTTTGTCATGAACGGTTACTCGAAGGACGCAATCAAGTCGTATATGTCGTCCTGTGTGGCAATAAGGCACACCTCGGCGTCGCAAACGTCGCGTATTTGCTCGGCAAGCTTTTCGGCACGCGATTCGGATATATTTTTGCCGTAAAACAGGTTGATAACGCTACAGTCCTTATCTTGGGCAACAATCTTTACCGTGTCAAGGCTTACCGTTTCGAAGCTACTTCCCGTCATCAATACGTCCTTACCTGCCAGTGAAAAATATTCGTCTTTTACAATGTTTTGTGCTCCGAATCGTGTGTTTTTGGTAGCGCGAGTTATTGCAACCTGGTAGATATTGCTTATTGTTTCGTTTACTATATCTACTACGGCTTGAACGTCCGATTCGCCGAACTCTATCACCGCCATTGCGGAGTAACACTCGGCAATGGAACGGCAGTTGATGACGGTAACGTGCGCCTTGTCGTACAAGTTTCCCGCTTGCTCAGCGCTCATGATTGAGTTGGAGCTGTTGGGAAACACCAATATTTCCTTGGCGGAAAGATGCTCGAACGCCTCAATGAAATCCTGTGAGGAAGGCGCTTCCGCGCTTAGTATCACGACGTCTGCGCCCATGTCCGAAAGCATGGCTTGCAGCAAGCCGTTTGGCGCAACCGCAACGAGGGCGAACACGCCGTCTTCCTGGTTTTTGGAGCATAGGTATTTCTTTTGAGTGGTCTGCGTGTGTTGCACCGACATGTTTTCAATCTTAAGAGCCAAAAACTCGCCGTATCTGTGGCAAAATGCCAGCACCTTTTCGGGAGTGTGGCTGTGAATGTGCAATTTAATCTTGTCCGATTCGTAGGACGTTACTATCGAGTCGCCAAGTTTTTGTAAGCGACGGCAAAAGTCGTCGTAGCGGAACTCCGCCTCGTCAACGGTCAATTGCAATATTGCCTCGGTGCAGTAGCCGTATTCGAAGTTGCTGTATCTGTTAAATGCGCTGTAATCAACGTAGTGAGCGTTTTCCGTAGGAGCATACTGCGTTGACGGTAGCGGTTCGCCGTTGAGAAACAGTGCAATACCCTCGAAGAAATACACTAACCCTGCGCCGCCGCTGTCGATAACGCCGGCTTTTTTAAGTATGGGTAGCAGATTGGGTGTATTTTCAAGAGATATCTTCGCCTGACTGATAAATGCCGATACAGCTTCGTCAATGGCAGTAATTTGCGACAGTTTGTCCTTAATTGCCGCAGCGCCGTCCTTGATGACGGTAAGTATAGTACCTTCAACAGGCTTGGCAACTGCCGCGTAGGCGTATTGATATCCGTTATCTATTGCGCGTGAAAACTCAACGGGGTCGGCGTCTTCCATTGTAAAACCGTCCGCCAATCCCTTGAAAAACTGCGACACAATTACGCCCGAGTTGCCTCTCGCGCCAAATACCGTCGCGCTTGCAAAGCTTTGCGCAACCTTCGACAACGCGTCGCTTGCGGTATCCAGTGCGGGCAGGGCGTTTTTTATCGTCATGACCATGTTTGTACCCGTATCGCCGTCGGGCACGGGAAAAACGTTAAGGTCGTTGACCAATTCGCAATATTTTTCCAGATTGCTCAGACCGTATTTGACCATGTTTCTGAAACACGGTCCTGTTATTTTTTGCAACATTTATTATCCTCGGTAGGGCGCTAATAGCCTATTTGCAGTTGGCGATAGCGTCGTTCATCATTTCTTTTTCTTTTGAGCCGTCTTCGGAAATTTCTTCACCCATGAAGTATGCGCAAATCATTCCCGGGCCGATGTTCGTTCCGCATCCGGTGAAAACGTCGCTGAGGAAAACTTTCTTGGGGTGAAGGGTGGTTTCAATCATTTCCTTCAAGGTCAACGCGTAGTCTTCTCTGTCGCTGTGTGTAACGTAAACGTATTGGTTTTCGATATCTACAGCCGCGCGTTTGATATACGATACGGTCAGCGCTAACGCCTTTTTGATTCCCTTGGCCTTGGTAAGCACGGTAACGTAGCCTTCACTGTTGCAGTCGCCCATGGGTTTTACGCCGGCGAAGCTGCCCATGATTGCCTTACCCATGGATAGACGTCCGCGGCGCGCAACGAAGATAAGGTCGTCAATGGGACCCATCTGATGGGTCTTGCGCTTGTTGGACTCTAGCCATTCGTACACTTCGAGCGCGCTCTTGCCTTGAGCTTGCAACTCATGCGCGTACAGTGTCAACAGTCCCAGAGAACCGGACATTCTCAGTGAATCGCAGCAATATACTTCACAGTCGGGATATTCCGCCTTGATGCGTTCTGCTGCCTTCTTGGAGTTTTCGTAGGATACGCTTATGCAGGAGGATATGGATATGCTGACAATATCATAACCTTCCTTGGCGAACATGGAAAAGATTTCGTAGTACTCCTCGGGGCTTGCCGGCGAGGTGCTTATCTTCATGTGCTTGTCGGACAGCGCGCTGTAAAAATCCTTGCGTGAAATGCTATCCCATTCAAGACCGGTACGTATGTCTCTGCCATCGCTGAAATGCGCATAGCCTTTTATGTAGTCCTTCACGCCGAATTGCTCGCGCAGTTCTTTGGACATGTCGCAGTTGGAATCGGGCAAGATGATAAATTTTTTCATAAACAATCCTCTCTTTTAATTTGTTTGTCAGTATTGTATATTATCTGCTTTTGCGCGTGATGTAATATATAATATTAACCTATATAGGTTACGACAAAAACCGACGTTTGTCAACCTAATATCCCAATGCCGATTCAGTTTACTTCAAGTTATCAGCAACTCGATATGCGCTTTTGTTAAATAAAGCAAAAAAGAGAGCGCTGTTGAGGTGCTCTCTTTTGGGGTGTAACTAACACTTATTTTACTTGTCGGTTTCGTAAATTTCACGCTTGAGTACGCCTATGTAGGGCAGGTTGCGGTATTGCTCGGCGTAGTCAAGTCCGTATCCGACGACAAATTCGTTGGCGACTTCGAAGCAACTGAAGTCGGCCTTGACGGGTAACTTTCGGCGTGAGGGCTTGTTGAGAAGCGTCACAACGGTAAAGGATTTCGCTCCGCGCCCAAGCATGAGCTCCTTCATCTTCGACAGGGTGTAGCCGGAGTCCACGATATCCTCAATTAAGATGACGTCGCGATCCTGTACGGAGTAGGACAAGTCCATTATTATATGCGGCATGCCCGAGCTTTTGGAGGAATTGCCGTACGATGACACCCGCATGAAATCCAAGTGAACGGGCGTTTGCATTGCGCGCGTCACATCGCAAAAAAAGAACACGCTTCCCTTCAATACGCATATTGCAATGGGTGTATATTGCGCGTCCTTGAATTTATTGTCCAACCAAGCCGCCGCCTCTTTTACCTTGGCGGCAATTTGCTCCTCGTTCAATATTATCTTTTCCAGATTGTTGTGCATAACTTACTCCAAGTATATTTTCGCGAATTGTACCACATTTTGTCATTATTTTCAAGCGTTTTGTGCACATAGTTGCAATATGGGGCAATATCGATTGGTTACATAAATTATACAAAACAGATATTTGCTATATTTGCTTGCAAGTGATACAATATACCTTAAATAATAAGTTGGGTGAAAGGTATGAATATAAAGCAGTTCAAGGCAGAAATGAAAAAACGCACGGTAGTAACCGCGAATTCCGAATTTCATTTGCATATGTTTGAAATTGGAGAGGAAACGCGTAAACTTACAGCCGAAATTAACAATAAATACAACCCACCGGAAAAAATCCAAGAGCTATTTTCGCAGCTCATTGGGCAAAAGGTTATAAACTTTAAGCTGTTTCCGCCATTCTATGCAGATTACGGCAAAAACATTTCCGTAGGGGAAAATGTATTTATAAATTCCGGTTGCTGTTTTCAAGACCAAGGCGGTATTGAAATCGGTAACAACGTGCTTATCGGACAACAAGTTGTAATTGCAACGCTCAACCATGAGCTAGCCCCAACAAGACGCGCGAATTTGGTACCTGCCCCCGTCAATATAGGTAACAATGTGTGGATAGGCGCGCATGCAACAATTCTGTCAGGCGTAACCATTGGTGACAATTCGGTAGTTGCCGCAGGCGCAGTAGTAACCAAGGACGTTCCTGCTAACGTAGTGGTCGCCGGAGTTCCCGCCAAGGTAGTTAAAAATATTGAGGAATAGGTGAGTAGTGATGAAAAAAATAGCGCTGGTTATTATGTCGGTACTCTTACTGTTTTTGCTTTGCGCATGTCCTGCTAAGGATATCGATAATCCCGACAATGACGAACCCACACAAGCTGAGGTAACAAAAATGTTCATCACAATTTACGGAAATAAATTAGAAGTTACGCTTGAAAACAACTCGTCCGTCGAGGCGCTTGTTGAACTGTTAAAGCAGGGCGACATAACCTACACGGCAGACGACTACGGCGGATTTGAAAAGGTAGGTAATATTGGGCACAGTTTGCCTACAAGTAATTCGCAAATTACAACATCGGCGGGCGACGTCATATTGTATCAAGGTAATCAAATATGTATCATGGTTGGCAGTAACTCGTGGTCTTATACTCGTATCGGCAAGATAAACGGATATTCCGCGGCGCAGTTGAAAACTCTTGTCGGCACAGGCAAAGGCAGCACACAAGTAACGCTGAGCTTAAATTAAAACAAAGAGGTGTTTGATATGAAAATCGAAAAGAATTTATCTGTATTTCCTATGGGCGAGTCGAATGACGCATACGCGCAATACTTTAGCGGACAAAGTTATTTGCAATATCTGTCCACGCAACAGGTAACGGTGTTTAACGTTACCTTTGAACCGAAATGCATAAACAACTGGCACATCCACCACGCTAAGAGCGGCGGCGGACAAATCTTAATTTGCGTTGCGGGACGCGGTTGGTATCAGGAGTGGGGCAAGCCTGCAGTAGAAATGCACCCCGGCGACGTTGTAAACATACCGCAGGGAGTAAAGCATTGGCACGGCGCGGCGAAGGACAGCTGGTTCCAACATCTGGCAATCGAAGTCCCTGGCGAGGGTATTGTCAACGAATGGTGCGAGCCCGTGGACGAAAAAGATTACAATAAATTAAAGTAGCGATAAGAAACCCCAACCACAAATTCGGTTGGGGTTTTTGTTTGTCAAAAGCGCAATGTTTCAGCCGAACACTCACTTGCTCTTCAAATAGTTTGCAACTTTGTCAACCTCTGGGAACAATGTTGCTTCATTAATTCCCAATTTATCAAGTTCTTTTAGTATGTTGTCTTGATTGTGAACTCTTATTCTAGTAGTAACTAAGTATTCCAATTTTTGAATGGCATCGTCGGTGGATTTACTTAAACCATTGATAATAAAAGCCCCGTCTTGTTTCAAAATACGTGCATTCATTTTAAGAGGCTGAACAAAGAAAGGTGTCAACAAATCTACAGGGTTTATCTTTTTTTCAAAAGAGGGAACCTCTGTTTTAATTTCGTGGTAAAGTCGCTCAACGGTAGTGCCATTGTTTGGAGCATCAAATTTACCGTGGGTTCTTATTTTTTTGTAACATGCGTCATATATTTCCATTTTATCCGCATAAGAAAATCTAGGCAAACAGGAAAGCATCAGTGCTTTATCGCTATCGTAATATAAAATTTCCGATTCTTTAACCGCAAATATAAACACTTCACCTATGTTTGCTTTATCGCACCTTTCGCATCTAAAATTTTTGCATGCAAAGTAGAGCGCAACTAATGGATTAGACGTAATATCCAATAGCCTTGTTGGACAATCGTAGTGTTGCATTTGTACCAACTGATGTATGTGATTACAGTTTATGAAATCTTCCGAACATTGAACTTTTATATTGTGATAATAAAAATCTTCTTTAAGAGGTTCTGAATCTCGAAGAACACCGGGTAATAATCTATAAAGTTGTGCATTGTAATGACCGCGAAAATAATACTTGTATTGTCTAAAATTTGATTTAGAAAATAAAATGTCGTCATTTTCCAGTTTTTTTGCATGCTTTCTAAATTGCTGCCAGTATTCAAGTTCAGTTTCGGTGTCTAGGATTTCTCTTGCGCATCTATAAAGTTCAATATCGTTATCAATCACCTCATCAAATTCAAAACGCAAATGATTTAATGTTCGGTGTAGGTCATCGATATACCAATACAAATTATTAATTCTAGTAAATTCTTTTTTATGACCGCGTGGACTAACATAATCATTAATGACAGATATAAATTGTGACAAATTTTCAATATCTACACTGGTATAGTCATTCAGTATCATATTTTTCTCCTTAGTGTTTTTTCAGATATACTTTTATAATCGTAATTTTGTTAAGAAAAATAATGTGATATATTACATATTGTTTTCATAAAACTTAAAATCTAGTTGTTTAAATGGCACAAAAACAAAGGAACAAGTTTTATGTTGAAGATAGATTAAAAATATGTTAAACTAAAATACATTAAAATCTAAAATGAACGTATTAAAATGGATAAGGATAAAATATTTGTTTCTGACAATAAAAAATTAATGAGAGAATGGGATTGGGATAAGAACAACGAACTTGGTCTTTTCCCAGATAAACTCACCTATAAAAGTAGTAAAAAAGTTTGGTGGAAATGTAGCAAATGCGGATATGAGTGGGAAGCAAAGATACTAAATAGAGCTAATGGACGAAAATGTCCTTTATGTTCAAACAAAGTGGTGGTCAATGGCAAAAACGATCTAGTCACAACTCATCCACAGTTAGCATCGGAATGGCATCCGACATTAAATGGTGAACTGACACCTGACAAAGTTACATATGGTGCAAATAAAAAGGTTTGGTGGGTATGTTCACAAGGGCATGAGTATCAAGCAACTATCAATCACCGTTCGGGCGGAACAAATTGTCCGATATGTAATTCAGGTAGGCAAACGTCTTTTGCGGAACAAGCTTTTTACTACTATATCAAAAAACTTTATCCAGATACAATTAATCGCTATACAGAAGTTTTTGATAACCGTATGGAATTAGATATTTATATCCCGTCACGACGACTTGCAATAGAGTATGACGGAGTATTTTGGCACAAAAAAGAAAAAAGAGCGCGAGAGGAAATTAAATATCAAATTTGTCAGAAACAGAATATTAAACTTATACGAATTAAGGAATGTGGCGACATAGATTGTAGGGGTATAGCTGATGCAGTTTATCACAAAGATAACCTGGATGACAGGCGAAATCTACAGAATTTAATTATATTTGTACTTCAACAGATTGAAGTGCTACGAGGAACTTTTTTAGGTGGCTATCCCGATGTTAATCTCGAAAGAGACGAAAACGAAATTCGTGAACTCCACCGAACTCAACAATTAGAAAACTCATTAGGAAAAAGAAATCCTAAACTTGCAGAAGAATGGAATTATGAACGAAACGGCAATTTATTGCCATCTATGTTTCCAGCGGGTAGCAGTGAACGTGTATGGTGGAAATGCTCAACATGCGGACATGAGTGGAAAACCACTATCCAAGCTCGTACAAAAGGAGCAGGTTGTAAGATTTGCCACCGTAAACAAAATCGTGGCGGTTCCCATGTCGAAGCTAAAACAATTTATCAATATACGCAAGATGGCAAATTTATTAAAAAATGGGATTGCATTTCAACTGCAAGTAAAGAGTTACATATTAACGGCTCAAACATTACAATGTGCGCGAAACATATTCGACCAAATGCGGGTGGCTATCGTTGGAAATATGAGTATGTTAATCAATTAGAACCAATAGTGAAAATCAAGAAAAGTCGTAAAGGACTAAATTCAAAACCTGTAGTTCAACTTGATGATAATGGCAAAATAATTGCAGAATACAAATCGTTGAATGAAGCTGCTGAACAATTAAACATCGATGCGTCAAGCATCTCAAAATGCTTACACGGAGTAATCAAGAAAGCGGGCGGATATAAATGGAAATATAAATAAAACATAGGACTCAACTGATGAGTTCAGTTGAGTCCAGAGTGGTCGAAGTGGCGGGATTCGAACCCACGGCCTCTTGGTCCCGAACCAAGCGCGCTACCAACTGCGCTACACCTCGATATATACTTATTGAATTGTGTTGGGAGTTTATTGTTTTATAGCAGTTGGTAGCGCCCAAGGCGCTTCCGGACTGCAGGCATAGCCTTTGCCGACTTCACTACAAACAACACACTGTGTTGTTCGCTTAACGCTACGTCCCAACTGCGCTACACCTCGAAATATAATTATTAAGTTGTATTTCGCTACGCCTCAATAATTAAATCGCTAGATTATTATACAGTAAAAAAAATTATTTTGCAACTAAAAGTGAGTATTAGGTAATTAAGAAAAGGAACACTGACAAGCGTTCCTTTTCTGTTACTGTTATTTGCGCTAAATAACTTATATGCGGTTAATATTTGTTACTTTTTCTTGTAGCCACACTTGGGGCAGACGCCGTTAGCGTTCAAGGCAATTCCGCAAAGAGGGCAACGGTCGGCAACTTGCTTTGGTTCGTATTCCTGACTTGCGCCGTTTACGCCACTGGTAAAGGTTAGCTTGACAATGTTGAGCTTGTCCTTGAGTAAGTCGTACACAATCTTTATCATGCCTTCAACGGTCATAGTTTCCTTGGTTACAACCAGTCTGCATTCGGGATATGCGGTTGCAAGTTCCGTTTTGAATGCGGGGCCCTTTTGTTTGTTTGTGGGTGCGCCGTTTTTTATTCCTTGTTTTTCGTAAACGCCAAGTATAGCAGGCAGTAGTGGGTCGTCCTCTCTCAGCACGAGTGCGTGATCGAAATTTTGCAACACTTCCCAAGCGGTTTTCTTTACTTCGTTACAGGGAAAGACCATATTTACACCTTCTTCAATGGCGCCTTCCACTTCAATAGTGAGTACGCCTGTGTGACCGTGCAAATATTGCGCTTCTCCCTTGAAACCGTAAAATCTGTGAGCATATTGTAAATCAATGGTGGTAAAACTTCTCATGTTAACTCTCCTTTATTTTGTTGTATTGGATACGTATTTACTGCGTTGTTTTGTTGCCACATCAAGACGTATAACCAATTACAATAATATACAATACGGCATGGACTGTCAACAGTATGCAATATTCGAACAGGCTATAAATTGAAAAATAAATATATTGTGTCGAAAATAACTGCATGTTGTTTCTACGGCTAAGTGGACAGGGTGAGGGAATTGTGGTAAAATAGCGTTATAAAAAACGATTGGATGAATATTATGAACAAGGTTACGGCGCAAGAGCTGTCCAAGCTGGAAGCGGACAGAACGGTCATTGTGGATATCAGGGGCGAAGACGCATTTAGTTACGGGCACATTCCCGGGGCGGTCAATATCCCCGCGGAGACTTTAGACAAAGCAAACTTGTCACGCGACAAGCAGTTTGTTGTATATTGCCGTACGGGACAGCTGAGTGGCGACGCGGTTGAGCAACTGTGCGCTAAAGGTTACGACGCCTACGATCTCGAAGGCGGATACGTTGCTTGGCTCAGGGCGCACGTCAACGACCTCAGTCAGGATACTGCCTCGCAGGTGGAAAATGGTATTCGAACCAAATATTCCAAAAAACTGTTTACCAAGTTTGCTAAGGCAATAACAACCTACAGGCTACTTGAGCCCAACGATAAGGTTGCCGTGTGCATATCCGGCGGAAAGGACAGCATGCTCATGGCGAAGCTGTTTCAGGAGCTTAAACGTCACAATAAGTTCCCGTTCGAGTTGGTTTTTTTGGTTATGGACCCGGGATACAGCCCTGCGAATCGTGAAATTATCGAACGAAATGCCAAGGTGCTCAACGTGCCTATTACGGTATTCGAAACGGATATTTTCGATAACGTGTTCAACATCGAAAAGTCGCCTTGCTACATCTGCGCGCGTATGCGCCGAGGACATTTGTACTCGAAAGCACAGGAGCTTGGGTGCAATAAAATAGCGCTGGGACATCACTACGACGACGTTATCGAAACAACGCTCATGGGTATGCTTTACGGCGGACAAATGCAAACCATGATGCCGCGCGTGGATAGCACCAACTTCAAGGGCATGCGTCTTATCCGTCCGATGTATCTCATTCGCGAGGAGGATATCAAGGCGTGGCGCGACTATTACAATCTGCAATTTATACAGTGCGCCTGCAAGTTTACCGATACCTGCACCTCCGACGTGTGTCAAGGTTCAAGTAATACCGGCTCCAAGCGACAAAAGGTTAAGGAACTTATTCGCGCGCTTGCCAAGGAAGACCCCGAAATAGAGCAAAACATTTTCAAAAGCGCCGAAAACGTCAACTTGTCCACGGTGCTTGCCTACAAGGATAAGAAAGGCGCAAAACACTATTTTTGGGATGAAGACTAACTGTACGTCAGACTAAATACAATAAAGACGTTGCCAGATTGAGTCGTATTTGATATAATGATAAAAAAATAAAAGATAAAAAGGAGAAAATTATGAAAAAGTTTTTTGCGGAATTTAAGGCATTCATATCTCGCGGAAACGTAATGGATATGGCTGTCGGCGTAATTATCGGTGGTGCATTCAGCGCAATCGTAACCGCGCTTACAAATCACATCCTGATGCCTATCATCAACTGGGTACTTGCAGCAATCGTCGGTAAAGACGGCTTGGCGGGAGCAGTTACAATACTTAGCGGTTCGGCTGACGACTTGGCAAACGCTATTTACATTGACTGGGGCGCATTTATTTCGGCAATCATCAACTTCCTGCTCATCGCGCTTGTACTGTTCATGATTATCAAGGCTATCAACAGTGTACATGCAGGTGTGAAAAAAGGTAAGGAAAAATTCGCTCCCTTAACAAACGACGAAATCAAAGCTTACAGAAAGGAAGGCAAATCCTACGCCGAAATCGAACAGCTTGCTAAGCAAAAGGCAGCAGCCGACGCTGAAGCAGCACGCAAAGCAGCGGAAGAAGCCGCAGCAAATGCTCCCAAGACGGAACAACAACTGCTTAGCGAAATCGTAGATTTGCTCAAAGAAAAGAAGTAATCTAACGGTAAACAATTACATATTACATTATTAAACCGCGATGGGAAATTCCATCGCGGTTTTTCTTGCGGACAAATATAATATTCCAATAATTGACAAATGTAATTCAGCCAACGAAATTTATTCGCGTATGGTCGGGTTTATTTCGCTAACTGATAGATTGCTTCAAGATAGAGCTCCGCCATCTTGCGCAGATTAACCAAATCTACACATTCGTTGGGCATGTGTATTGTTTGCTCCTCGTCGGGGAACAGCGGACCAAATGCCACGCAGTTGGGCAGGCATCTGCTGTACGTGCCGCCGCCTATTGCAAGCGGTTCAAGGTTTACCTTCATTTCGCCGTTATAAACTTGCATAAGCGTTGTTACAAGCTTGCTGTCGGAGGGAACGAACAGCGGTTCGCTGATATGTTCGGGAACAATTTCGAACTGGGCGGGCGTGTGCTCGCGCAGTATTTGATACATTTGGTCGCACGTGTAGGTTACGGGGAAGCGGATATCCACAGTTGCGGTAACCGTACCGTCTTGAGCAGTCCTCAGTACGCCGAGGTTGCAAGTGAGTTTTCCGCTTTCCTTGTCGCAGAGATTTACGCCCCAAGCCAAGCCCGTCGTGTCGATAACTTTGTCGGCAAGGAAACGTAGTGTAGCGTTGTCGGGATAGTTTTGCGCAAGCATTTTGAGCAGTGCATGCGTTGCGTTAATTCCTTCGTCGGGGGTGCTGCCGTGCGCGGATTTGCCCGTTGCGGTGTAAGTGTAGCCTGTTGCTGTTTTTTCACAAGTAATTGGTTCACCAAACTTTAGTGCCTCGACGGCAGTCGCGGTGCACAGTGAGGGCACGACGTTTGCGCGTTCCCCGGCACAAATTTGTACCCCTTTGGGCAATTTTCCGCATATTACGTCAAATTGGTATATTCCCTTTTCGCGGTTGATAACGGGAAAGTCGCCGTCGGGTGAGAAAGATACGGTAGGATAGGGCATTTTGCTAAAGTAATGCTCTACGCACTGCATACCGCTTTCCTCATCGCAACCGAATATAAGGCGTACCGTTTTGCTTGGCTTGAATCCTGCTTCCTTTAGTGCCTTAACGGCGTACAGACATGCAATCATGGGACCCTTGTCGTCCATTGTTCCACGACCGTACAACTTGCCGTCGTGAATTTCCGCTGCGTATGGCGGGTACAGCCATTCCTCCGCCTTGGCGGGTACAACGTCAAGGTGACCCAGTATTCCCAACACTTCATTGGTTGAGCCAACCCAATCCGCATGTCCTGCGTAGCCGTCGCAATTATACGTCGTAAGACCCATTGAGGAAGCCAACCCAAGCGTATAGTCTAGGCAGTCTTTGATGTTTTTGCCGAAGGGCGCGCCGCTCGTTGCAACTCCCTTTTCGGTGTTGAAGGATATAACCTTTTGCAGTGACGATACAAGCTCGTCAAATTGTTCGTTTAGTAATTTTTTTGCGTCTTTCATAGCTAACTCCAAGAGTTGTAAAATTTTATATTCATATTATACACAAAAATAATAATATGTGCTATGATTTAAATGCGAAAAAATTGCAAAAGAAAAAGGTACAGGTATGGCTCACGAAAACGACGGACACCGAACGCGACTGCGCGAACGGTTTATAAAGGAAGGCGCAAGCAACTTTCAGGACCATGAAGTGTTGGAAATGTTTCTGTACGGCTGCGTTGCGCGCAAGGACACTAACAAATTGGCACATAATTTACTTGCCAAATTCGGCGGTTTTAGCGGTGTGTTCAACGCCTCGCCCGAGCAGCTGTTGGAAGTGAAGGGTGTAAGTACCGTTACGGCGTGCAACATCGCATTACTTAAGGAAATTTTTTACCGTTACAAAAAGGACGAACAGGACAAGTCAAATATTCAGGGATTGGCGACCATAATCAGGTACGTGCAATCTACCATATCCGCAAGCGTGTACGAAAAGATGGTCGTAGTGTATGTGGACGCGTCAACACGTTACATCCTTCAGGAGGAGTTTACTTCCGACAACACCGATCAGGTCAACGTCGATTACAAAAAGATTGTTGCAACCGCAATGCGACTAAACGCGTCGGGAGTGGTGCTGTTTCACTGTCACGTCAATGCTCCGTGCAACCCCAGTGCGGAAGATATTATGTACACCGAAAAGCTGTACTATGCCCTGGCGTCCATCAATATTGCCCTGCTCGAACACATCATTTTCAACAACAGGGGCGAATATTTCAGCTTCCACAAAGAGGGCATTATTGCGCAACTGATCAAAAAATTCAATCAAATACTTAACAAAAAATGAGGTAATACAACATGACACAACTACGCACGAGATTTGCTCCCAGTCCTACGGGATATCTGCACATTGGCGGACTCAGATCCGCGCTGTACTCCTATCTTTACGCCAAGAAGAACAACGGCAAGTTCATCTTGCGTATCGAGGACACCGACCAAGGTAGATATGTCGAGGGCGCTGTGGAAATCATTTACAAAACGCTTCACGATACGGGCATACATTACGACGAAGGCCCCGACGTAGGCGGAGATTACGGTCCATATATTCAAAGTCAACGCAAAAACGAATATATGCACTACGCCAAGCAGCTTGTGGAAAGCGGTCACGCTTACTACTGTTTCTGCACGGAGGAAAGACTGCAAAGCCTGCCCGACGTCAACGGTGCGCGCCGTTACGACAAGCATTGCTTGCACTTATCCAAGGAGGAAGTAGAGCGCCGCTTAAATGCCGGCGAAAAGTTCGTCATCCGTCAAAACATGCCCACGACGGGTAATACTACCTACCACGACGCGGTTTACGGCGATATCACTATCGAAAACAGCGAACTTGAGGACCAGATTCTCATCAAGTCCGACGGCATGCCCACCTACAACTTCGCAAACGTCATTGACGACCACCTTATGGGTATCAACTGCGTAATGCGCGGAATCGAGTACCTCAGCAGTACTCCCAAGTACAACCTACTGTACGACGCGTTCGGTTGGGAGCGCCCAATGTACATTCATATGCCTCCCATCATGAAGGACGCGCAACATAAGTTAAGTAAGCGCAACGGCGACGCAAGCTACGAGGACCTCATCAAGAAAGGATTCTTAAAGGACGCCATCATCAACTACATCGCATTGCTCGGTTGGTCGCCCAAGGACGACAGCGAAAAGATGAGCTTCGACGAGCTGAAAGCAAAGTTCGACATTGCAGGCATTAACAAAAGTCCCTCTATCTTCGACCCGGTAAAGCTTGCTTGGCTCAACTCGCTGTACATCAAGGAAATGACTCCCGAGGAGTTTGCTAACTACGCAACGCCCTGGATTGACAACTGTTACCTCAAGGATTTCGACAAGGCGCTTGTTTGCAAGCTTATCCAAAGCCGTATCGAAACATTTGAGGAAATCGAAGACAAGTTGCGTTTTTTGGTGGAGTTCCCGCCTTTCGAAAACAGTCTGTACGACAATCAAAAGCAAAAGACAAATGCGGATACCGCAAGGGAAGTTTTGCCCCTGGTAAAGGAAAAGTTTAGTAAAGTGCGCAAGTGGGATAACGAACACCTGTATCAAGCGCTTGTAAAGCTCGCCGAAGAACTGGGCGTCAAGAACGGCAAGGTGCTGTGGCCCGCCCGTATCGCCTTGACAGGCTTGGCTGCAACTCCCGGCGGAGCAAGCGAAGTGGCGGAGCTGCTGGGCAAAAAGGAAACTTTACACAGACTAGATGTTGCAATAGCGCAGTTACAGTAAGGAGATACCATGAAAAGAAAATTTATTGTTATTTTGGTTGCGTTGCTTGTTTTGTGCGCGGTGATTGTCACGGCGTGCAAGCCCGACTCAACAGATCCTAAAGATAAGGACGAAAATCCAACTTTATCCAACGAGTCGCTACTGGCTCTCATTCAACAGATTCAGCGGGAAAACTCCGGCATAACCTACACAAACGAAACCTATACGTTAACCGCCGTACACTCCGTCAATAATTCCGCAAACGTCGCCACGTCGGTATATGTCAAGTGGACCGTGGAAGGTTCCACGGAAATAAATGTCGGCAGCGTTACGGACGGTAAGGTAATGGTAAGCGTTCCTGCCGTCAGGTACAGCGATATTATTTACACGCTGAAGGCTACGTTGACAGATGACAAAAACGTCGATTACACCGACGTTAACGGCGCTAATTACAGCGCAGTATTTCAACGTATCGCTCAAAAAAACGAGGAACAGCCTCTACCTCCCACAATGGTAACGGTTACCTTTGCCGTCAACTACAGCGGTGGGGTCAATCCCAAGGAAAAAACCGTGGAGCAAGGCACGACAATCCAACTGCCCGAAGTGAGCCGTACCGATTACGACTTTATAGGTTGGTACACCGCGTCGGTAAACGGTAGTTTTGTCGGTGACGCGGGCGACGACTACGTGGCTAATTCTACCCTGACGTTGTACGCGCATTGGGATGAAAAACAAGTTTCCAACGAAAACAAAACCATTGTTTTTTACTCGACAATGGGTACGAATTTAAGTGAACTTGCCGACTTGGTTATCGCGGGATTTCAGGCAAAATATCCCGACTGGACGGTAATTCACGAAACGTTTAGCTATGATGAGCTTTATTCCAAGGTTAAGTCGGACCTTCAGTCCAACAAACAGCCCGACGTTGCTTATTGCTATGCCGACCACGTTGCAACATACCTTACAACGGGTAAGGTTGTTGACCTTGCAAACCTCATCCACTCAACGGCTACCGTTGACGGCGAACTTGTCGGCTATACAATGGCTGAATTGGATGACTTCATTCCTGCGCTTTTGAGCGAGGGTATTGCAAGCAACACCTACGGCAATTACTGGCAGTACGGCTACTCCGACAGCAGCTTGCTGACGTTACCCATGGCTCGCTCTACCGAAGTGATGTATTACAACAAGAAGGCTCTCAATGATATGGGACTTCAGCCCGCAACGACGTGGGACGAACTGTGGGCGCAGTGCGAGAGTATCAAGCAGTTGTACCCCGACAGCACTCCATTTGGCTACGACAGCGAATCCAACTGGTTTATCACCATGTGTAAGCAAAATGGTTGGGCATACACCTCGGCTACGGACAATCATTACCTGTTCAACAACGCCAACACAACTAAGTGGCTTGCCGAGCTGAAGACGTTGCGCGACAACGGATACGCAACAACAATGCAACTAGAGGGTAGCTACATGAGCGGATTGCTCAACTTGGGCGTAGAAAACGGCGGACTTATGTACGCTATAGGCTCAACCGGCGGTGCCAACAACTATATTTACAGCAATTATGAAATAGGCGTTGCTCCTATTCCCGGTTCCAGACATGACGACGGTTCGTATGATTTCAGTTGCATTTCGCAAGGCCCGTCTTTGGTGATGTTTGATAACGACAGCTACGACAACGCGTCCGAAAGGGAACTGATGACCTTCCTGTTTGTCAAGGAGTTGCTCGATCCTGTAACTCAGGCGATATACACTATGGCAAGCGGTTACTCGCCCGTGCGCAGTTCGGTATATGAGTTGCCTGCTTTTCAGGAATATCTGCTTGAGCCGACCGTAGTATCACAAACGTTGCAAGTTGTTACGCAACTGTCGGACAGATTGTTTACTTCGCCTGCTTTCGACGGATCGGCAACGGCGCGTCAACAGGTGGGCAATGCTCTCGTTTTTGCAATGAGTGGTGTAAGAACTCCCAATAGGGCGCTGTCCGAAGCGTACGACAACTGCGTCAAATAGTTACAACCAAACGCACGTGGACTTATTTGACTTCGCAACATTGCATTAAATATTTGATACACAAGACGGAAACCGGACAGGTTTCCGTCTTTAATATTAAACATTTGTTAAATATTTGACAGTGTTAAACTTCAATGATAAAATTTACAGGTAATTGACGGTGTAGTCTGAATGGCTAAAGGAGTTAACAATGGCAACAAACAAAAAAGAGCTGTGGCGAGCGGTAAAGTTTACACTGTTTAGTATATCGGCAGGGGTTATACAGGCGGTTAGTTCGCTGCTGTTGAAGCTTGTAATTATCGATAGGGTAATGGACCCCGAAGCCACAATGATGTTTATCATCGAACAGCCTACGAGCACGTTTATTGCCGACACTGTCGGCTTGGCTTTGTCGGTGCTGTGGAACTTCACTTTCAATCGCAAGTTTACGTTTAAGGCAGCGAACAACGTTCCCATTGCAATGCTGTTGGCTTTTTTGTTTTACGTGCCCTTTTATCCGTTTCAGATATGGTACGTGGCAATGGTGGAGCAGGGACTTGCAAGTATCGGAGGTTGGGGATACGTTATCGGACTCGGCACCTGCATGATAATAAACTTCGTATTGGAGTTTATTTGGCAAAAGTTCGTGGTATTTCGCGGAAAGGTGGATACCAACGACCTCGCGCACAAGGAACAAAATAACGAGAAATAGTGTATTAAAAAAACGGTAGGAAATCGTCCTACCGTTTTAGCTGTTTACAGGGTTATCAATGAAATAGTCAGCGGAATTAGCAAGTAAATTGCGAACCATATCCAACTTTTTGTTTTGACGGCGCGCATCACCATATATACGGATACAAGTCCGCTTACGAATGCCGCAACTATACCAATCACAATGCAGTACCACGGCGGTATAGTAACGGGGGTTGTCAAGGCTTCCAACCCTACGCCTGCCGCGCTGGCAAGTATAACGGGGATTGACAGCAAAAAGGAAAATTCCGCCGCGTCACTGGCGTTAATGCCAAATAATTTCATTGTGGAAATGGTAGTGCCGCTGCGCGACAACCCCGGGAAGACGGCAACGCCCTGCGTTACGCCCGTTATCACAATGGGTAACCAGCCTGTTTGCTCCAGTCTCAAGCGCGGTTTACTTAGCCTGTCGGATAGTATTATCAAAATCATCGTCAAGGCAAATCCAACGGGCAGTAGCAGTTGCATGACGCCTTCGGGGACAAACAATTTAACCAACAGTGCCAGTGCAAAGGTTGGAATACTTGCCACAACAAGATAAATGAATTTTTTGCTTTTAATGGGATGGCGAATTGTTTCCCATAAGCTGTGTCGCATTGATATCACCACCGCGAATAACGTTCCCAGGTGTAGCATTACGTCGAAAAACAGTCCCGCTTGCACGTCGAACAGCTTTTCGGCTAACATCAGGTGTCCGCTACTGGATATCGGCAAAAACTCCGTAAGCCCTTGTAGCAACCCCAAAAAAATACTTTGTATAACTGTCATATTTGTTCCTTTTTATTTACATTTAGTAAATAATATGTTAAAATGTAAAAAATACATCGTTATTTTTTGCGTATGATGTATATCCATACAGGTATAGTAAGTTTACGCAATTATTCGATATTTTAGACCGAGGGAAACATGAAACTGGGAGTAGTAGGATTGCCAAACGTTGGCAAAAGCACACTGTTTAACGCAATTACGCAGGCGGGCGCGGAAATAGCGAATTATCCGTTTTGCACAATAGAGCCCAACGTGGGCGTGGTTGCCGTACCCGACGAACGTCTGGACAAGTTGGCGGCGCTGTACAACAGCAAAAAAATCACCCCCACCTATCTTAGATTTGTGGATATTGCAGGACTTGTCAAGGGCGCGTCCCGTGGCGAAGGCTTGGGTAACAAATTTTTGTCCCATATTCGCGAAGTGGATGCAATCGTGCACGTTGTGAGATGCTTTGTCGATAGCAACGTTACGCATGTCAGTAATACCGTCGATCCCGTGTCCGACATGCAAACCATCAACTTGGAGCTTATCTTGGCGGATATCGAAACGGTCAACACGCGACTTGCTAAGGCTGTCAACATGCAAAAGACGGGCGACCCCAAGTACAAGGTGGAGGCGGAGTTGCTCAAACGCATACTCGATTGGCTGCAAAGTGAAAAACCCGTCCGCACAATGGAGCTGGACGAGGAGGAAAAGGCTGCCGTTGAGGAAATGTTTTTGCTCACGTCCAAGCCGGTAATATACGCGGCTAACATTTCCGAGGAGGATATCGGCAACGACAACAACCCATTGGTTAAACTTGTTGAAGACGCTGCCCGTCAGGAAAATGCCGAAACGCTTGTCATATGTGCCAAGGTGGAGGAAGAACTGTCCAAGATGGATGGGGAAGAAAAACAAATGTTCCTTGAAAGCTACGGAATAGTGGAAAGCGGCTTGAACCGACTTGTTAAAAAGTGTTACAAGCTGTTACACTTGGTAAGCTACCTCACTGCGGGCGAAAAGGAAACGCGCGCTTGGACGATAACGGAAGGCACCAAGGCTCCGCAAGCCGCAGGCAAGATTCACACCGACTTCGAAAAAGGCTTTATCCGCGCGGAAATCGTCCCCTACGAAGTAATGCTTGAAATGGGCGGTTACAACCAAGCCAAGGAACACGGCAAGGTACGCAGTGAAGGCAAGGATTACGTTGTTAAGGACGGAGACGTGGTTCTGTTCCGTTTCAACGTTTGAGACGGTTATAAGCTTCGCAATACTTTGTTAAACTTCACATTTTATCGGGTCTTGGACGTCTTAGTACACTCCCCTCACAAATGTTCGTTTGCCTCGTCTTGCTTGCTTCACCTCAATAATTATGGAAATAAAATAAAAGGAGACTTAGCGTATGAGTACTCGCGCAAAGAAGGAAAGACTGCCGCTCGCCAAGGGCAAGGTTAGCTTGGGTAACAAGTTGGCGTTTGCCTGCGGAGATATCTTCGGCGGCGGAAGTTTCAACATCATCAACTTCTTATTTACGCCATTTTTGACGTTGGTTGTTGGTATCCCTATGACATACCTGACGCCAATACTACTGTTGACTAAGATTTGGGACGGTATCATCGACCCGTTTATCGGCAAGATTACCGACGCTAAAAAGCCGGGTAAGTTCGGTAAACGCAGATTTTTCATGCTTATATGCGCGCCACTCGTTCTTGTGGGGTTCGTGTTGCTGTTTTTCCCGTGGAGCTTGTGCGTAACGCAAATCTGGGCAAAGTGTTTCTTGGTAGTGTTTGTGTACATGCTGTACGCAACGGCGCAAAGCTTCGTGCTTATCCCGTACTACTCGCACGCAAGCGAAATGACTGATAACTTCAACGAACGCAACAACACCAACGCGGTACGTTTGGCGTTCAGCATTATGTCCAGCCTTGTGTGCGTTGCCGTTCCCGGTATGATTGCTTCCCCCGAAAAGGGCGAAGTTTCCTACATAATCATGGCTTCGGCGTTTGGCGTAATATTTATGATATCCATACTTATTGCCGCTTTGTTCAGTCGTGAGCAAGTTGTAACACCCGCAGTCAAGACCAAGTTCGACATCAAAAACTTCCTCCGTCCGCTCAAGATGCGCAGTTACCGTCAATATCTCGGTATGCAAATGTGCGCGTCCTTCGGTATGGCGGTAATGAGTAGCTTT
The DNA here is from genome assembly GCA_022508375.1 of Clostridiales bacterium. GTDB lineage: Bacteria > Bacillota > Clostridia > Christensenellales > CAG-314 > Fimimonas. The sequence continues at coordinate 63,781 of JAFLVJ010000002.1, read as the reverse complement.
TTCTTCACCCTGTGCGACTTTTTCCTTCGTCGAAACTCTTACGCTGCGGCGACGGTATTTGGCGAATATGCCAGTCGCTTCCCCATCGCAACGGTTGCCGCTGCAATGATGTTCTTGGCTCAAGTAATTGCTTTGCCCATTTACCTCAAGTTGATAAAGGTCAAGTCTAAACGTTTTGCCTATATAACAGGCGCAGTGGTGTGGATTATCGTTGCTATGTTTATGCTGTTCCTTCCTGCCGAAGGCGCAATTACAACAGTTGCAGGCACGAAAGAAGTTATTAAAGACGGTGTTACCAACGTAGTTGACACACTCAAGATTACAACTAAAGAAGGCGCTCCCGATTGGTTGCTTATTGTATTCGGCTTGTTGCTTGGTTTGGGTATCGGCGGTACGGTATTTGTTCCCCACAGTAGCTTCGGCGACGTTTGCGACGTTGGCGAACTGTACTTCGGCGAACGTACCGAGGGAAGTTTTAGCGGACTTACCAACTTCCTCAACACGACGGCGCAGGCAGTAGGTCTTGCTATTCCGCCGTTGATTATCGGACTTACCGGTTACGTCGAAACGGGATATCTCTCACAACAGCAATACGACGCGGCAATAGCGGATGGAACGTACAACGGTATGTCTTTGGATAAGTTCCTGATAACCAAGGGTAACGACGTTTACAAATTTTTACCTTTAGAGCAACCCGAAGCGGCGCAGATAGCGATAAAGCTGACGTTTATCCTTTTGCCTGTAGCTATACTTATTGTGGCAATTATTATTGCAGCCAACTACAAACTTACAAGCAAGGTTCAAGCGCAAATTGTTGAACTCAACGCCCGTACGGATAAGGACAGCGAGGAATACGCTGAGCTTCGTAAAGATTTGCTCTCACAGGTTGGCGAAAACGTCGATAAACTACCGCAAATTGAATATACACCTGCCGAGCAAACGGAAGTGACGGCAACAGCGGAACAGTCCGATGAAACGGAATAAAGTTAAATATCAATAGCATTACAAAAGACGCGTTCACACAACGCGTCTTTTTATTTGTGTTGATTTGGTTGCTAGGTTGTGATAACAAAAGCAAACAAACTTGCTTGCAAGGGTTTGTGCGCTTGACGGCAGACCACAAAATGGTGTTTTGTGTTAGCAAAACCAACCGTACGAAGTTCGATTAACAAAATTCTTGATTTTGTTACCGTTTTATGGTATAAATGTATTTGTGCAAATTTGCGAAAAATTCAACCCAGTAGCAAAAAAAACTTTAGTCAAATGGCTAAAAAAAGACAACTAAGGACAAAAAATGCTAAAAATATCTCCGCTGTTTTCGGGAAGCAAAGGAAATTGCACCTTGATACAGTCCGACAACACCAATATTTTGCTAGACGTCGGTCTCGGCTATCGCGCTATACTCAAAGCGTTGGAAAGTCGTGCCCTTACGCCCAATAATATTGACGCAATAGTGATAACCCACGAACACTCCGATCATATCGGCGCGTTGCAGCACTGGGCGCAACATTTTTCGACAAATATTTACATTCCGTCGCCCATTGCTCACGAACTGGGCTTGCGCATTGCATATGCTCCTGCCGAGGTGGTGGAGGTCAACGGTAGTTTTACCGTAGGCAACGTTTCAATTGACGTTTACGAGTGTTCGCACGACGCCAAGTGCTGTTTGGGGTACCGCTTCACTTCGGGGGACAGTCGCTTTGCCTGCGTTACCGACACAGGGTGCGTAAAGTGCGAGCTTGTGCAATTTTTAGCCCCGTGTAGCGCCATTATGCTGGAAAGCAACCACGACGAGGATATGCTAATGAAGGGCGACTACAGCTATCCGTTAAAAAGGCGCATTTTGTCCAATTACGGTCACTTGTCCAACGCGCAGGCAACGGATATTTTGTCCCAGCTTGTCGGTAGCCGTGTCAAAAACGTAATTTTGGCGCATCTGTCCGAAAAAAACAACACGCGCGAACTGGCTTTCAATTCCGCTGTCAGCATGTACGCTTCGCGCGGACTAACGGAAGGTAAGGACGTCAACGTCTATGTTGCCGATCAATACGAAAACGGGATTACAATATGTATCGATTGAACTACGAAAAAAAAGATTTAGGACCAAGCTACGCCATTGCGGTTGCGTCCATGATAGTTGCCAGTCTTGTGCTGGGGCTTATTTTCGGAAGCAACGCGACAGGGTGGAAGTTTTGGCTTATGCAAGCGCTGTTTACGCTGTTTATAGGCGGGTCGGCGTTTTTATATGCTGCCATTACCAAAACGAATGTTTTTGTTGCAACCAAGATTACGGCAAAGCCCGGATACGCACACGTACTGTGGGGATGTCTTGCGGTAACGTTTCTTATCGCTTGCATGACGCCGATAAACAACGTGTTACTGGACGGAATCGAGGCGATGGGGCTTAAACGTCCATCGGTGCAATTCGATGATAATCTTGCAGGACTACTTATAGTTGCGTGCATGTTGCCTGCTTTTTGCGAGGAAGTGGTTTTTCGCGGAACCGTAGCGCAAAGTCTTAGGCAGGGCAACAAGCTTGGTGCGTTGGCAATCAGCGGTGCGTTGTTTGCTTTGTTTCACGCTAACCCCGCGCAGACGATACATCAATTTGTTTTGGGAGCGTTTTTGACGTTGCTGGTCTATCGAAGCGGTAGCCTATGGACAAGCGTGATAGTGCACTTTTTTAACAACGCATTGGTGGTGGCACTAAGTTACACGCCTGTCGGTAGGGATGAATTTTGGTCTTTTACAACCAACACGGGTGTCGTGATAGCGTGCCTATGTGTGGGCATAATAGGATTTGCTGCGTGTGTATTCGGATATATTGCAACTACCAAGAGCGCATGGAATAGTATTTATAATGTAAGTGGCACGTCTGATTTAAATGAGGATGGGGCAAATAATCCCGAAAATACCACCCCAAGCGCGTCAAAAGAACACAACATACGTTCCCTTGTATTGCTTATTGTTGCTATTGTAATATGCGTTACGCTATGGGTAAGTAATTTGTTTACGGTATGAAGTCATGAAGTTTAGGATAGTAGCAGTAGGTAAAATTAAGGAAAGCTATTTGCGTGACGCGCTAAGCGAGTATGTCAAGCGTATAGGTCGATACGCCACGGTGGAAATTGTGGAAATCGACGAGTGCCTTAGCAAGGGTACGCAAACGGAAAAAGAAATTCAACGCGTAATCAAAGAGGAAGGCGTATCGATACTCGCCAAGCTGGAAGGATACGTTGTTGCAATGGATATTGACGGACAACAGGTCAGTTCTGAGCAACTGTCCGAGCATATACGGGAGCAAAAGCAGTATAATTCCACCTTCACCTTCGTAATCGGTGGCAGCAATGGCTTATCCGACGAAGTAAAGCACAGGGCGGATATGCGTTGTTCCTTCGGTAAAATCACCTTACCGCACCAACTTTTCAGGGTGGTATTGGCGGAACAGCTGTACAGGGCGTGCTGTATTGAATACAATATCGCTTATCATAAATAATGTGAGTGGCTATAAGCATCGGTATGCTTTGTTCCACTTGCGTTTGCCCTCGGTCACGTACGCTTAGTACGCTCCCATCGGTCAAGCCACGTGCGCCTCGCCTACCTCGCTTCTAACCGCTCACACCTACGGAATATATAGTTGATGAATAACTTTGTTCTTTGCAAGTAGGATATTTTTACTTACGTTACGGACTTTTAAATTTATTGACAAAATAAATTATTGTGCTACAATAGTGGGACAACTTACTGTAAGATGTGTAAACTATGCGTCTTGGGGTAAAAAAAGGAAAAATTATGGATAGTGTACTCAATTCACAAACTTTATGGGAAGGCGTTGACCCTTGCGCCGAGCAACTTGACGCAACCGAGTTGAAGCTGGAAAACGACGACGGTGTAATAACCAGATCGGTGTACTTTACAGGCAGAACCCTATCTAACGGTACCAAATCGCGAATATATGCTCAAATGTGCTACAAGAACGACTGCAAAAACAAGCCTGCGGTGTTGGTTGTATCCAACTATTCGCGCGCAATTTGCACGCAAGCACTTAAGGATATTGCTTCTCGCGGTTTTGTTGCCATGTCCATTGACTTTGCAGGCAGACGTTCCCAAGGCATACACACGCTGTATCCGGACGATTTGGACTACTGCAACGACGACGTAGCTCGCACTATATTCGAAATTACCGACACGCCTCGCGAAACCAAGTTATTCGAGTACGCTTTCAATGCGCGCCGTGCAATTACCTATCTGTTGGAGGAAAAGGTAAGCAGTGTTTCGGTACTGACTTGCGGTAAAGGCGTGTACGTTGGATTGATTGTGCTGGCAGTGGACGCCCGTGTAAAAAACGGCGCAATACTGTTTGGTAACCTCAGCAGATCCTACCCCGACGAAACTCCCGAAGAACAAGCGGACTTGGAGCGCAACATTGCCTACGATAACCGCCGTCAGGTGTGGACGCTGGGACTCGCCCCGCAAACGTACGCTTCACAAATAAAGGTACCTGTATATGTTGTTAATTCAGCCAACAGTCCCTACGTGGATTTGGCTCAAGCAAGCAAGATGTTTTTGCGTATCAATTCCGACAGTCGTTTTGTTATTTTGCCCAACACTATGGACTACTTGCCAAGCGGTTACACAGATGGCGTTATTCGCTGGCTCAACGGCAAACAAGCGCCTACACGCTCGGAAATAAAGTCTTTCTTCGACGGTGGCGATTACTGTTTGCGTGTTATCACCCAACACCCACTGGACAAAACTTCGTTGTGGTACGCTACCAACAACGGCTCGGCTAATTACTGGACGAAAGCCGAATTAAAGCCGAGCGACAACGGTTACGTCGCCAAGCTCAATCTGTACGATAAAGAGTGTCACGTGTCCGCTTTTGCATTGTTCGACGGCGATATAGCCGTATCCACTTCGCTGTTTAGTGAAAAAGTTACTGCCGTCAATGTCAAGAAACCCACTAACATCATCTTTACCGGAACGGGCAAACAAATACTAATTCCGTTATCCACCGACGGTCAATGGTGGAACGTTAATTTGCAACACACTCTTGCCAAAGGCGCTCTCAATATCGTCGGAGCTAAGGGCAAGGCGCTTGCCACTTTTGCAGTAAATGACAAAAGTATTCATGCAAGCTCCGCGCTTACGGTATGTTTTGACGTGTGCAGCCCCGTCAGTCAGCAGGTCAAGGTTACTGCTGTAGGCAAATTCGGCAATGCAAATGAATGTTACTATCAAATCAAGCAAGTAGGCGCAGGCGGTAAGTGGGAAAGGTTGGACTTCGACAAACTCAACTTCCACAGCGTTGTGGATGGAAGACCGATTGCCGAAACAACCAATATCGAAATGCTGATTATTTCGGCAGAAAGCGAGATTATTATAAACAATCTGTTTTTGGTATGACGACGTTTCAAGTTGGAGACAATGTAACAACCCGCAAGACTCACGCGTGCGGTGGCAACAAGTGGACGGTGGTTCGTGTTGGCGCCGACTACAAGATAAAGTGCGACAAGTGCGGTCACGTAGTTATGATGACCAGTGAACAATTTCACAAGGCGGTAAAAGGTGGATCAAGATAATCTACAACTTAATATCGATGAGTTGGGCGAAAGTTTGGAACTGTCAAGCGAAACCGCTCAAAAACGCAAGCGTGCCAAAACTTGGGATATTGTTTTGTGGGTGCTCATCGTTGTACTGGCAGCTGCGGTGTTTGTACGTGCGTTCGTCGTAAGCAAGGTGGCGGTATCCGGCGAATCTATGACTGCAAGCTATTACGCTGACAGTCAATCCGAACACTACAACCCCAAGCTCACCTATCACAGCGGTGACAAGGTTACCGTAAGCAAACTTGCCAAGCCACAGCGTGGCGACGTGGTGGTATTTTACAAAAATGATGTCAAGAGCAAGTTTTTTGGTCTGTTTGCCAGTGGCAACAGTGTCGAGCAGGGCGGAGAGTATTACAAGCTTATCAAGCGTGTGGTGGCTGTAGGCGGTGACAAGATATGGTTGGAAAGCGTATCGGACGTCAGATATAAACTTGTTATTCAAGCGTACGACGCACCCGACGGCGAGTATCTGTATGAGGATTACTACACGAAAGGCAAACAAACGTTAAGCGCCGAATGTTTTATTTTGGACAATGACAAGTTGGGAAGTCTTGCCGGACACACGGCGGACAATCCTTTACTGATAGAGCAAGGATTCTTCTTTGCCATAGGTGACAACCGTGCAAACTCATCCGATTCCCGTGGCGAACTGGGGCAGGTGCCCTTGTCGCACCTTTTCGGCGTTGTAATCTGAGATTAGAATATCAAAATGAACCTACAAGAGTAGGTTCATTTTTTTATGTCAAATTATGTGTTATTCACAATATTGTCTATAGATTCTTTAATTGCTGTGGGTAATTTTCTGTAAAAATTCACAAGATTTTGTTCCTGTGAAGTAAGACTCATTGGTTCTTCGTCTTCTGTGAAAAATTGCGCAAGTGTAACGCCTAGTGCTTGGCAAATAATTTCCAAATGCTTTATTGACGGCACTGTTCCGCGCGAAAAAGTATTTGCCAATGTCGATTGATTTATCCCCGAAAGTTCCGCAAGTCTGTACACACTCATATCCCTTTCAAGTCGCAATTTATTTAGTTTTTGTATAACGTCCATAGTGATATTATTCCCACTTTTTGAGTTAATTGTACTACACTATTTAACTATACTTAATACATTTTTGAATTGACATTATAGTTTAATTTAACTATAATGTATGTGTAAAAATATATACTGTGGAGGTTTATAATGAAAAACTACACAAAAAAACTAGTAATAATGCTGCTTGTAGTAAGTATTGTAACGTCAGTTATGGTTTTTGCCGCGTGTAATAATAGCGCAAACGGCACTTATTACTACTGGAACTACAACAGACTGGATAAAACGCAATATTTCACACTTAAAAATGGTAAATGGACAAATGAAGCGGGTGAAAGTGGCGATTACGAGCTAAATGGCGCTTCAATAACCCTTTATATCGACTTTTTCGGTTCGCGTGAGGAATATTTCAGCGGTACAGTCAAGGACGGCGTGCTAACTCTCACCGGATTGGGTACAATGTACTTCTACAAAGAGGGCAAACAGCCTCAAAATGGAACTACCAATCCCAACAATCCCGGTGGTCAACTTACCACGAAAAACAAGTACACAATTACCTATGATGCCAACGGTGGTAGCTTTGCAGACAGCAACACCTTCACACAACAGGTTGAAGAAGGTAGCAAACTGATTGCACCCACTTCACCCACACGCAAAAACTACTCCTTTGCAGGTTGGGCAAAGAAAAAGAACGGCTCGGAAATGTGGAAGTTCGACGAAGAAACTATTACGGAAGATACAACACTGTACGCTCAATGGTCGCAGGAATCCGCAGTTATATTGAGCGTTGACGGCGCAAGTATGGACGGTACGGATATTTACATGTTCGTAACTCACGATGTGGAAAGTGTAAGTCTATCTAACAAGGTAATATGCAGTGACGATAGCGTTTGGAAATTGTACTACGACCGCATGGGACAAATTGAAATTCCTACTAAAGTAGCTGCAAATATGAGCGGTTACTTGGCAAGCGGTGAAAATCAGTTCTACATTGTAGTAACTTCGCAAAACGGCGCGCAAGTAAATCTGTACGAATTAACCGTTTACCGTAGTTATCAAGTAAACGTCAACTACTACGACGGAACAACCCTGTTGAATACCGAAACGACTTACACGGGCTTGCAATTTACAACAAACTATCGTCCAAGCATCACAGGCTATACATTTAACGGTTGGAAGGATAGCAACGGCAAAGCATTTACTTCCGACACATTGTGGGGAACAATAGCGCTCTACGCTGACAAAACAGCCAATACATACACGGCAAACCTCAACGTCAACGGTGGTGATGACCTTACGCAAACTACACAAACAATGACTTACGACAAGTCGTACTCGTTCCCTGTACCCACACGCACAGGCTATTCCTTTACAGGTTGGTACGTTGGCAACACGCAAATCACCAACAATAGTGGTCGAAGTCTTGTTGATTGGAATTACGCAAGCGCAACAACCGTTACCGCGCATTGGCAAGCAAACGAGTACAAGCTGACACTTGCTACCAACAATTCCAGCGCAGGAACGGTCACCGGTGACGGCACCTATGCCTACGACAGCAAAGTAACAATAAGCGCAAGTGATTATTCGGGCTATACTTTTGCAGGTTGGTATGATGACGATATTAAATTAACGGAGATGCGAAGTTATACATTTACAATGGGATTAGATTATACCATATGTGCTCATTGGAATGTGGTGGAAGAAATGCAAAATTTCATTTTTACTTCAACAGCTTCAAAATGTATAATAATAGGAATTTATGATAAAACGATGACACAAGTTGTAGTACCTGATTATGTTACCGAAATTAGAGAAGGTGCGTTCAGTGGGTGTAATAAAATTGAAAGTATTACGTTACCATTTGTAGGAAGTATGGTGGAATCAGATACAGATAGTCTTCAATTTCCTTTTGGTTTTATTTTCGGTCCCGTGAATTATGAAGGAGGAGTAGCAACAGAACAACACTATATCTGGTCGATTTACAATGGTAAGACAACTTATAATACAAGTACCTGCTTTGTTCCTGGCAGTTTAAAAAATGTAACTATCAAAGGTGGAAATATTCTTTTCGGTGCATTTCAGAATTGTAGTGGAATTACTAACATTGTTCTACCTAGTAACGTAACAAGTATAGGTCCGTGCGCATTCGACGGTTGTAGTAGTTGGTCTATAACAATTCCTACAACCGTAACAAGTATAGGTTCGTCCGCTTTCCGGGGTTGTAGTAAATTAACAGATATTACTATCCCTGCGGGCGTTACATATATAGGATACATGGCGTTTTATTTATGCGAAAACCTTACAAATGTTACCTTTATGAACCCTAATGGCTGGAATTGCTATAGTAGTAGTGGTACTTTAATAAAAAGTTTATCTTCAAGCGACCTCAATAACACACAAACGGCAGCCAAATATCTTACAGACACATATTCTTGGGACGATTGGAAACGATCATAGCAACTATAATTGGAAGAAAATAGTTTTGTGAAAGATTTTTAAAAAACCAAATTACTAAAGGAGAAACATATGAAAAAGGTAAAGGCAACAATTATCTCAATTTTACTTGTAATATCAATTTTAATTATCTTTGTAGGATGTAATCAAACTCCTGCAGATATACCAAACGATATCAATCTTCTATCTATGGAAGATAAAGAAGCAATTTATGATGGAACTTACGGAACAAAAGAAAACGAACCCAGTTCCAGTACATACTATGGGGTAGGACGCTCATTAAACGTAATTACAGATGAATATATAACTGTTTCAGCCGGTTACAGCAAAGTTTTTGACGCGGATAAATTGCTTGATTTAAATTGGCGTAAAACGTTTGCAGGGAAAATGAATTCGAATAGTAAATTTGGAAGTTCGATGTCTGACTTTTATCTCAACATTAGCGCAGAGTACAAAAACAGTTTTGGCGCCGGGGTAGATTTCAATGTATTTAGCGCCGGAGTTAAAAGTCAATTTCAGTTTGCAGCAGGTGTCAATTATCAAAGCGTTGCAAATGAAATTTATTTTACTGCTTCACAGGTTTATGCTAATACCTTGATTGAGATTGATGAATACTACAATCTCAATCAATTTGAGAAAATTTTATCTAAAAACTTCTTGCAAGACGTTGAATCTGTACAAACAGGAAAAATGACAGCAAAAAGTTTTATCTACAAATATGGAACACACGTAGTTCTTGCGGGGTATTACGGTGGTCGGCTTGACTGTTTCTACTATCTTGGTAGTTGGGGCGAGCAGTGGGACTCTAACGCCCAAATGTCATATCAGAATAAAATAGGACTTGAAATCGAACAAATACTATCATTCAAAAACGAAAGCGGTTTTTCTCTTACAGGTAAATTGGGAAATGAAAGCAAGTACTCGGAAGAGAGATTTATGGCTTCAGCTATTGGCGGAGCAAATTTTGGCGCTTTAACAATGACAGAATTTTTGAACAATTATTCTGCTTGGACCGATTCGATGAATGGTCAAAATGAATATGGAAACATGGTTGACTTACCAAATCGTAGCCTTGCTGCAATATGGGATTTATTGCCAGGCGAATATGCTATCGCCAAACAAATAATCCGGAACGAATTTGTTAAAGAGGCAGCTTCAACTTCTGAGAATTTTATAAATCAATACAAGAGAAACTATATAGCTCCTGACAATAATAACACTACTGAATTTGACGGTGGAAGTGGTACGGCAGCAAATCCATATATAATCAGCAACAAACAACATTTTGAAAACATTCAAAATGATCCAACTAAATATTTCAAACTTTATAATTCCATAAATTTAGGCATTTGGAACTCACCATTTGAATTTTCAGGAAATCTTGACGGTAACGGACACGAAATTACGTATGTACAAACTTTAGGTACTGACAAAGTTGTTTATGGTGGATTATTTACACAACTAAACGGCGCTTCGATAAATGATTTGTTAATAAATGCCACTATATCTAGTCCAATTAAGGACAACACTTTGTATGTTGGCGGACTGGCAGGATCAACAAAGGGTTTGGTTACGATTTCTAAAGTATCTACATCAGGTGAAATCACCATTAAAGACGGAAAAGGTGCTGATTATATTGGTGGCATTATTGGACAGTTTTTAGGCGGAGATATTGAACAATGTAGAAATAGTATTGATATAGAAGATCACGCATATACATCTCGCACAGGTGGAATTGTCGGATATGCAACACCATCAGAAATCACGATAAACATTTCAAATTGTTTCAATGTTGGCAGTATGAAAGCGTGTACTGGATATATATGGGGTGGTCGTAGTGCAGGTGGCATAGTTGGTCAGGTTAGAGGACATGATGTATTTAAATTAAATATAAACTGTTGCTATAATGATAGTGATGTAAAGATTGTCCAAACTAAAAATGCAGCATTAGGTTGGTGGGGCTGTGGCGGTATATTTGGAGATATCGGTGATAAAAAATCAACCAATATGAGTGTTAGCAATTCCTATTGGAACAAAAACAAAGCTTCACTTGCCGGTAACAACAATAACTTTCATAAAAACAACGCTAAAACAAATATGAACGGTACTTATTCTGGTTGGTCAACAGAGATATGGCGATTCAGTAGCAGCAAAGCACCCGAATTAATATGGTTAGCTGACAAATAAAAAAAACTATATAAACGAAGCGGTCGAGCAACTCGCTTGACTGCTTTTTGTTCGCACTTAACTTATGTTTTATTCCGTGTTTTTTATGTTTTGGTATAAATTCATCTCATCTACGGAACAATTGGGGGTATGAAGGAATTATGTTTTGATAAGTTGCAGGTCTTATACCGCGGGCAGGATGACTTCAGGCTGCGCGAAATTGACTGCGGGATACCCCTAAAGGTAGTGTGTTTGGATAGCATGTGCGACGACGTTAAGGTGGCTACATTTGTGTTGCAACCGTTGGCGTACATCAGCGATGCAAGTAGCATTAACGATATCGAAACAAAGCTGTCGGTTGGTAACGGTGTACGCAAACCGCCTAACTTTTATGCAATTGTAGAGGATTTTACCAACGGCTACACGCTTGTTTTCGACGACAAGGACAACTGCATATCCGTTGATACGCGCACCGTCATAGGGCGTTCCATTGCCGAACCGCCCACATCCATGGTAATGCGCGGACCGCGTGAGGGTTTTGTTGAGGACATGAAGGTCAACCTAACGTTGCTTCGCAAACGCCTTAAAACGCCCAATTTAAAGATAATTAACCTTAACGTGGGCAAATACACCAACACGGCTGTTGCGGTGTGTTACATCGAGGGAATCAGTCAGCAACGAATAGTAGATGACGTAGTGCAACGCTTGCAGTCCGTTAACGTTGACGGCGTACTGGACAGCAGTTACTTGGCGCGTTATCTTGACGGCAACAAAACGGTGCTGTTCCGCAGGGTCGGAACAACGGAAAAACCCGATATCGCCGTGGGTAAAATGCTTGAAGGCCGTATTGCAATAATAGTGGACGGTTCGCCCATGGTGCTGACAATTCCGTACCTATTTGTAGAGGACATGCAAAGTCCGGGCGACTACTACGAAAATTCATCAATGACTACGCTCAGTCGCGTACTGAGGTTTATCAGCGTAATAGCGTCCGTATTGCTACCTACAATGTACGTTTGCCTGCAAGTATATAATTACCAGATAATCCCATTACGTTTCCTGATAACGATACTCAACGCGTCGGAGTCTATCCCCTTTTCGCCCCTTTCGGAGATGATAATAGTGCTCGTCATCTTCGATATTTTGCGCGAAGCCAACTTGCGCATGCCGTCAGCTGTAGGTATATCGCTGTCGTTGGTGGGAGCAATCGTACTGGGTGACGCTGCCGTTCAGGCGGGATTGCTCGGCGCGCCTGCCGTTATGATCGGTGCGCTATCGGGGATAGGTCTGTACACGTTACCCGACAACACGTTGATACTGTCACTGTTGCGCCTTATTGTAACTCTTTTAGGCGGTTTGATGGGACTATTGGGCGTTATCATTTCCACCTTGGTGCTGATAATATACCTTGCGTCCATGCAGGACTACAAGACGCCTTTCCTTGCGCCCTTTACGCCTGATATCCCCGCGGACCGTCAGGATGCCGTTGCGCAGATTCCTGTACCGAAAATGAAAAAACGTCCCCGTTCCATACCCAACGTCAACGACGAAAGGAGGGGCTAAATGGATAAAAATAGAGTAAAACTGGACCAACTGGCTCTCCTGTATTTACTGCTTATCACGGGCGGTAAGTTTTTGTCCCTGCCGTCCATTTTGGCAGGTGACGTAGGTCATGACAGTTGGCTGTCCATGCTGTTTTCCTTCCTGTGGGACGGCATATGTCTGTGTTTTTTGCTGTGGGCAATCAAGCTAAACAGCAAGGCTAATATGGATATTTCCGCAATACTGGATAAGAGCGTAAGCAAGGTGGTTTCCAAGATACTTTTGGCAATCTTCTTTGTGATATTTATGCTGCGCACAATCATACTCATGACATCCTGTTACGAGATGTTCAGTATAACTTTCGACGTCAGTACCAATTGGATAGTGTATGTTTTGCCGGTTGTGATATTGGCACTTTTTGCCATACAAAAGGGCTTTAACGCCATTGCTCGTACATCTCAACTGCTTTTCGGCTTAATTTTGCTTGCAGTAATAGCGTTACTTATTCCCCCGCTATCCGACGTGGAGTTTACGCAACTGCTTCCCATCGGCGAGGCAGGTTGGGGCAAAATCCTGCAAACGTCCTACATGCGCAGTTTTTGGTTTTCCGACTATATGTTCATGTATTTTGTTATGGACGGAGTTAAAGTAAAAAAGCGCGTCTTTACGCCTGTATTGGTATGTTTCGGTATCGGCGCGGTGTTGACCGTTTTGCTCAACGTAATATTCGTGTCGCTATTCGGTTCGTTTGCGCCACAGTTTAACATGGCAATGAGTAAGATCGGGGCATTCACGGGCGCCAATTCCTCCAACGGAAGATGGGATTGGCTGACGCTCGCCATATGGTTGCTGTCGGTGTTTATAAAGATAATTGTATTTATCTTTTGTGCGTATAAGTGCATCGAAAAAATATTCGACAAAAATTTCACCAACGTCAACTGGATAGTGGCGCTGGTTATTTTCGCCTTGCTGATGATACCCATGTTTGTATCTACCGAGCAATTGCTATCTACTGTGATACTGTGGGGAATAATACCCTTTACTTTGGTGCAGTATCTGCTGCCGCTGTTTATGCCGCTTTTCACCAAGGTGGCGCTTAAAAAGACGGAGGTAAAACATGAGTAATATCAAACGCGTGGCAATAGTGCTTGCGGTAGTTGTTTTGGTTTTTGTGGTAGGTTACAGCTTCAAGGGAAGCGATATTTTGGACAGGGCTATTATCTTAGGCTTGGGTATTGACGGTACGGATGACGGCGGAATTACCCTTACTGCCGAGGTTGTCAGTCCCGGAAACGGCACCGAGCAGGTGGGAACGTTTAGCAAAACGGTCACGGTTCAGGGGCGCGCGATTGCCGAGGCTATTCAAAACGTTGCCGAATACACGGGCAAGGAAGCCTCCTTGGGGCAGTGTGTTGTGTTGGTTTTCGGACAGGACTTTTACGAAAACGTGGATTTTTCCGCTACGATAGAGTACTTTATCAACCATCACAGCCTTAAGGAAAGTGCAATAATATGTTGCTGTGAAGGCAGTGCACAGGATTTATTCAACAACAGTGACGCGCTCAGTCAAAGCGTTTCGCTTTCCATTGCTACTCTCATGTTGGATCAGGCAAAAAAAATCGGCATAAATTCGATAAATTTGCTCAAATATGCTCGCAGTCAAAGCGAATTGCATTGCACGGGGTTTTTGAACAAAATCAAGTTCGTGCCCTCCGAAAACAAGGATTCTAACGATCCCGACAAAACGCAGGGGTTTTTCTCTTACCGCGAATACGCCGTTTTTCGCAAAAACAAATACGTCTGTGACATAGACGAACAACATGCGCGTGGAATGTCGTTGTTTCTTGACAATACCGTAGGTGACATGTTTATCGCGGAAATGGACGGCTTAACGCGCACGTTGCAGGTGAGCAACAAGAGTATAGACCAAAAACTCACCGATGAAGGCGTTGTGGAAATAAAAATAAAGTTGTCGGTGCGTCTTGGCAGAACGGACAGTGAAGAAGTCAGCGGTGCAATATCCGCTCAAAAAAAGAAAGAGATAACTCCCGAAGTATTAGACGAAGTAAAAAAACAGGCGCAAGCGCTTGCACAGCAATATCTGGCACAACAGGCGGAGTTCGACTTCGATTTACTCAAGCTTCACGAAGCATTCCGTCAAAAGGATGGCAACAGTAAGGAATTGGCTGAAATGCCCACCGCGAACTTTGTTGTTAAACTTACTGTTGAAGTGGAAGAAGGGTAGTAATTCTACTAAAAAGCCCCTTGAAAATTCAAGGGGCAATCATTTATTCAAATATTATTTATCAAGTTTATCAATGGAGTACAGCCGACTGCCGAAGTCGAACATGACTCGCGTGTTGCCGTCGTAGCCGGTACTGGACCACTCCTGATTGAGCTTTACGCCGCACTTTTCAAGCAATTCGCCCGTCAAAACGTAGCTTTGTACTTCGCTTTTAAGTGGGTGAAGGTTTGCAATCATATCCACAAGCTTACCGTCCTCGTTAACGTGCACCGGTGAAATCATATTGATAAGTCCGCCGAATGCCTTGATACTGAATTGCTGTTGTCGCGTCGTAAACTTGTACTTGGCTTGCGGTATCAGGTTGGGAATTGTGAGAGTAACTTGCGCAGGTATAGTTTGCGCGACGGTATTTGTGACATTTGCCACCGCTTGTGATTTATCCTGCGATACAATTACCCAACTTGCTCGGTTATCTTTAAATACGCTTGTAAGTTGCAGGTACGTTCCGAATTGCAAAGTTTTGCGGTACTTTTTGTACCACTGTATCTGGTGCAAAATTGCGTCGCAATCCTGTTTGGAAAGTATTGTCAAATCCAGTTCGTAGCCGAACGCGCCAATGCACGCCGTGTTGAAACGGTTGTCAATGGTGCTGATGCGTAGCGTTTGATGGTTGGGACTGGCGGAAACGTGACTTCCGATACAGCTTTGCGGATATCCTGTTAGCGTGCCCTCGTGGATACGCACTCGGTCGAAGCTGTCTGTGTTGTCACTGCACCAAATCTGTGGCATGTAGGCTAGGACGCCAAGGTCGAAGCGATTTCCTCCGCTTGCGCAGCCTTCGAATAGGATATTGGGAAATTTATGTGTGAGTTCGTTGAGTATCCTGTAAAATCCGCACATAAAGCGGTAGTTGAATTCGCCCTGACGGTTGCCCAGCGTTACGGAATAGCAATCGGTAAGCGGACGGTTGAAATCCCACTTGACGTAGCTGATATTCGCCGAACTAAAAACCTTGCTCATAGCGTCGATGATGTAGTCGCACACTTCGTCGTTGCACAGGTCAAGCAGTAGTTGATTGCGACATTCAAGCGGCGTGTAATTGGGATGTTGCACCGCCCAATTGGGGTGCGCGCGGAACAAGTCGCTGTCTGGATTTACCATTTCCGGCTCTACCCACACGCCGAATTGAAGCCCAAGTTGATTTATCTTTTGCGCAAGCCCGTTGAGTCCCTTTGGCAAGCGGTGTTTGTTTTCCGTCCAGTCGCCTAACCCCTTGCTGTCGCTTGTTCGCTTGCCGAACCAACCGTCGTCCAGTACGAACAGTTCCACGCCAAGACTTTTGGCTTTTTTTGCAATGTCAAGCAATTTCTTTTCGGTAAAGTTGAAGTAGGTGGCTTCCCAGTTATTTACAAGTATCGGGCGCTCACGGTATGCCCACTGTGTGGGTATGATATGTTCGTTGACAAACCTGTGGTAGCGCTCGGAAAGGGTGTTTGTACCGTTGTTAGAGTAGCACAGAGTGGCTTCGGGTGTGTAAAAAGTTTCGCCTGCGTACAGGTGCCAACAAAAGTCGGTATCGTTTAATCCGTTTAGCACGCGCACCTTACCCAGCGGAGTTTTGTCGAATATCTCAGCATGACACCCCGAATACACCAGGTTGAAACCGTACGCCTCGCCGTGGTGAAGGTTGCAATCGTTCTTTTTCAGTACGACGTATGGGTTGTGACAGTTGGAGCTTACTCCGCGTTTGCTGTCAATCTTGGTTATGCCGACGCGCAGTTTTTCGCTTGTAATGTAACGTTCACGCGCCCATGCTCCGTCCAAAGTGTCAAGGGTAAATTCGTCGCAGTCCAAGTCTAACTGATTGCTCATTACGCGTAGCAGGCGAATTTCTCCTTCGCCTTCGTTGGTTACCGCAACGCTCTTGACGATGACGTCGCAATCCGCAAGCGTTGAGTAGTACAGCGTAAGTTTTACCTTACGGATTGTGTCTTTCAAATACAACGCAAGCGTTTGCTCCTTACCGTGCGAGTTGGGTAAGTTAGGTATTTCGTGGTTGTCTATCAGCTCGAAACCGTCGTACGTAAATTCGCATACAGTGCTGTTTAAGTTGTCGCACACGGTGACGATATTTTCGCGGTAGTCGCCACGTCCTACGTTGGAACATTCGTAGCAGGTGTTGTCGGGGAAAATCTTGCCATCATCCGATTGCATTGATATGGCGGTGCCCTGTCCGGTACCCTGTTTACCTAGGATAAAATCAATATCGTTAAGCTCGCCCTGTAACCTTGCGCCGTAGTACAGGTGTTCAAGTTGTTTTAACGCGTTTACGCGAAATACATAAGTTGTGTTTGGCGTGTCCAGACGAAATACTTTGTTTTTTTCTGTAATCATAAGATCTCCACAGTTGCATTTATTTCTTTTGTGTTAGTATTGTAACACAGTTTGACGGTAATTCCAACAGTAGAGTTGATTTTTATATTATTAGCGGATATAATTGTTGTTATGAGAAAAATAGGTGTAATAACGGATATACACGGCAATCTTGCCGCCCTCACGGCGGTGTTGGATTTGTTGGACAGGGAAGGCTGTGAAGAAATCATACATACGGGCGACGTGGTGGACATCGGTCCTCATTCGCGGGAGTGCCTCGAGCTGCTTTTGTCACGGCAGGACGTCACGTGCTTACTAGGCAATCACGATAGGGACTTCGCGGACAATCAAACGCAGGTGCGCAACCTGTCGCACGTGCCAAGCGAACACAAGCAACAGGTATTTGCGACGCTAACGGAGGAACTAAGGCGTAAGGTCAAGAGTTTCCCCGTGTATGTTACGCGCGATTGCGGTGGCAGTAGGATATTGTTTTGCCATTACGCATTTAATCCAATGCCCCTTGGTATTGACCAATATCTTTTCAAGCCGATTGATATGTATCCCACCGCCGAGGCGTTTGACGCGCTTTTTGACGGGGTGGAAGCCGACGCTGTGTTTTTCGGACACAAGCACGAGCCGTGCGACATCAAGGGTAATAGGTTGTATGTTGATGTGGGAAGCGTAGGATGTCACCCACAGCCGTTGGCGCGGGCGGTTGTCATCGAATACGACGACACAACCTGGAGCTACCGCAGGATTTGCGCGCCATACGACATGGATTCCACGAAGAAGGATATGCTCAATGAAATTAAGTGTGGACAGCACCTGTACGATTTCTATTTCATGTTAAATACCAAAAAATAGCGGTTTGCTCAAATGAATTAAACATAAAAAAGGACGTTTTGTTAATAACAAACCGTCCTTAATTTATTAGTGAGTCATATTTAACAAGCGAGTTTATTATGCTTGTTATTTTCGCATTGCTCCCCAAAAGTATATAGACAGCGTTCCCGGTCCGCAGTGACTGGCAATGACGGGACCGATATCGAATACTCTTATACTAGCCTTGGGGTAAGCGATTTTCAGCTGTTCGACCATTTTGTTTGCCGAACTGATGTAGTTGGAGTGTCCAAGCCATATCTTGCCGTCGTAGTCGCTGCCGTTTTTGATTTTTGCCGCAATTTCCTCCAAGGTCTTAGCGATTGCCTTGGTTTCGCTCATCACCTTGGCGTAAGCAACAATCTTACCTTGAGCGTCCAGGTGCATGATGGGGCAAAGCTTGAGAATATTTCCTAATATTGCCGCAGGTCCGCTAATGCGCCCGCTACGTCTGAAATACGTCAGCGTTGTGGAAAAAAACTGGTGTTGTACCATCAGGCGGTTATCCATAACCCACCGATAAAGATAATCGATATTCTTGCCTTCATCGCGCAAATCCGCAATACAGTCCACCAACAGTCCGTATCCCACGCACCCGCAAAGAGAGTCTATAACGTATATCTTGCGTTTTGGGTATTCCTGTTTCAACAACTCGGCTGCGCGCATGGCGTTGCTTGCCGACTGTGACAATCCCGAACTGAGGCATACGTGGAGTAAATCCCCCTTGTCGAGGATTGCGCGGAAAAACTCCAAATACCTGTCCGTGTTGATAAGCGAGGTGGTTGCCATTTTGCCGGCAATCAGTTGACTGTAAAATACTGTCAGACCGTTACCTGCACGCATATCGTCGCTGTACTCAACGCCGTCAATAGTGTAGGTGTAGGCAATCGCGGGAATACCTCGTTTTGTAAGATGATCCAGTGTTAAATCCACGGTTGATTCACAGGATAATGTAAACATATATTACCTCCTTTTGAGACGGTGATATCCCTTGTTATGCTTTATGGCGTTTGCGTTTTTGCTCGGTCATTTACGCCTAATAAACTCCCTCGCAAAATACGCACACGCCTTGCCCCTCGCACCGGACCGCCTCAAACCGGCGAGTGACATCAATATTGACTTGCAAAGAAAAAGCCATTGAACCTTCGCTTTGCTTTACAGTCACATTATAGTGCGGTAAGCGAAAAGAAACACCCTACTGTTGCATGCGCACATTCTACAATGTGATTGAGGCGTAGTAGAGTTGATAAATATTAACTCTACTCACAGTAGAGTGACAAAAAACGCTACCCGTTATTGCTTGTCAGTGTGATGAATATATGATACAATGTATTTATGGAAGATATGAAACAAATTATTGCCGACAACCTTGTGGCGTATCGCAAACAGGCGCAAATGACGCAACAGGAACTGGCGGACAAACTCAATTACTCCGACAAGGCGGTTAGCAAATGGGAACGCGCCGAGGGTATCCCCGATGTATTGGTGCTCAAAGCCCTTGCCGATTTGTACGGAGTGACGGTCAACGATTTTTTGGTGGAACATACCAAACGCAAGAGGTTGCGATTCAAGGACTTTTGGGCGAAGCGTTGGCTCATCACGCTACTTTCGGCAGGACTTGTGTATTTTATCGCAACGATAGTGGTATTTGTGTGGCTGGTTGTTGATCCCGCTTCGGCTGCATCCGTTGCAAAGTACACCTACTTAACTGCTGCGCCCATTTCGCTCATTGTGGTATTGGTGTTCTGTTGCATGTGGGGTAAGCTGTGGCAACGGTGCGTAGTAGCCTCGGCGCTCATTTGGACGCTGTGTCTGCTGATACATTTAGCACTGAATATAATAGCGTCGGAATACACTTGGATGATTTACGTTGTTGGCGCGGCAATGCAACTGTTGGTGATACTGTGGTATATACTCGTTTACTTCGTAAAACGGGGCAAAACAATAAAATAAAACATTGTTCGCATTGTTCGGCAGGAATAACTGCCGAACTTTTTTTGTATAATAGTAAATGACGCGACTTTACGCCGTCGCAAAAATTTTTTCAGATTATTTTAAGCAATTTTATTGACTTCACCATTTGAAGTGGGATATAATGTTATAAAATCATTAAAAGGAGGAAAATATCATGAAATATTGTAAGAGCTGTGGCGCAGAACTTGTAGATGAAGCAGTTATTTGCCCCAAGTGCGGTGTTGCTGTAGAAGGATCTGTTCAAGAGAAAGGTCAAAACAAATTGGGTCTTGTGGGATTTATACTTAGTTTCTTCACAGGTCCAGTAGCTTTCATTCTTTCTTTGATCGGTCTTATCCAAGGTAAGAAAAATGGCGAAAAGGTTGGTTTTGCAATTGCGGGACTTGTTTTGAGTGCTATTTCGCTTGTGTTTGCAATTATCATATGGTCATCGTTAATTGGATCATTAGCTTCCGGTGTTTACGGATTTGCAACATTGGCTTTGCTGTAAAAACTGCATTTATCAAACAACAAAGGACCTAAAATCCAAGTGATTAGGTCCTTTTTTATGTTAGGTTTATTTTGTTTTACACCTTTATCAAAAAGTGCTACAATACAAATGACGAAAATTGTTTTAGTAGGAGTAAATATGCTACACGTGGTTGCAGCGCTTATATGGCGCGATGGAAAGTTTTTGATATGTCAACGCCCGAAAGATAAAAAGCGTGCCCTAAATTGGGAGTTTGTCGGTGGCAAGGTGGAAAAAGGTGAGACGAAGGAACAAGCTCTTGTCCGTGAGTGCAAGGAGGAACTGGATATTACCGTCAAGGTCAACGACGTATTTTGTCAGGTTACTCACGAGTACCCCGACGTGACGGTCAACCTGACCTTGTTCAATGCTGAAATACTGGACGGCGAACCGCGTATGCTTGAGCACAACGATATGAAGTGGATTACTCCTGCCGAAGTGGACAATTACGAATTTTGCCCCGCCGACGTGGAAATACTGAAGAAAATAAAAAAGACTTTCTGTTAGTTAAGCAGAAAGTCTTTTTAATATGTGCAGTTTTATTCTTCTTCGAGTTTAGAAACTTTTATGAGATTTGTTCCCGAACTCTTGCCGAGTGGAACGCCGGCAGTTATGACGATGTTGTCGCCGTTGCCTGCAATTCCAAGGCGGCGGACTGTTTCCTCGGCGTTGATAAACATGTCGTCGGTGTTGTCGAATATCTGGCAAATGGTGGGAACAACGCCCCAACTGGGTGAAAGTTGGTGATAAACCCTGTCGTTAGACGCCATAGCGACGATTACTGCGTCGGGACGGAAGCGGGAAACCATACGCGCCGATACCCCGCTTTCGGTATAAACAACGATAGCTTTCGCATTGATGTCAAATGCAGTGTTTACTGCCGCGTGGGATATTGCGTCGGTGTTGTCTATGAGGGTGAAGGGGGATGAACGGTACATTTCCTTGTAGTCGATGTTGCGTTCCGCCTCCTCGGCTATACGCGCCATTGTGGCGATAGTGTTGGGAGGGTTGATACCCACAGCGCTCTCGGCGGATAGCATTACGCAGCTGCTTCCGTCGTAAACGGCATTTGCAACGTCAACGATTTCGGCGCGGGTGGGGCGTAGTTTTGTCACCATGCTCTCCAGCATTTCGGTGGCGGTGATGACGAATTTACCCTTCATACGGCTACGTGTGATGAGCATTTTTTGAATGGCGGGAAGTTTTTCGTAGGGCAGTTCCACGCCTAGGTCGCCACGGGCTACCATTATTCCGTCGGACGCCTCGATGATTTCGTCAATGTTATTTACGCCGCTTTGGCTTTCGATCTTGGATATGATGCGCACGTCTTTTGCACCGTGATCCACCAAGTACTTGCGAATTTCGTTTACGCTTGCCGCGTCCTGAACAAAGCTTGCCGCATACAACTCGGCGCTGTTTTTTATTCCGAATTCAAGGTCGCGCTTGTCCTGTTCGGAAAGGAACGGCATATTTATCTTGACGTTGGGTACAAATAGTCCCTTGCGGTTGGATAGCGTTCCGCTGTTCTGCGCGACGGTGTATATGGTTTGTCCCTTGATTTCCGTTACTTTAAATATCAGCAATCCGTCGTTTAGCAGGATGTTGCATCCTACGGATATATCCTTGTACAGGTTTTTGTAGGTTATGGATACCTGCGTTTCGTCACCTATGACGTCGGTGTTGACAAAGTTGAAGGGCATTCCCTCGTGTACTTCGATTTGACCGTCCTTGAAGGTGCCGATACGAATTTCCGGACCCTTGGTGTCAATCATGATGGGAATGGGTATGCCGAGAGAGCGACGTACCTTCTTAACGGTGTCAATCTTTGATTGATGTTCGGAGTATTCGCCGTGGCTCATGTTGATACGCGCAACGTTCATTCCCGCTAAAGCCATTTTCTTTATTTGGTCGTAGGTGGAACTTGCAGGTCCAAGCGTGCAGATAATTTTTGTTTTTCTCATATATTCCTCCAAAGTCCAGAGTGGCTACAAAAACTTGACATTACGTACGAGTTTTTTGTCATTTAATATTGTTATAACTTTACAAAATATGCGGTACATTTGTTAAACGCCACATATTTGGCAGTATAATCATTATAATGCAATTGTAAATATTTGTAAACGATGTTTACAATAAAATTGAAATATGAATAGATTTATGGTACAATGATACAAGGTGAAAGTATGAGTAAATATGTGAAAGTTTCCAATGAAGTTCAACACGCGTTAGATAACAACTTGCCGGTGGTGGCGTTGGAGTCAACCATTATCTCCCACGGCATGCCCTATCCGCAAAACGTTGAAACGGCGCTCAAGGTGGAGCGAATTGTTAAACAGGCGGGCTGTGTCCCCGCTACCGTTGCCGTTATAGGCGGCGTGCTTACGGTCGGTTGCTCGACGCAGGATATCGAGTTGCTCGGTAAACGCGGAACAAGCGTTGCCAAGGTATCGCGCAGGGACTTGCCTGTAATTGTCGCAGAGGGCAAGGACGGTGCAACAACGGTTGCCGGCACGATGTACGCTTGTAGTTTAGCAGGAGTAAGCGTATTTGCAACGGGCGGCATTGGCGGAGCGCACCGCAATTCCGAAACGACAATGGATATATCCGCCGATTTGGACGAATTACAACAGACGGATGTGATGGTTGTATGTGCGGGTGCCAAGTCGATATTGGATATCGGCTTAACACTCGAATGTCTGGAAACGCGCGGCGTACCCGTAATCGGTTACAAAACAGATGAAATGCCCGCTTTTTATACCCAACGTAGCGGTTACAAGGTGGATTACCGATTGGATTCCGCCAAGCAAATTGCCAAGTCGTTTTACGCCAAGCAACAGCTTAAACTTCACGGCGGTATGCTTGTGGTCAATCCTATCCCTGATGAGTACGCAATGGACAAGACGTACATTGATGAAAATATCAACAAGGCGCTTGCCGAAGCGGATGAACTTGGTATAACGGGCAAACAGATTACTCCCTTTTTGCTGGATAAAATACAAAAACTTACCCAAGGAAAAAGTTTGGACGCTAATATTCAACTTGTGTACAACAACGTGCGTTTAGCGTGCGAAATTGCAAAGGAACTTTGTCAACTTAAAAGATAACTATGAAATTCGGCGGATTACAAAAACTTACACTGTTGGATTATCCCGAGCACGTGGCGTGCACTCTGTTTACGGTAGGGTGCAACTTGCGTTGTCCTTTTTGCCACAATTTTTCACTTGTGGTGGGTAATCTCGATAAATTGGAAGATATATCGCAAAGTGACGCGTTGGCGTTTTTGCGCAAGCGCAGTAAGGTGCTTGAGGGCGTGTGCATCACCGGCGGTGAACCGCTGTTGCAAGCGGTGCTGGTGGAATTTGTCCAACAGGTCAAGGATATGGGCTACAAAGTAAAGCTGGACACAAACGGCACTTATCCAGATAAGCTCCGTCAGCTTGTCGAAGCGAAACTTGTCGATTACGTCGCCATGGACATAAAAAACAGCAAATATATGTACAATAAAACGTGCGGCTGCGTAGTGGAAATGGAAGATATATGTAAATCCGTCGATTACCTCAAGAGTGGTGCGGTGGATTACGAATTTCGCACGACGGTAACGGGTACTTTTCACAATGACAGCAGTATTGAGGAGGCTGCTCGGTGGTTACAGGGTGCCAAGCGTTGGTATCTTCAGCAATTTGTAGATAGCGGCGACCTCATCGACAGTACGGTTAAGGGCGTTGACGCTGAAACGCTAGCCCGTTATCAACAAATTGCCAAGCAGTATGTGCCCAATACATACTTGCGCGGTGTAAAATAAAATATCACGAATGTAAAACAAAAGGACACACTGTTTAAACAATGTGTCCTTAATTTATGTAAGCTATTATTTCTTCAAGAGAATTTTTGTTATTTCCGTAAAGTCACCGCTACTGACCGTGTACTTGGGAGCCAGTTTCGGCGAAACGTCGCACGGCGTAAGATTTGTTTTTATCCACAGGCAGTCAATCTTAGCATTGCGCGCGCCGTCAACGTCCGTTACGGGGTCGTTACCGATATACACGCACTGTTTACGCTCCAGCTTGTGTTTGTTGATGAGTGCGTTAAACAATGTGGCATCGGGTTTGGCGCATTTTTGATCGGATGAGTAGATTATTCCGCTGAAGTACTTGCGCAGACCCAACTTGGCCAGTTCCTGCTTGGTGTAGCAGGATTGCGCGTTACTTACAATGTACAGTTTCTTGCCTGCCTTTTTAAGCTTCGTAAGCGTTTCCAATACGCCGTCGTAAACGCGGATATATTGTGTTGTAAAGGAACGGAATTCCTGCGCAAGGTGCGTTGCAAGCGACTTGCCTGCTTTTTTGCCCTTGTTTTCGAATAGATGACGGAAAACTTCCACAACATCTACTTCGGGATGTTTAAAGTTTTTCGCGCCTGTGCGCATTTGCCATTCGCAACTGCTAAAGTATGTTTCGCTCAGTTCCTGAGGGGTGTAATCCACGCCGTAAAAGCTCAGTGTTTCGGATAATTTGCTCCAAGCCGAGTTTTCGTATTCGTTTGTGCGGATATCAACTAAAGTTCCATATACGTCGAAAATAAAATTTTTGTACATAATTTGCTCCCACGCATGATGTGTTATGAATATTATATACCTGTTACTGTGGATTATCAAGCGAATTGAAGTGCAATTTTATATTTTTTGAAGTGCATCAGTAGCCTAGGTATTCCACCCCGACGAGCAATATTTCGTTGATTTTCGGGTTGGCGATTTTGTATTTGAGGATTTTGCCTTGACGTTCACAAACTACGACATCCAGGTCGCGTAGCAGTCTTAGCTGATGTGATACCGTCGTCTGGTTCATGTTGAGTATATTCGCCAAGTCCGTTACACACAGCGACGATATCGTAAGCGCCGACAGCAACTTTACTCGCGACGGGTCGGATAACAGCGCGAAAAACCTCGCAATACGGCGCACGCTGTCGTCGTCGGGCAGATAACAATCCATATCGTCCAGTACTTTCGGCGTTGCGACTAGCATAAATTTCGCCCCCTTTACATATTTTTTAACAAAAAAATACTACAATCTGCACGTTTGCGCTTTTTGACGCATATTGTAGTAAAAAAACAACGTTTGTAAAAAAAGGGGATTATTTATGAACATTACAACAAGTCTTTTGTATTTGCTGTTGCTGTACGCAGTGCTTGACAAGGATAATAAGCTGTCCATTACAACAGGGCTGATTATTGCCTTTGTAATACTGCTACTGAACTGCTGGTTCAACCGTTGCTGTAACAATAACGGTAACAACGGTCTTACAACCACAACTACTACAACCACGACTGGCTCCAATGTTTTCAATACACTAAATGGATTTTAAAAAACCGCGACGATTCCGTCGCGGTTTTCATTATTGTTTGTTTAATTTTTCGTCACATACGCCGTTGGCAATAGTAAAATATTTGCAATTGTTGGTTACAAGATCGCGATTTATTTCCGTAGCGGTGGTGAGTAGTATTTGCAAGTCACTGTCGAAGTTCAACAGGCGCTTTTGTCTTGTAATATCCAGTTCGCTTAATACGTCGTCCAGTATCAGTATGGGATATTCGCCTATGATGCTCTTGAATATTTGCAGCTCCGCCAGCTTTAACGAAAGCGCGGTGGTGCGCAACTGTCCCTGACTGCCGAATGTGCGCACGTCCGTACCGTTTATCAATAGCGCCACGTCGTCGCGTTGACAGCCCGCCGAGGTGTGGCGCAGTTGAAAGTCTTTTTCGAGGTTACCGCTCAGTAATTTAAGATAGTTTTCTGTAAGCTCGGCCACGCTATCCCCTTTTAGCTGAGTAACGTACGTCAGCTGCAACTGTTCGCTGTCGTCGGTAAGCGTTGAGTGGCTTTGTTTGGCGTATATTTTAAGTTTTTCGCAAAAACTACGGCGTTTCGCAACCACACGGGCGCCTTCTTCGGCTATTTGTTTGTCCCATACAAATACAGTGTCTTTCAGTTCCTCTACCGTTTTGGCGGTTTTGAGCAAGTTGTTGCGTTGTTGCAACGCTTTATTGAACCGCGACAGGCTGTAAAAGTAGTTTTTGTCCGTCTGACACAGGTCGATATCGAGGAAACGCCTGCGCTCGGCGGGAGATTGGCTGATAATCTTTATTTCGTTTGGCGAAAAATAAATACAGTTGAGGTAACCCATCAGTTCGCCTATTTTGGCAATGGGGACGCTGTTGACGGCAATTTGCTTCTTGGCGCCGGCAGTCAAAGTGATGGTTATTTCCCCTTCGCCGTATCTGCATTGGTATTTGACCCTGACAAACGCCTTGTCGCCTCCCCAACAAATCAAGTCCTTATCTTTATCGGTGCGCGGACTTTTTCCTATGCAACATAAATAGACGCTTTCCACAAGGTTGGTTTTGCCTTGAGCGTTGTTGCCGGTAAAGATATTAAGTTGACTGCCAAGCTCTACCTTCTGTTTGACCAGATTGCGGTAATTGCTTACGGCGATTTCCGTTACTTGCATATTTCAAATTATACCACAAACTTCACAAATATACAACACTGCAAAACATGCCACGCAATTCCGCTGTGTCGGGCGTTGCGAAAAATCGACTACAAGTACAGACTTGACCCTTTTTGCCGAAACAGGGCGCGCCTAGGGCGCCAAAACGGCAATCTTTGTAAAAAGTTTTAAAAAAGTTATTCTAAAGTATATACAAATGTGTTTTTATATGATATACTATATTCACTTTAAATATTATTTTATATAAAGGAGTGCATTATGGCGGCAAAAAACGTCACCTATTCGGAAGAGCAAATTCAGGTTCTGGAAGGACTTGAGCCTGTTCGCAAACGTCCCGGCATGTACATCGGTTCTACCGACATCAAGGGATTGCATCACCTGGCAGTGGAAATAGTCGATAACTCTATCGACGAGGCGCTGGCAGGTTACTGCGACAACATTTACGTAACAATCAACGCTGACGGAAGCTTGACTGTCGAAGACGACGGACGCGGAATTCCCTGCGGTATTCACAAAAAGGAAGGCATATCGGCTGTTGAGCTGTGCTTAACAAAGTTACACGCCGGCGGAAAGTTCGGCGGTGGCGGTTACAAGATCAGCGGCGGATTGCACGGCGTCGGTTTGTCGGTAGTTAACGCTTTGAGCGAGTGGCTTAAGGTGGAGGTCAAGCAGGACGGAAAGCTTCACTATCAGATGTACCACCGCGGTGTACCCGAGGAACGTCTAAAGGTTATAGGCGACGCGGACAGCACAGGTACGTCGGTCACCTTCATGCCGGACGCCGAAATGTTCGAAACCACCGAGTGGGAGTACGAACGCCTCAAAAACAGACTTCGCGAAGTGGCATACCTCAACAAGGGAATCACAATCAACCTTAAGGATATGCGCGACAGCCGTGAACGCAGCGAAGTTTTCTGCTATGAAGGTGGCTTGGCTGAGTTTGTCGAAAACTACAACCGCGCTCGTAAGACCATCTTCGCGCAACCGCTTTACATTGATAAGTCGGTAAAAGAGGGCGAAATCGAAATTGCCATTCAGTTTAACGACGGCTACAACGAAGTGGTACACGCTTACGCCAACAACATCAACACCGAAGAAGGCGGCGCTCACTTGGATGGCTTCAAGGCGGCACTCACTAAGGCGATAAACGACTACGGTCACAAGTACAACCTACTGAAGGAAAGCGAAAAACTGTCCGGTGAGGACGTACGTGAAGGATTGGTTGCAATAATCTCCGTCAAGTTGGAAAATCCTCAATTCGAAGGACAAACCAAGACGAAACTGGGCAACAGCGAAATGCGTACCGCGGTAAGTCGCGTAGTGGGTGAGGAATTGGCAACATTCCTTGAGGAAAATCCCAAAGAGGCTAAGGAACTGGTGCTTAAATCCGTCACTGCTCAACGCGCAAGGGACGCTGCCCGCAGGGCAAGAGAACTCACGCGTAAGGGCGTATTGGAAAGCGCATCCTTGCCCGGTAAACTCGCCGACTGTTCGGACAGAGACCCCAAGCATTGCGAAATATACATCGTTGAGGGTGACTCGGCAGGCGGTACGGCAAAGCAAGGTCGCGACAGACGTTTCCAAGCAATATTGCCGTTGCGCGGTAAGATTCTTAACGTCGAAAAGGCACGCTTGAGCAGAGCGTTGGAAAACGAGGAAATCAAGGCAATGATTACCGCTTTCGGTTGCGGTATGACGGACGACTTCGACGAAAGCAAGCTGCGTTACGACCGTATTATCTGTATGACGGACGCGGACGTTGACGGTAGCCACATTCGTATATTGCTTATCACGTTCTTCTTCCGCTTTATGCGCCCATTGATTGAAAAAGGTCACGTATATATTGCGCAACCGCCTCTGTACAAGATAACCAAGGGCAAGCAGGAATATTACGCTTTCAGCGACGAGGAACGCGACAGAAAGTTGGCGGAAATAGGCACCAAGGGAACGGAAGTTTCCCGTTACAAGGGTCTGGGCGAAATGAACGCCGAACAGCTGTGGACCACAACAATGAATCCCGAAAGTCGTACAATGCTTCAGGTTACAATGGAAGACGCTTACGAAGCGGACGAAATAGTATCGTTACTCATGGGCGACCAGCCGGAACTCAGACGCGAGTTTATAGTGGAAAACGCTAAGCTCGTCGAAGAGTTGGATGTATAGGAGGGTGAACAATGGCTAAGCAAGTAGAACAACATTTCGATTACGTCGAGGCGCTGGGTAAAACCACCGTCAGACAAATCAAAATGGAAGATGAAATGAAAAAATCATTTATCGCCTACGCAATGGCGGTAAACGTTTCGCGTGCCATCCCCGACGTACGCGACGGCTTGAAACCCGTTCACAGACGTATCCTGTACGCAATGGGCGAACTCAATTTGTTCAACGACAAGCCCTACCGTAAATGCGCACGTATCGTCGGTGACGTGCTCGGTAAGTACCACCCCCACGGCGACAGCGCCGTTTACGAGGCGTTGGTACGTCTGGCTCAGGACTTTAGTATCCGTTGCCCGCTCGTTGACGGACAGGGTAACTTCGGTAGCGTGGACGGCGACCCACCGGCAGCACAACGTTACACCGAGGCACGCCTGAGCAAAATCGCTGCGGAAATGCTGCGCGAAATTGACAAAAACACGGTAGATTTTTATCCCAACTTCGATAACACGCTAATGCAACCGACGGTTTTACCCAGCCGTTTCCCCAACTTGCTTGTAAACGGTGCGGACGGTATAGCCGTAGGTATGGCAACCAACATTCCGCCTCACAACCTCGGCGAAGTAATCGACGGTGCAATTGCGGTGCTCAATAACCCCGAAATCACCATCGAGGAACTGATGAAGATAATACCTTCACCCGACTTCCCGACCGGCGGTATCATCATGGGTCGCGTGGGTATCCGCAACGCGTACAAGACGGGTAAAGGCACAATACTTGTTCGTGCCAAGACGGAAATTGAAGAACACAACGGCCGTCAAAGGATTATCGTTACCGAACTTCCCTATCAGGTTAACAAGGCTAAACTTGTCGAAACGATTGCCGGCATGGTAAAGGACAAGCGTTTGGAAGGTATTTCCGACATTCGCGAGGAAAGCGACCGTCACGGTATGCGTATCGTGTTCGACCTCAAGCGTGACGCCAACGCACAAGTTGTACTCAACATGATGTACAAGCACACGCAGTTGCAAGTCAGCGACGGTATTACGCTGCTTGCTCTTGCCGACGGCGAACCTAAGATTCTTAATCTCAAGGAAATCCTCAGCTACTACATTGCTCACCAACGCGAAGTAGTTACGCGCAGGACAAAGTTCGACCTCGAAAAGGCTGAGGACAGATATCACATCATCGAAGGTTTGGTAATTGCTCTCGATAACATCGACCGCGTTATCCAAATCATCAAGACGAGTAAGGACAGACAAACGGCGGCAGCAAGACTGTCGGAGGAATTTAACCTGTCCGACCGTCAGACAAACGCAATTCTCGAAATGCGCCTGTCCCGTCTTACACAACTGGAAGTGGAAACACTGCGTGAAGAACTCAAGCAATTGGAAATCCTGATTGCCGACCTCAAGGACATCTTGGCAAAGCCCGCCCGCGTATCGATAATTATTGCAAACGAACTGGGCGAAATCAAGGAAAAATACGGCGAGTCTCGCAAGACGGAAATATGCACCGACTACGCGGAAATTGACATCGGCGACCTTATCGAAAAGGAAGACGTTGTTATTTCCATGACGCACCTCGGTTACGTCAAGCGTTTGCCCGTTGCCGAGTATCGCACTCAAAAACGCGGCGGTAAGGGTGTTACGGCGCACAAACCGCGTGAGGAAGACTTCATTGAACGCATGTTCATCACCAATACGCACGACGATTTGCTGTTCTTTACCAACAGGGGTAAGGTGTACTGCATCAAGGGCTACGAAGTGCCCGAGGCAGAGCGTACCGCTAGGGGACGTGCGATTGTAAATATTTTGCAGCTTGACGCCGAGGAAAAAGTTACCGCCGTCATTCCGCGCAAGGAGGACAGCCGCGGTAACCTTATCATGGCAACGCGCCAAGGACTTATCAAAAAGACGGATTTGTCCGAGTTCGAGTCTATTCGCAAGACGGGTAAGATTGCAATTTCATTGCTGGACGACGACGAGCTTATCGGCGTTGATGTCACTACAGGTTACGACGAGATACTTATGGCTTCGCACGAAGGTAAGTGTATCCGCTTCGCCGAGGAAGAAGTTCGTCCCATGGGCCGTGAGGCGCAAGGCGTACGCTCCATGAAGCTGGACGAAGGCGACTACGTTGTGGATATGGCAATCGCTCGCAACGGCGTAGAGGTGCTCACCGTATCCGAAAACGGCTTCGGTAAACGTAGCGATCTTATCGATTACCGTCTGCAATCCCGCGCAGGCAAGGGTATTAAAGCGGGAACCTTCAACGAAAAGACAGGTAAACTTGTCAATCTTAAGCTCATCAATCCCGACAACGACATCATGCTCATCGCCGATAACGGTATAGTTATCCGTATCAAGG
This sequence comes from Clostridiales bacterium, assembly GCA_022508375.1. Lineage (GTDB taxonomy): Bacteria > Bacillota > Clostridia > Christensenellales > CAG-314 > Fimimonas. The sequence continues at coordinate 31,971 of JAFLVJ010000002.1, read as the reverse complement.
CCAAGGACGTATCCAAGATCGGTCGCGACACCATGGGTGTACGTATCATGAAGTTCAAGGGTGACGCGCAAGTAGTGTGCGTATCCGAAAGCCCCGCCACGGAAGAACTGGAAGACGGCGAAGGTGGCTCCGAGGAGTAAAATGTTAGATTACAAAAAAATTATTGCAAACAAGATAAACGCTCCGCTTGAAAAAGCGGAGCTACTGTCGTTAATTACAGAAACTGCCGACGACGCTTTTGGCGATTACGCATTTCCCTGTTTTAGATTGGCTAAGGAAATGCGTATGTCTCCCGTTGCCATCGCCGAAAAACTGGCAAGTGAAATACAGTTGGACAATATCATCGTCAAGGTGCAAGCGGTTAACGGTTACCTTAACTTTTTCGTGAACCGTCAGGGCTTTATCAGCGACGTACTTACAGACGTTATCAAGGCGGGCAAAAAGTATGGTAATGACAAGGTTGGCAAGGGTAAGACGGTATGTATCGATTACAGTTCGGTTAATATCTGCAAATCTTTCCATATAGGACACCTATCTACAACGGCAATAGGCTCAAGCCTGTACAAGCTATATACCGCGCTTGGATACAAGGTTATTGGCATTAACCACTTGGGCGACTACGGTACGCAATTCGGTAAGATGATTGTAGCCTTCAAGCTGTGGGGGGATAAGGCAACGGTGGAAAAGCTAGGCGTTGCCGAACTGCAACGTATTTACGTCAAGTTCCATCAGGAGGAAGTTGACCACCCCGAACTGACGGAACAGGCGCGCGAGTGGTTTGTAAAGATTGAGAAGGGCGACCAAGAGGCACAGGAGCTTTTCGAGTTCTTCAAGCGCATCACTCTAGCCGAAGTAATGAACATCTACAAGCGTTTAAATGTACGTTTCGACAGCTTTAACGGCGAAAGTTTCTTCAATGACAAGATGGAAGCCCCTCTGCAAATGCTTCGCGACAAGGGGCTGATTACCGAAAGTCAAGGCGCGCAAGTAGTGGATTTAGCTGACTACAACATGCCACCCTGCTTGCTTGTAAAGAGTGACGGAAGTAGCCTGTACGCAACGCGCGACATCGCGGCGGCAATATGGCGTAAACAGGAATACAACTTCGACAAGTGTCTGTACGTCGTGGCGTATCAGCAAAACTTGCACTTCAAGCAATTTTTCAAAGTGTTGGAACTTGCAGGACTTACGTGGGCTAAGGACTTGGTTCACGTCGCATTCGGTATGGTAAGTCTTGAGGACGGCTCCATGTCCACGCGTAAGGGTAACGTTGTACTTTTGAAGGACGTTATCGATAAGGCGGTTGCTAAAGCCTTGGATATCATCACGGAAAAAAATCCCAACTTGAACAACAAGAAAAAGGTTGCCGAACAGGTTGGCGTTGGCGCAGTGTTGTTCTCGGCGCTTGAAAACAGCAAGATTAAGGATATTACTTTTACGTTCGACCGCGTGCTTAACTTTGACGGTGAAACAGCGCCCTATCTTCAATATACAACGGCGCGGTGCAATTCACTGTTGGAAAAAGCCGGTGCATCGCGTCATGCTAAGATAGCTCCGGACATCAACGCGTTGGATAACCCCGAAACGCTCAGGCTGTGCAAGCTTTTAGGCGCTTTCCCGCAGGCGGTAAAGGATGCAGCGTTCAAGTACGAACCGAGTATTATTTCCGCATTGCTCATTGACATTGCGCAGGCGTTTAACCGCTTTTATATCGAGCACAGGGTCATCAGCGACAATATTGCAGAGCAAAACGCGCGTCTGCAAGTAGTGGAAGCCACGGGAACAGTCCTCAAGAAAGGCTTAGCGTTATTGGGTATCGACGCCCCCGACAAGATGTAAAAAATTCGTGTAACGGTTGACAAATTACGTTTTTTGGGTAACAATATAACGCAAGGAGTAAACATGAACATTCTCGATTACGTTATTATACTAATATTTGTCTTTGGTGTGATAGTGGGTCTTTTTAAGGGTATTATCAGGCAAATATTGACAGTAATAGGCATTATCGTCGTGGCGACTCTCACCGCAACCGTTGCACCCTACGTGCAAAACTGGCTGTCTAACGCTATTCCCGATGACAACACGCGCACAATTGTGGCAATGATTGCTTCTGTGCTGTTGCTAGTCATCGCATACAGTGCATTTGCGTTGTTGATTCAGCGCATTTTGCAAAAAATCAGTATCATCAAGGTCGTAGATAGAATTTTGGGCGCAGTGATTGGCGCCGCAGCCGTTTATCTTGTATTTGCCGTTATCGTCGCATTGTTCAATAGCACGGGCGAAGATTTTATGCCGATAGTCAAGCAATGGTTGGGCGAAAGCTTTAATACAAGCTGGGTTGCAACCCACGTTTATGCAAATAACTTCTTCGGTGATTGGGTTATCAAGGATATAGCGGAAAAACTGCTCAACTACCTACAACCTACACCGTAATCGGTCGTAACTTTACTTGATTGTAATATTGCCTTGAGCTTACATCTTGATAATAATGTAATTATAACTTTGCGCTTTCGTTTGAAAGCGCATTTTCTTTATTTGATACGGGGTAAGCGTCGGTGTGAATTTGCCATAATAGGACAAAAATCGCTTAAAATAGATATTATTATTCAATTACATTTACAAATCGACAAAAATTCTATATAATATCAACATAAAACATTTTGAAGTATATCAAAGGGGCACAAAAGCAGTTAATGTCGTATTTCGGTGAGGACGTAAACCAATATTTGATTGAGTTTAAAAAAGAAGACAGATCGCGATTCAACGAATTTTATGATAAATATCACGATCGTCTTTTGACATATGCTGTTTTATATCTTGTTAACAAGGATTTGTGCGAAGACGTTATGTCGGAATCCTACATAAAGATGTTTAGAAGTATAAACACGTTTAAAGAGGATGAAGACGGCTACAATTGGCTGTTAAAGATTATTGAAAATACTGCCCGTACTCGTAACTTGAAGGAATTAAAACATAAAACCGTTGACATAGACAAAATCTACTTGCCCGACCAACGAGATAACTATGCCGAATCCGATATCGACATGTTTTTGGAAAGAGTCATTAAAAGCAAAGACTACAAAAATTACGTAATCGCTATGTTGATGTTCAAGGGCAGAAAACAGGAAGAAATTGCGTCTATGTTGGGCATTACTAAATCGGCAGTCTGCCAGCGAATGAGTAAAATTCGAGCAATTATTGCAAACAATCTAAAAAAGGACTAAACTTTAGTCCGTTTAAAATGGTATAAGTAGTAAAAACATTAAAAGGAGATTTTCTATGAAGAAACTGATGTATTTTACTCTTGTACTTGTAATACTTTCAAGTATCTGCATGTTTGGCGCATGGTCGCCCATGACGCAGACAACGGAAACCAGATACAACAACGCGCCTATTATTTCGGCGTACGCAAGTGAATATATTTACTACACTTCGAGAAGCATTCCCGATGATGCAAAAACGGATGGGGGTGCGCCTACGTTTGTTGGTACTACAGGTATATCCAACGCATGCGGAGCCATTGCCGGAGCGGAAATCGTAGCATTCTACGACAAATACTATCCCAATTTGATTCCCGGTTGGGATTCATATTATCCTGCAACGGGTAAGTATCGCGGACAAAGCGCTACATATATTGATCCAATGATGGTGGAACTGTATAACCTCATGCAAACAAATGTTGCAGGTGAAGGAGTTAGCGAGAGCGAATTTAAGACAGGTTTGCAACAATACTTTACCAATCACGGATATACCGCTAGCTTTTCCAGCGTCAAGAGTGGCAGTACGCTAAATTACAGCGCATGTAAATCAGCAATAGACAATAACAAGTTAATAGTACTATTCACAACACCTGGAAATGTCTATTCAATTTCAGAGTATTCGAATTATGATATAGTTAATTCTTATACCATCAGTGGTAATCATATCATGATTGCCTTTGGCTATCTGCAAATGAAGTATTATAATAGCACAGGTTTATTCCGTACGGATACATATTTAGTAGTTGCAACAGGTAGATCAACTCCTACATTGGCATATTACAAAATTGATTCATCTAACTTGGAATCTGCTTGCATAGTTAATGTAAGCTAAGGAGAAAAATGACAGAAAAAGATATTCAAATAATATCCGAACAATATAAGGACGACAAAGCACCTTTCTACGAAAAAATCCACCAACGTGTGGAAGAAATGTATGAGAGGAAGGCTTTAAGGAAGAAGAGGCTCAAGACTTTCTACAAGGTTTTCCCTGTTTCTTTGGCTGTAGTGCTTATTATATCTCTTGCTATTATTTTGCCAACCGTATTGCAACCGACAGGTGAAGAACCTGACGGAATAATAAGATATAGCGATGCGGAACTAGACATCGAGAGATTAGATTACACAATTAAAGATTATCAAATACGAAATAATGAGAATTATTTATATATCGACGTGTATGATATAGCTGAAGAATTAACTACACTAAGATATTTCAAGATAGGCAATGAAAGTACAACAGCCTATTTGCAAGAGTCGTTTATACATGGTGAAACAGGCTATTCTATCAAATTAACGATAATGAAAAGTAATATCACAGTTGATGAATATGAGAACTTAGTTCAAAGTCCGCAAACCATGGAAGTAAATAATGTAGCTGTATCATATGATATATCCAGACTTTTTGCGAATGCTCAATTTGAATATCTTGGTTATAAATACTATTTGGAATTTGACGATGCAATTGACATTGAGTTTTTGACTGAATTAATTACAAATATGTTTGGAACAAAAGCTACCGCCTAACGCGGTAGCTTTTTTCAATCATATAACATAGGTAATGTTTATTTAAACTTTGAACCGTTATAGCAAACGAAAGTAGTGTTTACAAACAGCATATAAACTGTAAAAATGTTAACTCATTTATTATTTCCAAATATAATTGACACATTGCGGTTTGCTTGATATAATAATACGGCAATCAAAACTAAATATGGAGGCGTATCGAAGCGGTCATAACGAGGCGGTCTTGAAAACCGTTTGGGTGCAAGCCCACGGGGGTTCGAATCCCTCCGCCTCCGCCAAGAAGAACCTAAATCGAATCCACGGTTTAGGTTCTTCTTATTTGAAAAATTAAGCGACTGTCATACAGTCGCTTTTTATCGAGAAAGGAGGTGTCCCACGGTGCCATTTGGGAGCCTAAATGTTCAGGCTTGATAATACCTCTATGAAGTATCATCAGGGCTTCAAAGAAAGCCTGCATAAACATCACCCCCTTTTACATACCAAATTATACTTAGCACCTAAATAATTAGGTAATAATGATTTTACCACGCTGTTTACATTTTGGCAAATGGATTAAAGGGGGGGGCAGTGAAACACTTGTTAAATACAAGCACCTGACACAGTGCTAAATAGTAAATTATAAATGTTTAACACTCTTTCTATATTTTATCAAAGTGCTCTCGTCATATTGTTGCAACAGACTATCTATTTCAAAAATGAGCGATTGTTTTTCTTCGGGCAATTTACCGTGAAGTTGTAACATATTGGAAGCCCCAAGTGCTGCAAAGTGAGTAGTAATTTGCAAGCCGTTTATAAGCAATTTTAATTCTTCAAACTTCTCCGTTTCACTTTCTTCAACCCAATTACCGCATTTTATTTCTTGGTAGAGGGTTGAATTAGGATAAATTGTGAGTATAGATGCCCCTACCAATTTAGGATTTAGTTGATTAAAAATATTTAACGTTTCTTCAACACCTTTTTTGCTTTTGCCTGCGCCATAAATTCCAGTCAGGTAAAAGAAGTTATATTCAATTCCTGCCTCATCTAATTTACGACATTGTGACAATATATCGGCTGCATTGTAGCCTTTATTCATAAACTCTAATGCGTTATTATCTCCTGTTTCAACGCCGATTGTGATACCGTTATATCCTAAACTGCGCAATACTTTCAATTCGGCTACGCTTTTGTTGTAAATATCTGTTATTCTTGCAAAACAACCAATTGTTTTTAGCTTTATCAGACACTGCTTGGCTAAATATGCAATATGTCTTAATTTGTCTGTACTTAAAACAAAAGGGTTAGCCCCTATCAAAAACAATCGGGTTACATCAGGTGTATATAAATATAATTCTTGCAAGTCTTGTTCAATTTCTTCTATCGGTGATAATCGAAACTTAAAGGGAATATCGTCGTAAAGCGTGCAAAACTTGCATTTGTGGTGTGTGCAACCTGCTGTTACTTGTAATAGTGCTGACCAAGCCTCATAAGGTGGACGCCAAACTGTGCCTGTATAGTGCATAATGTTATCTCCTTGTATTTGCTTTTAATATCAGTATAAATTCGTTAGTATAGAATTACAAGTACTGTCTTTATTTAGTAATAGTATCAAAAAATATACTAATAGAAATTGACGAGAGTTGTTTATTGCCTTAAAATATGAAAAGAGGTGTTTCATGACTAATAACAAGTTTTTAAAACGTGAAATAATGGCAAACTGCGTTCCTATGAGTAGGTTGCAAGCCGTTTTGAGCGGCAAGTGGAAGATTTTAATATTATGGTATATTGCAATTAACAAGGTTCAGCGTTTTGGCGAACTAATGCGTAAAATTGATGGCGTAACACAATCCACTTTAACAAAACAACTTAGGGAATTAGAGCATGACGGCTTTATTAATCGCGAAATATACAAGGAAATACCGCCCAAAGTAGAATATACGTTGACAGAACTCGGCAAAAGTTTTGTTCCTGTTTTAACGCAAATGATGATTTGGAGCCAAACCAATTTATGTCCTCCCGATTTTGTCAGTCCGTATTCAAAAGAAGATATTGAAAGAATGATAAATAATGTAAATTAGGTATCTGATTTGCGTTACTACTGCTTCGATAAAGAAACTTTTTATAAGTTTATTGCTATTTAAGGATTTGTACAAACGCCCTTTCTCCCCGCCAAGAAGAACCTAGATCGAATCCGCGGTTTAGGTTCTTCTTTTTGTCTGTTTGAGGCTTTTCGCGGTAGCGTTGATATTGTTCATGAACATAGTGAGCCACTTGTTATATTCAAAACTCGACACGGTGTCAAAGCAATTTGTCCGCCATATCAAATGCTTGAAAAAATCAGTTATTTTTGCTATAGTTTTACCCATGAGAAATAATTTAGGCAAAAAGGAAAAGATAGTTGTAGGTATTTTAACGCCTATTATAGCTGTACTTTTGGCGTTTGTGATTATGTGCATTACTACTATGTGTATGTGTTCTCCTATATTCTTAGGGAGAGTTCTTATTCATTGGGATTCAAGTGTGTCAGATTATCAAATATTTCCCGAAAGAATAGTGCAAAAAAGTGAACAGCCTTATTCGTACACGACAAATATCGATCCCCTGTTGGATAATATAACGTTAGACCATTCAAATAAGCAAAAAACATTAAGCGAGTTTGTTAAAAGCACAGATACCACGTCTTTTATTATCGTAAAAAATGATGAAATCATTTATGAGCAATACGCAAACGGATATGATGAAAACACAATCAATACTTCGTTTTCTATGGCGAAGTCGGTTGTTTCTCTTTTAATAGGAAAGGCAATCGAAGAAGGCTATATTACAAGCGTAAAAGAGCCTATTGAAAATTATATAAAGGAATTTGCAAATAAGGAAATTGGAAAAACGACGATAGAAGATTTGCTGCTGATGCGGTCTGATATTTCTTATAACGAAGATAAATTCCTATGGTTTGGAGATGATACATTAACCTATTGGCATCCCAATTTAAGGGAACTTGCTTTATCTCATATGGAGTTGACCGATATTTATCAGGGCAAATTTCATTACAACAATTATCATCCGCTGTTGCTTGGGATTATTTTGGAACGAAGTACGGGAGTAAGTGTTTCGGAGTTTTTCGAGCGTGAAATATGGCAGAAAATCGGCGCCGAATACGATGCCTCTTGGAGTTTAGACAGCGATAACTCGGGCTTTGAAAAAATGGAAAGCGGCATCAATTTCCGCGCCAAAGATTTTATAAAAATCGGAAGTATGGTCCTGCACAATGGGTTTTGGAACGGAACTCAAATTATAAGCAGCGATTGGCTCAATATCTCTACTTTAACCGAATTTCCCATAAACAACAGCGAATACGAAAACACGTTTCTTGCAGACAGAAATATAGGCTATAAATATATGTGGTACAGTACCCCGTCAGTACAATCCGGCTACGATATCATTGCATGGGGGAAATCCGATCAAATAATGTATATTTCGCCCGAAAACGATTTAGTCATACTGCGAACGGGAAAATCTGACGGTGGTGTATCAGATTGGGTAGAAACGATTAAAGGAATAACAGCCATTTTGACAAAAAGATAAATAAAACGAACTCAGGAAAAGTGAGTTCGTTTTTTTTGTTTCAACCGGTTTGCGATTGTTGAGATATATGTTGTTTAAGAGGCGGCGGTGCGTTTTTTGTTGGTGGTGCGTTGGTCCTTTTGCAGTTCCTTTTCCAAATCTTGACACGCGTCAACGAATTCGGCCTGTGTATCGGCAACGTCAATACCGTCTAAGATGTTTTGTAATCGGTATTCGGTATTAAGATATTTTATCGTTTGATAGCCGATAACTGTTGTAAGTGTGCCGTTGGTCAAGCCCTGTATTGAGCTATTTACGACCACGCCGATGATGCTGCCGAGTAGCGTTAATCCCTTCATGGCGCCGACGGTTTTAGCTACGGTAGTTCCCACTTGCGAGCCTACGGCGCTCACACCGTAAGCTATAAGAGCGTTGCGTATGACGGCTACGAAAATTTTAGCAAGCTTGCTGTCTGACGGACGGAATCCGTACAGATACACTAAGTCTTTAATAAGTTGCAAATTGACCACGGCAACCATTGCGGTATCGAGGTTGGACGACTGCGACACTGCCGAATACATTGCGGATTTAAGCGAAGCCTTCAGTATAAGGTCCCTTGCCGATTTTTTGACCGAGCCTGCGTACAGCGCCGAAAGACTTTCCTTTACGCCCTCCTCATCTCGTGCTTGCAGGGCGATTGCGAGCTTGCCGACCGTTTCGGAATCGTACCAACCAACGCCGTCCACCTTGGAAGTTAAGTCGATAATCTTCCGTGAAACGTCATGGCGAAGTTTTTTGTTGCGGCGTTTAGCCTTGGAGGCAGTGTATGCGTTTACGTTGGTAACAAAGTATCCCGAGCGCAACAGCTTACAAACGGGCACGATGAAAACAAATATATAAACTATCAGGCACGCTCCGCCCACTCCGTAGCCAACGTATTGGTTAAATTCGTATATTTTCATAGCGAACATTGCCAGCAGTACGAACAGGAACACCCCGATGATTGTCACCGCGAACGTTAATAACAGCTTAGCTCCGCGAACGTTTTCGCGTTTGCTGTACTTTTGTTCATACTCGTAAATTGTCATCTTGGGCGTTAATCCGTCGGCTTCGGCTTTAGCCTTGTTGCGAGCGTCCATTTTTTGCTGGGCTTGAGCTTGTTCGGCAACCCGTATAACGCTTTTGTCTTTTGTGTTTTTTCCCATAAGTATCTCCGCAGAATTGTGCATAAATAACACGTTTAAGCGCTTACCACGTACTGTCTAACCAAGTTATTCGGTACATTAGCCATTGTTTCAGTGTTTTGACGTCATTTACCCAATCGGTTTCGGCTGTAGCCTGACTTTTGTTTTTCCATTTGACAAAGTTTTTGCCCATTGCCACCTTGTTTTCTTCATAGACGTTGTCGTTTAGCCTTTCGTCAAGGAACGCGCGAATATTGGGTGAAAGTACCTTCCAACGTGCCCTTACGGCGTTTCGGAAACCGCTCGTCTTGTACAGCTCGATATATAATTCGCTTGCATAGGGATATGGATCCTGACCTTCAGCCCCAACGTAAATTCCCGAAGGGGATCTGTCGCCACGGTCGTAGGCGGTGTTGGTTGTACCGTCGAAATCCCATACCGGTCCCGCGTAGAGCTTTCCGCCCGGTTTTTTGTAAAGGTAGAAGGAGCTGTAGCCGGTATCTACGTTTTTGAATAACTCATGCAAAATATACATATCCACGAAGGAATCGGTATCGACAAGCTCCGAAAAGGTGGTGTAATCACGGCTGTATGCCGCTTTGTAAACTCTCGAGACGTAATCTTTGATATACGCTACCTGTTTCATATATTCAGCCTTGGTGATATTGCCGTCAGTAGCGTAATCCTCGGGGTCGGGCGAGTGAACCGTGAACCCATATTTGACGCCGTCAACGCGGAAGTAATCCACGCCCTCTTCGCCTGTAGCGTACGCGTCGTACTCCACCAGATATCCCGTATCTTCCACGCCGTATTTCGACTCGATATCCAGTCGTCCTTCGCTTACGCGAACGTGTTCACACAACAGATATACGCCGTGGTACTCGCCGTTGACATATACCTCTATCCAATAGGCGGGAGTGGCGTACTCGATACCGTCGAATACTTCGTTTGCCATGTTGTAGGCGAGGTAGTTGCGACTCATCGTGACGTCATCGAAATTAGCGCAGGCAATGATGACCCAGTGCTTGTTCTTTTCTCTGCCGAACAATGATTGCTTTTTGTCGAATTTAATCTTATAGCTCTTTTTTGCTTCGTTCCAGGAGCCGTGTCCGCGACCCTTGAACTCCGCCTTCAACGAATCGAGCAGGTATTTGTCATCGGTATTTGTAAGAGTGATAGTGCTACTTACCGCAGTTTCGCGGGTAACGGAAGATATCGGAACAGGATTATTATTTTTATCCGCGAGGTCAATAAACATAGCGGGAAGGTTAGTTAGTTCCCTCCACTTGGCGACAAGCGTGATGCTTTCCTCGGGCATTACGCTAAACTCGTATCGGATACCGTTTAGCATCCAATACTCCAAGTAGTAGCCGCGGCGGTTGACGACAGGTGCGCTTATTTCCGCGCCTGCAACGCCCACGATCGGCTCAACGGTAAAGTCGGCTGTGCCCGTGTCAAAGACGATGGTAACCAAGGCGTCCCACACTGCGGTAAGGGTTATGTTCTCATTGGGCATCGTGCCGAAATTGTACGGTTTGCCGTCCAACATCCACGCTACAAGTGTGTGACCTTCGCGTATGAGTTGCGGTTTCTGTACCGTTTCCCCCGGTGCATACCATGCGGTTGGTATCACATCATCCGTGCCTGTAATAAATGTTACGGAGTAAAGTTTGATCCAAGTTGCAACAAGAGTCAAATCTTTATCGGGCATAGTGCCGAAAGCATACGGTTTGCCGTCGAGAGTCCACCCGCCAAAGCGGTACCCCTCGCGCTGAGGTTTAGGCTCGGTGATTGGCTCGCCTGCTTTAGATACGATTGGCGGGACAGTAAGTCCGTCAACGCCTGTATCGAAGGTAATGGTATGCTCCGTTTTGTCAATAGGCGGGTTTTTCTCGTTGCATCCCACCGCAATGAACAAAGCGCACAGACATACCGTAATCAATAGAAATGTCAATAAATTTTTTGAAAAACGACTTCTCATATTATCTCCGATAGATGTGTTATGTCAAACAGTGTACACGATTTCAATATGCTTGTCAACAGACACTGTTTGTGGCGGATAGCCACACTTTGATTCAATACGTTGTGGTGTGGGCTAGTAACGGAAAGTTTGCACAAATGTTTATTTTTGCGCAAAAGGGCTGTTTTTCGTGCTCATTTTGCATTTTATCAATCAAATTTCTGAAAGTATTGACACGAATCAATCACAATGTTAATATATACATACAATGGCATATTGTAACATCACGATTATATGGTAGCCATTATCGAATGACTTTATCCCCGAGGACGCATTGGCGTAACCGGTGTGCAGGGGATAGTCGTATCATATAATTGATTGGGAGAATTGTAATGAGACAAAATAAGGAAAACAAACCTATTTCGCAAGAAGAACAATCGCTCAAGTCTTATAATTCGAAAATGAAGCGTGAAGCGGTGTTTAAATCGATTTTCCTTGCGCTTTCGATAGGACTTTTGCTAAGTGTAATAGTATCTATCGTATCATTTGCCACGCTGAAAAATATCTTGTGGGTGGCGCTCGTTGCCGGGGCGATAGCTACGGCAGGGTTGTCGGTGCTGTTCTATTTCAAGCTGTACCGTCCCAACGTCAAGATGACGGCGGAACGTGTGGATGAAGTCGGACTCGAAGAACGCGTTATTACAATGATGCAGTTCAAGGATCAAGACAACCCCATGCTTAACCGTCAACGTCAAGACGCGCAGACCGCGCTTGGCAACGTGTCTGTAAAGCAGGTAAAGATACGCTTTCCCAAGTTTTTGATAATCGCGTTAGCAATCATAGCGGCTGTGGCTATCTTTATGATGTCGTACTCCACAGTGCTTGCGGTAAACGCCGAAAACGTCGAAGAGGATCCTATTGTCGAGGAGGAAATATCCAATGAAGACAGGATCATACGCGAGTTAATCGAGGCTTTGCGTGATGAAATTGACGCAGCGGATATTGACGAAACGTTGCGCGGGCAATTGCACGGACTGGTAGATGACTTAGAGGCCAGTCTGAAACCGGAGGATTCTCTCGAGGTAAAAGTTGCCAAAATTATGGACACCGCGGACAAAATTCACAGGCTCATTGAGGAATATTTAAACCGATCTACGATTGCCGAGGAGCTGATGAAGCGCGGGACAACATATGAGTTGGGTAAAGCCATCGCCTCCAAGGACATTGATAAGATTCGTGAAGCATTTCAAAAGATGTACGACTCCATCGAACCTCTTGTAAAGCAGGGAGCGTACGGCATACTCAATCAGACTGCAGACGATATCGACGATTCGCTCAATGCTGCGATAAATACTCCGCCTGCCTTGCAAAAAGCGCTCGAGGATTTGAGAGACGCATTCAGGCGTGTATTTAATTCGCTTGAGGATATGCAAGATGCGCTCGAAAAAGACGACTCCTTGACGGACGAGGAAAAAGATCAGGCAATGCAAGATGCGATACAGGACGCTTTGGACGATTTGCAAGACGCATTCGATCAGGCTGCGGACGCTATGCAGGATTTCTTCGATCAACAGCAACAGCAGGATGATAAATACGAGAATCTCGACGACGCCATTCAGGATGCTATCAAGGATGCCATGGGTCAACTCGGCCAGGACTTCGAGTTCCCCGATGATATGGAAGATAACGAAGGGGACGGCAGTGGCAAACAGGAAGACGGCGAAGTGGGTGAAATCCCCAAGGAAGGCGATAGCGAAATAGGCGGCAGCACTCCGCCTCAACAGGATAGCGACGGCGTTCACGACACGGTTATTGACGGCGAGACCTCCTACAAGGACGTATTTGATGACAACGGTTACTCCGACGATATTCAGGACAAGTTGGAAAGCGGTGAACTCAGTGATGAGGATCGCAAGGTAATGCAGGACTATTTAGATTCACTTAAGTGATTAGGAGATAACGATGATTGCAGAAAAAGATATAGATCAATTCAGCGTACAGTGCAAGGAGATATTCAATCAGCTTGGACGTGACGTAATCGGGCAAAAGGAAGTAGTAGAGTACACCGTGATCGCCATGATTGCAGGCGGCAACGTGCTGCTGGAAGGTGTTCCCGGCGTCGGCAAGACCCGTCTCGTCCGTTCGCTTGGACGCGTATTCGATCTTCCGTTTTCGCGTATTCAGTTCACTCCCGACTTGATGCCCGCAGACGTTACCGGTACTAACATTATAGTAAAGGACGACAAGGGTAACTCCACATTTAGTTTTCAACCCGGTCCGGTGTTCAGCAACATTATCTTGGCGGACGAAATTAACCGTGCTACTCCCAAGACGCAATCGGCGCTACTTGAAGCCATGCAGGAGCACAAGGTTACCGTCATGGGTGTTTCGAGGAAGTTGGACGAGCCTTTCTTCGTACTTGCAACGCAAAACCCCATCGAGCAGGACGGCACTTATCCGCTTCCGGAAGCGCAGATGGACCGTTTTATGTTCAAATTGCTTGTAACCAATCCTAACCGTGATGAATTAAGACGTATCGTAGGCATGACTCAAATTACCATGGACGAGGTTGCGGATGCGGCATGTAACGCCAAACAGCTTCTCGCTATGCGCGCAACCGCTAAGGAAGTGCCCGTTGCCGATGAAGTAATGGATTACGCCTTAAGTCTTACGCTTGCAACTCAACCGGATAGCGAATGTCCTGCCAATATAACCAAGAAATACGTAAGATGCGGAGCAAGTCCCCGTGCGGCGCAGGCGTTGATATCCGCAGCAAAGGTGCGCGCACTGATAAACGGACGCTATAACGTATCATACAATGACCTTGACGAACTCGCTTGTCCCGTTCTTCGTCACCGAATCAAACTTACGTTTGAAGCCGTAACGGACAACTTGACACCCGATGACGTTATTCATGGAATTATTTCGGAACTAAAACACCCATCTACTGCCAAGACGGCAGAAAAGGACTCAACTGCGGAACCTGCAAATACGGAAGATAAGCCCACAAAACGCAGGTTGTTCGGAGGTAACAAAAATTAATGGGCGCTAGAATTATCGACGACAATTTCCTGAATCGGTTGGAAAGAGCCGCCCTGTATGTAAAAAAAGACATGCAGGGCTTTTTCGGTGGTAACCATCAGACCCGTTTTTACGGTTCGACGGTGGAATTTGCCGATTTTCGGGAGTATATGCTTGGCGATGATATCCGTCGTATCGACTGGAATTTGTTCAGTCGGTTCGAGCGGTATTTTATTCGACTTTTCGTGGATGAGCGCCAAATGCACGTTCAGACATTCCTCGACTGTTCGGCGTCTATGTGTAAACCCGACAGCGACAAGGCGCTGTATGCAATGCGCGTTGCCGCAGCTTTCGGCTATCTTTCCGTGCTCAACATGGACCGAACGTCCATTCGTTTAATAAAGGGTGAGGTTGCCGAGGACCTGTGCGGAACAATTACGGGCAAGACGTCGTTTTTCCGTGGTATCGGCAAGTTCGACGACCTGCGTTTCGACGGTACTAGCGACTTGGAAAAGGCAATCATCAACTGCCCCAGCCCCGGCTCCAACAACGGACTCACCGTCATTATTTCCGACCTTATGACGGATAGCAATTGGAAAAAAGCGGTAGATTATCTACGCTTTCACAAGCGTCAGGTACTGATAGTGCAGGTATTGTCTCCAAGTGATGTCAACCCCGTGTGTAGCGGTAGGGTACGTCTTGTCGATTGCGAGGCGGATAACCCGATGGACGAGCGTAATTTCAAGATGAAAGTAACGCGCGCGCATCTCAATGCATATCAAGAGGCACTTAAGGATTTTGTTTCGGATATCAAGAGCTTTTGCGCATCGAGAGACGTAGATTTCGTTTCGGTCGTTACCGACGAACCGGTTGAAAAACTACTTTTCGAAAGAATGAACAAGGTAGGTGCTATCAAATGAAATTGGCTGCTCCTTTGGGGTTTTTGGGGTTGTTATCCATTATCGGACTCATCCTCATATATATTCTTAAACCCAAATATCAGGATAAGAAGGTTTCAAGCACCTATATATGGAAGCTTAGCCTCAAGTATGCTAAGCGTAAGGTTCCATGGCAGTGGCTGAAGAGTTCTTTGCTATTTATAATTCAACTTTTTATTTTCGTTGCATTTGCGTTTATGCTAACACGCCCGAACGTTGTACTTGCAAGTACACATGGCGAAAAAATCATTGTTTTGGATGCGTCTGCGTCTATGACGGCGGAGACAAGTGAAACAAGTCCGTTTGAACGTTCGAAAAAGGAAATAGCGTCACTTGCGGACGCTACTATCGGAAGCGGTAATAAATTTACCGTCATTATCGCTGCAGACGAAGCGTCTTTTGCCGTACGCCGAACAGACTCTGCCGGTTTTGTAAGGCAGAAGCTGTCCGAAGTGGACTGTACGCTTACCGAACCTAATATAACTGCCGCTATGGAACTGGCGGAGGTTGTACTTGTTGAAAATCCGTATGCCGAGGTGCATCTGTACACCGACCACGACTACGACGACAGCGGTAAGGTTACGGTGCACAACATGTCCAAAAACGAGTGGAACGTTGCCATCTTGGACTTAACGGCTAAACGCGTTGACGGTAAATACGTATTCACTGCGGAAATTGCCAGCTACGGGCAAAGTTCGGAGTTTTCCGTCGGCTTGAACGTGGACGGGAAAGCGCAAGTACCCAAGTTGGCTTCCTGTAGTGCTAACGGCACGGTTAAGGTTGTTTGGGACAATCTCAACGTAACAGGCTACGAAAATGCTAAAGTATCGCTTCAAGGGGTTACGGATACGTTTTCTTACGATAACGACTTTCAACTGTTTAATTCCAACACGGAGCGTTTCCAAGTTCAGCTTGTAAGCGACGACCCCGGATTTTTGCTGCGCTCGTTACAGGCGGTAGGTACGTGTGACGTCATCGTTGTCAACGAAAGCACTCCCGCGCAAACAAGTGGGTTCGACCTGTACGTTTACGACGGCTATCTTCCCGAAGACAGGCCTACGGACGGCACGGTATGGCTGGTCAATCCTCCTTTTGACGAGGTCGAATATAGCGGCGCGTTGCTCAAGGATTGGGGACTTTCCTTCAACAGTAGGCGCGTCGGTAAGTTTAATCTGTCCTCATCCGGCGGAACAAGCGAAACGTACAAAACCATTATGCGTAGCGTTTCTCTTTCCAACGTATTAGTCACGGAGTTTTCCGAGATTGAAACTTTTGACGGTTACGAGACCATCATGCTTTGCGACGGTAACCCTATACTGCTTGCGAAAAACGATGACGGGCTAAAAACCGTCGTGCTTGGGTTTGATATACACAAGTCGGATATAGCAATAAATCCTTACTTCCCGATACTTGTCAAGAATATCTGCACCTATGCGCTTACGCCTACGGTTGCAGGCACCATATATACGGCGGGCGACACTGTGCGCATTAACGCAAGAGCCAACGCCGTTTCGATGACTGTTAAGGCAGTTTACGCAAACGGAACCGAGGAAGAAAAACAGATTTCGGCATATTCGATAGACCTTGAATCTCTTGCGCCCGGCTCCTATACGGTAACGCAAGTGCTAAGTAGCGGTCGTATCGTTACCAACAACTTTTTCGTAAGAATATCACAAGGTGAAAGTGCTTTCGGCAGGACCGAAGCAATATTGAAAAATCCCGTCGTCTTTACAGACGGTGTGGAAAATACGGACTCAAAGGATACAAAGGAAATTTATATTTACCTTGCGGCGGCAATGCTTGTCATCGTCTGCATTGAATGGGGGTTACAATACCGTGAACAGTTTTAGTTTAAATGCAGTCACAATTCAATTTGTTTACCCTTGGCTGCTGCTGTTGTTGCTTCCTGCCGTTGGGTTGATGCTGTGGCCTTACTTCCGACTGCCCAAACAGGTAAGAAAGACAAGAAACCGCGTAATCTCGCTTGTGTTGCATTCCGTATTGTTAGCCTCATTGGTGCTCATGATATCGGGTATGTCCGTAACCGCAACGGAAGTCAACGTCAAGAACGACGTTATTTTGCTTGTGGATATGTCGGACAGCAACAAAAGCTCCGAAGATGACATGAATGAATTTATCAGCGCGGTGTTGGACTCGCAGGAGCCTAATTACCGCATTGGTATAATAACGTTTGCCAACGGCGCCGTGTATGCCGCTCCGTTGCGTGCGGACGGAAACGCCGTATTCAACGACTACAAGAATTCAAGCGTTCCGCTGGGGAATGCAACCAACATTGCCGAGGCATTGTTCTATGCTCGCGACGCGCTTTCAAATCCCGCAAACGGGCGTATAATTCTGCTTTCGGACGGCGTACAGACGGACGGCAATGCGTTGTCCGCAGTGAAGTCTGTTGCGGACAAGGGTACGCGTGTGGATACCGTGTTTTTCTCATTTGAAGGGCGTAATCGCGAAGTGCTGATAAGCAGTTTAGACGTTCCGTCAAGGGCGTCGTTAGACGAAGTTTTGCAAATTTCCGTTACAACGCGAAGTGCCTCGACGGTAGCCGCCACGCTCAAGTTATACGACAACGGTGAATTTTTCGCCGATATGGAAGTGAATTTAACCGGTGGCGAGGATACCTTCGTATTTGAATATCCTCTGCTCACGCCCAATTTACATGAGTTTTGTGTTGAAATTTTTTCCGAAGGGGATACTCTGGAGGAAAACAACACCTACTATTCTTATATAAATATCGAAATATCCACAAACGTATTGATTGTAGATGGCACGGGAAACGAATCGAAGGCGCTTTTCGGATTGTTGGATGAAACTTACGACGTTACGACCGTTTCTCCCGAAGAGCTTCCAAGGACCGTTTCCGAACTGAGTAGGTACGATCAGGTAATATTTATGAACGTTGCCAACGCGGATTTGCCTGTGGGATTTGACAGTGTTCTTACCGAATACGTCGAGGACTACGGCGGCGGATTCTTCACCGTCGGCGGCAACAAGGCGTACGTGCAAAGCGACATGCAGGGGAGCAAATTCGAAAACCTTCTTCCCGTAGAGGCAAGCACAGCGAAAAAGAGCTTAGGACTTTTGTTGGTTATTGACTGCTCAAAGAGTATGGAAACAAAAGTTTCCGGAAACGTCATGCGCATAGATCTTGCCAAGGAAGCGGCGATAGCGTGTCTTGACGTCTTAGGTCCCGACGATTATGTCGGAGTAATCGGCTTTAACACCGCTAACCCTGCAGATATTCAGCTGATACCGATGCGCCCGATAGACCAAAAGGAATCCGTAGCCAACCAAATCAACAATCTGCAAACGGCTTCGGGAACGTATTATTCCAACGCAATCAACGCCGTTGTCAGTACCATAACTACATTCGACAAGACGGAACTCAAGCACGTCATATTCCTTGCCGACGGTACCACCAATGAAAGTGCGACAACTATAGAAGGACAAGTGTATCCGCGAATCAATCAAATGGCAAACCGCGGCATAACCACTTCGACGATTGCTCTCGGTCCCGACTCGGTTGCGGCAACCACATATTTGGTTAATTTCGCAAAACTCGGTAAAGGTGAATTTTACAGCGTTACGGATGAACGTTTGCTAAAAGAATGTATGGTGAAGGAAACGACGCGCGTAGCGGGCGAATACTACAACGAGACAAAGTTTACGCCTATAATCCACAACCGTACCTCCGCCGTTGCAGGCATCAACGAACTCCCCGAGCTTGGAGGATTTTTCGGAACTAAGCTCAAGGAAGGCGCAACAATGGTGCTTGCGCACGAAGGCAATCCCATTTACGCCGAGTGGACGCGAGGTAATGGGCGCGTGGGCAGTTTCACAAGCGATTTAAGCGGGAATTGGTCATCGGCTTACTTCGATAACAATTTAAGCGGAGTAAGATTTATTATGAACGTAGTTGCGGGACTTTTCCCCAAGGTGACAAGTAACGACTACGACGCAATTAGGGCGGAGTTTACGCAGGACAACTTTACGACGCGTGTATCCATCACAACGGACGTTGCAACCAACAATCTTTCCGCTCAGTTGATTTCTCCCGACGGCTCGAAAAGGGCGCTATCTATCGAAAAACTTTCCGACAGATCCTTTGCAGGTACGTTCCATATGACCCAAAGCGGATTGTACAGCATTGTTATCGACAACGGAACGGAGCAATTTACCGCTTATACGACCTTTTCCTACTCGTCGGAGTACGACGTATTCGTTGACGAAACGGAGTCGTTTGCGTTTTTGGAAAGTCTGAGTCGAAACGGAAACGGCACGATGCTGTTTTCGGCGGAAAACCTGTTCGGACGGCAAAATGAAACGGTCGAACGCACCTCCGACCTGCAACTTCCGTTGATAATAACGTGTATCGTCATATTCCTGTTGGATATATTCGTGCGTAAGTTCAAGATTAAATGGCCCAAGGAAATCAAAGAGGACCGTCGCAGAAATAGGGAAGAATCGGTCGGTTAGTAACACAAATAAACTATTAAATACAGTTCGGGTTAGCCCCGTATCGATTTTTATAGGAGAACGCTATGAAAAAAACATATCTTATCGTATTGGCGGTAGTTGCGCTTGTGTTTTCGCTGTTAGGGCTAGTAGCCTGCAACAAGCATACGCACACCCTCGAGCACTTTGCGGCGGTCGAGGCGTCATGCGAAACGGAAGGCAACGTCGAATACTGGTTGTGTACGGAATGCGGACAGTATTTCGCCGATCAAGACGGTAGCAAAAAGATTTCCCATTCGGACGTTGTCATTCATGTGCTGGGTCACGACCGTCAGGAAGTTGCCGCGGTAGCTCCTACGTGCAGTCAACCCGGCAATACGGCAGGATATACGTGTTCCCGTTGCGACTATTCGACTGTGCAAACGTTACCGCCCAGTCACGATATGACTCATCACGCCGAGGTTCCCGTTTCCTGTTTTACCAACGGCGTTAAGGAATACTGGACCTGTTCGCGTGAAAATGGCGTATATTACGCTAACGAGGCGGGCACCGCTAAACTTGATGATATTACTATTTACGCTACGGGTCACGATATGACTTATCAGCCCGAAGTTCCCGCAACCTGCACCAAGGACGGAGTAAAGGGACACTGGATCTGTTCGCGTGAAAAGGGCATATATTTCGCTGACGAGGCGGGCAGTGAAACGTTTGATAATCTTGCTATTTCGGCGATAGGACACGATATGAGTCACGTTGACGCGCTTGCGGCAACCTGTACGGAAAACGGTCACATAGCGCACTGGGTATGCGCGCATGAGGACGGGGTTTACTATGCAAATGAAGACGGCACTCAAAAAATCGCCAATATCGTCACCCGCGCTATCGGTCACAATTGGGATGATAAACTGACGAGTAACGATACTCATCACTGGTACGTATGCAATAACGGTTGCGGCGAATTGGGTAGCAAACAAGCACACAGTTGGGGCAACGGTATAGTAACCAAGGAACCCACGACGAAAACGGAAGGCGAGAGATATTTCCTTTGTGATGTGTGCAGCAAAGAGAAAACGCAAATCATACCCATGCTTGAAACGTTTACTCTTACTGTCATTGAAAGCGATATCTACAACAACCAAGACGGTGGCACGGTCACGCTTGAATCGGATACCCCGCTTGAGGACGACAAGTACGTAGAAGGTAGTGTCGTAACGGTAACAGTCACACTTAAGGAAAGTTTCGGAATCGGTTCTATTTATGTCAACGATGACGAAATCGTTGATTCACCTCTCGTTGCAAACGGTGTTTATACATTCGAATTCGTAATGAAAGGGAATACGACCCTAACGGTAGAGTTCGGCAAGTTGATTACAACTACCAGACCGTGGCAGTTGCGCGACGGCGGCGGGACCAACTTTGCTTTCCCATGGGAGTACTACAGGGTTGACGCCGCTCAGGACGGTAACGGCACGGCGATGCTTTACGTATATGAAGCGACGGGAATAAACGCGCGTGAATATGACTTTACAACGGATAAGGTATTTTTCATTCGCGAACTGTATCACGACCAAGCGCTTGCGTGGAATGTATTCAATCAGGAAACTACAGGCAAGCTGATGGACTTGATGAGGCAGCTACCCGCGGGAGAACAGCGGTTCGAGTTTACGCTTGCATTTGCAATTCGTCTTTTCCCGAGCGTGGCTAAACGCGCATCCGGCTACGTAGCCTCCGAATTGATACTTCCTACGGCTACTACTGTCGGCGGTGTTGATTACGACATGACGGCGGATTACGTCTATTCCAAGGCGGATTTGTCCGCGCCGAATACTCCGCAGTTTAGCATTAACGAACAGGGAACGGCATTCGAATTTCTTCGTTTAGACGGCGCAGGATCGGTATTTACCAAGTACTTCGCCGCATATATCGAAATTGAAATGCGAAATAAGGATACTGTTCGCTACGCCTACCTATTTAACGAGAACGGCACTCTGTGTATGTATTCGAATATGGACAAAACGGGCACGCGACTGTCGTTATCCAGCGTTAACAACGCATGGATACTGACAAGTGAGTTTAACAATTGGGCGATGGTGGAGTATCCCGACGCCTACATCTATGCAACGCTTGGCTGGGAGTTCCGAACAAAGATACACGTTGATGACAACAGCTATTGGATTTACGACGGCGAATGGTCGGAAGTAATCAAACACATCGGTTTCAGCGCTTATGATACGCCGTCATTCAAGCAGATGGATTTCAACAAAGACGGAACCGCAATGGAATTTATCCGTCTTGGCGGTAAGGGATTGCTGTTTACCAAATATCATGCTTCCTACGTTGAAATAGAAATCAAACAGGGCGATACGGTGTATAAGATGTATTTGTTCTACGATGAGCAGGCAAGGCGCGTCTATCTGTACGCCAACGACAGGAAGGAGGGTGACAGGTTGGATTGCGGCGCAGTTGATAACGCGGCGGTAAGCACGGTTGCCTTCAACGCTTGGGCTTCCAATGTATTTGAAGCTAACTTCAACGCTCTCGAATGGGAATACCGCACCAAAGTACACGTAGATGACGACAATTACGACAGTTATTGGTTCGAAGACGGCGAATGGTCGGAAGTTATCAAATACGAAGCGTAAAATACTTAAAAAGCTCACAAATTTAATAAATTTATAGGTTCGCCCTATGTGATATGCGCCCCACAAGTAATCTAACTTGTGGGGCGCTTTCATGTTGTTCGTAGGTTTTTGACCCGATTTAATTATTTGCGTACTTTTTGTTCATTATTGCGCGTTTTATACTCAATTTTTGCGCAATTATCAATATTTCGCTCATTTTTTCAATCAATATTGACATTAACGTTCATCAATGCTACATTATTATCAGTAATATATATACAAGGAGCAAACACTATGAAAAAGTTCAGGTATGTTGGTTTGATAATACTGCTTGTCATGGTTTTCTGCCTTGCGCTCACTGCGTGCGGCAAAAACACGCTCACAGAGATTAAATTAAATACCGACAACGTTAAAAAGCAGTTCACCATAGACGATGAATTTACCTACGATGGACTGGTTGTAACTGCTTACTACAGCGTAAGCGGTTCGGAAGTCGTTACCGATTACGACGTAACCACGCCTGACATGACGTCTGCAGGCGAAAAGACGGTAACGGTTACCTATCAGGATAAAACGGCAAGCTACCGAATCACCGTCAGCAAGCCTGCCGTTGTTGAACCCGAACGCGAATTGCAAAGTATTTCGCTCAATACCGATAACGTACAAAAGGTATTTACGGCAGGTGATACTTTCAATCACGACAACTTGGTTGTAACGGCTCACTACAACGTAGCTCCGCTTACCGAAGTTATTACAACTGGTTACAGCGTATCCACGCCCAACATGGAAGTTGCTAAGACTCATACCGTCACCGTAACCTACATGGGCAAGACGGCTCAATACCAAATTACCGTCAATGAGGCTTCTATTGTTGAACCCGAACGCGAATTGCAAAGCATATCGCTCAATACGGATAACGTACAAAAGGTATTTTACGTTGGTGAAACGTTTAGCTACGAGGGACTTGTAGTTACAGCTAACTACAACGTAGCACCGCTTACCGAAATTGTTACGGAATACACTGTCAACGCAACTGAAATAGACATGTCCGTTGCGGAACAAAAGACGGTTGTCGTTACCTATATGGGCAAGACGGCGCAATACGAAATCACAGTCAAGCATCCCGCCCTCACCGGTATAACGGTAGATGTAAGCGGTGCAACGACGGTATTTACAATGGGAAGTGAATTCAGCTATGCAGGTATTGTAGTTACAGCGCATTACGAAAACGATACCACGCAAGTCATCACTAGCGGTTACGACGTCAGCACGGGCGAACTGGATATGAACGAGCCCGGCACCTATACAATCACCGTAACTTACGAAACCAAGGAAGCAACCTACCAAGTAACGGTCAAGGCTGCCACGCTTGAACGAATCGAAGTAAATGCGGATGGCGCTACTACACTGTTCTACGTTGACGACGAATTTACCTACGAAGGAATTATCGTTACCGCTTACTACAGTGACGAAAGCTCCAATCCCGTCACGGGTTACCAAGTTTCCACGCCGGATATGAGCATGGCGGCGGAAGAAGTGACAATCACCGTAACCTATCAAGGAAAGACTGCGACCTACAGTATCACAGTCAAGGAACCTGCTCTTACGGGTATAACCGTAGATGAAAGCGGCGCTAAGTTAGTATTCTTCGTTGGCGACGAATTTACCTATGACGGAATTGTAGTTACCGCTCACTACGAGAACAACACGTCCGAGATACTTGATGCAAGCGCTTACCAAGTATCCACGCCGAATATGAATGAGGCGGCAACTGTTACAGTCACCGTATCCTACCAAGGAATGGACGCTACTTATGAAATCGAAGTAAAGGCAGTCGAGCTTGAACGAATCGAAGTAAACGCCGACGAGGCCAAGACGGAATACATAGTTGGCGACCAATTTACCGCAGACGGAATCGTAGTAACTGCTTACTACAACAACGGCACGTCCAATACGCTTGGGGTAGAGGATTATCAAGTATCCGAGCCCGATATGAATGAGGCTACGACTGTTACAATCACCGTAACCTATCAGGGAAAGAGTGCAACATATACTATCACAG
Organism: Clostridiales bacterium; assembly: GCA_022508375.1. Classification (GTDB taxonomy): domain Bacteria; phylum Bacillota; class Clostridia; order Christensenellales; family CAG-314; genus Fimimonas. The sequence goes on along the minus strand of JAFLVJ010000002.1, from coordinate 7,385 downwards.
TCAGAGAGCCTACTCTTACGGGTATAACCGTAGATAAAGGTAGCGCTAAGGTTGAGTTCTATATTGGCGACGAATTTACCTATGAGGGAATTATTGTTACCGCTCATTACGAAAACAACACTTCCAAGATACTTGAGGCAGGCGAATACCAAGTTTCTGCACCGGATATGACCCAAGCTGCGGAAACGGCAACCGTCACCGTCGCATATCAAGGTGAAAAGGCAACCTATACTGTCACAATAGTAGAGCCCGCGCTTACCGGTATATCTGTTGACGCAAGCGGTGCTAAGGTCAAGTTCTACGTTGACGAAGTGTTCACTTACAACGGACTTGTTGTAACGGCTCACTACGAGAACGGTTACTCCAAGATAATTGAACAAGGCAACTACGAAATATCCACGCCGGATATGACGACTACGGGCGACAAGCAAGTAACCGTTCAATACAACGGCATGGAAGATAAATATACCATCACTGTAGAGTACAAGATTTTCGCCGAGGCATACAATGGACAAGATTTACGCCTCGAGGCGGAGGAGTCCTGGCTCCAAGGCGGACTTAAGTCGGCAGGTACATACGTTGGTGGCATCAACAGCGGCGACAAGCTTACGTTTATGTTTAACTCCACAGCTGAGGCTAAGGTTGAACTGTATCTGTCAATGGGACATGCGAGAGACGTTGCAGACGCATTCTACATCTACGTAAACGACCCCGACTGCGAAAGCCCCTATACCATTGGTATTACCAACACAGGCGGTTGGACAACGATGAAAGAGTTCTTTATCGGCAGGGCAAGTCTTGTCGAGGGACGCAACACAATAGTAATAGTTGCCAATAGCAAGGATATCAACATTGACTATCTGCTTATTTCACCCGATAGCAGTGCAAATCCCGACATGGTGCTTGATTACATTGAAGTTGACACAACCGGGGCAAAGACGGAATACTTTGTTGGAGATAAGTTCTCTTACGAGGGAATTGTTGTAACCGCTCATTACGAAAACGGAACGTCTGCAACAATCGAAAAAGGCTACGAAGTATCCACGCCGGATATGTCAACGGAAGGCACCAAGACGGTAACCGTAACCTACGGTGAAAAGGACGTAACATATCAAATCACGGTATCGTACAAGGTATTTGCCGAGGAGTACAACGGCGAAAGCATAATTTACGAAGCTGAGGATTCAACGCTCGAAGGCGGACTTTTGGCGGAAAACGATAGCTCCGTTAGCGGTGGAAAACGTGTAAGTGCCATTGGCAAGGACGACAAGCTTACCTTTAAGTTCAAATCAAACGTTGCCGAAACAGTCGAGCTGTATTTGGCAATGGGACGTATGGAAACCGTTCCTAACGCTTTCTTCGTATATGTTAACGACCCAGAATGTGCAACGCAATACTCGGTGGGTATTGAAAACACCGGCGGTTGGACGGTAATGAAGGAGTTCTTTATTTGCAGGGTAGATCTTGTTGTAGGACTCAACACCATCGTAATAGTGTCTAATAGTGTAGGCATTAACTTGGACTATCTGCGCGTAGCACCCGATAGCAGTTCGGACCCCGGTTTGGTTCTTGAACGAATCGAAGTTGACACAAGCAAAGCTACAACGGCGTTCAATATCGGAGAGGCTTTCTCTACCGAGGGACTTGTAGTCAAGGCTTGGTACAGCAACAACACTTACGATATCGTCACCGATTACGAAACTGACACACCCGATATGTTAACGACGGGCATCAAGACAATCACCGTAACCTATAAAGATAAGTCTGCAACATACGAGATCACTGTTAAGGATCCGTCCGTACCCGATCCCGAGTGGGCAATGACGAAGATTTCGCTCGGAGTTGAAGGCGAATCGAAAGTTTATCTTGTATTTAGCGGTACGTATGTAAGCTACAACCAAGCAGATTTGCAATCAACGCTATATGCCGCTTTGCAATGGGATATCAAGCAAGACACGTGGGCGACCCCGTCATCTGCTCCCGATAGGATTTTCGTATATGGCGAAGGCACTTGGGAAATCAAGATGGAAATTACCGTCGGTAGTCTTAATAACTTCTTCCAAGTGGGAAGATACTTCATCGACAAGACCAATCCCGACAACGACAAGGTAGGTCTTTACGCAGACAAGTGGACAATCGGCGAGTCTGTTGAACTTGGTTCATATACGTATGAATTCTGCTCCGATACCTTCTATGGCACGCTCACCTTCCGCATTAACAAAAAGGCAAGCGAAGAGGTTCCAACCTATGACGGCGCAAGTGAACTAACGTTGGAAGCAGTGGACTCTGTTAACCACAGCGGTTCGTTGCAGGGTAGCTTTATCGGTGGATTGAGCAGCGGAAATACTATTTCTTATACAATCCAATCCTCCGACGAGTTTACCAACGTTGCAGTTTACATGTATTTGCATGCTGGCAACTGGAATGGTTGGGACTTGGCAGGAATGCTCAACAATGCATTTTCCATTTGGGTAAACGACACCGAATACGGACCGTTCAGCTGGAATGGTGACAACAACAAAAAGGATTATTTAATAGGAAATATTAACATTCCCAAGGGTGAAGTTACCATAACAATCAAGATGGGTAGCGACGTAGCCAATAACTTCAACTTCTACTACATGAAGCTTGTTCCCACAAACGGCGAAGTTGAATCCGAACTTGAAGGTATCAATACGGAAGCAGCAACGGTACTGTATGTGGAAGATATCATAGCGAAGAAAAACGAGATTGATTAACGCGAAAAAATGTCCCGTTTTTCAAAAATTCGGTATTGACATTCACTATACCGAGTGATAAACTAATATATATCATATATAGTATATATGGTGTTATAAAAAAATAATTTTAAAGGAGAAATATTATGACAAAAAGAGGAATTACCGTAGTTTTGGCAATTGCATGCGTACTGTGCGTTATTGGCGCCGCTCTTGCAGGAACCATTTGGATTCAAAATGCAATGAATGATAGTTCAACGCTTACCACGGGTAAGGCGTATGTAATGACGCTTGAAAATGTTATTGCTTCTAACAATACAGGTATGTATCCTGGTGATGCTGCAACAATCTCATTAAATGTAAAGAATGATGGTTATAAGTCAATTCTTAAAGTTAAGCTTGTGGACTCAACATCTGAAGCAACAGAATATACAACTTATTTCACAATTGAATGTTCTATTGGTTCATCTCAAGATGGAGGCTATGTAATCGCTGCTAATGAATCGGCTCAAGCTGCCACTTTGACGATTACAATGAAGGGTGATGCTCCTGCTAGTTTGGCAAGCAAGACAATAAAAGTCATCATTACACTTGATCCTGTTAATGACTAATATAAACTAACGAAAAATTGACTAAAAGTTCATTTCAATTATAATCGCAGCAATTACCGTGGCGAGCCCGCCACGGTAATTGTTCATAAAACTGGGTAATTGAAATGGAAGGACAAGCAATGCGAAAAGCAGTTCGAATCATAACAGAAATCATTACATGGCTGTTAATTGCAGTGTTGGCGCTATTTCTCGTGTATTCGGTGTATTGCCGAATCAAGGGGGAAAGCGTCAGGCTGTTCGGCATTCAGGCGGACGTCGTGCAAAGCGGCAGCATGGAGCCGACTCTGTACAAGTACGACCTCGTATTTGCCAAGAAAGTGACCGAGGACGAAATACAGACGGGCGATATCCTCGTGTTTAAGCGCGACGGAACCAAGTACGTTCACCGTCTTATTTCCTGCGACAACGGCGTTTACGTCACGCAGGGCGACGCTAATAACATCTCCGACGAACCCATAACTTACGCGGATATCGAAGGGAAGGTTGTCAAGACCTGGGCGAAGGTCGGCGTTGCGGTGCAATTTTTTCAAAGCATATACGGCATAATACTTATTGTAGCGGTAATCCTAGCGGTTGTTTGTTTTAAGCGACTTGTTGGGATATTGCGCAAGGATAAGGGAGCCAACGGCTCCTCCAAGAGGAATAATCATGAAGAAACGTAAAATAGCAATCTTCATACTGGCAATTATTACGCTGAGCGCCGCTGTTGGCGGTGCAGTTGCGGCGTGGGTAACAGGCGCGCGATTGGAAGGCACACAGATTACAACCGGTTCCATCAGCTTGAATATCAGCGAGGAACAGGGCGGAAACATTCCCATGAGCAAATCGCTCAACTGGGTGGACGTTGACTACAATGACGCCGATTACGACACGCTTGACGGGTGGGCGACTGCGGGTGACGTCGCGAAAGCGAATTTCAGTATTAAAAACACTTCCGAAAGGTCGCTTGACATCACGGTAACCTTCGACTCGTCCAAGTACGCCAACGCCGAAGGCGTCGATAACAGCATTGTTGCTTGGTTCTACGAGGACAATACTGCTCTTGCCGACGGAATAAGTGGCTCGCAATTGACTACTACGTACAAATATTTGTCAGCTTTTGACACAAGTGAAACGAAAAATTACACGCTGTTTATGTTAACGCCTAAGTCTCTGCAAAATGGCTTTGCGGCGGACAAAAACTACCGTTTCGACATTGTTGCTTCGGGTACACTGTCGTCAGGAGACTTACAGCCCGACCTTGTCGCATTGAAGGTTGACGCAAGTAATGCTAAGACAACATACGAAATAGGCGACACTTTCTCACACGACGGTATCGTCGTAACCGGCTACTACAGCGACGGCTCATCTAAACAAATCACGGAAGGCTACACTGTATCTACGCCCGACATGAAGACTCCCGGTATCAAGACCGTTACCGTAAGTTATGAGGGTATGGAAGCTTACTATGACATCACGGTACAATACGTGAAGTTCAACGGCGAATCGTTAACGTTGGAAGCTGCAGATGCTGATCCTTACGATGGTCGCTTGCAAGGCAATTTCATCGGCGCGTTATATAAGGACAATACGATTTCTTATACAATCGAATCTACCGACGACTTTAACAATGTTGCTGTTTACATGTATTTGCATGCAGGTATCTGGAATGGTTCGGATTTGGCAGGCGTATTGGATGATGCGTTTACTATTTACGTGAACGACGTCGAATACGGACCATCCAGTTGGAATGGCGACAACAACAAAAAGGATTATTTGGTAGCTAATATCAACCTTCCCAAAGGTGAAGTTACCATAACAATCAAGATGGGCGCGAATGTAGATAACAACTTCAATTTCTACTACATGAGGCTTGAGTCCGCAGGCGAAGAATCCACGCTTGAAAGAATTGAAGTTGACGCAACTCGCGCCAATACGGAATATCACCTTGGTGAAGAATTCTCATCCGCAAATATTGTTGTAACCGCTTACTACAGTGACGATGAGCCGCAAGTTGTTGACAGCGACGACTACACGGTATCTACGCCTGATATGACGACGGTTGGTATCAAGACGGTAACGGTCAGCTATCAAGGAAAGACTGCAACCTACGAAATTACGGTTATTTTCGCTGACGAGTACAATGGCACCGAATTATTACTGGAAGCTGAGCAAGCAAATAGGCAAGGTAACTGTGGCACGGAAAATAACGGCGCGGCGCATGGTGGAAAGTTTGTTAATGCTATTGCCAACGGCGATAAACTAACCTTCCTGTTCAAGTCCAACGTTGAGCAAGTCGTCGAACTGCACTTGGCGATATCTCATGGCAACAGCGGTATTACACGTGCATTCGACGTCTATGTAAACGGCAACGAGAGTGCATATCAATTTGACGCTGCAAATTCAGGCGGTTGGTTTAAGTTTACTGCGTTCTCCGTATGCAAGGTAAAGCTTAAAGCGGGACTAAATATCATCGTCCTCGAGTCAATAAATACCGGAGGACAAGTCAACGTTGACTATTTGAAGATTACTCCTGTGATTAGTTACGACGGTGTCGCAACCACGTACGGTGCTACGAGCGCAACTTACGAAAACTGTCAATTGGAAGAAGGCGGCAATCTTGGTTACATCGAGACAAACTGTGTAATAACCTACAACATTTATTCCACATTAGCACAGTGGGTTGAGCTGAAAGTATCAGTAGCCAGCGGTCAAGGTGGCGTCGTTCAAGAAGCTTTTGAGTTGTTTGTAAACGGCAATTCGCTTGGCAGAATCAACGTCACGTCAAATGGTTGGGATCAGTACTACGAAATTGAAGTAGGCTATGTACAACTTAACGAAGGTTACAATACTATCGAAATCAAGGCTGTAAATGCTAATTTCAACTTCAAATACCTTGGTATTGCTCCGCTAACCAATTACGAAGTTTTCGCAGTGGTGACGGGAGCTGACCTCGTTGAAGAAAATGGCAAAGTTTACTTCACAATCAGCGGAACCGTTAATGGCAACGTGCAAGATATCGAAAGCTTACTCAAAGCTATTCCGTTCGATTTGCAAGAGAACTGCTGTGTTATCACCAACAATCCCGAATATTGGGACAGGAGTGAAAGACTGTATCTCACTGCCGCTCGAGTAGAGCTTGGCGAAAATACTTGGACAATTTACTACGACGTGACCGACATGGAAATATACGCATACCATGCGCACTTCGGTGCAAATTCGGTTAACCCCAGTGGCGACCTTAAGATTGATTCGGGCGCGGCTCAAGACGGAAAATCATTTAATGTGAACGGACGCAAGTACACGTTAATCAACCGTTGGGGTCAAGAAGGCGTATTGAACTACTGGGGTTGCGTAGGACTTCGTATAACACCCATTTTGACGGTAACCGACGTTGACCTTACAAATGAAGGCGACAACGTATATCTCGTCATCAAGGGTGCTTCCGAACACTTCACTAAGGAACAATTGCAAGCCGCTTTGATGGTTGTGGAATTCGATTTGCAGCACAACGGTAGCGCCGGCGCAACACAAGAGAATCAGTGGAAGAACATATACGACTTTATTAGAACTCCGATTGTGTATGACGGTGGCAACTGGGAATTGAAGATTGATATAACCAATCTTGAAGTATCCGCTTACACGGCGCACTTCAATGGCGGTAATTTAGAGTCGGCTAACACAACGATTGACGGTAAATCAGTTGCATCAGGTAGTAAGGGCTACGTTATCGTCAACAAATACGGCGAAGAAGACGTTAATAATGACGGTACTCGTTTTTGGGGAGCAATCGGTATCTACGTCGATGACGCGATAAAAGTCACAGCTGCTCGCCTTGAAGCACAAGATAATACCGTTTATCTCGCGTTGGAAATTCGCATTATCGGATACGCTGTCAATAAGCTTACTTTGGTTGATAAGGATAAATCATACACAATAGCGAAACAGGAAAGTCAAAACGGTCTATATACCCTATACTTCGATATCAGCGATATGGAAAGCGAAAGCGATTTTTGGTGTCATCTCTATGTTGACGGTGAGCCATATGTAGGTTTCGAAGCCGGTAACATTTATGATG
>JAFLVJ010000019.1 GCA_022508375.1 Clostridiales bacterium | reverse complement strand
GGTTCATACCCGGCAGGTCGTTGGTTCGAATCCGACCGCCGCTACCAAATATGGCTCCTTGGTCAAGCGGTCAAGACATCGCCCTTTCACGGCGGTAACACGAGTTCGATTCTCGTAGGAGTCACCACATGGGGAGTTAGCTCAGTTGGGAGAGCATCTGCCTTACAAGCAGGGGGTCACAGGTTCGAGCCCTGTACTCCCCACCAAACAAAAAGACCACAATATTTTGTGGTCTTTTTGTTGTTTTCAACACAATATTCTGTTGTCTTGACGACATTAGGTGCGAATTAGGTACAAAAGACTTTCATCTTATAAGTTTTATTGTTTTAATCTGTGTTTATATCTTCATGCCAGGTCTCGAAATGGTTGAGGAAGTCGATAATGCGCTTAAAGTAGTCGTTGCGGTACTTCGTCATTAGTTGCATACCGGTGCGGAGCGAGAAAAAGATTGTCATCGCCATAACGAAACACCAGTACAGGAATTGCAAAAGACCCTCTACTGAAAACTTTGCGCCTTCAAAGGCTATAAATGCGCCTATTGTAGATATCAACAACGATGTTGTCATCTTAAGCGCAACTTTTATTCTTTCGGCGCTGCGGCTGTGGTCCACGGTGTCATACACCAAGTTGACCTCTGTCGATATGATAATTTCACTGGGTTTTATCTCCCGCACCTGGTCGGGCGCTTTCATCTCTACGTTGCGGACCCTATTTATAATCTTTGCATCGAAGTCCTTACGGTACGTTTCGTTTGGTATCTGTTCGCCCTTATCGTCCTTACAGTACCACTGCTCATACACCACGCCGTAACGACCTACCTTCTTGGCAATCCACGCTTTTATATTTTGCGACGTAGCGTATTTGCAAAAGCGAGCCAGGCGGTCTAAGTTCTCTGCATCAACCACCGCTTTTCGCTTGTCGTTTGCCTCTTTCCTATTTGTCTTGTAAGTTTCGTCTTCTGCTCCACGCTTTTTGCCTTCGGGTAGCCATGTAAAAATCATAACTACCTGCAGGAAAGTGCAAAACCCCATTTCTATCCACACTTGCGGATCGCGCCAGTTATTGACGCCCTTGATGACTGCAAACATCATCACCGCAAAAATAACCATAATAAACAATGTGATTACAAGGCTTGCGTGGTCCACTATTTTTTTGATTATTTTCATATTATCCACCTGCTGCATCGTTAATTTCATTCTCGGCAATTTTCGACTTGACCGCTTTTGCCAGTTCGCCGTTCGTCTCGGCAATCTTAAACAACGGTGTCGCGGCAATGTTTGCGCCCAGTCCGACGAGCGATATAATCTTCATCTCGTACACGAACTGGTCCATGAGGATTGACAGTATGAAGATGACTGCCCATGCCATGATGACGGTGTAGTTTTCAAACAGTTTCTTGATCCTGTTGCGGAACACCGATACGGACACTATCGCCGTGATAATAAGCGAAGCACCGATGGACATATGTGTTTCCTCGACGATTTCAACCGGAAATACAATCGCGCATGTCGCAATTGGAATACCAACGCTAGCCAGGTACGCGCCGATGAGCGACAGCCAATGCTTTTGACCGTATGTAAGTTTCTTTCTCATAATTGCGCTCCTAGTCGTACACAGGACCTGTCGTGGGCGTTGCCATGTCGTCCACACTCGCAACTTCGTCCTCAACGGCAGGTGTTGACTCTACAACAGCGTTTTTGACACTCTCTGCTACTTGTTTGACAATTGTTTTGACCGCTCCTAAGCCCTTGTATTCCTCCTGTCCGGCATGCACAATTCCGCGTACGTTCGTTGGCATATCGGAAAGTGAAAAGACGGTCATTATTACGTTGCTTAGAATATCCAATTTGTCAGTCAGTACGGATATTTGCTCGTCTTGATGCTTGATAATTTCCTGCTGTTCGTTAACCTTAGTCACAAGTCCTCGCACACCCTCGCCCGTCGATTGACTCTCTGTCAAGGTGCTGCTAGCACTGGATTTAATTTTGTTAACCAAAAAAGTAATTGCCGCAATACCCGTCACACCAAGCGCGGCAAGTATTTCCGTCAGCTTTTCCTTGCCGACAATTATTATCTTTTGCGGTAACGTTGGTTCCTGCCCTTCTTCCACTACTGGCGTATCGACATAATACAGTACCGCCACGATAACGAGTAGCATGACTGCCACTACAATAAAGATTGTCCGTAAAGTTTTTACAAACGTTTTCATTTTGTCCCTCCAAATTTGAAAATTGAAAATTTACCGTTTTGTAGCTCGGTAATGGCTTTTGTGTTGTCAGCCTGTTGCTTTTGCAACTCTTCCACGTGCTCGACTAGCGCCTTGACGCTTGCAAGCAAGGCTGATTGTGTTTCGTAGTAATCACCGTCAACGCTTCGGTCAATTGGTGGGCGGAATAGGTTATCTGTCAGCCAACGTTTTGTAACAGTGCCCTTATCATCACGTAGCTGTAGCTCGCACGCGTTGACTTCCTTTAGTTGGTTAGCGCTCAACGTCAGCTCCTTGTTGTCGCCAAAAGCAAAGACGCACCCGTTTAATTGCAGGTACGCCTTTTCCTTGATTACTCCGCGGTCAACTAAGCGGATTGTGATTGTTTCATTGTCGGCAATAAAAAACTGCGCAGGATTGAAATAAGCCGACATCTCGCGCAGTTGTAAATCTATTTTCTTCATGGTTCACCTCATAGCAGTTCCAGTTCACTTTCAAGCCGATTGATTTCGTCGCGCCACTCGGTTCGTTGTGTCACAATTTGCTCCCACTCGCTGTCGGTATAGTTGCCGTCAAGATATTTCGAAGTCTTGTAATCCCACGCTTGCAAGTTGGATTTGAGTTCGGCAATTCGAGCGGTGATTGCGTTTATCTTTTCTTGTTTTTGTTCGTCCGCTATATCTTGCGCCGTCTTGGTGTAAGGAACAAGCACGCGGTCTTCGTTCCAGCAAAGTTCGTGATTGACAAGTTTTTGGTAGTCTTCGTCGGACACTTCGACATAGCCTGCAGTAAGAGCCATTTGTTTTTGTTGTTCAGTCTTTACCACAAATAGACTTCTTTCAAATTTGTTTTCGGATTTTGAGTAAACATATTTCATTTTTGTTCTCCTGGATTAAAGTGGCGTTACGATATCTGTTATAAAGTCAGGGTTAGGCAAATACATACTTGCAGTCACCATATCCTTGCTTGTCATATGACCATCTATTCTTGTGGCTCTAACAATATATAGTGCAACAGTAGTACCTTGTGTTCTAACAGCACACACAGCCCCCGCAAAAGATGTTTCAGTAGTAATCAAAGTAATAGTAAAATAGCCTTCGACATCAGTTGTTTGTGCAAAGTCAATTACTTGATTAGTAGCCAGTATGGAAAGAAGCGACCCATTGGAATTAACAGGTGTTGGGTCGCTATTTATAACTTGCATAAGTCCTACAAAAAGTTCGCTAGCTGCCCTGCATGTCATGCCTTCAAGACGTATATTATGACAATACAACGGTGTCGGAGCGTCAGGTATATCATCAAGCATTGCAAGCATGCCTGTTTTTTGCGGAAGTGCTCTACTATACCTATAATTGATTGCTCCCGACGATATAGCTACACGCAAACATTCTATTTGATATTTTTGAGTATAATATTCAAATGTAATCGACACACTACTTCGAGATATTGATATAATAGGCAGTTTTATGCCATTGCTCGCTTCATACACGACAACGGGGCTTTTGATAATTTCACTAGCATTGTTAAATATGAAATCACGCCACCCATCCGTTGTCGTTTCAACTGTTGACAAGTCAAATGGAATTTCAAAAACATTCCAACTATCTTCTACCGCTTTTTTGTCAACCGACACGAGTTGATAAACTGTACCGTCAAATACAAATGTGGCTGTGTCGCCATCAGAAACAAAGTCTGACAACATAAAGTTCGGCGAAAAACCAGTGCCGTGATAGGCAATTAATCTACGTACACCATTTATCGCAAATGCGACAACCCCACTAAATACTTCCCCAACAAATTTCAATATAAGAGTTGCGCCAATTTTTTCCTCGTATCCTTCTATTGTGAGGTTTACCGTAACTCCTGTTGCCGTCGCTTCCACATACCAATTTTTCGGTGCGTCGTACAGTTCTTTAAAGTTTTCGTTGATGTTCTGCGTTTGTTCTAGCTTGGTTTGACCAAGTTTTACATCTCTACGCGACATATGCTAATCTCCTTCGATGACATACATCATTCCTTTAAATGCTTCATCTGACAAAATGTATTGATCAGTGGATTTTTCACTATCTCGGTATAGTGCGACGTCAACTTCCAACAACTGAGCGTCGTTTACCAAGCAATAAACCCTTTGCACGATAGCAGATGCAGGTATTTTAAATGCATATTTAGTTCCTGTATTTGGAACATTTTCGGTCCACCCGCTAGTTGGTATGGCTCTGAACTTCGCACGCAAACGATACGAAATTTTCACCCAGTAGGTGGAATTTGACAGTTCAGTGTTTGCGGGCACATCTTTTACAGCCAAGTAAACATCGCCGCTACTATCGCTAACAGTAGTACCAGCGTGATAAGTATTGCCGGAACTCCACGTGCCCTTGTGCGTTTGAACGTCGCCTGTTTCCTTGTTGACACTGAATACCGCGCCAAGCATGGTCCAGTACTCAGGAGACGTCGCAGGGTCTTGACCTTTACTGTTTTGTTCAGCGATATACAAAACACCGTTGCGCTTTACAAAATCGCCCTTGTAATATTGTTTGGTGCTAACCCAATCGCCCTTGTAGGTTTCTACGTTGCCTTTTTGGTGGTTTACCATTGTGACGGCGTCGGTGTTGTCTATTTTGTCCCAGCTCTCGCCGTTAAAGACGGCCCAGTCGCCCACTTGATACGACCCATCATTGCCATATTTAGGCGAGCATATAGTTCCATCGGGATTGAACCCGCCATCATTATTAGCGATGTAGTAATCTCCCTTACGAGCAGGATTTCTCACTAATTGATTCGTAGTTCTAATTGGGTCAAACACTCCCTGATACTCCAATTGTCCCAATATTGTATCAGGCAAGTATTTTTCGGAAATCTTATAGTTTGAATCTAGTAGGGTGTCTATTCCATTGGGTGCAACCGCAAGACGTGTTGTGTCTGTCGGGTGTCTGTGGTCGCCACGCGCTACCGTATCGGTGCTACCGCGCGAAGCCACGCCGTCCATTACGGGGTTTGCAGTTGAAAAACTTTTATTGAATGCCGAGTTCTTGTCAAACTTCGGTTCGCGCGTCTGAATATCATCGTTCAGCGCGTCATCGTTGGAAAACAAATTTGAAATATCCGCGTTTAGGTTTTTGAAATTAACCAAACGGGACTTGCCGAGTTTTACGCCCATTTGCGTTGTTTTGATATTTGCCATTGTTTACATCTCCTTTATTAAAATTGTGCCGTTGTAGGTTGTGTATCGCGATAGATCTATATCAACGTATATCTTGATATAGTCGGCATTTGTTCCGTTGAAATGGGTTCGGTATGCAAAGTCAATGTTGGTTTCTTCCTCAACCTCAACCGTACCGTCCACGCGTACTGCATTTTTAACAACGATTTCCGCCACGTACGGCTTGGGGAGCGCGCCGAAAAACATGGTCGGCAACTGTAAATATGCGCCGAATGCCCACGATTCGCCATTTTTGCTTTGCCACTCCGCCGTTGGGTAACCTTCCCTGCGCGCGCCGTCTTTGGTAAATTCGATTTGGTAACCGCGTATGCCCTGCTCTACCGTCAGCGTCTGAATTTGCTCCCATACCGCAGCAAGGTTAGCATTTGTAACCGCGTCGCCGTCATCGTCGTAAACTATTGAGGGATTGACAATGAGGTTAAACGGATTGCACGCCGAGGACGTTTTTTTGTAGTCGTACACGTACTTGACCTTGCCGTCATCGCCCGTCTCGCGCGAAGCAATGTGCTTGATCGCAAAACTGAAATTCCATTGCCCGGGGTTGCACATAACGGGGTCGGGGATGTATATCCAGTACTCCCTGCCTTCCTCGCGTATTTCTTCCTGACCGACACCGTAGTCCACTTCGGCTGTTTCGGCAAAGCGTGTTATGTTTCGCTCCATAAGCAGACAAGAGTGTACCGTGTGCGGTTCGTCGTGCTTGTTGAAGTACACCCACAGTGTTTCGCCTACGCTAAGTTGCTGAAGTGTAAATTTACTGTTTGGGTCGTCGTAAATGTAATTGTCGTTGCATTGCCCCGACCATCTGCCAACGCGCACCACTAACTGATTGACCATGCGACTGTTGGCGTTAATGTTTTGGATACCGTCAAGATAAGCTCCGCCAAGCGTAATGCGGTCGAGCAGTATCACCAGTCTGTTGGACTGTTTCGCCATTGTATTTCCTCCTTGTTTTATTGCATAAAAAAAGCAAGCCTTGCTGACCTGCGTTCGATATTGTTTTAGTTGTTAATATTGTACGTTGCGTCCTTGTAGCGACCTGCGTTTAGGCTGTTGTACTCCTGCGTGAGTTTGTCGTAATCGTGGGTGTACTTCAAGTAGAATGTGCAAGGATTTTCACCGTTGTACGCAACAATGACGTTGTTTTTAGCGTCTGTTACGCACGAATTAGCGTCAATCTTGAAATAGCCTTTTGCGTAATCGATGTTTGTTATCGGAGACGTCTTGAGCGGCTCTCCCCAACCCGACGACATGGTCTGCATGCCCTTGGGGAGCGGTCTATTCAAATGCCAATACTTGAGCGTGACCGCATTGGGTCTGTCAACAACAAGCGGACAGTTGTTCGCCCAGCCTGCGCCAATGATTAAGTCGGGATTGTGCGTTACCAAGTGCAACTGGTACGTAAAGTTGAGTTGCTCGGCAGGATCCTTTTGCACGTTGAAATAATCATAGTCTTTGAAGAGCACGGTACCAACAGGTTGGTTTATCGGCATAATTACCGTGTGCCCTTCGTTCTCAATCTCGAGTGCTGTCACTTCGGGGTACATGTTAATCGCCGCGTCGGAACCGCCCGTCATCTCTGCTCCTATCTGAACGAATAGCTTGTCCATCTTGCCGTCTTCACCGCAGTAGAACACGTCCTTACAGTACTGGTATTTTTTATCACTGTCGTTACTCTTAACGCGTTGTGTGCCTGCCGAAAGGTTATCCTTGGTTTTACCACTGAAAACAAGCGAGTTGCCAAAGCCCATAGCCGAGCAGTTGAGTACCACGCCGTTTTCCATAACACCGGGATTATCGGGGTTGAAGAACCACATTAGCTCACACTCGGTGTTTGTGCCTGTTCCATCTCCAATCAGGCTGTGCAGCACGTATTTCTTTGCATCGTCGGTTAGGTCACAATCTTTCGTAAACTTGCCGTCCTTGTCAAAGTCTTTATCAGACGTTATGTAACAATAGTCTTG
>JAFLVJ010000018.1 GCA_022508375.1 Clostridiales bacterium | reverse complement strand
TGATATGATGAGCACGGCAACAGCTCGCAAGATAGCGCAGCAACGCCACGAGTACATGCAGGCTTACATTGCGGAGTTTTTGGACGAATGGGACGGCATACGGTAGGCAAATCATTGAATATAGTTGTTAACAATCAGGTACAAACCGCCAAGCTTAAGTGATTGGCGGTTTTTTTTCTACTTTGTTTGTTATATTATTGACAAATACATAGTAAAATTTTATAATATTCTTCCGTGCTTATATATAAATATATAATAAAAATATAAAGTTAATAAGGAGAGAAAAAATGAAGAAGGCAGACGTATTCATCATTAGTTTGGTTGCTGCTTGCTTGGCGCTGGTTCTGGTACTGGTGATAGTATTTAGCGCAGGTATAGTCGGCACAGGCAATAATGGCAAATCCGCTTACGACATTGCAGTTGAAAACGGATTTGAAGGCACAGTAGAGGAGTGGCTTGAATCGTTGAAGGGAGCCGATGGAACAAACGGTACCAACGGAACCAACGGTTCGAACGGTAGTAACGGTTCTAACGGAGCGGCAGGTCCTCAAGGCCCCGCAGGTCCTACAGGTCCTCAAGGCTCGACAGGTGAAACAGGAGCAGCAGGAAAGAGTGCTTACGAAATATACAAGGAGTACTTTGAAAAGAACAATCCCGGTAAGGAAGCATTGTCTGAGGAAGAATGGCTCGAATCTCTAAAAGGCGCTGACGGCACCGGCTCAAACGGAAAAAGCGCTTACGAAATATTTGCTGAGCAATTTGCCAAGGACTACCCCGACAAACAAGTTCCATCTGAAGAGGAGTGGCTTGCGTCATTGCAAGGTCAGGATGGTGCTCCCGGAAAAGACGGTGAAAACGGTCAAAACGGTGAAAACGGTGAACGCGGTTCTCTTTGGTTTGTCGGCAATGCTGAGCCTGAAAAGTCTGCTGGTATTACAGTTGAACCTCGCGAAGGCGACTTCTATTTCCGTACATATAGTGAATTCTCCGGACGTAAAGGTTATGAAATTTACGCGTTCATGGGCGGTAAATGGGTTATGCTTGTAGATATGTCTTCGGACAATCCCAATGCCGATTCACAGATGTCATACGAAATAACCACTGCCGATCAACTTGCAGAGTTGTCCGAGCTTGTAAAAGCGGGCGAAACATTTGTCGGTAAGACGTTCGCTCTCGAGGCAGACATCGACTTGTCAAGTATTGACAATTGGATGCCTATCGGTACGAGTGCAAGTCCTTTTGCCGGTAAATTCGACGGACAAGATCACACAATATCTAACCTGACTGTTAAATCCGGGTCGTACCTTGGTCTTTTCGGATACGTAGGTGTTTGGCAACAAAACATAGGCGCTGAAATTTGTAACCTTACCATTGATAATGCGCAAATTACCGGCTCATCGTGGGTAGCCGCTTTCGTCGGTCAAACAAATACATACTCAAATTTAAACAATTTGAAGTTGACCGGACATGTGGAAATTACTGCAACTTCCTATGGCGCTGCCGGTATCGTAGCTCGTGGCAACTATACCGGTAACCTTTCCGATATTACGGTTGATGTTGATTCAACAAGCTTTGTGCAGGCTACCGGTGCTTCCACTGGATATCAAGTAGGCGGTATTGTAGCTTGGGTAGGAGAAGGTAACTTTACCTACAAAAACCTTACGTCAAATATTAACGCAATCGGTGGATATCAAGTAGGCGGTATTGTAGGAAACACAAATTATAGTACGAAATGGGTCAACTGTACCAGTACAGGTAACATTACGTTAAACGTCAGTTCCGCTAAGTATGCCGACAAAGATGCTATCGGCGGTATTGCAGGCATGACATCTATTCAAAAAAAAGATGGTCAAATTGTTGAAAGTACTGCTCCCGTATTCGACAATTGTCACTATACCGGTGTGCTTTCAAGCAACTACGACGTACAGCCTGCTTATTACAATCACGGTCTTGTGGGTTCTAATACCCTTACAGTAATTACCAATTCCTCTTCGCTGATTATCAGTGACGACATATCGCAAGGCGCTGATTGGGATGCTAAGAGTAAAGTAAGCGCGCGTTACGGTATAGGTAGTGTTGCGGGACTTGAAGCTTTCCGTGACAGTGTAAACGAGGGTAAAGATTACGCAGGTGAAACAATCATATTGTTGAAAGACCTCGATTTGAGCGGTATTGACAATTGGACGCCTATCGGTAACTCGACAAAGCCCTTCCTTGGCGTATTTGATGGACATGGGTACAAAATTTCCAATCTTGTAATCAATCTTCCCGAGCAAGACAATGTTGGCTTGTTTGGACAACTTGGCGCAACCGGTATTGTCAAAAACGTTGTAATCGATGGCGCAACGGTAATCGGTCGTACTGCAGTTGGTGTTGCCGTAGGTACAGCATTTAACTATGGCAAAGTGTCCGGTATAACCGTTCTCAATTCGTCCGTTGCAGGACTGAAAAACCTAGGCGGTATCGTTGGTAGCGGATATATTGATATTTCCAATTGTATTGTCGATGGTCTTACGGCTGTTGCCACCCCTGCTATAAACGGTAAGGGTGTAATGGACGACGGTGACAAGGTGGGCGGCATCATCGGTTTCCTTGCTGACAGCAACTATACAGTCAACAATTGCCGTGTTTACAATGCTAACCTCACAGCTTACCGTGATCTTGGTGCAGTAGTAGGAGCCTACAATGGTGCGCAAGTTCTTGAAAAAGTTACCGGTATCAGCGTGGACAACGTTACCTTGACAATTGACCACAGCGTAAACGCAGGTGACGGCGACATCAATGTTCGCTACGTAATTGGACGTCTTATCAATGCCGATTCTGATACGGTAAACGCTGCTCTTATCGAAAGAGAATCAATATCCAACGTAACAATCGATTACATCGGAGTACCTTACATAACAGATTCGGAAGGCAACTGGCACATTTACAACTCCGACGGACTTGTAGCGTTCCAACAATACTATGACGCAATCCCTTCCAATAGCGGTGAAAAGGGAATGGCAGGTAAAACAATCTATCTGGAAAAAGAAATTGACCTTAACGATATCAATTGGGAGCCTATCGCGCTTGCAGCACCCGGACAAACAGCATTCAAGGGTACGTTCGACGGACAAGGCAACAAGATATTGAACTTGAATATCGACAAGTCAAGTGCGGACAAATTCGTAGGTTTCTTTGCATTAGTTGACAATAACGCTGTTATTACAAACGTGATATTTGAAAACGCTACCGTAAAGGGAGGCGGTCAAATGACCGGTGTAGTTGCAGGTCGTTTCGGTAGTTCAGGCAGACCCACAATGTCAAATGTGACGTTGCAAGGCACAATACAAGTTTCCGGCAGTAAGTTTATAGGCGCTGTTGTAGGACATTTGAGTGGAACAATGAGCAATATCACGGTTAATGCGGATGACGGAAGTTACGTATCCGGACTGCAGATAGGCGGAATAGCGGGCGCTACGGGAATAGGTGCGGGAGCTTCTTGCACCAACGTCAATATCAAGATTGATATAACAGGTAGATATGTCGGCGGTCTTGTCGGTTGGGAACAAGGTGGCAATGAGTATCACGATTGTCATTATACGGGTACAATCACATCTACCACAACCGGCGAACCGGCAAACGCTTGCTTTGGCGCTGTAATTTACGGCGTGGGATTCCCCAACAAGACGACAGAAGTAGCAAATACTATTGTTGACGAATTTACTTTTGAAGGAACAATCGTAAGCGGTTCGCTATCCGGATTCTATCATGTAAATGATGAATATGCGGTAGCCGACGTCACTAACAGTACGGCAAAGGTTACTCGTGATGGCGAAGTGGTTACATATACGGCAAATGCCGATGGCGTAATTTCCAGCGACAAGTAATTAAATAAACTTTAACAAAAAAAGAACCTTGTTCAACATGAACAGGGTTCTTTTTGTTGTTGAAACGCGAACGCGTGTTTTTTTTGTTTAACTAATATACTATTTATTGACAAATTATGTATATTTATCTATAATATTTTACTATGCTAATATAGTAAATAAGATTAAAAATATATGCAAAAGGAGACGAAAATGAAAAAGTCAGATGTAGTTATCATTAGTTTGGTTGCTATTTGCTTGGCGCTGTGTTTGGTAGTGCTTGTTGCACTCACAGTTGGCATCGGCGCAACCGCTGGCAATGGTAAATCCGCTTACGACATTGCAGTTGAAAACGGATTTGAAGGCACAGTAGAGGAGTGGCTTGAGTCGTTGAAGGGCGACAAGGGCGAAACCGGCTCAAACGGAACCAACGGCTCGAACGGTAGCAACGGTTCTAACGGAGCTGCAGGTCCTCAAGGTCCCGCAGGCCCCACCGGTCCCCAAGGTTCTACGGGCGAAACCGGGCCCGCCGGCGCATCCGCATGGGAATTGCTTCAGGCTTACTACGAAAAGATTGGTAAAGAATGTCCTTACGCAAGTGAAGAAGAATGGTTAGCAGCATTAGGCCATGCTGACCGTGGCGCAGTGTGGTTTAGCGGTAGCGATATTCCTGCAAACGACATGGAAGGCGTGCTGAAGGGTGACTTCTATATGCTCGTTTACGGCAATTCCGATTTCGTGGCAAAAACAGGTATCGTTATCTATCAATACAACGGCTCAAGCTGGGATGTTGTAGTAGATATGTCTAATACGGGAGAAACCGTAGAAAAAGATACCTACACAATCAAAAGTTTATCGGATTTCCTCGCTTTTGCTGAAAGTGTAAATAATGGTACTTCCTACAAAGGTAAGACTGTTGTTCTTGCAACGAATATTAACCTTGAAGGTGTGGATTGGGCACCTATCGGAATAAGCGGCCATCCATTCTTAGGCACGTTTGACGGTAATTCGGATAAATACACAATATCTAACCTTAATATCGACACGCCTGACGCTGACAATGTGGGCTTGTTTGGATTTGTTGGACAAAGCGGAGTCGCTGTAGTTGTTAAAAACGTTCATCTTGTCAATGCAAACGTTAAAGGACACGCATCTGTAGCTGCTCTGGTTGGTAATGCTTACACAGGACGCGTTGAGAGCTGCGAAGTTTCCGGCGAAATATACGTTGAAGGCAACTACCAAGTAGGTGGTGTTTCCGGCGGACAGTGTTATGCTATGTTCGTTGATTGTTCGGTCAACGGTGAAAACGATAGCTATATCAAGGGTGTTTACGCAGCGAAGAACTTCGAGGGCGACGCTATCGGCGGTATGGTAGCTTACTCGGCTGAAAATGGTACCCCGCACGTCACCGGTTGCACGGTTAATGGCGTAGATGTTATAGGTACACGTAAAGTGGGAGGTGTAGTAGGTCAACTTGGTACCGGTAATGGTGTTCTCAACTGCACGTATTCTAACGGTTCGGTTACATGCAGCGCGTCCGATGACTACATTAAGACAGAAGAAGGTAAGTTCTTCGCCGGCGGTATCGTTGGTGAAGCTATATGTGGCGCGGGTTACGGCGAAACAACCCCTGTTAAGGGTAACAAAGTAGAAAACATCGTTGTTAACTTGCTTGAATATCACCCCTACAGCAAATGGGATATCGCTATTTTCGGCGGAACGCGCAGCGCCACCAAGACTCGTGTTGACTACGGTGACGACAACGTAATAATCAATGCGCAAGTGATTTGGAACGGATTGACCTTTAGCGGTGACTCCATCGGTAACCTCAAAAACGTCCGTTGGGCACAAAATCCCAGTGGTGTAAACTATGTGGAATCTGTCGATGTTGACAGCGAGGACGCTTTACTTGACTTTGTTACAGTGTACAAAACAGGTATAATCCGTAACAAAGCCGGTCGCGATTTCGTCACAACAGTAAATATTGTTAATGATCTTGACTTCAACGAATACAGTTGGGTTCCGATGGATTTGTCAGATATTACTTTCGACGGTGGTGACGGACACTCAATCAGCAACATTAAGATGGACGAAAATGCAAGTACATGGCGCGCAGGTTTTATTGGTTTGGGTCAGAACGTTTCTGTTCAAAACATCACATTTGTGAACGTGACTGTTTACGGTGCACAGGCAGGTGCAGTGGTAGGCTCGAACGTCGGTGGTGCTAAAGGACATATGATAAATGTCACTTTGCAAGGAGAAATCAACGTTAACTACGTTCCTTACGTAAGTGAAACATATACAGAGGAATACGGTGGGGTTGGCGCAATCTTTGGCGTTTACGCAGAACGCGCAACCGAAACGATATCCGATATAAAAATTGCAAGCGGTTGCACAATCAATATCAAGCTCAACGGTGTTGAAACAATTTGTATTCCTTCCGATGAAAATTATTTGTTCGGATGGTGTACGAATAAGGCTGTCAGAAGTGCGGTAGCGGACTTGGCAGATAACAAAGGCACAGTTAACGTTAACGGCGAAGCTACTATAGTCATAAGTATCAACCCCAAGGGACAAACCGATACCACGCAGTTGGTAGCTGCACTTACACGCCTCAACAACGGTGAGTATGTCGAATATGGTTGGCCTGTTGTTATTAAACTCGGTGAAGGCACGTTCTCACCCAAAGCCGGCAATCAATTCCAATTGAGTGTGGACAATGTTTCCATCGTTGGTGCAGGTGTTGACAAAACTGTAATAGACTGTCTTGAATTTACGTGTGGTGATAATGCAGGTTTTGTGGTTGGCGGTAACAACTGTTCAATCAGTAACCTTAAGCTTGTATCTGCTGCAGGTGCAGGAGCTGCGCTCAAGGTTTCCGACTATACCGGTTCACACAAAATAGTTGAAAACTTTAAACTTACCAACGTAACTCTTAGTAGCGATAAGGGAAGCGGATTGAATCTTCACGGTGTAAACGGTGTAATCATTGACGGTCTTACAATTGAAAAAGCAGCCAAGTGCGGAATTTCAATGGCAATGGCTCAAGACGTTTCAATAACCAACTCCGTCTTGACAGGCACATGGGGTGCAATAGGCATGATGTTCCCGGACGACGGCGTTGAAACCGACGATTACAAAACAAATTGTACTGTGAAAATTAATTTCGACACATGCACGCTTAACAGCTGGATTTACAGTGAACGTCCCGAATCGGCAACCGACGGTGTTGATGTCTTGATGACGGCTGACGGCACTGTAATAAGTGCAGACAATGCTCCCGACGGATACGAATTCAGATGTGACAAAGCTAAGTACGGTAAAGTCTGGGCTCTTGCTACACCGGCTATGTTCGATTATATCGACAGTTTGTTGGCATAGGCAAAAAATTAAATAGCTTAATTACAAAAGAACCCTGTTTTCACGAACTGGGTTCTTTTTTTTGTGTTTGGGACGTGTAATTAAGTATTGCTAACGGCGCGGGTGTGTGATAAAATAAAAACATGACATTCAAGAATAAAAGCGCAAATGCAGATAAGTTGGTTAAATACGGTTTTGAACAGATGGGTGGTAAATTTCATTACCAAACCACAATCGTTGACGGACAGTTTAGCATGACTGTGATTGTTGACGACGAGGGCGAGATTTCGACGGAGCTGTACGACGCGGTTTCGGAAGACGTTTATACCCTTCACCTCGTAGAAACCGCCGTAGGGGCGTTTGTAGGGCGCGTACGCGCCGAACACGAGGAAGTCTTGAGGAATATCGAACAAAGTTGCTTTGACCGTGACGTGTTCAAGCAGGACTTCACCCGCGAAATAATTAACTGCGCCCTAATGAAGTACGGCGACGAACCGGAGTATCTGTGGAACGATCTTCCCGACGCTGCGGTAATACGGCGCAAGGATACACAAAAGTGGTACGTGTTGCTCATGACCGTCTTACCCAAGCGATTGGGGCTTAGCGGTGACGAGCCGATAGAAATAGTGGACTTGCGTTTCAACCCGGATGAACTGCCGTCGAAAATTGACGGCGAGCGGTACTTTGCCGGTTACCATATGAACAAAAAGCATTGGATAACAATCCTGCTTGACGGCAGTGTGCCACTGGCGGAAATATTGGATTACGTTGACAAGAGTTACCTGTTAGCCAAGAAGTAAGAAAGGCTTCCCTTGATTTAAGTAAGGGAAGCCTGTTTTTTTATTATTAAAGCGTAGTGAAGTCCTTTTTAGCGGAATACACGAACGAAAAATGAAAAAATATTTTGTTATTTATTTTTTACTACTACGCTTGACATAATTTTGACTATTGACTGCAAAAGTGGTAGTATATATTCCGTGTATATATGTCCTGAGGGGAATTTTGCGCTTTTTTCGGATTTTTCAGCGATATTACGGCTGATTTCCACCGATTTTTGAACAAATCACGGTAAAAAACCGAAATTTTCCAAACACAAGCGGTTTGTAAATTCAAAATAGCATACTGCGGACGAGTTTGCAACATTTTTCACCAAATTTTTGAAAAAATTTTTTTGAGGAGTTTTGTAATGGCACAAGACATCAAGATTGTAAAATACGGAAATCACGAAAGAAAGTCGTTTTCCAAGACAAAGGAAGTATTGCCTTTGCCAAATCTCATCGAGGTGCAA
>JAFLVJ010000017.1 GCA_022508375.1 Clostridiales bacterium | reverse complement strand
AATGTTACGGTAAATCAAAATATAACGGTTGCTAACGGCGACACGTTGTATGTACTTGTAAACCACGAGGGCGGAAGTGACCAAAGCGAATTCAGTTTTGTCATCTCACCTATTGAGCAAGTCAGTTTCGGCAACGACTTTGACGCGACACTTGCAGGCGAATCCAACTGGGAAGTTGGAATGGTAGGTTATCATTGGAATGACACCGAAACGGAAAAAGCCGAAACATTTGATTATACAAAGCTTACAAAGTTATCTTCAGATAATGACGCTTTCCAAAATGATGACCCTTGGGTGCAAATCAAGGGTGACTGGATGGCTGTCAACGCAATGGTGGGCTTGGCTTACAACTTCCAAGGTGCAGCAAGCGTAAACTTAAACTTTGAACTTCACACCGAGGGCAACTTCTCTGTAAGATGGGCATTGAAGGACAAGAACGGCAACATCAAGACCAATGATGGCAAAGCATCATGGGGTGGCAGTGGCAAAGACATAACAGTAACTAACAATATTACAGTCGAAGCAGGCGATGTGTTGTACATACTCATACAAAAGGAAGGCGACAGCTCAACGGATCAGTGCAATTTCAACCTTGCTTTGTTACTTAAATAAAGTGCTAATGTATAAGGTGGCGGTTTTGCCACCTTGTTCATTTGCACAAAAATAACAATTTATGTAATGTGCATTTGCACAAAGTTTTTGATGTCAATTGACATCGGTTTGTAACCTTATTAAAATATAGAACACAATAATCAAATTCTATCCAAATTGTTTGGGGGAAGTTATGAAAGCATGTAAAAAAACATCAATTTTGTTTGCAAGTCTGGCTGTATTGGCAATGATTGCGCTTTGTTTGGGAATTACTACGACGGTTGCCGTTGCCGAGACAAACGCAAGCAGCGAGTTGGCTCTAAGAAAGGACATTGCAAACAACTTTATATATTCCGCTGAGTTCACAGACCTAACGGAATCAAGCAACGCGGGATTGGTATTTGGTGTGAGCGACGATTTAGCGTCATACTGGACGGTTAGTGTCAACGTAACGAAAGGCAAACTTGAGTTGCTCAAAAAAGATACTGTGTTGAAATCCGGTCAATGTTACGCTGGCGTAGGTGAACAGATTGCGCTTACCGTTGTAGTCAACGAAGGGATTGCCAAAGTGTTCGTGGATGGCAGTAACATCGCTGCTATCACCTGCAAGCTGGATGGTTACAACGGCGGTAAGGTAGGTGTCAAAGCTGATTGCGCCGTGAATGGCGAGCAATTTGCAAGTACGGATACGCTTGACGGTGATATATTTTGCAACGGTTACAACGTTTTGAAAGTGGTAAACGTAAACGATGGCTACAGGCTGGACAGTAGTGAATATTCGGTGAGCAAGGGAGTATTGACTGTTTCTCGCGAGTATCTCAAAACGTTAGAAGCGGACACAGCATACACGTTTAGAGTAGTGACGTCCTTTACAGATTTCAATTTCACCCTCACCACGGACTTTACATCTGCTGCGGCAGTATCTGTAATGAGCAAATATTACAGGGGTAGTGACGTAGTCTTTGAGTTGAGTGGCGGCGCAGTTGTTGACAAACTGTTGATAGACGGCGAGAACGTTGACTTTACTCAAAACGGCAACAGAATTGTTGTCTCTGCTCAAGTAGTGAATGCTTTGCCAAGCGGTAAACACAGCGTTAAGCTTTACACGAATATCGGACGTCCGCAAACAACATTTACCCTGTCGGAACCGATAGAGACGCTTACCGAGTTGGAGCCGGTAGCTACGCACACTTTCTTTTGGATTGACTTTGTAATTTTCGGCATATTGATACTGGCTTACGTTGCATTCACAGTAATCAAAAAGACAGATATCTTGAACAAGATAAAGAAAAAATAATATAGTACATTTGAGCAACAGATAGATTAAAGGGGGACAAATATGGCAAGCGAAGCAATTGCAACCACGCCCATCGATGAAGTAAATGAAACAAACGAGCAACTTATCGAAGAGGCATATGAGATGTTGGACGGTCCTATTGGACCCAAGCCGCAATCGAAGTGGGAAGCTTGGAAGACGAATTTCCGCAGAAGGGGATGGATTTTATTGTTCATTCTACCTGCGTTCATTTACGTTATTATTTTCTGCTACGTGCCCATGTACGGTATTTTGGTTGCATTTCAGGACTACATGCCCGGCGACAAAATTATCGGTCAGGATACAGCTTGGGTAGGCTGGCAAAACTTTAACACGTTCTTTTCCAATCCGAACTTTTGGGATTACTTCCTAAATACGTTTGTGTTGTGTATTTTCGGTTTCATTGTGGGATTCCCTCTGCCGATTATTGTGGCAATTCTACTCAACTCGGTCAGATCCAAAAAGGTAAAGAAGGGCCTACAGATATTGTACTACGCGCCACACTTTATATCTTTGGTTGTACTAGTTGGTATGTTAAAGCTGATTTTCGGTTCGGACGGATTACTAGACCAATTAAGCATAAAGATGGGTGGCGACGTCAACGGATTGAAGCTGTTCCTCTCGCCGGAGGCATTTAGACCGCTGTTCATATTCTCAGGCAATTGGCAGGACTTTGGTTGGTCCGCAATAGTGTATCTGGCAGCGCTTTCCGGTGTTGACCCTGCTTTGCACGAAGCGGCAAAGGTGGACGGAGCGTCACGTTTCAGACGTATATTCAGTGTAGATCTTCCCGCAATTTTGCCCACAATTGTCATGCTTATGATTCTTTCGGTGGGTAACTTGATGAGTTGTGGATACGAAAAAGTTTTGCTTATGCAAACAAGCGGTAACCTCGAAACAAGTGAAATTCTTTCTACATATGTTTATACGTTCGGTTTGGTGGGCGGACAGTACGGCGTCGGTACCGCTGCAGGTCTGTTCAATTCAGTAATCAACGTTGTATTGCTAGTTATTGCTAACTTCACGTCTAAGCGGCTGACTAATCACAGCATGTGGTAAGCCACTAGTGACAGGAATTTCACACTTGATAGAATGGTAGGTGAATTTTTATGGATATGAAAGAAGTAAAAGCTTTAGCAAAGCAAAATAAAATTAAAGAGAGTAAACGCGACTACGTGTACTACGTCATTTGCGGAATAATTCTGTTTTTGTTGGCGGTGATAGTAATCTATCCTCTCTACTATATTGTAATTGCGTCAATTTCCGATGCTGACGCAGTAATGACGGGTGACGTTTGGCTGTATCCAATCAAAGTGACGTTTAAGGGATATGCCAGCCTTTTCCAAAGGGACGACGTGTGGCGTGGCTACTTCAATACCATTGCCTATACGGTACTTGGTACTGTTTTCAACGTTGTACTGACAATACCTGCAGGTTGGGCGCTATCGCGTGATTATTTGCCTTTCCGCAGGCTCATCACTACAATGCTCATCATTACGATGTTTTTCGGCGGTGGTTTGGTGCCTTACATTATTGTATGTCGGGCGCTGGGACTGTACCAAAATCCGTTGATACTGATTATCGGCGGTGGTGTAAGCGTGTACAACGTGTTTATGTGCAAATCATTCTTCGCATCCAATGTGCCCAAAGAAATATTGGAGGCGGCGCAGATTGACGGCGCAGGGGAAATTCGCACATTCTTCGATTTGATACTCCCAATTGCAACGTCAATTATCAGCGTTATGGTACTGTTCTACGCCGTAGGACATTGGAACAACTACATAGACGCGTATATATTTAACATAGACAAGAACTTTTATCCCCTTCAAACGGTGTTGAACGATTTGCTAAACGCAACCGCTAGCGGTGAAGGAGACGTGGTTTTGGAACAAATGCGAACTGCTACTCAAATCAAATTTACGTCCATCATCGTGGCAACGGTACCTATCTTGGTGCTGTACCCCATGATAGAAAAGCATTTCGGACAGGGCGTTCTCGTTGGCTCGTTCAAGTAAGCGGAGGTCGTATGAAGAAAATTATCATAGGTGTAACGGCAGCCGTCGTGTGGTTTGCATGTGTCATTATCTTTGTGGTGTCTGCGATGGGCGGATCCGGTGCGGAGCATCAGTTTACGGTGCTAACCGTCAAAGAGGATGCCGTCAAAGATTACAACACAATGCCTGTGTTCCAAGCGCTTGCACAAGACACCGGTATAGAAGTAAAATGGATTTACAACACTTCTACTCAGTATGCCAACAATACCGACCCTGTGGGTATCAAGGGTATTGACGCTATCTATCACTCGGGATTTTCCAATCTCAAGCTGTACGACTACGGAAGACGGGGTCGAATTGTTGCTATTGACGAATATTTGGACAGTATGCCTAACTTTTCGCGCATTTTGAAAAGCCGTCCCGACATTGCCGAGGCGCTCAAATCCCCCGATGGGCACATCTATTCGTTGCCGAGAGTGGAGGAAATGGGACTCAAAGCTTATCCTAACATTTTGTATCTCAACAAAAAGTGGGTAAATAAGCTTATTGCGGACAACAAGCTTCCGCAGGGTGTTAACCTCACAAGTGATATGCTCGTTGACGGACTGGATTTGTACAGAAGTCAATTCAAGGCTATTTTGCAACAGTTCAACGATTTGGATATGGACGGAGACGGCTCTACATCCAACGAAGTACCGCTTGCATTTGTCAGTGGAAATTGGCAGGGTAACGAATCGGATCTTGTTGCTTCATTTGGAGTGCCCGAAAACAGAGAACACAAAACAATTGTTAACGGACAAATCACATTTACCATTGAAGATGAAAAATGGTTTGGGGCGGTAAAGGAACTTGCCGATTGGTACCAAAGAGGTTTGATACGTTCATCCGCATTTACACAATCGGATAACGACTTCCTTGCTCGTGGACAGGACGGCAGATACGGCGCATTCTACTGGTGGGAAAAGGATACCGTACTTTCAGCAGAAAACAGAGATGACTACATTATCGTATTGCCATTGAAGGACGACGACGGACAGCGCTATGTCGGTGTCAGCAACGAACAGGAAGTGGAAAAGGGCGAATGTGTTATATTAGATTCCTGTGAAGACAAGGAAGGACTGCTGTCCTACTTTGACAAATTCTTTGAACCGGAGTATTCTGCGCAACTCAACTACGGTTCCATCAAGTCCGGCGCGTTTTTGCCCGACAAGCAGGATGGCAAACTCATCCCCAATGATGATCACGGTGTGCAGAGCGCAGACGACTTCCGTATGAAAAACGCTCCCTACGGTGTTGTTTACCTTACGCAAGAGGTGTGGGAAAACTCTGTGGAAATGGAATCGCGCGCAAAGCTGAGGCTGACCAATCTTGAAAATTACGTTAAACCATTTACTTTTAAGGGCGTAACTGCAATACCTAACCTTAACTACACGCAGGAAGAATTGATTACTTTGAATACCTACGAGTCATCCCTTGCCAACAATATTGCAAGTTGGTTTACAGGTAGTATCACAAGCGGAACTACTCCTACAAGGGATTCTTGGCAGAGTTTCCTCGAAACAAACAGAAATTCTATCAA
Organism: Clostridiales bacterium; assembly: GCA_022508375.1. Classification (GTDB taxonomy): domain Bacteria; phylum Bacillota; class Clostridia; order Christensenellales; family CAG-314; genus Fimimonas. Next base: position 4,024 of record JAFLVJ010000017.1, on the reverse strand, counting down.
CATGGTCATTGAAATAAATCAAACGGCCTATACCAGATATTTGCAGGCAACTGGTCAAATTTAAAGGAGATTAACATGAGAGGGTTGAGAGTAGTCGGCGATTATGCGCTGGAATTTCTTGTGATAACCTTACTTGTTGCGCTCTCCGCCGTTACAATATTGCCATTTATCCCGATGTTGGTGGGGGTAACTGCATTTTTCGGGAACGAAATGGGCACGCGTCGTTTCAAGGATATATTCACTGCGATAGGCGCAAACTGGAAAATTCTCATATTTTACACGCTGTTTCAGCTTGTAATTATTCTGTTTCCGGTGCTCAATATCTACTTTTTCAATACGCATCCGGAGCATATGAGCTACTTTGTTTTGGCTGTAAGCTACATTGCACTGGTTGTGGGCGTAGTGTTTCTTGCAACGGCGCCGACGGTAATTGCCAACATGAACGTCAATTTCTTTCAGCTGTTGCGCAACAGTATCATGATGGTGTTCGGTTCTTGGTGGCGAAGCTTGGTGTCCCTAGCTATAATTGCGGGTATTGTGGCAATGATAATCTATTACCCCTATCCAATTGTGCTTACTCTGTACGCAGCGCCACTTGTCAACGCCTATCTAATGAAGGAAAACTTTTATCATCTAAAAGCAAAGGCGCTGGGAACAAGCGTATATGAGTTGAAAAAGAAACAAAAAGAAGACGATTATCTGGACGAAAAGGGGCAGATTAAGCCAATAGACGATAATGGAGACAAAAAATGAAAAAAGTTAAAATATTGTTGATGTTTGTACTTGTTGTAATCTTGCTTGCAGGTTGCTCGCCGCAGGGTGAGGTCAACAAGGCACCGTCTGTTGTGGGAGTTAAGGATATTTCCTGTATCGTAAACAGCACCGTGGATTTTCTGGACGGCGTTGCGGCTTTGGACAAAGAGGATGGCGATATTACACCCAATTTACAAATAACGGTTACACCTCATGTGGAAGTAAGCGAAGATGGATACGCTACATTTACACAGGTGGGCGAATACACAGTCAACTACAAAATAACGGATAGCAATGGTCGCACAGCACAAAAGCGCGCCTATGTTGACGTATTGGATCGCGAGACGTACAGGACGTTTGCAATGCCCGAGGGGTTTGTTGTGGAAACGAACGGCGGGGCAACTGTTGAAACGTGCGGTATGATAAACGGCGTATTCAAACTCAACGCTAAGGGTGGCGAAATTGCCGAGGATATCAAGCTTATCCGAGAGTTTACACTAAACACCAATCTCGAGTACACATTCTACTACACAATAAAGTCTAATGTTGCCGGCAAAATCAAGGTTATGGCTGACGGAAACGATTGCGCTGAACTTGCAGTTGTTGCAGGCGACAACGTGCTGACTTTTACGCATACCGTGTGGCAAGAGGACGAAACAAAGAGTAACATTGACATTGCACTTTGTCTTGGCGGTCTCGATGGTAGTGTAGCGTGGGAAATAGGTAAAATAGAGTTGGAGTATCCGCAGGAAGCAGGAAAACTTGTGGAGCTTGCGGAGGACTTCAATTTTGCGCAAAGAGTAGAACCTCGTATCGACACAAACGGTAACACAAACGGTCTTGTCGGCAACGCTTGGGCAATGCCCGGCGGAGCTGCCGCTCGTTTGGAGATAACTACACCCAGTAACAATGTCGGAGACATTTGGCGCGGTGGTATGTTTGTTAACACAGGTATCACATTGAGGTCAGGCGTAACTTACACAATATCCTTCAAGGTGGAGTGCGTTCCCTTCCCATTGGGAACAACAAGAGAAGAAGCGGACAATTTCGAAGTGGTTCTTCAACGTGATCAGTGGGACGAAGAAAAAATTATAACGCTGTATCACCAGACAGGAACTATTACCGAGGAAGTTGTAGCTAACGATGCTACCGCAGGCGCGTTGTGGATTTACGTTCAATCGGGAACGCAAGCCAACCAAATTACTATATCCGAACTTAGCGTAAAAGAGCATCTTAATGCTGTGGGCAAAGATACCTACGCAATCAGTGATTTTACACATTTCAACGCACTGTCTGATTACGAATTTACAACGGACAGGGGTAATTTCAAATACGTTATCGGGCAGTTTTCTGCGACAGATAACCATCACAGAGTGACAAGTCCGTCTTTCCTCGTTGCTGGTAGCGGTGCCAACTATGTGGTGACATTTACGGCAAAGGCATCCGCACCCATTGAAATGGTTGTTGCCGCGCACGTTGCCGACGGTTGGGACCCGACAATATTGTGGTCGAAAGTAACTCTATCGGAAACGGAGACTGTTTATACCTTTTTCTGCAACGGCAACGGCTCGGATAGATTGTATGCCCTTGAGTGGCAGTTCGGCTCGGACAACAACAAAAATTACAGCAATGTGACCATTGAAATCACAAACATAAGGGTTTGCCTACGAAACGGCGAAATCGATGGTTGAAGCTACATTCATCGCGTGATACAGGCTACGTGCGTCCACTGCCTAAGTCGTGTACGTTTTAGTACACTCCTGTCGGTCAGTTGCTACCAGTTGCCTGTCTAACGCGCGACTGTACCTTCAACGAAAAATATCTATACAAGGTTATGGTCATACATAAATGACAAAAAGTATTCAAACAACTAACGACTATATCGAAAGAACCAAAAACAGCGTAAACACCAGTTACCGTCTCAAGTATCACATGATACCCACCGTGGGTTGGATGAACGACCCAAACGGGCTCATCTATTACAAGGGAAAGTATCATTTGTTTTATCAGTCCAATCCCTACGATACCACTCCCGGAACCATGTGTTGGGGACACTTCGTGTCTGACGACCTCATCACCTACAAGGACTTGGGCGTAGCAATCGCTCCGAAAAAAGAACACACAAGTATTTTTTCCGGCGGAGCAATAGAAGTTGGCGGACAGATCAACGCCATATATACATTGCACTACGAAAAGGGTGAAACCAAAAGGGAAGATATATACAGGTCGGTATCGAGTGACGGAATAAACTTTGTCGGCGATACGTGCATTTTCGACAACGAAACGCTACCTGCTAATATATCTCGTGTTGATTTCCGCGACCCCTATCCCGTCAAGATCGGCGACAAGTATTATGTTTTTGTGGGGGGCAAGGACGAGAATCTCAACCAAGGCGTAATAATCGTGTTGGGTGGGGATACGCTGGATAAGCTGGAATACGAGTTTTACATCGGACCGTTTTACGAGTTTGGCGAAATGTGCGAGTGTCCATGCTACATGCACCTTGACGGCAAGGACATAATTGTCACTTCGGCTTACGCCACGCCAAGACGAAACAACGACTTCAAAAACACCCACTCATCTATGTTTATTGTAGGCGAAATAGACTTCAAGCGTGGGGCAATGAATGTGGACTATATCAAGGAAATAGACAAGGGTAACACGTTTTATGCTCCGCAGCTGTTCAACGGATTGGATAGACCCGTAATGGTAGGCTGGCTTGATATGTGGAACGTACCACACCCCACGCATTTGTTGCATCACGGTTGGGTGGGAGCATTTTCAATTCCGAGGGTACTGTCTTTTAAAGATGGCGACATTTGTCAAAATCCCATCGAAACACTCGAAAACTACGAACTTAATCCCGACAAAGCCATATCGCACTGTTTAGACATATCCCTTACGTTTTACGGGCAAGGTAGCTTGACTGTCAGGGGGGATAACGGCGAGGTAGTAATTGGCAACGACGGAAGAATATATCTTGACACCATGAAAGCTAAAACTCCTCACGGACACGTTCGTCGAACAAATGGACGTTACGACAGATGTGAAGTGAGGGTGCTACTGGATACGTCCAGCATCGAAGTGTTTGTGGACGGTGGTAGAGAAGTTATTAGTAGCAGGATTTACATTGACGGAGACTATAAACTTGAAGTCAATGGTATATCGGAAATCCGAATAAAGGAAATAGGTAAAAAACAATGAAAAAAATTTGGGCAATACCGGTTTTGATATTGATAGTATGCTTGTGCTTGACTGCCTGCGGCCCTGT
>JAFLVJ010000016.1 GCA_022508375.1 Clostridiales bacterium | reverse complement strand
TTTGAAAACGCAACAAAATTTTGTAGGAAATCCGGGTTACAACGGCGGAAATTATACGGTAAGTTTTACCGTAAACGATGACCTTTCGTATACGTTGAGTGTTTCTGATGTGAATAGTAACTATGACACGTTAAGAGATTATAGCGCCGAGGGTACACAAATGGAGTACTTGGGACACCGCGAAGAAAGTCATGAATCGACATCGTGGGGAATTACGCAGCATTGGACTGTTTATACGCATGTAATCAAATTGCCCGAGGCGACGGTGAATAACAACGGTACTACGCTGACTTTCTATTTGCTTGCCGACTGCGATTCTAAGAATGCCGATACATTTTCCCTAAAACTTGTGACTGAGAATTCGACATACGACAAGAGCAACATCTCAAATATCGGGACAGATTTTTACTCTGGCTACGCAATTAAATTAGCCTAACCACCGTATTAATAAGACAATCCAAAAAAATCAAAAATCTAAAATAACTAAATTGCAATTTAGCGGACAAAAAAATTCGTTTTAGGTTGGGAATACCACGCCATACGATACCAAGTCGAACCCCAAAGGGTTTGATTGGGTTTTTTGTTTTGATATTCTATCTTTGACAAGGGAGTAAAATATGTTTAGTTTTTTAGCTAGTGCGGATAATCTTTCTCCTGAAGAAATAGAACTACTTCGTAAACATAGAAATGAATTTTCTAATCTTTCAGAAGAAGAAAAAGAGCTTATTCGCAAGCATCGTGAACAATCAGATAAGAAATAAGTTATATAAAAAAATTATAATTCAATCGTGGGTTAGATATTGTTTTGGGTCAGTCCACAATAAAAAAACCTCAAACGAATTGTTCGTTTGAGGTTTTTCAATTAAATTCGTCTGTGACGGGTGCTAGCTTGCTGTGCAAGGTTAAGGATTGTAAATCTCGGAATCATTGACGCTATCCGACTTACCCACTTTTTTAATAAGTAGATAAGCTCCCACAGCTGCAGCTATTGAGCCAATAACAATAAAGCCAATTCCTAGGATTTTAGTAGTGGAATCTTCTTTTATGATATATTCTTCTACGTTGTTCGGGTTATAGTAAATTTCAACTTGTTGTCCCACTTTATACTTAGGCGGATCCTGTCCGGATCTGCTTTTTTGTGATATTGTGCGTTCGCCCACTTGATATTCTATAACCGGGTAATACGTATATGTAAATTGATTGTCTGAGCTATAACTTCTTTCAGATATAATTTCCACAACAGTTCCTATCGTTTCTTCGGTACATCTTTTTGCCAAACTGTCGCCCTGTTTCAGTACTATAACGCCTGCAACGACAAAGATAATGCCAATGAGTAAAAATAGCGCACCTGGCAGTTTCAAACCCTTTTTCGAATTCATAAAGTAATCTCCTATGTGCTGTTAAAATTATATTATTATTAGGTAAAAAAATCAAGCGCGTGAGCTTGTAAAATCTCACAAAGTAAATAGGGCAGGAATGAAGTCGCACTTCGATATAGAAATAACCGTTTTATGTTGGATAAAGCTATATTATTTGCTTTATATACTTATATTTGTTGACATATATTAGTAATTATGTCATATTTAAAAGCAAATACCACGTTGTTTTGTAAAGTGGTGTAAATAGTTTACCTTACGATAGCTATTTAAGGAGGTAATACAGATGAAGCAGTTAAAGAGAACGTTACTTGCCGTACTGTGCGTGCTTTTTGTCGCGAGCTTGGCGCTCAGCGTCGTCGCATGCGATGAAACCGCCAATATCCGTGACGTTTCCGTCGAATACGACAAGACGCGCGGCTCCATTACGTTGAGCAATCCCGCAAGCGATAAGGGATATGTTTTAAAAGAGGAAGTAACGGCAACCGTTACAGCATTTAATCACTACGAAGTTGCATCCTTCCGTGTAAACGGCGTTGAAACGGAGCTTACCGACAATACTTACACCTTTAAAGTGACAGACGATACCAAACTTGCTGCGGTTTTCGTCGGTAATGCAGTGAACTTTACGGTTAGCTATGAGCAGAATGAGGGTAGCGTTTCGTGGACGGCTCCCGTGGACGGCGTGTATCGTTACGGCGATACCGTTGCGCTCACTGTTACTCCCAAACAAGGTATGGTTGTAAACTCTGTAAAGGTTAACGGAACCACGCTTGTTCCTGACAACGGCACATACTCTGTTACACTTGCAGGCAACACGACAGTGGTTGTTAACTTCATTGCGCAATCGCATATACCCCAATCTATATCCGCATCTACACTTGCCTCGCTTCAAGGGTCCGTTTTGTTCGAAGGTGGCTACGATTACGACGACACAATCGACGCTTACGATAGGCATTACGACGTTATAACGCTATTCGATACCAAGGCGAATGCAATATGGAACCGCGAATTGGTGCAAGGATATATTCTTTATGAATACGTCTATGTCAATCAAGGGGACAAGCTCGTGCTTGTGGAACATACGCTTGATAACAAGATAAAATACACTGACTCGGGGGATGACTTCGGCGAATTCGACAATCCCTTCATCGAGCTTACGGTCAACGATTTCATTTGGATTGCGGAGGGTGTTTGGAGCCTTCGCTCAGAGCTCATGAGGGCAACCGCCGTGGCAATCACGGGCTGGAACGAAAGCATTGCGTCCTTCCTGCTATTTGAAAACGACGGTGTAATCGACGGTATTTCGATAACCACACAATTTATCGGTGAGGATGGCGACGGCTACAAATCTTATTACAATTTCGAAGTGAAAGAGCACGGCACCGCAGCGGTACCTGCCGAATGGCTTGCTCCCTACGAGGAAACTGCGGCGCACGCCGAACTTCAAGCGGCGCTTGAGACAGCGGCAAATGCCGACAACTATACTATCGCCATTCACCACGTAGAAGATGGGTACGAAGACCTTGACTACCATATGTTTGTAACAGGGGACGTCATTTACGAAAATCTTGAAGGTTGGGAAAGCGGTTACCGTGAAATGGCGGGATTAGTTTATCCTTTCGACTACAATCCGGAAACGGGCGCAGGCGCATTTCTCGATCCGCTTGCAGTCAACTCTCTTGCAAATTTGCGCGCGTCGTTTGGGGGCTTTTCGCCAGCGCTATTCGAGTACCTTGGTGACGGTGTATTCGAGCTGCGCAATCACGACTACCCGCTTGCAGGCGATATCGCCTCGGCATTTGCAAACGGCGCCGACCAACAAAGATACTACGGAACGGCAACCACCTTTAAGATTGCCATTGAAAACGGCGTATTGAAGCAGGTGGAATTCTACTACAACTATCTTGGCTATATTGCCGAGACGATTACTCTAACATACAGCGACTGGGATGAAACTACCGTCGATATCGATTTTTCCGAATTCGAAATGACGAGTGTGTTCGATTCCTTCGTGGGTACTTACAGTGACGGCGCAGGTCACACCGTAGTAATTAAAAACGGCGCAATCACCATCAACGGCACCGAAATGGATATCGAGGGATTCGATACCGAGTACTTTATGTTCTACGGCACTTGGGACGGCTTGACGGTTTACGTGTGGAAACTCTCGGCGCGCCAAATCGTGGTGTACGACAAAGATGAAACCTTTAGTTGGACGCTCAAGCTTGAAGGCGTATTCGACCCCGTCGTCATTCCCGAGGAAATGCGCGGCGTTTGGGAGGATGCAGAGGTTGAAGCCGAGTTGATAGTGCAGACGTATGCGGTTATCTTGAACGGTACGCCGCTTGAGGTGCTGTCCTACTCGGATGACGAGGGGCTAGTGTGCATACTGGGCGATACAACATACCTATTCGCTATGATAAATGACAAAATATACGTCATTGTCTATGAGGATGGCACCGGTACGGTTACCTATATCTTCACCTACAAGGGCGAATATAACGGAATAGAAATCCCAACCGAGTGGGTAGGCGAATACGAAGGCTCAAAGAGTGGCGTCACGTATCATATTTCTATCACGGCGGCGCATATAGTCGTCACAATTGGTTCAACACGCTATACGGCAGTCATCACCGATTACGATAGCTACGAGGGATTTACCGTTACTTTGGACGGAACAATATACTACATATCCGACGCGGATTACAATCCCGGGTATGACAGTATCGTCTTTATGAGCGAAGATATGCGCTCGCTTCAAGTAATTCTTGACCGCGTAACTACAGGCGGCGACAATCCCGAACCCGATACGCCCAAGGGCAACATTCCGCAAAAGTTTGTAGGAACCTTCACAGGTAAAATCAATGATGAGGAGTGGAGTATCACAATTGCAAAGTCATCCGTTTCCGTTTCCATCAACGGCGTGGAGCAGCAAGTTAGTAACATAGAATGTTACGACTACGCAAATGACGTGTATATTTTCTTTTATATCGGTGACGTTCAGTATTGCATTAGTGACGCGTCCTATAACGACCCAATTACAACGATTTGGCTTACGGGCGGAGAATTGACGTACAAGACGCTAACTCGTACGTCAAGCGGTGGCACAACCGACCCCGAACCTGATACGCCCGGGGAAGGAATTCCCACAACGTGGATTGGCGAATATGAAGGTGAGAAGAATGGAGTCACGTATCACATTTCCATTACCGCGACGTCCATTACCGTCACGATTGGCGGAACGGCAACTGTTGCTGTAATTGCCGACTACGATGACTACGAAGGTTTCACCGTTACTTTGGATGGCGCTGAATACTATATTATCAACGCCGACTATGGCTATGAATCCGGTCCCGTGTTAGAGATACGTCTTATGAGCGGAGATTACTACACCGTCAACCTTATCCTTACCCGCGTGGATTAAGGAACACCCAATATACCCATTGAGTTTAAAAAGAAAACCGCTAAATAAATAGCGCAATAAGACACTTCATGTCTAAAAAGAAACGTCTTCGGTTTTGATCCGAGGGCGTTTTTTTGTTGAAAAAAGTGTTAATATCATTAAAGTTGTAAACAAACTGCCGGTTTTTGTCATATACAAGATTAGTGAAAAAGGCGTGTGTTTAACTCATTTTTACAATTCGCTATTGACATTCGCTTTGAGCAGTGATAAATTAGTAATTAGATATATTTTAAATTTATTTTAAGGAATGGTCACATCCTTAATGGATTTGAATATCGAAAAAATTAAAATAGGAGATAAACTATGAAAGTCAAAAAAATTCTTGCTCTATTAGTAGTTGTAACCATGTTGTTTACTATGGTAGCAACTATTGCAGCATGTCACACGCACACTTATGACGAAAGCAAGTGGGAAAGCGATGCTTCGTATCACTGGCATCCCTCAACGTGCGGACACGACGACGATGTAGAAAAGCTCGGTCACACCTTCAATAGCAGCAACAAATGTATTGATTGTGGCTATCAAAAAGTAGTTGAGCCTACTCCCCCCGCTCATGAATGCAAGGACAAGTGCCCCGAATGTGGCAAGTGCACAACGGATTGTACCGAAGTGGTATGTGCAAGCAAGTGTCAAGGTCACCATGAATGTAAGGATATCTGTCCTATATGCAAGAAGTGCACAACAGATTGTGACGATCCTGTTTGCGCAAATAAGTGCCCTGCAAATCACGAAGATGCACTGACATACACGATAACTTTCGACGTTGGTGAACATGGAACTCTCGCTAACGAAGAAGACGCTACAATGACAACCGTTTACGCTTATCTTCAACGTCTTCCCGAAGTAATTGCTGACGACAATTACATGTTCGTTGGTTGGTTTACTCAGGTAGAAGGTGGCGACAAGGTTGACGAGGAATATCTGTTCGAAGGTGAAGTACTGGAAATTACGCTGTACGCTCATTATCAAACCGGATATGTTATCACTCTTGTAGTAGGCGAAGGCACCTTGGCAGAGGGCGAGTCGGCACAATACATGACAGATAGCGACGGTAAGATTGTAGGACTTCTTCCCGAACCCACATCTACACGCGCTCACTGGTATTTCGACAACTGGTATGACGCACAAACAGGCGGAAAAGCCATTGTAGAAGCTACAACGGTATTTAAAAAGGATACCACAATCTATGCTCGTTATCTGCGTGACGACGGCGTATGGGCAGGCGAAACATTTAAGGCCGAGTTGTTCCTGAATTCCGGCAATACATCGGTGACCGAGTATTGGCTTGGTGATGGTACGACGGTTAATCTCACAGCCGGCGAAGTGCTGTCCATGTACATTGGCGGTAAGATTTGTCCCGATATGTGGATTACGGGTAAAGGCGTAGATAATATCGAAACGGAACATGCAAATACCGTTACCGTAAAAACTACGGGTGAGTATTTGATTTTCTTGAAAGATTACAGTGGAGTTGGAACCGACTGGGTTGTAGAGTTCAGAACAGACACCGAAGTCGGACAAGGCGGTTCGGATTTGATTCCTGCAGGCACAGGCAAAATTACAATTAAGCTTGGCAGCTTGGACGATATCGTTATATATCTTGTTAAGTCCAACGGACAAGGCGTAAAGGAAAGCGAGTTCAGCAGTTACAGTATTTATACATTTGACGCTGAAATTTTCGGTAACTGGAACGAGGCTGATACAAAAGGACTTGTGAAGTCAACAATATCTGTTGCCGGAATAACAAGCGTACCCAAGGGATGGATCTTCAGATGGAGCGGCATTCAAACCGGTAACATCGAAGGCGCTATTAAAGCCGGCGGTACGTATCTGATTAAACTTCCCGCAAATAACAAGGGCGAAGCAACTGTTACGGAAATTAAATAATGTAAATCGCGCAAGCGTATTACGTTAAATAAACGAATCCAAGCAAAACCTCTATCGAGAGATAGGGGTTTTGTGGGTAATAAAGGATTGAATCAAAACTGTGTATAATATACAGTGATAGTTTAAATGGAGAAAAATATGAAAAAAAGATTACTTAGCATAATACTGGTGACGGTACTGCTGTTCAGTTGCTGTTGCGTAATGCTGGCGGGCTGTATAAAACCCGACGACGAAAAGACGAAGTACACCGTATCGTTTGATGTCGGAAGCGCTGCAAGAGCAGCGGGTGTACGCACACCGGAAAGCCAACAGGTGGAAGAGGGCGGAACTGCCGTTCAACCCACCATAGACGCTTGGAGTGGACACACGCTTACCGGTTGGTACAAGGGTACAAAAGCTTGGAACTTTAGCACCGATACGGTAAACAGTGATATTACTCTCACGGCGGAGTGGGAAGTTGCTGTTGACTCCGAAAAGGCGCAACAGTACGAGCAAAATCTTACCTGGGGCGAAAAGGGGCACTTGTATGTTCACTATCTGAGGGGTGCTCACTTGGAAAACGAAGAAGGCACTGTAAACACAGCGACTGCGCCCAATTATTCAACGCAGATTAAATCTGACGCCTACGGCGACTGGGGTCTGTGGGTATGGCCACCCAACGGTGACGGAAGATCATTCTATCCCAGTAAGATTGACGCATCGGGCGCTGTTTACGACATTGACCTGACAGCAACCTACAACGATGCAGGTTGGGACAGTGAAAACAAAAAGCCCAGCGGTAAAGAAGTAAATTACAAGGACATTGACCGTATCGGTATTCAGATTTACTCGCAGGATAGCCGTGTGAACGGTAGCGGTTTTTGGGTAAATGACGGCGGTGACGTGTGGATAACCTTGGCGACAGCCATTCGCGACAAGGGTGACTACCACTGGTTCGTTACTCAAGGTTCGGTAGGAAACGGCTCGCCCGTATTTGCCAATACCGTTGTTGACGATCCGTATGCGGGTTTGGAGCCCGGTTCGGCAACAAGCAAATCGGACGTTGTATCCAACATGGGTAACACTGACCTATACAAGCAACAACCTGTGGCTGAAGGTTGGGAAGACAATGGTGTAGGCTATCAGATATTTATTGCATCGTTTGCCGACAGTGACGGTGACGGAATGGGCGACCTTCGAGGCGTAATACAAAAGTTGGACTACCTCAAGGATCTTGGTGTAGATACGCTGTGGTTGACGCCATTCCAAACGTCCAACTCCTACCACGGTTACGACATCATGGACTACTTCACTGTAGATCCGCGATTCGGCACGTTGGACGACTATCGTGAACTCATTTACAAAGCGCATCAAAAAGGTATGAAGGTTTTGCTTGACTTTGTATTGAATCACACCTCCTCATCCAATCCTTGGTTTATCAAGTCGCAGAACCTCGTCAAGGAGACGATTACTCTGCCCGACGGCACCAAGAAGGAAATTGATTACCGTAATTTCTACAACTGGCAAAACGACGACTACGTAAATAAACTTGACTCGCAAGCCAAGGCGCAATGGTATAAGGATAGCAATGGTTACTACTTCTACAGTAGCTTTAGTTCCTCTATGCCCGAGCTTAATTTCGACTATCAGGCAACGAGAGACGCAATATTGGAAGTTGCGCTGTACTGGATGAGCTTTGGCTTGGACGGTTTCCGTCTGGATGCTGTCAAGCACATTTACATGAAGAACGAAAACCCCAATCATTCCGACTGGGTAGTATCCGACGGCGCATATTCCTTCGACATGAATAAGGACGCGCATTTCTTCATGGAATTCAATGCTAAGCTCAAGGCAACGTATCCCAACGCATTGCTCGTGGGTGAAAACTTCAACGGTAACCCGGCATATCTGGCGGGACTGTACGGCGGAATGGATTCGCAGTTCAACTTTAACTGGTACTACGACGTAACAACAAATATTACTTCGCTTGCCGATGAAAGAGTATCCGCAGACGCGATTCTGAATACTTACGCCAAAGCACAAAACGAGTTTGCACAATACCGCACCGATTATATTGACGGTATATTTACTTCCAACCACGACGTTCAACGTGCGCGTGACAGGCTGTATCCGTCGGGAATGGTTCCGCGTACCGCCTATCCGGGAGACGGCGCCGATTGGTTACATTCGGAAAACCTTGCCAAGATGTATGCGGCACTTTGTCTTACGATGCCGGGTATTACTTGGATTTATAACGGCGACGAACTGGGAATGTTCGGTACCTCCACGTCAAATGCGGGCGGAGTTATCGGTCACGAGGACAGATGGTTCCGTCAGCCCGTCAAATGGAGCAAAAACCTTGCCGACAGCACCTACAATTGCAACTATCCGATGGGATTCCAAGGTTACTACATCGAGTGGGACGTGCTCAACGCTAAACTTGACGGTGTAGTTGAGCAAAGCAACGATTCAAGTTCGATACTTAACCTGTACAAGGATATCATTGCAATCCGCAAGGCAAATCCTGCTATTATAAGGGGCAAGGTTGAGTCTCACTCCAACAACACCGTTATTTGCTACACGCTAAAGGACGATAATAACGAAATTTTGGTGTACATCAACGCAACTTACAAGCAACAGATTGCAGCCTATACGCCTAAAGGAACGCTTTTGTACGGTCACGCTGTCAACACCGGTGCATCAATCAGCGTAAGCTCGGGCGGAGCGATTCCTGCAATGTCAATTGCAATCTACAAGGTTAAATAGTGGAGGTGACAATATGAAAAAGACATTAGCTTTAATTCTTACGTGCCTGCTACTATTTGGTAGTGTGGGCGTAGTTGCTTTTGCGGCAATCTCCGAAGTGACTGAGCAACCGACTGTAGCGGCTGCCAACAACACGATATATCTCGTTCCGGGAACGTATGTTTCGGGCGGTAACAAGGTGGAAAACACCATAGCAAGCGGCGCGAGAAAACTTTCGCAGGACGAGTGTGACGCAATATTCACCGAAAACGCTTACGAATGTACCCTTGCGGTAGGTACAGCCCTTCCCGAACCTTCCAGCGTGAGAGTGGATAAGAGTGGCAATCCCTACACCTTTAACGGTTGGTGGGCAATAGTGGACGCTACGGTTACCTACTTTGACAAGGTACCTGCTATGACTGTTGTGACGTTCCTCTATGCCGACTGGCGTGCGGATTTGTCGCAACGCTTGGATCCTGCACAACCGGGCGAGGAAGAGGAAAGTGAATTCGTTCACTACTTGGAAATAAAACGTGCATCCGGCGCAACGGAAACTGTAAAACTGCGCGCTGCCACTACGGACAGAGCCAACGCCGAATCTTTAGGACACGGTAGGCCCGTCGAGTTATATAATGAGGATTTGCAGCTCAGTCCCGGCGACGTAATTACCGTTTATACGACGGGATTGGGCGATGGAGAGTTGCAGTATGCTCCCATCATTACCGGTACCACTAATAACCGTTCTATCAGTCTTGAAAGCAGCAGTACCAGTAAAACTGCGGATTATTTCACTACTGATAAGGGAACCACCCGTAAAGCGCCAACGCTAACCTGCAAAGACACGATGCCAATAGCAAGTTACAAGATTTATATCAAGTTCTACAGCGGCGGTAGCATGATGGCGGTCTATATGGAGCCGAAACAATAATTGTTTTTAAGGAGAGAGGAAACTTGCCTCTCTCCTTTTGTTTGGTCACGGGAAAAGTAATTGCAAATTTCACAAATATATAATAGAATATATATATGAAAATCCAAATTATAGGCTATTCGGGAAGCGGCAAATCCACGTTGGCGCGGAAACTCGGCGAAATTACCGATATTCCCGTTTTGCATCTGGACAACACCCATTTCTACGGCGACTGGCAGGAGCGAACGGTCGAGGAGCAGGCGCAAATAGTGCGAGACTTTATGGCGGCTAACGACAGTTGGATTATCGACGGTAATTACACGTCGGTTGCAACGGAGCGCTTTGACATGACGGACATGACCGTTTTCATGGATTTTAACAGGTGGCACTGCTTTTTTTCGGCGTACAGACGGGCGCGAAAGTACCGTAATACAAACCGCCCCGACCTTCCCTGCCCGGATAAGTTCGACCGTTCTTTTCGTCGTTGGATACTGTGGGACAGCAGGAAGAAGAAATTTCGGCAAAAAGTTTTGCGCAACCTCAATGCCACCAACGGTGCTAAGATCGTGTTGAAAAATCGCCGTCAGGTTGATAAATTTTTGACTGAGTTTGAGCAAAGTTTCGAGAAGTAGTGCTTTTGCTATTTACAGAAGAAAAAAATTGTGATATAATTACAAGAACAATAGATAAAATATTTTGGGAAGTAGTATTATGGCGACAAAAAGACATAACGGATTAACTACATTTTCATTTATTGCCCTGTTTCTACTGCTGATCGGCATAGCCTTGTCTCTTGTGTATCTGATTATGTTCAGGGGAAAGACGGATAACCTTAGCGTAACGATCATGTGGGGCGCGGTCGGCACGATAGCCGTCGGATTTATCTTCACGCTTATTGGTATTTTGGCGTTTCGCATTGCAGACATGCGCGACAGGAAACTCAATGGCGACGCTGACTCCGCTAAAAGGGAAGTTGCAAATCAACAAGCTGCTACGCAAGGATCTTCGCAAAGATACGTTGTTGACGGCCCCGAAGTTACATATATTCCCAGTATAGAAGCGTATGACTTCGTAATAATCGGCAAACGTCAACCTATAGAAGAAAAATTTGCGGAAATCAGCAAAATGGACAAAACTCAATTTGTCATCTACGTTGCACGTTTGTTTTCCCGCAAGGGTTATCAAGTAAAGCTTACACCTGTTCTTGACAATCACGACATCGACATGCTCGTCGAAAAAATGGGCGTCACAATTGCCGTAGGCTGTATTCTTACCAACAAGGTGCTTTGCAAGGAAGATATCATCAGCGTTAAAAACGGCAGGTCATACTACGGCGTAAGCAACAGTATGGCGCTGACTAACATGTACTTTGACCGTACGGCGTTGGATTTCGCTAAGTCTGAATACATGTCATTAGTTGATAGGAACGTTCTTGCTCAAGACTTCATGCTTTGAGACGGTATAAACTTCGCAATGCTGCGTTAAACTCCGCTTTACGTCGGGTCATGTACGTCTTAGTACACTCCCCTCGTAAATGCTCGTTTGCCTTGTCTTGCTCGTTTCTACACCCTCAAATAGGCAGCAATTTAGTTAACACTGTCTAAATTATAAATATCCAATAAAATATACAAATATTATTTAAAAGCCATAGATGTGAAAATCTACGGCTTTTTTTACTTGTTTGTTATTGCTTTTCACAATGTTGTTTTAATGCGCAGGTGTTGCAATTGCTACATTTTCCACGGTGGCAGATTATGTATCTTGTTGCAAATACGATTGCAATAACGGTTGCGGTTACGGCGACTACAACGGTGGACGCTGCGGTGTGGCGACGGAACAGGGTTCCCAGTTGATAAATGATGAGCGATACTATATACGCCGTACATATTTGGAAAAGCAAGGATTTCAAGCCGTTGAGCTTGCCTTGTTCGGCGAAACTTGTTGAAATGGTGGCTACGCAAGGAACGGTTAGCAAATTGTACGCCACGTAACTGTACGCTCCCAGTCCGGAAATGGTTCCGTTTATTCCTTGTGGCAACAAAATGTTGAGGGTGGTAACGACAGTTTCTTTAGCAGCAATGCCGGTGAGCGTCGCAACGGAATATTGCCAACCGCAACCGCCGTCGTTCCAACCAAGCGGCACAAAAATGGGTGCTATCAATTTGCCAAGACTTGCCAGCATGCTGTTTTTCGTTTCAACCAATTGGAAACGGAAGTTGAAATTAGTCATTAGCCACAGCAGTACGGATGCGACAAATATTATCGTTCCCGCCTTGATGAGAAACGCTTTGCCACGTTCCATCATCTGCTTCCACACGTTGTTTAGTGTCGGTAAACGGTAGGTGGGTAGTTCCATGATGAAAACGTTGCTGTCGTCAGCTTTTTTGCGCGACATTAACTTTAAAAGCAATCCGCCCAGTATCACCGCAAGTATGCTCATAAAGTAAAAGCTTATGGCAAATAGCGCATTTCCGCCCAATATGTACGAGGTAAAGAAGGATATAACCGCCAACTTTGCCGAACAGGGCATAAAGGGCGCTAGGGTAATGGTGGTGTTGCGCTCGTTGGTATTCTTGATGGTGCGCGTTGCCATAATCGCCGGCACGGAACAGCCACAACCCAGTATCATGGATACAAAGCTACGCCCGCCCAAGCCTATTTTGTTGAGGAGCCTATCAGTCATAAAGGCAATACGCGACATATATCCGCTTGCTTCAAGCAGGGCTATGCAACCGAACAGCAATATGATTTGTGGCAAAAATCCCACAACGCTCATAACGCCGCCTATCACACCGTCCACTATAAGTGAAGTCAGCCAGGGCAAATGCGCATTGGAAAGCCAATTTGCAACAACGGATTGTAAGGCGGGGGTGAACGTGTCGTTGATAAGTCCTGACAGAAAGCTTCCTACGCTACCCACCGACAGGTAAAATACCAGCGTCATTATTGCGACAAATATCGGAAATGCCAACCATTTGTTGAGTACGATTTTGTCTATTTTTTCCGTGACGGTTAACTTTTCACCGTTATTGGCAATTTTTGCGTTGTTTACTGTAACAGTCGAATTGTTCAACGCCTTTTTCAGCGTTTGGGATATAAACGCGTACCTTTGTTCCGCCGTGCGCGCGGTGCCGACTGCGGTTTTTTGTTTGCTTGCGGCTTGCAGACAAATGTCCATCAGTTCGGCTATGCCCGTGTTTTTTGACGCGGATATATACACAAATTGGCAGTTAAACGCATTTTCCAGCGCATTGCAGTCCACAACGATCCCCTTGGCTTGCGCCTCGTCATACATATTGAGCGCAACGACAACGGGTATATTAAGTTCGGTTAGTTGTGTGGTCAGGTACAGGTTGCGTTCGAGGTTGGTGCTGTCAACGACGTTTATTATTACGTCGGGATTGCCCGTCGTCAGGTAGTCGCGCGCTACAGTCTCCTCCGGAGTGAAGGGTGTCAGCGAGTAGATTCCCGGCGTATCCACGATAGCTACGGAGCTGTCCTGTTTGTACGCGCCTAACTTGCGCTCGACGGTAACGCCCGGCCAATTGCCCACTTTTTGGTTGCTTCCGGTGAGCGCGTTGAACAATGTCGTTTTTCCGCTGTTGGGGTTTCCTACGAGGGCGACAGTGCATGTTGCCTTATTATTTATAAGTATATTATATTTATTATTCATAACATTATATATAGTGGCGATTACACAGAGGTGGCTTTCGTTGCTGTTACGCTGAACTGCCTTGCTGTTTCTTTACGAATGCACAGGGAGTATCCTCGCACGCGTATTTCCATTGGATCGCCGAGTGGCGCTATTTTGAGTACCGTAACTTCGCAACCTTTGGTCAAGCCCATTTCTTCAAGACGGTTTTTTGTGGAATTTGGCAGGTTGCACCCATCAATGACGCACGTTGAACCTACAGATACGTTGTCTAGCGTGGCTGTTGTCAAATTATTTGTGCTTTGTTTCTGCAAACTGTTTGACATTTTTCGTCCTTCGTAATATAATATGACTATGTTTCGCTCATTAGAGCGTTTTTTAATGTAAATCGAACATTCACTTCGGTTTTATCGTTGAAATTGCTCCAAAATCGGCGAAACAAACGTTATATCACGGCGTATATAGGCGGTCAAGTCGGACGCGCAATCGGTTAAGAAAATTTCTTGCAAAAAAGCGCAAAAAAACTTGAAAAAAACTTGTTAAAACAGTTGACACGGATATTTGCCTGTGGTATGATAAATAGGCTGTTAATTAGGACAGCGCCACTGTTTTGTGGCAGAAAGGAACATTGACAACTGCATAAAACAATATAAAGTTTAGAGTAAAATATTAATATCGAGTGTTAATATGCAAAATCATTAAACGATTTTTGCTGCAATGACGCAGAGTTAATAAGAGTAATTTATTCAAGGATCTAAAATTTTCGTAATTATACGATCAAGCTACGAAGAGCGTATGGAGGATGCCTTGGCACTAAGCGCCGAAGAAGGACGTGACAAGCTGCGATAAGCTGCGGGGAACTGCAAATAAGTGTTGATCCGCAGATTTCC
>JAFLVJ010000015.1 GCA_022508375.1 Clostridiales bacterium | reverse complement strand
TAACCATTTCTACACCGGGGTCAAGTTCGATAGAACCTGTAACGTCCGTTGTGCGGAAATAGAATTGAGGACGGTATCCCTTGAAGAACGGGCTGTGACGGCCGCCTTCTTCCTTAGTAAGAACGTAAACTTGTCCTTCGAATTCCATGTGAGGAGTAACGCTCTTGGGTTTAGCAACTACTTGGCCTCTTTCGATTTCTTTGCGGTCAACACCACGAAGAAGAAGACCAACGTTATCGCCTGCGTATGCAACGTCAAGAAGTTTACGGAACATTTCAACGCCGGTAACAACGGAGCTGCGGATTTCGTCTTTCAAACCAACGATTTCTACGGGGTCACTGGGTTTAACGGAACCACGTTCTACTCTACCGGTAGCAACGGTACCACGACCTGTGATCGTGAATACGTCTTCTACGGGCATCAAGAAGGGCTTATCTGTGTCACGTTCGGGAGTGGGGATGTAGCTATCTACAGCGTCCATGAGTTCAAGGATGCACTTGTAAACGGGGTCGGAAAGATTGGTGTTTCCGCCAACAGCTGCGTCCATAGCAACCTTAGCGCTTCCCTTGATAACGGGGATATCGTCACCGGGGAATTCGTAACGGCTAAGAAGTTCTCTAACTTCCATTTCTACGAGTTCAAGGAGTTCGGGGTCATCAACAAGGTCGGTCTTGTTCATGAATACTACGATGTAAGGAACGCCTACCTGACGAGCAAGAAGGATGTGTTCGCGAGTTTGAGGCATCGGACCGTCGGATGCAGCAACTACCAAGATTGCGCCGTCCATTTGTGCAGCACCGGTGATCATGTTTTTAACATAGTCAGCGTGGCCGGGGCAGTCAACGTGAGCGTAGTGACGCTTGTCTGTTTGATATTCAACGTGAGCGGTATTGATTGTAATACCACGAGCCTTTTCCTCGGGAGCCTTGTCGATTTCGTCATATTTCATGACTTCTGCTTTACCTTGCATAGCCATAACCATTGTGATTGCAGCTGTCAAGGTTGTCTTGCCGTGGTCAACGTGACCGATAGTACCAATGTTTACGTGCGGTTTGCTTCTGTCAAATTTAGCTTTTGCCATTGTTGTTCTTCCTCCATTTTGAAGTTGTTAAATATTTTTTATTTTTCTTTTTGGTGTTGCGCTGTTTTCAACAACGCTACTATAGTCAATTATACTATAGATTTTCGTTTAGGTCTATACTTTTTACAAAAGTTTTTGCCCTAAAAACATATTTTACTGAATTCCCTTGGCAATTTTATCTCTTATTGCCTTGGGAACCTCTGCAAAGTGGTCAAATTGCATTGTGTAGTTGCCTCTGCCTTGAGTACGGCTTCTGAGGTCCGTTGCGTAACCGAACATTTCGGCTAGCGGTATCAACGCATTTACAACTTGAACGCCGTTGCGTAGTTCTATACCGGAAATATTGCCACGACGGCTTGATACGTTACCCATAACGTCGCCGAGATATTCCTCGGGCATGGTGATTTCCACCTTCATCATGGGCTCAAGCAGTACGGGGTCTGCAATACTTGCCGCATTTTTGAATGCAAGCGAGCCTGCAATCTTAAACGCCATTTCCGAGCTATCTACCGCGTGGAAACTTCCGTCATATACGGTAACCTTGAAGTCCACCACCTCGTATCCTGCAAGAGGACCTGTTTTAGCAGCTTCCTGAATACCGTTGTTAACAGGTTGGATGTATTCCTTGGGGATACTTCCGCCAACCGTTGCGTCAACAAATTCGTAGCCTTTGCCCGGCTCCTGCGGTTCAAGACGAATCTTACAGTGACCGTATTGACCTTTACCGCCCGATTGACGTACGTATTTACCTTCCGCCTCGACGGATTTCTTGATTGTTTCGCGGTAACTTACTTGCGGTTGTCCTACGTTTGCCTCTACCTTGAATTCACGTAGCAATCTATCTACGATGATTTCCAAGTGCAACTCACCCATACCTGCAATGATGGTCTGTCCCGTTTCCTGATCGGTATAAGTCTTGAAAGTCGGGTCTTCTTCGGCAAGCTTGATGAGCGCAAGCGTCATCTTTTCCTGACCTGCCTTGGTCTTGGGTTCGATTGCAACCTTGATAACGGGTTCGGGGAACACCATGCTGTCCAGCACTATCGGGTGCTTTTCAACGCATAGCGTATCGCCTGTGGTCGTATCCTTTAATCCAACGAGCGCTACAATTTCGCCTGCGTAGGTTTCATCGATTTCCTCACGTTGAGCTGCGTGCATTTGCAGCACCTTCGTGATACGTTCGCGCTTGCCCTTGGTTGAGTTGTAAACGTAAGTTCCTGCTTGGAGTGTTCCGCTGTAAACGCGACAGTATGCAAGTTTGCCTACAAACGGGTCGGCGACAATCTTGAACGCAAGTCCGCAGAAAGGTTCGTTGTCGTCCGTTTTACGAACAATTTTTTTGCTTTCGTCGTCAACGTCAAAGCCTACGACGTGGTCGATATCAACGGGACTGGGCAGATAATCGCAAACTGCGTCAAGCAATTTTTGAATACCTTTGTTTTTGTAAGCGGTACCGCAGAGGACCGGGTTAATCTGCATCGAAATGACAGCTTTTCGCAAACCCTTTTTAATTTCGTCGATACTCAGGTCGCCTTCCGCAAAGAATTTTTCCATGAGCACGTCGTCCGTACCTGCGATAAACTCGACAAGTTCCGCACGCGCTTGCTCAACTTCGTTTACCATATCGGCGGGGATTGGAGCCTCGTCAATGACGGTACCAGTTGGGTCGTTGTAGAAGTACGCTTTACGCGTAATTACATCTACGATACCGCGGAAGGTCTCCTCCTTACCGATGGGTAACTGAATGGGCATTGCGTTAGCCTTTAAACGTTCGCGCATCATCTTTACGACGTTGTAGAAGTTAGCTCCGTTGATGTCCATCTTGTTGACGAACGCAATACGGGGAACGTTGTACTTGGATGCTTGGTGCCACACCGTTTCGCTTTGCGGTTCAACGCCACCCTTTGCGCAAAATACCGCAACGGCGCCGTCCAATACGCGAAGTGAACGCTCGACTTCGACGGTAAAGTCAACGTGACCCGGCGTGTCGATAAGGTTGATACGGTAATCTACGTTGTCGTAGCTCGAGACCCAGTGAACGGTTGTTGCAGCACTTGCAATGGTAATGCCGCGCTCCTGCTCCTGAGCCATACTATCCATAACAGCCGTACCTTCGTGAACTTCGCCGAGCTTACGGGTCTTTCCGCTGAAAAACAGTATTCTTTCGCTTGTTGTAGTTTTGCCTGCGTCGATGTGCGCCATAATTCCGATGTTGCGCACGTTTTGCAGGGGATATACTCTTGCCATTTTATCTAACACTCCATATTTTTGTCGCTTGTCCAACACAAGACCGACAAAAATTTATTTTTTATTACCATCTGAAATGCGCGAATGCCTTGTTTGCTTCGGCTGAACGGTGCATTTCTTCCTTACGCTTGAAAGCGTTACCTGTTTCGTTGTAAGCGTCCATAAGTTCGCCTGCAAGACGAAGATACATGTATCTTTCACTGCGCTTGCGTGCAAACATTACCAACCAACGGATTGCCAACGTCTGACGGCGTTCGGGGCGAACTTCCATAGGAACTTGATAGTTAGCGCCGCCGACACGTCTTGCTTTACATTCGAGCATGGGCATAAGATTGTTGATTGCTTTTGTGAACACTTCCATTGGGTCCTGACCGGTCTTGGCTTTGATTTCATCAAAAGCGCCGTAAACGATTTCCTGGGCAGTACCCTTCTTGCCGTCCTGCATAACTTGGTTGATAACCTTGGTTACAACCTTCGAGCCATAAACAGGATCGGGTAGAACGTCCCTTTTGGGAACTCCACTTCTTCTGGGCATGTGTTTTTCCTCCTTGTAGATTTTGTTTTTTAATTTTGTTTTTACCAAATACAGCCAACTCGACGTGGTTTGCCACGGAGAAACTTCTGTCTGATACAAGACACTGCTTGCGACATACTGCTTACTCGGCGAAACATCAAACTAAAAAACATCCGACATTTCACCAATTGAACTGTAATACCGGTAGTCCCTTACTTAGTCTTGGGACGTTTTGCGCCGTACTTACTACGAGCTTGCTTGCGGTTTGCAACGCCTGCTGTATCAAGCGTACCACGGATGATGTGGTAACGGATACCGGGCAAGTCACGAACTCTGCCGCCACGAATCAATACAACGCTGTGCTCTTGAAGGTTGTGACCTTCACCGGGAATGTAGCAAGTACCTTCCATACCATTGGTACGGCGTACACGCGCAATCTTACGGAGAGCTGAGTTGGGCTTTTTGGGTGAAGTCGTAGTAACGTTCAAGCAAACGCCACGCTTTTGCGGACAACTGTCAAGCAAAGGGGACTTGCTCTTTTCAGCTTCACTTTTTCTGCCTTGTCTGATCAACTGGTTGATTGTTGCCATTTGTTTACCTCCTTTCAATAGTGAATGTCGGATCTCTCAGGGAGTCCATATATATACGCGTTTTGCGCCCCTGCACATCTGCAAATCTGCGCACATGTTAGGTTTTTGCACAAAACGGGGTATATCAAGTGTATTTGCAACGGTTTTTTCGCATTTACATCAATCAAAATAACTATTTTCCAAATACAGATTTTTGACTGTTTGCACACCAACTATACCGTTGCGATTGGTTTTACGCCTTCAGCACTCCTACCGCGCCTGTCGGTACTTCAATACCGTATTCGGCGGAAATCTCACTCATCGTACCGCTGAGCCTGTACGTAACGCCGTGCTCCTTAGCCACTTCGATGAGGGATGTGATGTATTGCGTTTCGGCGTCGGTGGCGATTTGAATCTCGGCGATGTTGTCTTTTTTCAACTCGCGAAGTATCTGCCTCCTGCCGATCACTACGTTGTGCATACTGTAAGCCATAAAATACCAACGTATATTCTACCAAAATAAAGCAAAGCAGTCAAGCGATTTTCTACCACTTGACTGCCAGTTAAATTGAAATT
This sequence comes from Clostridiales bacterium, assembly GCA_022508375.1. Taxonomy (GTDB): domain Bacteria; phylum Bacillota; class Clostridia; order Christensenellales; family CAG-314; genus Fimimonas. Next base: position 10,655 of record JAFLVJ010000015.1, on the reverse strand, counting down.
AATCTCACAAATTACACATAGTACTGGTTAATTTACTTTAATATCGCCGTCTATGCAATGTACTGTAAACGAGAGTGTGGTGTTGCGGTCACGGTAGTCCCAATCTTGCTCCTATTCGATAGCTTCCCATTGAGCCATTGTGCCATTAAAATGAATTTTCGTCAGATTTGTATCGGCAAAAGCGCGACGCATAATCAAAGTGATATTGGCGCCGAAGGTTACGCTTGTCAAGCTTTCACAATCTTGGAAAAGAGTTGAACTAACTTGCGTTATTCCTGTGGGAAGAGTGATACTCTGTAAGCTCTTGCATTTGTAAAAAGCAGATGAGTCAAGCCAAACAACGCTATCGGGAATAATAATGTTCGTCAATCTTGTGCAATTTGAAAATGCGCTGTTCCATATGTGTGTCACACTATCGGCTATAATTACCGTTGACAAATTTTTACAATCTCTAAACGCCCCCGAACCAATAGAAGTAACGCCGTAGGGAATATTAACTTCCGTCAAACCGGTACACCCTTCAAAGGCGTTACTACCTATCCTTGCAAGGCTGGAGGGCATGACGATTTCGTCAAATTTTGACAATTGTAAAATGCTCGTTCCGCAATGTTTATTGTGTAGTCTCTTATCGCGCAGCTACCGGAGATATCTTGCCGCGCCTTTATCAAATGCTTGCCTAAGTACAGCATGTCGTCTGTCCAATAGCGCTCGTTGTTGTAGAAATACGTTCCGACAAACGCGCTTTCGGCGATACTTGTTACTCTGTCGGGGATTAAAATACTTTCCAAGTTTGAGCAATTTTCAAACGCGCCGCTATTTATTTGCACCACGCTGTCGGGAAGGACCACACTAAAAAGCGACGTACAGTCACGGAACGTGTTACTGGATATTGTCTTGACGCCGTCTGGAATGACAACGCTTTGTATATGTGTATTGCCTTAAAATGCCGACTGCCAAATGTAAGCGACGCGATAACCCCTGTACGTAGGAGGTATAACAATGTCGTAATCTGTTGCCGCACCGATTCCTTTTACTATTGCAGTTATATCATTGGTAAAGGCATTGCGACCATAGATATATTCCAGCCCCTCGGTATAACCTTGACTGACCTTGCCGGCGTCGATTATCGTACCGTCGCTGAGAACAAGAATCAAGTGTCCGCGATTGTCTATGTAAGCCGACTTAACGCTAATTCCGTCCAAGCCTTTGTCGCCTTGCTCTCCTTGAATACATTGGTCACCCTGCTCACCTTTTTTCTCCTTTATCACCCTGGATACCCTGTTCGCCCTGGTCACCTTGAATACATTGGTCACCTTGCGTTCCTTGGTTGCCTTTATCACCTTTGAATATAGCAACGAAGTCTTCAAATGTACCATCAAAACCATTTTCCTGGGCCAAAGCATATAAGCGTGCAATTGACCAAATCTCGTTTTTATTTTCTTCAGCATCATGCACTTTACCGTTCTCACTACAAGCTACAATACTTAAAATCATACAAACCGACATCGCAATTGCTATGATGATAAGCCAAAATCTCCTTTTTTTCATTATACCCTCCACTATATTACCATTTATATCCTAACAATCTATTTTACTGTTGCTGTATATACAGCTTTATTATAGATAACTATATTTTAATTTTCAATCTTTCTCTAACCGTAGATTAGAAATGTGCATAATACAACTAACCAGTGGTTATAATAACAATATGAACGATAAATTCAAAAAACGGTTAAAAGAAGAAATAAAACTGTCGGGAATGACCACTACCGAGTTAGGCGCAAAAATTGGCATATCAAATGAAATGGTTACACAGTATTACACTACTGACAAGCTCCCCAGTCTTGCCACCTTTGAAAAACTGTGTCGCGCCTTGGACGTCTCCGCTGATTACTTACTCGGACTTACTGACGAATAAAAACAACACTGACTAAAATGTTATATTTTATGTAGTGATACAAACATGTTTTTTACAAAAAAAAGCGGAGACTTTTTCTCCGCCTTTTTTATTATTAATATGAGTTATATCTTGCGATTAGACTAAGAAAATGGCACGCGTCTTCGCGTTAATTACTTTCTGTTTGAGTGTTACTCGAACCTGCAGCGCTTTTTTCTTGCTCGTCTTTCGTCTTTTTTGCTTCAACAACAGCCTCTCCTGCCGACTGCACAATTGCAGTAAAGGTGTTAGATACTTCGTCCCATACGTTTTCTTTTTTTTCTTCAACCACCACTTTGCATTCATATTTTGGAACATTATTATCCATAAAGTTACTCATAATTACCTCCCCCAAAATGTTGCCTTAATTCTATTTGGCAAATTTATTATAATTGACAACATGGCTAAATGTCAATACCCAATCTGACTAGGGGTTACAAGCATATCATTAAAAATAAAAACCTTGATAAAAAACAAACTCAGTGTTTTTCACTGAGCTTGTTTTGTACAGTTAATAAAGTATATACCTTATCCAAACCATATTAATCGACTGGATACCTAGTCTTCGTCGGAATCATCATCCGTGACAACGCGTGGAACAAGTTCCATTTCGCGGTATTGCGCAAGACCTGTACCTGCGGATATCATCTTGCCGATGATTACGTTTTCCTTTAAGCCGTACAGCGGGTCGCACTTGTTCTTGATTGCGGCTTCCGTCAAAACTCTTGAGGTTTCCTGGAAGGATGCTGCCGACAGGAAGCTATCCGTTGCCAAGCTTGCCTTGGTGATACCAAGCAGAACGCGCTTAGCCGTTGCGGGTACGCCGTCATTTTCCAAAGCTTTGTCGTTTTCATCTTCGAACTTGAAGATATCGACAATTTCGCCGGGGAGCATATCCGTTGTACCTGCGTCTTCGATACGAACCTTACGAAGCATCTGACGAACGATAACTTCGACGTGCTTGTCGTTGATTTCAACACCGTTTGAGCGGTAGGTTGCCTGAACTTCCTTTACAAGGTACTCCTCCACTGCTCTAAGACCCTTGGTTGACAGCAAGTCTTGCGGATAGATGGAGCCTTCGGTCAAGGGAGTTCCGCTTTCTACCACGTCGCCGTCGTGTACCTTGATACGTGAAGTATAGGGGATAACGTATTCGGTAACCTTACCGTTGCTGTCCGTTACTTGAACAATCTTCTTTTCCGTATTGGTGGGGATTGTTACAGTACCGTTTACTTCGCATACGATTGCACAGCCCTTGGGTTTACGCGCTTCGAACAATTCTTCAACACGCGGCAAACCTTGGGTAATGTCGTCGGCAGTTGCAACACCGCCGGTGTGGAACGTACGCATGGTAAGCTGCGTTCCCGGCTCACCTATGGATTGCGCTGCAATTACGCCTACTGCTTCGCCAAGGTTTACGGGCTTACCCGTTGCCATGTTGGAGCCGTAGCACTTGCAGCATACGCCGTGTTCGCTACGACAGGTGAGAACCGTTCTCATGTACAGCTTATCGATACCTGCTTTTACTATTTCGCGAGCAAGGTCATCATTGATCATTGTGTCGCCGTGACAGATAATTTCGCCTGTTTTGGGGTCAACAACGTCGTCGATAACGTATTTACCGATGATACGGTCTTCGAATTTTTCAATAATTTCGTCCGTTCCCGAACCGCGGAAAGCCTCAATCCACATACCCTGCGGACGGGAGCCTGCCGAACAGTCTTCTTCGCGAACGATAACGTTTTGCGCTACGTCAACAAGACGGCGGGTCAAGTAACCCGAGTCTGCCGTTTTAAGCGCGGTATCTGCCATACCTTTACGTCCGCCGTGTGAGGAAATGAAGTACTCAAGTACGCTCAAACCTTCGCGGAAGCATGCTTTAACGGGCAATTCGATTGTACGTCCCGAAGGATCGCTCATCAATCCGCGCATACCGCACAACTGACGAATCTGGTTGATACTACCACGCGCGCCGGAGTTGGACATCATCCAAATGGGGTTATCCTCTTCCATGACCTCTCCAACCAACGTTTCAACTTCCTTAGCGGCGTCCTTCCAAACGTCGATAACTGCGTTGTAACGTTCGTTTTCCGTCAGGAAACCTTCGTTGTAGCTTTCTTCGATTGCAATGACTTGCTTATCGGCGTCGTTCAATATTTGCTTCTTCTGTTCGGGTACGTGCATGTCGAACACACTTGTTGTCAGACCGCTTATCGTACTGTACTTGTAACCAAGTGCTTTGACGTTATCGAGCATCGTAGCCGTGGGAGTTGTTCCGCGCAGCTTGAAGCACTTTTCAACGATTTTACTAAGTTGCTTTTTACCTACAAGGTAACTGGACGGATTACCGATCATGTCCTTGGTAAGGTGCTTTTGAATACCAAGCGTGTGACGTTCAAGCGTCTTAATTGCCAGCGCTTCGGGGTCACGGATGGTCTCGGCGTCGATCTTTTCGGCGCTTGCGTCCACGTAATCGTAGTAGATTGCCTGACAGAATATCAAACGGCCGACCGTTGTCCAAATCTTAGAACCGTCTTCCATCTGAATGTTAACGACTGTGTGCAAAGTGATATCGTGAGCAACGTACGCCTCGTACGCTTCGTCGAAACTGCTGTAGAACTTGCCCTTACGCAGCAGCTCTACTTCTTCCTCCGTCAAAGCACGTTGATGTCTTGTTTCGTCGTACAGCTCGATAATCTTTTTCGTTTCCTCCACGTCGCAACGAACGGTTGTAAGGTAGTAGCAACCCAAAACCATGTCCTGCGTGGGAGAAATAACAGGCTTACCGTCGGATAGTTTAAGAATGTTATTTGCAGCAAGCATCAGATATCTTGCTTCCGTTTGCGCCTCGATACTAAGAGGTACGTGCACTGCCATCTGGTCGCCGTCGAAGTCGGCGTTGAACGCTGTACATGCAAGTGGGTGAAGCTTGATTGCTCTACCTTCGATAAGTACGGGCTCGAATGCCTGAATAGACAGTCTGTGCAGCGTGGGCGCGCGGTTGAGCATGACAGGGTGATCCTTGATAACGCCTTCGAGGATATCCCATACCTTGTCGTCAGCGCGTTCTACGCGTTTTTTAGCGGATTTAACGTTGTGGCAGGTACCGTTTTCCACAAGCTTTTTCATGACAAATGGCTTGAACAGTTCCAACGCCATTTCCTTGGGAATACCGCATTGGTGAAGCTTAAGTTCGGGACCTACTACGATAACCGAACGGCCGGAGTAGTCAACACGCTTACCAAGCAGGTTTTGACGGAAACGACCTTGCTTACCGCGAAGCAATCCCGACAAGGATTTCAATTCGCGGTTGCCTGCGCCCGTTTGAGGACGTTTGCTGCGGCTGTTGTCCAAGAGGCTATCTACAGCGTCCTGCAACATACGCTTTTCGTTGTTGATAAGAATTTCCGGAGCGTTAATTTCGATAAGTCTCTTAAGACGGTTGTTACGGTTGATAACTCTGCGATACAGGTCGTTCAAGTCACTTGTAGCGTATCTGCCGCCGTCAAGGGGAACCATTGCCCTGAGTTCGGGCGGAAGCACCGGTAAAACGGTAAGTATCATCCACTCGGGACGGTTACCGCTCTTGCGGAATGCTTCGACAATGTCCAAACGCTTAATTGCGCGAACCTTCTTGGCGCCTTGGTTAGTCTTTGCCAAGATGTCGCGAAGTTCCTTAGCCTCAGCCTCGAGGTCGATATTTTGAAGCAGTTCGCGAACTGCCTCTGCGCCTGTTCCCGCGCGGAAACTCAACATAGGATCTTCCTTAGCCTTTGCTTGTGCTTCGCGGTACTCGCTCATGCTGAGAATTTGCTTGTACTGCATACCGCTGGTCATGGGGTCGATTACCACGTAGCTTTGGAAGTTGATAAGTTGTTCAAGATATTTGGGAGACATGTCGAGAATAAGTCCCATTCTCGACGGCGTCCCACGGAAGTACCAAATGTGCGATACGGGCGACGCAAGTTCGATGTGTCCCATACGTTCGCGACGTACCTTAGATTTAGTTACTTTAACTCCGCACTTTTCACACACTACGCCCTTGTAGCGAATGCGTTTGTATTTACCGCAGTGGCATTCCCAGTCCTTGACCGGTCCAAATATTCTTTCGCAGAACAGACCGTCTTTTTCGGGTTTTTGAGTACGGTAGTTGATTGTTTCGCTCTTTTTAACTTCGCCGTAGCTCCACTCGCGGATTTTTTCGGGAGATGCGATACCAATTTGGATAGAATCGAAGTCATTCATAAGACCTGTTCTTGCCAAAGTGTTGGAACGCAACGCTGATATAGACTGACTCGTTAATGTTTTATCGTTACTCATTTACGTTACCTCCCTTATTATTCTTTGTCATCATCGTCGTCATCGTCTTCGTCGTCGCCGAATAAGTCGATGTCATCGTCATCATCACTGCCGCCGTTTAAAGCGTCCAGCAAACTGTCAAGACCGTCATCGTCAAGATTTTCTTCATCTTCCAAATCGTTGTCTTCAGTCTTTTCACCGCTGAACAGTTCGCCAAGAGCGTCTTCTTCCTCGTTATCGAACAGACTGTCAAGACTGAAGTCGTCGTCATCCACCGAGAAGTTCTGAACGGTTTCGCCTTCAAGCGCAATTTCGTCTTCTTCGTTGAATTCGTGCATTGCAGCCTTGCGATCTTCGCGCTCTGTCTGCATGATTTCGTTGTAGTCTGCCTCGTCGTCTGTGGAGTCGCGAACAATGATTTCTTCCTTGTCGGCAGAAAGCACCTTGACATCCAGTGCCAACGACTGCAACTCTTTGATAAGAACCTTAAAGCTTTCGGGGATACCTGGGTCGGGGATATTTTCGCCCTTGACGATGGATTCGTACGTCTTTACACGTCCCACCACGTCGTCGGACTTGACTGTAAGTATTTCTTGCAGGATATTTGCAGCGCCGTAAGCTTCCAACGCCCACACTTCCATTTCGCCGAAACGCTGTCCGCCGAATTGCGCTTTACCGCCCAAGGGCTGTTGCGTAACAAGGCTGTAAGGACCTGTACTACGTGCGTGAATCTTGTCATCTACCAAGTGGACGAGCTTGAGGTAGTACATGTAACCGACGGTTACTCTGTTTTCAAATGGTTCACCGGTACGTCCGTCGTAAAGTTGAACTTTACCGTCAACTTTGCCCGTAACGGGGTTGACCATGCCGTTTTCTTCAAACAGGTGACGGATTTCTTCCTCCGTTGCGCCGTCGAAAACAGGTGTTGCTATGTGCCAGCCAAGCATCTTTGAAATAAGTCCCAAGTGAACTTCCAATACCTGACCGATATTCATACGTGAGGGAACGCCCAAGGGGTTAAGTACGATTTGAAGGGGAGTTCCGTCCTCCATGAAGGGCATATCTTCTTCGGGAAGAATCCTCGATACTACACCCTTGTTACCGTGACGGCCTGCCATCTTATCGCCGACGGAGATTTTACGTTTTTGCGCGATATATACGCGTACAAGCTTGCTGACGCCGGGGTCGAGCTCGTCTTTGTTTTCGCGAGTGAACACCTTGACGTCCACAACGATACCGCCTTCGCCGTTGGGAACGCGCAATGACGTATCGCGTACTTCTCTTGCCTTTTCGGAGAAGATTGCACGGAGCAGTCTTTCTTCGGGGGTTAAGTCCGTTTCTCCCTTGGGAGTAACCTTACCGACGAGGATATCGCCGGGGTGAACTTCTGCACCGATACGAATGATACCATCTTCGTCAAGGTCCTTCAACGCGTCTTCACCGACGTTGGGGATATCACGGGTAAACTCTTCCGGTCCGAGCTTGGTTTCACGACATTCGATTTCGTGTTCCTCGATGTGGATAGATGTAAACGCGTCTTCCTTTACCAGACGTTCGCTAAGCAATACTGCGTCCTCGTAGTTGTAGCCTTCCCATGTCATAAATCCGATACGCATGTTGCGGCCGAGAGCCAACTCACCGCCGTCGGTACTGGGACCGTCTGCAATAACCTGACCCTTTTCGACGTGTTCGCCTACTTTTACGATAATCTTTTGGTTGATACATGTGCCTTGGTTACTGCGTACAAACTTCTTGAGGATGTACTCCTGCAGCGCACCGTTGTCACCTTGAATGATGATCTTGTTGTCCGTTGCGCGCAGCACGGTACCTGCTTCCTCGGCAATTACCATTACACCGCTGTCGTAAGCAATACGGGCTTCGATACCGGTTGCAACAATGGGCGCCTCGGGGCTGATAAGAGGAACAGCCTGACGTTGCATGTTCGATCCCATCAAGGCACGGTTGGTGTCGTCGTTTTCAAGGAAGGGAATAAGACTTGTTGCAACGGAAATAAGCTGTCTCGGGGATACGTCGATGTAGTCCACCTTTTCACGGGGGAACTCCAATATTTCTTCACGTCTGCGGCAAGTGATACGTTCGTGAGCGAAGTAGCCGTTATCGTCCAGCGGTTCGTTTGCCTGACCGATGATGTACTTGTCCTCTTCGTCAGCGGACAGGTATTCAACCGTTTCGGTAACCTTGTTGTGGATCTTATCGACCCTGCGATAAGGCGCTTCGATAAAGCCGTACTCGTTGATACGGGCGTAACCGGCAAGCGACGTGATAAGACCGATGTTCTGTCCTTCGGGGGTTTCTATCGGGCACATTCTGCCGTAGTGAGTGTAGTGAACGTCACGTACTTCGAATGTTGCACGGTCTCTGTTCAAACCGCCGGGACCGAGTGCGGACAGCTTACGCTTGTGCGTCAACTCCGCAATGGGGTTGGATTGATCCATGAATTGCGACAACTGTGAAGAACCGAAGAACTCCTTGATTGCGCTAGATACGGGACGAACGTTAATAAGCGATTGCGGGGTAGCCTTGCCCGGTTCCTGAATAGCCATACGTTCGCGGATAACTCTTTCCAGACGGCTGATACCGATACGGAATTGGTTTTGAAGCAACTCGCCAATGGAACGAACGCGACGGTTAGCCAAGTGGTCGATGTCGTCGGCAACGCCGATACCGTACTTCATGCCGAGGTTGTAGTTGACGGTAGCAATGATATCCTCGTGCGTGATGTGCTTACTGATAAGCTCGTCACGGCGTGACTTAATGAGTGCTGCAGTGTCGTCCAGACTAAGTTCGGAGGAAAGTATCTCCTTGAGCACTTCGCTATCCACCGCTTCATACAGTCCAAGCGCCTTGTAGTCGATTTCCGCAAAACGGGCGTCATAACCCAACGCGTAATCGTGAGCGTCCACCGTGCGGTTACCTATAACCTTAACGTGAGGACATTCCGTAGCGAAAGCAATTACGCCTGCAATGTTGGATTTGTACAGGTTGTAGCCGTTTTCGAATGCAATCTGAGCAGCTTCGCTAACGAGAATTTCACCCTTTCTTTCCTCATAGGTTGTCTTGGGCAGTTCGCTCAAAACGCGTCCGCTGGCGTCGATTTGCTCCTCGTATGCGTCCAGTATGCCACGCTCCGTCATGATTACGCAACCCAGTTGTTCACTGAGCACCTTTTCGTAATCGTGAGCCGACTTGGCGTCCTTAGCATTGAATATTTCGGTATATGTTTGTTCGTCGGTATATATTTCGTTAATACCGCTGTGTTGAATGTCGTATGCGTCCGATTCACTCAAGCGTGTACCTGCTGCAATTGTACGCTTGCAGGGAATAGTAACAGCTTCGTCAAGATATCCGTCAACAACACTGTCGTAGAAGGATTTCTTATCGTAAACCGCAACGTCCACCGTATTACCGTCATCGTTAAGCATCTTGATGGAGCGTACAACACCGCTCTTGGCAATTTGCGTTGCCTGTTCCTTGGTAAGGCAGGTGTACTTGGCAAATGTCAGCAGGTTGACCTGTACGTCCTTTCCAAGCGTCAAGCCCTTGATACGGCTAGCCAAGGCAAGCTTTTTGTTGTACTTGTAACGGCCAACGCGAGCAAGGTCGTAACGGTGAGCGTCGAAAAGCAGGTCGTTCAACGTCTTTTGAACCGATTCCTCATTGGGAGTTTCACCGGGACGCAGACGCTTGTATATTTCGATAAGCGATTCGAGATCCGTAGCCGTGTCGTCCTTAACGAAAGACAGCGCCAGTACCGGATCGTACTCAAACAGCTTTGCAATGTAGTTACCGCTACCGCTGCTTGTGCCGTCGTGAAGTATTCCGCGTAAAAGCACCGTAATAGGCAGCTTTCTGTTGCGGTCGATGTGAACGTTCAAGATGTTGTTGTTGGAGTCGTGTTCGATTTCCAACCACGCGCCGCGGCTGGGCATTGCCGTCGTGTTGTAGAAGGGCTTACCGTTCTTATCCAACTGTACGTCGCAATATACACCGGGCGAACGGACGAGCTGACTGACGATTACACGCTCTGCGCCGTTGATTATGAAGCTTCCGGTATTGGTCATAAGCGGGAAATCGCCCATGAACACTTCCTGATCGACGAACTCACCCGTACCCTTGTTGATAAGGCGCACGTTAAGTCTCAGGGGCGCTGCGTACGTTGCGTCGCGCAGACGGCACTCCGCTTCCGAATACTTCGGACTAGCCTCGATACGGTGATCCAAAAATTCCAGTCTGAAATGTCCCGCAAAGTCCTCGATAGGCGAAAAGTCTTCAAAGACTTCCTGAATGCCTTGGTCGATGAACATTTTGTAGCTGGATTTTTGCACCTCGATGAGATTTGGCAAAGGCAATACTTCCTTTGTCTTGGAAAACGACTTTCTTTCGTGATTTCCGTATTTTA
>JAFLVJ010000014.1 GCA_022508375.1 Clostridiales bacterium | reverse complement strand
CGTCGGTTAGGTCACAATCTTTCGTAAACTTGCCGTCCTTGTCAAAGTCTTTATCAGACGTTATGTAACAATAGTCTTGGTAATGCAGGTTGCGCTGCACTATGTCCGCAGGGATATTCCAACTTCGAAACTCGCGATTGATACCAACGTACTCCGACTGCATCATCCAGTTCTTCGACCAACGTTCGGTGCAGATAGCGTAGCCACCTTGCAGAACTATTTCCTGCGACGTGAGCGTGTAGATATTGCCCGTACGGTTGCCGTCTTTATCCGTCTCTTGCCAGTAGGAGCCGAGTTTGCGTATTTGGTCGAGCGTATATACCTTTCGCTTGACTATGCGTACAGCAACGCCTGTGCGGTTAGCAAGGGATTGTAAGTTCTTGCCGTATGCCTGCGAGCTTACGATTGGCTGCTGTTGGCTGACAGGGATTGTGAATTGATGTTCCTGCGGTTCGGTCTTAGGAACAGTGAGTGCTACGGATTCGCCGAGGGGTGTATAGTACACGCGAAATGTAAAATCTCTTGGATCAATTGACGAATATTTTTTTATTTCTTCAGTAGTATGGAATATGACCTTGTGAAAAACACCTTTTTCATCTTTTGCTGTGACGTTTTCGCTATGCGCCATTAGCCAATAAACAGCGCTGGTAACCATTGCTGAAAAATTGTAACCTTTATTGTATTGACCGAAACCGTCATTAACAAGATAAATAACGTTTTCGTTTTGCTTGTAGTAGCAAGTATTGTTTCTGACGATGTTACCGATGTATGCGTATGGGTCGTCATTGCCGTTTTTTAATATGATATCTCTTGTTTGATATACATCGTATTCGAGAACGTAGCGCGTGATGTCCAAGCCCTGTAATTTAACACCATTCACATACAAATCGGAAACATGACCGGAAATCCAAGGTGTCTGATCTTCATAAAAATATGTGATTGCTATCTCGTCGCCATTTATTAAAACCTTAGACAAATTGTGAATTGGCTGATTAACAATAATTGCGCAGTTTGTATCTGTAAGAAATGCGTCGCCCGTCGATCTTGCACTTGCCCAACCATTTGTTGTGGGGAAAATTGTACAATTTTTCATAAATATTTTGTTTCCTGCTTGTTTTTTTTGTTTGAGTAATGTATATTTAATACATGAAATCGTTTTTTACTGCAAAAAGAATTGTCTATCTTGCAATTGTTTTCATAACTTTAGTGACATTGGTTATTCTTCTCATTGTTCCAATTGGAAGTAGAAGTGACAGTTGTTTTGTATATTCAACTTATAGTAAAGTTTTTGGCACATATCAGAACAGTTATCATAATATAAAAGATCGATTGACAACACCTTTTTCTTTTGATTCTTTTGTCCTTGTGGCACAAACAGTTGTTTTCACCGCTGTTAGCGTAATCTTTCTCGTTTTTCTCGCCCTGTTCATCGTTGATCTAGTAAAAACAGGGGCGTTCAAACGCCATCCACGCAGCCCATCCAAAGTCGAGCAACTCGAGAAACAAGTCGCCGACCTACAAAAGCAAGTGGACGAACTCAAGAAAAACGACTAACTACAATAAGGGGAGCTTGACTCCCCTATCTTTATGCCACTTGTTCCCTCGAGCCATATTTTGCGCAACAAAAAAGACAAGCGGATTGCTTGTCTTTTTATTGATTGTGCCATTATCGATTAATTGTCTTTATCGTTTTTACTACTTTTTGTCTTAGTCTTTATTTTTCTCTTTGTCCTGTTTAATTATTATAATTGTATTGAGATAATCTCTTAGTTCTTGAGAAAGTTTGTCAAGCGAAGAACATTCTTTTAATATTTTATCTCTAAACTTTTCCGCTTCTTCCTCTGTTTCAAATGTCTTAATATGTACATCCCGAAATACAATATCTTCTTTTCGATACACATTAAACATCGGCCTATATATCCAAAATAAAATGTAGATATTTTTGCGACCTTCTTTTTTCAGAAAATCCAAATATAAATCTTCTTTGTCACTCAAATCACACAAATATCTGCTCACAGGAATAAAGCCATTGGACATGTAAATATATCGCAATTGTTCGACATCAAAACACTCTAATTTGTTTCCGCCAAGATTGATTGCTTTTGTTAGCAAAACCGTGCCAGCATGATGATACTCTCCTGCGTTGAAAACTGAAATAATTCTCCCACTTTGTTCAATTGCCAGTCCAGCAGAATGATCTCTCAACATCAAAAAATGCTTGCAATTTTTTTGGTAATGTTCTAACTCACGAGGAATAACTCTCGTAGCATTTTGTAATAAATGTCTTCTTGAAGTAAACTCCGTATAAAATGTTAAAGCATCAACTTCAACAATATCTGATTCTTTTGCAACTAAAATAGAATTGCCCACACTACACTCTCCTCTGAAATATGATTATTTATCGCAAGATAAATATCTTCATCTTTCAAAATTTCTTCTATTGTAATTTCATCTAAACCTTTCTGTTTTAGTAAATCTATAACTTTGTTTTTAAATTTCGTAAATTCTTCCATTAGTAAGTACCTCCCCATATTAATATATATCAAAAAGAGAATTACATTCGGAAGACCGTATAATTATAGATTATACAGAATGTATTATTTTTAATATCCTCTATTATCATAATATCCTTTCTCTTACTCTACTCTTCGCTTAAATATTTTATGCATCTATTTCTCCTTATTAATAATATATGATAGCACAATCAATGTCAATTGTATTGCAGGATTAGAAAAAAAAAACTTTATTTTTTCGCTTATCGTTCACTTTTTTTGTTGATTTACCACATTTCTACATATTATACCTATTTGGTTTACAAAAAGTTAAGCAAATTTTTTATTTTTTTTATTAAAAAATTAGAAAGCCTTAACGATCGGCGCTATTCCTCTTTTATATTCTCCACCACCGACCGCAATTGTGTGTTGTATTGACTCTCGTCCACTTCCTCGCCGTAGTCAATTGCGAACTCGTCGAGCATTTGCGTGACTTTTTGCGAACTGTCGTTTACCAAGTCAAAGTCAACGTAAACAAACTTGCTACCGTTTGCCTTTAGGCGGGGTATCGCATCAATGACGCTGCCAATATCGCACAGACACTCCCACAGTGTTGTCTGCGTACTCCACTTGAACTGCGGGGAAATTGTGTTTTTCAAAAGTAAATCCAAACTTGAATTGGGATTGAATACAAAACGCTGTTCCTCACCCGTTTGGCACAATGACGACACTTTTAAAAGTCTGTCCACTACTTCCTTGAGCGATTGCGATTTGAAAAGTTCTTCATACGTGTACGAAAGTTCGATGTATGCAGGCTTTGTTGTATATCCAACATATACTTCAAAAAAGTCGTCACCTTCTTGGAAACGAACGCCCGAAGAAACGGTTGCGACATTACTGGATCTTATTTGTACGCTTACGGACTTGAGAGCGCTCTCAGTCTTGATTGTTTTGTAACCGAACGAAATTGTTGCATATTCTTCCACGCGATCGAAAGAGCCAAACGTGAGATACTCCGTAGTTGATTTGCCTTGCGTGTTCTTATTCTCGTCAGGTTGCGTCACTGCGAAACCGTCAATCAACGTACCTTCGAGCAACTTTGTCGGTTCGGTAAGATTAACGTTGTGCCTAAATAACGGTGCTGTGTGCCCTGTTTTGTCACTGCCGAACTTTCCGCGCAAAAGCGTCCGTTGGTCTGTGCCGATGAAATCAGCCACCATGTCCTCTTTATCGCCGTCAGATAGCGTAATTCTAAACCCTGACAACGGAGTAGTTATGCGGTCTTCACATTCCTTGTCGCACTTCCGATAGTCGAAATAACCGCTATCCAATTCGCGATCCAGTCGTTGATTGATAGTTATTGGTTGCTGAACGCTTTCCGTGATATCTTCGTTGGTGCTCAAATTCACTATTGTTTGTGTAATCATATCCTCACCTGTTGTAATTGCTGTTGTAGCCTGCCCTTCGCCGCAGTTGCTCGGCGTTGCGGTTTTGCCACATGACGTCCCTGTTTTGTTGCGCCACTTGGAAACCGAAGTTTATTCCTTCGCCAACAAGCGCCACAACTCCCAGTACCCAGTTAGCAGCAAACGCCGCACCGATGGAAGCCACCTTGCCAACCACAGCCAACGTGTTTTGTGCCTTTTCCTGCATGACATAGTTACCGGTGCGCGAGCCAATGGAACTGATATACCCGTCAACAATCTGCGAGCTGAACTGCTTGGCAATGGACAGCGCTGTTGACACCGTAAGCTCAGTCTTAGCGTTGGCTTTGGAAGTTGCTCCGTTCGGTTGCGAGTTACTCGTGCCATTTCCACCGTCTCCACCACCTTGCAACGTGAAATTAATTGTAATTTCTGCCATTGTTATGCTGCCTCACACATGTTGATACTCAGCACGACGAATTGTCCCGTTGTAAAGGTAAACGTGCTATCGAAAAACAATACTGTCCGTTCGGTATAGTTGGTGCCGTCAATGCTGTAACGAATATCCCACACGGTGTCGGGATTTTCATTCAACGCTTTGTAAATTGCCATGTGCAATTTGTCACTGTCGTCAAATAGAATATCAACCCGATTACCCCACACCCTAGCGACGGCTGACGACTTTGTAACGTTGTCGCCATTAACAAGAGTGTGCGGGTCTAACGTCAACTTGGGATTCATAACGGTAGTTGAAGCATTGTTGAGCTTTGTGTATTCGCCGTTATACTTCACCTCCAATACAAACTGATCGCCCATCATGAGCGTTGTTGAAACTGTCACGTCGATGGGAAGCGAATAAACGACGTACTCTACGCCTGCCGCAGTTGTCTGTATCTCGCCCGTGCTTGTCGGCATATGGTAATTGAGCACGTAGCGATACGCTATTTCTTTATCTTCGCACTGTCCGTCATTTTGACGTTCCTTAATGGGGTATATGTTGCCATTTTGATGTTTCAAAAGGGCGTACAGTGGCTTAGAAACGACGCTTTCCAACTCCACCCCTTCCTTTATGGAAAGCAATAAATCAAGCTGTAACGCCCCTGTAAGCCCTTGATTGCCCGGCAAGAGTTTAAGATCGCCGTAATTCACGTATAGAACACCGACATTCTTATATTCGTTGAGTATTTTATCGTTGTTTTCAGGGTTTGTGCTGTACTCGAAGAAAACAGCAAAATTATCCCCCAGTATTTCCTCTATTTCTCGTCTTAGTGTGTTAAACATTATTTACTCCCCGTTGCGTTTAGCGTAATTTTTGTTATTTTGCTTGCCATGTCCTTCGGAACAAATTGCAGTTCAAGCGGATTGAGGAAGGTTGAATGCGTTGTCGAAACCTTGCCAAAACCGAATTGGTCTAACTCGATTGTGTCTTGCGCGTTGATATCCACCGTCTCTACCGTTTCAATCGTGCGCGACGTTCTACCGCTCCAAAAGCCGTGTACGTGCTCCGTGGACTGCGTATCGCTTGTAGTATCATCTACAAAACCGAACTTGAACTTTTGTTTCGTACGCTTGACGGTCGCCGTAAACACGTGCGAATGGTCCAGTTGGTACTGCCTTTGTTGAATTGTCAACTCCATTAGTTGTCTCCTTTGATTGTTACTTGCACCGCTACGCCCAACTGCGATGATAGGTACTGGGCGAATTTGTCCGCGACAAAACGCTCTACAAAGCCCCTGTGCATGTTTGGCGCACCGTTTTGAAGTGTTGCACCGAACTCCAAGAACTTAGCATAAAACACGCTTTCGTTGCCGATGTTGACCTGTGCTGTATTTGTTCCGCCACGAACTACTCTGATTGTGCGTTGCAACGCGCCTGTGTCAAATGGAATAACACCCGAGCCGTGCTGAACTCCGCGACGGTAGCCTACTCGCATGCTTTCCTGACGGGCAAGCGTGACAAACATTTGCGCCAGGTCCGTAGCTGTGAGTTCGTCTAACGATTTCATCAATGCGCTCCTGTATATAGCAGTCCACCGTTGAGCAGAATGTCATGTGCCAACGGCGCAATGTCACGCATGTTGTCCGCGACGTCCTTGTTGGCAATTTCCGACGCGTCGATAAAGTTGTTGTGCGAGAGAAACACTATATGCTCAATGAGCGCTTCTCTAATAACTTGAGCGGTAACGGGATAATGCAAGTACCCTTCCGCCTGCTCAATCCCACCGTATGCGTAACGTGCAATGTGGTTCAGTATCGAGCGCTGTTGGCGTTCGAGCCACCTGTTTATATACTGCGATTGTTTGCCTAACGCTTGGCTTAGGTCAATGCCAATTTCGTTTTTTATGTCCTCTGCCGTAACAATACAATTCATTGTAATTATCTCCTTAAACAAAGCCGACGGAGTTGCACCGTCTTATACTCCTGCTTTGATGAAAAAGGCAACAGCATATTGCCATTGCCTTTTTATTGAATGTTTGATATTAGCCAGCCACTCTACTGCCGGGAGCAAGCACTTTCAAGTTTGCGCTCGAAGTTGCAGGGTTGGTGAAACCGTTAGCCACAACGGGAACAACGGACAGTCCATCCCAACAAGCTGCGCCCATGCGATATTTGGGTTGCAAACGAATGCCTTGACCTGCGGGACAAGGTATGGTTTTCATTTCGCTGTTGAACGCAAGCGCTCTGCCTGTACCGATAGCGGAAACAACAAGCGCCATTACGCCGTCCATAACCTTTGTGTCGATATCGAGGTACTTTGCTGCAAGATTGAAGATAACGGGAGACGCTACATACACGGGTACACCGTCAATGTAGCCTGCGAAGCCGTTGACGTCATGTCTCTTGGCGTTGGGTGACAAACCACCATCCGCAAGCATGCTTTGTGCATAATTGCTACCTCCGATAATCAGTTCACCCTCGCGCATAAACGCCGAACGGATGGATGGACGAATTATGATGGCACGTTGGTCGGACGGATACAGGTCAATGCCTTGCGCTTCGTTACCTTCGTCCAACTTAGCATTTGCGTCAAGCAATGCGTTCTTGTAATCGCCTTTGGTGTAAGTCGCGGCAAGCGTGATCCAGTTATTTTTGATTTTGTCGTTTGCAATATCGTTGAAATTCTTGCACAACTGCGCCGCAATTGTGATTGCATTGATGTTGCGGTTTACCTTGCCGGACAAGTTTCGCAACTCTGCCTCTGCCAAGTCAACGTTAACCATATCCTGCGCGTTGGTAGGGATGTCGATGTTATGGTCGATTGTCGTCAAGATTTTAATGCCGTACGCTTCCGAGTTAGGCTGTACTGCGTCATCGCCGTTGAAGTAATTACCGTTGACGTCTGCGCCAATTTCGCGCGCTTGCTTGTCGTCCGGTTTGATACGAATTACTTGAATTTCTGCTGCATCCGTGTCCGTGCTGAACTTTTCCGTACAGCCCTCGTTTGGACGCAAGATAATACCCTGGAAAATATTTTCCTTTACCCTGGGCGAAAGGTTTCTTTTGAGCGTTAGCTCATTGACAAATGGTGTCTTAATGTCTGCAAAAATTGATCCCATTATTTTTATTTCTCCTTTTTAATTATTTTATCGCATTTAACCCCTGCGATAATTCGGGTTATAAGATGTCATGATACGGTCGTCCTCGGTCAAGTCGTCCTCAGCGTTGCCAACGGTGGGTGTTGCCGCTACTCCCAGTGGAGAGTCATTGTTGGAAAGTGCGACAAAGTCGCCAACAATTTCCTTGAACTCTGCCAACTGTTGCTCTACCGCCTCTACTCTCGCGGTGAGCGCCGCGACTACTTCCTCATGTCGCTCCTCAACGTTTTGTTCTGCTTCCTCTGTGTCCTCATTTGCCTCACCATTGGCGGGCTTATGCTTCACAGGTTCTTCAACAGGTACCTCGGTTTCCGTCTCCATTTTCTCACTGTCGTCTGTGCTTTCGTTCGGTTCATCTACTTCGCCAAAGGCTTGTGCGTACAACTTTTCTTTCTCCTCGTCCGAAAGTTGCGCAATCGACTTTATCAGTTCATCTACTGTTGGCTTTTCGACTGTTGCTTTTTTGCTGAAAAATCCCATTGTGTTTCTCCTTATTTAGATTTATTATTTGTTGCAACAAAGGCTACTCCTACACGCCTGCACCTGATGAGGGACTACAACCGCCTTACGGTTCTCTGCCTCTGTGCTGTCAGCGTAACTTTCACCTTTGAGCCCTTTTATGCCCGCTCACGGCATCAAAAAAGGCAACGGTCGTAATTCCATTGCCTTGATTAACGAAATAATTATAAAATACGAATTTTACGCCGTTTGCTTTGTGCTCGGCTATCTCACGCTCATGTCCTGCTTGTCTAACTTGTATCTCCGCAGTTGCTCGCAAACTATTTTTCGCTCCGACTGTCCGTGCATCGTTTTCATCCAGTGCCCTTTCATGCGCCAATTTCTTGACGGTTGCGGTTACGCCACGCATGTAACTATCTTTGACAAACTGTTTTACTGCCGTCTGCGCATCCATGCACACATGCGAATCGTGCGACAGTCGGCTATCTGCTAATCGTTTCATTTTGGTAGATCACCTGCTCCACCGAATGCGCCGAATGGATCGTACTGCGCTTGACGATTGCTTTCTTCTTCCTGTACGCGTGCAAGTTCTTCTTCAACCTGCGCCGTATCGTCGTCATAGTTGAACATTTCCACCGCCTTACGAATAGAAATGATATTTGCATTCTTTGCCGCACACAAAATATCCGTAAGCGTCTTGCGGTTCGTCAACCCAGCAGCACTCCACCGTAACTCCACCGTATCAGAATAACCGTAGTACTCGGTTACATGCTTCAAAAAGCGGTTGAACGGCTTTTCAATTATTGAACGCTGATTGTTGATGAACCCTGCCGTCTCGTTTTCGTCTGTACTGACTTCCGTAGCAGTCTTTGCTCCACTGTCTGATAAAAAGCTTGCCAACGTTGAAGTATTAACGCCGACATTAAGCGCAATGTTTTCGATTATTGTATCGCGGATTGTTTTCCAATCGGTCGAACGTAAATCAAATTGTAACGGAATGGGTTTTTCCGTTTCACCATTTACTGCCGCATTTGCACTCGACGGATACTGTTGATAAAGGTAACTGTCAAACCCTGCATTGTAGTTAGACGTTTTGTCTTTATCCTTTTTTGGATTTTCCATCTGTTTCGGTATAAGCACCCGAGCGCGACCCGTGTACATGTCCGTAGCAAACGCCGAATAATAGTAATCGTAACCCATAAGGTACGAAATGCACGGCGCAAGTAAACTCTCGCCAAATGGAAGTTGCGGGATATCCGACACGGTGTCCGTCCAACGTACCAATTCCACACCCAACCAATCCTTGAATGGCAACAGATGCGGAACGTCAAAACGCAGCACGTTGTAGTTTTTCAAAATGCTTTTGCGAACTTGCTTTGGCAATCTTGAAAACTCCACGCTTTCGCCTCTTATAGGCGGTACATCCGTGGAAGCTCCAACAACCGCAGTTGCTTTCTTTACGCAGTAGCGGACCAATGGTCTGTTGCGCAGGGTAACTCGTCCTTGCGTTATGTCCCCGAAATATCTCTCTTCTACAAGGTAATAACTGTCGTTGGAACCGTCCCCGTTACGCTTTCCCATGTTGGTGTACTGTTGCAAATAGCAAGTCACCCTTACAACATTACCGCGGAAGTCCACTTCGGGAACAAAGCTGTCAAAGCGCAATGCCTCTGCCCAAATACCGTCTTTGTCCTTGTTGGCTTTGAGTAGCGCCGTACCGCCTGCTGCAGCATATCGTATTGCAAGATTGCGAACACGTGAAAAGTCTGCTTGTTGAGCCCACTTTGTTGATATGAACTCCAACGCCGCATTTGTTTTCCCCGGTTTCAGTTCCTTACCGCTGTTCTTGAACATCAGTTGTCCACCACTCACTTTATCTGCTAAGCGGTTGACAATGGACGTAGCAAGGTGCGTCGAGAAAATGCCGTTTTCCGAATTGTGGAAATACGGGCACCATCCGTCATACCAGTATAGCCAATGCTGAACGTATCGCACCATGAAATGGTAGTACCTGGGCGATACAACCGCGTAAAAACTAGCCTTGGTCGATTGATTATATGTCCAGTACGTATTGTACGCCGCGTTGTTTTGCCACGGCGCAGTTCCGTGGATTTTTACATCCTGTTGCTCCATTGTTATTCTCCTATCCTGTAGTATTCATCTACGCTCGGCGTATCCCACAAGTTGTCTGGATTAGCATAGTAAGTATTGACGGCGTATCTAAATCCGTCACCGCAGTCATTGGGAACACTTGCGTCGTAACCTTTTTCGTGTTTATCCCACACCATGCTTTCAAGATCTACGCACAGTGGATTGTCGCCCGGCACAAATTGATTGCGCACGTAGTTGAAGTATCCACCGTAATTGAATATGTAAATTGCGTTTCGCCCAAGCGCATTGTTGACAACGTCAGTCGTTGCCTGAATGTTTTTCTTTGTGTACGCCACAACGTTGTATTTATCTTCAAGGTTGTACCGTAACGTCAATATCAAGTCCGCAGCCGCACAGTCGATTGGCATATAGTGTACAACGCCGCGTCTGTCGAACTGGTATTTGTTTTCCATCTCTTGCAAATACCGCTCAACGTACGGCACAAGTTGCTCGTTAGACAATGGTCCGTTGATTTTCGGGTTGTGATAAAAAATTTCAAGTACACACGCCATACCGTTATCCAGCACAGCCAACGGTATAAGCGCTGTGCTATCGTTTACTGTCGCACCGTCGCCACCCCAAATAACGTAACGTATAAGATGTCGTCCGCATTTATCTAGGAACTCCTCGGGAGTAAGGAAATGCTTTTCTCGCCTGAATAGCGGAAATACAAGTCCCTCATTTGCCACCCATTTACCTAGTATCCACTTGTCGAAGTATATTGTGTTACGGTACTCGTTTTCCAAGTTGCGCACAAACTCCGGCGAAAGAAACGGATTATCGTATATCGTGTAATGGTCTTGAAATATATCCAAGGTTGGATTATCAATATGCTTTTTGACAAAGTGCGAAGGTCCTTCCGGATTGCACGTGCCGTCAAATTTACTGTTGACAAGGTCGAGACGGCTTTTCAACATCTGAAAGAAGTTCTCAGGCCACGTTGTCATTTCGTCACCGTAGGCGTAACCGATTCCCATACCTTGTATTTTTGTGACTGCGCGCTCGTCATTCGCACCCACAACATAACACTTTTTGCCGAACAAATAAATTTCCCTTTTGTCGATAACCTTGCTTATGCAATCGTTACCGTACAGTTCACGCAGTGGATCGAAAACGTTGCGGTCAATTGTGTTGATAGTTTTGCCGATAAGCACCACTCTGTTGTTGTAATGCTCTTGAATGCGAAATGGAAGTTTAAAAAACGTCC
The DNA here is from genome assembly GCA_022508375.1 of Clostridiales bacterium. GTDB lineage: Bacteria > Bacillota > Clostridia > Christensenellales > CAG-314 > Fimimonas. Next base: position 7,574 of record JAFLVJ010000014.1, on the reverse strand, counting down.
CGACAGTCTTACCGGAACGTGTTGCGCCTGTTAATATGTTCCAACGGCGATTGCCGTCACGCAAATACGCTCGCTGTTTGTCTGTAAAATCGGTGAAGTTCATTTCTTTACCGCCTTTGTAATTGTGTCGCAAAGTTTATCCAGTTGCGACTTCTCGTCTGTCTGCTGAACTCCGTCCAACAGTTTGTAATGGTCGGCGAGCATCCTGGCCGCTTTTAGCCTGTCTAATGTCCTTTCTTCCTTCGACGACATAATATTCGACAAAAAGTCTAACACGTCCTGAGCACTTGCTACACGCCTTATGGTGGCTTTTGTTGCCATTTCGTCCAAGCGCTTCTTAACTTCAACATTTTTCAACAGCCGTTGTCCTTGACTATACGCTGTGTGTTCTCTGTATCCAGCATTGATTGCCGCCTGCGTTGCGTTGTGACAAGCAATGTAATGCTCGCAGAAGGTTTGTTGCTTCGGCGTTAGCATTGCCTGTCCCTCCTTGTATATTCTTGCATGAAAAAAGGCAAACCACGTTGTGGGTTGCCCTACTATTATTATTTGCTATCCTTCGATGATTTCAAACATATATGGGGGATACAAATAATCCTCTCCACTTTCGTCAATGACACGATACCATCCCATTTTTTTACTGATTTCCATAACGTCGTAAATTTTGTTTGGGATTAGGTCCATATCGTTATTGTCTTGTATAAAGTTCTCTTTCTCTTTTCCAATATATTTTACTTTCATTCGTCTTTAACCTTTAATTTTACTTTCCCAACTGATGGTTCCTCATACCAATGTATTTCGACATCTTCGCTTTTCCCCTCAGTATCTATTGTGCCAATGCCTTTTACTTTCACCCATTTATCGGCAACACTGCCGCGGTATTTTTCAACTAAGCCTTCTATCTCGTCGATTTTACGCTTACGCCCATTGCCTGCTATGATTTGTTTGTTGCGCAAATAAGTACCTTCCACTAAGTGAACGATTTTATCACCATACTGAATATCATAATTTTTGGTTTTTGCGCCAACACTCTTATGGATGTATTCATCCTGTAACAGTTTGTCCGTTCCAGTCCCGTCAGTAAATTTACCGTACTCATCTCTCGGATGATCTTCTTCGCACCAGTTCGCATTCTGCCTGTACTCAGCCATTATTGTACCACCTTTCACGTATTTTAGCAATAGTAAAGGCGACACCGCTTGGCATCGCCTTTTTTCGACAATACCATTATACAGCGTAAAAAGGTGAAAAAAGTGCCAACTTTTACAAATCCGCAAACTTCTTTGTTCCGGTAACGCAGTAACGCTTGACGGTTCGGTAACTATAATTTATGTCATCGGCGATTTTTTCAAAACGTTGCAGGTGTATGTATCTCTTAGACAGCACCGTCGCATACGGCTCAGGCAACATCTCAATCTTTGCAATGAGTGCCTGCTGCGTTTCCGCCATCGTTGCTATGTCGTCGGCAATTTCTATTTCCAATGTGGTGCATCTGTCAATGGCGTTTTCCAATCTGTAGTTATCCAATGTAGTCGCTCCTTCCGTTGGTTGATTGCCGTATTTGGTTAGTCGGATACTTGCCATTGACTCTCGCAATTGTGCAAGTCTTTGTTTCCGTTCAGCAATTCTGTGGTACAGTACGCCGATTTGTTTCAGTTCGGCGCGCGCTTCTTGTATTGTCATATGTTGTCGTCTCCTTTATTAGATTTTTGTTCGTCGGACTTCGTCTTCCACTCGTCGATGCTGTAGAATAGGTAGTCTAGTAGTTCGTTAATGGATAGCAATAGAAAAACAATTCCACACACGCACATCGGCATTTGATTTTCCACAGGCAACGAAAGCACCTTTGTGAACAGAATCAGCACAATGCCTACAGTCAGGTATAGCCCGAGTTTAATTTTATGTTTCATCGTTGTGCTCCTTTTCAAGTTCTTGTTTTGCTTTGTCTTTATACTTCTTAATCTCGGTTTGGTTGTCAATATTAACCGCACGATAGAAAAAAGTAATACCACTCAAATCGGCTACCGCCAACTCCAACGCCCTATCGCTCACAGCCTTTTATGATTCTAATTGTCTGTAATCTATTACAAGGACTTGACACTGCACTTGCCAATCAATGCCGACGCGCACTGCCCCACAGATTATAGAACAGTCCTCGTTTATCTGCGCCTCTTCCGATACCGGAGGACAAGTCAAGCAAGGTATGTCACCAAATTTAGCTTTTTCAAGGGCTTTAATTTTGTCTTTTAGCCGTTTCTCGCGTTTTGTAAATCTTCTTTTTTGTCTGTCATTTGCTTGCCTCCGCCACCACCCGCAAAATTATCAACGATCAGCTCGTAAAATATTGTGTTTTGAAAAAAACTCATTTTGCTCCTTATTTTTATTCGAGGTAATCGGTAATCGATACCCAAACATATCGGTGAAGGTCTTTGATTTCTTCACCCGCCTCATGTGACTTCCATATGCCGTCAAAAATTTTCGAAAACAGCACCATATCAATTGAAAGCAGTTGTTTCCGTTCTTCGGCTGTTAATGGATGTTCAAGGGTGTAAATGTACTTATCATACAAAGGCACACGATCGCGAAAGCGATTTCCACACATTAAATTTCGCAAAAAATCAGCTTCTAATGTCTTGTGGATAAATGTGTATAGTTCGAGGTCTTCTTCTCTCACGCGCGTGCGCTCCTCAAGTAAATTACTTTCCGCAGTAGTCACTAGATCTAAATCTATATCTGTGGAAACATTTTGGAAACATTTTGTTTCCATTGTGGATAACTCCCTTTTTCGAGCCTCCGAGATGCACACTTGCTGCGACTCAACATCACGCGAATATGTCTTCGATTCTGTAATAACAAGCTTTGCTCTTTCATCGATAAATATTGTCGGAGTGTATCTATCGCGCTGAATTGTGTTATGTACGAGCCAGTCTTTAATGACAAACACTCCCGTTTCAAATGCGTAACACAAACCTTTAGCAAGCAGCAATTTGAGGTCATCTTCTGAAGCACCAATATTTCGTTGTATTCTGCGCGGGCTTCCGATAAATCCATCGTCATCAGCCTTCATTCCAAGATGAAAATATAACGCCTGCGCCGATAACGGCATATCGCAGAAAGCGTCACTATCTATTACGACGTTGCTAAACATTCGTTTTTTTGCCATTGTTACTCTCCCAATATTTCCCAAAACTTCTGCACCATTCTATTTGACAGTTTGCCGTCATAGTAGTCTTTCGCAGGCTTGTTGTCGGCTATGCCTTTCTTCCCGACTCCTTGGCTTCCGCTTGTCTTGTTGCGTAGTTGATATCCCTTGTTGGCGTACTCCTTTATGTACTTTTGCTCCACAGCATCTAACTCTTCTTCGGTGCACTTAATAACTGTTACAAACCAACCCTCTGAATTATCTTCGCTTTGCAAGCCATGTTTTCGAAGCGAAAGGTCTATGTGTTGGTTGTAGCCATCGAGATGTTGTGCAAGGCGCGTAAGCACATGTTTGGCTTGTCCGATGTAACAAGAAATGAAAACCATTTTCATTTCTTGTTAGAATATAAATCCCGCTATCATCGTTCAAGTATGGGTTCACCTGCAACCATTTAGCTTTATTTTTCGCCTCGCGTTGCTTCGCCGTGAAAATATCTGTCGTACTCGTGGCTCACTCCTAGAACGGCATATCGTCATCATCCGTCTCTTCCAAGTCGTCTATACTGGCGTCCTTTGGGTGCGCTCTGTCGGCGTTTATTACAGCGCCTAAAAGCTCTACGTTCTCTGCCACTACGTCGAACGTTGGACGTTTTTCGCCGTTCTTTTCGTATGTGCCTGTTTGTATGTGTCCGGTAACGGCTATCTGCCTACCTTTGGCTGCGTACTTAATGATTACTTCCGCAGTCTTTTCCCATGCAATAATATTGATAAAGTCAGCATCTTCGCTGTTGTACCGATTTACCGCAAGCGCAAATCTTGTGTACACTTTGTTCCCTGGTGTTTGTCCCTGTTTCGGATCAGCGGTCAATCGACCGATTAAAAATACTTTGTTCATGTTGTCTCCTTTTTGTGAGTTCTATCCCACATATTCTGTATATGCGCCAACTCCTGCGGGGTAGCGGTTTCAATACCAAGTTGTTGAGCTTCGGATATTGCGCCTTCTATCAGGCGCGCCATTTCCGCCGAATCGAGCGTGTGGGTTTGTTTGTAAAGTAAGTACTGACTTTTGCCGTCGTGTTCGCCAATGTAACGGCTGTACGACCAAAATTGATGAATATCTGCGCCGTTTGGTATTTCCACGTTATACAGCGCGGTACCGTAGCGCAACACCAATATGTTTTTGATTTCGTCCATTGACGTTTTTGTTTTTTCCGCTATCTTGGAACAAAGCACATGAAAATAAGCGTTTGCGTCAAGACTGCGCTTGCGTTTGACCTCTACAAAGCTTAAACCGTACTTCTTGCCTTGTTTAAGGCGCTCAGTTGCGCTCAATACGGCGTTTTGTATTTTTGTTGCTACTTGCTTGTCAACGTCGAATATTACGCGTGCGCCACCGTTGAACGTCAGCAACATATCAACGCTTTGTATTTCGTATTGCTCAGTCATTTACCACCGCCTTCGCCGTTTTCCGTTCGTAGATGGCCGAATGTATTTTGTGCCAAAGTTGCTCTGTATCGTTCAGACCGATTGTCTTTGCCTTTTCCAACTCGTCAGTGACAAATTGCTCAATCATTTCGAGCGGTATTCCTTCGTACAGGTCAGTCATCTGCTCAATAAAAATCTGCGGATGCGTTTTACTCAACAAAGTCTTGTCAAACCGTACCTCGTCGCACTCCATACCTTCCGGCAAATAACATAGCGTGACCATTGGCGTACACCATTGATAAATACCGAGCAGAGCCTGCCGTTCCAATTCCCCGTCTATTTCCATATTGCTAAATATTGTTGGGCATTCCATATACGAATGTTCGTCAAAGCTTTCCACCACCAAAGCGAATTTGCACGTGCCACAGTTTTGTTTGCACTTCTTGCAATTATTCATCGCCAACCTCACCATCTTCGTCGGCGTCTAGTTTATGAAACGCTTTTTCTGCTTCGGCTTGCATCTTCGCATCTTCTTCCGCTTTCTTTGCAGCCTTTTGTTTTTTTGCAATCGCTTCTTGCGCCTCGTCAAATGTCAACTGGTCGATTGTTTCGTGCTTGTAGTACTTTACCAACTTGTCGAAGTCGGCTCCGTAGTCTTGCAATATCTCTTTTTGTTCTACAGTCATATGGCGCTGCTCGACGGTTTTTACATCTTCCGGCAAATCTTCGCCTGCATAAATGTACAGACCAAGTCCATGTCTTGCGCACGCCTTCGTTATCGCTCTTTGAATTGCTTTGTTTACGTCAAAACTGGTTACTTTGTCTGCCGGTATGCTTGTATTGCGGTTATCCATGACTGGCAAATATTCGATATGCTCCAAGTCGTTTATTGTCATACTCACTTTTACCCAACAGGTGCGTCCATCGGTGAAGTAGTTCCAACCGTCGGCGTTCTCATACACTTTGTACTGCGCATCGGGATGTAGTTTCTTGACTTCGCCCCACGCCCACGCCCATGAGAGGTACGTCAAAGCATTTTTCTTTTCAGTCTTTTTGCTAACGTCAATTATGTTTAATTCGTTGAAATAGTTTTCCATTGTTTTTCTCCTTTTACTTAATCACTTGTTTTCAGGTTCTTTCTAGGTAATCATCATACGCCGCTTCAAAATCAGAAAAGTAATGACCACACTCCCAACGTTCCTTGGCTTTGTCCAGGTTGAGAACTGTTGCATACTGATTTTTGTCAAGAATTGCCACTAAACTGATTTTTTGTTGTCGCGTATTCTTCGTGGCGACTTCAAAACACACGCCACATCCTTTGTTGTAAAAAAAATTCATAACTAATCCTCTTGCATTTGAGCTAAACCTGTGATAAAATAAAAGTAATAATTGGTCGCACAATTATTAACCTTTATTGGGCGGTTAGTGGCTCAGGCTAACCGTCCTTTTTTATGCCTTTTTCAACTGAGCTCGGATGCCACCGCTCAACGAACTTTGAATACCGTACGACTCCCTGCGTATCAGCGATATGTCTTTGTGCCTCAGCACTTCCGCCATGTCGTTTACAGTTATATTGAACGCAAACGGCTCTGCATAATTGCCCCACGAGCGAACGCCCCACAGACTAGGATTCAACCTTCCGTATGTATTCCATGTTGACTTGTTTTCATCCGACAACATTCGCACCTCGCTTTGGCAACTTTTTATCTATTGTGCCTTGGCGCTTGTTATACCAATAATCAAAGTACGCAGGTGTTACCTTGCCCTTCAAATGCAAAGTGTCTGAGTCCTTTTTAATGCAGCGAATAATCATCATAGCCTTTGACTCACGACAATCAAACATTTGCATCATGTCGAACTTATCGAGATACATTTTTTTTCCATTTTGCTTTTGCCTCCTACGTCTTTGTAAATAATGTTTTTAGATCCACGTTCGGAAAGTACATTTCTTGGATCTTAATCATCTCTTCCGACTTGAAATCACCTCCAAACAGCTTCTTGCTTAGTCCACGCGTGGTTATTCCTAGCGCTTTAGCAACATCTGCCTGTGAAAGATTTTTTCTTTTCATTTCAACGAGTAGATTCGCGAACAATCTCTATCACCCCCTTTTTTTTAGTTCAATTTTTTGTACCGTAATTGTATTCTAGTACAATATTTTGCTCTTGTCAATGGTTTGAAAGAAAAAATGTTTACTTTTTTGTACTTTTTTTGTACAATTAGGCAAAAGAGAGGTACAAAATGACCGTTGAAGAAATCAAAAGATATATGAAACAAAAAAAAATAACATACCAGGACCTATCCAGCAGTTCTGGCATTCCACTTACTACTCTCAAGTATATATTTTCAGGGCGCACTGAAAGCCCACGCATCGACACTATGCAAGCAATTGAGCACGCTCTTGGTCTAGACGAAAAAAAGCCACTTGCCGACACCATTATCGAGCAAGTGGATGAGTTGAATTTACAGGATTATAATAATTTGTCCGAAGACGAAAAACGTAAGATTGCCGAAATTTTTAACGCAACGGTATCTGCATTTAAGAAAAAGTAGGGTATAGAATATGAAACACGTACAGGAAGGAATATTTGAAGATAAAGATATGTCATCAGTCGCAACAAAGCCCAGGAAAGTAAACGGGAGAAAGAAAACGGTAAAGTTTTCTCATATTACATTGGTTGACGGTGGAACGCAAGCCATCCCTCAATATGGCATGCCGGATAAAACTTATGAAAATTTGTATAACCTTGCTTTCGCCGATAGCATTATCGGTATTCCACAGACTTTTGATTGCGAAGATGAAAAATTCACTTTACTAATACATAGTAAAGACCAGAAACATATCAACATCAGCATATGTAATACTAAAGACTTTGATGAGCAACTAGTGCGTGCCGTTGACAAAAATTCGCAAAAGCCTGTATCTAGTAATCTAGAACTAAAGTATTACACCTTCGCTAGTATAAACAGAAAGAACAACTGCATTGCGTATTTATTTAATAAAAATATC
>JAFLVJ010000013.1 GCA_022508375.1 Clostridiales bacterium | reverse complement strand
AAAACTTATAAGGAGAAAATCAAATGGCTCGTATTTCCGGTGTAGATTTACCCAGAGAAAAACGTATTGAAATCGGTTTGACCTACATTTACGGAATCGGACGCACAACCGCTACCAAGATTTTGGCAGAAACCGGCGTCAATCCCGATACGCGCGTCAAGGACCTTACCGAAGACGACATATCTAAGATCCGTGACTGTATTGAAAAGAACTATCACGTAGAAGGTGACCTTCGTCGTGAAGTTTCCCTGAATATCAAGAGACAAATAGAAATCGGCTCCTACCGTGGTATCCGTCACCGTAAGGGACTTCCCGTACGCGGACAATCCACGAAACAAAACGCTCGTACCCGCAAGGGACCCAAGCGTACTGTTTCTCGCGGTAAGAAAGCTAAGTAAGGAGGCTAAGTAAAATGGCAGGAAAGAAAGTTGTCAAGAAAAGAAGAGATTTACGTAAGGTTGACAAAGGACAAGTACACATTCACGCTTCCTTCAACAACACAATTGTAACTTTTACCGACATGAACGGTAACGCTCTCACTCAATGCAGCTCCGGAGCTCTTGGATTCCGCGGTTCGCGTAAGAGTACGGCTTTTGCTGCTCAACAGGCTTGCGAAACCGCAGCGAAGAACGCCAAGGACTTGTACGGAATTCGCTCCGTCGAAGTTTACGTAAAAGGTCCCGGTCAAGGACGCGAATCTGCAATCCGCGCTTTGCAAACGGCTGAAATCGACGTTACGCTTATTCGTGACGTATCGCCTATCGCTCACAACGGTTGCCGTCCGCCCAAGCGCAGAAGAGTTTAGTTAAAGGAGAATTACTATGGCAAGATATACAAGTGCAGATTGCCGTCAATGCAGACGTGAAAAATGCAAGCTGTTTTTGAAAGGCGACAGATGCTACACTGATAAGTGCCCCGTTACTAAACGCGGCAAGATCCCCGGTGTACACGCCGACAGCAGAAAGAAGATTACCGAATACGGACAACAGCTTCGCGAAAAACAAAAGACCAAGCGTATCTACGGTCTTCAGGAAAAACAATTCCACAAGTACTATGAGGAAGCTGAAAGACTTAAGGGCGTTACAGGTTCTAACATGCTTATTTTGCTTGAACAACGCCTTGACAACGTTGTTTACCGTCTTGGTATCGGTGTATCCCGTTCTCAAGCAAGACAGTTTGTTAACCACGGTCTCATCACCGTTAACGGTAAGCGCGTAACAATACCCAGCTATCAAATAAAAGTCGGAGACGTTATCTCCATCAAGGATAACAAGCGCGAACAACCTTTGTTCGTTGAACTTAAACAATCCAAAAAACCGGGCAACATCCCTCAATGGTTGGATTTTGAACCCGCCGAATTAACCGGTAAAGTACTTGCTAAGCCCACAAGAGAAGACATCGACATGGCTATTTCCGAGCACATGATCGTCGAGTTGTACTCCAAGTAATACACTCAAGATAACTTTGTACGGCTTACCGTATTTTACAAATTCAAATTAAATATAAAGGAGATTGTTGTCCAATGATGGAAATAGAAAAACCGGTCATGACAGTTGAAGAAAGCGGTCAAAATGCCAGCATCATCAAGATTGTGGCTGAGCCCCTCGAAAGAGGCTACGGCATAACTCTCGGAAATGCGTTGAGACGCGTACTGCTGGCGGCTTTGCCCGGTGTTGCAGTTGTCGGACTACGTATTGAAGGCATTCAACACGAGTTTTCAACAGTCAACGGTGTCAAAGAAGACGTAACAGACATTATCCTCAACATCAAGCGTTTGGCTTTGAAGTCGGATAATGAAGACAATGATTTCAGAAAGACAATAACCATCAACAAGGTTGGTCCTTGCGAAGTTCACGCAGGCGATATAATTACCGACAGCGAAGTAGAAGTGTTGAACCCCGATTTGTACATCTGTACCCTCGAAGAAGGCGGCGCGTTCAACTGTGAACTGTACGTAGCCCGTGGGCTTGGTTACTACTCAATCGAAAAGAACAAAGAGCGTAACCGCGAGCTCAAGCTCAACTATCCCATTGGTTACATACCAATTGACTCCATTTTCGGGCCCGTCAAAAAGGCCAGCTACAACGTAGAAAGCGCCCGCGTAGGTCAGGATATCACCCGCGACAAGCTGACGCTCGAAGTGGAAACAAACGGTGCATTTTCCGGTCGCGAAATAGTGTCACTCGCTGCTCGCATCATCGAAGACCACATCAAGATGTTTGTTGATTTGTCCGAAAACTTCAGTAAGGATATACTTATCCCGCGTGAAAGCGACAACCACAAGAAGGTTCTCGAAATGAACATTGACGATATGGATTTGTCCGTTCGTAGTTACAACTGCCTAAAGCGCGCAGGCATCCAAACAGTGGAAGACCTGACTCGCCGTACCGAAGACGACATGTTGAAGGTGCGTAATCTTGGTAGAAAGTCGCTTGACGAAGTTATTGCAAAACTGGAAAGTTACGGTCTGTCTTTGAAGAATAAGGATGAATAGGAGAAAGGCAATATGGCAACACAAAGAAAATTAGGTAAAGCAACCGATTTGAGATTGGCTCTTTTGAAAAACCAAGTTTCCCAGCTTTTGTGGAACGGTAAGCTTGAAACAACCGAAGCTCGCGCTAAGGAAGTTCAAAAGCTCGCCGAAAAGTACATCACGCTTGCTATCAACACCTACAAGGATACAATAGAAGTTGAAAAGACTAAGATTGTCAACGGAAAGGAAACCAAGGTCACCGTAATCAACGACGGCGCCAAGAAGCTTGCGGCACGCCGCAGACTTATGGCAAACCTTGCTGATTTGCAACCTGCCCGTCAAGATAAGGAAAGCGCAACGGAGTACAAGATTCGTACCAAGACCGTTAAGCACCCCTTGGTGGAAAAACTCTTCAACGACTATGCTCCCAAGTTCGATAAGCTTGCTGAAGAAAGCGGACAAAAGGGCGGATACACAGCCATCTACAAGAAGAACGCTCGTCGTGGCGACGGCGCTGAAATGGCTCTTATCGTTGTTCTTTAAAAATCACAATAAACAATCAAAAATCTCACTGCAGCGTACGTGCAGTGAGATTTTTATTTATTTACTTTATTAAATCGTGGGACAAAAGCGTACTGTCCCGTGTTGTATTGGTGATAGCGCACAAAAGTTGCGCAAATATGAGAGGTACTGTATGAAAAAGAAATTATTAGCTGCCGCAACTGTGATTTTGGTGCTCGTAGTGTGCGTGAGCGCACTAATCGGCTGCGACGGTTCGTCAAGGTTTGTGAAAAGCATAGGTTGCCACGATTATCTTCACGAAACCGGTGTAAACATAGTTATGTCCAAGCGCTTACCCAAAACGGCCGTTTGGAATAGCGACATGGAGGCAATTAAATATAAAGGTGGCTTGTCGGAACTGTTTGAACTAATGCAAATGCAGGACGGCTATACCAAGACGCTACACGACGAATATATCTTAATTGAAACAACCAAGAATGGCAGACTTTACACTTGGGGCATTTTCAGTACTTCGGTGTGGGGTGACGACTACGATGGTGAATATAGCTACGTGTTAACTACCATGGGTTGTGACGTCACGGGCAACGGGTGGAGTATGTTTTTCTTCCCCATCTATACAATGGAACGTCCGTTGCTTTGGTGGAAGGACGGTCAAAGTTACAAGTGCAATATCACAATGGACGAGTTGTCCGACTTTTACACTCGACACGGCTACACGGTGGAAGCGCAAGACAACGTCCTCAAAGTAGCTACGCCCATTTGCAAATGGAGCAACGGTGATGAGCACGGTGAGCTGTGGGACGTCACGTTCCACAGCGACGGAACTGTCAGCGTTGGCAACTTTCTTGAGCAGGAAATAATATACGACTAACGCACGTCTCACTGTATTGGTGAATAGACAAGTTAATCCTTTCCAATATTTAATTGTATAGGTGATATTAATGAAAAACAGTCCCGATACCAATATTCTCAAATGGAAAAAAGCCGTACTGGCGTTGGTTATCATTAATTTTATTGTATTGATAGCGCTTGCTTTGGTCGAATTTATCCCCGCAATGACAACCGAGTACGAACCGTCCTCCGAACAGGGGCATACTTTCATTATTATAAGGCTGCTACTCCTTATCTTTGCAGCATACTTTGCTGTTTCTGCTATTATTACGCTGATTTTCGGACTATTCGCTTACCAAGGCAAAAGATGGTCGGCAATCGTTTTACTTGTTTTCAGTCTGACTGCAGGCGTTGGGTATATAGGTGTGATTTCGGCAATTATAGCGCTTGTATATTCTTGCAAAAACAGCGAAACATAATTAGATTCATCGTTGTATTTAATGCAATATTAAACTCCCGACCATTGCTGTCGGGAGTTTTGTTTACGACGGTTATTGCGCGATTACAAGACTTTAATTTAGTTTATTAAAGTTTCAAGATGAGCATATTACACAATAGCCTAATGTGTATTTCAAGCGCGGTAGGTAAATACTAAATTATATACTTCAAAAGTAGTGCAATATAAGTACAGGTGTGGTAAAATATGGCTATGAAAAGAAAAATTGTTTTGATGGTGGTGATAACTATTATGTGTTTAGCAGCTTTTGCATTTGGCGGTGGCTTTGGAATCGCTAAAAAGGGCGAATCTGTCGGTACGTTTAACACAACGGACAGCAACCGTTTCGTTGTATTTGTCACAAAGGCGCAGCTTGACGAATACGTGGCAAGTCACGAGGGCGATTTATTTAACGTGCCCGCCGGTGAACGCGGTCAGTACGACGCTAAGTTTTTCGAAACGCAGGCGCTGGTGATGTTTATTACCGACGGCATGAGCGGAAGTATAAAGGTAAGTTACGAGGGTTATAAGCTGGAAGGCACCGAACTGCATGTAACAGTCAAGGAACTTAGCCCGCTCATACACACTATGGACCTCAAGTACAACACACTGTGCGCCGCTGTTCCGCAAGAGGTTGCAAATAGTTTTGACAAGGTTGTAATAGACAGCTACCGAGTTGAAATATAGGAGTTAACTATGAAAGTCACCAATGACATTAAATACATCGGCGTAAACGATCATGAAATAGATCTTTTCGAAGGTCAGTACGTTGTCCCCAACGGCATGGCGTACAACAGCTACGTGATACTGGACGACAAGGTTGCAGTAATGGACACGGTAGATCGTCACTTTAGCAAACAGTGGCTCGCAAATCTCCAAAAGGCGCTTAATACCCGTCAACCCGACTACCTTGTAGTGCAACACATGGAGCCTGACCATTCGGGCAGTATTACGGACTTTATGTCAGCGTATCCCAATGCCACGGTTGTTGCTAACGCTAAGACTTTCCTTATCATGGAAAACTACCTTGGTAAGGACGTTGCGCCCAATAGGCTTGTAGTATCCGACGGTCAAACGATTACGCTCGGTCGTCATAACCTCACTTTCGTATTTGCGCCCATGGTGCACTGGCCGGAAGTTATGGTTACCTACGACAGCTGCGACAAGGTGTTGTTTTCCGCCGACGGCTTCGGTAAGTTCGGCGCGTTGGATGTTGAGGAAGATTGGGCGTGCGAGGCTCGCCGTTATTACTTCGGTATCGTGGGTAAGTACGGCGTTCCCGTGCAAAACCTGCTCAAAAAGGCTGCCGCTTTGGATATAGCTATTATTTGCCCCTTGCACGGACCGATACTCACCGACAACCTTGGCTACTACCTCAACCTGTACAACATATGGAGTAGCTACGGAGTAGAAAGCGAAGGAGTGTGTATATGCTACACGTCTGTGTACGGACACACCAAGCAAGCGGTGGAACTACTTGCGGAAGAATTGAATAAAAACGGCTGTCCCAAGGTTGCGCTCAACGACCTTGCGCGCTGTGACATGGCGGAGGCGTTAGAGGACGCTTTCCGTTACGGAAAACTTGTGCTTGCAACAACCACATATAACGCATCCATTTTCCCATTTATGCACGATTTTATTACCCACCTTGTAGAGCACGGTTATCAAAACCGCACAATAGGTATCATCGAAAACGGCTCTTGGGCGCCACAGGCGGCAAAGGTTATACGTGAACTTATGGGAGGGTGCAAAAATATCACATTTACCGACACAACGGTAACGATACTTTCCGCACTGAAGGACGACAATCGCGCGCAAATTGCACAACTCGCATCTGAGCTGTGTAAGTAGTACAATCAAATCAAAAAAAATCTCACACCGTGTCGGTGTGAGATTTTTTATTTCATTTCAAATATTTCTTCATAAGTTGTTTGTAATATTTCTTTTAGTAACATGATTTCATCAGGATAGATATGTCGTTGTCCTACTTCGATCTTGGCAACAGCACTGCGTGTAATGTCACAGCCACGCAGTTGTAAATTGGCAGCCAATTGCTCTTGAGTAAGCCCCGCCTTTTCTCTCAACCATCTAATATTATTACCAATTTTCTTTTCAATATTTATATTCATATAATCACACTTTTGCACTTATTTTGGAGCAAAACATTGATTTTATTATAAACTTATGATATTATAAATTTGCACCTATATAGGTGCAGCGGTATTTTATTTTGAAAAAAGGTGAAACATGTTATCTTGCGCGTTTTTTGGACATCGAGATTATCAATATGGAGGATATAGGGATAAGTTAGAGAAAACAATAAAATATTTGATAGATAAAGGCGTTACAGAGTTCTACAGTGGCAATAGAGGCGCGTTTGACAGACTATGCGCTCATACTGTGTGGAATCTGAAAGAGGAATATCCCCAAATCAAAAATATTCTTGTACTTTCCTATTTGCCCGAGAAATTCAAACTTTCCGAGTGGTACGACGACGCAGTATATTTGTTAGACAAAAGGGTGCCACCAAAATACGCAATATCGCACACCAATCGAAAACTAGCACAAACTGTCAATTACATTATTGTTGGCGTCGAGCATAAATTTGGGGGAGCATGGTCAGTTTACCAATATGCAAAAAACATTACTATTCTACTTTTAACGTAATTACTGACGAGGACAACTTTTTCTATAATGTAATGTCGCAGGATGAAATAAAAAAAGTAGCAGAGGAGTATAGGGTAGAAAAGAAAGCTTTGTATTTGAAAATTAAGAGTGAAATAGAAGTCAGTTTAGAAAAACAAGCGCAAAAAAGAGCAAATAAAAAACAGGAAAGCCGCGAGCGTCCTGTATGGGCTAGCATTATAAAAAAGAACGAAACGACAGATTTTTGAAGTCTGTCGTTTTAGTTAGCGTATATTGTATTTCTGCATAACGTGGTCGATGTCGCAACCGTTTACGAAGTCGTAGAGCGCTTGCGCTGCTTGATCGAGCACGGGGTCGAGTACTTTGTGGTCGTCGTCGGTAACTTGGGATAGCACGTAGTCAACAAGCGCCATGGGTGTTTGTTGTCCTATTCCCACGCGCACGCGGGGGAAATCATCGGTACTTAGCATCTGTACAATGTTTTTCATTCCGTTGTGTGTGCCTGCCGATCCGTTTACACGAATACGCAGTTTGCCGACGTTAACGTCAATGTCGTCGTAAACTACAATGAGATTGCCCTTTTCTATCTTGTATTTGTGGGTCAGCTCCTGTACTGCCTCGCCGGACAGGTTCATGTACGTTACGGGCTTGGCGATGATAACCTTTTCGCCGTTGACTTTTGCGTGCGCGCAAACGGCGCGACATTCGCCTTTTGTAAATGTCACGTTTAACTTTTCCGCAAGTCTATCCACAACCATGAATCCCATGTTGTGGAACGTATTGAAATATTTCTTTTCGGGGTTACCCAGTCCTACTACAAGATACATGTTTAAATGATACCACAAAAAAAGACAAATGTAAATAAGTTTACAATGCGCCCGTTTTGTGATAAACTTAGCAAAGATTGTAATTAACAAGCTTTGATTACAATAAATACAACCGCATAATGTATAGCAGACCGTAACACCAAGAGCGAGGGCATTTGGCTATAAAATAATCTGCACAAGCGGTTGTTATTAGTACATGATATTACTGTTGTAAATAAAGCGAAGTGAAGCCGTTTTTAGCGGAATACCCGAGTGATATGTACTACTTTTTTGACAGAGTAAACAATACACAGGCATACCGAAATTTGCTCAATGACACCCGCGATAAAAATGTTATCGCGGCTTTTGGCGTGCAACCGAACGAAAAACCGTTTATTGCAGCAAACGTAAACGGGTTCAGCTTGTACGTTACAAGTGACTACGTAGAAGCGCAACGCATTTTGCGAACCATGCAGGCAATATGTAGCGGTGAGGTCGTATATCTGCCCGCCAAGGATGACGTTTTGCTTTACAAAGGTAGCTCGTCCAAAAACGCAGTCTATTCCCGCAATCACGCGTTACACCGTATTCTTACCGGCGCAGACGTTGCCGTGACAACAGTGGAATCGCTGATGCAATATTTGCCACAGCGCGACAAGTTTTTTGCCGATTGCTTTACGCTGAGAGTAGGCGTTTGCTATGACACTGCAATGCTTGTTAAAAAGTTGATTGCCGACGGTTACAAGCGTGTAGAGGGTATTTCTTCCGAAGGCGAATTCGTCATGCGCGGAGATATACTGGATATCAGCATGCCCTTCGGCAAGCGTTTCCGCGTGGACTTTTTCGATGACGAAATCGAGCAAATACGCGCGGTGGAGGAGGACGGTTCCTCGGGCGTAAAGGCGGATATAATCGAAGTTTATCCGCTGTACGACACGACGGGACTGGCGCACAGCAAGTTGCAGGAAGTGGAGCGCTACATATCCGTGCAACGGGTTCGTCAGAAACTACCACCTAACGCGCACGCGCGCTTAGCGGAAATACTGTCGCAGTTGGCGGTATCTGCCGGTGGCGGAATGGTGGATAGCAGTTGGCTTACACCTTTTATTGAAAGTTCCACCCTCAAGGAGTATTTACCTGCCGATACGGTTGTGTTTTGGGATGAGCCCAAGCAACTTAAACAGCGCGTCGAATTCCTGTACAGGGAACACCACGAACGCGTTGTAAACCTCACCAAGGCGGGCGAGGTATTGCCTGCTCACTTCAACGCGCTGATAGACAAAGGTTCGGTGTTCAGCGTGGATAATGCACAGATTTTGTTGCAGACGTTGCCTTACCAAAGTGATTTCAGCGTGGAGGCAATACACAACTTCAAGACGGGCGCCGTCAACAGTTACGCCACAAGCGTTGAAACACTGGTTACCGATATCAAAAACTGGCAACGGCTGGGATACGAAACGGTGATATTTGCCGGTAGCGACGGCGCAACTCAAACGCTGGAGCAGTTAGCTAATCTTGGTGTTTATGCGGTAGCAACGGACAAGCTTGGACTAAACGCCGCCGACGCGCTTGTGTTGGATGTAGGTATTGACAAAGGTTTCGTCTCCCACACTAATAAGCTTGTAATAGTGGGTACGCGCGATTTGGGGCGCGGACTGAACCGAGAGCATTTGAAGAAAAGTCGCAAGCAGGCGTTTTTGTCTGTGGAAAAGGGCGACTACGTTGTGCACGACGTACACGGTATAGGACTATGTGAAGGCATACAAAAGATAACCACTCCCGGCGGCGAAAAAGATTACATTGTCGTACTGTACAAAAACGGCGACAGGCTGTATGTGCCTGTAGATGCGACCAACATGCTTTCGCGGTACTCCGGAGGGGAGAATCCCACCCTGAGCAAGCTTGGCGGAGAGGATTTCGCCAAGGTCAAGAGCAAGGTCAAGAGCGGAATCCGCGAAATGTCCATCAATCTGCTCAAGCTGTACGCCGAGCGGGAAAAAGCGCGCGGTTTCAGTTATCACGTGGACGAGTACCTCAACGAGGAATTCGAACAGTACTTCCCCTTTAAGCCGACGGAAGATCAATTGCAGTGCCAGGCGGAGATTTTCAAAGACCTAAGTTCCAATCGAATAATGGATCGCGTGTTGGTTGGCGACGTCGGTTACGGCAAGACGGAAGTTGCCATGCGCGCAGCCTTTGCTGTTGTAAGCAACGGTTATCAGGTGGCGGTACTTGCGCCGACTACAATTCTTACCGAACAGCATTACAAGGTATTTGCCGAACGTATGTCGCGTTTCGACATAAAGGTGGCGTGCCTCAACCGTTTCAGGGATAGCCGCGAGCAAAAGCGCATATTGACAGCCGTTGCAAACGGTCAAGTGGATATTATTGTCGGTACGCACAGGTTGCTGTCCAAGGATGTCAGCTTTAACCGACTTGGTTTGCTGGTGTTGGACGAGGAACAGCGTTTCGGCGTGGAACACAAGGAAAAGATAAAAACGCTCAAGACCAACGTTGACGTTCTTACAATGTCGGCTACGCCAATTCCAAGGACGCTTCACATGGCGCTAAGCGGAATAAGGGATATTTCCACGATAACGACGCCGCCCGTTGAGCGTATTGCCGTCGAGACGTTCGTGGTTGAGGAAAGCGACGCCTTGCTCACCGACGTTATAACCCGTGAGCTTGCGCGCGGAGGACAGGTTTTTTGCGTATATAACAAGGTGCAATCCATCGACTCGTTTGCGCGCAATCTGTCCGAGCTAGTGCCCAACGCAAAGATTACCGTTGCGCACGGTCAGATGGACGAAGTGACACTGGAAAACGCGGTCATGACCTTTGCAGAAGGCAAGAGCGATATTTTGGTGTGTACTACCATCATCGAAAACGGAATCGATATCCCCAACGTAAATACAATCATCGTGGTCGATGCCGATAAACTGGGGTTATCTCAGTTGTATCAACTGCGGGGCAGAGTGGGACGCAGTAACCGTCTTGCATACGCTTACTTCACCTACCGAAAGGATAAGATTTTGTCCGACGTGGCTTACAAACGGCTGTCCTCAATTACCGAGTACAGCGAATTGGGCAGTGGATTCAAGATTGCAATGAAGGACTTGGAAATTCGCGGTGCGGGCAACATTCTCGGTCGCGAACAGCACGGACACATGATGAAGGTGGGCTACGACATGTACGCGCGCCTATTGCAGGAAACGGTTGCCGAACTCAAGGGCGAACAGGTTGTCAGCAAGATTACCACCGACGTTGAAATCGATATCGAGGCATACGCGCCGGAAAGTTTTATTCCGTTGCAGGTTGACCGAATGAATTTTTACCGCAATTTGGCAGATTGTCAAACCCTCGACGAAATAGAGCAGCTCAAGGGGCAAATTGTGGAAATATACGGTGCATATCCCAAGAGCATAGATAATCTATTTGCCGTAGCCGTGTTAAAACTGCTAGCCAATAACGCCGGAATCGTCAAGGTTATAGTTCGTCCGTCGCACGGTGAATTGGTATTTGCAGGCAAGGAGCAGATGATGCGTAAAGAGGTGTTCGACGCGCTGTTGGCTTTCGGCGAGCGTGCGTCGGTCGCTTCCGACAGCTATTCGGTCGTATTTGCCTCCTCCGATTACCTATCCAAGAGCAGACTTATTGATGCAATGAAGGAATTTTTGCTCAGCATACAAACTTAATTGCAAACTTAATGCGAAAAAAACGACAAAACTGCTTGCCAATTGCAAAGTAAAAATGTATAATATATAAGTATATGTGGCGGTATGCCCCAATTTAACTACGCCACAAATTCAGGAGCTAACAAAAATGAAGAAAGCAAGTAAAATACTTACCTTAATACTGATAGTTGTATTTGTATTGAGCGTATTTGCAGGATGCGACTTGGTCGGTAAGGACGTCGCTAAGTATCGTGGAACAGTTGCCATGAAGATCGGTGAACAAGACGTCACTATCGGCAAGCTTCTTGATACGTTCAACAGCTACTACAACAATTACTATTACTACATCAGCGCAGGTTATCTGACCAGCGACTCACTGTTGGAAATGGTAATTAACTCGGTAATGCAACAGTATATGCAGGTTGACGATTACATCAATCACCACAACGCAGTAAGCGCTGCCAACGGTATCAAAAATGCCGAGTATCTTACGGCGGAACAGTTTGAGTACTGCATCAAGTATGTAAAACATACGTCCTATACAACATTTGACGGTACTGTTATTACAACTTTGTCCGTCAAGCACGACATCGCTGACGCGAAAGACGAAGATACGTCGCGTAACTTTACCGAGTACGACGAACTGCTGTCCGAAACGTCTTATGCCGAGCACGTATTGTTGCAAAACTTCGTCAGCAAGGACGCTAACGAATATTTCGACAAATACTACAGCAAGAGCAATGTCGATTTCAAGAGCTTTAGCGATCTGTTAGGCGACTACGTTTACCAATCTCAGGAAGAAGCTCAGGCAATCCTTGATGAACTCAATGACCGTCTGGAAGACGACAGCGACGAAATTACTTTTGCGGAATATCAGGAAGCTCAACAAAAGGCTGTCGATCAATATGCAGATACCATCAAGAACAACTACGGTATGAGCCTGCAAGAGTTTATCGAAGGTCAACTTGCAGATATGGTTACCAGTTGTATCCTTGCTTTGTGGAGCTACGACTCGTACAAGGATATTGACGTTGCCACCGCAGTAAAAGACGCAGATAACATCCTGTCAAGTTCTCAATCGGCAAGATTTGCCATCAGCAAAAACTTCGACTCCTTCATTACGGGTCTGACTGATACCAGTTATATCTACAGCGTACCCCAAGATATGCAGGGTAAATACGTATTCGTAAAGAATATCCTTATCCCCTTCACCGACAAGCAATCCGCATGGTTGTCCGCGCAAGCTGACTCCTACGGTGGAACAAGCACCGATGCGTACAAGAATCTGCGCGACGAAGAAGCGGAAAAGATCTTGGCTCAGTATTTCGACAGTGACAAATACGACAACAAGGCATTTGACGATTTGTTCGCAAACTATCTTGTAGAAGATAAAGACGAAGACGCTGAAAGCAAATACGAAAAGATTGAAAACATCTTCAAGATTGTTGACAATAAACTTATTGTTAATCCGGAAGGCGCTTTGGGACAATTCTTCGGCGCAAACGGCGTTGTAAATAGCGCTAGCGGATTGAGCAAGTCCGAAACAATCGTTGAACTTATGAAGCGTTTCAACACCGACGCCGGTCAACACAGCACCCGTTACGACTACGTTGTTTACGTTGGCGACGATTGGAAAGATTACAAGCACAGCTGGGTAGAGGAGTTCTACACTGCAGTAAACGAACTTGGTCACGATGAATCGACGGGCAAGTTCTTGGCGGACAATATCGGTAAGTACGCTATGTGCGTATCTACCTATGGCGTTCACATCATCTACGTTGAAGATTTTGTTGAAAGTCAAGTTTACAATTACAGTGAAATCGACTGGACCAATGCTTCATCTTGGAACGACACTTCGACGTTGGCATACAGCCGTTACAAGGCAGAGTTTGACAATCAAGTAAGCATTGTCACGCAAAAGGCGTTTAATGAGCTCAAGGCTAACTACATCGACAAAAATCTTGTCGTTGTAAACAAGCAATTCAAGCGTTTCATCAAGAGCAACGGATTTACCTTCAACTTCGATGAGTATATCGAAGGTCTCAAGGAAGAATTGTAAAATTCAATTGTAAAAAACGCATTTCAATGGAAATGCGTTTTTTAGTGACAAGGACATTCGCATGAAAAAGACAACAGACCAACTTGTAAAAGAAAGTAAGATAAAAAAGCCCAACGCCTTTATCTATGCGGCGCTAAGTCAAATTGCCAAGGTATTGTATTACAGACGGTGCAAGGTGGAACTCACCCGCAACGTCAACTTGAAGGACTATCGCGATAAGCCCGTTATAGTGGTGTCAAATCACGCGTCCCGTTTCGACTATGCATTTGTTAATTACATTATGAAGCGCAGGCGTATGAACTTCGTTGCGGCGGAAAATGAATTTCACCGTACCAAGTTCAAATTGGTTTTCAAATTGGGTCGCGTTATACCGAAAAGACAGTACGTATCCGACTTAACTACAATAAAGGGTATCACGAAGATATTAAAGCATGAAAAGAACGGTTGTGTTTGTTTCTTCCCTTGCGGATTGAGTACGGTAGGCGGAGCGCAACAGCCCTCCATGCTTGGCACAGGCAAGCTGATTAAACACTTCGGAGTGCACGTATTGGCTATACGCATACACGGACCCTATCTTGTTTGTCCCAAGTTTGACGTAAAGGAACGCTACGGCAAGGTAACGGTGGAGTTGGACGAGCTGTTCAATCCCGAGCAGTTGAAGGAATTGACTGCCGACGAAATCCAACGCAAGGTGGATGAGGCGATATTTACCGACGACTACGAGTGGAATGAAACGCGTCAACACAGCTACAACCGTAAGGACGGCAAATACGCTCAAAATATGGAGCAAATCCTTTACAAGTGTCCCAAGTGCGGTACGGAATTGCAAATGGAAGGCGTTGACGACGTTATCCGTTGCAAGCACTGTGGCAACGGCGCGAAGCTGGACGACAAGTACAACCTTACTCCGCTTGAGGGTAGTGTAATTCCTAAAAACCCGAGAGTTTGGTTCGATTGGCAACGCCGCGAAATGCGCAAAGCGGTTACGGATCCCAATTTCAGCATTGACGAGCACGTAACACTTGGCACTATGCCCAAGTACGGTTATGTAAAGAACAATCAAACTTCATATCCCGTAGGCGAAGGCATGTTGCATTTGGACCACAACGGTCTTACATATAAGGGTACGCGCGACGGCAAGCCTTGGGAAGTGTTTATAAAACGGGATATATTAAATACTGTAGTTTTAGAGGTTGACGGTAGCTGTTTCAATACGTATGCAAGTGGCGAATTTCTGCTGTTTACCCCCGACCATGTCAGTTCTACTCGTTGGCAACTGGCGGTCGAGGAAATTTACCGCGTAAACGGCGGTAAGTGGCAAAACTACCCCTGGTTCGACTACGACGCTCCCTTGGAACTCATTAAGTAGCAAATAAACAGCGACTATCTGTTACATAGTCGCTGTTTTCTTTATGATGTCCATATTTACTTTACGGTGTATTTGTGGTAAACTTACTTTAAAATATTATAGGTGGCTTATGTTTGTATCGATATTGAAAAAAGCAGTTCCCTTGCCCAAATTAACCCAATTTGACAGATACCTGTTCGTAGGTCCGCACCCCGACGATATCGAAATAGCGTGTGGCGGTACGGCGGCATTGCTTACCAAGCTTCACAAGCAGGTAACTTTTATTATTGCCACCAATGGCTCGGTGGGCGGTATTGACCAAAGCGTCACTAGTGAACAGCTTGTTGAAATACGGCAACAAGAGGCTATGCGTTCCGCCGAAATGTTGGGTGTTACCGACGTTCGTTTTCTCCCTTACGACGATGGTGGCGACTACGATCAGGGCGCAATGAAAAAGGATATCGTTGCAACCATTTTAGACGTACAGCCGCAAGTGGTGTTCTGTCCCGATTACACCGTGCCAAGCGAGTGTCACCCCGACCACCTCAACGTTGGTAAGGTTACAACTGAAGCGGTATTTGTTGCAAGTTGGGACAAGCTTACCGCCCGTATTGGGCTTGACGGAAGCGTAGTGGGGACCGCGCTTGCCTACTACTACACTCACAAGCCCAACAGTTACGTAAACGTTTGTACTACTTACAAATTGCGCCGTGAGGCTGTGGCATGTCACGCGTCACAATTTACGCAAACGGATTTGCATAATTTAACCACATACTTCAACCTACGCGAAATCCGCTTCGGTTTGCGCTCCGCAAAACGTCGCGCCGAAGGCTACCGCGTCCTTGCGCTCACTCATCAGCATTGCTTTCCCGAGGCTAGCGAATATTGATATGTGAGGCATCGGGTATTCCACTCAAAACGGCTTCGCTTCGCTTTGGTTATAATTGTTCATCACTTGTAGCGGACAATCGCTTGCAATAATTGTTGTAATGTCAACAGTTATTGTCTTTTCTTTTACGGATTGAACTTGCTTTTACTTTTTTTGCTTTTTTCTTTTTGTTCGTTGATTCATACATCGCCTCTATACGTTCGTGTATTTTCTCGTAAAATGGTTCCTTTTCGTCTTTATACATTTCCGAAATAATTTCTATATCTTTTTCATTCAATTACATAATCCTCTTTTTTATGGTTTTATTGTTACAATTTGTAGTTTTTGCTTTTTAGCATATTCAATTGTTGCCTTTGTTCCACCTGAACAACCATTATACAATGCAATCATCAAAGACGAATTGTTTACCATATATTTATTTCGTTCAATCATGCACTCATTACCAATGTATTTATCGTATATACACCTAATGCCGTCTAATTTCCCAAGTAATTGTCTATATCTGTTTTTTTCATTTGGCGACCACAATTCATCTTGATTTTTGCAGGGCAATGCGCCAATTATCTTTATGTGGTTGTATTGCTTTTTTAAATTTAAAACAGTTTCGGCGCAAAGCATATCAAAGCCTAGCGCCATGCCACACAAAAACGTTGTGTAACCCCCTTGAATTGCTTTTTCTATTTCCTTACGCAATGTTTTTTTTATTGCTAGGTATCTATCATCTTCCTCGTTGAATTTCCAAGGTAATTTCTGGCTTCGATGACCTGTAAAGCATGCGGTTTTTGAATTTAATTCCTTTACACAATCACCTAGTAGTATTTTTATATCTTCTAATGTGCGTTTTTCTGTTTTCATATTAAATATAAATTCTATCTTCGATTTATATAAAATGTTATCACACTTCATAATAAAAATAAAGCATTTTTCTCTATTTTGTCTGTATAGTGCAAATAGAATACAGTATAAAATGAATATACATTAAAATTCGGGGTATAAATTTATTATGACATTAAACGAAGCCTTTTCTAAAAGAGTAAGAGAAATTTTGGATGAAAGAAAAATAACAGTATATAGATTAACGCAAATGACAGGAATACATCCCACAACCATGGACTATATTATGAATTGCAGAACAAAACATTCGAATTTCAAAACTATGGCAATTATCATTAGAGAACTAGGAATGTCTATTACCGAATTTTTCGATAGCCCCGTATTTAACTTTGAAAACTTAGAGATAGATGACTAACAATTAGATAAAAAGATACAAACACATCTTGAATGCAGATTTCTTGATGTGTTTTTATTATTTGTTATAAATCACTTTTGCATACCGAAACACTGAAAGCGAGTGGTGTTCCAACTCAAAACAATCTGCAACGAGCACATGCATACTGTTTAATTTCGTATAGTTACTAAAAGTATGCGTGTGCGAAGCGAAGCCGTTTTGAGTGGAATACCACTTGCTTACTGATTTTGAGTGACCGCTCGCTTTACCTGCTTTAAGGCAATATGCGAGTTTCACAGATATTTTTATACATCTTTAGACATAATATAAGTGTATGAAAAAGCACGGTGAAAGTTTTATTTCGGGGGCGCTGGTGTTAAGTCTTGGCGGTTTGTTAGCCAAGATTCTCGGAGCGCTGTACCGAATTCCTCTTACTAATATTGTAGGCAGCTACGGAATGGGTTTATACCAGTTGGTATTTCCGCCGTATATACTGTTTTTGACAGTGGCACAGGCGGGTGTGCCTGTGGCGCTAAGCAAACTTATAGCGGAAAATAATCAGCTTGGCAATTTGGACAAGTCGCGTAAGATATTTCGGTGCGCGTTTGTCTTTTTGGCGCTTTTAGGAGCGCTGTGCGCCGTTTTAATGGCGAGCCTATCCAAAGTGATTGCCTCAACTCAAGGCAACCCCGAGACCGCGCAGGCGTTTTTGATTGTGGCGCCTGCTTTGGTGTTCGTCCCTGTAACCAACGCCTTGAAAGCCTATTTCCAAGGCAACATGAACATGGTACCCTCGGGCGTTACTACCGTTATCGAGCAGATTGTCAAGTTAGCAGTGGGGCTGACATGTGCAATTCACTTCATGCCCGACGTTCACAAGGCGGTTATGGGCGCGGTATTCGCTATTACCGTCAGCGAGTTCGGTTCTCTTGCGATAATGTCGGTGGTGTATCTTGTGCACCGTCGAAAAAGGAACACAGGACGTATTAGCATAAGCTTTGCCGACGCGAAAAGCATTGCCCCAAGCGTTTTTGCCTTGGCAATCCCCGTTGCGCTTGGCGGGTTTGCTATGCAAACGTCGCAAGTCATCGACTCGGTAATGGTGGTAAATTTGCTGACAATCCCCAACGCTACTGAAATGTACGGCTTGTGGACTGGCCCAGTCAACTCCATGCTGGGGTTACCGATTGCACTGTCCAGTGGTGTTGCCGTATCCGCCCTGCCGGGAATTACCAAGATGTTTTACTCGGGCGACAAGGAAAAACTGGCAAAAAGCTTCAACTCGGCAATGAAACTGACGCTTGTTATATCCTTGCCCTGTGCACTCGGTATGATATCGCTGTCCCGCCCGATATTGGAGCTGTTGTACGGTAGCCTACCCGAAAGCGAAATTTACGTTTCCGCGGTGTTGCTGTCGTTATCCGGTTTATCCATTGTGTTTTTGGCTATCATGCAAACGTGCGTATCTGTGTGTCAAGCAGTGGGCAAGCCATACTCTACAGTGATAATAATATCCTTCGCGATAGTGGTAAAGGCAGTAGTCAACCTGATACTGTTGCCCAATCCGCAAATAAATATCTATGCTGCTGCAATTTCCGAAACGTTATGCTATCTTTTTGCAACGGTTTGTGTTATAATCTACTTGCGTGTAAAGGTAGGACTGAGGATGGATATTTCGCAATGTCTCATCAAGCCGCTTTCGGCAAGTATGCTCATGACGCTCGGCATAACGCTTGCGTTGAGCTTCATGTCCAATTTGGTAAGCGGTACTTTCGGTACTTTGATGTTGATTGCTGTATCCGGCGTAATTTACTTTGCAGGGCTGTATATCCTCAAGGTATTTAACCGAAGCGAATTGTCTTTCCTACCGATCAAGCAGAAATAAACGTATTGATATGGGAACGAGCATGTTTCACACAAAATAATCTGCAACGAGCACACTTGTGTGCGAAGTGAAGCCTTTTTGTGTGGAATGCGCGAGGGGGCACTTATGATAACGGTAGTTGGAATGGGAAGAAAACAGGGCGACTTGACTATGGACGGCAAGTCGGCAATCGAGCAAGCCGACGTTGTGGTGGTCAAGTCCGAGCGCACTCATGCAGCAGCAACGGTGTTAAACATTCGTACTGACGCTATTTACTGCGATGATTTGTACGAACAGGCAAGTGATTTCGACAGTCTGAACAAGTCGATAATTGACAGGTTGCATTCTTTTGGTAATAAAAAGGTGGTATTTTGTGTCGTGGGCGAAGGTGCAGACGACACAACTGTACAACAACTTAAGGGCGCGAAAATTATTGCCGGTGTCGGACTCCACTCGTCGGTGGTCAGCGGTGGCTTGTTGCCCTCAACAGTGGTGTACACCGCCCAAGACATTATTGACGTTGCGCGCGTATTACCTATGCCTACCGTTGTAAAGTGTATTGACGACAAATTCATAGCAAGTGAAGTACAACTACGGTTGCTTTCGGCATTCGATCCGACCACCGAAGTTGTTTTTTGCTGTAAAAATACTGCTAAAATAATACCGTTATCCGAATTACCTAAGCAACGATTCGACTATCAATCGACGTTGTATATCAAGCCACAGCCGCTCACGGAACGCAAGGTATTCGATTATTACGACTGCATCGATATCATGACTGTGTTGCGTTCCGAAAACGGTTGTCCGTGGGATAGGGCGCAAACGCACAAGAGCATAATAAAAAACGTCATCGAGGAAGCCTATGAGCTTGCCGACGCGTTGGAAAAGGAAGACGTTGACCACGTGGTGGAAGAATTGGGCGATTTGCTCATGCAAGTAATTTTTCACCTGGAAATTGCAAGAGATAACGGCGAATTCGAGTCGGATGCAGTTTATACCGCACTTTGCCGTAAACTTATTGACCGTCATCCGCACGTATTTGGTGAAGTGGTGGCACGTAACGCTGACGAATCGCTTAGCGTTTGGGACAGTCAAAAGCTGAAAGAACACAAAATAAAAGGCACCGCCGAAAACGTATTGGACGTACCGCGTGGCATGTCGGCACTCATGCGCAGTCAAAAGGTGCAATCACGCGCAAGTAAGGGCGGTTACGAATTCAGCAACTTGGATGAGGTTGTGGGCAAGGTTAAGGAAGAACTTGACGAGATGTTGAATGCATCCGACGATAATCGTCAGATGGAAGGTGGCGATTTGCTGTTTGCATGCATCAATCTGTTACGTTTGCTTAACGTGGACGCCGAAACTGCGCTACTTAAATCCACGGAAAAGTTTGTCAACCGCGTTGTAGAGTGTGAGCGCATATTGGCAACAACAGGGGAAAAACTCAAGGATTTACCCATTGAGCGATTTGACGAAATATGGAGTGAGGCTAAGAAAAATGTCGGTTGATAAGCTTTTTAAGGGCGTTACTCGTACAATTTTAGCGCCTATGGCAGGATATACCGACTATGCGTTCCGTTCTATATGCCGACCGTACGGCGTTGGATTAACCGTTACGGAAATGGTAAGCAGCAAAGCACTAACTATGGATAACGACCTATCCAAAAAGATGCTTTATCGCGAATCCAACGATACTCCGTCCTTTTGTCAGATATTTGGACACGAGCCAATTGTTATGGCGGATAGTGTGCAGCTTGACGAAGTCAAGGCGTACGACGGGGTGGATATAAACATGGGTTGCCCTGTCAAAAAGATTGTCAAGTCGGGAGACGGCTCGGCACTGCTGGAAAATCCCAAGTTAGCGTCGCAGTGTATAACTGCCGTTAAGCAAGCAATAGGGGACAAGCCCTTGTCGGTCAAGTTCCGTTTGGGAGTATCCGACAGTAACGGTGCGGTGGACTTTGCCAAGATGTGCCGTGACAGTGGAGCGGACTTCATTACTGTACACTTTCGTACGCGCACGCAGATGTATTCGGGAACCGCCGACTACACCTTGCTTCCCGAAATTGCCAAGGTAGGTATTCCCGTTTTCGCCAACGGTGACTTAACCGCGCGGGAGGATTATCGTCGATTGCTCGATATGGGCGCCTACGGCGTGGCAGTCGGACGTGGAGCAGTCGGCAAGCCGTATATTTTCGCCGAACTGGCAGGGCTTCCATACGAAATGGACTTGTACGAAGTAATTTCACGGCATACCGAGCTACTGCTCAAGACGTTTAGCGACAGGGTTGTGTGTAACGAAATGAAAAAGCACGTTACCGCCTACCTCAAGGGTAAACGCAACGCAAAACCCGTTGCAATAGCGGTAAACACATCGCACACTACGCAGGAAATTATGAATTTGGTTGCCAAGTTTGTATTGGAAAATCCACAATTTAGGAAGATACAGGGATGATACATATAGTTTTAGTAGAACCGGAAATTCCGCAAAATACGGGTAATATCGTGCGCACGGCAGCTGCAACTGGTAGTGTTGTGCACCTGGTGCGCCCGTTGGGATTCGATACCAGCGATCGTATGCTCAAGCGCGCGGGGTTGGATTACTGGAAGGATTGTGAAATCCACTATTGGGACAGCTTTGCGGAACTTCGCGAGGCTTTCGCCGATGCGGAGTTTTACTTCTTTTCCACTAAGGCGCAACGCACGCACTGCGAGCCGAAGTATCCCAATGACGTGTTTTTGGTGTTCGGTAAGGAAACAAAGGGACTGCCCGAACAACTTATACACGACAACTACGACAATGCGGTCCGTATCCCCATGATTGCCGACACACGTTCGCTTAACCTCTCCAACTCGGTGGCAATAGCGGTGTATGAAGTATTGCGTCAGCGTAACTTCGACGGATTTAACTTCGTGGGACATCTTCGCGAATTTGACGATTAACGTCAAGTAACTTTGTTTAAGGAGTTTACTATGTCACAAATTGAAAGTTTTGAATTGGAAATCAGCACACTGAAACGTATGCGCAAGGTATGGGTGTATTTGCCCGACAAATACAGCGAAAGCGGAAGCGGTTTGCCCGTCATTTATATGCACGACGGTCAAAACCTCTTTTACGACGAACTTACCGCTTATGGCAAGGCTTGGCACGTAGATAAGTGTCTGGACGATATCTACGCCAAAACAGGCAACTCCTGTATAGTCGTAGGAGTTGAGTGCGGTCAACGTCGCATGACTGAGTACAGTCCATGGAAGATGAGCCCGTTTCCGAAACACGACAAGCGTCATATTCCAAAAGACGACGCAAACCGCGGTGGCGAGGGTGCGGAGTACTCCGAGTGGTTTGCCACAACCTTAAAGGCATACATAGACGGTCACTACAACACGGACAAAAGTCGCACGGCTACGGCAGTAGCGGGTAGCAGTATGGGTGGACTTATCAGCTGTTACTTGGGACTTAATTACCAAACCGTTTACGAAACGATGGGCTTGTTCTCAAGTTATACCGATTTCAACAGGGCGAAATTTAATAGTTTTGTGCGCAACACACCGCAGGCGGAAGCTCAGCATGCGTTTGTTTACTGTGGCGGTAAAGAGTGGAACGATGCGCCGAGAGACAGGCGAATGTTGTCACAGTCCCTAAGACTGTACGATATACTGGTTAACCGCAACGTTATTTGTGAGCTTGTGCTTGATTCCGAGCAACCTCACTACGAAACGGCTTGGGAAATTTACTTTTATACGTTTGCGCAGGAGTTTCTTTCGCGTTACTACAGCGCCAAGACGAATGGTTAAGTAACAAACGTGCATGATAATCTGACATTTGAGCAACTAAAATATTGGATAAACGCCCACACAAAGCATTAACGTAAGGTGTCCGTTTCAATGTGCGGCAGTTCATTTCAATGTAAAACGTCTTTACAAAACGTGATATATGTTATATAATAAACAATATGAAACTTATTCTTGCAAGCACTTCTCCGCGCAGGCGCGAATTGCTATCCAAGCTGGATTATCCCTTTGAAATTATCCCCTCCAACTGCGAAGAAATCACATCGTCGGTTGTGCCGACGGACATCGTGTGCGACCTTGCGACGTTAAAAGCAAAGGAAGTATTTGCTACTCATCCCGATTGCGTGGTTATCGGTTGCGATACGGTGGTGGATTTCGAAGGCGAAATCATGGGTAAACCCAAGGACCACGCTGACGCCAGTCGAATGTTGCACGCGCTTAGCGGCAACACGCATTACGTTCACACGGGTGTGTGTATTTTGAGTCCCGTGGGCGAGTGGCTGTTTTGCGACAGCACTAAGGTTGTATTTCGACAATTGTCCGACAAGGAAATTAAGGACTACATTGACAAGGGCGAAGCGGACGGCAAGGCGGGGGCATACGGCATTCAGGACGACAGCTGTTTTGCTGCGCGTTACGAAGGCGATTTCGATAACGTGGTGGGACTTCCGACGTACAGGGTGAGCAAGATTCTAGACACAATTTACAAAAGGTGTTGAAAGCCCATGCGGCGCATATACTTTCAACAATGTTTTGTGACAAGGAGGGCATGGGCATAAATATGGCAAATTACGAATTGGTTTTTGACTTCGGTTCGGCGTTTATTTCCGCCGGATTGAAAACGGACGGATTTACCGACAAAATTCCTTCGGTGGTAGCGGTTGGCGCGGACGGTCAACTGATGGCTGTTGGCGTTGACGCGTTACGTCTTCACAACACCGTAGGCTCGGGAGTAAAACTCACGCGCCCAATTCTCGAAGGCGCAATCATCGACAACGAAGGCGCTAAGGCGTTGATTTCGGCGCTGCTAAACCGTCTTGTAAACTACAAGATGAGCGCTTTTTCACGCTATAACGTTACGGTTGCCGTTCCTTGCGGATTGATCAGTAGCGACAAAAACACCATCGAAAGCGTATTTTTGGCTTTGGGTGCAAAGCAGGTAGGGTTTATCGAAACGCCTCTTGCCGATAGCGCGCAGCTGTTCGGCGAATTTCGCACGCGTCAAGGCGTCGTTGTAAATATCGGATACGATTGTACCGATTTGGCTGTAGTTTACGCCAATGCAATTGTGGCAGGATGCACCGTGTATTACAGCGGCAAGAACCTCACCGAAGCGATAATGGAACGCATACGCACCAAGTATATGATACAGCTCAGTTTCGATGCTGCCGAGTTCCTCAAGCTCAACTGCGCAAGTCTGTATCCCAACGATTCGTCGGCGGTAGCGGTAACGGGCGTAAATACGCAAACGGGCGCAACGGAGCAGGTAAGTATAAGTTCCAAGGAGCTTTACGACACGCTTGTAGATTTTGTTCGCAAGTACGTCAAGATCATCCAAAGCCTTATTGCCAGCGTGCCCGATGAAGTTGCAACGCTTGTGCGTGCCGACGGCGTAATGCTGTGTGGCGGTGGAGCAAGGCTTGCAGGTCTGGATATGTTCCTTCAAAGCGAACTGGGCATGCCGATATACGTTTCCAGTTATCCCGAAGATGTTACAATCAAGGGTCTGTTAGCGTGATTTTGTCGGATAATTTAATGAGAAAGCATTTTAACAATATATTTAAATCAAATAAAACGGAGGTAAACAACAATGAAATCACTCAAAGGTACCAAAACAGAACAAAACCTTATGGCAGCATTTGCCGGCGAAAGTCAGGCTAGAAACAAGTACGACTACTACGCATCCAAGGCTAAAAAAGATGGATACGAGCAAATAGCCGCAATATTCCAAGAAACTGCAAATAACGAAAAAGAACACGCAAAGATGTGGTTCAAGCTTTTCCACGGCATCAATACAACTCTTGACAATCTAATGGACGCTGCTGCAGGCGAAAACTACGAATGGACGGAAATGTACAAGGAATTTGCCGACATTGCCGACAAGGAAGGTTTCCCCGAAATCGCCGCAAAGTTCCGTGGCGTTGCCGCTATCGAAAAGCACCACGAAGAACGTTACAACAAGCTTGCTACTGCTGTAAAGAATGGTGAAGTATTTGTAAAGATGGCGGAAAACGTATGGGTTTGCCGCAACTGCGGTCACATTCACGTTGGTAAGTCAGCTCCCGAGCTTTGCCCCGTTTGCGCACATCCTCAAGCGTATTTCGAACTCCTCAAAGAAAATTTCTAATTTTTAATATTTGTATCAACAAAAAAGCCACACGGTTGTGTGGCTTTTTTACTATCCTTATTGAGTTTTTTTTAATCCGTTTCGATATTTATAGTTCCATCTGAGCAGATTACGGAAGTGACGTTACTGTCCGAAAGGCAGCTTAATCCTATTGTTCCCCACTGTTGTGTAGTTCCGGCATAACGTATAGTCGTCAACTGGGTGCAGTGGTGAAAAGCGCCATTGCCTATGCTTCTCAGACTTTCGGGAAGTGACAAATCAACAAGGTTACTGCATGCCGAAAAAGCGTTGTCATCTATTGCGGCAATTCCCTCTGATACTACTATCGAGCACTTTGCCGAAACGGTTACTTTTTTTATCGATGTTACCTTTTTCCCTCTATGTTCTGCCGGTATTACAATGTTTTTGCGCGCAAACCATCCATTGCGATACGTATCTTTAATATCTATTACCTCATATGTGTCGTTTGCTTTCAATTCGTATTTAAATATGTTTTCATCCTTATTTGTCGCTGTGATTATTACAAGTATAGCAAAGCCTACCAAAATCACAGCGCACAAAATTGCAATTATCATCACATTTTGTTTGTCTAACTTTTTAAACATTGATTTTCTCCTTAATATACAGTAACTGTATATTTTCATTTCGATTATACATTATCTGTATAATAAAGTCATCACTAAATAATAAAAAAGAAAGCAATGTTGAAGGAAGAAATCGGTAAAAAACTCAAAGAGGCACGTATTCAGGTCGGTCTGACGCAAAAAGAAGTAGCGGACAGGCTTGGCGTTGCACAACCAATTTATCAGAGATTTGAGAAGGGAATTTATGAGTGCAGTTACGAGCAACTCAAGGCGCTGTGCGATTTGTTTGATATTTCTGCCGATTATCTGTTGGGAAGAAAAGAATTTTAATATATAAATTTAAATTTTTTTAAATTTTTACAAAAAAGTTGCGAAAATTTTGTTTTAATTGATTGACAATATTTGCGCGATATAGTATATTAAATAGGCTATTGTGTAACGCAGTGGCAAACAGAAGCTTGACAACAGAATAGTAAGAAGAATTGAAACACAGTCAATTTTATG
>JAFLVJ010000012.1 GCA_022508375.1 Clostridiales bacterium | reverse complement strand
GTTCGTTAATGTAGGTTGTGTCCTCCCACGCTACGCCTTTACTGTGATCGCCCCGCCATATCCACGTGTTATCACATATTACGTCGTTGGAGTAAATTACCAACGCAGTATCACACTCAGTATGTGTGTTTGTTACGCCACCAATTCGCAAATACACGTTGCTAAGCACCGTTGGATTGGCTAGGTGGCTTGCTTTGCCCTGCTCATTGCCCACAACAATCATGTTGTCGCTGTAGGTACCCGCTTCGACAAGAATATCCGCAATGCGAACACCGTCCACGTCAGCAACACGAATTGCGCAATCACTGTTGGCTATTTCAAGCGTCGCGTACCCCATACCCAAAACAACGGTATTTGCCCTATCTATTTCGATAGGCGAATCAATCTTGTAGTGACCCGGTACAAGTAACAGATTGTAGCCGTCCTTTAAAGCTTGATTGAGCGTTGTTGCCGTATCGCGCTCGTTGGCTATGTAAAAGCTATCCAGCGACAGGTAATAACCCAGTTCGTTATCCAGTCCGTTTTGCCAGGTGATACCGCTAACGTTATCTTGTACAAGGGGTACAAACACGCGGTAACCTTCCTGTTCATCGTAAACGAGGAAGGGTTTTTCCGCAATGCGCTCCGTTTCGTCAAATACCGTCGAACGTCCTTGCGACTCTGTCCAGACAGATGCGGGAATACCTCCCTGACAACCGCTGAATACGTAGTTGTGCGAATCTATGTGCGCCCATTTGTTCCACACGTCGTTGCGCGCAAGCCACTGCTGTTGCGTTCCGGGATCTACCGTGCCGTTTACCATACTGTTGGCAAGAAAACCGCCCGACGACCACCCCGATGGGTGCGATAACTCAAGGTCGCCGTTTATTTGAATTCTTCTTAAGCTTGTTCCCTGCGAAACCGCCCAACGAGTACTGCTATTTACTGTAAGATTTTCCACCCCGCGCCAAAAGGTGCAGGTCGAATTGTTATTGGACAAGACGTTTGTCGATACGTACAAACTGCCTACCGTTACGTCATTGGGAGTAGTCCCAACGCCACTGACCGTTGTGTAGTAGCCCACTTTCACGTCCAGTTCGGGATACTTGCCCGGAAGCAGTATCACCGAAAGTCTCCTATCGGAAAACTGTCCATTACTGCCCTTTTCCAACGAGGCGTGAGCGTCATCGATATACTGTTGCACCGCCGTCATGTCGTCGTAGGGCGATACGATAAGCGTATTGTTGCCAAACGCGCTTACAACGTCGCCCACGGCAACTTCGCCCTGCTCCGTTACTGCCATTACCTTGTAGTAAAAGTAGCAAAAATTACTTGTATTAAATTGCGTCTTTTTGACCAGTGAATTGTTGACCCATTTGTATTCGCCAAACCGAGTTTCCGAGCGGTAAACGTGATAACCTTTGGCTCCGTCCACCTTCGCCCAGCGCAGATATCCAACGCCTGCGCGAACGTCGTAGCGCACTTCGTTGTCGGCAAGCGTTTCATCTGCAAACAGTCCGTCGTCATGACAAGCGCCTAGCGTAAACGCCACGGTTGCCACAATGACAGCGATTATAGGTAATGCAATCCATTTGGAATATTTATACATTATTTTTCACTATGCAGGTTGTTCAGCGGACTGTTTCTTCTTGGGAAGGAAGATGAACAGTACGCACGCAGCAATACCTACAACAAGCACCGCGTCGAGAATTACCCACAGCGCAACGAACAACGACGAATGATCCTCGGCATTAATGATGCCAACTCCAAGCTGTACGTTAAACGGGTCTTCGTATTCGCCACTGTCAACCAACTCTTGGTGTTGCTTAGCAGCCATATACGTATCGACGTAGGTGTACAGTATTCCCTTTGCCGACTGACGCGCAGCATACGCGTTTTGCGCGTTGCTGAAGTTGATATTTGCAGGTGACTTACTCTCCGCATTGAGCCACAGGTCGTTACCTGCCTTTACAGCGCGGTTGTAGTTGTTCATATAGCCGGTGTACCAGTCGGTAATTACGGAACCGTGGAAACCCCACTCTGTACGCAGAACGTCTGTAAGCAATGCTTGGTTGTAGCCGCACCACACTGCGCCTAGCTTGTTGAACGCGCTCATCATAGCGTTTGCGCCACCTTCTTTGACGACAATTTCAAACGCTTTGAGGTAGTTTTCGCGCAGTGACTGTTCGGTAAGCCATTCGTACCAATCCTTAGCATTGTCGCCGTTGTCGCTGATAACGAAGTGCTTGACGTAGCAATACAGATTGTTTTCCTTAGCGCCTTTTACCGTCTGAGCGGCAAGCTTGCCACTCAATACGCCGTCTTCACTGTAGTATTCGTAGTTACGCGAGTTGTACACCGAGCGATGAAGGTTTACGCCGGGAGCATACCATCCTTGACGTCCCGTCGCAGCGCCGATAGCGCCTTGTGCGCGACCAAGGTTGTACATGAGCCTTGCGCTCCAAGAGCAGCCGCTAAGCGTTTCGGCAGGGAACACCGTCCATTCGGAAGATGAGCCTTGGTTAACAACGTTACTGTTAAAGCCCGCAGGACCGTCGCTGTCCATGTTGCGGCGCTTACCTATTTCTTCGATTGCAACGGTCTGGAAACCGCCTTTACCCAGCAAATCCTTGATGTTGTCCTGAGTGAGTTGGTTTAGTATTCCTTCCCACAGTTCGCTATCCCAATCGTGAAGCTTAGTTAGCAGCTCCTCGTTTACTACGAGATCGCCTTCCTTGTCGCCGCTAAGCACATCAAGTGACGCCTTGGTGCCGTCGCTGTTAGTGATGAGGTAGTAACTTGTGTTGCTACTGCCGTAGGAAATATTGCCCTTGGGTTCAACCGTGGGTTCGAAGTTAGCGGCAGTTTTTGCAGCCTGTGTAACAGCGCCAACTTTCTTCAACTCGGAGAAGTTAGCAAACGCGTTTGCGCGAGACAGATACGTTACGCCACCCGTGACGCCCGTACTGCCGTCGATAGGCATGTTGGCGTAGGCAGTGTTACCTGTAAAGCGGTTGATTACGCTTTCGCCTGTTACGGGGTCCTTGTCAATGCTAATAGTAGCGTTGCAAGTTAGGTAACTTGTATCGTCAATTGCGTAGTGGGCGTTACTCATCAGTTTGATATAATAATTACCCTTGTCCAGTTCGTAACCGGTGAACTTGTTGCCGTTTTTGTCGTAGTCATCGTAGGACGCCATTTCGTAAGGCGTAAACTTGAGCGTAATTTCCTGCCAGCTATCCGATGGGGATTCCCAATACGGTTTCAACTCGGCAGTCTTATCGAAAGTCAACAGATTGATACTTGCCTTTTCGATACCGCCTTCGATATACGGCGCGGTATAGTACAGCTGAACAACGTCGCGACCTGCTACGTCCCCGGTATTAGTGACGCGAACGGTTACGGTGTATTCCTTGTCAACTTCGAGAGCTTCGCCGTCATTCCAGGACTTGGAAACAATTTCTTGCTTGAAGGTCGTATAGCTTAGTCCGTAACCAAAGGGATACTTAACAACGTCTTGATAAGTGACGCCTTGTGCCCTATAGTAACCCGCTACGTCTGCAGTTTCGTACCACTTGTAACCGATGTAAATACCCTCGGCGTAAGCAAGGCTCGGTCCGTTTGAGTTGGATAATGCATTAACGTAGGACGGATTGTGAGTTTGCCAGTCATACGCTAAGGTATCCGACAGCCTACCCGACGGGTTGACCTCGCCTGTCAAAATCTTGGGTATTGCGCTGGCTCCCGACTGACCGGGAATACCAACGTATAAGCACGCTTCGATAATATCGTCGTAGTCGTCGATAAATTGCATTTCGATAGAGTTGGTTGTGTTGAGCAACACAATAACCTTGAAGTTGTACGCACGAAGCTTGTCGAAGATGGCTTTTTCATTGTCGGTGAGTTCAAGCAACTTACCGTTGGTATAGGGTCCGCTGTTTACCAACTCGCCCGTTCCACCGTTTTCAATGCCCCAGCGCGAAAGCGTAACAATTGCCGTTGACGAATAGTCCTTGGCCTGTTGCATGAGGTCGTCGGTGTACCAGCTTGCAGCGGGGTTTTCCATGTTGTAGTGCGACGGGTCACGGTTGATTACTCCGCCGTCCGCATCTTTTTTGCTAAATGCGTTGTATTTGTCGATGAGATCTACATTGTAGCGCACTTGCGCCAAGTCGAACGCCTCGGTTAGCGTTACGCGCATGGGGTTAGCTGCGGTGATTGACGTTCCGCCACTGCCACCGCCTACAAGCAGGAAACCGTAGTCGGTAGAAGCCCAACCGAACAGGTTAAACTTTTCCGATTTGGGACGGGGAAGGAATGGCTCGCCGTCTATTTCGTCGTTTTTCAACAGCACCATGCTTTCCTCTGCAATTTCACGCACTACTTCGTCAGACGAATTGAGTACGTTTTGCGCCTCATCACCGAAACCGCTATCGGCCCCTGCAAAAAAGCTGTGCAAAAGGGGTGCATAATGGTTGAGAATAAGGTTGCTCGCAATTAAAATGATTGCAAGTATGCCCGCAACTGCCGCGAGCACAATCGTTTTCACCAACTTTTTGCCCACTGAAACTTTTCCCATGGTTTACCTCCTAAATGGCGTTTATCACACTAAAATTATCAAAAATTTTACTATATAATGCGCGTAATGTCATTACGCGCATTAAGGAGCGCTCCTTAAAAAATTTTTGGCTAAAATATAATTATTATAACTATTACATTGTATAGTATCCGTAGCGCAAAGTCAATACCCAATTTTGTTTCGCGTTGACAAACCGTGCGGTATATAATACAATTGAAATAAAAATACTGTTCTTGGCGATTTAAAGCGCATATAATAAGGAGTTTAACGTATGAAACAGCGAATACGTAAATTGTTGTGCTTAATTA
Organism: Clostridiales bacterium; assembly: GCA_022508375.1. Taxonomy (GTDB): domain Bacteria; phylum Bacillota; class Clostridia; order Christensenellales; family CAG-314; genus Fimimonas. The sequence goes on along the minus strand of JAFLVJ010000012.1, from coordinate 24,195 downwards.
TGTGTTGTATCATGGCATTTACTATGCTTGTGGCGTGCAACCCGCAAGTACCGCCCAATAACCCCGATACACCTCCCCCGAGCGGTGAAAAACACACTTGTTCGCACCCCTGCCCCGACTGTGGCGGATGTTTGGATGACAACTGTAATGACGCGTCTTGTCAAATTAAGTGTGATTGTGAAGACCCCGGTTTCGACGAGCACGTTTGCTCGAAAACTTGTCCCAAATGTGGCAGGTGCCTTGATGATGGATGTGACAATTATGCTTGCCAACCCAAGTGCAGCAAGGATCACAGTACAGACGATCGCTACTCCTTCTATCCTGTAATTTCGGATGAAATGCCCGTCGTCATGATCAACACCACAGACGGCTCCAACGACTTTGTAACAGTACCCGATCGCGACGCAAAACTGAACGGACAAATAGAGTACGTCGATGCAACTATAACGATACAGGACGGTAGCAAAACACCGATTGACAACGTAGTTGCTAAGGTTAAAGCGCGCGGCAACTACACCCTTGATTACGACAAAAAGCCCATCCGCATCAAATTTGACAAAAAACAAAGCGTATTGGGTCTGAACGGTGGCGCCAAGTTCAAAAACTGGGTACTGCTTGCCGATTGGAAAGATCTATCCATGAGCAACAACCCTACAGCATTTTACTTGGGCAAAACTATCCTCGGTTCGGACGGCTACTACGCGAGCGATTTCCGTAGCGTTGAGGTGTATCTCAACGGCGAATATTGGGGAGTGTATCTGCTTGTAGAACAACAGGAGTCCAAGGGCGACGACGGCAGAACAAGTGTTCCCGCCGTTGATGACGACTACACGGGTACGGATATAGGGTACCTCGTGGAGTACGACGCCTACTATACAGACGAACGCAACATGCCGAATAACTCGGGCGACCCAACGTTTGAACTGAATTACAACAACTATGCTCCGCTTAAAAAGTTGAACGGCAATAACCTGTGGAGTTGGCAAAGAGGTTACACCGTCAAGAGCGATATTTACGACAGCGATCAACTGGAATTTATCCGTTCGTTTATGGACAATGCGTACCGTATTGCATATCAGGCGGTATATGAAGGAAGATATTACAAGTTCAACAGTGACTATACCGATACAGTACCGACAAGCGGAACCGCTAAGGAAATCGTATCCGCCGTCATCGACGTACAGTCCCTTGTGGATACCTACATTTTATCGGAAATTGCCTGCGATCCGGATATCGCTTGGTCAAGCTTTTATATCTCTCTTGATATGACACAAAACGGCTCCCACAAGCTTATATTCGAAGCGCCTTGGGACTTCGATTCGGCGTTCGGTATCAAACAAGGCTTTAGTAGCAGTTACAACTTGTATGCAGCAAATAGCGACAACCCTTGGCTCATACTACTTGTCAATGAACAATGGTTCCGGGATATGGTACGCGCTAAGTGGGCGGAACTTGTCGAGAACGACGTTTTAACAACCGCTCTTGTACTTATTAACAGCCAAAAGACTGTTTACGAACAATACTACGCCCGCAATTACGAACGTTGGGAAGACCGCATAATATACGGCAACGGCGAGCTTATAGGGGAACTCAACTCATACACCACGCAAGGTCAAGCTGCCAATTACCTGTACAACTGGCTTGGCAGAAGATTTAACTACCTAAACCAAGTATGGGGCGACGGCTCGGGCGAAAGTTCGGTACCGTCAAAACCAGAGGAAGGGTCAACCAGATACAGATTCGAGGCGGAAGATTGCTACTACGACTATCCCATTACCGAAGATGACTGGCACAGCGAACTGGCAAGTGGCGGCTTGTTTCTCGGACAGATTGAAGGTTCATACGGCGCTCAAATAATCCTTACCGTCACCGTTGAACAGGACTGTACCGCATTTCTTTCCGTAGGAGTCAGCAAACGCAGTTTCGACGCCGTATTTAACGATTGGTTTGCCGTCAGCGTAAACGGTGACGCGCTTGATATGCCAATGCGCATTGTGCCCGCATGCAGTAACGGCGAAACAGAATGGGTTGCCTGGACGGACGTTTACCTGATGCCAATCGAACTCACAGCAGGAGTAAACACTATCACTTTCACTACGCTACGCGGCAAGGCATCAAACGTTGACTACTTCGACATTTGGTCCACTACTCCCATATTCGCGGCATAACACCGTTAGTCCTCAATCATATTATCATCACAGCCCGTTTCCAGTAATATAAACATAAATAATCGCTTGTGATTTTATTTAACTTTATAAAACTAATTACTACAAAAAAACAAACCCGCCGAAATTGTTCGGCGGGTTTGTTTATAAATAATTATTTTACTTTTTCGAGGACGAGGACCGAATAGGGTGCAACAGTTACTTTACCTGACAGTGTGGTATTGCTTATTCGGTCGATATATTTTCCGTCAAGCTCTATGTAGCCTGCGGAATGTTCAAGTTCGACAGCTAAAATAACGGAGTTATCACGTTTAACAAGCTTTACATTGTCGCTAGCCACCAAAATAGGCTTAATGCCAACTAAACGCCTGATATCCTCGTGCGTAGGTACGCTACCAAGCAAGATTACTTTGCCTGCGCCGATATTTTTGCGCGCGATGACCGTTAGTCCGTCAAACTCATCGCCGACGTACTTAGCAAGCGACTCTGTATCGGCATTCACTTCGTATGCGTCGAAACACATTGATACGCCGCAAGGCGTTGAGTCTGTCCACTGAGCGCGGAATACGTCGTTATCAATGGGCTTTTGATACTTAGTATAAACGCCGACTAACTGCTCTAAAAACGAATACGGCGCGTCAACGTACTTGGTGACGTTTGTATCCACTATATCCGTCATTGGTCCGACTATCCAAGTTCCGCCGTTTTGTACGAATTCTACCATGCGTTCGTACAAATTATTTTCCCTTGCGTGACACAAAAACGGCGAAATTACAACCTTGTATTTATCCAAAGAATGCTCCGTGTCGATAACATCTACGTTGTAGTGTCTTAACGCATTGTAAAACTTATCGCGCACCGTTGCCGTGTAATTTAAATTTTTGACTATTGGAGCCGCAGCAAAAGTATTTGCGGCAGTTGAGGAGTAATGTAAGGCAATTTGCGAATGGACGCTGCTTGATACAAGTATATCCTTGCATTTTTCTATTTCACGAGCTGCCCGAGCCACTTCCTCGCTTACGCGATAGGGACGGCCTACCGTAGAATATAGCGCTCCGTGCGCCAACTCATGTCCGTTGCGGTGAGCGCGGAACAGCCAATACATATTCATATCCGCACCGTGCGCATACGGTAGCCACGTGTTGACGTAACAGTTGCCAACGGGGCGGTAACCGCTTTGCGCAAACTCACTACCGTTCCAACCGACCTGAGTTTCCGTCACCCAAAACGGCTTATCCTTGACCGAACGCAAAAAGTCATACCAAAACGTCGTTTCGTACAGTTCATCTGCAGTGTTGTAGTGATTAAACTGCACAACATCAAGCGACGAATTGACCTTGTAGTAGCTGAGATTGTTGTTAGCCATCATATCTGTGCCAATTGGCGCCTTGGTGTATTTATGCAATATTTGCGCCTGTTCGTCAACGTAGGTGCGTATCTTGTCGCACTGAAAATCCCACCACGCCTTTACAAGCGACGGATGTTTCCACTGGTCGGGCAACGGGGGATTGATGGCGTCGAAGCTTTGATAATCCAACGACCAACGCGCCATTCCCCAAGCATTGTTGAGCGCTTCGATCGTGCCAAATTGGCGCTTAAGGGATTTGCGGAAATCCGCAACACACAGCGGACAGAAACAGCCACCGCCATAGGGATACAACTCGTTGTCTATCTGCCAACCTATTATGCCGGGATGCGAACCGAGTGCCTTCGCCATTTGAGTGACGATAGCTCTGTTCTTCTCGCGCATGATAGGCGAAGTTTTGCACGGATGACACCGCCATGAAGTCTGTGATCTGACACCATGCTCCGACACGTTTCGCATTTCCTCGTATTTATCCAGCATATAACGCGGCGGCGTGCACGTAGGAGTACACATAACGGTATATATCCCCGCGGCGTACAGCTTATCCACCACTTTAACAAGCCAGTCAAGTTGATATTCGCCTTCGCGCGGTTCCATCTTACTCCAGGCAAATTCACCCACGCGCAAAACGTTTAGTCCAAGCGCTTTACAACGCTCGATATCCTTATCCACTTCGCTTGCATCCCATAGCTCGGGATAGTACGCCGCGCCTATATATAAATTTTTCATATATCCTCCAACCATTAAGTCTATTGAGTTTTCAACATGGCAACCGCCACAAGTTTACGCCGATTGCACGGTCACCAGCACCGTTATCAATAGATGTAACTGTACATCATCATCAACTTATATATTTCTTCAAAGGTTGTAAAGCCCTTGACAACGGCTAACTTGTAGTAACCGGCGCAAAGTTCCTCATATTGTTGATATGTAAGACACTCGGCAAAGAGCTCATATTCATACAAACCGTACTGTTGCAAATCCGCCTCAAATGCATCATAATTAAACGACATATCTTCATTTATATAGGACGAAACCAGCTCGTAATACCCGGGAATTGAAGGCGTAGCAGAAACAATACCCTCTGTTATGCAATTGTAGTGATACGCCGTTATAATTGAATATGCACCGGTAAGTTCGGTTGTAACATAAGCATTTATCAACTTAGTTTCTTCATATGTAGTTGTGTTTTCATTGTAGCTCATGAAATTATCGCCAACGAAATCCATACAATTGCTCAAATCCACTTCAATGTACTGTCTGAGCGTTATATCGAAGAAAACGTGCATTCCAACAATCTTAACGTGACGACCGTTACTAAATATGAGGTTGATAACAGTATTGTAATCGTCTCCGTGATATACGTTGAGTGTAACCGTTGTCACTACCCACGAACCGCTGGCAAAATCCCACGCCAAAACACTGTCACCGACTTTCACGTCTTCAACTTTCTTCGTAGTGCCATCCGCCATAGTTATCAAGGTGCCGGAAGTCACACACGTTTTCGTAGCGCCTGATGTGATAGACACGTCACCTGAGACATTGAATGAATATCCACTGCTGACCTCTTTTCCATTTACTTTACACCATGGATCCTTGTAATCGGTCTTAGCTTTAAAGGTAACCGTTAGCTTGGTGTTATAAGGAACAGTTGCACCATTAGAGATAGCAGTGCCGTTTCCGTCTTTAACCGTGATACTAACGTGATCTTCTGAAATCTTCACAGTGTAATAAATTATACTCCAGCTTGACTCGAAAGTAACAGTACTGTTGTTGTTAAAGTCGTTGTCGGAAGTGCTACCTTTAAGCGCCATATACAAGGTGTGAACGTTATTTGCCGATATGGTTCTATCAGTAAGAGTTACATTGCCGACATTTGACTTCATGCCTGTCCAGTTGTAACCCGTTCTGGTGGCGGTGCCGGTAATGCTATACGAACGTCCGTAGGTTACAACACCCGTGCTGAACATGCTGTCCGCTTCGCCCTTGGCAAACTGAACGTAGAAGGTATTTGCCTCCCAAACGGGCGTTAAAGTTACTGTTGTTTGCGTTGTGTGAATTCCCTCAAGCGCCACGTAGTTGCTTAGCAGTTCTCGAGTCTTGGGAGATTGTTGATAAAAGTCCTCAAACGGCGTGTAAATAAATCCGCTTTCGTCCTGCCAACCCTTAAACCTGTAACCTGTAAGGTTAACCGCAGGTGCAAGCTGAACAGGTTCGCCACGTGACCAATTCAACAGCGCGTCCGGTTGAGGGGTCGCGTCGCCCACGCTGTAATAAATGGAGTAAAATGCCGGTTCGAACAACGCATATAACTTGAGCGTATTGCCTGTAACAGGCGTAACATATACACCTTCGATCTTGTCTTCATTTTTGCCGATATCTGGCTTTAACGCATCAGGAGAATAAGCCCAACCGATGAAGTCTCCCTTGGAATTGAACGGCGAGCCAAGTCCTGCCAATGATACAGTTTGATTGTATTTACCCTGAATAGTCTTAAACAGCGTATCGCCATTGTAAAACTCGATAGTAAATTCGTCATAAGCCCATACGGCATACAGCTCAATCACGTCATTGTTAACGTCGGTAAGGTTGACAATCTTTTCGTTCGGTTCAAAGACGGGCGCAGTTGCGTTATTTGCATATGCCCAACCAATCAAGGTGCAACCCTGATAAGTGGGAGCAGATGCACTACCGAAAAGGGTACCTTGTACGTCGTAAGTAAAAATCCGCTCGGTAATGTCGTTGGTCAAGTTGTTGTGATGAAGCTTGACGGTATATGTATATGCCTTCCAGCGCGCGACAATCTTAGTGTCCTGCGTGAATACGTAGTTATCCGTTACTTCCTCGGTTACACCGCCGTTATCCACAAACCAACCCAAGAAAGTGTAGCCCTTTTTAGCGATGCTATACTTCTGTGAAATATTAAGCGAGGTTCCTGCCTTAGCCTCGGTGTTTTCAAAGGACAATCCGTTGTCATCATTGGCAAGGATTCCGCCCATTTTGTCGAATATTACGCTTACCGAATCTATTTCGGAAGTAATTACATAAATCTTGTCGGCATAGTCGGACCAAGCGCCCATATACTTCAAATAGCTATCCTGCGGGACGTAGATATGCGTTTGCTCCAAAAGATTGAGATTTTCAACTTCCAACACGTCCGTAACTTGACCGACGTTGCGAATGATAACCTTGGTAAGTTCGGGAAACGCCGCAAAGTCCGCCATATCTACACGGGCGTTGTTTTTGATTTTTAACGTTGTAATACCAGCGATTTCATCACGAGTAAGACAACCGTCGTCATAAAAACTTGGATAGTTGTCTTCATCTTTTAGGATTCTTTCGGTATCAACGGAGGCAAATTTAGTTTTGAATGGTACTTCAAGCTTGATGGACGCGTCCACCGGGTTAGAAATAACTATTGTACCCTGCGCAATGCCTACAACGGTAAACGTGTGAGTTGCTGCGTCATAATCCAGTATATCCTGTGTGACAATATACTCTTCCTGCTCGGACGATTCGTCATTTGAGTTGTACTCGGGATTTGCAATCAATACTTCAACGTTAACGTTTGATTTAACCCAACCGTAGGAGTAATTTTCGCTTTCGATGATGTCCTCAACGGTAAAGCTTGAGCCAATGTTAAGCTTGTCGCCTAGTTGTGCGCTGATATCCGTAGCGTCGAAGTGATGTCCGATATAAAAGTGTATGCCAACGCCTACGGCAAGCGAAGCTACCGCAACTACTATCAAGATAACAACAAATAACCTTATCTTTTTCTTCGTAAATTGACTTTTTGCCATGTTATTCTCCTTACAGACTTACCTGTTGCAAAACGAATTGCGCAGCTATAAACAGTCCCATCATGACAACCAGTATCACTGCCGTTTGCCATGCTGTCCTAACAATGATGTTACACTTTCTTCTCTCGCTGTAGTTGTACCAATACATGGTTTCGCTAAGCACAACCGCTGCCAAGGTAAATACTAAGTAAATGGATATAAAGTAACCGTTAGCAACAAAGTTGTAAAATAAGTATCCCACAACCGCAACGATAACTGCCATTACCGCAGCCAATATTGTTGAAGATATAATAGCTTTCGCGCTGTCGCCCAATCTGCGCATGCGCGAGCCCTTGTTTCGGGCGCTCTTGGTCTCGCGAATTTCCTTGGCAAGGGCAACTTTTTCGTCGGCAAGCGCTTGTTTGCTGCTTTCGCTGAGTCCATGCCCGTTGTCCGACAGAAATTCCCTTGCAATTATCTCGCTGACCTTAAGGAACCGCTCGTGTTTTAAGGGTTTTTCGCTTATTCCGTGTTGTTCAAATTGCTGATTTACCTTTACTTCACCAATATGATCGTACAAAACTTTCAATATTGTCTTTTTGTCCAGTAAAAGCAGTTCGCGAGCGACGAAGTCCACGCGGAACTTTACAAGTTCGGCTTCCCTTTGCGTCTGACTGAGAAACGTTTGAAAGCTTACAAGCAACTCCTCAAGGCTAGGACAAAACTTGCGATCCACCTGTTGAGCAAAGCCTACCGTATTGTACACATTTAATAACTCGCGATAACGCTCCATGTCAGCTTCGGTAACGTCCTCGAACCTGACGCGTTTGATGGCTTCGGCATACAATGGGTTAATGATTCTCTTAGCGAAGTCATCATAGATAAATTTTTGCAAGCCGATATTATCCTGACCGTCCAAAAGCGACTGCGCCTTTTTAAACAAGGTGTATATTTCATCCATTGTGTGCTGCGAAGGTGGCAATATGTATGCCTGCAACAACTTATTAAGGATGGTTTCGACAAGCTCCAAATCCGTACCGAAGGGCGCGACGAACTTTTCCTTATAAAACGGAATAGCCGTAGCAAGCAGATTGCGCTCGATAAGAAACGTTGTAAACGTTGCAACACGGTCTTGGTACAGTTCGACGTTATTTCCCCGTCTTAACAAGGTGTTGGTAGCATATTTATACACCGCTGTCGGCTTTGCCACGGCAAAAGCAATGTCAAGTATCTTGACTAACTGATTAGACTTTACGCTCAAATATGCCGAAACAAAATAATCGCGTACGTCGCTGTAGATATCCCCTTCACGCTCCAAGTCGCGAAGTAGGCTTTGCAACAATACCAAGCCGAATGACGCGGCATATTCGACGTACTCGGTGTCGCCGAAATAATCCTCGAAGAACTGACGCAAAAAACCCCATCTTGTTTGCATGTAATCGGCTATATCCAGACGGCAATTTGTCAATTCCTGCATTATCTTCGCACTGTAGAAGGAAATAAATTCGAAGTGCCTGCGCGTGGAAGCCTTGCTTTGACCTTGATTACCGAAGATGATTGTGTACACCATATCGATGAGGGTCGATTTCTCCTCCAAAGCGCGTTTGTCGAACTCCGAGAGCAGACGAATCACGGGAAGAAACAGCTCGTTAAACAGTGTTTCGGACGATATGTTTTGAATTTCGGCGCAAAGTTTTTCTACGCGGTATTTTATGGAGTTTACCTGAGCCCTGCATTCGTACGGAATCTTGGTAATAAGGTCCAGATTTCGAGATATAAGTCCAATACTGTCTGTCAGTTGACGTAAGCTTGCTTGAGTGTTTTCGTCTCTAACGTCGCCTCTGTTTAAATACAGTTTAATGACGTCGTTGACGTCCTCTAAACGCTCGGTATATTCGTAGAAATTCGCCGACTCGTCCAGCCAATTTTCCAAGTCCCTGTTGGAAGCCTTACTCAAAAAATCGGCAAACGGCACCTTATCGCCACCGATACCCGTTGCGCCGGTGATGTCCAGTCTTACCACGTAGCCCTTTTTCTGTAGCATGGAAATGTAATCATCGTCACGCGTAGGAACGCCACAAATATCTACGGAAATGGAATCCGTACGTCCGTAACATGTAACGAAGGAAAACTCGTTAGCAACGTGCGCGGGGAACAGCTTTAGCGCTATTTTTATGTACTCCTTGGCAAGCTCCCAGTCTTCGGGGTCATATACTATAAACGCCGTCTTTCGGTTGGTCTTGGCGACAATTATCGCATTGACAATTTCCGCAAGCGATTTAACGGCAGACGGTCCAAGGTTGTAAATATCGGTAGAAGCCAACGGATAGGACGAAAAGTTATCCATATCCAGCGGATCCAACATGGACGGTTGCACTTCGCATACGGAATCGTCAACGGAATTTTGCTCCGTATCAAGCTGAATATCCTTATAGCTGTCGAATACGGAGTTGTCCATGTAGTCAACAACGTACTTGTCGCGCGACACGCCGTCAAAAATCAACGCGTGCGCAATTTCTCTGGTGCCTCTCACACTCAAATCCTTGAGCGACTGTCTCATGCCGAAGCGACATAGCGCTCTAAAATCAATTGCGCGAGTTGTCGGATAATAGGCAAAAGAAACCATGTCGTAATCGGGATTTATCTTGGAGTCAACAAGCTTAACGCCATCGTGAGCATCTATCTTGGCAACGCCGACGTTGTCTATCGTTGGCATAATTCCGGTTACGACGTCGATGTCACGCGGAGACAGATCGCTTGTCAAGGTATATACCTGCTTACCAAGCGAACAGCTTCCCGCGTAATTGAATTTGTATATATAGGCGTAAATACATTCAAATATTTTCGTCATATGTATTACCTCCTAATAAGACCTTTTTGGTACATTAACCAAATGATGGGCAATTCCATTCTCATTCGTCTGGGGCGGAACAGCACTTCCTTGGAGTCGTCATCCGACTCGGCAAGGCACATGTTGTTTCCCAGCGCCGAACAGGTGAAAAACTTGATATTTTTGTATTTCGTCTTGATATCGTTAACCATATCTACACTTTCGCGATCACCCGCCGACTTGAGGAAGTGCTCCAATTCGTAGCTTGAACAGTCTATGTGTCGCTCCAGTTCGCTACCGCCGTAAACGCCGTTTTTTGGGAGCATACCCAAGATATCCTCTCTTACAACGTGACAGTTCTCGTCAAAGCGACCCTGTAAGCCCACTAAATCCCCTTCCTTTGCGTAATCCGCAAGCTTTAGGTCGTGCTTGGTAAACACAATGGCAATGGGAATGTTTTCCATATCGATATCACGGGTGGACAGCTTGGGTATTTGCTGAAGCGCCGTTTGCAAATCGTTCAACGCGCCCTTAGCACCACTGGGATTGGCTCCGTCAATAACCGCAAGGAAGCAATCAGCCATATCAACTGCCCTTACCTTGTCCGTCACGTCGCGTCTAAATTTTTCGCCCGGTACGTCGTAAAAATAAATGTATCCAAGGTTGCCCATTTGATAACCAACTGGGTGCCACGACAAACGGAATGCGTCTCTTGGGTCGGTGAAGCTTTCCACCTTACCGCCCGTCGAAATAACGTATCGACGTTTGATTTTATCCATCGGCGAACTACGCAAACGTTCGCACTCGTCGCCAAGTTGCGCCTCGCCGCCCACTATATTGACGTTATCGAAAGGAACTTCGATGACGCGTTTTTCCTCTTTGCCCTTTTTGTCAAAGGCATTGGTAATACGGTTGAGAATAAACGGATCGGAATACACACCCTTGCTTGTTCCGCCGTTTTTCATGTTCATCAACGACGATAGGTAGATAGTTTTGCCCGACTTGGTTGCACCAACAACTACGACGTTCATTGAGGGGAGGCGAACGTAGTCGTCGGGGATAATCAAACGCCTTACGGGTATAAAACCTTCGTCATCGCGTGAATTTAAGGTATAGGCAGGATTGGATAACTGAGGTAGGTCGGCCTTGCACACTATCGTGCGCTTTCCTGCCAGCTTTTGATCGAATACCCTAGCGTCATTAATTGCTTCACCGTCGCAACCGCACAATTGCGAACTTCCACGCTCACGTGCTTCAAGTGGCCCCATGACTTCGCCACAGTAAGGACATCTGCGCTCGTTGTTGACCAACTTGTGCTTGTTGCGTTCTTCGCGTATCCTGATATCTTTATCCTCGATGGTATAGTCGGACTCATCCACCAAAATATAGTACTTGTTGTTTGTCAAATCCTCGAATATCAGACGGAAATCCGCCTTGTTTGTATTTGCCGCCTTGAAATGCGCCTTGACTACGTCTTCGATCCGTCCGTTTGCCTTAAGCGTAATGGTTGCGGGACCGTTTTTTGTCATGAGCAAGTTGTCCTCGCCCATTCTGTCCCTTATCAAAACCGGCTTTGCACCGGTCTTTTTGATGACGCGAAGCGCTATATCGTTGCGAATTAACGGATATATGACCTGAATATTGAGGCCTGCTTTGCTCTCTATTATTCGGTAAGAAATAGTTTCTTTCTTGGCGTAATTTATCACGTACTTGTAGGCGTTTTCCACCTTGGGCGTTGCGTTGCGGTCATTGCCCTCGATAAACGCTATTACACCGCTACCTGACAGCTCGCCGTTCTTGCTCTTGATAAAAATACAACTGTCTTCCGCTATATTGTAGGTATCGGTTCCAAGTCCGGCAGCAGTACCGCACGGAATAAACTCGTAATTTGTTGCAGTTACAAAGTCCGGCAGTTCAACGCCGTTAGTGAGCGAATATAACCTTGCCCCGCAGTACTTTACCTGCATTGCGCGCGGAACGTACACCTGAACGCACATTGCCCCGTCATTGTGGTCGTAATCCTGAAAAAGATAAAAATCCAGCGCCTTATCCGTGCCCATAGCGCCCTTGGCGGTGCTGTTCATTGCAATACACTTGTAATCAAAATAAAACTCACTCATATGCTCACCTCGATTTTATATACTTAGCGTACAGCTTTTTGTAATCTTTGAATGGAATACCGATAAAATGTATTTCGTCGTCTATGTGGAAGATATCCACCTTCTTTTCTCGGCTGAGACAATCAACGTACTTTTGCTCGTACCGCTTGTCAAATAGCCACACCTTTTGATTGGACGACCCTCTCAAAGGAATATCATCGACAAGCGAATTTATAAAGGGACCGTCTATCAAAACAGTGATATTGCTAAGAACCCAATCCACGTCGGGATCGCCCATTGACGCCAGCTCCCGCAACGTAAAGCCGCTATATACCAAGATATCCTCAATACCTATGTTTCGCAATTGTTCAATCAATTGCTTTAGCTCTGCCGCTTGCAAAAAGGGCTCACCACCGGATACCGTTACTCCTTCACAGCTGAAGGTGCTTATTAGCGATACAATCTTATCTACGCCGATATCCTTGCTTGCGTCAGCCGTTTGCAGTTCGGGATTAGCACATCCCTCGCAATTTCTGTTGCAACCTATCACCCATATACCCGCTCTTATGCCCGGTCCAAGCGTAGATACGGGATAAAGAATCTTTCCTACTTGCATTATTTCTTCGGCTTAATTTCCATAGCACCGACGTTAGACTCGGTGCTAGCCTGACTTTTCCTATCGGCAGTCGGCTTCTTGGCGATATTGTAACCAAGCTCGGCTATTTCCTTATCGGTAAATCCACTCATACGCAGGAAGCGAATTGACTCCGACTCGGAGCTTATAACGTAGTAGTTAGCCAGGTCATATAGCTCCTCTCTGTATTCGTCGGGCATTTCCTCATACGTTCCGTTTTTTATACCGACGTCGGCAAAAGCTTTGCCTATTTCCTCCGCCCACTCGCAGGAGGAGTGTACTCTACGTAAACCGTCGGGAGTGATTGCCGTGCGACCGTTACTAAGTATTACTCCGCGCGGAACAAGGGCTATTTCGCCGTTTTTGCCGCACGAAACGTCGAAGATAGCGCCTTTATCCGCTTTCCTGACGTAGGAAAGATGAATGCTTTCATCCTCCAGTCTTTCACGCTTGAATTCCTGTCCCCAATGACTTTGCTGTAGCAATGCGGACAAACCCGAAGTAAACGTTTGTTGCATAGTTTGACTTATAATGGATTGAAGCTGCGCGTTACGCTCGGCAAGGATGGCTATTTGCTTCTTCGCGTCCGAATACTCGAATACAATGTTACCGGGTTCCTCGATGTAGCCATCCTTGTCATCGACGTCGGACTCATCCGAACACAGCATAGCCCTGAACTTGACGTAAAGCTCCTTGTAACGCTCGTACTCCACAACGAATTGATCGTACAGCTCGGCGTCCTTCGTACAGACAACGTGTAAATCGCGCAACTTGGTTAGCTGAGCGTTTAACTGTGCGTAAACGTCGGGCGAACGCAAAAAGTTTCTGCACCTGTCGAGCGTTTGCTTTATCTTGTCTATCTCGTTTTTATGCAGTCCGCTGCAAAATGCCAGTCCGTTTAATTGTTCAACAATGCCATAACATTCGTCCAAAACACTTTTACTCAGTTTCTCATAGTCAATTTGAGATTCCGCCTGCACGTCTACACCATCTGTTAACGGCTTTAACATCTGTTTTAACGAGCTTAAAGCGTTTAACTGTGACTGAACCTGCGACAATGCTTTTTCATCGGAACGCTTTATCTTCATTTGCTGTTGCAAATATTGGTGTTCCTGTTCGATTTGTTCGAGTAGCTCGCGGACCTGCTGTACGGCAGATGGCGAATAAGCATCCACGCTCTTTATAAGCCTTACAAGGCGGTCACGGTAAGCAGTAAGTCCGTTATCCGTCACCGTCTTGTCCAACTCCACAAGAAATTGAGTGAAAGCGGTAAGTTGTTTTTTCTTGGACTTAATTTCGCTTGCCAATGCATCCACCTTTGCACCCGAATATGTTTGCTTTACAGACATTTCGGGGGCGTTGCGCTGTAGCTGTGATAACTCCGTCAAACTGCTGCAGCTGCTGACTTGGGCGCTGTAACTATCGCAGTTGGACGAACACCTGCTTGCTTCGGCGCTCACGCCGCTTAATTCCTCGCTTAAACTACTTACAAGCGTGTTACAACGTCCGACGTATTGTTTCATGTCGTAGTTGCCGAATGGCGTGCTGACGCTATAATCCGCTTCCCTTGCCATTGCGCGACATGTATCGATTGCGTTATTTAAACTTTTCCTTTTGTTATCTGCCTGCTTGCTTATTTTGCTTTTGATATCGCGAACGCGACGAACTTCGTCCTCCTTGCCGACCTTTAGCAAACGTGCCATTTCCTTATCTTCTTGAAATTTGCGTTTGGCCTTTTCTATTTGCTCGGCAATGTAACCGTAGCTAGCGCCTCCCATCCAACCGTCATTCGACACCGTTACCTGAATCTGATTTCCTATTACGGTAGCGTGTACTCCGCGTTGAAATGCGGAAAATCTAGCCAGTACTCCCGCCGCTTCCTCGGCCGAAGCCGTCGAAAACGAATAAGTCGAAGTAGTAGGAAACGAATAATATTTAGGTCCGCTCATCTGCTGTATCCTCCTTAGTAACTATTTGCTTGTTATGCGAGCAAAAGATATTTGCTGGATTTGTTTGTCTATACTGCGACGTAGGTCGTCCAACTGTTGTTTTAAACTGTTAAACGCCTGCGTAGCGCTATTCACAATAGCCTCGTAACGGTCTGCGAAAATGTATTGCAACAATATCTTAAGCTCCTCGCTTTCCAGATACTCATCCAACATGCGGTTGCCGTCGGTAATGCTGTTGAAGTATTTGGCGTGTCCCGCTATGGTATCTAAGCGACCTTTGTACATGAACTTGACTTTCTTATCGACCGTATTAAGACAAAACAGGTACGCCTTGATATCCGGCGATGCGTCGGCAGGCGCAAGCATTCGGCTCAGATTGTCGATTAACGGCAACGGGGACTGCCCCACCTTTACAATGCCTTCATTGCGGAAAACAAGCTTGTCCAATAAAGTGGTTTTGAATATAAGCTTGAGTAAATCCGCAAATCTATTACGCGTTAGTTCGTCATTGCGCTGATACGCGTTGGTAACGATGGAACGGATATACTCCATGCCGTCCTTGGAGTTTCTTATTTGCAAGCTACGATAATTGAGGGTAGTCTTACCCTGAATAGCAAACTGGTAATAACACAGCCTGTCGTAGTACGTCTCGTCTGCGGTTGACCAATATCCGTCATTACGGTCGAACGAACCTTTTATCTGGTTCCAATATGCCTCGTCATCGTAAATTGCGGTGATAAACTCGTTTTTTGTAGCTATCATGTCATCGACAGCACTGAGCTTGCGTATGAAATCGTGACCGAAATCAGTTATTGCGCCGTTTTCGTCAATATAGACGAATTTACCCGTCTTTTCGTATATCAAGCGTGAAAGCTCTATACGAGTACCGTCATACCCCTTAAAGAAGTATTGGCAGGTTTGACTGTTGTACAGTGAAAGTAACGCATCCCGCTCCGAGGCTTTAACCGAACACAAGCTTTCCACGTATTCTTCAGGCGTATCGAACCTGTAATGCTTTTTATCAACGCGCCAATGAAGCGAGCGGGATTTGGTAAGGTTGTATTCCTTGAAATACCAATAAAATCCGGACATGGTTCCGCACACTTCGTTGCTTGCCGAATTTATTTCCGCAATGATACGACCCTTTCTACGGTACAAATCCGTCAAGTCGTCATTTATATTTTTATCGGAAATGCCGTGCAGATACCCTTCGTAATCGGGCTGGAACTTTATCCTGCCCTGTTCATCCGTTGTAAATACGCTATCCACAGCGCAGTCGTAATATAAAACGTCGTGGAGAGCCTTAAACTCCTGCAAACTGAGTCCGTAGTTCCCCCCGCGATAGTAAAAAGATCTCGCCTTAGGCTCAGCGGTTACACCGTCGCCTGTAGCACCGTTGTTTTTTTCGATAGCAAGCTCCGCCGCTTTAATGCGCGCATATTCCCCAGTAAAGCTGTAAACGTCTTCACTTTCAATGGTAAAGACGTTACCGCAAGAGCATCTGACCTTTCTGTTGACAAGTTTACCGTACTCCCAGTGTTTACAACTGTCGCAGTAAAAAACCAGATACTGCGCCTTGGCGTTGTTTTTGAAGTCACGGATAAACTGCACGATAGAACCGTCATCGGCACTGCCATCATAACTGGTTGCAACAAATGACCCAAGCTGCCTTTCCAACCTATTTATTACCGCTGTTTGGTTGATTGACTCCAGAGCCACTTCCTTAAACAATTTCCACTTCGTACGCACCGAATTGCTGCTACGCTCGTTAAATAGTTTAATTTTGGGGTCTATGTATTCCTCGATAGCCTCCTCGCTCGGTCTCTTTCCCAGCTTAGCCAGTTCGGGAAATTCGTTGTACAGGATTTGTTTTTGCTCGGGGCTCATCTCGTCAAAGCCGGGCAGCTCCTGACCTTGCGCCACACAAATACGTACGAAGTAGTCGGTGCTTTTCGGATCGAAATATATTTCAATTGATTTAATTTCGTTCTTTTTCATGACATTTTGTATTTGAATAGGAAATATTCACCCGACGCGGAGTCGTAATTTACCGCTCCCGACAATACCTTGTCGGCGTTGACGTTTGTACAAAAGCGAAATTGTTTCCTTGCGCCGACAAGCCTATCGATTGCGCTGATAATCTTCATCGTCAGTTCGCTGAGCTGTCGGTAAAAATCCGCCCAACTGCTACGAACGTATAACGACTTCAACCCCTTCATGTTCTTAATCAAATCATTGGCGTCGGCAATAATATCGGTATCGGCAACAATCTCCGTCGCGTCATCCGAACAGTACGGAACGCGAAGGAAATTGTCCAACGCCTGATGCAACTGTTCGCAACAGTTTTCAGCGGCGACAAGATATTGAATTTCGTCAAATCTGAGGTTCAAATCCTGATTTTTGATAAGCAAAAGCAACTTGTCCAATTTGCCGCTGTTCTTCCAATAGGTACATAACAGCATTGTGCCTTCTTCGCTTTTATCTATGCCGTTTAGCAACTGCGCAAACTTGAATATTTCGAAATTGTCATCTATTCCCATATTGTGTTAAACCAACTTTATTTCAAGATCTTCGTCAACGTAGTCCATAGTAGCCTTCAAGCCTACTTCACTGTGATCGAACAGGAACTTGCCGACGGGAACACTCATCAATTTCTCTACGCACGAAACAATACCGCGACCGCCGAAATTGAGCACTTCCGAACGTTTTACGCACGCCTTTATGTAGTTCTCGGCTGCTGGCGTTACGGAAAGTACCAACTGACTGTCGTTTTCATCCTTCAAGTTAGCGCAGAATTTTTTGATTGTTTTTTCCGCAATCTTTTCGGCAATGGACGGCGAAATGAAGTTGAATACCAGTATATTATCCTCGCCGATACGTCCCAAAACTTCACGTCTGCCAATTCCTTCGAAGTAGTTGCTTACGCGTTCGCGAACGCACTTGGCAACGAAAGCGTTAAATGCTTCGGTAGCATTTGCATATTGTGCGCCGACAATTGCTCCCACCTCTTGGTAATACTTTGTGAAAACGTCTCTGTTTGCCATGTCCGACGTTAATCCAATCAACGGAGCGCGCTCCTCTTCGAGAGCAAGCAGTTGCGCAACCAGTTCGATTTTTTCGTTGTCGTTTTTGCAAGATGCAAGCTTAGCAAGCACTTCTTCTATCTTGCCTTCAACGCGTCTGATGTTGGCTTTTTGCACGTTCCTGTCCATCGTATCCGCAGTGATACCGAGGTTGGACGTAAATATGATGATGGATTGCGTAAAGGATACTGTTTCGCCTTTACCGTCCGTCAAACGTCCGTCTCCCAAGATTTGCAGGAACTTATCCCAGATTCGGGGCGCGGCCTTTTCTATTTCGTCGAACAGCACGATGGAGAATGGCTTTTGCTTGATTGCCTTGGTCAATTCGCCGCCTGCTTCGTATCCGACGTATCCCGGAGGCGCACCGAACAGTCTTGCATCCGTATGTTCTTCCCTGAATTCACTCATGTCGAAGCGGATTATGCTATCCTGACTTTGGAAAATCTTTTCCGCAAGTTGCTTGGACAGCTCTGTTTTACCTACACCGGTCGGTCCCGCGAAGAAGAATATTGCTCTGGGACGACGGTCGTTTTTCTTACTGGAGTTGACGCCAGTAACGGCGGATTTCATCGCTTCCGTTACTCTTGCTATGGCTGTGCCCTGTCCTTGCACTTCCTCTTTGAGCGAGGAGGACAGGCCCTTGATTGTTGCGCGCAATCCCTTGTCGCGCCACGGGTCGTAACTTTGACCTATATCGAACTTGAAAACAGTCTTATCGATGTTTTCCAGTTTTTTGAAAGAGGGAGCGTTTTCGTCCTGAATTTCCGCTTCGTTTTCGATAAAGGTCTTCAATTGTTGAAGTCTGCGAAGCGAGAAATTCTCCGTGTAAGTCGAAAACTTTTTAATTTTTGTTTCCAGCTCCTCATCGCTTATCGTCTCCATGATGGGGCGCATTTCCAAGTGATAGAAGTTTTCTCTGAACTTGCTGTCAGGCATGGGCAGGAAAATCTTTTTGAGTGCGGAGTTGTTGTTTTCCGACTCGAACCAGGTTGGAAGGTCGTTCATCTTGTCAACAAACATCATAAGCTTGCATTTAGTATTCTGAAGCTGTATTGCATTGAACAGAATCATCAAGATGGCATTTTCACTTTCCGTCGGTCTGCCCGGCGTCGTCATGTATCTCGAAACGTCAGGCAGTATAAACAAAAACGGCTTTGCGTCCTGATATTGACTTTCGGCGCTACGCGTTTCGAACTGTGCCATTGCGTCCAGGATTCTTTGCATATCCTTGGTAATGTCGGCGCGCAAGTTTTCGGAGGACGACTCGTCGATATTTCTTGAGTAGGACTCGCGGTAATACTCCAAGAACATTGAAATGTTTGGCGAAGATATCCTCTCACCCGTGGAAGCAAATACTTTCTTGGATTGCTCGGCAAATACAAAGGAGTTAAACCACGTTTCGTCATAAGCAGAACCCCGTGAAATATTTGTGCCGTCGCCAATAGATTTACCGCTCAATTTGGTATGATCGTAAAACACGACGCAGTAATCCTGTCCGTAAATATCCGCTATAGCTTGATGTAATGGCAGATATTTATATCCGTCGTCCGTTTCGACCGGTTGCAGATCGTTTATGTTTCCTTCGAAAACAAAGCTGTTAAACGTATGGATGTACATTTTGAGATCGTTTTTCCACTTAATGTCGTACATAAAATAACCCCTCTTAAATATATTTTCAATTATTTTTTGACAAATTTCGACTTTTATTAGTATAACATATATAAAACAATTTGACAAGAGTAAATATATAATAAATACATTAAAATAACCCACAAAAGCAGGTTCATTAAAGCAAAAAAATACCCAACTGAACCATACGGTTTTGTTGGGCTTCATTTGCGTGTGTTGTACATAATTATTATTAAGCCAATATTGCTTGAAGGCTTTGAATTAAAAACTCTTTAACTTGAGCAGATTAAAGCATGCAACAACTAATTTCGCCGGTTTTATCATTTTATTCAAAATACGCGGATGCGGTTTACAAGAAAAGCGTTTTGTTGTAAAATCATTGTGTAAGGAGATAAATATGGATAAATTACACGCAAAGAAAGGTTTTATCTGCGATATGGACGGCGTAATATACCACGGCAACAAGTTGATTGACGGCGTCAAGGAATTTGTGGAATGGTTGTATGCTAATGACAAGCAATTTTTGTTTTTGACAAACAACAGTCAAAAGTCTCCCAAAGAGTTGCAACAAAAGCTGGCTCGTATGGGACTTAAAGTACCTGAAAAGAACTTTTACACGGCGGCGTTAGCTACTGCAAGTTTTCTTAAAAGTCAAGGCGCCACTACCGCCTACGTAATCGGAGATGCAGGGCTGTTCAACGCTTTGTACGAGGTTGGAATAACTATCAACGACGTCGATCCCGAATATGTCGTAATTGGAGAAACGGAAAACTACAATTTTGAAAGCATCAAAAAGGCAACGAAGCTTGTCAATCGTGGCGCATTGCTAATTGGAACAAACTCGGATATTACAAACCCCACCGAGCACGGCGAAGTTCCCGCGTGCAAAGCGTTGGTCGCACCTGTTGAATACGCCACTTCTAAAAAAGCGTATTTTGTCGGCAAACCAAACCCGTTGATGATGCGTGCTGCGATGGAGCGTTTCCATGCAAAAGGAATTCACTCTCCTGACGTTGCAATGATTGGCGACCGCATGGATACGGATATGATAGCCGCGATTGAAAGCGGTCTTGATCCCGTATTGGTGCTTTCCGGTGTTTCAACGCCCGAAACCGTAAAACAATTTCCGTACAGACCGCGTTTGATACTAAACAACGTTGGAGATATTGCCAAAAACTAAAATATAAAAACGGCTTGAAATCACAGTGTTTCAAGCCGTTCTTTTTTGTAAAAATGTTTACGCAACAACTATTAAATTTTTGTTACTTTTTATTACCTTTGAAGAAGTTTTTAATTTTTGCAAATAATCCTTGATTTTTCTGCTCAATGATAGTTACATTGTCTTCATCGAGAGATTTGGTAACTTCTATTTCCTCGTACTCACAGTAATCGGGAGTGATCGCCTTGGTAGTCGTTTCGTTGAAGAAACGAGCATAGGGAGATTCTATTGCAACCTTGATACGGTCATGCTCCTTAATGACATACTTGTTGGGAACTTTTACCACTACTTCTGTTTCGCCGATCTTGCCGTGAACGTTCAAAATGTCGCCGAGCAGCTCAACGATACCAACCTCAATTTCGAAGGAGGCATCTTTGAATTGTGCAAAACGTTCGTCTTTTTCGTAGATGAGATTTTCGGGACGGATACCATAAACCATTCCGTGTCCAACGTAATTTGCAAGTAGTTGCATTTCGTCAGCGCGCATGTCGATTTTTTGTTCGGAACCACGAATAGCGAACTTGCCGTTTTCGAGTGTTCCGTACAGGAAATTCATTGCGGGTGTGCCTATGAAGCCTGCAACAAACAGATTGGCAGGATGTTGGTATATCTCGTTGGGTTCGCCTATTTGTTGAATGAATCCATCCTTCATTACGACGATACGGGACGCCATTGTCATAGCCTCAATCTGATCGTGCGTTACGTAGATTGTGGTTGCGCCAACGTCCTCGTGAATACGAACGATTTCGCTACGCATTGCAACACGAAGTTTTGCATCAAGGTTCGATAACGGCTCGTCCATCAAGAACACCTTAGGTCTGCGTACAATTGATCTACCGAGAGCGACCCTTTGACGTTGTCCGCCGGAAAGATTGCGCGGTTTTCTGTCAAGATAAGGCGTTAAACGCAGTATCTTTGCCGCTTCCTGCACGCGTCTGTCAATTTCATCCTTGGGAACTTTGCGTAGCTTCAACGCATACGCCATGTTGTTGTACACCGTCATTTGCGGATAGAGCGCATAAGATTGGAACACCATTGCTATGTCTCTGTCCTTGGGCGCTGCATTGTTCATAAGCACGCCATCGATGTAGAATTCGCCATAGGATATGTCTTCGAGTCCTGCAACCATACGTAGCGTGGTCGATTTACCGCAACCCGACGGACCTACAAACACGATAAATTCGCCGTCTTGGATGTCTATGGAAAAATCATGCACAGCGTGAACTCCGCCATCATAGACTTTGTTTACATTTACCAATTTTACCGATGCCATATTATTTTACCGCCTTATCAATTTTTTCTTTATTACCCATTGCCGCTATTGCGCCGTAGTTCATTGTGGTATATGCGCCACACTTACATGCGAAATCGAGCATTTTGTCATATTGCATTGAGCCGCTAAGCAGATTGTCGGGCGTTGCGCCGCGCTCCATAAGTTGAGCAATAAACGCCCCGAAGAAGGAATCTCCTGCACCCGTTGTATCTACCGTTTTTACCTTGTAGCCACTGTGAGTGGTGAGCAATGTACCGTCAACGTACACTTTCGCGCCCTTGCCTCCGCAAGTGACAAGCAATACCTTGAGATTGCCTGTGAACATTGAGTTGACGGCTTTGACGCCCTCACATTCGGTTATAAAGTTCAGTTCATCATCGCCCACCTTGATTACGTCGGCATAAGACGAGAACTCTTTGACAACATTGCGTAACTCCTGTTTGTCTTCCCAAAGATTAAACCGCAAATTGGGATCGAAACATACAAGTGCGCCGGCTTTCCTCGCCTTGTTGATGAGATATTTGTGGGTGGCTTTTGCCACTTCTGTTTTCAACGCAACACTGCCGAACTCCAACACGTCGCCACGTTTGAAACTTATGTCCTTGAAGTCATCTTCTGTAAAATACAGATCTGCGGCGTTTCTGCGATAAAAGCTGAACTCTCGTTCGCCGTTTTCGGCAAAGCTTACAAAAGCAAGAGAGGTGTCGTGCTGAGCACTTCGAGATATGTGGCTGACATCTATACCCTCGTTCGATAGTGTTTCAACCAAAAACTCACCAAACGCGTCCATTCCCACCTTGGTAAGATAGGTTGCTTGCTGTCCAAGCTTGACCGCTTGTACACAGACGTTTGCGGGAGCGCCACCTGCCTTTTTGACGAATTGCTGCGTATCCTTGAGACCCGCAACACCCACCGACTGAAAATCGATGAGCAGTTCTCCTACGGAATATAATCTACTCATAAAATTTTACGCCTCGTATTTTGGCTTGTGCGCCGTTAGAATAAAATGCAAAGTTGTTAGTGTCCATATCAGTTATTCGGGCTGTCAATGCAACCTCGCAGTTCAGATACACTGATATTATTTCTCCGTCGATAATAATGTCAACGCTGTAACTCTTGTTTTTCTCAAAACCGAATGATACGGATGCAAGAGGCGAACCATAGCGTAAAATGCTGGATACACCATTGTAGCACGTTAGTTTATTGCTGTCCAAGTCGAATGCTATAATCGCGCTTCCAAGACGATTGTTGTAGTCGCCATCCAAGCCGAATGTTAGTCCGAAGTTACCCTTATCGCCGTTTGCTTCTATCGCAAGGCTTATGCGTGTAACGTTTGTGGAAAGCGCTTCCATGCCAATTGCGCTAAACTTTGTTCCGTCAAAGGTTATTTCTTCTAACTTTGTACCGTCAACTGTTTTGTAACCTACTTCCTTAGAGAAAAACTGTTTGTAATTGTCGGGCATTACAGCGCAAAGTTCACCACTTTCTAATTGCCTAATTTCGTGAGTAACGAGACTTCCACCCCAGTCAAAGCCACCGGAACTACCGCCTGAAAGCCTTGCGCACCAAGCAAATGCGAAAAGCTTGTCGCCTGCCTTTTCCAAACGTCCTGCATAAAAGCCACTTGCATCGATGCTGTCACGATCAAATTTGAGCCACTCACCGTCGTGCGACGTCTTGTAACGGTAATGCGTTACACGGTTGTCGCCCTGTTCGCTGTACGCTAAGTAATAGAATCCGTTCAGTTCCACAAAGGACGGGCACTCCATATTGTACGATCCACCGTCGTTGACAAAAAAGTTGTCGTGGAATTGCCATTCGTCTGAGCTTGCGTCCAAGCTTGTTGCAGTGTATCTCTTGATAACAGACGGGCTGCTGAGATTCGGACTGTAATCACGAGTGGTGATGAGCATGTAGTAGCACCCATCTGCACTGTCGTAGTACACGTAAGGATCACGGAAATCGTCTTCCCAACCTTCTATGTAAAATTCCTCATCCTTTTGCCAGGTTTTTTGTCCGTCGGTACTTGTTGCGTGACGTATCACCTCGGTATGAGCGAATCCTGTGTCATCTTTGTTGCCATTGTGCCCTGTATAAAAGCAGTGATATGTGCCGGTGTTGGCATCCTTAATGAATGAACCCGTACCCAAAGCTGCGTCCATTGAGGAG
>JAFLVJ010000011.1 GCA_022508375.1 Clostridiales bacterium | reverse complement strand
CAGAAGTTTGCGATGCAAGAAAGGTAAATCGTATGGACAAAAGTGCCGATGCTATCTTGCTTATGGGTCCATTGTATCATATAGTAGATAAAGATGACCGAATTTTAGCAATTCAAGAGTGTAAAAGGCTATTGAAAGATAACGGCGTGTTGTTTACTGCTGGTATAACCCCATACGCAACATTGTTGTGGGCAACTACGGTTTTTGGTGTTGACAATCGTTTAATTGAGGAAAATGCCTTTATGCAGATGGTTGAACGTGAGTTAAGTGATGGAGAGCATATTAAGCCATCAGAAAACGATAGTACCTATCGTGGAATAGGACGTTCGCACTTTCATAGTCCACAAGAATTAAAAGCAGAGTTACTACAAGCAGGATTTCCCCAAACGCATATTCACGGCGTAGTTGGTTCGGCGTGGCTCGCTCCAAACTTGAACGAACTATGGCAGGACGAAAAATCAAGAAATGCGTTAATGAGAACAGTTAGACTTTTGGACAAGCGAGAAGATATAATTGGTCTATCTACTCACATTTTAGGAATATCGGTATTATAGCGATAAATTTCAATTTGGCAGACAGTATTCGATTTACGTTACTACCGCTCCGCCAAAAAACGGAAACCGTAATTGGTTTCCGTTTTTTTTACTTTTTGAGTTATAGTCCCAAATAGGTTTTATTATGTTTCGCCAAAATGAATCGTTTATACGTCTTCTTGGACTTCGATTTGTTTGATGTACAGTTCGTTACCTTCCAGTAAAAATGTGTTGGCGCTTCCGCAATGCGGGCAGGTCTTACCGTGCACTACCGTTGGGTAATCCTTGAGGCAATCCTCGCAGTGCGTAACAGCGGGTATTACTTCAATATTCAATTTGCTGTCCATGAGCAAATCTTCTTTTTTTATTGCCCAGTTCCAACAATCTTCGAAGTAGTACGGAATTACCGTTGACACTTCGCCGATTTCGATAGTGACGGAGTTGATTTTTGTAACGTTGTTAGCCGCTGCAATTTCCTTTATTTGCTTGATGCAGTGAAACACAACACCTAACTCGTGCATTAGTCCTTTTTCTCCTTATAAGCCTTTTTTCTAGCTTTTACATACGCTTTGTCTTGCTTGTCTTTTTTGGAAAAGACAATGTTTACAGCGCGTTTAGCCATGTAAGGCAAAATATGTTTAAATTTATCCTCGGCAACAACCATTGTGCTTGCTTCGGGATGATCACGATGCAACGTGATTGCGTCAAACTTACACTTGGTTGTACAAATACCGCAACCGATACATCTATTTTCATCCACTACCGTCGTACCGCAACCAAGGCAACGCGAAGTTTCAATCTTAACCTGTTTTTCCGTCAAGGTTCTGTGAGCGTCGGTAAATGATTTAACATCTACGTTTGCATCCACTCCTTCCTCTTGACGGGATGAGTTATCGTAGCTTTCCACCTTGATATCACCTGTGTTAAATTGAATGAACTCACGGCGGTTTCTGCCTGTTGTCAAGTGACCGTTTTGAACGAAACGGTGCAACGATTCAGCTGCTTCGTGACCTTGTGCGATGGCATCAATTGCAAACTTGGGACCTGTGTAAACGTCACCGCCTACAAATATGTCTTCCTGCGCCGTTTGGTACGTCAGGCTGTCGGCAACGGGACCGTTACCTGCACCAAACTCGACATTGCTACCCTTGAGCAAATCGCCCCAAACGATAGATTGGCCGATTGCAAAGATGACTCTTTGTGCGGAAACGGTCATTGTATTTTCCGCAAACAGCGGGTCAAACTTGCCGTTTTCATCGTAAACGCTGACGCATTTGTGGAATTCTACACCCACAACTTTACCGTCCTCGACAAGTACTTCTTTCGGTCCCCAACCGCAACGTATTTCCACTCCGTCGGCGCGTGCTTCGGCAACTTCAGTGCTGCTTGCAGGCATTTCATCTTCCTGTTCAAGGCAAAGCATGGTAACCTTACCGGCTCCGCTACGTGCAGAGACTCTTGCGGCGTCAATGGCGACGTTGCCACCACCTACTACTATTACTTCGCCATCATACGGACTTGCGCCGGTGTTTGCCTCACGCAGGTAATCTACAGCGGTGATAACACCTTCGGTATTCACGCCGACAATATCCGGTAATTTTCCGCCTTGGCAGCCGATTGCTACGTAAAACGCCTTGTAACCCTGTGAACGCAGGTCGTCGATGCTGACGTCCTTACCTACTTCTATTCCCGTGCGAATTTCAACGCCCATTTCCTTCATGATGTCGATTTCCGCATCGATGACGTCCTTTTCCAACTTGTAGGACGGGATACCGTACGTCAACATTCCGCCGGGCTTGTCGTTCTTTTCAAATACTGTGGGGTAATAGCCCTTTTGCGCAAGATAGAATGCACAAGACAGTCCCGCGGGACCGCCGCCGATAATAGCTATCTTTTCCGTCCAACGTCCGCGGTTGGATGCAACTACGATTTCAGGAACGTATCTGTGTTCGGCATGCAAATCCTGCTCGGCAATAAACTTCTTTACTGCGTCAATATTTACAGCTTTGTCTATCGTTCCGCGAGTACAAGCGTCTTCGCAACGGCGATTGCAAACTCTACCGCAAACGGCAGGGAAGGGATTTTCCTTCTTGATAATAGCAAGCGCGTCTCTGTACTTGCCCTTGGCGGCCTTCTTGAGGTAGCCTTGCACTGCAATGTGCGCAGGACACGCCGTTTTACACGGCGCAGTACCCGATTCGTGACAGTTTATACGGTTTTTGTCGCGGTAGTCTTCGTCCCACATGTGTTTGCCCCAAGCAAGCTTGTCGGGAAGGGGTTGTTTGGGATAGGTTACTTCACTACCGTCTGCCTTGCACAGTTTTTGTCCCAGTTTTAATGCTCCTGCGGGACAGTACTCTACACAAGCACCGCACGCAACGCACTTTTGCTTATCTACATGCGCGCGATAAGCCGATGCGGACATGTTGGGAGTGTTAAACAGTTGCGAAGTGCGCAACGCGTTGCAGATTTGCACGTTGCAGTTGCAAATGGCAAATATCTTGTTTTCGCCGTCGATGTTGGTTACCTGATGGACAAAACCGTTGTCTTCGGCACGCTGAAGTATTTCCATTGCCTGCTCGTAAGTGATGTCGTGACCTCTGCCCGTTTCGCGACAGTAATCCGCCATGTCGCCCACGCCGATACACCAATCCTGATAGTCGTCGGCGCAACCGTCGTCCAGTTTTTTTCTACCGTAGCGGCAGGAACAAATAGATGCGCCGATATGCCCTTCGTACTTTTTGAGCCAGTAGGATATGTGCTCGATATCCATGGTTGTGTTTTCCATGGAAATGGCTTTTTCGACGGGAATGACGTGCATACCGATACCCGATCCACCGGCGGGTACCATTGCCGTGACATGCTCAAGAGGTAGGAAAGTCATACGCTCAAAGAACATTGCCAGTTCAGGATGTCTGTCCAACAACTCGGGATTCATGTTGGTGTACTCAGCCGAACCGGGAACAAACAGCGGAATCCAGTAAAACCTGTCTTCCTTTTCGTAGGTTGTATCGGGAATAGGTCCATCCTTGGTGTACTTGTCACCGTAGTCAAACTCGAACATACCCAAGTAGGACAACTTGTCCGCTATGGCGTCAAATGTGTAGTCGTCGTATCCGGACAGATCCCTCAGTTCGGCGTACGAATACTTTTGTCTGACCTTCATTTTTAGCATCAAATCCAACGACAAGTCACGCTCCTGCGGCGTCATTTCGTCCTCGAAGATGCAGGCAAAACCCCAGTACTCGGGGTCGGTGGTCTTTATTCCCTTGACTTTACCCGGAAGTCTGTCCGTAATCTTACGAACGAGCTTGAGTAACTTCGGATTGGGATTTTCGTCGTGCATATGTTTAGGCACGTATTTTTTGCTCATTTCAGGCATGTTATTTACCTTCCTTCCACTGTAAAATATTGGTTTTAATCCATGCGACGAACTTATCTATGCCGTCACCGGTCTTAGCGCAGATGGGGATAACTTCCGCATTGGGATTGCGCATATGGATGTACTCCTTGCACTTGTCAATATCGAAGTCGAAATAGGGAGCAACGTCCATCTTGTTGATAAGCACCAAGTCGCAAACGGAAAACATCAACGGGTACTTGAGCGGTTTGTCGTGTCCTTCGGGCACGGACAAAATCATGCAGTTTTTGCTTGCGCCCGTGTCAAACTCGGCAGGACACACAAGATTACCGACGTTTTCCAGTATTACCAAATCGGTATTATTCAAGTCCAGTCCGTCTAGTCCTTGTCGAGTCATTTCCGCATCGAGATGACACATTCCGCCTGTGTGCAACTGTATCGATTGCACGCCTGTAGCAGTCTTTATCTTGATTGCGTCCACGTCCGAGTCGATATCCGCCTCCATGACGGCTATGTTAATATCACCTTTCAACGCATTTATTGTCTTAATAAGAGTTGTCGTCTTGCCACTACCCGGCGAGGACATAAGATTGAGCAAAAACACTCCCTTGTGACGCAATTCTTTGCGGAGATTATTTGCATCCTTGTCGTTATCCTCAAATATACTTTTTTTAATTTCGATAATTCTTACTTCGTCCATAGTTTAATTACCCCATACATAGTAATTGTAACGAAATTGCACTAAATTGTCAATACAGTGTGTGATTTTATATCACACAATATTTAAAAAAATTGCTCCGATATTTACAAAAACAACGCAAAAAATGTGATACGGAAGCGGCTACAAGCCCATAATTGAATATATATACATATGTACAAAAAGAGAGTATTCCAATATAATACTCTCTTTTTGCATATATAAGCAATTCAATTTCAAAACCAAATAATTACTTCAAAAACAAATATATTATTACCGCCGCAATGGAAAATCCAACTATCATGATGAGTAACATTGGACCGTACACCTCAAACGCCGCCGCTATCATTGCACGACGTTCCTTGCGTGTTACGGTAATGCGCTTTTTGCGTTCTTCCTCCCGCTTGTCAAGATCTTCGGGAGTTTTACCTTCCAATGCCGCCATCGAATAAATGGTCTGACCTTCGTCCGGCTTGTACACTACTTTCGGTTTATTTTTCTTCATTATCGAACAGGTGACACGATACAAAGTGTCCTTTACTGATTTCGCGCATCTCGGGAGCGTTTTCCTCACAAATTGCCATGCAGTGCTTGCAACGGGTGTGGAACTTGCAACCCTTGGGCGGATTAGCGGGACTGGGCAGTTCGCCGTCCAACATTTCCGGCTCCGCCTTGCGGTGCGGATTGGGTACGGGTACCGCCGAAAACAGCGCTTGAGTGTAGGGGTGCTTGGGCTCGGTGCAGATATCGGCTGCCGTGCCCATTTCTACGATATTACCAAGGTACATTACCGCAATGGTATCACTTATGTACTTGACAACGGACAGGTCGTGCGAAATAAACATATAGGAAATGCCTTCTTCGCGTTGCAACTTCTTAAGCAGATTGATTACCTGCGCCTGAATAGATACGTCAAGAGCGGATACAGGCTCGTCGCAAATAACAAGCTTGGGCTTGACTGCCAAAGCGCGTGCAATACAAATACGCT
This sequence comes from Clostridiales bacterium, assembly GCA_022508375.1. Lineage (GTDB taxonomy): Bacteria > Bacillota > Clostridia > Christensenellales > CAG-314 > Fimimonas. Next base: position 24,357 of record JAFLVJ010000011.1, on the reverse strand, counting down.
GGCGCTGTCCGCCACTGAACTCGTGAGGATATCTGTCGTAGTAATGGGGTTGCAATCCGCAACGCTTCATTACGTTCAACACGTAGTCGTGAACTTCCTCCTTGGGCACGACGTTATGCACCCTGACAGCCTCGCTGATGATTGCGCCCACCGTCATACGGGGAGGTAACGATGAATACGGGTCCTGAAAGACAAGCTGCAATTCGGTACGCAAAGGTTGCAATTCCTTGCGTTTAAGCGTTGCAAGCTCGTACTCCTTGCCGTTGTCGTCAGTGTAGATTGCCGAACCTTCCGTAATGTCGTACAGGCGCAAAATCGTACGTCCAAGCGTGGTCTTGCCACAGCCCGATTCGCCGACAATACCGATAGTCTTGCCACGTTCGAGGTTGAAAGATACGCCGTCCACCGCCTTCAGATACGCCTCAACCTTACCAAACATACTTTTACTTATCGGGAAGTACTGTTTGAGGTTTCTCACGCGCAAAATGTAATCCTTGCTTTCATCATAGTCGAAGGTGTTTGTTGTCGTGCTTTCGTTTTCGATATTTTGTTGTAAAGCGTCGTTTTCAACGCTTGAAATTTCTTTTTTCATTGCTGTACTTTATGTAAAAATTGATATTTTGGTTTAGTTTTTACGATACTTGTGACAAAATACGCTGTGTGTTTCCGTCACCTTGATTTCTTCGGGATATTCACCCTCACACGCACTGCAATATTCGCTGCAACGTCCCTTGAACAGACATTCGTTGGGAATGTTGATAGGATTGGGCACTACGCCGGGAATGCTATACAGTTCGTTGTTAAGACCTGTTTCCATCGTGGGTTTAGCCTTTTGAATACCCTTGGTGTAGGGGTGAAGAGGCTTGTCGAATATTTCGTAAACGGTACCTTTTTCAACAACTTTTCCCGCGTACATTACTACAACGTAGTCGCACGTTTCCGCAACAACGCCAAGGTCGTGAGTGATAAGCACAACAGACGCCTCGCACTGCTTTTGCACGTCCTTAATTAGGCGCAAAATCTGACTTTGAATAGTTACGTCCAACGCCGTGGTAGGCTCGTCGGCAATAATCAACTTGGGATTACCCACAAGCGCAATTGCAATCATTACCCTTTGACGCATACCGCCCGAAAGTTGGTGCGGATAGTAGTTGACAATGGTTTCCGGCATGGGAATACCGACGAGGGACAACATCTGAATAGCCTTGGCGCGAGCCTGTTCCTTAGTAGCCGTAGGATTGATGAGGTACACTACCTCCTCAATTTGATAGCCAACAGTAAACACGGGATTCAGGCTAGTCATTGGCTCCTGGAATATCATTGATATATCCTTACCGCGAATACGGTACATATCGTTGGTGGGCATCTTGACAATGTCGTAGGTTCTGGCCTCCATTTCGAACAATGGAACACCGTCCTCACTGGTTGCCTGTAGCGGAACACGCACCGGTAATCCCGTCTTTTTGTCATAGACGAGGTTACCCTTATTGTCCGTCTTATTGACGTAAACGATTTCGCCGTTGTCATCCTTGACGTAGATGGGGATTTTTTCACCCTTTTCGTCCGTGATGAAATCGTGCGTGGCAAAGCGGATAGAACCGTCCACAACCTGTCCTTGCGGAGCTTGCACAAGTTGCATGATGGACAAGCTTGTAACGCTTTTACCGCAACCCGATTCGCCAACCAATCCTACGATGGAGTTCTTGGGTACGCTAAACGTTACGCCGTTAACTGCCTTACTTACACCGCTGTCGGTATAGAAATAGGTGTGCAGGTTTTCCACTTCGAGGATATTGTTGTCATCCTTGAGCTCAGTTGTGAAGTAGTCGGTGGTAACCTTTTTGCGTTTAGCTTTCTCGTACTTTTTCATTTCCGCGAGATTGCTACGCAATATTTCACGACTTTCTTTTATTGTCAGAATATAGGGATTTTTTTCTTTTTTCGTTTTCACTTTGCTACCTTTTTTTCAGCTGCGCATAAGCGCATATGTTTATATGAAGTATAATACATTTTTTGAAAGTGCAGTCGCGCGTTAGGTGCGGCGATGAATGTGCTTTCAATAATTACTTTCTAGCCTTGGGGTCCATAGCATCGCGCAACCCGTCGCCTACGAAGTTGAAGCCCAATACGGCGATAACTATCAATAGACCTGCGGGTATCCACAAGTTGGGATAGTACTGCATTGTAATGGGGTCGGTTGACGATGAAATCATGCTACCCCACGCAGCCTTGGGCATTGGAACGCCCAATCCCAAGTAGGACAACGTTGATTCGTACAAAATTATGCTACCAAGACCAAGCGTCATTGATACGATAAGCTGGGGCATAATGTTGGGAACCAAGTGCTTGAAAATACGGCGCCAAGTAGGAATACCCATAACTTCGCACGCCACTATGTATTCCTGTTCGCGCAAATACAGTATTTGTCCGCGAACCATACGGGCAACACCACTCCAACCAAGCAGCGTTAGCATAATCATCAAATAGTAGATTTGCAGCTCAGCCGGAACGTTCCAGGATTGGATAACTGCTGATGCAATTAGCAGTAGCGGCAAGGTGGGAATACAGTTCAAGATATCAACTATACGCATGATAACCTGATCGACCCAGCCGCCGAAGTAACCGGATATGCCACCCAAAATAACGCCTATCAACGTTTCGAGAATAACTACAACAAATCCCAGCGTCAACGATACTCTACCGCCGTACATAAGACGTGCAAATACGTCCATACCTTTGTCGTCGGTGCCAAGCAGGTGTTTGCCTGAAGGACGTGCGTAGGATACGATAGTTACTTTGTGGTCAATGTACTGATAAGCAGATACTTCTTCGCCGTTGACAGTATCGGTAATCCAGTCGCCGGTACGCGTTATGGTGCCGCTGTCGTCCACATCATCTTCGCCCCAAGTATAGCCAAACATTTTAAAAACGGGGGGACCGAGAAAAGCAAATACAAACAGCACTACAAGCATAATCAGCCCGATAAGAGACAAGTGCGAACGGAAGAAACGGCGCGCCACCATTTGCGCAGGCGACATTTCCTTATAATAAACCTTTTGTTCGCCTTCGATTTCGTCGCCGTCATTCATTACGACAGGAGCGTCGTTTACCACAACTTGCGCTTCAAGCGGAGTAACTTCAACGGGAGTTTCGGTAATATTATTAAGTTGTTCATTATCTGTATTTTTCATAATATCACCTATTACTTAGTAAGTTTGACACGCGGGTCAACTACCGCGTACATAATATCCGATAACAGCGTACCTATAACCGTAAGCACTGCCAAGAACATGTTGTAACCCATGATAAGGGGCAAGTCGCCCTGTTGCAACGCCTTGTATGCAAGTTGTCCTATACCGGGGATAGAGAACACTTCTTCGGTAATCATTGCGCCGCCGAATAGCGAAGGCAATATTCCTGCAAGTAGCGTCATCAAGGGTATTAGCGTGTTGCGGAAGGCGTGAACGTAAATAACCTTCTTTTCGGATAAGCCCTTAGCTCTAGCCGTACGTATGTAGTCGCTGTTTAACACTTCAAGCATGTTGGTACGGGTGTAACGCATTAGTCCGCCGATACTGAGCACTACCAGCACTACCATGGGCAGTACCAAGTGCCATGCCATATCGCCCAAAGCGGCAATACCCGTAGCGCTTGAACCACCGCTTACCAAGCCCGTTGTCGGGAACCAACCCAGCGTTGTTGAAAACAGCTTGATTAGTAGCGCCGCAAAGAAGAAGCTTGGGAATGATATACCAATCATGGTAATGACGGTAACTGTGTAGTCGCGCGCGGAATACTGGTGCGTTGCGCTGGTTATACCCATGGGAATTGCAATTACAAACTGCAACACAAGAGCAATGAAGGATATTATGAATGATATCCACATATGCTCGGATATGACTTGTGTTACCGGCTTTTCGTGAGTAAACGACCTACCCAAGTTGCCGCGCATCATGTTCCACAGCCATTGGAAGTAACCGCCCAGCACAGCGCCCGTCTTTTCCCAAAAGCTTGCGTCACGATATTGAATTGTTACCGTAAGTCTTGAACCGCCGCTCATCATGGAAATATCACCGGTTACTTCGTTGACGGTGAATGTGCCGCTGTCGAGTGTTGCAACAGCGTCATTATCTTTAAACTCAACAATCGTATATCTTCCGTCGTTATTTAATTCCAGCTGATGCGTTTCGTCTTCATTTTTGTACTTGCCGTAGTACAATTCGGACGCGTTCATGTTGCCTTCTTTCCATCTATTGTAGTTGACGGACTTAATATCCCTGTTATACGGCCCGTTTTCGTCGCCCGATATTTCAACAGTCAAAAAACCGTCAGGCATGTACAATCCGGCGTCCTTTTTAAATTGATCAATCTGCTCTTGGGTCATCGTTTGTTGCGCCAATTGTTGAGCGTACTTGGTTTCAAGATAGTCAACGGGCATCATACGCACTAGGGCGTAAATAATTAGCGATACACCCAAGAGAATCAGTATTGATAGCAGTAATCTTTTTACTAAATACTTTACCATTGTGTTTATTCCTTAATTTCAGTTGAATGAACAACTGAACAAGTGTGAATGTGTTACTATTTTACTTTGAGGCTTACTTCCCACAGTCTTGCTAACGGTCCGTTGAAGGGAGTGAGATCCTTTTCCGGTGTAAGAGTGGACGCGTCGATAACCTTGGTGTTGTAAGCGAACATATCGCTTCTTTGGTATGTGGGAAGTTCTACTGCCAAGTCCATAACCAAGTCAAGAGCTTGAGCATAACGGTCTTTACGCAAATTTTGATCAAGGGTTTCACGGGCTTCGTCGATTATACCTGACAATTCAACGATTTTTCCGTATTCATATGCGTACTTGCTTGTGCCCTTGTCACGTCTGATTGCGCGGTAACCCCAGTTTTGCGTGGAGCCTGCAAGTGAATCGATGTGATAAATTTGATACATATCAGGGTCAACACCGCTTCCCCATGCTGCCGCCCAAACGGTCAAGTCGCCGGTGTTGAGCTTCTTCAATGCGTGAAGGTCCTTTTGTACGGTAATGTCAAAACCAATCTTGTTGAGAATCTTCGCTGCGTTCATCATTGCGTCGTAAGCGGGGTGATCGATTGAATCTCCTGCAATGGTAAACGTGTACTTGAGCGAGTCTTTACCGTTGTTGCGAACACCCTTGCTATCTTCTGATGTGTAACCGCCTTTAATTACAAGCGCTTTGCTCGTTTCGCCCGATCCGTCATATTTGTAGTATTGACCTTGGCTGTCAGTATCCGAGGGATAAGCCCAAGACGCTCTGGTCATAGGTCTGTAGATAGGATAGGAGTAACCTGCGTAGTAATCCAAGCACAGTTGAGTGTTGATAGCGTGCATGATTGCTTGACGAACATAAACGTTGGGAACCTTTTCGGCATTGATACCGATATAACCGTAACCGTTGGTCATGACGGTACCGCCGTCAAAGCCCTTCTTCTTGTGGTTATTAAGTTCTTGAATGTTCTTTTGCTTAGCTTGCGGCTCGGCAAAGTGAATGTCGCCGTTGAACAAGCTATCCAACATTTGCTTATCGCTAACTACCTGGTAGTTGACGTACTTAATTTTTGCCGGTCCAAGCAAGAAATGCTCGTTACGTTCGAAGTAAACAACGTTGTTATCCCAGAAAGTACCTGAGCTGAGTTTAATTTTGTCCTGACCGTCTTTGGTAGTTGCCTTGTAGGGACCTGCGCCAACGGGCAAACCGATTGTATTGGGGTTTTTAACCCATTCGTTCATGAACTTAAGACTACTGAACGCCACGCCGAAGTGAGTATCGTAGTCAAACAAGGCAATTTGCTCGGGACTGGAATAATAGAACATGGGAGCAATTGTAAAGCCGAAGTTCCATATAGCTTTGGGGTCAACGTCCTTGATTACTATTTGAAGCACTTCATTGGTGTCGTTAGCTACGGTATAGTCATCGTTAAGCTCCGTCTTAGCGTATGTTTTGCCGTTAACCGTCACAGATTCGTTGCGGTTAGCATAGGTTATACCTTCGATGTACCATATTCTATCTTCGTCTTCAAGTTGATTGAAGAAAGCTTCTTTTTCCAAGGCTGTGAACTCAGCAACCAAAGTATTTGTTGAGTTGGAGCCAATCAGGATCATAGTCAAGTTGGCGCTAGCCGTTTGCATTGCCGTGTACATATTGTAAACGGTGTTAATAGCTTCTTCCTGAGACATGCTTACACCGGGAGCACCAACGGCGTAATCGAGCTTGTTTTCCTTTTCGTTCCAAGTGATTAGACCTTCGTTGTAGAAGAATGCTTCGGTATCGGTGGTAAGATGAATACGGTCTCCGTCAAACTTGATATCTTCTGCAGTACCGATGGAGTTCTTGTAGTCATCCTTCAGTTCTTGCAGGAACAATTCCTTGGTTTTGTCGTAGTCGTCCACCATTGTTGTGTACTTGGTCCACATTTCTTTTTGAACTTCGTCCTGCTCATTGTCAGCCAAGTCTTGGTAGTAAGCTACCTTTTCTTGCAATGCCTTTCTTACGTTTGCGTCAGTTGGCCAAGTCGCTTCATCAGTTCCGGTGCCGTCCAAAACTTCGTATATTTCCTCAAGGGTATCGTAAAGTCTTTGAATACGGTTCCAGCCATATCCTTCGAAGGTTTCTTCGAAGCCTTCTTGCTCGCTGGCATTTTTCGATTGCGTACGGTACTCGGCGAGGCCTACGATTTCCGTTGAGTAAATTGTTGAACTACCGGTATAGGCAGGGTCAAGATAAACGTACAGATTGAACAGTACGTCTCTCATGGTAAGGGGCGAACCGTCGCTGAACTTAAGACCGTTTTTCAAAACGAACTTGTAGGTAGTTGACGAATTGTCACTAGCCACGCTTTGTTCGTAATCCAGCACTGCGCACGCTTCCTTTTCGCCGTAAGCAACGTTGCCGTTTTTGTCTGCAGATAGCATTGACAATTGCGTCATACCAACAATGTTACCGTCCGTAGCGGATGAACTGAAGAACGGGTTGAACACGCCGTCCAGTTCGCCCGTAGATAGTACGAGACGGGTTTTTTCGTTGTCCACCTTATTAGGCGTACAAGCGACAATCGTTGCAATTGCAGTAAATAACATTGCTATTACTAAAAATAATGATGCAAATCTCTTTACTTTTGTCATGTTTATTCTCCTTGTTGTATTAGTCTTGTTTTGGCTGAATGTTAGCCTCAAAGCTTGTCGAGTCAACTTCACTATTAGCTTGATAGAAAGGTTGACTGTTGATGTTTGCAAGAGTTTCCAGCGTGCGTTGCTTTAACGAGTCGCTAGCATTGCTAGCCCACTTAATAACGTAGTCGCCAGTTACCGTAACGTTTGTAATTTGACATTTGGCGTCAGCTTGGATAGCCAAAGCGGCAACTCTTATTTCAGTTGAATTGGCCCAGCTTTGAATTTCAAAGTGAACGTCGGCAAAATGCACGTTTTGTATCTTAGCTTTTGCGCCAAGCTCGCCGAAAATGGCAAACTGCGGACGGTTAGTTGTATTGTGGCTGTTGGTCACCGTGAAGTTGCTTATTGTAAAGCCTTCGTTTTCGGCGAATCCGTCTTCTTCAAAACCACCGCCGTATAGCGTGCTGTTGTAGTCGCCTAGGTGCAATTCCTTTCCACCGCAGTCGATATTTGCCGTCAACCAAATATTTTTGCTCTTGGCTGCCACAAGCTCTTCGTAGGTAGATACAAACGTCCACACACCTGCCATAGACTTGACGTAAACGGGAATATCCAAGCTCTGTTCACCGCCCGGGTGCTTAGTTGTAAAGTCCCACTTGGTTTCAAGTTCCGGATCACTGTAGTAATCCAAAAACGTTCTTTCATACTTGTCCAAGCTGGTACCGTAGTTGCGAGAATCGTTGAATACGTCGTCCTTTTTTACCTTGTATTGACCAAGCTTTATCAGGTTACCTTCGCTATCCACCTGATCCAAATAGACGGTGTAACTGAACACTATTTCCGATTCCCACTTGGCGTACAGGGTAATGTCCTGTGTTACGCGGTCCGTTTGGAAATTCCACGGTGTTCCCCAGTCATCATTTTCGATACCGTTCTTAGTGTACCAACCGTCGAATACGTAACCGCTCTTTGTCAGCTTGTAATTGCGATAGTGACTGATATCAATCAGATACGAGTTGGGCTTATACGCATGCTGTATCAATTCGTACACTATGGTAGCGCTGTTGTCTAGGTTACCGCCGTTAAAGTTAAAGGTAACTATCACAAGCCCGTCCAACGATTGCTCGCCGGTGTTGCATGCTGCAAACACCGTGAGCACAAGCGTCAGAATCAGTGCTACAAATAAAATGCGACTGAACTTTGTTTTCATTTTTACTTATCCTTTTTTACGTTTAGACTTTTGTTGTTACAATTTATCTGACTTGAATGAATTATTCGTTCTTGTCACCTTCGTCTTGCGAAGTCGTTTGTTGTGACTTAGCGTCTGTTGCAGCGGCGTTCTTTTTCTTTTTCAAGAGCCACAGCGTTACAAACACTGCCGCGCCGATTACCAATACTCCGCCAACAACGGACAGTGAAATTATCAACGCCAGATTACCGTTACCGTGACTGCTTAGGTCGTATTCTTCGAATTCCTTGCTGAAGTCAACCTTTTGACCCATTTCTCTTTCAAGGTCAGCAAGCTTTGAGTCGAGAATACCTGCATTGGTAACAAGCGCTTTTTCCTCGTCGGTCAATGCGTTGTACGCGTTAAACGCGCTACGCAATGCGTTGTAGGAGTAAGCCGTTGCGTCCATATCGTACAGCTTTGCAATTATGTGCATTACCGTATCCACGTGGTAAGCAACAACTGCGCGATTGTAGGTTGCAATAAGTTCGTTTATAAATGCTTCGTCGCTTGCAATAATTTCATCTCTGTGCGCCATCAGCATGTTGTAAGCATTGATTGCCGCTTCCATTTGCGATACTGCAAATCTGTCGATTGTATCTGGCAATGCTTCCATTGCGGCGATGAAATCGATTACGTATCTACCGCGCACCTTGCCGGCAGATTCGGTTGTTGAATAGTTGAAGTATGCCTTATAAAGCGGACTGTCGTAACCTTCACTGCTGTCGGGAATAACGCAAGTGATATTTGATGCAGCCTTGCTTGTTACGCCCGCCACAAAGTTACTGTACATAAACAGGTTTTGATAGTAGAAGGACGCTTCATTGTAGTAATGGTAGTAGAAATCGTGCTTGTACAGCATGCCTACGCGTTCACTGTCGAAATCATCTATCGTGTCACTTGTGATTTCGAAATCAACGTCGAACATTGTACCTTCGAGAGTGGGAGCGTAATAGGAACGGAACACCACTACACTGAGGTTTTCGCAGCCTGCAAATGCAAAGTTACCTATTGACTTGAGCGTCATGGGCAATGTTACCTTCGTCAGATACGGATTGTCCGCTGCAGCGCTGTAGTCGATACGAACGGTGTTTTCCAATACAGTGTAACTTGTATCCGTCTTGCCCATCGGGTAAACGGACAATTCGAGGTAACCGTTGGGTAACTTGGTGTACAGCACGCCGTCATCCAACAGGAAGGTGTTGTTTTCGTAATTGTACGACTTAGCGCCGTTAACCATTACGTAGAAACCCTTAAAGTTACTTGTTCCAATCATTGCGCCGGCGTAGATATTTCTATCGAATCCAACAAACTTGTCGGACAGTTCAAGATCGACAAGTGCTGTGCCGGTGAAGGCTGCCGAGCCGATTGTTTGTACGATGGGTGCGTTAATGGATGCAAGAGAACTACAACCTGCAAACGCTAACATGCCGATTTCAGTCAGGAGCGGAGCGTCAACTTCAACAGTAGCGGGGATAATTTCCGTACCGTCATTGTATGAAGCTGCTGCAAACGCTGTATCACCGATTTTTTCCACATTGGCAAGGTTGAGTGTAATGGGAAGCGTCGTTGCCATAAACGCGCCTTCGCCTATTTCCTTAACGGATTGCAAGTCGTCCTTACCAATTACCAGCGAACGGCAACCGCCAAATGCATAATCGCCAACAATACTAAGTTTATCGCCAAATGTAACCGAACTAAGATTTACACAGTTGTAGAATGCGTCTGTGCCGATAATTTCCGCCTTAGTAAGGTCAGCCTCGGTAAGTCCTGTGTACATAAACGCAGCTTCGCCGATTGTCGTTACATTACTCAAATTGATGCTTGCAATTGGTACAATGCCGGCGATATAAGCCGTCAATTGACCGCTTGTATCATATCCATACTGTATGAACGGATAGAACGCGCCGTCACCGATCTTTGTAAGTGATGCCGAATCTTCTGCTTTTTTCAAGCTTACGCATCCCGCAAAGGCGAACTCGCCAATTTCCGTGACATTACTGAGTTTAACAGTTTCCAACGATATGCACTTTTCAAATGCCGACGGACCAATCTCAGCTACGTTAGACAAGTCAACGTAAGTGAGCGTGTCACACCACATAAATGAAGCTTCGCCGATTACTGCATTTTCACCAATGGTAAGGGACGTAATTGCAGAATTATTATTGAGGAATGCAAACGCAAATTCGCCGATAGTAGCGTTTTTGCCTATTTCAACGGTTCTGAGCGTTGCAATGTCTTCAAATGCGAACTCGCCGATTTTTACGTTGTCGCCAAGTTTTACTTCGGTAAGCGCTGTTCCGTAGAAAGCAGAGCCACCAATGGTAATTGCGCTGTCCAGATTGTTTACTTTAGTAAGTTTTCTGCTACCTTCAAACGCTCCTCCACCGATTATTACTTCAATATTGGCTGGCAACGTCACCGTGGTAAGGTTGGTGCAGAATGACAGTGCGCCGAAACCGATTTCGCGAAGATTGTTACCTGCGGTAAAGGTTCTGAGCGTTGTATTTCCCGAGAATGCGCTATCGGCAATTCTCTCTACACTGTTAGGCAATACGTAATCGCCAAGATTTGCAGAAGGTGATACGAAAACGATTTCCTTCTTTGCACTACTATCGTAAACGATGTCGTTTTCGATGTAGTAGGATGAGTTTTTGAACTCAATCGTAAGGCTTGTAAGCGAATAGAATACGCCAACGCCTGCTTTGACTACTTTGCTGTCCTTTTGGAATACAAGGTGATTGATTCCGCAGTTTTGGAACAGACCTGTGCCCCATTCCATATCACAGTTGGGCAACGTCAAGCTTGTCAATGACGTACAACCGAAGAATGCACCGTCACCGAATACTTCGCACGCGCCCTCGAACGTAACATTACGCAAAGCGCTGCAGTTGTAGAAAGCAGCTTCGCCAAGATAAGTTAAATCGTTTACAAATCTTATGCTACGCAACTGTTTACATCCCGAAAATGCGTTGTCGGGAACTACGTCGCTATAGACGACAAGTTCGTTGATGATAGATGTGTTCTTGAACATTCCTTCGGCAATACGCGCGTACTGTCCAAGTTCTACCCTGACAAGGCTTGAGCAATTTGCAAAAGCTTCTTCACCGCTACGGCGAAGGTTCTTAAGGTTGATGCTGGTCATGCTCGTGCAACCGTCAAACGCATGCTTTCCGATAAAGCTTACGTTACTGAGGTCAATTCCGCCACTTTCGTAGCAGGTCAACGCCTCGCAACCGTAAAATGCGTAATCCAATATGGAATCGACTTCCGTCAGATTGATATCCGTCAGCGACTTGCAGTTAGCAAATGCGTATTGACGAATATTCTTGATGGTCGAAGATGCTATTTCCACCTTCTTCAAGTTGAGCAAGCCGTAGAAAGCATATATCTGTATATCTTCCACGCCATCGGGAATAACAACTTCCGTGACCTTTTCGTTTGCACCAATAGGGTCTTTCTTTTTGTCTATATCGTATTTGTCGTCAACTTCTCTTGCGTTGTCGAGGTAGTAATGACTGAATGCGAAGGAGCCAATGTAAATGATACCTTCGTCATCGGGTATAACTACCCTTCCGCCGTTGCCCTTGTAGGCAATAAGCGTACGGTTCTCGATGATAAATTCGCTCTTAACCTCTATATCGCAACGTGCTTGAAGAGATGACAATCTGCCGCCAACCGTTATTCGCAAATAAATTTGACAACGACCCTTGGCAACCGCCGTAACGTAACCTTGGTCGTCAACCGTTGCAACGTTGGGATTGGATGAAATCCATCTGAGTGTGTAACGGTCGGAATTTTCCTGTAGGTTGAATGGCTTGATGTAGTAGTAGAGTTTTATCATTTCCGACGGGTAGAAGGATATACTCGGACTACCGTCGAAGAAATTCAAGTCACCCGATGAGCCAATTCGCGAGTAGTCGATATCGCTATTAAACGCAAATATCGTAAAGTAGGACGAGAAACCTATTTCTTCCAACGTAGAGTTATCGCGGTTGGATGGGTCTGACACTATTTCATCTGTGACTGTGACTTTTATTGTTGCTTTGCTGCCGTTCTCGCTAGAGAAAGTAACGTTTGCCGAACCGGGATAAACGCCTTCGATAACGCCGTTGTTAACGATAACACATTCGTCGTCCGATTCCCAAGTGAGCCAGCTAAGGAAATTGTAGTCGATTTCTCTGTTGACGCCGACAATATACTTAGCGTTTGCGTCAACCAGACTAAGCGTTTGTCCGATACCGATTTCGACATTTTCAATGTCAAATTGCAAATCGGTAGCATCCGCTTCGGGGAAAGGAATGTAGCAAACGTTGGTGTTAAGCGCGTAGTCGTCAATGTAGAAACATATTCCGTTTGGCGTTATAGAATCCTTAATCAAATCGAGGTAGTCGGTGATTTCCACTGTAACTATGCTCGTGGATCCGCGTGTTTCCTGATAAACGGGTATAACGTTATCCGATAACGACTTGAATGAAAGGGTTGATTGTCCGTCATCGCCCACGATAATGCTTCCACCGGTGTCCGTCTTGTAGAATCCCGCTACAGGACGTACCGACATTGCGTAATGATTGTCGTAAACGGTCAAATCTACATAGTACTCGGTTTTCTTGGTAAGAGTGTTGTACTTGGTGTAGAAACGAGAGTCGGTTATCGTCGGAGCCTGATAGTCTATTGTAAAGCTGAAACTGTACGTGTCGTTTACGTTGCGATCTCCGCCGTCCCAGTCAAGGTGCGCCTTCATTCTCACTTCAAACTCAGTGTTGTTAGCGCCGAATATGCTGTACGGATCGGGGATACCGCCCGTCATCTTCATCATATCCAACTCAATCCTGCTGACGTACGGCATGGGAGTTGCGCCGTTGGCGTGCGACTTGTACGCGTTGTACTGAATGTCGCTCCACACTACCTTTCCCGTGGTCTTATCGACAATTTCAATATCCAACTCACGCGCACCGCGCAAAAGTCCGGTGTAAACTGCGTAAATTCCGTTTATCGTCCAAGGGAAGTAGGATAAAGCAGCATGCTCCTGCGTTGCAGGGATAGCCTCGTAGTCGGGACTCATGTTGTAAAGGTACGTTCCCAATGGAAGAATGTAGTCGTAGTAGTACATTCCGAGAGGCGTTGTTGCGTAGTAGTCCGCCTTAATCTTGTCATCGTCGTCGATTGCGTTGTTGTGAGCTTCCGTTTCAACAAGGTAGTAATCCTTATCGAAGATGGGAGCGTCCGACCAATCGCCGTAGAATGCAAGGAAGGGAACGTTCAAATCCACACCGTTGTCGTCCTTGTTATTAAGAGTAACAAAGCCTTCAACGTACATACCGTTGGGGAAACTTTCGTTAATGTATGCTTTGTCCGCACCGGACAGCTTGATAGTTACCGTAATTTCGGCAGTTTGTCCGCCCTGAACAGTAACGACGCCCTTGGAAATAGTACCGTTTGTTACCGAGTATTCCACGCTGTTATTCAGCATGTATGCGCGCTCTGCAACGTATTTCTTGTCGGCGGAAAGGGATTCCGTCATCGTGTAGTTGCCCAGTTCGTAACTTACAGCGCCACTGTCGAGGTTTACAAGCTTGAAGCTCTTAGTGTAAACGCCCTTACGTGCAGGATCGTCACCCATTTCCATCTTGGTTTTACCGGAGTTGGCGCCTTTGTCATCCACGGTGTAGATGTAGGCTTTGGTGGTAGTCGCCTTGAGTATATCCGCAATTCCCGCCCCCTGTTTACGTGGCGAATAGGGATTGCCGTATCTATCGAGAGCAATGGTCGCTGTGGACATACACAGCTCGTTTACCATGTCGCGAACCTCGGTTGTACTGAGGTTAGGATAGTTGTCCTTGACGTACTGACGGATAAGTATGACGATACCTGTCATATTGGGCGCAGCCATACTCGTACCGCTAAGCTTGTCGTAGCCGCCACCCGGCACTGCCGAGTAGATGTTACCGCCGTGAGCGGTAATTTCCGGCTTAAGCTTGAGGTCGGGCGTAGGTCCCCAACTGGAGAAGTCGCTCATGAAGGGACCTGCAATGTTGTTACCGTTAAATTCCATAGTACCGCTACTGCGCGAAGCAAGATATTCGCCGTCGTCTTTGCCTATGGACACTACGGGGATACGGGGGTTGTTACCAACCGTCATGATTATATCGCCGTAAACGTTGTTGTAAATGATGATTGCGACAGCTCCCGCGTTAGCGGCGAAAAGAACCTTTTCTTCGAAGCTGATATCGCCACGCTTAACAAGTGCAATCTTGCCCTTGACGTCCAGTGCCGAGTAGTTGACGGATGAACCCACACCGGGGACAGTCACGTACTCGTACGTATCGGTAACGCCTTCCTGTACGCCAAGCATTTCGAAGAAATCAAATTCCTTAGCGTTTTGGTTGAATGCGTCAAGGAAGAAAATTTCTCTTTCGCCATTCGCCCACATGTACTTGTCCTTGTTACCGTTGATGGATGCAACGGACAAAGCCGCGTTATAGGTAGAAGGCGAACCAACCGTACCGGAGTCGGGGTTTTCAACCTTGTTGGTGTTACCGAATTCCGAACCGTATGCACTACTGTAATCGTTGGATGCGGCAACTACAAGAGAAATACCTGCTTTTTCGATGTTGCTGTAAATTTCGTTTTTGTACAGGTCTTCCTCATCTCTTTCGATTGTGTAACCGCAGGAGGTACCCAAGCTCATGTTGATTGCGTCAACGCCAAGCTGTACGCAGTCCTCGAGCGCCGCCATGATGTCGCCGTCCTCAGCGCCCTCTTTGTAGTCGGAGAAAACCTTCATTATCGCAAGCTGCGTATCAACCGCAACACCGGTGATTACGCTATCCTTACCGCCGATAATACCGGCAACGTGAGTACCGTGCTCGCTTGCCATGGGCATGATGTCGGGATCCTTGTCGGCATAGTCATAACCGTACCAAATCTTATCCCTGGTGATATTGCCGTAATACACTTCGCGAACTTCTACAGACGTGTCGTATTTATAAGCAAGAGTATTGGAAAAGATGCTTTCAACTTCATCACGGTCGCGATATGCGCCTTGCACCTGGTGAGTGGTAAATGCCGAGTGCGTGTAGTCGCAACCGGTATCGAGAATAGCAACTACCGTTCCTTTACCGGTGTAATCGACGTCGCTACTGTTGAAGATACCCGTATCCCATACGTTGACGGGGTTTTCCACTGCGGAGGACGGCAAATATGTGTCGGAAATGATAACTCTATCAACACCGCTGTAAGTGCATATTTGCTTAAGGTTCTCGTAAGTGGTCGTAACGTATATACCGTCGGTAATCGTCGTGTAGTGATACTTGACGGGAGAGATAAGCCCCTCGCTCAACAGTTCGTTAGCCAACTTTTCCTGACGTGCGATTGCTTTATTTGCAATTGCCTTGCTTTCTGCGCTTGCCAAGTAATCCGAAAGACTGAGTTTGCCGTTCAGTTTGTTGTACTCGGATACAAGCGATCCTCTGCTCAACGTGATGATAGCATTAACCGGACCCGTACGTTTCGAGTCGGAAATGTTTTGCAACAAATCCTTATTGATGGAATTCATCATGTCCTGCTTGAGGCTCTTGATAATGTCTTCAGTGTTAAAATTAAAGCCGTTTGTTTCGTTTCCGTCGCCACCGTCCGTTGCAGGCAAAGTGATACCCGACAAGCAATAAATGCTTGTAAGGGATACGACAAGAATTAAAACAAAGGCTTTTAACAATTTGTTTCTCATAATATACTTCCTAGCTGTTCTTTTCATAGTCTGTGCAAAAGTTTATAATACCACAGTATGAATATATCTATTTTACCACTCACCACCTATTTGTCAAGCAAATAGCATGCCTATTAAAGCATTTTATAGTAAATAATATTATATATAGTTATTTTTCGCAGAATTTGTGAAAAATTATGTATGGTTTTTCAGTGTTGCATAAAAAAAGCTCAGAGTTTCTACTCTGAGCATTGTGTCGGTCGATAAATGAAAGTCCTACTCGTCCTGCTTGTTTTCTTCGAAGTTTTCCAACAGTTGTTCTTCAACGGTAACTTCTTCCGAATTATATTCGGAAGTTGCAGTTTCTTGCGTCTTTTCAGCAGGTGGCGTCAATCCCACCACGTCATTGACGGGCAGAG
The DNA here is from genome assembly GCA_022508375.1 of Clostridiales bacterium. Lineage (GTDB taxonomy): Bacteria > Bacillota > Clostridia > Christensenellales > CAG-314 > Fimimonas. Next base: position 7,859 of record JAFLVJ010000011.1, on the reverse strand, counting down.
TGAACGCTATGCCTTGACATGCAGTCTTTAGCCCCACGTCATTGTACAGATTATGCAAAACCTTTTCCTTTATTTCGCTATCCACAAGAATCATTATCATATCCTTGCTCGGCTCTATCGTCAACCCGAAAAAGCGCTCCGCTTGAGGATTGGCAGTACCTCTTGCGTGCAATACCGTTCCGCCTGTCGCGCCTGCAACTCTGGCGGAATCCATCACCGCTTCGGAGTAGCCCGAGTTTACTATACAAATCACTACTTCATGCTTAGCCATTTTATCAATGACCTCCTTATCACACACCAATTTCAATAAAAGTACAGTTACGCGTCAGGTGGGCAACAGGTGGCAATATGTCCGCAGGGAGTGTACATAGACGTACACGACCAAGGCAGTTGACGCACGTAGCCCTCATCACGCGATAAATGTGCTTTTATTTTTGCTTATTACTTAGGAACTGATACGACATCACGCCCACCATACTTGTAAAGGGCACGGTAAAGGCAATGCCCTTGCCGCCGCGAAGGCTATTGAACTTGTCCTCCAACGCTTGAAGAGCCTTGGGCGCGTTGTCCTCACGTATGACGCTAAATAGCGCCTGCTTTTCGAGCGCGCCATCCAAGAAACCGAACGCCGAGCCTGCAGTACCGAAAGCTGATACTTCCAGCTGCAAGTTGACCTCGAACGATTGCAACAAGTCGAGATAGAACTCGGCTTTACTACGCGGAACCACCGTCACAAGCAGCAACAGCTTGTGCGGAGCAAGGTTTTGCTTTGCAGCGCGTGTAGTCTTTGCCGCTTTTCTGGCCTTGGGTTCTTTGTCGGCTTTGGTAACAGCCCGCGCGGTCGATTTCTTTTTTACCGGCGCGTCTGTTGTTGATTTAGTTTTGATTTCTTTATTCTTATTCATCGTTATCTATTTGATTATTTTTTGAAAGTACAGTCGCGACTCAGATAGGCAACTGTTTTAAAACACGCTTCGCTTTCCATACTGAGACGAGGGAATTACGCGATGAAAATGCTTTAAAGCATTAAATTCACTTTTTTGAAAGTACAGTCGCGCGGTAGGTGGGCAACTGGTAGCAATCTGTCCGCAGGGAGTGTACTAGGCGTACACGACCAAGGCAGTTGACACACGTAGCCCGCATACCGCGATGAATGTGCTTTCAAAAATTTATTATCTGATCGTCGTCGGCAGATATAATACGTCGTTGAGCAATTCTGTTGCGAACATTACGCGACACGATTGCACGGAAGCCCAACAGCTGAATGGTAATCAGCGGCGTCATTGCCACCATTGCCACGATACCGAAGGCGTCAACAAGAATCTTGCTTTCGCCATGCACCGTAAGACAGGCGCCTATTGCAAAGGGCAAAATAAATGTTGAAGTCAACGGTCCCGACGCAACTCCGCCCGAGTCGAATGCGATTGCGGTATATAACTTGGGCACGAAAAAACTCAACCCAAGTGATAAAATATATCCCGGAATTAAGTAATACAGTATGGAAAAATCCAACCAAATGCGCAACATCGACAATCCAATGGAAATGCCTACGCCGATTGCCAAAGCTATCATCATGGATTTGCGCGTAATGGCGCGGCTTGTAACTTCCTCTACCTGCTTGTTCAATACGTGAACGGCAGGTTCCGCCAAGACGACAAGCATACCCAACACAAAGCCAATTAACACCAACAACCAAGGTGTTTCGGCAATTTGCGAACCGAGTTTAAAACCGATAGGCAAGAATCCCACCGATACCGCCGTCAAAAAGATAACCAACCCTACAAACGTAAACGCTATACCGATGGCAATGCGCTTGATACGCGCGGCGGGTAATTTGAGGCAGGTGAATTGCAGTATGGTAAAGGCAACGCATATAAGTCCAAGCGCAAGCGCAACGTCCTTGATTACTTCCCACATTTCGTGGAAGAAGGCAACCACTACCTTGTCCGAAACAGCGTACACCGACGCATCCACCGTATAGTCAACGTTGCCGCTGGACGTTAAGCCCAGTATCATTACCGTAAGAATAGGTCCAACGGAACATAGCGCAAGCAGTCCGAAGCTGTTTTCACCGCTATCTCTACCGCCTAGCACACCCGCAATACCAACGCCCATTGCAATGATAAAGGGCGCGGTGATAGGTCCTGTCGTTACGCCACCCGAGTCGAATGACAACGCAAGGAAATCGCCGCCTTCATCTACCACCAACAGTGCAACTAAGGCGAATATTACAAGATAAAAGAATATCAACATTGCCGAAAGGGACTTTTTGAACAGTATCTTGAGTGTCCCGAGCAACAAAAAGGTGCCAACCCCCACGCCCACCGATACGATAAGCACAATGGGGTTAACCTTATTTTCAATTTGCTCAGCAAGCACTGACAAATCAGGTTCGGCAACGGTAATGAGTACACCCATTACAAAGCTTACGACAAGCAGTACCGCAAGCTTCTTGGACTTGGTTAGTCCGCTACCGATGTATTCGCCCATGGGAGACATTGCAAGGTCTGCGCCAAGGTTAAACAACCCTATACCTACAATAAGCAGCAATGCCGATACGCAAAAAACTACAATTTCCACCCAGGACAGATTGACAAGCGGAGTACAACACAAAATCAGCACTATCGCAACAACGGGTAGCACTGAAATAAGTGATTCTTTAATTTTGCTTAATAACGTCCTTAGCAATGTAGTTCCTCATCAAACAAATATACAAATATAATAGCATTAAACTTGATTTTATGCAATAAAACGAAGACACAAAAACGCAACCGTATTTCGATTGCGTTTTTATGTTTAGTTAATTAAATTTAGTCCTCAGGATAACCGCACACTTCGCAGTGACCGTCGTCACCCCAAACGTGACCTTCTAATATGTATTCGCCACAATCGTCGCACCTACCCCAGTGGTCGTCCTCGTCTGTTGCCCAGTCAGAAACGTCGTGATAATGTATTTCTTCACCGCACACATCACAGTGACCTGTCCCGTCGTCGGTGTGAGGAATATCTACCCACTCACCGCAGATGTCGCAATCTCCCCAGTGGGTAAATTCGTCGGTGGACCAATCGCCCGACCGATGAACGTGCGCAAAGTACTCACAATCCTTGCAGTGTGCGCCATCTTCTTCGAAGTCGTGTTCATACTCCACCCTTCGTTCGCACAGTTCGCAAGTTCCCCAGTGACTGTTTTTGTCATATCTCCATTCGGAAACTTGATGCTCGTGCTCGCCCATTACAAGTCCGCAAACTTTGCAGCTACCTTCGCCGTCGTCGGTGTGACTTTCCCACTTGTTGTAGCCACAGTCATTTTCGCAAATCAGTTCGTGTTGTTCACTATCACGGTCGCCCGAGTACACCCAACTGTGAACGTGAATGTTCTCTTCGCCACACACCGTGCACTTACCTGTGCCGTCGTTTGTGTGATTAACGTCCAGCCATTTGTCGCAGATATCGCAGTTGCCCCAGTGAGTAAACTCATCGGTGGACCAATCGCTACACGTATGAGTATGTATGTAGTAACCGCACTTACAGGTTGTTCCAACTTCACCACTGTGCTCTTCGCTGTCGGTATATTGGTCACAAAGGACGCACTCGCCCCAGTGACATTCGTCGTTGTAGGACCATTCGGTTACAACGTGATCGTGCTCGCCGGTAACCAACCCGCAAACAGAGCATTGCGTCATACCGTCGATATCCTCCCAAACGTGCGAATTCCAACCGTCGCTTTGTCCGCAGATTGAGCATATCAGCCAGTGGTCATCCTCATCACGGGTTTCTTCGTCCCACACCCAATCGTGCTCGTGCTCACGGTATCCGCATTTCGTGCATTCGCCCTCATCGCCGTCAGCGTTGTGTTCCTCTTCGAGGTATTCGTCGCAGTTGTCGCAGTATCCATAGTGGACGTCTTCATCATCGTAGTGCCAATCGGTAACTACGTGCTCTTTGCACTCTTCGTAACCGCATACTTCGCAAACTCCTTCAGCGTTGAAGATATGGTTTTGTTTCTGCAAGCTGTAGCAATCCGTGCATTCCATCCAGTGACCGTATGCGTCGCGACTTCCGTTGTACTCCCAGTAGTGAGCAAAGCCGCAAATTACGCACTCGTCGCCGTCATCGAACTCGTGAGATTCCCACTTGACGTCACCGCATTTCGAACATACGTATGCGTGATCGTCGGAGTCGCTCCGTTCGGGTTCCAATTGATAGTCATGCTCGCAATCGTCGGGATCGGGATCGCCGCCTTGGCTATCATCGACGTAATGGCAATATATACATTCCCCGTTGCTATCCCAAGTGTGGTTCTCCACTTCGCCTTCTACACCGCATTCGCAGTAGGAAACGTGAAGGGCGCCATCGGCTATTGGTTTGTAGTTGTCGAATACGTGTTGATGATTGGAAACTCCGCAAACGGTACACTCACCGTTTACAAAACTGTGAGGTTGATTCAGTACTGTAGAGTTACATTCCCAACAAATCAGGTTGTGAACGTCTTTATCCGGAGCAAAACTACCGTCCCTGCGCACTTGCCAATTGTGCTCGTGCTCAACTGCACCATCCAAATATACCGTTGTTACGCCTATGTCGTACAACCGCACTGTGGTGGTATATGACTCCAATTCCACAACAACATTTATACTGACAATCTCGCCGTCGTCGAATATTACTTCGACGGTTGCATTGGTTAAACCCAAGTTACCCATTACCACGCCGGTTGCCGTGTATTTACCGTCAGCGTAACTAAATTGATTAAACACCTTGGCAAGCGTAGTAAAGCCTGACAGTATCCGCGCCGATTGAGTACGTAGTTCTATTACATCGGCGAAGTTTGTGGAAACGGATTTATACCAAGCGTCGTTATTTTTTCGGTAATTCCACACAGTACCGTTTTCGTCCATTGCCAAGGCAGAGTTCGAGTCAACTGACTCAAGAGCATTACCTGTATATTTGACAACTGTATCAATGCCGAAATCAACATAGCTGTACGTCCAGTTGTTAATTCCGTTGAAAACGAAAGCCTCTTTCCATTGCTCCTCGGTCACTTCGGCGCCACTGCTTGCCGTGCCGACGTATCCGCAATCGTTACATCTGCCGTCATCGCCGAAGTCGTGTTGAAGCTTGACGTCCACTACTCCGTCGTGGCATGTAGCTTCGTGCCAATGGAATCGGTTGTTGCTTACGTACTCGCTGTTATATTGGTGTACGTGGTAAGGCGCCATGTCGAACTCGGTGCTACCTATGTTGCTCAATGTGGTTACCGTTGTCGATTCGAAATTAAGCGCGTCAAGAGTGTAAATAACGCTGACAAGTTCCTCGTCTTCCAACACTACTTCGTAACTAACCTTGTACTCGGTGCCCACTAATTCATATACATAGCTACCGTTATCGTCAACTACGAAATTATCGTATCCGTTTAGAAGGTAATCCAGCAAATCGAAGGTTTCGGGATAGAATGCAACAAGAAAATCGTTGAAGATGTAATCACGTTGCACAAATGGAATCCAAGCGCCGTTGTACATTTCGTACACAACCGCTTTACCATCCTCGAAAAGTATGTATTCATCGTACTCGCGATCACCCGTAGCCTGCTCATGAATAGCGTCCTGCTTAACCGAAAGCTTTCGCGTTGACGTTTCACCGTAAAGCGTTTCGACTTCCGTTTGCGTAAAGTTGGTGATACCTTGCGCCAAATAGGAGAATATCGCTATCCAGGTTGCCCTGTCAATACGATCCGACGAATTTCCTTCCTTGTCGTAATTGCAAACAGTACATCTTCCCGCGCTGTTAAAGCTGTGTTTTGCCTTGTCTGCGACAACCGTATTGTGTTCGCAGGTTGCAGCATGCCAGTGATAAGTATCGTCTTTACTCCAAGCGGTAGCATAGCTGTGCTTATGCTCAGTTGTTGTACCGACGTAACCGCAAGCGGAACACACGCCGTTTACGAATGTATGCGTTGCAACGTCAGTCTTTTCATCGCATCCCTTGCATTGATGCCAATGCCCACTGGCATCTTTTCCCCAATTATTCATGTCAAAGTCGTGCTCGTGGTCGTTGCATGCTACAAAAAACAAGGTTGCGCACGTCAAAGCCAACGCCAGACACATTATCAGAGAAAGAACCCTTTTCATTGTTACCTCCTTGTTGCTATATGAAAAAATATGTTTACTATAATATCACAACGGTAACCATTTGGCAAGAAAAGCGCTTTACTTTTTATATATATTTATAACACGCTTTTTCTTTTGTCGGGCATACTCTACTGACGGCGCAGAGCCGCACGTTACCACAACTGTGCACATATCAATCATTGCACAATCGCGCATGTGAGACGAAATAACGACTCCCTTTTCGGGAAAATGTAAATTATCGTAAAATTCGGACATCCAATTAACGTATCCCACGTCGTAATCGCAACCACCGTGAAAGTAAAGTCGCTCGATATAAGGATAATACTTCTTCAATCGGGATACAATTGTGTAACAATCACCATCAAAGTTCCCCGCATTGGTAAACATGAAAACAATCGCGCCCTCCTTAATGACAAGCTGAGTTATCACGTCCTGTAACTTCTCCACTATCCATGCCTTCTGTTCATATTCATCAGGTTCAACAAATGCAACTATCATATTATCTAATTTATTCTCCTTTTTTTATTTTGTATGAATGTCACATTATGACAAACACTAACAGAAACATATTATATCATTGTTTTTATCATAATGACAACATTTTGATGAATATATTAGTGATATTTGCGGAGAATATATGCCGAAAAGACCCGAAGGAACAGAATACACTACATCTGCCAAGTTTCAAAAATTTTTGAAAGAGGCAATAGATGAACAGGAAATGAAAAAAGTACAATTTGCAGAAGCTGCCGGCGTAAGTACAAGCGTAATTATACGGGCAACACTTTATCAAATTGTACCAAGTGTAAAGACTCTTATAAAATTGGCAGATTATTTACAGGTTCCCATTATGTATATGCTCGGAGAAACAGACGACGCGTCTTTCTCGCCCGCACGGGAACCATCTACTTTCTTTGAAAGACTCGAGCGATTGACCGAAGAAAACGGTGAAAAATATTCTGCACTATCTCATACAATGTCATTTGCTCCCAATGCTGTGTATGAGTGGATTAGGACAAATTCAATACCATCCTTGGATTATTTAATAGAATTAGCCAATCACTTTGATGTATCAATAGATTACTTATTAGGTCGAACAGACGACAGACACTAAATTCAATAAATACAACAAAAAAACTCCACTTGCGTTATACAAGTGGAGTTTTATTATTTTTTTTTAGAATAAACTACTTATTCCGAGAAATTGAGGTGGCTAGAAACGAGCAAGACGCGGCACACGTTTTTTGCGTTAGCTCGCTGCTTCAAACTTTATTTCGAATAGTTCGGGCGTGTACCGAACTTTCGTACTTGCGAGAGGGGGTGCAGAGGGGAGAGCGGCGGTCATCTCCCCCTGCGGTCAAAAAAAAGAAGGATGCGGGAGCATCCTTCCTTGTTAGTCCGACTGCGTGGGAACGTAGTTCGCGTAGCGCCGGGTTGCGCGACAAGTCGCAGTCAACCAAGCCCACGCACGATTGGTCGGTAATTACTTAATGATCTTGGAAACAACGCCGGAACCTACAGTGTGTCCACCTTCACGGATAGCGAAACGAAGACCGTCTTCCATAGCGATAGGAGTGATCAACGAAACCTTAATGTGAGTGTGGTCGCCGGGCATAACCATTTCTACACCGGGGTCAAGTTCGATAGAACCTGTAACGTCCGTTGTGCGGAAATAGAATTGAGGACGGTATCCCTTGAAGAACGGGCTGTGACGGCCGCCTTCTTCCTTAGTAA
>JAFLVJ010000010.1 GCA_022508375.1 Clostridiales bacterium | reverse complement strand
TTGGCAGGCGATTTCATCTTTCATTATGAAGCTGGATTGACCGCAGTTGCAACAGTACGACGAGTCGTTTGTGTTGAGTTCTCCGCAGTGTTTACATACTTTCATTGTGCCACCCTCGCTATCCACACTTGACTTGTGTGGAAACATATCTACTATTTATACAATATATACCATTTCAGCATATTTGTCAAGATGTAATTTTGTCAATTTTCAATCAAAATTTCTCATTTAGAGGGATTAAAACTGTCCTTTAAACCCACTATTTCGTTAAATACAAGCTTGTCACCTTGACTGTCCTTATCCAGTACGTAATAACCCACGCGCATAAACTGGAATCGGTCCTCAACCTTAGCGGAAAGCAGGCTACGTTCCACCTTAGCGGAGACGATTTGCATGCTGTTTTCGTTAAAGCGTTCGTTGAAGTCCGTTACCCCATCCACCACGTCGGTGAGTAGGCTTTGCAACTTGCGAACGGTTACGTCAACACACGTCTTAGCGTCCACCCATTGGATAACGCCCTTAACCTTGATTCCGCTTTCGTCTTCGCCCGACTTGGAGTTGGGTACAACCGAGCAAAGCAGTTCCTTAACGTTGCCGTCGCCGTCTAACACCGCTTCGTCGCAGTGAATGATGTACGCGCCCTTGAGTCTGACATATCCGTCCGGCTTTAAGCGGTAATACTTAGGCGGAGGAACAAGTTCGAAGTCGCTACGGTCGATATATATTTCCTTCGAAAACGGAACGGTTCGGTAAGTCATTACTTCGGCATTGCCGTTATCTTCCACGGTAAGTTCTTCGGTGCCTTCGTAGTTGGTCAACACAACCTTCAACGGGTCGAATACTGCCATTACGCGGTTTGCCGTGCGGTTGAGGTTATCGCGAACACACGATTGCAAGTAACTTTCCTGCACTTCGCTATTTGCCTTGGATACGCCGATACGCTCGCAAAAATCCTTGAGCGCTTCGGGTGGATAACCGCGGCGTCTGAGTCCCGACAGCGTGGGCATACGGGGATCGTCCCACCCCAAAACTTTACCCTCATCTACCAACTTTTTAAGGTATCTTTTGGACATTATCGTGTTGGTGACGTTAAGGCGGGCAAACTCAATCTGTTGAGGAAGCGGAGCTTTAAATCCGCACTCGCGCACCACCCAGTCATACAACGGACGGTGATCTTCAAATTCCAACGTACATATGGAATGGGTGATTTTTTCGTGCGCATCCTCAATGGGATGAGCAAAGTCGTACATGGGGTAAATACACCACTTATCGCCCGTGTTGTGATGCGTTGCATGCAGTACGCGGTAGATAACTGGGTCTCTCATGTTAAGGTTGGGGGACGCCATGTCAATCTTTGCGCGAAGCACCTTCGCTCCGTCGGGATATACGCCGTCGCGCATTTCGTAAAACAGCTTGAGGTTTTCATTAACGCTGCGGTTGCGGAAAGGACTTTCGATACCGGGCTCGTACAGCGTTCCTCTGCGTTCGCGAATTTCCTCCGCGGTTTCGTCGCTAATGTAAGCAAGACCTTTTTTGATAAGCTTTACCGCGCAATCGAACATCACGTCGAAGTAGTCGCTGGCAAACAAAATCTTATCCCATTTGAAGCCTAGCCACTCGATATCCGACTTGATGCTTTCGACGTACTCGACGTCTTCCTTGCTGGGGTTGGTGTCGTCGAAACGCAAATTGCACTTGCCGTGATACTTTTCCTTTATGCCGAAGTTGATGCACAGGCTCTTTGCGTGACCTATATGTAAATATCCGTTTGGCTCGGGCGGAAAACGCGTGTAAACTTTCTTGACCTTTCCGCTTGCCAAATCACTGTCTATTATATCTTCGATAAAATTTTTAAATTCACTCATTTTACAACCAATCAGTCACCTAACTGTGACCGACATATTACTCCTTGTTTATTACAAAAAAATCTTAAAAACTTCCAGGCTGAGGACCCGAGAAACGCGCAGTTTAACAAAGTATTGCGACGCTTATAGACGGCTCAATCATCGTCATCGGTGTCATCGGTTGGAACGTACTCGGGATCAATATCATCCATTTCATCCTGAGGCGGTTGATCGCCTTGTTGCTGTTGAGTTGCTTGTTCGGCATTTGCGCGAATTCCGTGTTGCATGAGATATTCCTCGTCCACGAAACGAACGATTTTCCCGAGCCAGTAAATGGGAATATTTCCCGTTTCACCGTTACGGTGCTTGGCAAGGATAAGGCTGTACTTGATGTTACCACCGCCGTCCGACTCCTTGTGTATGAACATAACGATATCGGCGTCCTGCTCAATTGCGCCCGATTCACGTATGTCGGACAGTACCGGTTCGCCACCGCCGCCACCCTCTTTGCCCTTGAGATTGCGGGTTTCCGCATCACGCTTGAGCTGTGACAATGCAATAATGGGTACTTGAAGTTCCATCGCAAGTTGTTTCAAAGCACGGGATATATCCGCTACTTCTTGCTGACGTCCGTCGCTGCGTTTGCCACCGTTACTCATAAGTTGCAGGTAGTCGATTACGATAAGATCCAACCCCTGTTGCGACTTGAGTCTGCGACACTGGGATGCAATTTCCGGCGGAGTGATACTGGAGTAGTCGTTACCGTACAGGCGCATGGATGAACATATGGTCTCCTGCGCAACTCTCAGCTTAGATAGGTCACTTGCACCGCCCGGCAGCTGACCGCTCTTGATGAACTCAAGCGGAACGGTTGACATTGCCGAAAGCAAACGCTCGATAATTTGTTGCTTGGACATTTCCAAGCTGAATACCGCAACCGTCTTACCCTGCTTCGCCACGTGCTCGACGATGTTCATGCTGAGCGCCGATTTACCGACACCGGGACGCGCCGCAAGAACTATCAATTCGCCGCCGTGCAGTCCGTTTGTAATGCGGTCCAGACGCTTAATACCCGTTTGAATTCCGCGAAATTTACCGGGGTTCTTGAAGCGCTCGTTTATTTCCAACAAGGTTCGGCTTGTTTCCTCAGCCAACGATACCAGTCCGCCCGTAGCGCCGCCTTGCGAAAGTTTAAATATTTCCGTTTCGGCGTAGGTTATCGCTTCTTCCGCCGTGGATGCGCTTCGAGCCTTTTGCGTTACTTCACTGCATATACGGATTAGTTGACGCATCTTGCTTGCGCGAATAACAATTGCCACGTATTCGTCGAAATTGGCAGTACTGGGGAGAAAATCGTTAAGTCGGGCTATGTAATCGATATCGCCTACTTGAGCCAGCTGTCCGTTACGTCTGAGATAGTCAATGACGGATGCAATGTTGACGGTGTTGGCCCTGTTTTCGTCTCCCGAGCGGTGCGTTTCCGCGTTAATTTTTTGCATTGCTTCAAAAATTACCGAGTGATTGTTTTGATAAAAATCCTCGGGTTTTAACGCGGCGATAATTTCTGCTTGATACGCTTCGTCGCGCAGTATGCAACACAGAACGCTTTGTTCTGCTTCGACGCTGTTGGGCATTGTAAGCGTAGCGGCTACTTGTTCCTTCTTGGCTGGCATTATTGCCTCCTTGGTGGCGCGCAAATGAATATGCGCGTATTATGCTAGCTTAATTATACTGTATTTAGGAGTATAAAGCAATAAAATGAGAAAAAATAATTTTTAATTTAGAATAGCCTTATTCAACGAGCACACGCAAACAACCTGTTTTTGTACTTTTATTGAAAGTTTAAGTGTGCGAAGCGAAGCCGTTTTGTGCGGAATACCCTCGCCTATTCGCGTTCCTGCGCGCCGTGAGCTATAACTTGGTCCACGCGCTTGTAGCTGTTTTTGCGAATCAGTTTGGTTTCGACAAGTTTGTCGCCTTGGTAGTACTTGAGGTACGATTGAGTCTTGACGCCGTCCGAACCGCTTGTCACTACTTTCGTTTGGTCGGTATAGATAAGCTCGGGATATTTGTTCGCGTCAACAACGTAAACAGTTTCGAACTTGTCCCGCGTTTCTACGCTTTCGCGTTCAATTCGGTAAATGTTGGGCTGTCCGTAAATAGTAAAAGTTACGCTCTTACCCTGTGTACTTGACGCAATGTATATAGGGTGGTCGGTATCGTTTACAAATGTCAAATCCGCCGAGCCGTAGCTTACCATTGCGTCAAAACCCGCCTTGACGTAGGAAGAAATGAGCGAGTGTTGTGTAGCCTTGGGAATAAAGCCCGCAAGTAGCAAAGCGTTGTACAGCGTTGTGGATACCTGACACACACCACCGCCTACGCCTTCGGTATAATTGCCGTCAAGTATTACCTTGGACTGCTTGTATCCCCTTGCTTCCGTCCTGTCACCGACAATTGCATTAAATGAAAACGTTTCGCCAACATCAATTGTCACTCCGTTGAGTGCATCGGCGGCTTTAGCGATATTGTAGCAGCGGTTTGCTCCACTGTTGACGTAATTGGTAGTAAACGTGGATTTAATTACGGTGTTTTGTTTCAGCTCGGATACCGTTACAGCCTTATCTATTGCAAGCGGAAGCGTCAAATGTTTATTGTATCCGTTAGAACTCAACGCCTTTTCGAACAATGTTTTTGCGTCAATTTCCACCCCATTGTGCCCTTTCGTGTAATTGAAACCCTTTTTGTCAAAGACAACGGTTGAATCAACACGTTCACAATTGACGTAACCGAAGTGAGCCAGTACCCTTGAAAAATTGGGCAACATATATTCGTAAACGGCAACTTCGGGTAACCCCAATGACGCAAGGTGGTTGTACAAGTTGCGTTTGCCGTTAATGCCAAGGTAAAAGCCGCGTTTGTCCGCTTGTTTTTCCAACCCGATTATTTCCTTGCTCAAGTTGTACGAAACAGTATCCCCCTCGTACTCCACCGTAAACCGCACATTCCAAGGGGCAACAGCCTCAGCAGACGTAACGTCTGCTTTACAAATAAAAATGCCCGCAAACGTTGCGAGCATAACTATAAATATTGCTAAAAACTTTTTCATATACCCAATATCTTTCGAGTGTATCCGGTTGGCGAAAAACTCTTTGTACCAAGTTCGACACCGTGCGTGTAATCGTGAAAGTCACTTCCGCCTGTTGCAATGAGTTTGTACTTTTTCGCCATCTTGTTATAGAAATTACGCTCGGAAGTATTGTGTGTAAAATAGTTGGCTTCAATACCTGCCAAGCCTGCTTTTACCAGCGGCTTAATAAACTGTTCGAATTCACTTTCGTTCATGTGCAGTTGCTTGGGGTGCGCTAGGACGGCAAGTCCGCCGAAGTGCAAAGTAAACCGCACCGCTTCAAGCGGAGTGAGGCGTCGCGTTTGAACGTAACAACACTTACCCGCGCCCAAGTATCTTTCGAAGACGTCAACAACGTCCGAACAGTACCCAAGTCGCACCATTTCGCGAGCAATTACCGCGCGCCCAACGGAGTTGACCTGTTTCTTCAACGCGTCAAGGTCGATGTTGATACCGTGTTCGGCAAGCTTTGCTACAATGGCTATGTTACGCTGATTACGCAAATCGGCAATTTTGCTCATGACTTCCTTAAACTCGGGATTGTCGATATCTACGTTGTAGGCCAATACGTGTACGTCCAGTCCGTTATCGACACTGGAAATTTCCGCGCCGACAACGTATTTTAACCCCAGTTCGCGCGCTTTTGCCCTTGCGCGTTCCACGCCGTCGAAGGTATCATGGTCTGTGATTGCAATACAGTCCAATCCGCGCTCCTTTGCCATGTCAACTATGTCCTCGGGAGTGAATATTCCGTCGGAACAGTTTGTGTGAATATGTAAATCGCATTTCATATTCAAAATATACCAAATTTTACCAAAATTGTCAAGTTAAGGCTCGCGTATTATGCACAAAACGGCTTAACATCGCACACGCATACTTTTAGTCGGGTAGGTCGGGAAACAGTTTGTCAAGTTCGTCCAGCGTAACAAGAACACGCAGCGGTCTTGACGAGGGCATACCTTCGACGTAATTTTCCACGTAGCCAAGTTTTTGCAGCGTATCCATTATGCGGCCTGCGCGATTGAAACCGATACCTAGGTTGCGCTGAATGGACGCAATCGAGGCACGTCCGCCTTGCTTTGACAACCAATAACGTAAAGCTTTTTTGCACAGGGGGTCAACGTCGCTGTTAATTACTGCGGGTTTTGCTGTGACATCTTCGTCATCAAATAAACTGTCGAATAAATTGTCTAGTTCATCGTCATCAACATCGTTCTCGTCAAAACTTTGATGTTGTTCAATTACCGTCCTTTGCTGAGGTATGTACTTGAAGGTTACGCCGCTTTCAAGATAGATCTTGCCGGCTTCTTCCATTTCCCTAAATAACTGTCTGACGACAGCATAACTCAAACCAAACCTTTGTTGCACCTCGGCAATAGTAAAAGAACCTTTTATCCACAAGTATCTTTCCAATTCGTCCTTATTCATAACACACCTCCTCTTTTTTATCAGACTTCACAGTTAGTCGTCTTCGCGAACAACGCTGATAGGCGCTGGAATTGTTAACACAATATTATCACATAGTCATAACATTTGTCAAGTGTAATTTAACTTTTAACCAAATGGGGTAAAAAAACCGAAGCTATTTGATAGCCTCGGCTGTTGTACATAATATAATTCAATCTTCCACAACTTGAAAGTATCCTTGGATACAGTCCAACTTTACAAGCATTCCGTCCTGCAAAACGTGCGTTGCAACTTGCGTTCCAACAAGACAAGGAATGCCGTATTCCCTAGATATGATGGCTGCGTGACACGTTACACCGCCTTCGTCGGTGATGATACCGACAGCTTTTTCCAACGCTACGGTAAGCTCGGGCGTCGTCATGGATGTTACGATGATCTCACCTTCATTAAGCTTGTCCGTTTCGTCGAAATTGTTGATAATCCTAACCCGCGCGGTAATCTCTCCGCGACAGGCGATTTCCCCGCGCACCGTGCCTTCGTCAAACTCGGGTGTGGGAAGCAAATCCGTCAATACTCCGTATGTTTGTCCGCCGTAGTAGGTTGTGTGTACTCCGTTGGTAAATACCGTCATGCTACCTCGACTGCGCTTTGCCAGTTCGTTACGGGAGGGCACACCCTGTTCTAGGTTCATTACCTCCTCAAAGGTCATGAGCATAAGCCTTTCTTCGGCAAGATTAAATCTACGTGCTATCTGCGACAAAATTTTACTGCGGATATAGAAGAAAAACCTGTCGCTATTTTCCGCCGTATATGTACGCAGTCCTACAAACTGCACTATCAATTTGAGCAGTCGCTTTGTTTCGTCATTGCTAACCTTGGACATAAACCGTCTTGCTTGGCGCTTGTCTTCGTCCTGCTGTAAGGTGATTTGTTTCCATCGCTTAATTGCGTCATACGTAGTCCAACGTTTGGAGCGATCGTCGAAGTTAGTTAGCGTCATTGGGTTGAGTTTTTTGCCAAGTGGGTTGTAAATCCACTCGTATTCACTAAGATACTTGGCGGAATTACCGTTTATCACGGCTATCAGGAAATCCACCTGCTCGCTTGCGTAGTAAGTATTGCGCGCAAGCGCCGTCACGCAAGATATCGCGCTGTCGGCTTGCTCCTTGCCTAAGAGTTGTTGCAGTTGACTGTGCAAGTAGTCGTCGGGGCGTATCATCAGCGGAACGTAGCTTTTTATGTACGCCGTGATATATTTGTTGTAAGCGTTGAAAAGCGTCCTGTCCTTCACCTGTGAATAGTCGGTACGTCTCAATTGACTTGTCAGGCGTTTGGTTTTACTGACGGACTTATTTAACTTGTCAATAAAATCCTCGAAAAAACTTCCCCCATCCAGCGATTTCCACAAATTGATACATGCCAAGTCGTTACGTGAAGTATAAAATTCACGTCCGTTTACCAACAACCCCTCCACTATCGGAACGGAAAAACCGAACAGCTCCGTTTGCAATTGAGGTTCCGAAGCCTTAGCCTGCACGGATTGGCTGAACAGACAAAAATCACGGTAAACGTACAGGCTCCAATCACTTGATGGAACGGCGGGCAATGGGTCGTCAAGCGCGGTGAGCGGACGCATTTGTAAAAAGTACAGCTTATCCTTATATGCCCATTCTACGTCAAGGGGATAGCCTTCTAGCTTTTCCAGACATTCGGCTGCCCGCGCCAGTTCGCCGTAAAAAGTGGAATTGTTTTCCCCCTTTGCCAACTGAGTCTTACGCGGAATAACGCTACCGCTGACCAGTTGCTCACCAAGGCCGTCAACTTGTTCTATTAACACGTGACCGTTAGAAAAGGGCGAGGTGGTAAACATAACTCCGGCATACGTCGGATTTATCTGGGCTTGCACCACGATTGCCATATCGCATGTATGCGCATCGACATGAGCGTTGTATGCAGTCGTTTGTCTGTTTGACGACGATGCTGCAACTTTCATCACCGCTTGATACAATGCATCACGTTCAACGTTCAATTCCGTATCAAATTGACCGGCGAAACTGTTGACTCCGCCGTCCTCGTTGACGTTGCTCGAACGAACGGCGAATAATTCACAATGCAATTTTGCGGCGTAAGCATCAAGCTCCGCCGCAAATAATTTGTCACCCAGGTCCGTACCTACGGTTATTACGAAAAAATCAGGTACGTTGTAACCGTACGACGCCAGTTTAAACAGTCCGTATGCTTTGCCGCCAACTACGGACACGTCATACACTTTTTTATCATACACAATCATATTTGTTAATCCAAGTCGTAATAGTTAGTTTCCAACGAACATCCGCCGCATTTGGTGCAGCCTTCCTGCATTTGCGGAGACAGTCCCTTGCTGCGAAGCAATGCGCCAACCTGTGAGCTTATCCAAAGTAGCTCAAGGTGATTGCAGTTGGGTTTGTCGTGAAATTCACAGTCGTCCATTGCCTTGAATGGAATGATTGTGGGAATGACTCCTATATCGGTGAGTTTAGCGCACTCCGCAACAATTTCTTCCTTGGGTTGAATTCCCGCAATCAGTACGCAGGAGACCTTGCCCCTGCCGAAGATTTCCACGGCTTTGTTGTAAGCTGCGTAGTAATGCTCGTAAGTTATTGACGACTTACCCGGGCATATTTCGCGACGTCTTGCGGGGTTAGCAACTTCGAGGTTCATGATAAGCGACGAAGCGCCCGCCTCTTTAAGCGCGGCAATCAAATCGAGGTTGCTTGGCGGAGCCAGTTCCACTGATATGGGCGTATTGGTAAATGTGCGCACACCCTTGATTATATCTATCAGATACTCTACCATACGGTCGGGATTGACATGCGTTCCGCCACCAAGGTTTATCGAATATTTTTGAGTTTTTTCAAACAGTGCGCGCAGTCCCTCTACCACTTCTTTTGCGGGAACGACCGTTTGCTCATCCGTGGGTTTGATACTGCAAAATTTGCACTTTTTGCCGGGGCGGTCGTAGCAACACACAAGCGACGGCCACAGTGAAATAACGTGGTTGGAATGAGGACGCGCAAGGTCGTCTATTACGGTATTAGTCTTGGGCAGATCGTCGAAAAGCGTAATAGGTACGCTTTCGTTTTCGTAGTTTATGTAAAACTTGCCATCCTTCGTCACAAGGTGATAGGGTGATGAACCGCTGAACAGTTCCGCAACGCTTACGCATACGTTGCTACCCATTATATTGGCGTTTACGGCGTGTACGAAGCCCTTATCGTAAAAGTACGGACGGGATTTCAACAGCTCCGCGCCTACCTCTTTGTCAACGTTTACACCGTAACACAGCAATCCTGCCTTCAACTGTGCAAGCTTGTTACAATCCATAATTGTTCTCCTTATATGTTTCTCTTTTGCCAACGGCTAAGCGACTTGATCTTACGTTCGCGATTGGATATCTGCTTGTCGTGTTTACTGCCGCGAACTAACGTCTTTTCGTTGACGTCTGCAACGTTAAACTGTTTACGCAAAAAGTCGATAAAGTAGTCGCTTTTGTAAAACGAACAACTGAACAGATCGGCGAAAAGTGTTTTTTCCTTCACGCAGTAATGGAAAGCAATGTGACTTTGCGCGATCAGCACCACTCCGCAGACGTATTCCTTTGTCTTGAGGACATAAGGTCTGCAAATGGGTATCATATTCGTGCTTTCAGGCAACACGTCCAACATATCGAAGATTTGCTCAAACGAAACGTCAACATCCTCCAAACGCGCAATAATATGCGGTCCGAAATCGCCGTGTAGGCTTTTCGTTTCCATAGATGGGTTGTAAAATCTGCGTTCGGTGCGCAACGTTTTTTCGTCATCCGGTTCGTAATGGAAGGTTCTGCGCAGTATCGAACACAGCTTGTCCTCGTCGAAATAGCCGTCATACAGCAAATCGACGAACAGGCATCCCCTACGAGGGAAAGTATGTATGGTTATGTGTCCGCCCTCAAGCAATACGAATGCGCTTATACCGTCGTCGTCACCGTCCTTAGCGTAGTAGTACGGCAAAAGAAAAGGTGGCATAACCGAATCGATGTTGAGCGTTTGCACTATTTCGTTGAGTACCGAATTAACCGTTTTTATATCATCAAGACGATTTTCGCTGGCACGGTAGCCGTCTATCATGATATGGTTCATAAGTTTTTCCTCACTATTTCAATTCAATGTTTTTCTTCTTGAGAAATTCTTCCATCTTGTGTACAAATCCTCGAGGAATAAGGAAAGGATTGATCCACCAGTTTTCACTGGATCCGTAACGCAATGGAACGCAGAAATACGTGCTTGCGGGAAATTCCTGTTCCGTCAGCAACGTAACAACGTAGCCCTGTTCCTTGGGATCGGTATCCCTCTTGGTGGGAATGGGTACGCGGTAGGTGCATTTCTTGAGGTTGTCTCGGTCGGTGTTTTCCTTGTAGTAGGTTACCAAATACGGATATATGGGGTCGCAATCCTTGTCCTCAAGCACGTTGTTTTCCAGATAGAGTCCATGCTTGTGGTAATCCTCGTTGTAAATGAGGAACAGGAAAACGTCTTGGAAGTAATTTAACCACTTGCCGTAACTGACGTCGTTGTAGTACTTGTAGGAGAAGTTTTCCAGCATGTCGAATACCGTGTACTTGGAGCCGTCCTCTTTCGTAGAGCCGTCCTCGAAGTCGATTTCCGCAAAGAAACGCAGTTTTTTCTCGTCACAGATGTAATTGCGGGTAATAAGATACTTGAGGTTGTCCGCTTGCTCACTGATGCTGAATTCCTTACTTGAGTCGTAGGTGTTGTACTGATTGCACATCGTGCAAAAAGCCTTAAAAGCTTCAATAAGACTTTGCTTGTGAATATCGGCGTATTTATTTGCCGCCGCTTGTGTAAATTCGTCCAAGAGGTCCTTACGTTCCTTGCGTCGCTGTTCGAACTTATCTGCGGCATTTTTTTCCAGTTCATCCGCGGAGACCTTGCGATCTTCTTGACTCTTTTTGCGCATTTTTTCAGCGAGAGTGGCTTTCTTTAAATTTTCCTTATCTATTTCCTTTTTCTTGATGGCATAGGCATTTAAACCCGTGTAGAAAATTTGCAAAAAGATGAAAATGTTTTTGTAAATGTCGGACAACGTTTTGCGTGCGGCGTCACACTTGACGACGTCAACACCGCCGCTTTTGTCGCAATACTGTCTGAGCGTCTCGATACATGTGTTGATGTTTTCGAACTTGAAGGTCAGGCTTTCCTCAAAGGCATGGATACCGCGACTTTCTTCCTTGTCAAAGCCCATAGCGCCAAGCACCGTGCGTACGCGCAAATTGAGCACCTGGGTAAGAAATGCTCTTTCGTTGTTTTCGCATCTCTTTTGCAAATAGGAAAAAGACGCGTCGTATTTCGACCTTAACGTAGCGATAAAGTTGTACCCTGCGTAACGCCATTCGATATTTTGAATTATCGTATCGAAGACGGTTTTTTCATCCAGTATATGCTCGAGGAAGTCGCTCGGACCAATCTCCACCAGCATCAATGTGATGACGTTGTCCCAATAGATATTGGGCGAATCGGCGCTGTGTATATCGGTGGGGATAATCTTGGAATTGCGCTGACGGCACAGGTCGTAAATTTCCTTCTTCTTGATGGGTGAATCCTTAAGCGCGTCGCTTACGATAATGGCGAACTCGCGAATGTTCTTGTAGTTGAAGGACAGGAACTTGCGCATCTCGTGAATGTCGTCGGCTTTTTCCACCAAGAAACTCTCCGACTTGTGTTCGTCCACTTCGATTCGCGCTTCCTTGTCGCCGGCAAAGGAGCGATAGGTATATTGCAACTTTCCGGTAAATGCCGACGCCTCGGACAGCATAAACAAATTCAACGTTGTAGCGCGTCCTCTCAGCTTGCTTTTTCCTTCTTCTTCATTGGCGGCGCTTCGTATGATAAGCTGTTGTTCCGTAACAACGAAGTCATCCTTTTCGTAAAAATCGTTAGGATAAAGCGTAACGTATTCACCCATGATG
Source organism: Clostridiales bacterium (assembly GCA_022508375.1). Taxonomy (GTDB): domain Bacteria; phylum Bacillota; class Clostridia; order Christensenellales; family CAG-314; genus Fimimonas. The sequence continues at coordinate 25,422 of JAFLVJ010000010.1, read as the reverse complement.
TTTAACGGATATCTCAGGTAAAACGAATGCTTGTTGCGATCCAATGGATCCTGCGGGTATTGCACTTCCAACGTGCGCAAAAACGGGAACGAATTGAGCAGCTTGTAACACAAATAGTTGGCGTATTCCAAGTCGTAATTGGTTGCGTACAGGTTGCCGAAAGACGCCTTCTTGATGGCGTCACGTATTTCCTGTAGCGTTAGTCCGAAGTTTTCGCCTTTGCTACCCATGCTGTAAATATTGGCAAAGTCTTCACGAATGTATTCGTCCGATTTCAAACCTACCCACAGCTCAATCAGCGCAAAAACCTGCAAGTCCAACGTAATGTCTTCCTTACTCAACGCGCTCAAAAAGATCTTGGTAAAGCGTGAGTTTTGAAAAGCCTCGATTGTCTCATCGTGGTCCCACGGCGCGTGATCGTACAGTTGTTTCCAGCGGGTAATGGCAACGACAAATGCCAAGTTGATTGTACTGCGCATGACTTGAACAAGTCCCGATTCGCCACCCAATTTGTCACGTACAATGCTGCTGACCAATTCGTCAACATTATCCTTGTACAAATTGGTTCCAAACAAAACAGAACGGGCAACGGGATTGGGGACCATTTCCAACGCCAATCTGGCAAATGCTTCACTGTTGCTTAAATCCACCGTTTCGCCCGCTTTGTTGCGAATTTCCTTAATGTTTCCCATAATAAACTATTTCTCCACCAAAACTTGTGCAAGCATCTCGTAACGGGATTTCAACAGCTTTTCCTGTTCGGTAAGCGTTTCGTCCAGGGCGTAAAGAAGCTTGGATTCTTCCCACTTGAAGCGTTCCACTTCGGGAATACCCTCGATACCTTCCGCTTGATTTATCATCTTGATATTAAGTTCGTATCCCAGTACGCTACCGTCGTCAAGCGCATCTAGGATAGGTTCGATAATTTGTTCGTTGATTTTTTTGAATGCTTTCTTTTTGAGGTTTTGCAATTCCACAACTGCGTTTTTGTAATTGGGATCGCTTTCGGAAACAGTGTTAGGCGACACACTTGTGGGCAAAAGCACAATCTTGCGTGACTTACCGCCGTTGAAACGGTTGATCTTGGCGGGAATCTTATCCAGCAAGTATTCGCTCGTTCCTATACGGAACTGATCGGTGGGACGCATGCACATTACTGCGCAGTCAATGGAGGAAAGTACGCTCAGCGTCGTTTGCTGAACGCCCGAAGCGCAGTCGAATACTACTGCTCTCGGCGCATTGTCGCCCATATCCATAAGTTTGGAAATAAGCAGTCTCAACGGAGGATTATCCTTTTGCTTTTGAAACTGTTCGTCCGTTATCGTATCCGCGGCGGAGTCCGCCCCGCAAAACAAAACGCTACCCTCATCCTTTAGACCAAGCTTCTTGCCCACCTTGGTAAAATATTTAAAATACCAATTGGCATTTTCGACCGATTCCAAATCGTACATTCCCAAATCTCTGTTGATGCCATCTGTGTCGTCGATAAACAAGTGTCTTGCCGAATAAGGCTTGGCAACCCTATCCTTACTTACCAATTTTTGGATTGCGTCCGACTCGCCAAGCAAGTTTGTAAGTCCCATACTGTCCAAATCGACGTCGAAAACTATTACGGGATTGTGCGACGTTGCTTTTAGCTTTTCTGCAAGATATGGTAACGTGTTGTAACATGTCGTGGTACGGCAAGCACCACCTTTGTACGAATTGAAAGATACTATTAACATTTTAACCTCCGTAAAAATTTAACCTCAAGTATGTTGTTTTTCGTTTTATTCGCCTTTTTTATCGTCCGTTTCCGGATTGGTTGCTTCCTGATTGTTAGCTTCGGTATTGGCAGCCGCCTCGTTGGGTTTTTCGTTGGGTTTCTCGCCTTCGGGAGTGCCGTAATACTTTCTGCGGTTATACGCGCCTCTTATCTCATCGTTACGCTTTTCCAAGGAGAAATCCTTATTTGTTCCAAGCGTATTGTAAAACGACTTTTCCAAGATACCGTTGCAGGCTGCCGATAACGTCTCGCGGAAATAAATAGCATGTTTAAATTCTTCGGTATATTTGGCAAATTTTTCATGCTTTTTGTCCGGATCAACGTCACAGTCGGCAACTATATCCGCCCATACGCCCTTGACAAAGTCGAACTTGGCGTCAACAATATCGCCACCGTTGTACATATCTTCGAAGTGTTCCTCGGTGAAGTTTTTGCTCGTCTTGATCTTGGTGTTAAGCGTATTGATAACAGCCATCGCCATGTTGCGCGTAAAGAAGGTCTCTATTTCCTCCCTTATCCAGTTGCGCAACGTTTCGCCCATAAGCAAGCTGTCCTGTTGACGGCGCAATTGATCTTGATAAATGTTGTGAAGGTTTTCGATTTCCTTTTTGTGTTTTTCTTCGCGGGCGGCTTTTTCTTCCTTCAAACGTTGGTTTTCCTTGTCCCTTTCCTGAAGGTTGTTTTGGTAAATGCCCTTGACAAGATCGACGTTTTGACGGGTGAGTTCCAGCAATAGACGTTTGAGCGCAAGTAACTTTTTATCTGCGCCGTCTTCTGCCACGCTTTCGCCGGGCGTAAAGGTACCGTCTTCCTCGCTGACATTATCCGCCAATATTTCCGCAGATAGCGCTTCGCGTAAATTTTTGATTGCAAGGAAGCCCAGCTCATACTTTTCGTAGTAGTCGAAATAATCGTACGTTATTGCTTCGCAGTGACGGGCGGTGGAGTTCATATCCACGTTGTCCTCGTTCCACAACCATTCGGCTTCCTTGGTGCGATTCTTTTTGTTTATTTTTTGATGTCTTTTGTTGATAATGGCGGCGTAAAGCTCCTTCATATCCGATTGCGGATACTTGGTAAGCGCATTAACAATCATTATCTTGGAGGACAGCAACATGGGGCGAAGATTATTTACCGCCACGTTTGCCTTGTTAAGCTTGGGTATGCTAACCTTGTCTTCGCGATCCACCGCAACGTCCAACTCGGAGTACATTACGTAGTCGGTATCCACCACGCCCAAACGTTGATTGTTTTCAAAGTCGCGGTAAAGCACCACTACTTGGTCGATTGCGTCCTTGGTTGCGTTAAGATAATCACGGTAAGCGGGGATTTCCATCAATTCTTCGGGATGTTTTTCCTCAAGGAACTTTTGATAGACGCGCGCTACCTTGTAGTATTTCTTCCACTCCTTGCCGTCGTTTTGATCCGACTTGTAGGTGGAGTTGGAGTAGTCCTGCGACTTTTTGGAGTCCTTTTTTGCCAGTATGCCGTGATCTCGAACAAAGTCGTTGTGTTCCTTTTCGTCGTTGTAACCGCTAAGAGTACGGGAATATTCGACGATTTCCTTTTCGTACTTGCCGTAGTAAGATTCGCTCAATTCCGGATCATCCATGAATGCGCGTATTACCAACTCCTTGTCGTCGTATCCGTACATGGTTATCATTGCAATATACAACGGATTGAACAATGCCGACGAGCGGTTGCTTGCGGCAATTTGATCGTAATCGGTGCCATTGTATTTGTAATCCACGTCGTTACCGTCGTTTTTGGTAAGCACGTAAAAAGCCCTTTCCTTGCCGTAAACCTTGCGGGTTGCGTCATAAACATTGTACGCCGTCTTGTAGGTTGATTCAAGACAGTAATCTACAAGCGACTCCATACCGAAATGCAATTTAGCGTAGTCGTCGATTGCGTCGGTAAACTCCTTGTCGCGTTTAAGTCCCGACTTGGTAAACGCGTCTGCGAAACGGGACAGCGCATCCACTACTGCGTAGGTGTCGCTCAACGTTATAGCCTTGGATACAGTCGGATCAAGCGTAACGCCCCAACCGGCAAACTTTTGAGTTCCGCTAACGGCGTATTGATAAATGTTGTACATCAGTTCGGCAACAACGGATATAACTTCTTGCATGATGTCGCCGTTTTCCGTTTGTAACTCATCGTCGGAAAACAAATTTTGTCTTTTGTAAGCGCGACGGAAGTATATCAGTACGGTAAACACCGTCATTGCGGACAAGGTTACGGGAACAACCTTGTCGGAATCATCTTCAAGACCGAAAATCTCCAGACATTCGTCCTTGGGCAGGTATGGCTCGATATCGTAACCTATGCCCTGCTTAACGTGCGCAAGAATCCTTTCGATGCCCTTCAAAATCAACTCATTGGCAATTTTGGCATCGGCGCTTTCCTCACCCGTATTGTTCTCGGGCAGTGAGCCGAAGTTTTGTATTGCCAACAGTGACTTAACCGAGTTGCAATAGTTGAGGAACTCCGTGTCAAATAAACCCCTCTTGTTCATGTCGCTAAGTACGCCAATGATATCGTGTCGGATTTTTACAGACACTTCTTCTTTTTGTTTTGCCCAATCGGTGCTTTCGGTCAAACCTTTTATAAGTTCATCCATCGCTTTAGCGCTCAAGCCTGTTTCTTTCCTTGTCATTTGTAGAGCTCCTTAATAGTGATTTTATTTTCAAATGCCAACTCTGCGTCAGCCGGTTTTTTGCCGTTAAATATTGCCATTTTCAGTTCCATGCAATCGGCGAATGCGTTTTTACCAATGGACTTGAGGGAGACGGGAAACTCAACTTCCGTAATATATGAACTTCCGCTAAAGGCAATCGCTCCTATATGTTCAAGCCCAACGGGGAACACAATCTGCTTGGCGTCACAGCAATTAAACGCGCCGCTCGCAATAACTCGCGCGCCCTCGGGTACTGTCAACACACCGCCTACAACCTCTCCGTTAAATACCACGCCGCAGATAATGCTGTTGTCACCTACGCCCGAATCCTTAAACGCCGTTACGTCACAGCACTCTACGCCTTGCATACCTTCCACCGCAACAAGGCTCGAACAACTTTTGAAAGCGTACCGCTCTATCTTGGTTACAGCGCTGTGAACAATAACCTTTTGTAACTGTTTATTGCCGGAAAACGCGCGTTCGCCTATTTCGGTAATGCTTGCAGGTATGCGCACGATACTATCCGTGCCGACGTATTTAACAAGCTTTGTCCCCGATTCGTCCGTTGTGAAATCCTTGGGGTTGTTTTCGAATTCGTCAAGGTAGCACTTGAGATATTCGCCCAAGCGTTCGAATGCAGCCTGTTCGCTTGTAAACTTGGACATCAGTACAGCCTGATCGGAGTTGGAACCAAGTACGGAATATAGGTCCTTATCCGTCCTTATCAATGTAAAGTAACTGTCATCCATCACTAACGGAATAATCGCCTTACCGTTGTGCACCTTTTCGTAGCGAATCTTATCCAACTCGTCCTTTACCTCGGGGGAGGTTAGCGAATTGACGCTCGCAATGAGCACATAAACAGTTGCATGCAGTAATCTGTCGCCAACCTGTCGGGTCCACTTGTCGCCCATGAGACCGTCCACGTCGTACCAAGCGGAAAGCCGTTGCGACTCTAAATACTCCGACAACCGTTTCAGCAAGCTTGCGTCCGGTTCTTTGTTGCTATGACTTATAAACACATACTTGGGATCAGGCATACACAACTTTCCTCCTATTCGGTACTGAAAAGTATATTTTGTCGTATAATGGCAATTTGTATATAATTATAACACCTACGCGCCCAAAAAGCAATATATAAGATAAAGATTATATTATAAACATGCGCGCAAATTACGCGCGAAAACGTTGAACGTAAGAGCATATATTTGACACGAAAGTGGATTTATGTTATCATTTGCACACTCAATAAACTTGTTAAAAAGGTGAAAAACTTGGTTAAATCACACAAAATACGCTTTTATTACGGAATATTTCTCGCAGTACTGGCTGTGATTGTGGGGGTATCATTTATCATCGCAGTTTCGCAAGTGTACTACGGAGGACTGGCGGAAAACCCCGATTATCCATTCGAAATCGAAAGGATTCGGGAACATATTGTGTTGCCATTTGCATTGTTGCTATGCTTTGTTGCCGCAGTGATTGCGGGAATTGTACTGTCTATTGTGTTTCCCATAGCTGAAAACAAGGCGACGTATAAGGACAACGGCAATACGCTCGCACTGTTGAAAAAACGCCTGCCCACCGAAGGCGGGGAGGAATACGCTGCCGCAATTCACTCCATGAAGAAATTCGAAAAAGCGCGAACAGGAATATGGTACGGAACGCTTGGCGTGTTGCTGGTTGCAACGGTAGCGATACTTATTTACGTATTTAACGTCACGCACTACCACACCGACGCGTTGAAAGCCGATATTCTCAACCTGGTCAAAAACGTGCTCAGTTGGACGGTGGCGGGACTTGCCGTGGGAATAGCTGCGGCAATTGCGGACGAAATACTACTCAAGCGCGAAATAACCGCTATTAAAACGGCGATTGTCACAGGCGATAAAGGCGCAATTCCCGAACGCAAAGAAATAACTAAAAAAGCTGCAACAGTTGTGGCAATTGTCGCGGGAATAGTACTTGGCGTTGCAATTGCGGCATACGCATTGTCGCCGCTGATACTTCACAGCGTATTCAGTCTGTCGCAGACGTATATTTACGTAATCGTACTTACCGTTGCCGAATTTATTGCAGTCGGCTTTGCTGTTTACAACTCCGTAAAGAGCCAAATATCCGATAAAGTAAACAAGGTACTACTACTCATCACACGTATTGCAGTTGCCGTAATTGCTATTACGTTCATCATTGTGGGCGTAACTAACGGCGGAGCAAACGACGTGCTGATAAAAGCAATCAATATTTGCACGGAATGTATTGGTTTGGGGTGAAAGCATGAGTAAATTTTTCCATTCAATAAAAGATTGGTTTAAACGCCACAAGCCGTCGAAACGAAGACTTATTCAGTTGTACGTAGCTTTGCTGTACAACGCCAACATTAAAGGATTTGTAACGGGAAACATTTCGCAATCCGTCACCAAGTCGGTGTGCGTACCGGGACTGAACTGTTACTCCTGTCCTGGAGCTGTGGGAGCGTGCCCGCTCGGGTCGTTGCAAAATGCCTTCGCCCAGTCGGAAACACGCGCGCCCTACTACATACTGGGAATCATCGGACTGTTCGGTTTGATATTTGCGCGTACAATTTGCGGGTTTTTGTGCCCCGTAGGTCTGGGACAGGAATTATTGCATCTTATCCCGTCGTTTAAGATAAAGAAAAGCCGTTTAACACGCGTACTATCATATCTTAAATACGTTATCTTAGTTGCTTTGGTTGTGGCAGTTCCACTACTGTACGGCATGCAAGGTATAGCGGTACCGGCATTTTGCAAGTTCATTTGTCCGGCAGGAACGCTAGGCGGAGGAGTAGGCTTGCTCATCAATCCCGCAAACTGGAACGGAAGTCGAGACTTGCTCAACATGCTTGGGTCGATATTCACTTGGAAATTTGCCCTGATGTGCGCAATACTGGTGTTGTGTGTATTTATGTACCGTCCGTTCTGTCGTTTCCTTTGCCCGTTGGGCGCCATTTACGGTTTCTTCAACAAGATAGCTTTTCTCGGCGTCAAGGTGGACCAGATCAAATGTACCGACTGTGGACTGTGCGTAAGTCACTGTCAAATGGACGTAAAGCGTGTTGGCGACCACGAATGCATCAACTGTGGCAAGTGTATGAAGGTTTGCCCTGTAAAGGCTATCAGCTGGAAAGGCTCGGAAATATTTGGCAAGCGCGACAAAGCTCAACCGTCCGATTTACTGACCGATGAAATAACCGATACGGTCACAAGTACACCAACGTCGCACAATGTGAATACAAGTTTCAACTCAACCGCTGCCATTACCGACTCACAATCAAGCAATAACGAACGGGGTGACAGTTCAACTCCGGGTGTACAACAGGTAACAACCAAGCAAAAGCGAAACAAAGCCTTTTGGACGCAGATAGTTGCATGGAGTCTGGCAATATTACTGCTTGTGGGTGCGCTACTGTACTTCAACGTATTTGCTGAGCAACAGCAAGTTACGGATATAATGATTGGAACTCCGTGTTCCGACTTTACGTTAAATATTTACGGCGAAAACGACAGTGGCAACTACCGACTACTTGAAGACAAGTTTACCTTAAGCGAACAAAAAGGAAGCGTCGTAGTGATAAACTTTTGGGCGACCTGGTGCGGCCCGTGCGTTGCCGAACTGCCCTACTTCAACCAAGCAGCAACGGAGTATCCCGAAGTCAAGTTTATAGCGATACACGGAAGTTCTACCGAGGACGTAGCAAGATTTATCATACGTCCAACGGACACCAAGGAAAGTTGGCGCAACTATAACGTTATATTCTTGCAAGATGAAATCGAAGGCAAAGTTTGTAAAACTTTCCAAGCGCTTGGCGGTATCTCCAGTTGGCCCATGACGCTTATCGTGGACAAAAACGGCAACATTACCTTTACAAAACAGGGTAGCATCACTTACGACAAGCTTGTCAGCGAGGTTGAGAAAGCGCTTACAGTTGAATAAACTGTCAAAAAAACAAAACAGTAAATAGTAGATAAAATAAAAACAAGAGAGAATTGGCTTCTCTCTTGTTTTTTTGTAATGTTTTGTTCAGTTCAAATTTACTACACAAATAGTGAATTTAACCAATCAAGTCTGACAACTCAATCCGATTAGTCGGCATTTATAGGTTGATTGGAAATTGTGAAGCTAACAGGACCAAGTTCGCCATCTGCTGTAACAACCGCGATGGTCACAACAGCACCGGCAGGAACTTGTACACCGTTTTCCCAATCACAATAGTATTCGCCTTGTTCGGTTTCTTCATGATACCAATTTATTTGGTCAACAACTGTATTGTTGCCAAGAGCGAAATAGAGTGTTACGTTTTCGGTTGCAGTGAATGTGAAATAAACGGGTATAGCCATCCAATCTATCTCTGTTACTTCGCCGTGCTGTACGCCAAATTCTTTAATTACAATGGGATTGTCCCACGAACCTTCGGGAATGATGTACTCTTCCGCTACCTCAATGTCGTAGGAATCTGCCAGTCCGTTAACGGTAGAGAATACAAAATAGTGAAGAATGCCTTGACCGACTTTTACCGTGTAGGTGAAACCGCTAGCGGAAGATGATACCTGCGTAGCGGAATCTTCACCAACCATGATGTCGTACGCCTTGAGAGAAACATTAGTTGAACCGGAGGTGATAGTAATGTTTACGGCGTATGCGCTGTAGTTATTTACGGCGTAATACACCACTCCGTCTGCAGGAACGACAACTGTATGTTTGCCCTCAGACAAATTGTAAGCATTGCCCTTACCACCCAAAGGAGAGTTGTAAAGCGCAAACGAGAACAAACCTTCGCCCAGTTCGGTGCCTACAGCAATGGTTATCACTGTTTCGACGGGAAGACCCTTCAAGCCATCCTTTATCTGGTCATAACTTAACTGGTGAGGAACCAAGTCGGAATCTACGTACTCTACGTAAGATATCATGGTGTTTTCGCCAAGGTAGAAGTACAATCCATCATCATCGTACTCGCTAACAGTGTAGATGTAGTAAAGAGGTTCACCACTTCCGTCACCCAATACACTTGTGCATTCTCCGCCTCTCCAACCAAAGTAGTCAATTACAAATGGATTGTCGAAGGAGCCATCGGGTTCCGGTTCCGCTACGTAAATTGTAACGGTAACGTCATACGTTGCAGCTGCGCCGTCCTCGGTGGAGAATACAAAGTAATACAGTGAACGCGGAGATGCAGATACGTACACATCAAGTCCCCAGGAGTAATCACTGGAGACATACTCCATCACTTCATCGGGATAATAAGCGTTGTAAACAGAAAGTTTAATATTTGCTTCTTCCGACGTAATCATGTAGGTTACTTCCGGATTGTAATAGGACGAGTAGTAAACGGATCCACCTGCCGCAACAGAAATGGTAAGCACACCTTCCGTCAGATAAATAGCGTTTTCTTCGGATGAGCCGTCGCCACCTGTATAAGTTTCGGCGTAGTAACCGCACCATACAATCCATTCCCTACCTTCGGGAAGGAGAGTGTTGAGTTCTTCTGCCAACCAATCTTCAATTTGTGTGCCCTTAATGTAAGTGCTGAAGAAATCAATCAGTTCGTCTGTCAGCGGATAACGGCCTTCGCTGTTGCAAGCTTGCGTATAAGCCTCTACAAGCGGAGCGTAGTCCTTATTCTTACCAAGCACACTATCGTAGAAACTGAGCGTTTGACCTTGACGATAGATGGAAAGGAAACTCATTCCAAGTACACGTGGGAATACAGTGTCGTTACCTAGAGTAGCAATAACTATTGCGCCATCTTTGTCGTTTACGTGGTAATAACCGTCGTCACCTTTGACACAGGTCATGTCCATGTCAAGATCGGTGTATGCTCCGTCTTGTTCGCCGTAAACGGTAAGTGTTTTTGAAGGATTAACGGGAACTGTTTCGACGGGAGGTTCTTCAGAGTATTCGTCCACGTACTCAAATACGATAATAGCAGATTTGTTGACGTGTTCGGCGTTTTTAAGAGAAATTTCGAAGTAGCAAGCGCCGTAGTTGATATCATTATTCATCCCCTTGGTCTGCTCCATGAGGCTGTCGTCAACAATAAATTCATAACTAAAGTTCTTGTCCGTTGCGCTAATGTTGTCGTTAGTGTAATTCGGATCACCTGTATTGCGGATACCGGTCATTTCCGTACCGGTAAGTTGCGTAACGGCTGCGTCAACATCGCCAACTGAGTACACCTTGTAAATACCTACGTCTAGAGCGCGGAACTCGTAGAATATCAGTTGAGTAGCAGATGTAAACTTGAGTTCGTACGCGCCTTTGTCAACGATGTAGGGATTCATAGTAAGAGTGTCATTGCCCAACTTGTCCTGGCCGTAGCTGCCTTCACCTGTACCGCCGGAGGGGGATTTGAGGTTGTTCTTGAGCGTGATTGTCACTGTTTCGCCCTTCTTCATCCTGACGGAGTCGGCAGTCAGATATGCGGGCAAGCCAAACAAGTGAACTTCCATTTCGTCAACGTCTTTATCTGGGATTTCCTTGCCGACAGTTAACGTTGCGACACCCTGAGCGTCGGTAGCAACGCCCTCGTAACATGTGGACAGACTGCCACTGGACTCAACCTTGCACAGTTGAACAACTGCGCCGGCGTAGGGTTTACCGTCGGTACCTACAACCTTGACGGTGTAAACGCCGGAGCCTTTGCAAGCTACAAGCGCCACCATTGACAGTACCATGACACAAACAATCACGAAGATTGCTAAGTTTCTAGTAATGCGTTTCATAGTTTCTTATCTCCTTTTAGTTTTTTTTCTAATAAATGTATGTTGTGTTTAGGTTGTGACTAAAACTTTTAGCTGTTTTGATACGGACCGAGATATTCGAAGTGAGCGCACAGACGCATCCAGTCGGTATCTAACTCGGGGAAACCGCCCACTCGCTTGCAGAACATATCCAATGCGTCGCGCAACTCCTCGGTAAGCTGTACGCATCCTCTGTCGGCGTAACCGCGTTCGGCGTTGCCCTTGTATGCCTTAGCAGCGTTGTAGTATCTAAGTACTATATCCGTGTAGTCCTTGTAGCGCGATTCGGGAATACCCAATTTACTGTCGTAACGAATATAAGTTTGGTCGAAGAAGTTGAGATAATACTTCTTGAGGAAATCCGCTACGGAACCAATGGAGTTACACGCCTTGAGCGCATCGACATATTCGCCTTCGATATACACGCTGTCACCATATATAGCGTACAACCTTTCGATTATTTTATCCCAATCGTTATTGGTCAACGCCGAACCCTTGATGCTGGCAAGAGGCATAGCGTCAGGCCAACCCGCATCACTTGGTTTCGGTTTGCTCCACATGACGGAAAAGATTCCGCTAAGCGTTTTAACAACTGTAGCCTTATCGCTGTAGCTAAAGCACAATCCCAACGAACCGTTATCGAAGAAACGTGCACCGGTCAGGAAATCAACGTAGATGGGGTCACTGAGATTTGCAACATAGTTACCGAAACTATCCGCAATGTAGTTGCCGTCAGCGTCCTTCTTGGCGTTGTAATACTTACCGTCGGTGTGTAGCACCGGCATAACGTTAAAATAGTTGACGATTTGGGTCATATCATCATCTGACGTGGTAAAGTTATTACGCGAAGCGTACTGCCATGAGTAATAAGATGTACCCAGATACTCAACCGTAAAGGTGTATTCTCCTGTTACATACATATCCGAAAAGCAGGTTGCAAGGATATACTTACGTCCCGCTTCAAGGTAGTAGGTAAGAATAAAATTGTAGCTTTCGTCCGGGTTTTCAAGCTGACTGACTGTAGTAACCAAAAAGTCCTCGTCATTAACCAAAAACTCGTCTTCGTAACGGTGCAACCACGCCATAGTATCACACAGTTCCTTACTTTGCGACCTGAAACGATATACACCGCTCTTTTCGGGTACAAACACGTATTTAAAGCCACGCGGTACAATCAGACGGGTAAGAAGAACGTTGTTTTTGTACTCGTCCGGAATATTTTTCAAGTCATTAAATGCACCGTCATGCGCTTTGACAGTTGGAACTGCGGTAGAATTGAGCAGTCCGCGTATGGGATTGCGGCTGGAATTGTTAATACCGGTGTCGCTTTCGTCAGTGCCGTAGTGATCGAAGTACTTACACAACTCCAACCACATATTGTCGTTAAAGTTGGTTACTTGCGTCTTGAAAAACTTATTTAACAGCGCTATTAACTCATCGTTTACAAGTGTAAGCCCCGGTAATTCCGAGTTATTTGCCGCCATTGCCCACAGAGTGATTGCGTCGGTGTCGTCCTTGGTCGGGTCGTACTTGTCGTAGTAGTCGGGGTCGTCTATGTCCAGTCCCTCGTTGTAATTGAAGTAGTCGTTTATTGCAAATTCGGCAATAGACCACCTTGTGTTCAATCTTTTGTTGAAGGGGGTTGTGCTCATCAAGTCAGCAAGGATATAGGGACCATCTACCGTATCCTTGTGGTAGAAACCTTCGCTATCCTTAACTACGCTAACGTAACTGGTAAAGTCACCGTCGTTCCAACCGCGTGCCGCCTGTCTGGGCATATCAAGAGAATCGGCGGTAATCTGCGACGTTGTTATCATTCGCATGTTTTTGATGCGTACCGTATCGGCGCCTTCACTCTTTTCCTGATCCTTGACATACATCAAGCACAGCGTATAGTCGCCGGGTTCGTCGGCAACAAGTGCGTAGCAATCTTGCCACTCGCCCCATTGCTCCGTACCTGTGTATTCATAAACAAGCATATCGTTTATTATCACGTAGAAGTAATCGCACAAGTTCTCGCACGACCACTGCAAGTCGAACACCAGTACCACGTTGCTACCTGCGCTGACGTCAGATATCGTCACGCTGGTGTAGATTGTTGCAAATGAGTAGTTAACTTCGTGATTTGCCGGATAAATATATTTTTCGTTGTTGGTTTCACCAACCAGCCAAGGCCAAGAGAACTCGGCATCGGCGGATTCCGTATCGGGGTGGTACGAACCGTTGAAGTTGGCACCGTTAATTGCAGCTTCGATAACGGAAGACTCTTGTTGAGTAACGTTGGGCTTAGCCCATTCAAGCTCTTCACCGTCACCGCCACCGTTACCGCCGCCAAGCGAGCCGTCCTGAACGTAATCGTCCGAGGTGTACTTGGCAAACAAAGACACAAAGTTCGACTTGTCCATGCTACCCGTGTGAATGAGCGCCACTACGCCGTAACGGTCAATTACCACGCTTACCGGTATTGCCGTCATGGCAAAGTGATACGGCATGTTGTTGTCGTCAAGCGCCAATGGGAAGGTCAACGAAAATTTGTTTCCGTCGGGATCGGTGTATTGATTGGATCTAACTCCCTTGACATCAGCAAGTCGGTCAGCACCTAGCAGAGGTACGTTAATACCAAATACCTCGGCATCTTCTACATACTGTCTGTAAGCAAGCTCCAACTCGGGCATTTCGCCCATGCATGGAGTACAGTGCGTATTCCAAAAGTTGAGCAACACCATTTTTTTGGTCTTTAAAACCTCGGACAATGTGTAAGTCTCGTCGCTACTACCCGTCTTGTCTGTTATCGAGAAGTCGTACATGACGTCGCCTTCCTTATAGACCTTATTATCGGGCACGGTATCCAGTATTACCGATGACTTAACGTAAATTACGAGTGTATTGTCGTCCTTGGATGTCTTGTAGGTGCTGTCCACCGTGCTGTAGCCAAGGGGAAGGTCGGCAACCGTTACATCGTACTCGCCTTTTTTAGCCTTGACTTCCACCTTACCGTCACTATCCGTCTTGCTTGTGAACGGACCGTCAGGTAAATTCACCGTCACGGTAACGTCGGATACCCCAACGCCGCCTAGGCTTTTGACGTATATCGTGTATCCCTTAGATTTGCACGCTGCGAGCGCCAAGCTCGTCACTATCGTGATGCAAAGAAGAATAATCGCTATTTTTCGCCATTTACTCATTGCTTTCACCTCCGAATTTTTCAATTTAGTTACATCGCCATATAAAATAATAATGGCGAGTAATTTACTCGCCTGATAACCTACACGTGCGGCTCGAAACGATACAAGTTGAGCCACAGTTTGCAAATATATATTTGCTCTCGTAGATATTACATTACAGGCTAATTTTATTTATTATATTATAAAAAAAATTAAAAAGCAACTGAATTTACGTTAAAATACTCAACATTTTAATAAAAAAGGGGCGTCATCCAAGTTGGAGACGCCCTTTAAACATGAACATACGTTAAAAAGTTAATTTTCAAATTTTACTATAAGATACTGTTCAAAATACGGCATCCACCAGTTTAAATATCCTGCGCGTTTGGGGTGAATTGCGTCGTTGGTACACCATTTGTAATAATCGTCGGTTACCTGCGAATTGAAGTCCGAGTCATTAAACAAGTCGATGACGTCAACATCGTAACCGTAGTTTTGCCACTTCGATACAACGTCCTTAACGTCGTCAATGAGCTTGCCGTAGTTGGTGCCCGTAGGATTGCTACTTGAGCGTACGCCCGAATCGCCGAAGAAACTACCCGAGTAGAAATACACGGGGCAATGCCAAGTTTCCACTACGTAGGAAATGATGTACTCCACTCCACCCAGCGTTGTAGCCGTGTCGAAGTACGTTCTGTCCTTGCCTTCCGCTATTTCACCGCGCTTGTTCAGTCGGTCATTACGCGCGTCGTTGGTGGATATTTGACAAATAAATGCGTCAACGTGTGCGCTTGTGTCGAATTTAGTACCGTTTACAAGTCGGTTGACGTAGGAGTCCTTGCCGGTAGCGGCACTTTTGCCGTCGTTGAATATTGTAGTACCCGATACCGCGTCCTTTACGCAGTTGGCGCCCGTCTTAGCGGCAAGAAACTCCGCCATGGATTCCCCGCCCGAGTTAGCTCCGTATGTAACGGATGAACCAAGCCAGTATATGGTCTTTCCTGCAAGCGGACTGTTGCTAACGCGCGTGACTGCGCTGGCGTAAAACTCGGAGTCGTTTGCCGTCTTGTTTGTTTGAAGTACGCTTTCGTCAATTGTGTACTCTATTGCAGGTGGCGTGTAACTTGGTGGCGTGTTGTTATCGGGTTTGCACGCAACAAGCATTGTAAAAACCATCAAAAACAACACAAAAACGCAAACGGTTCTCAAAAATCGGTTCATACCCATCTCCTTTTATACTAAATATATTTTACTCGGCAACAGCTAAGGCGAGTATGTTTGGGTTGAAGACGTCGCAAAGCGCTAGGATTCAACAGAAATACACGATTCTCTTATCACGTCAAATAACGTCTTGCCGGACGCAAAGGTGTATAGCGTGGTAGTTGAGTTTTCCGTCAGTACGTAGCGGAACTTTTTGCGGATTTCGCTCAATTCATCAGCGGAGGCGTTGACCCTGTTCCAATCTTCCCCACGAATATTGTAAATACCCCATCCGCTTGTACCCCAAATCTTGTACGTCCAACTCGTCCAGTGCCAACCTCTGCGGTTGAGCAGGTCCAATGTATAAGTCCATTGCGTTTGATTGGTATAACAGGTAAATTCACCCATGTACAGTGGCACGCCGAATTTGGCATTTTCTATTTCGCGTAGGCGCGATTCAAAACTCTTGCAATGCTCCTCGACCCTGTCGTTACCCGCGCAACCCGTGTAGTGATGGAAGGAGTACATACAATTGCTCCACTCGTAATCGGCAGGTTTGGGCAAGCCTTCGGCGCCCCAACACGATTCGAAAATAACAACGTGATTGTCGCCCGTTGCGCGAATAGCGTCGTAAAAACGGTCCAATACCGCCCAGTGCCTCTCACCTGTACTGCCGTTGCCCTTTTCCACCGGTTCGTTGAGCAAATCATAACCTGCAACGGCAGGATTATCCTTGAAATGCTCAGCGACGGCGCGCCACAGATTGGTTGTCAAATTTATCATGCGCTCATCTTTGTAGAAGCTGACTTGGCTTGCCGAATTTAAAACCAATCCGCTGTGGTCCTGACCGTTTTGCGAGCCGTAGGCGCCGTGTAAGTCGAGAATAGTATATATACCGTACTGCTCCGCCATATCAACGAAGTTATCCAGGAAGGTAAAATCGAACTTTCCCGCGTTGTCGTAGTTGACAACAGCGCCGAAGTCGATATCCATGTAGGTGAAGGGCAAACGGATTACGTTTATCCCCATGGCTGCGCAGTTTTTAAAATCCGTTTCCGTCCACCAGTTTTCCTGATAGATTTCCCACAGCGCTACCGTGTCTTTGTAGCCGAAACGGTCCAGCCAAATCTTGCTGATGGAATAGTGATCGCGGGCAACAGACGAATTTCGGTCAAATCCCGTCATCCACCGCTCGATTACACCCAGTCCGCCGGCATTAACGCCGCGAAGCACAACTTTGTTTCCGTTATCGTCCACAACGTACTTACCGTTTACCGTAAGGAAGGGAAGCGTGTGCTCTTTCGACGGGGTGGGATTGTCGTGACATGCCGTTAAGCCCACAACAAGCGTCAGCAATATTGTAAATAGCAACAATATACTAGTTTTTTTCATAATATCATTATACCTTATTACAGCATATCAAGTCAATACCGAAGTAAAAAACGCAACTCGCCCCATCAACCAAGCCAACGCACGACTAGTCGGAAGTTTAAATTATCGCTCGCAAAGTTCGGGCGTGTACCGAGCATTTGCGTCCTTGCGAGAGGGGGTGCAGAGGGGAGATATGCGACTTCTCCCCCTGCAGTCACAAAGATGAAGCTTGTGCTTCACAAGCTTCCTTGTTAGTCCGACTGCGTTGAAGCGTTAGCTCGCGCAAGCGCAAGGTTGCAAGGCGTAAAGCCGCGTCAACCAAGTCAACGCACGACTGGTCGGATACAAAATTGAGTATTGACATTATATATATACCGATATATAATATCTACATATATGCGTGCGCGCGTACGCATACGATATTAAAATGGAGGTAAACAAACTACATGAGTCAAAAAGTATCCAAAGGCAAAAAAGTATCACAAATCATATGCTTTTCGGTATCGGCAGTGATACTTATCATCGTGTTGGCGTTCAACATTGCCGTTGGCATGTTGCACGATATGATTGACAAGTTCGCAGTCGGCTACAAGACAGGCTCGGACTCCAGCGCAGGCCGTCAAGCAGGCGCCGAACTGGTCGAACAGATACAGTATGAGGGTACTGTGCTCGTTCAAAACAACAACGACACCTTACCGCTTACCAAGACTTCCACAAGTCAGGTAAACGTATTCGGTTGGGCGGCAATTGACTGGGTATTTAGCGGTTCGGGTTCGGGACAAGTTCGCGGATTTTTGGACGAAAGAGCCGGATATACCCATCTGTGGGACTTGCTGGGTTCGCTTGAAAAGTACGGCGTAGGTTACAACAAAGACCTTATCAACATGTACCGTAACTTTCAAAGCAGACGTTACAAGGCTTCTCCGTACAACGCCGCTAACAGTGACGGTACGTTGCACAGCTTCAACTACGAATTTAGCAGACTGTACGAACCGGCTATGGAAGAATACTCCGACAGTTTGCTCGAACAAGCTAAGGCGTTTTCCGATACGGCAATTGTAGTAATAGGTAGAACTTCGGGCGAAAGTAACGACTCACCGAAAGTTCAATACAAAAAGACGGCAAAATCGACATCGTCCTCCGCTATCGACAAGACGGACAACGACAGAACTTACCTTGAAATCTCCACCGAAGAAGAAGCGCTGTTGACATACGTTGGCGCTAACTACGAAAACGTCATCGTGCTCATCAACTCCACAAGCGTAATGGAACTTGGCTTCCTCGAAACAATACCCGGTATTGACTCGTGCATGATCGTGGCTACAACCGGTTCGGCAGGCGCGCTTGCTATCCCCAAGATGCTTTACGGTGAACTTACACCCTCCGGCAAGACGGCGGACACATACGCGTACGACCTAAGCACCTCCTCCACATACGCCAATACCGGCTCGGGAATAAAGGTAGGCAGCAGCGGATCGGACACCACCAACTTTTACCAAAACACAATGGGCAAAAGCACCTTGTACCCCACCAACCACAACCACACCAACGGAAGCAGTGACGTCAAGTACAGCGGCGTAGCCTACACCGACTACATCGAAGGAATATACGTAGGTTACAAGTGGTACGAGACGGCGGACGCGGAAGGTTTTTGGAATACTGCAAAAGCCAAACAACAATGGGGCGTTGAAGGTTACGAGCAGGTAGTTCAGTACCCGTTCGGTTACGGAATGAGCTACACTAAGTTCGACTGGGAAGTAAGTTACGTATCGCACCTTAACAACGCGGTAGTAACGGAAAAGGACGAAATAGAAATCCAAGTAAAGGTTACAAACGTTGGCGACTATCCCGGACAGGAAGTTGTTGAACTGTACTACGGCGCTCTCGACGAAAGCGATATCGAAAAGTCAAGCGTAAACCTTGCGGCATTCGGCAAGACGCAACAGGTACTTAAACCGGGCGACTTCGAAATAATCATATTGAAGTTCAAGGTGGAAGACCTCAAGTCCTACGACTGCTACGACGCTAACGACAACGGCTTCAAGGGTTACGAAATCGAAAAAGGCACATACGCCTTAACCCTTCGCACCGACGCGCACACCGTAGCAACGGACAAGGTTGGCGACAAAGCAACCATCAATTTACGCATACAAAACGATATTCAAATTGAAGAAGACAGCAACACCGGCAACGAAATAAAGAACCTATTTACAGGTACCAACGTCACTGACGGCATTGCAATAGACGGCAATAGCGACAACACCGCTGCTATCACCTACATGACGCGCAGCGACTTCGTTGGAACCTTCCCCTACGCTCAAAAAGCAAACCGCGACATAACGGACGTTATATCCAAGTACAACACCTACAAGAGCGACCTGGCAAAAGATTGGGATGAAAAGCATGATTCGCCAGAAATTACAATGGGCGCCAACAACGGTGTGAACGTGTTCGAAAACGGCGAAATCAGCGCCTTGGGTAAGATACTGGGAGACCCGAACAACTTCGATAACGATGAGATATGGGATCCCGTACTGGACAGCCTGACGCTCAACGAAATGCAAAACATCACATTGCACGGCTACACGCAAACCGGTGCGCTAAGCAGTATCGGAAAGCCCAAGACCCTTGACGTTGACGGTCCCAACCAGGTTGGTAGCTTCTACTCGCAATCCAACGGTACAACAGGCTTCAGCTCCATTGTACTGGCACAAACCTGGAACGAACAACTTGCTTACAGTATGGGTCTTAGCGTAGCAAGCGAGTGCGCACATCTCGGTATAAACGGTTGGTACGGCCCCGCAATCAATTTGCACCGCTCACCATTTGGCGGAAGAAACTACGAGTACTACAGCGAAGACGCGTTGCTATCCGGCGTGATGAGCGCCCGCACCGTACAAGCTGCTAAAAACGGCGGCGTGTTCTGTTACCTCAAGCACCTGTGCCTGTACGAAAGTGAAAGCAACCGCGACGGAATGTACGTATGGCTAACAGAGCAAGCGCTACGTGAAACGTACGTTAAACCCTTCGAAATCTGCATCAAGGAAGGCGGAGCAAGCGGTATAATGACATCCTACGGACGTATAGGAGCCGTGTGGACGGGCGGTAGCGAAGCGTTACTTACCGAACTGGTTCGCAACGAATGGGGATTTAAGGGAGCAATCCTGACCGACTACGCAGACAACCACGACTTCATGATAGGCGACAATATGGTACGCGCAGGCGGAGATATCTGGATGGACGGCGCAAGCAACAACGGTAGCTACAAATACAATACCAACTCCAACGCTTTCAAGGCATCCTTGAGACGCGCTAGCAAGAACATCATATTCATGTGGGCAAACGCGCTTGCAACTCAGGCTGACTACAACGAAAGAATTGCAAACGGAGAAGTTGACGGTGTTCCAATCCACACTGCACCGCTGGAGCTCAAGTTCCGCTGGTATATCCCCGTTGTGATAGTAATTGACCTCGTTGCTCTTGGCGGATGTGGCTATTGGATGTACAAGGTACTTCGCAAGAAAAAGCCCGCAACCGACAACGAAACGCCAAACGAACCCGAAAACACAACGAACAATCAACAATAACGGTTGAAAGTAACATCAAATTGGTCAACCAAAGTCATTTAACAGTTGATACAACGTTTGTTAAACGTTATTATAATTAAATAGTTGTTAAATTACACAAGAACCGCGTGGGTTTTCCCTACGCGGTTCTTTTTGCAACAAAAAAACCACGCACTTTCGTGCGTGGCAATTTGTGTTATTGCTTAAAGCAAGATGTGTTGTACATTAGGCTGCTGTTACAACCACGTACATGTTACCCCACTCGTTGTTTTTGATAACGTATTTTCTGCCGTTTTCAACGATTTCGTTTTCGGCAACAGTACACTTTACGTCACCCTTATTGACTCCGCCGATGGTCCAGTGTCCCCACCACCATTCGCCGTTTGCTGCAACTTCGGTAAAGTTGAAGTAAAGTTTAACAGATGTACCTGTTACTTCAACCTTTTCTACAGTGAGAGTCATACCATTTTTCACTTCACCGGTGGTAGCATTACCTTCGTAGTATGTGATGGTCTTGAGTTCATCTTCGGTGTAGTTAGCGAAGTCAGCCGTAAGAACAAGATATACGTTGTCTTCTTGCTTTTCAAGAGTTGCACCTGTGTAGGTCAATGTCTTCGCAGTAGAATTTTCAACCTTGAGGCTTACGCAACCCCAGTTTTCCGCTTCATTGGTCGAACCGGGTTTGTTGACGATGGTGAAAGTTAACGTACCCAACGTAACGCTGTGTCCGTCAATAGCATGTTCAGCGTCAAGCTTTAAATCACCGGCAGGAGAGGCAACGTGACCTGTGTAAGGATTGCCATGAGCGGGAAGTTGTGTTACGTCCAACTTAACTGTCCATGTCTTTTCGGAAGAGTCATAGTTGACGGTTCTTTCAAAGTCGGTGTAACGAGCCCAGTCGTCGCCACGCTTTTGAAGATCGAAGTAAACCTTGTTGAGGACTCTGTCAACGATATCGTCTTCAATATCAGTGTATGAACCGCTAATAACGAAGTAAACCTTATCTTGCGTAGCCTCGAGAGTTGCGTTAACTATCGTGAGTTTAGCAAAGTTGGGAGCATCTGCGTCCTCAACGCGAATACCTATGCAGCCCCAGAACTCAGAGCCTTCGCCGCTACCGAACTTGTTAACAAGGGTATATAACGTATCGCCCACCGTGAAGTTCTTGCCGTCGGTTGCATTGGCGTTTTTGAGGTCGGTGCCCTGGAATTTAGCCATATAAGCGGACATTTCAAGGTCCATAAGGCTAATCTTGAGTGTCCAAGTGCTTTCAGCGTCATCAACCGTTACAACTCTTGTAAAGTTGCTTACAACGCCCCAGCCGCCTTGTCCGCCAGCCTGCTCGTTGTGCGTCAATGTGAATGCAACAGCTTCAAGAGCGGCCTCGAGTTTGTCAGCATTGCCACCTTCGGTGTATGTTCCGCTGATTACAAGGTAAACTGTTCCGTTGTCCTCTACAAGGTCAACGTCGCTAACGGTATAATCGGGAGTGCCTACTTCCTTAGTTATTATGCAAGGGATATTCCAAGTACTAGATGTGCACTCTACTGTGTAAATTACATTTCCAACAGTGATTGTTTTGCCGTGAGCAAGGCTAGGAGTAACCTTAACTTCGGTTTGTTTTGCACCGATATATAGTCCCGACCACAATTTGCCGTCGGTACCCATTTCCATAGCGGTGATATCAAACCAAAGCTTGTAGCCGCCGTCAACCACTTCAACCTTGAAGCATTCAGTCGTCCATTGGAAGTCATCAGCAATGTCGCCGTACATGATGGTTTCCTTGATTTCGTCTGCATCCTTAAAGCCTACTGCCGTAATTTTGACAACAACGTACGCCTTGCCGTCTTCGGCAACGAGATCGAAGAATGTGCCGTCAACTGTAATTTGCTTTTCTACAACGTCGGGGTTAACCTCGGGAGGATTGGTTTCGCCATCTTCGGGTGTGCCGATGAACAAGCACGGACTGTTGTATTCGCCCTTGATATAGTACTTGATACCGTTAACTATTGCGTACAGTCCGTCCGAACTGTTGGTGTCGTTTTTGATTTCAGTAAGTTTGTCATACGCTTTTTCGCCGTCGGCGGTTTCTCTTGTCAGATACAGGTTAGACCACAGTTGACTTCCGCTGTACTCGGTTACGTCGAAGTAAAGTGTGTAAACGTTGCCGTTAACCTTGGACATTTCTCTGTCGATAGCAAATACGTCTTCCGTTCCGTCAACGTTACCGAATACGATATCATATACGTATTCTGCATTTTTGGTAACGGTAAGCTTTACAACGTAATAAACCTTAGTGGGTTTATCCATGTTATCAACCTTGAGTGCAACGTCACCGCTTGCTTTAAATTCGGGAGCCTTAGGATTGTGACCGTATATAACGACTGCATTCCACCATGCAATACCGGGATAGTAAACGATTGTTCCCTCCTCGTTGGAAACCATAAGGGCTTCCATCGTGGTGTTGCCGTTGCCGACTATTTCACCGTTGGGAACGGCAATTTGTTCCAGTTCGTCTCTGTTGCTCATTCCGCTTGCAAGCAAATCTCCGTCCTTGTTGGGATCGCCGTCTTTGTACAAAACGTCGCCGTTATCTGTGACAATCTTGATGTGAGCGTATCCCACGGTGTTGAGTTTGAAGCCATTTTCAGGTGAAAGGGTAAATACAATCTTCCAACTGCCGTCTGCAGCAATTTTCGATTCAACAGGACCAATTGAACCGCCCATCCACCAGTCAATCTTGACGGTTGCACCAACGTAATTGGATACCAAGTTTTCCTTAATTTGACCGTTAAAGGTGAGCGAAAGCACGTCCTTGTTATTATCCACAGTCATTGTGTAGTTGAAGGGCATGATTACCGTAACTACTACTTTACGCCAACCTTCCCAAGTTTCGAAAGCAAAGCTGTAGGATTCGTCGCCGTCCTTTACGCTGTACTTTTCGAAAGTTTTATCTTGAGGCGCTTCGGTATGTTCTATTACACCGTTTACTTCCTGAGCAACGCGAACATCCAACCAAGAACCGAAGAAACCGCTTTCAAGCGTGATGCTCTTTGCAAATTCAAGCATGTTTGCGCGAAGTTCGAACGATTCGCCACGAGTGCCGGTTATTTCGTTGTCGAACATGTAAGCCAGTTTTTTGTTGCCTTCGGTTAGATACGTGCGCAGTGAAGTAGCCGCACGGTATGTTCCTTCCAATACAAGATAAGGAACGCCTTGAACAACTTCATATGCTACGCCTGTGATATCCGCAAGGTGCGCGTTCCAGTTAGCTGTGATGATTGCACTGGTAACGGTTTCCTTGGTGAGAACGCCGTCTTTTACAATACGAACTTCGTCATCGCCCTTACCTTCGTCATCTGCGCAGGACCAATTTCTGAAGTCGTAGTCGCCAACTACTTCACCCTTGTTCATCTGCACGCTTGCAGGCAGAGGAATATCTTCGGTAAGCTCGCTGGTGTACTTGAAGGTGACAACGCCGTTTTCCCTTGTAACGTCTTTCAAGGCAGTGTTAGCCTTGAGACTGTCCATATAGCCATCATCTACCGAACCGCCTACGAGGTCAAGAGTAATGAGGGTTGCAACCGGTTCATTGAGCATGATGCGCTCGGAAAAATGTTCGCCAACGTACACTTGGAAGTAGGTGTCGCCCATCTTGAAACTGGACGCGTTACTTGTTTGATAACGGATACTGTAATCGGTGATTGTTTGGGGGTTACCGACGGTGTATTCCATTTGAACAACCATTCCCGTCTTGTCAAGTCTTTCACCCGAATTGTAGGTGAGCTTGCTGGGCTTGGTGACAACCTTGATACCGCTAACTTCCAACTTGGTCGTAACAGTGATTGTTACGTCAGCCGAAATTGTTATGCTATACTTACCCGCGCTATTTGCGTTGATGGGTTTGTTGTCGCGCAAAACTTCGTCAACAACGTAACCGTTGTCCGTCTTGATTGTAAATTCAAGCGTTGTTCCGTCCTTCGCCTTTTGGGGCAGTTTCTTTTCGCCTTCAACAGTAACTGTTGCGTGATCGTCGATTTTCCAGGTGATGGCGTATCCGCTTTTACAAGCGGTAAGAGCCAACGACGCTACAAAAACAACGAACAAAAGCGCTATAAGAAAATACCTGATAGACGTCCTTTGTCTTGTCATAGTTTACCTCCTAAAAAAATTGTTTTTTGCTTATATCCACGGTTAAATACCCGTAGTTACCGTATTTAAGTGAAATGCAGTCACAACCATTCCGTCTTGCTTGAGTAATCCGCCTCCCCTTGCTAAAGGGATGTGTCACAAAGTGACGGTAAAGTTCTTTACATCGGATAGCGCGCAACCAGCTTGCGGAACGAGCTTGGTCCCACGCCACCACCGAAGTCGTTGATGACGTTAGTGATAGTTGCAGGATAACTTTGCGTAAAGTCGCAAATTACCAAATGCACCATTGATATACCCGATTTATATGGAACTTCTATTGCCGAGGCGAGGTTGACGTTGCTGTAATTGACGAGATATATTCCCACGCCGTAGGCTCGGTGAGCGTTAACGCTGTCCGCCACCTTGTAAGCAGCGTAGCCGTTTTTGCCATCGGGCGACATCCATTTGTCCTGCGACGGCACACGGTAGGGCGTTTCGCATTGATACATTACGGTAAGACCGTTTTCGCCTTTCCATAACGTTTGATAACCTTCGATATGCTCCACCATCAATCCGTAGCAAATTACGTTATCGCCTTCGACCAAAATACCCGTTTGTACAGGGTTACCGTAGTCGGTGACCGTATGTCCCTGTTCGTTAATGTAGGTTGTGTCCTCCCACGCTACGCCTTTACTGTGATCGCCCCGCCATATCCACGTGTTATCACATATTACGTCGTTGGAGTAAATTACCAACGCAGTATCACACTCAGTATGTGAGATCGGAA
>JAFLVJ010000001.1 GCA_022508375.1 Clostridiales bacterium | reverse complement strand
AAAAAACTATACTAACTACGGTAAGAGACAGCCAGACGGTTGCGTGGGGCAACTCACGAGGAAAGTCCGAGCACCACAGAGCAAGAGTGCAGGCTAACGGCCTGTGAAGGCGACTTTAAGGAAAGTGCAACAGAAATATACCGCAACGGTTTGCCGTTGTAAGGGTGGAAATGCAGGGTAAGAGCCTACACACACTATGGTGACACAGTGTGCATGTAAACCCCACTCGGTGCAAGAAATGAGATCAAATGCCTGCTCGGCATCTCGACATACTCGCTTGACACTGTCGGTAACGACAGCGCTAGACAGATAACCGTCCAATACAGAACTCGGCTTACAGACTGAACTCTTACATTAAATTGTCAAGCCCTCAGGGTAGTTACCTGGGGGCTTGTTTATGTGTTGTGTAATTCTAATTTGCCAGCAATTTGAATATTGTGTCCATGCTCACGGTGGAAAAATACTGTTCTTTATCGTTGGGAGCAATGTACCCAAGTTTTTCCAGATTGAAGTGTATTTGCCCTGATTTGTTAAACCCGCACTTAAAAATATTGTTTATTTGGGGAATGGAAATAGGTATATTCAGATCCGTAAAGTGATACAAAACTTTCCAACTTAGGTCGTCCAGTTTTTCCATGTTGCATTGCTTTTCCTGTTCGAAATTGTCGGTGTGTATTGAACGCGTTAGATCTTTTGTTTGCTTTGCTGTTGTTTGCAGAAACTCATCGCTCACGTATGGTGCAACAAACCTTTCCATGTTCAATTTGCTGCCGGCGCGGTTGCTGATTGCATATATGTCTCCGCTGGCGTAAAGTAGTTTGGTTGCCGCATCCGAACCTATAGCATCAATAGAGTCTTCCGAGTGCATCATCGCGTGACATACTACAAGTTTGCTGAACACAGTGCTTTTGTCGTTTAACTGAAGATAAGTTGAACTGATAACAAAATATATTCTACTTAGTTTTGTTATCGAACCAATAAGTATGTTAAGCTCATCGATGTCAAACTTTACCTCGTCTAAAACAACAACTAGCGCCGGCGGACAGTCGTCCCCCATATTGAGGTCAGCATTTTTGTTGTAAAGTGATTCATGCGATTTGTTTTCAAAATATTCGTGACGTGTTTTTGCAATTTTAAGTAGTTGATCAACAATATGAGCGCGAGAATAATTGCCCATTTCCCATGCCAGATACGGCGAATCAACCAAAAAATTGTAGTAGTCTGTATTGCCGAACACTGCAAAATTTACATCCTTTGGCGACTCAAATGCTATCAAAGTCTGAATTAGGTTGTATATGTAATTACGTTTTCCTGAACCTTCACAGCCAAGCACTACAACATTGTTTACATGCCGCCATGTGGTGTAAACTGTATCGCCGTCTATGTTTTTCCCCAAAATTATAGGCATTGTCGCCAAATGGGATTTTTGATATTCCTCTGCGCTGACTTTTACGTTATTCAATTGGTGCTCGGACAACAATGGATATATAAATTTGTTGTCTGCATTTGAATCGGATTGCTGGCAGGGGTAGTTTTCCGTTTGTATTTTGTGTAAAGTGTCCAATTCTTGATTGAAGGTATAATTTACTGTTTTGTCGTGCGCAATTTCAAAGACAAGATTGTCTTTGCTGTCACGGTAAATTAGGGTTGGCGCTTGTAATTTGTATTGCGCTTCTCCCTCAAGCATCATTAGTTTTCTTTTTTGTCTGATATCTATCTCGCCCAGACTGACTGTTATCCTGGTGTAGCAAGCAGAATCCTTTGCGTCCACAATTGTGAAATTAAATTGATTGTCAGTAAGTAACTTCGATATGGCAATTATTGCTTTTTGCTTGTTGTCGGACGGCTTTACAATTTCACTTACTCGACTGCACAGATCTTCCAGGTGGTTTGTTGTTGGAACGGTAGCGTCCAGCCAATGCGCTGTCTGTAGATAGTATCTCAACTGGGTGGGCTTGCTACCGGTTATTTTGTAAGGAATAATGGTGGTCTCGTTGTCGAAAGCCATTGCAATTTCTGACTTGACGTGTTTAGACATATCCGAATTGTCGGAAAAAACCAATACCACAATTTTGGCGTGTTCGATGGCGTCAATGAGGCGCATATCGTAGGACTCGCCCGCCTTTATATCTCTGTGTGCAATAAAACAACTAAACCCGCGTTCTTCTAGGTAGGTTACAATTTCATCTGCGTACTGTTGATCTTTACTGGAATAGGATATAAATATTTCTTGCATTTTTTCACCCCGTGTACCTAACTTTTGAGTAATTTTGCCAAAGCAAAAAATAACCTAAATTATTACGGTAAAATTATATGTTATAATTGTGATATTGTCAATGGAATCTTTTGCACGGAGGACCCTGTTGCAAGATCGAGCGATATGAAGCTGTTATTAGCGCAATACTCGAATTATATAATTTGGTTGCAAAATAGTCGTGTTTTTGATAAAATATTAATCACAGGAAATTGTTAAATATGGCGATTATCAAACTGGACAACGTAAGTTACTACTACAAGGCGTACAACGACGACGGAACTGTCGGTACGGCAATGGGAGTTGAGGGCGTAACCCTGGATATCGAACAGGGTAGTTTTGTCGCGCTTGTCGGACATAACGGATGTGGCAAATCCACACTTGCCAAGTTGCTCAACGGTTTACTTGTACCCGCAAGCGGTACTGTCACAGTCAACGGATTGGACACTTCCGTAAAAGATAATATCTTTGAAATCCGCAAAAATGTTGGCATGGTGTTTCAAAATCCCGACAACCAAATGGTTGCCAGTATCGTTGAAGAAGACGTTGCTTTCGGTCCGGAAAACTTGGGTGTGGCTCAACCGGAAATTGTCGAGCGCGTTTATGGTGCCTTGGAGCAGGTAGGCATGAGCGAGTACGCCAAGCGTTCTCCCCACAGGCTCAGTGGCGGACAAAAACAGCGCATAGCCATTGCAGGGGCGTTGGCAATTAGACCCCAAGTGCTTGTTTTGGACGAATCTACCGCAATGCTCGACCCGTTAGGCAGACGTGAAGTGTTGCAGGTCGCTCACCAACTTAACGCCGAGGGGCTGACGGTGGTGCTCATTACCCACTTCATGGAAGAAGTGTTGGATTGCGACAAAGTTGTAGTCATGAACGGCGGTCACGTTGTAAAGACGGGTACGCCTAACGAAATATTTAACGACGAGCAGTTGCTAAACGACGTCGGGCTCAAGGCGCCCCGCGCCGTTGCATTGGCGAAGAAACTTGCCGATGCAGGTTTTGCCGTTACGGCAAATTGTGCTGACGCGCGCATGTTGGGAGGTGAAGTATGTCGAAATTTGACAAAAAAGTAAACTCTCAACAAGCAACCGCCGTAGTGGAAGCTCCTGTAAATACGGCAATCTTTGCTTATGGACTCAATTTCACCTACAATGCCAAGTCCGCGTTTGCCAAGCATGCACTTGTTGATATCAATTTGACAATAGAGCAGGGCGAATTCGTAGCGGTAGTCGGACATACTGGGTCGGGAAAAACTACATTCGTGCAACATCTCAACGCGCTGATAAGACTTCAAAGCGGACAACTGCAAATTCTCGAACACAACCTTGCGGCTAAAAAGCCTGACCTCAAAGCGCTTCGCCAACAGGTGGGAATGGTGTTCCAATATCCCGAGTATCAGCTGTTTGCGGATACAGTATTGGACGACGTATGTTTCGGACTTAAAAACTTCGGCGTAGAAAAGGAAAAGCGCGAAGAAATGGCGCGCGACGCTATCGAGCTTGTAGGGCTAGATTTTGCCAAAATAAAGGACAAGTCGCCGTTTGACCTTTCCGGCGGCGAAAAACGCCGTGTGGCACTTGCAGGCGTACTGGCAATGAAACCCAAGATCCTGGTATTGGACGAACCTACCGCAGGACTGGATCCGCGTGGAAAGCAGGAAATACTGTCACTGGTTACCGAGCTCAACCGTACGCAGGGAGTTACCGTCATCATGGTCTCCCACGATATGAACGAGGTGTACGAAAACGCCAATCGCGTTGTAGTATTCCGTGACGGTGCAGTTGCCCACGACACAACGCCAAGGGAACTTTTCCGCATGGAACAGGAAATCGAATCAATGAATTTGGACGTGCCGGCAATGGCGCAGTTCATTAACGAACTGGAACGTCAAGGATTTACTATCCCCGACAGTTGCAAGACGGTAGAGGAAGTATATAATGCCGTACTGGCGTTGAAGGGGGTAGGCAATGCTTAGAGACGTAACCTTCGGTCAGTACTATCCGGGCAATTCCTTTGTACATAAGATGGACGCGCGAGTTAAGCTTGTGTTGGTTCTATTGTACATGGTAGGGATATTTTTCATTGTTAGCTTTGTGGGATTTGCTTTTATCACTGTGTTTTTGATGACGGTGATACTTGTTTCCCGCGTTCCGTTGAAGTCCATACTCAAGTCCATTAAGGGCATTATTTTCCTACTCGTTTTGACGGCGTTACTTAACGTTTTCTTCAACAAGGGCGAAAGCGATCCGTTGGTATCCCTCAAAATAACGGAAAGATGGTCTATCGAAATTTATAAAGAAGGGCTGATATTCGCAGCCAAGATGTTACTCAGATTAACGTATTTGGTAATTGGGTCAAGTATTTTGACACTGACCACAACGCCGGTGGATTTGACTCACGCGGTGGAAAGCCTGTTGAAACCTTTGCGGATTATCCGTTTTCCTGTGCACGAATTTGCGCTTATCATGAGCTTGACGCTGTCCTTTATTCCCAGTCTTATTGAGGAAACGGACCGTATCATACGCGCGCAAAAAGCACGTGGCGCCGACTTCGACACGGGCGGACTTATCAAGCGCGCTAAGGCGTTTGTGCCAATATTGATACCTTTGCTAGTCGGAGGTTTCCGTAGGGCGGAAGAACTTGCCAACGCAATGAACAGCCGCTGCTACGAAGGTGCGACCAAACGCACCCAAATGCGCGTAATGAAGCTGGGATGGCGTGACGCCGTAGGACTGATTTTCGTACTGCTGTTTTTCGCAACCATATTCGTAGTTTACGGTATGAAGGACGCCTGGGGTGCAATTTCCTGGCTTGATTGGCTGTATTTTTAGTAAATAAATGACGAAAATAAAACTTACAATCGAATATATCGGTACGGACTTTTGCGGTTGGCAGTCTCAGACAAACGGCGCTTCCGTGCAGGACGCGGTGGAGCATGCACTTGGCAAGTACTTCGACTGTGATTTCGTGCGAATTTATGCGGCAGGACGAACGGACGTAGGCGTGCATGCCAAGGGACAGGTTGTCCACTTTGTAACGGATAAGACTGTCAATTGCTACAAGCTTTGTTTGGGGGTTAACCTCAATCTTCCCGATACAGTTGCCGTCACCAATGCGGAGGTTGTGGACGACAGTTTCGACGCGCGTTTTTCCGCAGCGTCTAAGACTTACTGTTACCGAGTATATATTTCACCAACGCGCAAGCCCACGTTGGACGTAAATCACGCGCAGGTATATAAACCTCTTGACGTTGAGGCAATGCGTAGTGCCGCCGAACTGCTTGTGGGTACGCATGACTTTGCTGCGTTTCAAAAGACGGGCAGCAACCTGAAAGGCACCGTGCGCACAGTGAACAGCTTTGAGGTGGTTGACAACAATGACGGAACAATTTACTTTACCGTCAACGGCAACGCGTTCCTATATAACCAAGTGCGCATAATGTGCGGATTGCTTGTAGAAGTGGGCAAAGGTAAATTCAACCTCGACGACGTAAAACATATGCTCAACGGAACCAAGCTTAAGTTCCGCACGCTCCCCGCCAAGGGGCTAACCTTGGAATATGTTTATTACGTTTGAGACGCTTATTTACTTCGGTATGCTTTGTTAAACTCCGCTTTCATAGGGGTCATGTACGCTTAGTACACTCCCCCTCGAAATGCTCGTTTGCCTCGCCTACCTTGCAACTAACCGTCTCAAATATTCAAGATAATTAAAAGATGCAGTTTTTTGTCATATATTTGTTTGTGTATAATGGTGTGTTCGTGGGTGATTGGTATTTTCAACATTCGCTTGTAAACACTAAAATAGAAAAATGGGGTGCAAATTGAAAAAGGCAAATTTTAAATTTTATGTTGCAATAGGCGTGTGTATCCTGTTGGTGGTGGCGTGTATCGTTGCAGGCGCGTGTACATTGCGTACCGTTCAGGAGGACGGTTGGTACCGCAGTAAATATTACGTCGCGCTATACATTTACACCTATCACGAACTGCCCGATAACTTTATCACCAAGGAGCAAGCGTCCAACATCAAGGACGGAACGGAAAAGAAAAAGTACAACATCGGTGGCGATACGTTTTTCAACCGCGAAGGACATATTGACAATCCCGAAGGAATACGACTTGTCGAGTGCGATATCTATACTGGAACCAGCAGTATATCAAGCCGTGGCGCCGAGCGAATAGTGTTTTTCTCCGATGGCTCATTAGTGCTTTACACTTCGGATCACTACGATACATTTACACCCATCACAATGTGGGATATCAACGGAACAAGTTATGTTTTGTTTGGCGCATCCGGCGTATCTTTCGTAGCGTTGGTGGTCGTTGTGTCTGTCGGTATCTCCAAACGCAAGAGCAGAAAGGAAGACGTAGTTTCTCAATAAACAAACATTGTGTAGTTACTTCTAAAACTTAAATATCAATTTATATTAAAAGCACCCCACATTATCAACTGGGGTGCTTATTTTTATATCATTACAAAATTCTTCCAATTAGCTCATCTAAAGAAGTATCAAATAAATCCGCTAAAGCCACAAGCTCGTCTATTGATGGTATAGCGTAACCTGTTTCCCAGTGAGATATTGTTTGAAAAGATACATTTATTTTTTTTGCCAATTCTTTTTGAGATAATCCTTGACTAGTTCGCCAAAGTTTAAGATTATCCGCAAATTTCTCTCTTTTCCAACTTTTTGTTTTCATATTATAATATTTATCATTTTATGATAGTTTATGCTTGACATTATCATTTGCTGATAATAAAATATAGTTAGACTATCATTTGCTGATAATTTAAGTTGTACTTAACAGGAGAAAGATGAAAGACGATAAACAGGAAAGAGACAAGTATATAAATATCCTAAAGGATATAGTAGCCCATGAAAATCCAATTATTGCTGACAGATTGTATAGAATGATTTTGGCGAGAATGAAACTCGAATGTTCGGAAAATTCCACTGATGCGTTACTTTGGATGATAAGGTTTCTTGTCCGTACTCACCCCGACCCACAGCCTGTATTTGAAGATGCGATTGAAGTTTGCGATGAATGCAGAAATGAAATGGTGTGGATTACAACTGTAATGGAAAATGAATTAAAATGTAGATGCAAAGAATTAGAAAAAAAGACCGCAAATAACTTGCGGTCTTTTTGTATCATATGGGTTTTAAAAAACATACAACTACATAATGTGTTGCAGACCGAAACAGCAGATGTGAGGGTGTTGGGCAGCAAAACAATCTGCAACGAGCGGTTATTATTGTGTGCGATATATCCACAATAAACAGAGCGAAGCGAAGCCGTTTTGCGAACAATACCCGAACCTTATATTACCCACTCGCCGTTGCGGAACAACGGAACAACTTTTCCGTCGTAACCGATTCCGTCAATATCGATATCCTTGGTGCCTACCATGAAGTCAACGTGTTGAATACTGCTGTTCATTCCGCGTTCGGCAAGTTCCTCGGTCGTTAGACTGTTGCCGTCCTTAACCGTGGTGGGGTAGCTTGCGCCAAACGCCAAGTGACAGCTTGCGTTTTCGTCAAATAGCGTATTGTAAAACAGTATTCCGCTTTCCGCAATGGGGGAATTTTTGCCAATGAGCGCAATTTCGCCAAGCGACAGCACGCCTTCGTCCGACTCCAGTATTGCTTTCAATGCGTCATAGCCGACTTCTGCCTTGTAATCTACAACTTTACCGTCCTTAAATGTGATACTGAAGTTGTCGATAACGTTTCCGTTATTTACAAGGGGCAATGCGTTTACTACCGTACCGTTAATCTTGCGGTTGTGGGGTGCGGTGAATATTTCTTCGGTGGGCATATTTGCCGTGAAGGGCACTCCGTCCTGACCTTCTTCCTCCGCTGCAATCCACATGTGTCCCGTTGCAAGTCCAACCTTGAGGTCGGTTCCGCGCGCGTTTCTCATATGGATGTATTCGAAGTTGTGGCTGTTAAGGAAATCTGCCCTGCGGTGAAGCGTGTCAATATGTTCACGCCAAGCAGCAGTGGGGTCTGGTGTATCCAGGCGCATGATGTGTCCGATAGCGTCCCACATTTTGTTCACGGCAACTTGTGGGTCAACGTCGGGGAACACTTGCTTTGCCCATCCCGGTGTGGGAACGGAAACAATTGTCCATCTAAGATAGTTGGACATGGTGGCGTTGCGAATTTCTTTGCGGGATTTAAGTATTGCAAGCTGTCTTGCTTCCAGTTTGTCCGCCTTGCAGCCCTTGAAAATATTGGGGTTGCCTGCCGAAATGGAGATGAGACATACCTTGTGTTTGATAAAATACTTGTTTATAGCCTTGTCGTAGTCGGGAACCTTGGATAGAACGCTTTTTTTCGCTTTCATCAGTTCGATACGTGCCAACTCCTCATCAAGCCATTGCATGTGCACACGCTTTGCGCCGAACTTGTACGCCTTTTCGGCAATGAGGTGAGCGAAGTCCGCGCACTGAACGTCGCAACGAA
Source organism: Clostridiales bacterium (assembly GCA_022508375.1). Classification (GTDB taxonomy): domain Bacteria; phylum Bacillota; class Clostridia; order Christensenellales; family CAG-314; genus Fimimonas. The sequence goes on along the minus strand of JAFLVJ010000001.1, from coordinate 316,196 downwards.
TAACAACCTCCTGCTTGGGTTGCATATTTGCACCGACGAGAACCGCCAGCTCTGCAAATTTTTCCATTTGTTTTTTTGTTAACATTTGTATTCTCCTTTTCCGTTTTGAGACGATATAAACTTCGCAATACTATGGTAAGCTCACGATTTCCTGCGGGTCACGTACGCTTAGTACGCTCCCCTTGTAAATGTTCGCTTGTTGCGTCTTGCTCGTTTCTATCGTTTCAAGATGATAGTACTATTATATTAAATTGCCAATGTATTGTCAATTGTACAAATCAATGGTATAATGGATTTATCACACTTTCAAGGAGTACTTACTATGCAAAATCCCGTTGCAACAATCACTATGAAAAACGGCAAACAAATAGTGTTGGAACTGTATCCCGAAGTTGCGCCCAACACTGTAAACAACTTTATTGCGCTTGCAAATAAAGGCTTTTACGACGGACTTATTTTTCACCGAGTTATCCGTGGGTTCATGATACAGGGCGGTTGTCCTCTTGGCACAGGTACCGGCGGTCCGGGATACGGAATCAAGGGCGAATTTTCGCAAAATGGGGTAAAAAATACGTTGAAACATACCCGTGGCGTAATATCCATGGCGCGTGCAATGGCGCCCAACAGCGCAGGCAGTCAGTTTTTCATTATGCACGCCGACGCCCCTCACCTTGACGGAGCATACGCGGCATTTGGTATTGTTACAAGCGGAATGGACGTAGTGGACGAAATTGCAGACGAATATACCGACTTCCGCGACAAGCCCTACGAACCGCAAGTTATGGCAACGGTACGCGTTGAAACTTTTGGGGTGGAATACCCTGCTCCTATTACAGTAAAATAAGTTAGGAGACTTTATGTTGCGCATAAAACGTGTAATACTGGCGTTGGTTATTGTGTTTGTAATATTGACGACAGTTTTTGCAATATTGTTTGCAGTGCTATACAATACCACGTTTGATAAAATGGGGTTTAGCGACAAACCGATATTGAACGGCAAGTCAATAGCGGATATGAAGCTTAGTAGCTACACGCCTAAGGATTTGATGCCGTTAGCGAAATCGCTGTTTAAGGATAACTCGTCGCTTGTCAAGTACGCGCCTGACGGTTCCGACAGACAAGCGCTTGACGATTGTTTTAATAAAAGCGACATCGTGACCTTGACGGAAATTCGTTACAGTAGGCTTATTTACCGTTCGGCTGAGTTTTATAACCCCAGATTGCTGCTATTGACAGACAAACAGCTATCGGCATTGCTCAACAATGTCGTAAATCAGGCGCCTAGCGATATTTTGCTTGCTACCAGTGCGGAAGTGTTGGAGTATCTGGGAGTTAAGGCTATCAAAGACGTGCTTAACTGTCTGGATGAGTACGACGTAACGGTGGAGCAAATCGAACTGACCAATGGGAATGTCCCGCATATGCAAATGTTGTTGTCGATGGATATTTCCAAACATACTGATGGTGTGAAGGTACCGTTTTTCGGTAAGCTAAGTTCCAAGGTGTACGTTGCGTTGGATTACGACGTAAACGTAACAACAGACGGCGAAATTGATTTGCGTTATGTAAGCCTGTCCGTAAACGGAAAAGACAGTGAACTGAGTGAAAAAGTACTGGATGGGTTGTTTATTGCGCTTAGTAATAGCGATAACCCAATGACTACTCAAGCGCTTGCCAAGGGCGTTGCGGCGTTTGTGGCGGTGGTGTTTGAGCACGTCGGTCGTATAGGCAACGGAACGGTTTTCGGTTTGACGGGTGTTGACGGCGCTAACAAAACGATCTGCTTTGTAGCCGCATAAATTTCAATTTAGGTATTGACTTTTTTTCTGGATTGTGTATAATACAATTCCACCCAAGCGGTGGGAAACAATCAAGGAGAATACAATGTTTACAATAAATATTGCAGGCAAAAAACACAAACTTACACAAAAAACTCCCATACTGGATTTAATCGATAATTCGAACAAGGAATATATTGTTGCCAAGGTAAATAACCGCTTGCGCGAGCTGACATACGAGCTTAGTTTCGACGCTAACGTCGAACTGCTTGACTTAAAAACCAGCGACGGCGTCAAGGTTTACGAAACAAGTTTCAGGTATCTGTTGGCAATGGCATTTCACAATCTTTATCCCGACTATCAGGTAAAGATAAGCTATGCAATCTCCCGCTCGTTGCTTATTACCATTGTAAGTCCTAAGGTTACCATGGACAAAAAAATGCTTCAAGCTGTAGTTGCAGAGCTGGACCGAATTGTCCAAGCGGATATTCCTTTTACACGTACGGCAATGGATAAAGCGGACGCGTACAATTATTTCGTTGAGCAAGGTCAACTGGATAAGGCAGGCGCCTTGCAGTACCGTCCCGAAAAGATTTGTCACTTTTACCGTTGCGACAACTACTTAAACTACATGTACGGATACATGGCTCCGTCAACAGGATATCTGGGCAAATACAAGCTGTTTTGCTACGACGGACATTTCATCGCGCAGTATCCCCGTTACGAGGCCAACGGTGAAATTCCCGAGTTTAACGACGAGCCTACTTTCAGCCGTGTACTCAAGGGTGCTCACAAATGGGCGAAGATTTGCAACGCGGAAATTATATCCAAGATGAACGAGCATATTGTGGAGGACACCTATGTTGACTTCATCAACATGAACGAAACGTTGCACAACGATATGCTTCACGAACTGGGTGGTAAAATCGCCGATGATATCGAAAATATCCGTCTTATATGTATTGCGGGTCCGTCCAGCTCAGGCAAGACAACGTTTAGTAACCGCTTGCGTATCGAACTCATGTCGCGCGGAATTACGCCGTTGCGCATATCGTTAGATATGTACTACAAGGAAAGAGATCAGATACCTCTGGACGAGTTCGGCGAAAAGGACTTTGAGCATATCAACGCGTTGGACGTGGATTTGTTCAACGAGCACATGGCGGGGCTAATTGCCGGCGAAGAGGTGGAACTGCCTAACTACGAATTCGAAAACGGACGCGCCGAACACGGTACCAAGACCAAGATAGGTCCCGATACGCCCATTATCATCGAGGGCATACACGCGCTCAACGACCAACTGTCCTACGCAATACCCAAGCACCAAAAGTTCAAGATTTACATTGCGCCACAGTTCCAGATCAACATCGACTACCACAACCCGATAAGCTACACTGATATCCGACTGTTGCGCCGAATCGTGCGCGACAAGAAGTACCGCGGAGCAAGCGCCGAACGCACCCTCGATATGTGGGCAAGCGTCAGACGTGGTGAGTTTAAGTGGATTTACCCCTATCAGGAAGGCTGCAACTACGTTTACAACTCGGCATTGACTTACGAGCTGTGCGTCCTCAAGAAATACGCCATGCCCGCCTTGCAGGAAGTAAAACCGGAGAGCCCGCATTACGTCACGGCAAACCGCTTAATCAAGTTCCTCAAGTACTTCAAGGATATGGAGGACAAGTGGGTGCCTTGCAATTCGCTACTGCGCGAATTTATCGGTGGCTCATGTTTCGCCGAAGTCGAGGAGTAATTTGAGACAGCTATAAGCATCGCAATACATTGTTAAACATCGCATTTCATCGGGTCACGTACGCTTAGTACGCTCTCCTCAAAAATGCTCGTTTGCCTCGTCTTGCTCGCTTCTACCCGCCTCAAACAGACAAATTTTAGACAATCAAATACAATAATTCAAAAGTGCAAGCAATTATATTTGCTTGCACTTTTTTGATATGCTTAACAAATCCGAAACTCAAAAGTATATTTAATGAAAAGTGTGTAGGTGGAGATTATTTGTTACTAAATTAAACTTAACAATGAAAAAAACAGTGATGTTGCAAATGACACCGTTTACTGATATAATGTTTTTATAAGATAAACTTGGAGGATACGAAATATGGCAAAACTAAAAAAAGTTTTAGCTGTAGTATTGAGCGTATTGTTCTTACTTAGTGTTTGCTTTATAGTAGCGGGCTGTAAGGACAAGAAATATGATGTTGCCATAAAATTGTGCTACTGCGAAGTGCAAGATGGATTTCGAGTTGCACCGGTATTAGGAGAAATTATTTTCGACAAAGATACTGACGAACTTTATATAGAACGTGAATACGATGGCAAAGAGTATGATTATTATTTCTATGCATACGAAAACCCCCTATACAAAGGAAAGGATATTATAGGCGTACACCAATGGATAAGTTGGTCTCGCTCTTCACATTCCTCACTGTGGCGGGAAGGTGATCCGAAAGAAAAGCTGTGTAAAACTGTTTGTGAAAGAGGCAATTACTGTTTGACAATATATGCGTTTTCCCATCCTGAAGCTGAAGAAGTATATGAAAAGTGGAATTCTCGAATTTTACGATTGTATATATCTGTTGTATAGGGTAATTTATTAGGAGAGAATTATGATGGATAAAAATATAAAACTTTTTGCGGTCATTTGTTGCGCGCTCATATTGCTAAGCGTTTGCTTTGTATTTGTAGGTTGTAAAAAAGAAGAGCCGAACTATGACGTAACTTTAATTGTAGTATGTCAGGAGGTAAAGGATACTGTGGGAACTCCTTCGGGAATCACATTGGAAAGTTGGAAAGTGACTCCCGACACACATTATCTGGATATAGAACGTGATTATGATGGAAAAGGATATACTTACTTTGTGTATCAATATAATATGTCGGATCACCCGGAACTAAGTGACGTTTGGTTTCTTAACCCTAGAGTTAAACTCGTTGCCGGCGCTGATGTTTTTGTGCAAAGTAAATATACCAAAGAAGTAGAACATGGCAAGCCCAGTGAGAATTACAGTTATGTTAGTGACAGGGGTGTCTATACAAAAGAAATAAATGTTAATGCTTTACCGGGTTTGAACGGAAGACACTTATTATTAACGATTACAATCAGATAAATATCACAGCCTGTCTTTATTGACAGGCTTTTTTATGTATTGAGTGTGGGACAAAAGTGTTTGTGTTGATGTTGTATAAATGACAGATATATAAAAGAGGGGTATATTATGGCAAAGTCGAAAAGAGTAAAGTGGATTGTGATTGGCATATTGAGCGGTGTGGGGACGGTTGTGTTGATTGCAGCATTTGGGTTTTTGATTTATCTGACAACCTTTCACTGTGATTGGGGACGCGTGTACAATCATTACGCCGAAGACGTAGGCGATTACTACAAGTTGGAAGTGACTGTCGGCGAAATAAAGTACTTCGAACAATACAACGAGGGCTCCTTATATATCAAGGCGCCCTACGAACAGCATTTTGTGATATGCGAAAGCACCTATCAAATGTTAATGGAAAGTGATTTCTTCGACGTTGTGGGCGAAGGTTCGATAATTACAATCTACTCACACCCGTATATTGCATGGGACGGCTGGACTTGTCCGATAGTGGGGATACATGTAGGCGACCGTGTTTATGTTGACTTCGATACGGGCAAACAAAACTGGCTTGATACGTTAAAGCAGCGCAGTGAAGGCAGCTTTTTGCAGACGCCCATTAAGCAATAAAGACGGTATCCTGAAGTTTTGTCTATGTCGGCATATTGAAAATTTTATAACATTTCTATAGCGTAGGTATTGACAGTGGGTGTCGGTTGATATATAATATAAGCAGGAAAGTTTGGTAAAAATCTTTATCAGATTAACCTATTGTAACAAATAAAAGTTGGAGGTTTGGTATGAAACTGGAAATTGTTGCAAAAAACTATCGCGTAACAGACAAACTCGAACAGATCCTTACGGGAAAAACAAAACGTCTTGATAAGTATTTTCCCGATGACAACACTCCCTGCAAGGTTGTAATGACCGACCTGGGCAGACAGTGCAAGATGGAAATTTCCATCAACTACCACGGAACGCACATTCGTTCGGAAGTAGTTGGCGACACTATGTACTACAATATAGACGCGGCTTTGCCCAAGTTGGAACGTCAGCTTGTAAAGCACCGTGAAAAACTCAACAAGTCCCACAAGATGCCCGAGCGTCCTGCTGAGTACGAATTTGTATCCGACGTAGAAGTTGCGCCCTTAACCATAGCCAAAACAAAGCGCTTTGCAGTGGGCACAATGACCGCAATAGAGGCTGCGGAAAGTCTTGAACTGGTCGATCACGACTTTTTCCTATTTGTAAACAGTGCAACGGGCAACGTTGAAGCAGTGTACCGCCGTAAGGACGGAACTATCGGTCTGCTTCAACCGTATATTGAATAAGACTCGCGTATTCGTGTTGAAGTTTGGCGCGTTGCGATGTCTTCAACCCGAACACTGCCGTTCTTGACGTAATGCGGACTGGTGTTGGAAGCAATTTATAGGAGAATAAAATGAACGTATTAACAATGCTTTTATCCACTGCCGGCGACAGCTTTGTCCGTCTGTTCACGGAGATGAACGCTTGGACCATTGCTGTGTTTATACTGGGTATAATCTTCTGTGCAATAGAAATGTTTGTTCCCGGATTCGGATTTTTCGGAATCAGCGGATCGGTTTTGGTAGCAGCAGGGATTGTATTGCGTATGATTTTCGGTGGCGATTTACTCATGCTGCTGTACATGGTATTGATAGCTTTGGCGCTGTTTATATTGATGTTTTGGGTGTTTTCACGCCTCATCACCAAGAGCAGACTCAAAAAAAGCGCACTTTTTTCCGTGGATAGCGCAGTGCCGACAGGTATAACGGAAGGCACGAGGGATTTTTCCGATTTAGTTGGCGAAGTGGGTGTTGCGGTTACGTCGCTTCATCCCATTGGTCTCGCCGACTTCAACAACGTAACGGTTGATGTGGTAGCGCGCAACGGTTATATATCGAAGGACGCTAAGGTTATTGTAACGCACGTTGAAGGACAGCGCGTTGAAGTTGTTGAAAGCGATATTGATAAATAAAATATAAAAAATATTTAATGAGAGGTAAATGAACATGATTTTGACACTTTTAGGGGCAACAACTTTCCCCACATGGGCAATAGCACTCATTGTAGTTGCGGTGCTAATTATCGTTTTGCTGATATTTTTGCCCATCGGCACTTGGTTTATTGCGGCAATAAGTAGTGCACACGTTTCCATGACCCGTCTTGTGGGTATGAAAATGCGTCGTATCCGTTACAGAATGTTGGTTGACGTTTACATTCGCGCACGTAAAGCAGGCTTGGATATCGACATTGCCGAACTGGAAAGCCACGTAATGGCAGGCGGTAACATAAGTAACGTTGTAAACGCGCTTATATCCGCACACAGCGCTAATATCGAACTGTCGTTGCAATCGGCAAAGGCAATTGACTTGGCAGGTCGCGACGTGTTGAACGCCGTTAAAGTATCCGTCAATCCCAAGGTTATCGAAACACCTGTTATTTCCGCAATAGCGAAAAACGGTATCGAACTTCGCGTCAAAGCGCGTGTTACTGTTCGTGCCAACATTGCCCGTTTGATTGGTGGTGCAGGCGAAGAAACAATAATTGCCCGCGTAGGCGAAGGTATCGTTACTACGGTTGGTTCGTCCGAGTATCATAAGGAAGTGTTGGAAAACCCCGACCTTATTTCCAAGACAGTTTTGAAAAAAGGTCTTGACGCAGGCACAGCATACGAAATACTGTCTATCGACATCGCCGACGTTGACGTAGGCAGAAACATCGGCGCTCAACTGCAAATGGATCAAGCCGAAGCCGACAAGCGTATCGCTCAGGCAAACGCCGAAGAACGCAGAGCTATGGCAATTGCTACCGAGCAGGAAATGAAGGCTCACACGCAAGAAATGCGTGCAAAGGTCGTAGAAGCCGAGGCAGAAGTTCCCAAGGCAATGGCGGAAGCTTTCCGCAACGGACGTCTTGGTATCATGGACTACTACCAGATGCAAAACATTCAAGCAGACACTGCTATGCGTAACGCAATCAGCGGTGAGGGTTCGGACGGTAAACGCGGCAAGAAATAACCTTTAAGCCGACTGGAGAGTAACAATGGAAATTGGATTGATAGTAGGACCATTATTCTTTATCGGCATCTTCGGCATATTCATAGCAATTTTTGTTTTTGCAGCTAGGACAAAGAAGAAAAATCAAGCAGAGCAAAAAAAGTACGATCAATACCGCGCGCAAAACACAACGTCACAAACCGCCCAATCAAGACAAGGCGGCATGACGGACGAACAGCGTAAGAGAGCGGAGTATCTGCGTCAACAGCAAAAGCAAAAAAACGCAGCTGAAAAACACCAATCGCACGTACAGGACGCTCATGAGCACGCTCACATGGGCGAGGAAGAGCACTACGATGAAATTATAGGTTCCCTTGGCGAAGTCAACGACGAAGGGTGCGAGGACCTCAGTGGAGTACGCTTTATTGTTCACGATATGGCGTATGACTCGGGCGACGGTGAGGAAGTTGATTATACCGAACTTGCTAAAGCGATGGTGATGGGGGAGATTATAAACAATCCCAGATTTAAATCACCGCATAACAGAAAATAATTCCAATAAGCGTAAAAAAAGCGACAGACTTGCTCTGTCGCTTTTTTGTTATAATTAAACGGTATTAGTCCTTAGCGTAGCTGTTTACAACCATGATAAATTCTTCCTGGGTGATTGCGCCCATGTCGTACAGCCAACGCGCTTTTTTAACCTTGTCAAGGTAGGGCAATACGTTATCGTCATCGCTGTACACGCTACTGCGCACTTCGGATATGCTGGGTTCCTGTGTGGGTTCGGTTGTATCCTCGATTGCAGCGGGTGATTGTTGCGCTTCACTGCTGGCATATACTGTTTCGTTAGTTTCTTTGCTAACAACTGCCTGACTGTCGTCGGTTTCAGGTTGTTCTTCCGCTGTAACTGCTTGATCTTTGACTTTTACGCCCAACGCTGCGCCAACAAAAATGATAAACAGTGCAAGTGATCCTGCTGTAACGAAACGCAAAATCATGTCGGGGCCTGCCCAATCGATAGGAGCATGATACCAAGCGTGTTTAGTTACGTTAACTACCAAGTCGCTGGCAAACATAAGGGTGAATATCGCACTGATTGCAATACCGATAAGTGCCAAGATGCATCCTGCAATGTACTTTTTCTGCTTGCCATTGTCACGCAAAAACAGCAATATAGCTGAAATTAAAAACAATTCGGCAGGTAAAACGTACGCAAACAGGGGCAAAAGGTAAGCCATGTCACCAATGGAGAAGTATCTTGCCGCCCAAATGAAGCCGTTCTTTAACGTGCTGTATCCGTCTTGAAGCAAGGGCATGTTGCTAGGAAACAAAACAGCAAGCGCAACACAAGCCGCCGCTCCCAAGATAGCCAGTAGTGACAGCGCTGAAAGAATACCAACAATAATTTGTAATGCTCTGCGAGTTTTCATAACAAATTTCACTCCTTTTTTGCCACGTTTTCCCTTTGGCAAATATTTTCCAGTACAGTATACTACATAAACGAGCAATTTGCAATATATAATGACTAAGTTTTTTGTATAAATATACGCATTTTAACGCCGTAACTGTGGCAACAAGTGTGCTTCGAAAGCGTGACTATGCGAGTTGCGAGCCTTGCGCAACGGGTTCTCGGTCCAGTATCTTGTCCCAAAAACCGTTGCTGTTACGTATGTGAGCGGTCGGTTTTTCCACTTCAACTACAATGTAGTTGTCTTTGTCCGCTCCAATTAGCGTAATGCTGCGCGTCGTGACGCTTTGTTTGCCTACACTTGCGTTGTCGAAGCTGACATTGAGTCCGCCGATTGCTACGCTGTCCCCGTCGATAACTCCGCTGAGCGTTGCCATCTTGTCAATGGTGGCTTTGGTGGTTCCGTCATAGATTTTGTCTTTAACTGTCATACCAACGACCTTTAACTGGCGTGGTGTGACATTTCCACTTGCATAGTCGGGCAAAACGTAGTTATTTGCGTCTTTACCTTCAAGGCAGACGTTGGCAAGCATTATTGTCTTGTCGTTACCGACGTTTTTATTGTCGAAATACAGCGTTTCGCACTTGGCGCACACTTCGTCGCCTTCCACAATACCGTCAAGCGTCAGTGTGGGATTGTCAATGGTGTTGGTGCCGTCGTAGATCTTGACGAAATTATTTGTAACTTGCAATTGCTTTGGTAAAATTGTCAATTTTCCGCATACGTATTCTATTTCGTAGTCACGGTAACAGCAATCGTTTTCAAATTTCAGTTCATAAACGCCTACGTTCAGTTTGTCGCAGTCGGTAATACAATGTCCGTCATAACAAAAGTCGCTTACGTCCTCGCCCGGTACAAATCCGCTAACCGCGTAGTCAACCTTGGGCAATGGTTCTCCGTAAGTCAATGTAATACAGGGTGCTGTAATGGTCAATCGGGGCGAAAGCACCTCAACTGTCGTCATTTGGTGGTAGTTGCCAACTTTTACGCCAATTTCCATCGCGCCGGTTTGGGTTGGCGTGTAGTTGAGCGTTAGCGGTTCTCCGATAAGGTAAGCACCTTCGTACACAGGTTCGCCATCGACCGTCCATTGCACGTATGCTCCGTCCATTATATCCGTCCTATCGGGCGTGTAGGTAAACGTTTGTTCGCTTCCTCTGCGCGTTTCACCTATTACGGTTATTTCCCCTACGGTGTTGGCGGCAATCTCCTGTCGCGCGTTGCGCCCGATACTTGCTACCAGCCACGCAAACAATGCCAACGTAATGATTATCGTTACTATCCCCACAATCAAATCCGTTCGTTCTTCTTTATAATTGCTTTCTTTTTGCATAGTTTCCTCCTGCGTTTAGTATGCAAAATAGCGTAAAAAAAATGCAACCGTCCTAAGGTAAAAAATCTTACAAAAATTGTCGTAAAAATGGACATTTAGGGTTGACATCAAAGGGTGGTTTTTGTATAATATATTTATTGAATAGCCACATAGTATCATATAGCACATTTATGGAGCAATAGCCCCTTCAGTTAACGGAGCAACCGCCGATGAATTTCCCAATGGATACTAACAATATTGTGGACTGTGAGTATGTGTACACCTGTACCATTGACTCTGTTTTTTGCGCACCTTTAATCATAATTTAACGCTGCAAGCCTATATTGACGCTTGCGGCGATTTTTTTACGTGCAATAACCAACCTTATAAGGTTGTATTATTATAAAAAATTTTATATAAGGAGATAAACGCAATGAAAAAGACTATCCTAGTTTTGCTGTCGGCAGTGTTGGCAGTTGCAATGGTTCTTGCCCTTGTAGCTTGCAATCGCTGCGAAACAAACGGACACAAATGGGAAGATGCAGTTACCAAGGCTCCCACGTGCGGAGATCCCGGTGTACTTACCCGTACATGTATAGTGTGCGGTGAGGTTCAAACGGAGCAAATTCCGGCAACGGGCAATCACCGTTGGGGTGAATGGGGCGCAGGCTCAACGGCAGGCGTCGAGGAACGCGAGTGTTCGGTATGTCACCAAAAGGACACACGTAATTCCGGTGTTACGGGCTGTGAACACGCGCTTAATAATGTTCCCGCCAAGGCTCCCGATTGCACAAATGCAGGCAATATCGAGTATTGGAAATGCAGCAAGTGCAACAAGCTGTTCTCAGATGCCAATGCCACGACGGAAATCCAATTGGAAGATACCGTTCGCGCTAAGGATCCTGCAGCTCACAACTACGGCACATGGATTCCCGAAGATCGCAAAAACGACTGCACGCAGGAAAGCACGGTCGGTCACTATCATTGCGATATATGCGGCAAGAACTTCGACGCAGATAAAGTTGAACTTTCAACAATCATTATCCCCGCAACGCACACTCCCGGTACGTGGATTGAAGCAACGGTTGGTACGGATTGTACACACGCAGGTGACGTGGCGCACTCGGTATGCGAAGTTTGTCACCAGTGGCTTGACGCAGACGATCAAGTAATACCCGAAAGTGAACGCGCAGGCGAATACGGTGCACACAGCAATCTTGATAAAGTCAACGCGCAAGCTCCCACTTGCGGTGACGACGGTGTAATTGTACACTGGTACTGCAGCGCTTGTGAAAAGTACTACGCTGATAATGACGGTGTAGCCGGTAACGAAATCGACGAAGATGATACTGTCGATCCTGCAACAGGTAATCACAACTACACGCTTATAACTCACGTTGTCAACACTTGGACGCACGCTCAAACGTGTTCCGTATGCGGTGAGCAAGGCACAACGTCGGCTTGTAGCAATATCGTACTTAATAAGTGTCAAGATTGTAACTACACCTATACCGAAAAGGAAATTGTTGACGCTTTGTATGCTCTTGGCAATGTCGAAAAGTCCATGGACGGAACCTTTGCACTTACAGGTACGGTTACCAGAATTCAACGTACTGCTAGCTACACAAACGTATGGTACACGGTTGACGGCAGAGAAATCGAAGCTTACGGTATTGTTGACGGCGAAGAAGCTACCGCAGACATCATAGTTGGTAGTGTAATTACCGTACACGGTACGCTCAAGTCCTATTATGCAACTAAGGAAATTGTCGATTGCACACTCGAAGGACTTGAATTCCCCGAATACGACATCACGGTAAATAACGTTCAACACGCAACCGTTTCCGAAATTGTCACCAAAGCATACGTCGGAGAAACCATCACCTTTACGGTAACCTGTGACGAAGGTTACAAGATTAGCGTGGTTACAATCAACGGAGAACTTCTCGATGCACAGGCAGACGGCAGTTACCAATTCGTTGTTGAAGGCAATACGGCAATCGTCATCACAGTTGTTGAGGACGTTCCCGAAGTGCTCACCGAAAAGGACGCAACCTACGATACAACCGCGCAAGGATATGATAATGCGCAAGACGTAACGGAAAAAGTAGTAGGCGACATAACATTTACTTTCTCATCCGGAAGTAAATACTACAACACCGGCACGGCTGTCAGAGTTTACGGCGGTAGCAATGTTACCGTAACCGTTCCCGTTGGTTACTACATTACCAAGATTACCATTACTTTCGGTAAGGATGACAACGGTGATGGCGGCGCTAATGCGATTACTGCAAATAGAGGTACATACAGCAACGGCGTATGGACAGGCAAGACTTCCAGCGTTACGTTAACCGTTGGTGGTTCAAGCGGTCACAGAAGAATGATGAAGTTCGACGTAGAGTACCTTGCTCCTCTTGGCGAGGGCGAATGCGCTCACGATTGGAAGTGGACCCACAACGACAACGCTTGGACGCACACGCGTACTTGCAGCAAGTGTCAGGAAACGGAAACGGCAAATTGCTCACCTATTCTCAGTGTATGTCCCACTTGCGAATACACCTACACCGACAAAGAGGCAGTTGACGCTATCTACGCAAGGGAAAGCGGTTCATTGCCCGGCACCTACAAACTTACTGGCGAAGTTACAAAGATAAGATACACGTGGACTTCCAACTACGGTATTTCGTTTGATATGACCACAGGTGGCAAATCCATCTACGTTTACCAACTTAAAAACGGCGACGATCTCACTTCGATAGTTGTTGGCGATACAGTGGTTATTTCAGGTACGCTCACAATCTACAATAGCGACAAAGAGTTGACAGGTTGTAACCTTATCGCACGCAATCCTCAACCTGCTTGCGAACACGTTGGCGCTCAATTGACGCCTGCGGTTGCCCCCGATTGTACAAATGCAGGTAACATTGCTTACTGGTACTGCGGCACTTGCCAAAAGTACTTTGCAGATAACAACAACGCAATCGGCAACGAAATCACACAGCAACAAACCGTTGCCCCGGCAGTTCCTACAGCGCACAAGTACGGTACGTTGAACCCTGCTGTGCCCGGTACAGACTGTCAACACGAAGGTACGGTAGCGTACTATCATTGCTCGGCATGCAACAAGAATTTCAACGAGGCTAAAGACACCGTACTTGAAAGCCTTTCCGACAATACAATGGGCGCTCACAACTACGGTACATTACACCCTGCAGTTGGCGGTACAGATTGTGAACACGAAGGTACGGTAGCGTACTATCAATGTTCTGTATGCGACAAGTACTTCAACGAGGCTAAAGACACCGTACTTGAAAGCCTTTCCGACAATACAAAGGGCGCTCACGACTACGGTACATTACATCCTGCAGTTGGCGGAACAGACTGTCAACACGAAGGTAACGTAGCGTACTATCAATGTTCGGTATGCAGCAAGTATTTCAATGAGGAGCACTCCGTACTTGAAAGTATTTCCGACAATGTAAAAGGTCAACACGTTTACGAAAGCTACGTAGATATCGGCGAAGGTCAACACGCCAAGAAGTGCAAATTCGACGAATCTATCGATGAAAGCACCAAGCAAGCGCACGACGAAAAAGAGTACGTTATCAATGTCAACAACACTCATACCGTTAAATGTAGCGTTTGCCATGCTGTAATTCGCGACAACGAAGCTCACGAATACGTTCAAAATGAAGACGGACAAGGCGGCAAGTGCGCTTGTGGCAATGAAGATCCCAAGTACTGCGCGCACTCAAGCCGTACCGAACATAAGGCTGCTGCTGCAACCTGCACGACGGACGAACTAAAGGCTTACTGGGAATGCGACAATTGTCACAAAGCATTTGCAACGCAAGATAGTGCCGAACCGGTTGACGACAACTACTTCGACGGTTTGCAATCTGCAACTGGTCACAGTTGGAAGCTTGCAGCTCAAGACGCTTGGACTTGGGCAGATAACCACGAAACTGTAACGCTTCATCTTGTGTGTGACAACGGTGAATGTGGCGAAACCAACGATATCACGCTTAGCGAAGTTATCACCCATCAAGTAACAACCAATGCGACGTGTACCGTCAAGGAAGTAACAACCTACACAATCAACGCCGAAATGGCTACAGTTGCAGCAATGCAAGGTTTCAAAAAGACTGACAAAGACCACTGGTCAGCAAGTGTAACCGCGCTCACCGACAGTGACGACGTTGAAGGTGAGGCTCTCGGTCACGACTACGCGGAAGAATACACCGAGGATAAGGAAAACCCCGGTAAACATTACCACGTATGTAACAACGATCCCTCTCACCATGACGAAGCCGTACAATGCGACCTCGAATGGAAGTGGAGCGATGACAATCACTGGCAAAAATGCACGGAGTGCACTTATACAACGACTCAAGTCGGTCACGACGTGAATGACGAAGTAATGGATAACGACAGCGAAGGTCACTGGTACGTATGCGCTCAAGAAGGTTGTAACGTTCATTACTTGTACGATACTCACGACGGTTATTACGGAGAAGTTTACGGTCACAATAGTGACAATCACTGGAATAAGTGTTCCGAGTGTGAATACGAAGATAAGGATAAGGTAGTTGGTCATACATACACAACCTACGTTACTCGTGACAACGAAACACACACATATGCTTGCGTTTGTGGCGAACAAGATATTCAATCGCACGAGATGGAGTGGATTTCCGTTGACGATCAACACATGGGTTCTTGCGACTGCGGATACGACGTTGAAGGTCCTCACGATTACGGCAAAGATGGCGAAAGACACGCTTGCGTATGCGGTGACTGGTGTTACACGGCACAACCTGGCGATTTCACAATTACACCGTCCGATTACGCCGACAGCAGCAAAGTTGCAAGTGGTGACAACATTACAAGCGGTGCCAATTCAACTGCCACACTCAAGTTTGGCGAAGATAAAGGTATCACAATTACTTTCAATCAAGGTTCGGGCAATACCGCTATAAGATGGTTCCAATACAGTACAACCGGAGCCATTGAACTTCGCGTTTACAACAACAGCAGTTTCACAATTACTGCAAACAACCTCACAAAGATAGTAGTTAACTATCGTGGAAGCAATTATCTTAATGCAGATGGTTACACGAGCAGCGGAACAAAGGGTACTTGGGAAGGCACGGCGGAAAGTGTTTCGTTTAGCGTAAGTGGTTCAATGAATATCACGTCAATCGTTATTTACTACGACGTTGATACAGTTGATCACAACTGGCAAGAACAAAGCAGAACGCCCGAAGTAGATTGCGCATCGCAAGTTACATACAAGTGCGCTCGTTGTGGAATTGACAAGACGGAAACCGTTGTCAACCACAACATCGAACTGAAAAACGGACAAGTTGCATCATGCACGCAACAAGGTTGGGTTTCCCACTACGAATGCACCAAGTGTACCAAGTGGTTTACGTCTGCCGCTGACGATGCGGAAGAAATGACCAAGTCCATCGACGAAAAACTTGCTCACGAAAAGTACTTAAAGTCACTGGGCGACGATCAACACCAAGAACTTTGCAGAAACTGTGACGAGTACCAAGGAGCAATTTCCAGTCACGATAAGTCCTACGGCAAAGACGATAACAACCACTGGTTCATTTGTAACGACGGTTGTGACTTGAAGGGCGCAGAGGAAGGTCACAGTTACGAAACCGATGACACCTGCGTTTGCGGTAAACCCAATCCCAACACGCATACTACTCACACAACCGAGCAAAACAAGTGGGCAAGTGATGGTGAACAACACTGGCGCATCTGCGATACTTGCGGCGAAGAAGTTGACAATACAAGAGGAACCCACAGTTATTCCGGCAACTCGGAGTACGAGGATGGCGACAACAAGCAACACACTGCAAAGTGCGACGAATGCAGCCTTACCGCAACTCACAACAGCAAGTACACCGACCTTGAAAACGGACAACACAGCATCACGTGCGACGATGAACTTTGCGAAATTTCATTGAGCAATCCTCATGACGACGAAGGTGATGAAGGCGCATGCAGCAAGTGCGGATACAAAAAATCCGAACCGCAATGGGTGCTTGTGAACAGTACAAGTGAATTGTCTGATGGGGATAAGATTGTTATCGTTGGTAAAGATGTTGAAATCGCATTGTCAACTAACCAAGCTAGCAGCAATAGAACCGGTACTGCTATAACCAAAAAAGACAACACTATCACTATGACTGAAAGTGTACAAGAAATTGTTTTGGAACGTGATTCTTCCGGTAATTATGCATTGCATATGGTTACAGGAACTACAGGTTACTTGTATGCATCTTCAAGTAGTTCTAATCAATTAAAGACACAATCTACAAATAATGCCAATGGCTTGTGGAAGATAACTGTTACTAATGGTACGGCATCTATTGTGGCAACTGGTACCAACACTCGTAACACAATGCAGTACAATGCAAATAATGGTTCGCCTATATTTAATTGTTATGCTTCGGCAAGTCAAACGGCAATTCAAATCTATAGATATGATGATGGCACAACCGGTGGTGGAACAACCGATCCCGATCAACACACTTGCACAAGCAAATGTACAACGTGTCAACTATGTACAAATACTTCTTGTCAACAAGAAGCTTGTCTAAATAAATGCAAAGGACATGATTCTCAAATTCCCGCTCATATTACCGACAAAGAAATTGACGATTTAGTTGCAAACGCTCCCGAAAATCTCAAGTACATCTATGAAGTCACGGGTATTTGGGTTCCCACAGGCAACGACAGCGACCAATACGGTAACGGCAAACTTATCGACAAGAGTTCCGGCAACGAGTTGGTAATATACGGTATGGCTCCGACGGAAAGTGCATTTTCGTACAACAGCGCAACCGGTGAATACAAGTTTACCAATCCAAAAGCGTTCCAAGACATAAAAAGTCAATTTGCAGCAGGCGACGAAATCAAGATTGGCGTTGCTTACAACACGTCATTCAGCAATTACTACTCCTACTATATTGACAAGATGGAAGTTGCTGCAAATATCTTGTACGACGTCAAGTTGACGTACAATGATACGCTAGGTCAAGTAAGTCTTTCACAGTCCACAGGACTTGTTTATGGTGACGAAGTAACAATAACCGTTACCCCGAATGCTAACTACAAAGTCGGCTCGGTAACGTTCAACGGTGTTGGAGCGACAAAAGTAAATGACAATACCTATAAGTTTAACGTTACAGTAGCCAAGAACGAAATTGTTGTTAACTTCGCAGAAGCAACCCAAAAGGTGCTTAAAACACTTACCATTGATTTAACGAGTACAACAACAAGTGGTATCAGTAGTACTGCAAACACTGCTGTTGCATCAACACAATTAAATGGAATTACATATAAATATTTGAACCTCAAGCAAAACTCCGGTTATGTTATGTTCAATAAGTCTTCCTCATGGTTTGCAAATGAAACAAAAATCGATGGTACTATTGTAAAAGTTGAATTTACAATCCAAAGTGGATCGAGTGGTAGCGCAGCTTACTATATAACGATTGGTACTACACAAATGTTAGAAGCGAAGTCGACTGGTACGACAGCAAACCAGAAGGGATTGGGAACAGGAAATAAAATGGTTGCAGAAGTTGATGAAGCACAGGGAGGTTCTTACTTCAATATTTCTCAAGTAAGTAGTTACAACGGTCAAATAAAGACAATAACTGTTTCCTACTATGAAGCGTAAAGTTAGTAATTGACTTTACAAAATTAAGTATTACAACACAACAAAGGAAGGGCAGACGACCTGCCCTTCCTTTTGCTTTGTTTACTGTGTTTAAATGTTTGGCGGCGTGGAGTGTGGGATTGCAGTTTAGTTCAAGCAATGGGTGTTACGCTATATATTGACAAAATAACTGTTTTGTGTTAACCTATAATTGAGATATTATGCCACCCATTTACGTAAGAGTACTAGTTTGTATATTTGCAGGCTTGGGCGCAGGGCTCGGAACTGGCTTTGCAGGTATGTCTGCTGCGGCAGTCATTGTGCCCATGTTGACCGTTTTCCTCGGTATCGACCACTTCACTGCGGTTGGTATCGCTTTGGCAAGCGACGTTTTGGCAAGCGCAATTTCTACCGTCACCTATGCCAAGCACAAAAATATCGACATCAAACACAGCTGGGTACTGTTTGTATCGGTAATTGTTGCAACCGTCGGCGGTAGTATAGCTGCGCACTTTGTTACGCGTACCAACGCGGGTAACAGTGTCATGACGTGGTTTTCGCTATACGCAATGCTGTTTTTGGGTTTGCGCTTTGTGATGTTTCCGCCAAAGAGTGGTAACGAAAAGATGCTCAGTCTGTCCCGTACCAATCGCGTTGTCCGTTCGATCCTATGCGGTTTAGCCATCGGTTTTGTTTGCGGATTTGTCGGCGCAGGCGGTGGAATAATGATGTTGCTCCTCATTACCAGCGTGCTTGGCTACGATGTCAAGACGGGGGTGGGTACAAGTGTGTTCATCATGACGTTTACGGCGCTTACAGGCGCAGTAGGGCACTTTGCAATTAACACTAGCGGTCTTGTCGATCACTGGGGCGTACTTATCGGCTGTGTGCTATCTACGCTCGGCTTTGCGCAGATTGCGTCCGTCATTGCCAACCGCGTCAAGAACAAGATACTCAACCTTGTCGTCGGCATTTTGCTAACGGCGCTAAGTATCGCACTAATACTGGTTAACTTATTACTATACTAAAAAAAAGACCCCTTGCAAGGGGTCTTTTTTATTGAACTTCATTTGTGATGGCTTCGATGAGGTTGTTAGCTTCCATGGTGTACGCCTGCTTGATGCAATTGTACACAGCTGTTTCGTTGCTGCTGCCGTGACCCTTGACAATGGTCTTTGCCGCGCCAAGCAGTACTGCTCCGCCGTAGTTGTTGTAGTCCATCAAGTCCTTGACTTCGTACATTTTCTTTTTGATAAGTAGTGCGCCAATCTTGGACTTGAAGCTGCTCATCATGCTACGCTTGAGCAATCGCATGAGTTCCATACACGCGCCTTCGGTGGACTTAAGTAGGACGTTACCCGCAAAGCCGTCGCACACAACAAGGTCGATATCGCCACACAGCAAGTCTCGGCTTTCCATATTGCCTACGAAGTTGATGGACGGCGTATTTGACAGCAGTTGATACGTTTCCTTGCGGAGCGCGTCGCCCTTTTCCTCCTCAACGCCGACGTTGAGCAAGGCTACGCGCGGGTTTTGTATGCCAAATGATTTATTGAGGTACAGACTGCCCATCACGGCAAATTGTTGCAGATACTGCGGGTCGCAATCCACGTTGGCGCCACTGTCGCAAATTGCAACGATTTTGTTAGGTACTACTGTTGGTAGTATAGGGCAAAGCGCAGGGCGCTTTACGCCGCGTATGCGGCCTATGCGCATTACAATTGTACCTGCAAGCAGTGCGCCTGTCGAACCGATACTTACCATACCGCGAGCTTCGGGGTCGTTACGCAACAGCTCAAATGACTTGGTCATGCTGCTGTCCGTCTTGGTCTTAATAGCTTCCGCGGGTCTCTCGTTGCAGGATATGACGTCGGGCGCGTGCAGTAGTGATAGCCTGTTAGCGTCGTATTTTTCCGCTTGCAACAGGGCTTGAAGCTGTTGCTCGTCACCAACAAGTACTACAGACAGGTCACTTATCTCGTTGAGCGCCCTGACGGCGCCTTTTACGTTTACAATAGGGCTATTGTCACCACCCATTGCGTCAACTACGATTTTTATCATGATGCACCTCACAAGATATCAATATTTTACCAATTTGTTGCACTTTAGTCAATAGTTAGTCACGCTAACTAAAAAATTTCACCTTTGTTTACATTTGTTGACATTATTCTACAAAGGTGGTAATATACAATTGTACTTTAAGATTACTTTGAGGAGTGCATATGGTTGAAATTCGCGAAGTAAAGACGAAGAAAGAACGTAAGCAGTTTGTTGAATTTCCACTCAATCTGTACAAGGGCAACGAGTACTTTGTTCCGCCACTTTATGGCGACGAAATGAAGATATTTTCGCCCAACTACGTGTACTACGAACAAGCGGAAGCGGTGTATTTCAACGCTTACCGCGACGGCGTGATAGTTGGTCGTATAAGTGGTATTTTACAGCATGCAGCCAACAAAAAATGGAAGCAAAAACAAGTTCGGTTTACCCGTTTCGATGCCATAGACGATCAGGAAGTGGCGGACGCGCTTTTGGGCGCGGTGGAAGCGTGGGCAATCGACAAGGGTATGGAAGAAGTTGTCGGTCCGTTGGGATTTTCCGACTTGGAGCGCGAAGGATTGCTCATCGAGGGCTTTGACCAGATGAATACCTTCGAGGAGCAGTACAACTATCCGTATTACCAACGTCTTATAGAGAACTGCGGTTACGGTAAGGACGTGGACTGGGTAGAACATCAGTTGCGCGCGCCTAAGGAAGGTTTTAACCCCAAGTACAGACGAATCGGCGAAATGATGCTTAAAAAATACAACCTGCATTTCGGTCATGCGCGCAACACTCGTCGTTTTATCGACAAATATGCGAATGATATGTTTAATATTTGGGATGAAACTTACGAAAAAATTTACGGCACAGTCCCATTTACCGACAAACTCAAGAAATCCATGATTTCGCAATTTAAGCTGATAATCAACAGAAAGTTTTTGCGTGTTTTGTTTGACGAAAATGGAAAGGTAGTAGCCTTTGGCGTGGCATTCCCATCCATTTCCGATGCGGTTCGTCCTTCCGGCGGAAGATTGACATTACCTTGTATCGTGCGGATACTCAAGGCTGTCCGTCATCCCAAGGTGGTGGACTTGGCTGTAATAGGTGTTACGGACGAATACAAAAACAAAGGTTTGCCCGCGTCCATGCTAGCCGAACTGGGTGACGTGCTTGTCAATGACGTGGAGCATGCCGAAACAAATCTAAACTTGGAACACAATATTCCCATTCAAAATGCGTGGAAATACTTCGACGCGGTGCAGAACAAGCGTCGCCGCTGTTTTTTGAAGCGGTTATAAGCGTTGGCATGCTTTGTTTCGTTATATTGTGAATGGATTGCAAGTAATGGTGATTAAATTAACTAATAGAATAATTTGTTTCAAAAAAATGAGGCTCCCCTGTGCAAGGGGAGCTAATATTTTATAAACTGTTGAGTATTTTGTTTACAATAAGTGCAACAACAGCACCCATTGCTGCGAAAACGATGCGCCAAAACATGTCATTTATAAGCTTTCGTCTGCGCTGAATGAGCTCGCGCTTGAACGCCTTGCCCTTTTGCTTCAACGTGATTACGTTTACCGTTTCGCCCTTTCTTTCCGACTTGGTGCACTCGAAGTATCCGTCGTACTCGAGTTGGTTGAGTATTGTATCTACTTTCGCGCTTGTAAGTTTGAATTTCTCCGGCGTGCTCTCCAGGATAAAGTCGTCGGATATTATCCCGCTGTCGTTGTTTTTGCTACATACGTCGTATATCACGCGCATAACTGCGATTTCTTTTCTGTTTAGCATTGCGACTCCTTTATTTCAAGTTTAAAACAGCTTTCCGATAAGCGTTGCTATCAGCGCTCCCAAAAACGCCGCAGCAAATACTCCAAGCATCAACAACCCAACTTGTCCGTTGGTTATCTTTGCCTTTTGAGTGATGTTTTTTTCACCTTCGACGTAACTTTCCGCCTTGACGGTGGTGGAAAGGCATATTTCTTCCTTGTCCTGATACTTTACATCTACGTATTCGTTTTCTTTCAAAAAAGTAATAATGCCCAATAAACCTTGCATATCAATGCCCAGTTTTTTGGGGAGTTGGTCCAGTAATTGATTTTTGTTAAGTACTTTATAGCTGTTGCCTACTTTTTCGGTGAGTAGTTCCAGTACTGCGTCGGTTTTTTTATCTAGCATTTAACCCTCCCATAGGTGTTTGGCTAAGTTTACTGTATCTTCGTCAATAAATTCCACGCCTTCTTCCGCAAGTAAGTCGTGTTGAACGTTTTTACCGCCGAAAGCAAACGCTCCCGCCAGTTTTCCATCTCGGTTGACTACGCGGTGGCACGGCACAATGTATGGCTCGGGATTGACGTGTAATGCCCATCCAACCTGACGGGACATGCGCGGGTTTCCCAGTAGTTTTGCAATTGCCCCGTACGTGGTAACCTTGCCCCGCGGTATCTGTTTTACTATTTCATATACATTATTAAAAAAGCCATTCATGCGCTTCTTAAGTATATAATTTTTACCGCTTTTTGTCAATGACTTGTAAGATTGCGAAAAATATGGTATCATATTTGTGATTATCTGTTTAGACAGTGTTACAGGAGAAGATATGCGCAATTTTATTACCGTTGAGGGCTGTGAAGGCGTCGGCAAGACGTATCAGATGAGGATGCTCAAACAATACTGTGAAGAAAACGGTTACGATAACGTTGTTTTCACCCGCGAACCGGGCGGAAGCGACATTGCCGAACAAATCCGTCGAATACTTCTTGATGCCAACAATAGCGCAATGGATGACCTTTGCGAAGCGTTTTTGTACGCGGCGTCCCGTATCCAGCACCTCAAGGACATTGTAAAACCGGCGCTTTGCCAAGGAAAGGTGGTATTTTGCGATCGTTTCGTACATTCGTCCTACGTATATCAGGGCATTGGCAGAGGTTTAGGACTGGACAAGATTGTCAAGCTCAACGAACTTGCCGTCGGTGAATACATGCCCGAATTTACGATTTTTCTCGATTTGTCCCCCGAACAGGCATTCAAGCGTAAGGGTGGCGCGGACAAAACCGATCGCATGGAAGCGGTGGACTACGCATTTCATCTGAGCGTATATCAAGGCTACAAGCAGTTGATTGCCGAGCATCCCGAACGGTTCGAAGTAGTTGACGCGTCGGGCAGTAAAGAGCAAACGCAAGCAAAACTGCGCGAGATACTTGTCCGCCGAGGGATTATACGATGAACGCCTCTTTTGACAAAAACATTGGGGCTTACCTTTCGACGGCATTTGCCGAAAGACGTGCCGTACACGCTTACATTGTAGTAGGCGAAAAGCAGTATCTGCCGAGCCTATTGAAGGAGTGCGCCATTGTCACTATGTGTTACAACCACGTTGGCGACGATTGCGAAGCGTGCAAAAAGGTAAAGGACGCGTCCCATCAGGACGTAATTCGTTTGCCTCTCGATCAATCCAAGGCAAGACTGAGTGTAGCAGATATAGCTTACCTTGTGGAAGAAAGCTACAAGCGTCCCGTTGACGCAAGTTCTCAGCGTGTCTTTCTGGTGGATGCCAGCAGTTCCACATCGGGAATAGGCAGTGAACTGTGGCAAAATAAGCTGTTAAAGACGCTGGAAGAACCGACTCCCAACGTGTATATATTTGTGGGTGTAACGGATGCGGAAGCGCTATTACCTACTGTGCGCAGTCGCTGTCAGGTGCTCAAACAAACCAAGTTTACTGTTGAGCAGGTGCGTTTAGCGTTACAAGAAAAGAGTTTTAACCTCGTTTCTTGTGAAATGGCCGCGGCAATGTCGGGTGGTAGTGTCAACACAGGCGAACGTATATTGGCAAATCCCGCTATCTTCAATGCGTACAATACGGCAATTGGTATTGCAACGCAAATGACCTCTACCAAAAACGCCTTGAAGTTTGCATCGGAAATACTTGCGAATAAAGAGTATATATCCGATTGTTTAGGTTTTTTGACGACGATACTTAGGGAAAGTATTGTGTACAGGTTGGAGCCGAGTCTGTGCATATTGCCTCATCTACATGATACTATTGCCCAAATTTGCTCAAGCTACACTATAGCAGCATGTGAGATTTGTATAGAAAAGATAAACTTGGCCCAAAAAAGACTCATCGACAACGGGAATGTAACCGTTGTTGTCGATCAACTGTTAAATACGATATTGGAGATACGATATAGATGTCGGAAGTAGTTGGAATTAAATTTAAAGATTCAGGCAAACTGTATTACTTTGCGCCGAAAGGACTGACCTTCGAAAAGGGCGAAGGCGCAATTGTGGAAACCGCCCGCGGAATGGAGTTCGGTACTGTTGTCATTGCAAATACAGACGTACCTGACGCAGATATCAAGGGCGACTTGAAACCCGTTGTACGCAAAGCTTCGGCAGAGGATATTGCCAAACATCAAGAGAATCTTAACAAGCGTCACTCATCTATCAGGACCGCGCAGGAAATGGCAAACAAACGCAAGTTAGACATGAAGTTTGTGGATGCGGAGTTTACCTTTGATAACAGTAAGGTGTTGTTCTATTTCACGTCGGACAACCGCATAGACTTTCGCGATTTGGTAAAGGAAATGGCTGCTACCTTCCACATGCGCATCGAGCTTCGTCAGATAGGCATACGCGACGAGTGCAAGATGAAGGGCGGTTTGGGACCCTGTGGCAGAGTGTGCTGTTGTAACGATTATATGAACGACTTCGAACGTGTTTCCATTAAGATGGCTAAGCACCAAGGGCTCAGTTTGAATCCCGGCAAAATTTCCGGATTGTGCGGTAGGCTTATGTGTTGCTTGAAGTTCGAAGACGATTACTACGCCGATACACTCAAGTTTATGCCCAAGGTAGGCAGCGAAATTGTCACACCCAAGGGTAAAGGCGTTGTGGTAAGTATTGACGTTTTGCGACAAACGGTTGTCGTAAAAACGACCGACGCGTCCGAAACGGTTGTCAACGACGAATACAACCTTGAGCAACTGGGTATCACTCCCGTATATCCCGACAGGTGTTCGGGTTGCGCCGATTGCCAAAACAATGACGGCGATCCTGATGACGAGGACGACACCGATATTTTGCCCGACACGGAAGAGTAGGATAGTATATGAAATTGTTTATTGCAACGGACTTGCACGGTTCGGCGTATTATACCAAGCTTATAATAGAAAAGTTTAATCAATCCAAGGCGGATATTTTGATACTGCTAGGCGACGTGTATAACCACGGACCGCGCAATCCCTTCCCCAAGGATTACGCTCCCATGAAGGTGGCTGAGATGCTCAACGCCATTTCCAACAAGGTTATTTCGGTGCGTGGCAACTGCGACAGCGCTGTGGACGAAATGATAAGCGAATTTCCATTTGTGGAAAATAACATAATTCCGTTGGGTCATCGCCGTCTGTTTTTGACGCACGGTCACGTTTACAACAGTCATCACTTACCCATGATAAAAGAGGGCGACGTAATGATTTACGGACATTTCCACGAAAATCACTGCGAGGTTGCCTCGGGCGTATATTGCATAAACGTTAGCAGTGCAAGTC
This sequence comes from Clostridiales bacterium, assembly GCA_022508375.1. GTDB lineage: Bacteria > Bacillota > Clostridia > Christensenellales > CAG-314 > Fimimonas. The sequence goes on along the minus strand of JAFLVJ010000001.1, from coordinate 290,234 downwards.
TTCCCAAGGACAAGTCGGCATACTGTATTGTTGATGAAAAGGGCGCAACAATCTACGACATGGACGACCAAGCTATTCTTAGTCAAAAATTTGAATAAACTCATATAAAATAAAATGCGTGAAAGCTTATCTTTACGCATTTTTATTTTTGTTACTTTTGTTACAACTTGCGATAACTTTCCACAATATATTGGGTATTTTTAATATTGACAAAGAGTAAAATATATAATAAAATAAGTAAAAAGATTTTTGCGACGTCTAGTTGAATCTTCTTTGTTTTTATCTTTTTAAGACGGCGTATATTTTGCTTTTTATTTGTAGTTACTTTTAACGTTTGTAAGTTACCGTAAAAAAGGATTTTTTTTGTTTTTTCAGGAGGAAAATATGTCTATCCAATTTGCCAGTGTGGAGGAGTTTTTGGCAGCTCTACCGGACGTCAACGTTCACGATTTGCGCAAAATAGCGCGTAGTGTGGGCGTGTATCCGCGTGAACGCAAACGTGACGACCTTATCAAGGTCATCATCGCCAGGCTGAAAGGGGAAATCGATGAGGAAATTCCCATCAAATCCGGCCGTCCGCCAAGAGATGTGGACAGGTTAAAAAGACCCGATCTCGAAGTCGAAATCAAGGACGAGGACGCGTCCTCGGCGGATAACGTTGATCCGTCGCTTCCGCGCACGGGAATATTGGAAATCAACGCCGACGGCGGATACGGATTTGTGCGTACTCACAACTACTCCAACACGCAAAACAAGGATTACTACGTTTCCGCTAACATGATAAGCCGTATGAAGGTGACTTCGGGCGACAAACTCAAGGTGGCTATTCGCCAGTATCCCGATAGATCTGCCCCGACGGTAATCTTCATCGACGAAATAAACGACATGCCCTGCAACAGCATTACGCGCACGCCGTTCGAGTCGCTTGAGGCGTGTTTCCCCAATCAACGTATCAACATGCGTACGGACAAAAGCGACTATTCGCTTCGCGTACTTGACTTGGTTGCGCCTATCGGCAAGGGACAACGCGGTCTTATCGTTGCTCCGCCCAAAACAGGCAAAACTATCCTTCTCAAGAAGATTGCAATGGCGGTCAAGGCAAATCACCCCGAAATTCACTTGACGGTGCTGCTCATTGACGAACGTCCCGAGGAAGTTACCGACTTCAAGGAAAGCGTGGATTGCGAAGTAGTGTATTCCACCTTCGATCAACAACCGCAAAACCATTGCCGTGTCGCCGAGTTGGTATTTGCAAACGCTCGTCGCCGCGTGGAGCAGGGACAGGACGTGATGATCTTAATGGACAGTATTACACGTCTTGGACGCGCTTATAACCAAATCGCCGAGCAAACGGGCAGAACTCTCACCGGCGGATTGGATATCGCTGCCTTGCAGGAACCGAAAAAGATGTTCGGTGCAGGCAGAAATACCCGCAACGGCGGAAGTCTTACGATACTTGCAACGGCGTTGATTGATACAGGCAGTAAGATGGACGATATCATTTACGAGGAGTTCAAGGGCACCGGCAATATGGAAATCCAGCTAGACCGTCGCATGAGCGAAAAACGCATTTTCCCTGCTGTGGACCTAAACCGTAGCGGAACACGCCGTGAGGAGCTGTTGCTTACTCAATCGCAACTGGAGGGAATGTATCTTGTCAGACGTATGCTTGCGCGCGAAGATGCAGTACAGGCAACGGAAGAACTACTGGAAGTTGTGATGACTACGGAAAACAACGACGACACTATAGATACGTTGAAGCGACTTGTACGGTCTGCCGCGCAACGCAAAGCCATGAAAAAATCTTAAAAACACATTTATCCACTGTGATTTCAAGTATGATTTGAAAATGAGGTCATATCAGCACATATGAAAACTGTAGTATTGGGAATGAGCGGCGGCGTTGACAGCGCAGTGTCAGCGTGGTTGCTCAAACGCCAAGGATACAACGTAATAGCACTATTTATGCACAACTGGGAGGAGACGGAGGACGGATGCTGTACTGCCGAGCAGGACTACGAGGACGTCAAGCGCGTATCGGACAAGATCGGCATACCGTATTACTCTGTAAATTTCGCCAAGCAGTATCAGGAGCGCGTGTTCAGTTATTTCCTCGATGAATACGCCAAAGGGCGCACCCCAAATCCCGACGTGTTGTGCAACCGTGAAATAAAGTTTGGACCGTTTCTTGAATACGCCAAGGCTCTTGGGGCAGATTACATTGCAACAGGACATTATTGCGGTATTCTGCACGATAACGGAGTTCATTACCTACTCAAAGCCAAGGATCAAAGCAAGGATCAAACGTATTTCCTCAATCAATTGTCGCAAGCACAACTAAAGGACGTGTTGTTCCCTCTTGCCAACGTTGAAAAGAGCGAAGTTCGACAAATTGCCGACGAGCTGGGGCTTGTCAACGCCAAGAAAAAGGACAGCACCGGTATATGCTTTATAGGTGAACGTAACTTCCGCGCCTTTTTGCAAAACTACCTTCCCAATCAACCGGGTGAAATTGTAGATATTGACGGAAAACACGTCGGCGAGCATATCGGACTGATGTACTATACTCTCGGACAACGTAGGGGTCTGGGTCTTGGCGGAACGTCCGAAGGACAAGGCAGATGGTTCGTTGTGGATAAGGACATGGAGCGCAACCGTCTTGTAGTTAGCCACGGTGACGAAAGCGTACTGTTGTCCAAGAGTCTGATTGCAAGCGGTGTCAATTGGATACCGAGTCCGCCGAGCAATAAATTCAGTTGCACGGCAAAGTTCAGATACAGACAAAGCGAACAGGGAGTTGACGTGGAGCTGTGCAATGACGGTAAGGTCAAGGTATATTTCCATGAACCGCAACGCGCGGTAACTCCGGGACAGTTTGTCGTGTTTTACGATAAAGACAAGTGTATCGGCGGGGCAACAATAGATGAGGTGACTCGCATGTTCCGCTAAAAACGGCTTTACTGCGTTTGGGTGATATAAATTATCACTTATAGCGGACAATCGCTCGTTGCAGATTGTTTTGTAGCGGATCACACTCGCCTCCCCTGTTGCGGTATGCGATAGTTTATTTCGGATGTAAATTAAAAAGTATGAGTAAAAAAAATAAACAAAAGAATAAATCTACACAGTGCAAGTCAAAGTTGCAAAATGTAGAAAATCTGCAAACGGTTGACAGTATTGCTGTCGAACAGCTCACTCCCGAACAGGTAGAAGAGGAAATAAACGAGCTTGCAGCTACCCACAAGCGAGAGCGCATATGGGAAGTGGACTTCGTGCGTGGATTGATGATACTGTTTGTCGTGTGGGATCACTTTATGTGGGACGTGTACTTCGGTTTCACCTCCTCCTACAACACGGCGCTATTTCAGTGGCTTTACAAACTTGGCGGTGATTACTACAGCGGAGCGTTGAGAAACGTCACCCACGACGTTTTCGTCACCTTGTTTGTGCTGACAAGTGGCGTGTCATGTAGTTTCAGTCGCAGTAACGGTAAACGCGCAATCAAGATGTGTGCATTTGCAGTACTGTTTTCCGCAGTTACTTACGCATTGTCCGCAATATTACAGGACGAATTAACAATTTACTTCAATGTTATTCACGTTGTGGCGCTGTCGGTATTGATATATACAGCAATCGAATGGATTTGGTCGAAACTTACCAAAAACTGGCAAAAAAACATTTTCGGAGTGATTTTCTTCGCTATTACGATGACTGCACTTATTGTGGGACACTGCGCAAAGTACATGAACATCCACTGGACAAATCTCATCTTTGGCGAAAGCGGTTGGCGCACAGCCGTTATCAAAAAGTTTTACGGCGGGGGCGATTACCTGGCGTTTTTGCCCGATTTCGGTTGGTTCTTAGTGGGCGTAGTGCTTGGCAAGGCATTATACCGTGAGCGTAAAAGTATATTCCCGTCTGTCAACCCCAAGTACGTTTGCCCTGTTACATTTTGCGGCAGATATTCACTGTGGGTGTACTTCATAAGTCAGGTTGTGATGTACGGGGTGATTTACCTTTTACATGAAGTGGTTAACGTATTATAAATGAAATTTTGCTAATGCAAAAATCAAGGACGCATTGTTTGAAAGCAATGCGTCCTTTTCACTTATTTTCATCTTGCTTTAAGTTTGTCGTTGTGCTACAATACAATTTATGACGGACGAAATGCGCAAACAAATAAATATCTTCATTGTGCAAATCTCCCAAGGCAACACGTTCGCCTTGGAGGGTTTGTCGCGCCTTGTGTCCGCAAGAATGTTATCTATTGCTTTGTCCGTTGTCAAAAACAGAGCTACCGCCGAAGACGTCGTGCAGGATAGTTTTTTGCGTATTGTCAACAGCGCTTATCTGTTTAAACCTCAAACAAACGGTTACGCTTGGATATGTAAGATTACGCAAAACGTCGCTTTGAACGCTCTGCGCAAGGAAAACCGACGGCGTTCGGAAAACATAGACGACTACTTCAACTTGTCAAGCGACGATGACGTTGCCGAACAGTCAACAACGCATTTGGCGCTAAAGCAAGCAATGGGTACTTTGACCGACTTCGAAAAACGGGTTATTTACCAAAAGTACTTTATGGATTTCACCGTCAGGGATAGCGCAACTAGCCTAGGTAAATCCAAGTCGGCGGTGCAAAGGGCGATAGCCTCGGCGGAAGAAAAGATAAAAAATTATTTGAAGGGCGGGACAAATCCGCCGAATAGTGGGTTGTAATAGTGATGAAGAAACAAGACGAAACCATACAAAAACTGTTTGATGATTACGCGCAGGAACTAAAACCGTGTGAGAATCTTGCAGAAAAAGCCAAGATGGAAATGGTGGCTAAACAAGCCAAGCCATTGCCTTCCGCGCGCAAAAAATCGACGTTTTGGCGCAATTTTGCCTGGATAACGCCGACGGTTGCGGTTTTTGTTGTGCTTGTTGTCGTTTTGTTTAGCCTACCGATGTTCACTTTGCCTGACAGCTCGACAAACCAGGGCGAGAACCCCTCAGTTTCTGTCAAGCCTACTGTTGCTTACTACACCTACGCCGACGTCAAGGGGAGAAGCGCTAATCTCAGTGATTACGACGACGTACTGCACATAAGCAAGCTTAGCGACAACGGTTACGAAATACTTGGTGTAAAGTGTTACGCTTTCTTTACCGACAGCAATGAGCTTCGTTACGTCAAGGTGTATCTTGGCGTGCGTTCGCCTGACGGTATATTTACCGAATTGGAGCTTATAGGCGAAGTTGACGGATACGTCCGCAATGATTTGAAGGATATTTATCACAGTTACAGTGACGTTGACGGATTGAGCATTGACGGTGACTACGACAAGAGTGGCGAGTACGTAACGCAAGCCTATTTCGCTGCACGCGACTGGCATTTCTACGTAGCTGCGCGCAACGGTCAGCGCACTGAAGTGGCACAGGATATTCTGCAACTGCTTGCTTGAATGAAAGCTTTAGACGCAGTTTAAAAAAATCACAAAAACGTGGGACAAACCAAAACCTCGAGGTGTTGTATTGGTGAAAAACATAGCCACGCAGGCTAAAAGGAGGCAACATCATGAAAAAAACTTCAGTCATAATATTATCCGTACTGTTAGCTCTTTGTATTGCGCTGTTTGCCGCGTGTAACGGTGGACCCGGTGACTACTACTTCCCCAATTTTTCAATGGGAGCTGATGGTGAAAACTATCAATACGAGTCGATAGTGGAACAGCCTTTCGTATCCACCGACGATGAAACAAAGTCCTATTTCTCGTTGGATCGCAACACGGCGTCCTACTCGCTCATGCGCAGACAGATAGAAAGCGGCATGAAGCTTTCGGCAGGCTCGGTTCGTCTTGAAGAATACGTCAATTACTTCACTTACAACTACGCCCGTCCTACGGGCGATAACGCGTTGGCTCTGGGTGGAAGCGTTTTCGATTGTCCGTGGAATACGAATCACAAATTACTGTCCGTATCCGTTGCTGCCGAGGAACTTAAATTTGACAGTACGCAAGGCAACAATATAGTTTTCCTCATTGATACAAGCGGTTCAATGTATGGCGCTGACAGGCTTGGACTTATCCAACAGGCTTTTACAATGCTACTTGAAAGTCTTGGTAAAGGTGACGTAATCAGCGTTGTAACATATGCCGGCGACAGCCGCGTGGCTTTGGATGGCGAACCTGCCACAAACAAAGTAAAGATTGCCAGCGTCATCGAAGACTTGCAGGCAAGAGGCTCCACAAACGGTGCGGGCGGATTGCAAAATGCTTATAAGATTGCTGAAAAACACTTTATTCCTAACGGCAACAACCGTGTTATACTTGCAACCGACGGCGATTTCAACGTGGGCGTAAGTAGCAAGCTCGGATTGGAAAAATTGATCAGCCAAAAGCGTGAAAGCGGTGTATATCTGTCGGTGCTCGGTGTAGGTATGCTCAATACCAACGACACCACAATGGAAACACTTGCGCGCAACGGCAACGGAAATTACGCGTATCTGGACAGTATCTTGGAAGCAAAAAAGGTGCTTGTAAACGAACTCAACGGTACGCTCGTAACCGTTGCTAAGGATGCAAAGATTGGCGTAGAGTTCAATCCCGGCGTTGTGTCCAAGTACCGTTTGCTTGGATACGATACAAAGTTACTTACCGAGGAACAATTTGAAGACGACGAGACCGACGCAGGTGAAATCGGCTCAGGTCATACTGTAACAGCCGTGTACGAAATAGAACTTAAGTCCAACCGCGACGGCGAAATAGTCCAAGGCGAAATTGCAACTGCCGAGGTTAAATATAAGAAACCTGCTATGTCTAACGACGGTATTGAGCAAAATAAGAGCGTGTCAATCACTTTCAAAACATCCGATTACACCGAAACGCCAAGCGACGACTGCGTGTTTATCGGTTGCGTGCTGGAGTACGGCCTGATACTAAGACAATCCAAGTACAAGGGTGATGCATCTTTTACCGCTGTACTTTCCCGTCTGGAACAGTTGACTGTATATCTTACACAAGACGACTTCAAACTTGACTTCTACAGGTTGGTCGAGAAAGCGAACGTGCTTTATAACTATCACGCAGACTGATACTAACAAGTGAGCACTCCCGCAAAAGCTATGCGGGAGTGCTTGTATAAAGTTTGCTTATAACGAGGAAATATGAACAGAAATAAAACTTTGATTATATTTAGTATAGTTGCGCTATTTGCCGTACTGGCTTTTGCTCAACCGCAGGTGGCAAACGCGGATATGGGACCGAAGCCGTCAATAAATATATCGTTTGACAATATGGGCGATGAGACGTGCTACGTAACAATCCTGTCTCAACACATAACGACAGGACCGTACAGCGCATACGATCCCGATCAAGGGTGGGATTATGTGGATTTTGCAAGGTACGACTCGAATTATATCGACAATCCCGACTACCATAACGAGGAAGTGGAGCGTATTTGGCAAACGTTTGTAGATTATCAAGACGCGGACGGTTATTACTTCCTGCAACTGTGGTGGAAGATTGATAAAGACAGTAGCGACGTGCGTTGGGGCTATTACCCGCCGTACAGTTTCAAGGTGTTGCTGTACTATCCCGAAAGCAATGCTTTTGTTTCCAGTCGTGTTTACGAGCGTTACGCCTTCGATAGCTATTACAAGGTAGATTTGTCCGTCGTAAATGACGTGCTGCTTAATCCCGATTTGTCTCACGGCGACGGCAATCACGGCGATTGGTTTGACGGCGTAGAACTGGAACTGAAAAACAATTACGACTACGTGACCGAAATAACGGCACTGCTTATCCGTATTGCGTTAACGATACTTGTTGAGCTTTTAATTGCGCTACTTTTCCGCATTAAAGGGCGTAAGTCGTACATAACAATTCTTGTTACTAACATCGTAACGCAAATAGCGCTTAACGTTGCGCTAAACGTGCTGTGCTACTTCGACGGTATGCTGATGTTGCTTATCTTATATCTGCCGTTGGAGCTTGGCGTAATATTTGTTGAGGCTGTTACCTACGCAATCGCGCTACGGAAGCAGGGCGTACCATTGTGGAAGGCGCTTGTTTACGCGCTTGCGGCTAACGTAGTTTCCGGTGGGCTGGGCTTTGTGTTGTCGGTGTATATACCGGTACTATTTTAGCCGACTTAAATAATTGACATATTGTTGTAACAGTAGTAAAATAATCTTGCTGGGGGTGCCGAGCCCGTACGGTTCGGCTGAGAGAGTCCCTTTGAACTTGTCAAGTTAGCACTTGCGTAAGGAAAGCACGAATTTACTATTGTTGTGTACTTTACTCAAGTCTTTCTCATGCAAGAAAGACTTTTTCTTTTTCTCGGCGAAATATTTGTAGGGGCGTAAATTGCTTTTACATAATAAAAGGAGATTTGTATGAAAGAACTGTGGGAAATTCTCAAACGTTTTGCAAGCGGTGACGAGTCTATTGACAAATCCACTTTCAAGACAATTCGCACGTTGCTTGGAAGCTTCGCTTTGTATGCAACGATAGCCGTAGCTGTAGCAATAATTGTTTATGCAATCATTATCCGCAACCGTGACGAAGATCATCTTGCTAAGTCCCGCAAGACAATTGTAGGTGTAATTATCGGTTACTCGGTGGGAGTAATATCCATACTCGGCTTTTTGGAAGTGGCTTATCAAATATGGTCCGGCGACATCAACAAATATTACTGGATGTTTATCGGCTTGATAGCGCTAATGATTGTTGGTATTGTAGTTACTCTTATCCTCAAAAAGAAACAAATAAAAGCATATAAATGGGTCGCATTGGCTTTTGCTGTTGCGTTTGTAGTGTATGCAATTGCTTTGGCTTTCAGCGTTCCTGCAATAGACGATGATTATGCGCCGCTCGACGGTCAAAATTGGCAAATGACAGTTGTAACTGTGGTATTGGTTGCTGTAATCGTTGCTTTATCCGTTCTCGGCGGTAAAAAGGACGACGGCTACGACGCCAAGGCGCTCACCTACGGAGCCATTTGCGTAGCGCTTGCTTACGCGCTGTCCTACATCAAGTTTTTCTCGTTACCACAGGGCGGATCGGTAACCTTTGCAAGTATGTTGCCTATCATTCTTTATTCATATATGTTTGGCACTCGCCGCGGCTTGGTTGTGGGCGTTGTTTACGGTATGCTACAATTTATTCAGTCGCCGCAATTCTATCAACCTATGCAGGCGTTACTGGATTATCCCATCGCGTTTGGTGCATTGGGAGTAGCAGGTATTGCGCGCAAGATTCCATTTATAAAGGGTAAGATGCTTGCCGAATTTGCAGTGGGCGCGACAGTCGCAATATTGCTCAGATACTTTGCCCACGTTGTAAGCGGTTATTACGTATTCAGTTCCTGGGCAATGGAAGGCTACACGGCTGTGTCTTGGGCATTCGTTTACAATATGTTCGTATTCGCGGATCTTGCAATCGTACTTGTTATCGGCATACTTGCCTTATCTACTAAGACGCTCCGTCGAACAATAGTTGAGGCGCAGCAATAACTAACGGCCTTTCAGTCTGCTAACGCATACGGCTCCCCTTGCATAGGGGAGCCTTTTTTTATGTTACTACGCGGGGATTCTTTTTCGAAATCCCCGAAATAATAACACAATCCTGCTATTTTTGTATTATTTTGGCATAAGAACCGTTTTGAAAGGAAAATTTTTGAAAAATTTTCTATTTTTTTGAAACTTTTTTTCAAAACCATCTATACAAAGTTATTTTTGTATGATATACTATGGTTGCTTATTTTTGGCTATTGTAATCTGCGGATTGAATTCGGTTACATTTTGGAATAAAACAACCGATTGTAGCACTGTCGAATCCGTGCAGATTTCAATAACCGCGTGACTCGAAATCCCATGTATTAACGTATATAGGAGTGTGGCAAAAATGGAAAAAATTGCTTTGATCGATCTTGGATCAAATACTGCAAGGTTGGTAATTTACGACGTGTTGAACGGCGGATACTTTATTGTATCCGAAGAACGTCGCGAGCCTGTTCGTCTTGGCGAAACGGAGCCTGACGGTAGTCTCAAGCAGACGCGTATCATGCAAGCTATTGCAACCCTCAAGAGCTTCAAGGAAATGTGCGCTATCAAGCACGTTGACCGTATCTTGGCTGTGGCAACGGCGGCAGTGCGCAGAGCCAGCAATCAAAAAACTTTCCTTAGTGACGTTTACAACGCTACGGGAATCAGGATAACCGTCGTATCACCCGACGAGGAGGCAAATTACGTTTATCAGGGCGTAGTCAACTCGATGGATATTCCACGTGGACTGATTCTTGAAATCGGCGGCGGCTCAACCAAGTTTGTTTACTACAACCGCAGGACTATCCTGCACACTCATATAATGCCATTTGGCGCGGTTACGCTTACCAATATGTTTGTGTCTCCCGACAAAACGCCGGAACAGTGCACCGACGACATGGTGGCGTACGTTCGTGAGCAGTTGGAACAGGTGGAGTGGTTCAAGGAAATCGATCCCGACACTCAACTTATCGGTGTAGGCGGAAGCTGCCGTAACCTTGCACGTATCATTCGCAAGGTCAAGAAATACCCTCTGGATATGGTGCATAACTTCAACATGGACGTTGAGGATTTCGACTACGTGTTCAATATGGTCAGGACGCTCGACCTTGACAAGAAACGTCGTATCAAGGGACTTAGCTCTGCCCGCGCAGACGTATTCCCATCGGCGCTCGCCGTTATCAAGGCGTTTGTGGACTACATGGGCTTTACCAAGATTGTAGCAAGCGGCTCGGGGCTTCGCGAAGGCGTAATGTTTAACTACGTTGTTCCGCAAACGCTGGAAAAACCCATTTCCGACACGTTAGGGTACAGCCTTCAAACTTTTGCACGTCACATGGGTGTAAACGTATCTCACGCAGAGCAAACGTTCAACTTGTGTGTACAGTTGTTTAAGCAACTGCGTGTACTGCACAAGTTCCCGCGTGCGTACGTCAAGGTATTGCGTGTCTGTGCAATGTTACACGACATAGGCAAGTCGTTCAAGTTTTACAATCATGCAAAACATACGTCGTATATGATTCTTAACAGCAACTTGTACGGTATATCCCACAAGGATATAGTGTTTGCCGCAATGGTAACGGACGTATATAACAAGGAAGAAGTCAACTACACCGAGTGGGCAAAGTACAATACGATACTTTCCTCCGAGGATGTCGAGGCGGTAAAGAAGTTGGCGGTTATGCTCAAGCTTGCCATAGCCTTGGATTTCGGCATGCGTAACGCGGTTACGGAAGTTACTTGCGACGTATTGGGCGATAGCGTCATCATGAAAACGGAACTCAACGGTGACGCCAACTTGGAACTCAACGCGGCAAACAACCTTGCATTGGATTTCAAGAAAGTTTTCAAAAAGAACCTCGAAATACTGTAGCAGGTTCGGGTATTACGCATAAAACGACACAAGGTCTCCCCTTGAACAAACAAGGGGAGCCTTTTTTCTTGCTTTTATGTCATTATACGCGTATCAATCGTAATACAATGTTGCTTACAGTAAGATTAAGGAGTGATATTATGGCGCGTAAAATTGTCGTAACAAGCGGAAAGGGCGGAGTAGGCAAAACAACGGTATGCGCAAATCTCGGGTTGGCACTTGCCAAGAAGTCACTGCGAGTGTTACTGATGGACTTGGATATAGGACTTAACAATCTGGACGTTGTAATGCAGGTAGAGGATAAGGTAGTGTTTGACTTTATTGACGTGGTGGAAAACCGTTGCAGACCTAGCCAAGCACTCATACAAAATGCCGACGAACCCACGCTGTACGTCATGCCCAACTGTCACATTGCCAAGCGCCAAATAACTGCCGACGCAGTCAAAAAAGTAGTAGATAGATTATCCGATACATTTGATTATCTGCTTATTGATTGTCCTGCGGGGTTGGAAACAGGCTTTCGCCGAGCGGTAGCTTGTGCTGACGAGGCAATTGTCGTAGTTACGCCGCATTTAAGTAGCGTTCGCGATGCAGATAAAACTATAGCAGAGCTAGGTAGCAGTTTGCCCATCAATGTAGTTGTCAACCGTGTGCGCGGAGACCTCGTTGCAAGCGGTGAAATGCTGTCCTCCTTCGAAATCTTCAGTTTGCTAGGTCACACGGCTCTTGGCGTACTGCCGGAAAACGATGACGTCAACTGCTGTCTTAAATTACAACAAAGTCGCGCATTTGACGTTTTGGCAAACAATCTTCATACGGGGATAGTGGATATTTACGACTGTGTTGCGCCATACAAAGGGATCTTCGGCAGACTAAAGCGTAAAATTAAGCGAAACGCATGAGGTTAATATGAAACAATCAAGAGTTTACCAAAGAGCGCAGACCATGGTGCTTCAAGATAAATTTAACTACCATCAAACGGAGTTTTTTTGCGAACTGTCTAAGTTGATTTCCCGTTACATGCAGTATGACGGGTTGACGGTGGAGGTGGGCAAGGGTTCGCAAGCCAACATGTTGATAACTGTTTCTGTTAAAAAAATCAAGCCAAATTCTTCTCCATTGGCATAAAGGGAAATGTTGACTCATAGAGTACTACCGTGAAAATACGGAGGTGTAGCTTTATGGATTTTGACGGTGTAAACAGTATCGTATGTGATGCAGAAGAAAATGATTGGCTTGACGTATCATATTCGGAACGCAATTATGTTGCCGAACCTGAGCGCAAGAAAAGCAGGTTAAAGATACCCAAAATAAACATTAAACTATCTAAGCCTGTCAAGATTGCAATTGTCGCGGTGCTTTGCGTGGCAATACTTGCGGCTTTGCTGTTTATCGACGGCAACTTCGCGTCAGACGTATTTCAGACGGCAAAAGCGGCTGTAGTTTCGTCTGTTTTCGACAAGCCCGAACAAGACGTAACTGCGCAAACGGTGGCAATCCCCGCAAACGCAAATCTTGTTGACGTTGTTGACGGCGTAGCGACGTTTGACGGTGGTAGAGCAACATTATCCTTTACTGCGGGTAAAGTTACACAGGTTACCGATACGTCGGTAATTGTTGCAATAGACGATACGACATGTATTACATATGACAATCTGACCGGCGTATATGTTTCGGTGGGTGACACTGTCAGCGTAAACTCACTCATCGGTAAATATGACGGAACCTTTACGGCAACGCTGAGCGTTGCAGGCGAAACTGTCAAGGACGTTATAGGCAGTGAATCGCAACTTACATGGTACGTGTAAAGATTGTAATAAAACCCAGCTTTTGGATATTTCTCGTGGTAGCGATAGTATTTCGACAAGGATACTTCGCTACCATGTATTCTTTTGCGGTGTTGCTACACGAGATTGCTCACTATGTTGTGGCAAGCAGGCTTTTTTACCGCTGTAAGGAAATACAGCTGGGGATATTCGGCGCTGTTCTTTACGGTGACTTTCAGGATGTCAACGGTACGGATCGAATAAAGATAGCGTTGGCAGGACCGCTCACAAATCTTATATTGTGTCTATCATGCCTTGCGCTGTGGTGGATAGCGCCTGTAACGTATTACTACGTTGAAAGTTTCTTCACTGCCAATCTCACCATGGCGTGCGTTAATATGCTTCCGTGTTATCCATTGGACGGCGGTCGTGTTCTTACGGGGATGTTGGACAAAAAACTCGGCGACAAAGCGCTGACCTTGACGAAAAAGTTTACCATTATTTTTTCGTTGACAGTGTTTGGCGTGTTCGTTGTTTCACTGTTTGTCGGTGGTAATCTGTTTAGCTTGGGACTGTTTGCAATAGGTCTGTTTTCCGGCGTATTTGCGCGTGGGAGAGAAACATACGAAAGGACGGTTTTTGCAACAAATAAAAAACGGTTTTTAAAAAGAGGTATGGAAAAGAAAACTCTTGTATTTTATCAGCACAATACTCTTGCCGACGTAGCAAAGCGTATGCAAGGGAATTTTTTGTATTGTTTGGAAGTGGTAGATTCGGATATGGTAACGCTGGGCAGTTTCAGCGTTGCCGAACTGGAAGCCCTAATTATCGACAATCCGTTGGATACGCAGCTGAGTAAATTTGTTTAGTCCAAGGTGATGTTTGTCGGTGGCGTATTGTACCGTGTGTTGAGCAGACTGTACATTGCCAAGATAAAGTTTACCGTTGCCCAACCCATAGTGTACCAGGGGAAGTAGGCGACAACGGATACGGCAAGCATAAATAGACAACTCAGCAAGTACAACCCGAACCGCCTTCTGTTAAAAGCGTAACTTGCAATGACGGAGGACTTTCTTTGCGCGCTTTTGGGTAAAGAGGGCAGTTTTTCGCAATTATCAAGCAACGCGTACGTGTTTGCGATATCCACGGTAACCGTATGTAGGTACTTTTCGGCAAGGTTTACGGTTGCGCTATCTATTTTGTTTGAAAATACGTACAGCTTGCTACACTTGGCGCGTTTAGCGGATACGACAGCTTTGCATAGCTCATCCTTAGTTACGCTGTCCTTAGCAAACCGCAATGCAACGTAGCTTGTCGAGTCGTTTTTGGAAACAATCAGGTTGTCGTAGTCAACAGGCGTTACTTCAAAGCGATAGTAGCGCAACATGTCGGCGAATAGCTCCGCGTTGTTTTCGTTGAAACGCAGATATTCGCTTAACTTTGCAACGTTACTTTTTTTCGTTTGTTTCAGTTTTTTTCCTTGTTCGAATCGGGATAGCGATTTCCAAATAAGATAACCGCTTGCAAGCGTAACTATTGCGGACAGAGCAAACGCTATTGTTCTGTCTTTCAGGCAATAAACTATCCATATAAAACACAGCAAAAATATTATTATCGAACTAAGTAGGCAGTTTAATATTTTACTCATGCGCATATTGTTGACCTTTTTTTGCTTTTTTAATTGATAAGTTGGCGAAAATATTGTAAAATATGGTTATGAAAATAGGTCTTTTCGGCGGAACGTTCAACCCGCCTCATACAACTCACGTCAATATAGCTAAGGCTGCGCTTGAACAGCTTGCATTGGATAAGCTAATAGTAATGCCGTGTGGCGATCCTCCGCACAAGGCTGTAGATGTTGATAAAGCCACCCGTTTCAAACTTACTACGTTTGCCTTTCAGGATATTGCCGAAGTCAGCGACTACGAACTGAACAAGATGGGAAAAAGTTATACCGTGGATACTCTCCGTCATCTTGCGGAACTTTATCCAGATAGCGAGCTGTATCTTATAATAGGTGGCGACAGCCTTGTAAACTTTGGCACGTGGTACTGTCCCAAGGAAATTGCCGCTATGGCTACACTTGTTGTCGCCGACCGCGGACGTAAAACTTCAGTGGCGACTGTCAGACGCATCGAACGGGACTATGGCGCTAAGATTGTGCGATTGGATATCAAGGCAACGGCAGTCAATTCCACGTTAATCAGGCTTTGTTACGACTTCGGCTATTCCGATACTGATTTGGTTCCCGCCAGCGTTGACTGCTACATTGAGGAGCATGGATTGTACTCCAAGCACGACGCTATGATTTCAAAACTTCGTAGTTATCTTACGCCCGAGCGGTTCAAGCATACTTTTTACGTTGTAAAGCGCGGACTGGAACTGGCAACGGAAGATGAGCGGGAAAAGGTATTTACGGCGTGCTTACTTCACGATTGTGCAAAGTATATAACGCCTGCCAACTATGACAAATACAATTTCATTAAGCCTGACGATATGCCCATGTCGGTGGTTCACTCCTTCCTCGGGGCGGAAGTGGCGAAGCGTGACTTCGGCGTGACGGATCAAGAAATATTGGACGCTATTGCATATCACACAACGGGCAGACCCAACATGACACGTTTGGATAAGATCGTATATGTCGCCGACAAAACGGAAGATAGCCGTCCGTATCCGCTGTCGCATCTAAAAAAGGGCAGTCTGGACGACATGTTTATGCGTTGTCTTATTGAGGCGTATGAGGTTTGTTTGGAACGTCATTCGGATAGCGTTTGTCCACTGTCCGAACAGACCATCGACTACTACTGCAAAGTAGATGATAATGTAAAATGCACACAAAACAACACAATACAAATGGAGAATGACATGGCAAAAAGTAAAACAGCAGATATTACAGTAAAGACAATTTGCGAGCTGCTTGCCGCTAAACAGGCAACGGATATCAAGATAGTAGATATAAGCGGCGTAAGCGATCTAGCCGACTATTTCGTAATTTGCTCGGGACGTAGCATACCTCAGGTCAAGGCGATATTCGAACATCTTGAGGAGCAACTGGAAAAGCAGGACCGCTTTGCTATTCGCAAGGAGGGTTACGCCGAAGGCAGATGGATAGCGGTGGACTACGGTGACGTGATAGTTCATATATTCCACAAGGATACACGCGACGTTTATTCGCTTGATACGCTGTGGAACAACGGCTCGAACGTGACCGATTACAACGTGGAATAACATAGACTCGCATATTCCGCCCAGGGTGGAAAGCGAACGGGTCAATTGAAATCAATGGCTTTAGGCGAACAAATAGTTTCAAAAGGAGAAAGTTGTCAAAATGAAATATAAAACCAATGGAACGTGCTCTAGGGAAATACAGTTTGAAGTAGTGGATGGCAAATTGCACGGTGTTAGTTATCTTGGAGGTTGCAACGGAAACTTGCAGGGACTGTCGGCTCTCGTTGAGGGCATGGATATTCACGAGGCAATACAACGCCTTAAGGGTATTAAGTGCGGAATGAAGGGAACTTCCTGCCCCGATCAACTTGCAACCGCGCTCGAACAGTATCTAGCTACACAAAACGCATAATTGTTTTATGGCGTAAAAGCAGGCAAAATATGCCTGCTTTCGATATTGAAAAGGAGTAAACAAATAGATGAAAACAAGAAAATGGTTAATAGTGTTTGTTGCCTGTGTTATTTCTTTTGCCTTGGTGCTCTCGGCATGTAACGACAATCCGTTTGTCAATCCCGGCGACAAATTGGGCGGCGGTGGAAAAGGCGAAGTAGCCAGTGAGGCGGACAGCTCGGCAAGCGACACTGTAAAAGGTGAGATTGAGGATAAATCCGATCTTGGTGATTTGAAAGATAATACGTCAGGTGACGGCGCTACGCCGGTTAAACCAACGAGTGACATTGTAAGTATCAAAAAAACAGGAACCTATCTGTTTGAGGGAGAATACGGCGGTATATCTGTCAAAAAGGAACTTGGCGACGTGCGCTTGATTTTCAACGGTGTGACAATTGCAACGCAAAATGCCATCGCGGTTGAATCAGGTAAGGAAACGTGGCTTACTATTACACTTAATGAAGGAACGGTAAACTCTGTGAGCAATGCCGGCGAGGATGAGGACGGTACGGTAAACGCTATCCACGCCAAAGGCACGCTTGCAATCAACGGCAAGGGCACGCTAAACGTAACTTCTCAAAGTAAAAGCGCATTGAAGTCGAAAGGTCAAGTTAGGATAGTAGATGCTACACTCAACCTTAATGCGATCAATCATGCTATCACAGGTGCAGCAGTTATAGCGTCAAACTGTACCATTAACGTGCTTAAAGCAGGCAAAGACGGTATAAATGTCGAATGTGAGGAGGCTACGGAATTTACTACGGACGAGGGTTACGTGTCGCTGTCCGAAGTTAAATATACCTGCAACACAGATGGCGACGGCATACAGGCGGACACGGTAGTATATATCAACGGCGGTAGCTACAACATTACAACAAATGGACAATTTGTTGCCGACACTACAGCTAACAGACAACAATACGGCTTAGTAGCTGACGATTTCATATTTATCCAAAACGGCTCCGATTACAAACGTATAGCCAGTGATGAAAGAACAAGCGCAACGAAATACGCGCTTGCACAAGGCTGCAAGGGTATCAAGGTTGGCGTGATTGAGTACGAGGACGACGCGGGCGTAACGCATGCTGTTTCGGACGGTGATTACCTTATTGTAATACTGGGCGGTACGTTCAATATCAACAGCACTGACGACGCAATTCATGCAAATGGCGGAAACGTCTTGATTGAAGGCGGTATTTACACAATAGCAACGTACGACGACGGCATAACAAGCGATGAACTTACCAAAATATCCGGTGGAAATATTTCCATAACGACTTGCTACGAGGGTATTGAGGGTACTTATGTCGAAATTAGCAACGGCACAATCGACCTTATGTCGCTTGACGACGGTATTAACGCGGCAAGTGACGACAGGACGGTTACTCCGCATATAATTATCAGCGGTGGCGAAGTTACAGTTGATGCCAGCGGTGACGGAATAGACTCCAACGGCAGTATTCTCATCAGTGGCGGAATGGTAACAGTACACGGTCCCACAACGGGTCGTGATGCAGGACTGGATGCCGACAAAGGTATCGTTATCACAGGCGGTACGGTATTTGTCACTTCAACGCTTGGTATGGTAGAAACACCTTCTTCCAACTCCACGCAGTACGTAGTGTCATACGCGCATCAATCCACAATAACGGCAGGCTCAACAGTGTCGCTTAGGGATAAGAGCGGTAACACTCTTGTATCCGTACAGGTATTGAAAAATTGCCAATCGGTCATCATCAGTACTCCCGAAATTACAAAAGGCGCAACGTACTACATTTACGGCGGTCAAACGCAAATGACAAGCTTTACGGTATCGTCAATTATAACGACTGTGGGTTCTTCGGGTAGCACCTTCCCCGGTGGTCCGGGCGGTCCCGGAGGTCCCGGAAGCAGACCCGGCCGTTAAACAACAATATAATAGTTGATTTACAAAGCGACACGGCATTAAGCTGTGTCGCTTTTTGCTTTTTGTACGGTGTGATTTCCATTTGTCAGTAGTACTTGCAAGTTTATATTCCGATTGCACTTTGTTAACGTATATTATGTGCTTGGTGTTTTCATCGAAATGTAAAGTTACTATAAAATAAATAAATTATATTAAGTTGCACTAGGTTTACAAATTTCTTTATTTATGATAAAATAATTTATAATGTAAAATAGGCGGTTTTGTAAAGGTCGAAATTATTTCATGGATACAAAGTATTTACAATTTAACAATGCCGACTTGCAACTTGCGGGTGAATTGATTCGTCAAGGCGAACTGGTGGCATTTCCTACCGAAACGGTGTACGGGTTGGGCGCGAACGCTTTGGACGAACACGCGGTAAAAAGCACCTACGTTGCAAAAGGCAGACCAAGTGACAATCCGCTTATCGTTCACGTTTGGGACAAAGGTCAGATATATGACGTGGCGCGTGAGGTAAATAACGACGCGAAAAAGATAATTGACTGTCTTATGCCCGCAAGCCTTACAATTGTGTTGCCCAAACGGAGTACAATTTCCGATGCGATAACGGCAGGGCTGGACACGGTGGCGATACGCATGCCAAGGTCAATGCAAGCAAGGGAATTTCTTCGTTACGCATGCGTTCCCGTAACGGCGCCAAGCGCCAATCTTAGCGGACGCCCCAGTCCAACGAGCTGGCAACGGGTCAAGCAGGATATGGATGGACGCATTGCCGCCATTCTTTGCGGAGAGGACTGCGACGTTGGTATCGAATCCACCGTTTTGGATCTGACAGGCAGTAAACCTCGGATACTTCGTCCCGGAGTAGTCACAAGCGAGCAGATTGAGCAAGTGGTGGGTAAACGCGTTGAAGTGGTAATAAATCCCAAGTCGAAAGTAAATTCGCCGGGTGTGCGGTACAAGCATTACGCGCCTAAGGTGCCCATGGCGTTGGATACGAGCGGTGAGGTTTCTAAACTTGTTGCCTTTTACGACGACTTGGTGAAACGGGGGTTCAATCCCGTATTGCTTGTTGAACAACCGCACAAGTATGGTGCGCGCAACGTTTACCCAATTGGACATAACGACGAACAGGTTGCGCAAAGTCTATTTGAAAACTTGCGCGTTTTGGAGGAAAAGTACGACTACATCGTTGCAAGCTTTACGTCGCGTACTGCTTTTGGGCAAAGCATACTTAACCGTCTTGTAAGAGCAGCGGGCGGCAATATCATATAGAATCGAGGACGATTATGCGAATATCTTTAGCTAGCGACCACGGCGGTCTCGAACTGAAAAAACAAATAGCGGATTATCTTAAAGAATTGGGACATACCGCAGTGGACTACGGAACATACAGCAAGGAAAGGTGCGACTATCCCGACTTCGCACGCCCTGCGGCGTTGGCAGTAGCTAACGGTGAATGTGAACGCGCAATTCTCGTTTGCACGACGGGTATTGGAGTATCCATGGTTGCAAATAAGGTCAAGGGTGTAAGGTGCGCGTTGTGCGTTAACCCCGACATGGCAAAGATGACGCGCGCTCACAACAACGCCAACATCATTGCATTGGGACAAAAGTACGTTGATATCGATACGGCTAAGCAAATTGTAGATAACTTTTTGAACACTCCGTTTGAGGGAGGCGTACACGCAACTAGGGTTGACAAGATAGATAAAGATTAGGGTGAAGATATGATTGAAGAAGTTGTAAATTCAATACTGGAAGCGGAAGACGTTGCTAAGCGCCGTGTAGCGGACGCCGAGGTAAAGGCGGGCGAAATCATTGCGCAAGCGGAAATGCAAGCGGAAAGTATGAAAAGAAATGCTACTCAAAGCAACAAAGAGTATCAGGCGCAGCGTTTGTCTCAAGCGGACGCCCAAGCGGAAAAAGAAGCCGACAAGTTGCTCGACGAACTTAAGGCAAAAACGGATAGTGAGTTGAGCGTACTGGAAAAACGCGTTGAAAAAACCGTAAAGGTGATTTTGGAGTCGTTGTAATGGCAATTGTAAAGATGAAAAGGCTAACCTTGTTGGCTATAGCTGCCGACAAGGACAATATATACGACGCCATTGTTCGTACGGGTTCCGTTCAACTCAAGCGTAGCGCGGATATTGAAAGCTGCGCGAGTGTTGACGTTTCGGTGGAGCGCGAAGAAGTGTTGGGCAAGATTGCTCGCGTAGAGGATGCTATCCATTACGTTGACGAAGTTGCGCAAAACTTCAACCTTGCACACAAGCGCGACAAGGGTTCGAAGGTAGTAATCGAAAAGGCAAGTTTTGCCCGTCCCAAGAGGGAAATTGACTTCGATTACTTCCTCAACTTCGGGCAATACGTTCCCGAAATCGAACAAACGCTGTCCAAACTGTACAAGTTAAAGGATAAAATAGCCGAACTCAATGTGTTAAAGGCGTCCAAGCGTGCCGAATACGACAAATTGAGCAGTTACGAGCGTTTACCGCACCCGACGAGTTGGTATAAAGACACGGCAAGCGTAATTGTGCAGTTGTGTCAACTTCCCAATAGTGAACTGGCTAATTTAACCAAGCTTGTGAGCGAATACGACTCGGTTGAGTTGGAAATTGTCGATGACACCAAGTCAACGGCGTTGGTTGTTGTTGTGGCGCATCGTACTCAGGCGGAAATCTTCGAAAAAGCGGCGGCATACGGACTTGTCAAGTGTAACCTTGTTACGGACGTTTTGCCAGTGGTTATGATGGAAGGTATAGAGCGTCAACTCAACGGCATAGATGACGAAATTGACAGCATTACTTGCGAGATTGCACATTTTGTCGATCACGTTGCCACATGGAAGGTATATGTAGATTATCTTGAGCTATGCGAAAAGAAGCTTGCTGCCGACGGTGACTTGCAAAATACTGCAAGCACCTTCGTGTTGGAAGGTTTTTACCCCGCCGAATCGGAAGAAAAGGTAAATGAGGCAATCCGTCGCGTTACGAACAACATCGTACTGATGTTCGACGAAATAGCGGAGGATGAATTTGCGCCGACGCTTACGCGCAACAACAAGATTACCAAGCAATTCGAATTTGTTACCAATTCCTATTCCGTGCCCGACTACCACGAAGTGGACCCCAACCCTGTGATGTCCGTATTTTACTTCATCATTTTCGGACTGATGGTTGCCGACGTCGGATACGGTTTGTTGCTTTTGCTTATAGGTTTATTTGCTGCGGTTGTCATCAAGCAATCCACAGGGCTTAAAACAATGCTGCAACTGTTTGGCATTTGCGGAATATCCGCCATCGTCGTCGGGTTCATGTTTGGAAGTTTCTTCTCCTGTCCGATGTACGGGGATGCGGCAATAATTCCGTTGTACGGTGATCACGCGCTTATTCCCGATCCGGGCGAATATCCAATGGTTATGATGATAATAAGCCTGTTGTTCGGTGTCGTGCACATCATGGCAGGTATCGGCTGTAACATGGCTGTAAAGATTAAGCACAAACAGCATCTTGCCGCGTGGCTTGCGGATTTCCCGTGGATTATCGTCTTCGTAGGTTTTGTAATTGCCATCTTCAACGCGGCGCTGGATATGGCGGCGTACGAACCGTACGAAGTGTTAAGATTGCCGTCCATTGTTTCCAAAGTGGGCTTGTACGTTTGTCTTGGTGCCCTTGCGGTAGCGTTGATATTTGCCGGACTCGGTTCCAAGGGCATACTTGGTAAACTGATGAAAAGTTTCGGTAGTGCGTACGGCATCATCAACTACTTCTCGGATATTATGAGCTATATCCGCGTATTCGGACTTATGTTGAGCTCGGCAATCATGGGACAGGTTATAAACACGCTGTCGTCAATGATAATGAGCGGCGGTGGAATAGGCTATCTGTTTGCAGCTATCGTATTGATATTTGCGCATTTGTTCAATCTTGTGATGGGACTACTCAGCGTCTATATTCACAACGGCAGATTGCAATACGTCGAGTTCTTCGGCAAGTTCTACACCGGCGACGGACAGCTTTTCGTGCCATTTGGCAGCGACACTAGGTATTCATTAGTAAAGTAATGCTCAATGGAGCAAATTTTACGGAAATAACAAGAATGAAATTCTTGACAATATAAAAACAAATTTAAAATTAAACCTAACGGAGGAAAATAATATGACAGGTTTAACAATAGGTATCATCGGTCTTGTTTTGACCGTACTGCTGTGCGGTATCGGTTCGGGACTGGGACTCAAGGCTACAGGTAAGGCTTCGGCAGGTGTACTTGCTGAGGATCCCAGCAAGTTCAGCAAGGTTATCGTGCTTTCGCTGTTGCCCGCAACTCAGGGTATTTACGGTTTCCTTATTGCAATCCTCGGTGCAAGTTATTTGCCCACGGTTGCCAATCTTCAAGCCGCAGGTATTCTCGAACAAGTTACAGGTGCTAACGCGGCAATCGGAGCTGCGCAAATCAACGCGCAAGGTTGGAACGTTTTTTGGGCTTGCCTTCCCATGATGATTGGTGGCGCTGTTTCCGCATTTTTGCAAGGACGTACAGCTGCCAGCACGATCATAGCTGTTGGCAAGAAGGGCGAAATTGCGTCCAAGTCCATCATCTTCCCTGCAATGATCGAGTTCTACGCATTGCTTGGCTTGGTTGTATCCATCATGATGTTTAACAACATGCCTATAGCTGACGTTGCCAACATCACGGTTAAACCCGCAGTGGAAGAAGCAACAAAAGCAGTTCTCACGCTTATTGGAGCGTAATTATACAAGAGTCAACTATAGGCTCCTCTGCGGCGAGGACGTAGTCCGACCCCCAGCGTATTTGCTTGAAAATTGCGTGGTAAGGGGAGCTGGCACCGTTAGGTGACTGAGTGACTGTCAAATAGCACATGACGGTGTAAACAAGTATAACTATGAGGTTACAATGAACGGCAAAGAAAATATCATTAACAAAATTCTTTCCGATGCTGACGCTAAGGCAGCCGAAATTTTGTCCGCAGCCGAAAGCAGCGCGCAGACAATCATTGACAAGGCGGAGCAAGCAATTGCAGGCGACAGACAAGCGCTTGAACAGCGTTTACAGACTGTTGCTGCCGAACGTCAAAGAAACCGCAAGGCTACTGCCGAACTGGACGCCAAGAAATATACGCTGGAGCGTAAGCAACAGTTGATTTCGCGTTGTTACGAACTTGTATATGACAAGTTGGTTCACATGTCCGACGAAGAAAGGCAGGGACTCATCGGTTCGTTGCTCGAAAAGTATGCCGAAGCAGGCGAGACGGTTTACGTTACGCAAGCGGACGCCAAATTTGTTACGCAAGTGTGGCTAAACGGATTTGAAAAGAATCTTACTTTGGGCAAAAAGTACATCAAGGCGGACGGCGGTATCGTACTGGAAGGCAACGGCTACGAAAAGGATTTGACGTTAAAAAGCGTAGTAAAATATCTTCGCGAGCAGACGGAAAACAAGGTTGTCGAGTTACTGTTAGGAGCACATGATGAATAGCGATCAACTATATGCAAACGGTCGTATTGCCGTGCTATCCACCAAGCTACTCGGCGCGGATAAGTATCAACGGTTATCCGACAGCAAATCGCTTATCGAAGCGGTGAGAGTGTTGCAGGAAAGCGGTTACGGTAACGGAGTAACGCTCTCCAACCCCAACGAGTACGAACAACTGCTCAAAAATGAGCTGGACAACGCAATATCTGAGCTTAAAGAGCTTTGCTATGACAAAAACGCGGTAAAGTATATGCTGTGCAAGTACGATTACATCAACGCGAAACTGCTCATGAAGGGCAAGTACATGCGTGAGGATTTCACGGCGTACTGCTTTGACAATGCCAGTTACGACAAGCATGCAATGCAACAAGCGTTTTTGAACGATAGCTACGTCGATTACGGTAAGTTTATGGCTCGCGCTTGCGATCAAATTGACGCCGAATACGCTAACGGCAATCGCAGTCCGCAGGTGGTGGACAAACTGCTCGATCAAGCATGCTTTGACGAAATGCGCAAGTACGCTAAACGCAGTAGCAGCCGCGTCGTTTACAAGCTGTACGATTGGTTTACCAACACGTCCAACCTCATGCTTATATACCGTTTGAAGAAGGCGGGCTATAGCAAAGAGGAATACGAAAAGTGGATAGTTGACGGTGCAAGTTTAAAACGCGCAACGCTACTTAACGTGTGGGATAACGAATCGTCGGCAATGGATTTGCCCGAACAGTACCGCAAGTTTTATGCGTTGTGTTCTTCGGCAAATACTTCGCTTAAGCTTGCCGAACAGGAGCAAATAACCTACCGCAACAATCTTATTGCGGAGTATCAGGATTTTTTAACCATTCAACCTGCTTTGCAGTACTTTTACGCAAAGGTTGACGAAACGGAAAGAGTTCGTCGCACGCTTATTGCTGTTAAAAATAGTAAGTAACGCATTTTAAGCGGTTGAGTTAAACACAAATTAAAGGACATATTTAAGTAATGCCAAGTAAAATTGCAGTTATCGGAGATAAAGATAGCGTGCTTGCATTCAAGGCGGTGGGCGTGGAAGTTCACGACGCTACGACAGCCGAGCAGGCAAGCAATCTGGTAAAAAAACTTTCGCAAACGGGACAGTACGCCGTATTGCTCATTGCGGAAGATCTTGCCGAGCTTATTCCCGAAACGCTTACGAAAGCCAAACTCCAAACTTATCCTGCGGTGGTGCCCATTCCTACAACGGCTACACCCAGCGGGTTTGGATTGTCCGGCATAAAGAGCGACGTGGAAAAAGCAATCGGTGTAGATATCATATTTAATAAAGGTGACAAATAATGATTGGAAAAATAGTTAAAGTCAGCGGACCGCTTATCATAGCCGAGGGACTTGCCGACGTTGAAATGTACGACGTGGTAAAGGTTTCGGACAAAAAGTTGATCGGCGAAGTTATCGAACTGCGTGGCGACAAAGCAAGTATTCAGGTTTACGAGGAAACAAGTGGCTTGACGGTGGGCGATGAGGTTATTTCAACAGGCGCGCCCTTGTCGGTAGAACTTGGACCGGGACTTATCGAAAGTATTTTCGACGGAATACAACGCCCCCTCAATACACTGATGGAGGTATCGGGAAGCCGTATCGGTCGCGGTATCGAGGTGAACTCGCTCGACCGCAACAAAAAGTGGCATTTTATACCTTCGGTCAAGGAGGGCGATCATGTCACGGCAGGCGACGTTCTCGGCACTGTGCAGGAAACTAAGGTTGTTTTGCACAAGATTTTGGTACCGTTTGGAGTTGAAGGGAAAGTAACTTTCATTTCTTCCGAGGGTACTTACACCGTTGCGGAGGTTATCGCAAAGGTAGAGGATAAGGAACTTACGATGGTGCAAAAGTGGCCCGTTCGTAAGGGACGCCCGTACAAGTCCAAGATGGCGCCCGACTTTCCAATGGTTACCGGTCAACGTGTTATCGATACGCTGTTCCCCATTGCAAAGGGTGGCGTAGCGGCAGTTCCCGGACCGTTCGGAAGCGGTAAAACAGTCGTTCAGCATCAGCTTGCAAAGTGGGCGGATGCAGATATCATTGTTTACGTCGGCTGTGGCGAACGCGGTAACGAAATGACGGACGTTTTGCGTGAATTCCCCGAGTTGAACGACCCAAGGACCAATGAGCCTTTGATGAAGCGTACCGTACTTATCGCCAACACAAGTGATATGCCTGTGGCAGCGCGTGAGGCAAGTATCTATACAGGTATAACCATTGCCGAATACTTCCGTGACATGGGTTACACCGTAGCAATCATGGCAGACAGTACTTCTCGTTGGGCGGAGGCGTTGCGCGAAATGAGTGGACGTCTTGAAGAAATGCCGGGCGAGGAAGGCTATCCTGCATACCTTGCCAGCCGTCTTGCCGAGTTCTATGAGCGTGCAGGTATCGTAAAGGTGTTGGGAAGTAGCGACACAGTGGGCGCGGTTTCCGCGATAGGCGCCGTATCTCCTCCGGGTGGCGACCTGTCCGAACCTGTTTCCCAAGCAACGCTACGTATTGTAAAAGTCTTCTGGGGGTTGTCCGCAAGCCTTGCTTATAAGCGTCATTTCCCCGCAATCGACTGGCTGACTAGCTACTCGCTTTACGACGATAAGTTGGCGGACTGGTACGCCGATAACGTTGCCGAGGACTTCAACGCCTTGAAGAGCGAACTCAGTTACGTTTTGCAAGAGGAAAATCAACTTAACGAAATCGTACGTCTTGTCGGTATGGACGCTTTGGGCGCTCGCGACAGACTTACAATGGAAACAGCGAAGTCCATTCGTGAGGACTACCTGCACCAAAACGCTTTCCACGACGTAGATACCTACACCTCACTTGAAAAGCAGTACAAGATGATGAAATTGATTCTTGGGTTCTATCACGAGGCAACGGATGCTCTCGATAAGGGCGTAGAGTTGAGCGATTTGTTAAACTTGTCCGTTCGCGAGCAAATTGGACGTAGTAAATATATTGAAGAAGCGTCGCTTGTTCGCTTTGACGAAATTCAACGCAACATCAAGAAAGAAATCAACGCATTGATAAGCAAAGGAGATGCCAATGCTTAAAGAATACAAAACCATTCGTGAAGTAGTAGGACCGCTGATGCTTGTGGAAAACGTTTCCGGCGTCAGCTACAACGAGCTTGTGGAAATCAAGCAGGAAAACGGCGAAATCCGCAAGGGTAAGGTGCTGGAAATAAACGGCGATAAAGCGCTTGTCCAATTGTTTGAAGGCACTCAAGGACTCAAAATATCCACTGCGAAAGCCCGTTTCTTGGGCAGAAGTCTGGAACTTGCCGTTTCCGAAGATATGCTTGGACGCGTTTTCAACGGTATGGGCGAACCCATTGACGGCGGTGCACCGGTACTCGCCGAAATGCGTATGGATATTAACGGACAGCCCATCAACCCCTACGCGCGCGATTATCCTAACGAATTTATCCAAACGGGTGTATCTGCAATCGACGGACTTAACACCCTCGTTCGCGGACAGAAGTTGCCCGTGTTTTCGGCAAGCGGTTTGCCACACGCCCAATTGGCTGCGCAAATAGCGCGTCAGGCAAGGGTGCTTGGTAACGACGAGAAGTTTGCGGTAGTATTCGGCGCAATAGGTATAACGTACGAGGAAGCCGATTACTTCATCAAGGACTTCAACAAGACGGGCGCAATCGAGCGTACTGTCATGTTTATGAACCTTGCAAACGACCCTGCAATCGAACGTATATCCACGCCTCGTATGGCGTTGACGGCGGCGGAGTACCTTGCTTTTGAAAAAGGTATGCAAGTGTTGGTAATCTTGACGGATATCACCAACTATGCCGAGGCGCTGCGCGAAACGTCGGCAGCACGTAAGGAAGTTCCCGGACGTCGCGGTTATCCCGGATACATGTACACCGACCTTGCGCAAATGTACGAACGCGCAGGACGTATTCACGGCTGCAAAGGAAGTATCACGCAGATACCGATACTGTCCATGCCGGAAGACGACAAGACGCATCCCATTCCCGACCTGACTGGTTACATTACCGAAGGACAAATTATCTTGTCCCGTGAATTGTACAAGCGCGGTTTCAATCCGCCGATAGACGTTTTGCCCAGTTTGTCCCGTTTGAAGGATAAGGGTATAGGTAAGGGCAAAACACGCGAAGATCACGCCAGCACCATGAACCAGTTGTTCAGCGCGTACGCGCAAGGCAAGGAAGCTAAGGAGCTTTCGGCAATTTTGGGTGAAGCGGCACTGTCCGACGTTGACAAACTGTATGCGAAGTTCGCTGTAGAGTTTGAAAAGCGTTACATAGCGCAAGGCTTTACCACCAACCGCACAATAGAGGAAACTCTCGACCTTGGTTGGGAACTATTGGGAATACTGCCCCGTAGCGAACTGAAACGTATTTCCGAAGAAATGTTAGATAAATACTATAAACCTTTATCGGAGTAAAATAGATGGCTGTAATGAACGTTAACCCCACGCGTATGGAGATGAAACGTCTGCAAGCGCGTCTCAAGACCGCAACGCGTGGACACAAATTGTTGAAGGACAAGACGGACGAAATGATTCGCCGTTTCATAACCCTTGCCGAAGAAAATAAGCGACTGCGAATTGAAACGGAAAGGGAACTTTGTCACGCTCTTTCGGCGTTTTCCGATGCCAAAGCTACGGCGGACGCACGCGTGGTGGAGGAGGCAATCCTCATGCCCGCTAAGAAAGTTACGCTTGATTGCTCCAAACGCAAGGTAATGGGTATTGACGTACCGCAGATCAGTATTTCCGAAACTTCAAACGGCGATATGTATCCGTACAGTTTCCTTACCGTCACCGAACAACTGGACGACTCGGTAAGGGGACTGTCCGAAGTGTTGGTAAAGTTGGTACAGCTTGCCGAAACGGAAAAGACCTGCAACATGCTTGCGGAAGAAATCGAAAAGAACAAACGTCGCGTAAACGCGCTGGAAAACATCATGATTCCGCAACTGAGCGAAACAATCAAGTACATCAAGATGAAACTGGACGAAAGCGAACGCGCAGCTACAGTTCGCCTAATGAAAGTCAAAGACATACTCAATAATTGATAGATTGAAACAACAAACAAATGACTTCTCTTGCACGGAGAAGTCATTTTATATTTATATATTTTTTTAATATTTTAGGGGAATTTTGTTTTTTTAGCGGTATTTATAAATAGGTAAAAGTATGATTTTACTAAATTGACGTATTTTGTCGCGTATTACTTACTTTTTGTGCTGTTTGCGCAAAAATATGTTTTGTAACCGTTTTGTGAATATAAAGGATATGCTATGTTGCTGTCGCAACGGCGGTACTACAGTGATACAATTTACTAAGGATATGCTATGGCAGATTTGAGAGATTTCATTGAACAGGTCAAGCGCGCTAACGACATTGTTGACGTTATTGGCTCACATCTGGAACTAAGGCACAGTGGGGCAAACTTTATGGCCCGCTGTCCTTTCCATGGCGAAAAGACTCCCAGCTTCAACGTAAACCGCAACTTGCAAATATACAAATGTTTCGGTTGTGGTGAAAGTGGTGACGTAATCAAGTTTATCGAAAAGTACGAATCCTGTACCTTTATGGAAGCGTTGGAAATCCTTGCAAAACGTGCAAATCTCAAAATGCCGGAAACGGTTGCGCAAAAACAGGACAAAGATTTCAGCGAACGCAAAAAGAAAAAGGACGTCTATTTGCAGATTTGTCGCGATACGGCAGTATTTTACTACAAGTGCTACTATTCGCCGACAGGAGCTATAGCGCGCAAATACATCGAACAGCGCGGTTTTGATGCCGAAACGGTCAAGAAGTTCGGCATAGGCTATTCGCCCGATATCGAATCGCTTGTGAAGTATTTGAAAAGCAAACAGTACAATCTGGAAGATTGTGTAAAGTGCGGAGTCATTCAAAACGGCAAATACGGCTACTCTGACGCACTTTTCGGACGGTTGATTATCCCTATATTCAACATGCAAGGGCAGGTAATAGCCTTTGGCGGACGTGGACTGGACGATAAGACGATTGCGCGTGGCAAGTACAAAAACACGTCGGAAACCCCGCTATTTGTAAAAAATCAAAATTTATTTGCCATTAACATTGCCAAGGAGCAAAAGCAACAAACGGCATTACCCAATATTGTGGTAGTGGAAGGATACATGGACGTTATCGCCATGTATCAGGCAGGTTTCAAACGGGCAGTGGCAAGTATGGGAACGTCACTGACGGAAAATCAAGCCAAGTGGCTGTCGCGACTTGCGGATACCGTTTACATTTGTTACGACGGCGACGCGGCAGGACAAAAGGCAACCGTTCGCGGAATGGACATATTGGACCGCGCAGGATTGGAAGTGCGCGTCATGACTGTCCCTGAAAAGCTTGACCCCGACGAATACATAAAAAAGTACGGTAAAGATGCGTTTGAGCAGTTGATTGAGCAGGCGCTACCGTTGCCCGACTACAAGTTGAAGTTACTGGACAATGCATTTGATATCGGCAGCAACGACCAAACTGTGCGCAACAACGCATTGCCTAAGTACGTTCAGGGAGCTCTTACAATGCTAAAGGCTTTGGACGACGTACGTCAGGCACGGTACATAACCGCTGTGTCGCTCAAAACGGGTTACTCGGAAGACTACTTCCGTCGAAAGCTTACCGAAGAAACAACGGACGAGCCTTTACCCGATGTTACAGGCACTGAGCTTTCACAAGAGGATAAGGCAAAGTATTTTATTGCGGCGTGTATATTGCATGGTGAAAGTTACGCCGACATAACTGAAAAACCCATTTGTAATTCGGCGTTTTTGTCAGCTTTGTACGACTATCTGCTCGAATGTAAGCAAAGCAACGTTGAGCCGTCGATGGACATGCTATATACCGTGTGTCCTAACGCTCAAAGCGAGCAGTACGCTCAAATCCTCGAATGGGATTTTTCCAAAAAACGTCAAGAAAAAAACGAACGGTATTTCAATGAGTGCAGGCGCCTCGTCACGGTGGAAAAACTCAAACGGCAGCGCGAAGAACTCATGGCAAAGATACGGGACAACCCCGAAGACAGTTCGCTATTGGCGGAGCTGTCTATACTCAGCAAAAAAATTAACGATATCAGGTAAATGTATAACGTGCTTGAATTGACCGAAAATTAGTATTCAAGTGTGGTGTGGCGAAGGAGGACCTATGGAAATTACAGAACAATATTTGAAAAATCTACTTGAGGACGTAAAGAGTGGCGGCGCAACAAAGATTTCATACGAGGAATTGGAATCCCGTTTGGAAAAAACCAACATTACGCCCGAACAAAACGCCGAAATTTACAAATATCTCGAACAAAACGGTATTAAGATTGTAGATACGTTCGAAAAGGACAATTCCGCATTGTACCGTAACATTGGCGACGTGGCGGTGGACGACCCCGTCAAGATGTATTTGAAGGATATCGGTAAGGTTCCCCTGCTTACCAGTGAAGAGGAGGCGGAACTTGCACAACGCATGTTGGAAGGGGACGAAGACGCTAAGCAAAAGCTGTCCGAGGCAAACTTGCGTTTGGTTGTATCCATTGCCAAGCGCTACGTCGGTCGCGGAATGTTGTTCCTTGACTTGATTCAGGAAGGTAACCTGGGACTTATGAAGGCGGTGGAGAAGTTCGACTACACCAAGGGCTTTAAGTTCAGTACATATGCTACCTGGTGGATAAGACAGGCCATCACGCGTGCAATTGCCGATCAGGCGCGCACAATACGAATTCCCGTTCACATGGTGGAAACAATCAACCGTCAGGTACGCGCGCAAAGGACGCTGTTGCAGGAACTTGGACGTGAACCTACGCCGGAGGAAATTGCCGAATATATGGGTATCACTCCCGAAAAGGTTGTGGAAATTCAAAAGATTGCTCAAGACCCCGTCAGCCTTGAAACGCCTATAGGTGAGGAAGAGGACAGTCACCTTGTCGATTTCATAGAAGACACCAAGGCTGCGCCTCCAAGCGACGTGGCGGCTCAGGCTATGCTACGCGAACAGCTGATTCAGGCGTTGCACAAGCTTACTCCCCGTGAGGAAAAGGTTATCCGTCTGCGTTACGGCTTAGACGACGGCAAACAAAGGACGCTCGAGGAAGTCGGTAAGGAGTTCAACGTCACGCGTGAACGTATCCGCCAAATTGAAGCCAAGGCATTGCGTAAACTGCGCAATCCGTCCAAATCCAAGAAACTGCGCGACTATCTTGACTGATGAATAGCGTAAGACTAGCTACATTGGTGTCGTTGATACCAAGTTGCAACTTGCTTGCGGACGTTGGATGCGACCACGGTTACGTGGGTATTGAGGCGTTACGTTTGGGTATAGCCAAACAGGTCGCTTTTGCGGATATATCACAACCAAGCCTGTTAAAGGCGCGTAGTAACTGTCCTAAAGAGTTTAATGATGTAGTTTCTTTCCACTGTCAGGATGGACTTGGTTCGCTCAAGGTCGATTGTGCAATTATTGCAGGTATGGGCGGATTGGAAGTAATTTCCATCTTGAAATGCGCCAAGTATCTACCCGACAGGTTAGTTCTGCAACCTATGCGCAACCAACGTGACGTGAGAGCATACCTCACAGCCAACAATTACGACATTGTAACGGACGTAAAGTTTTGCGACGGAAAGTATTACGACGCAATAGTTGCCGAAAGGTGCGTCAAACCTACGCGACTTACCGAGTTGGAGTTGGAATTTGGCAAAACTAATCTTGTACATCCGTCAAAAGACTTTATCAACTATTTGCAGCTTGAACTAAATAAACTTAACAAAATACTCGAAGGTACGCGCGACTCGGAAGTCGTATCTAAACGCAACCTTGTGGAGCAAACACTCAAGCTGGTTTTAACCCAAAATATATAACACTTTCGTCCCGATGTTGAGATGACAAACATACATAAAGGAGCATAACACAATGATACAACAGGAAATGATTCAATATCAATCGCTGGATGGCGAACTCAACCGTATCGAAAAGGAACTGAAGAAAAACGACAGTTTCATCAAACGTAAACAATTCAAGGCGTTAAGTCAGGAGTGCGAAGAAAATCTTGCTAAGCTGGACGCAAAAGCGCAGGAACTCAAAAACCAACTTGCTGCAGCGAAAGTTACTATGGAAAAAATTACCGCGGTAATAGAAGAACACAGCAAGGAAATTGCAGCACTCGAGGATATTGACGAGCTTAACTACATGAACAAGCAACTCAACGTGCAATTGACAGACTTGTCAAATGTTGACAAGGATATCAAGCGTATTATTCGCGAAGGTGAGGAAATTGCCAAGTCCTTTGATGAAATTAACGCTAAGCTTCCCAAGATTGTCGTTGCTTACAAAAAGGCAAACGAAGACTTTAACAAGGCAACTGAGGAGGTTAAACCCCGAGTAACGGAACTCAAGCTCAAGCAAGCCGAGTTGAAAAAGGTAATTGAGCCGTCGTTATTTGAAATATACAAAAAGGTATCCGAAGGCGGATTGCATCCTGTTTTCGTTCCGTTGCGCGACGGTTCCCGCTGCGGAGGCTGTCAAATGGAAATGCCCAAGGCGGTAGTAGATACGCAAATGGCGGGCAAGTCCTACATGCGGTGTGAACATTGCGGACGCATTATCTACAAAGACGAATAAAGGTGACAAATGGCAACTAATCGCAGAAGAAGGACGGCTTGGACCATTATCGGTTTGATAATTGCCATGATAATGATATTCGTAGCCGTGTGTGCAGTGCGTTGGGCAATTCATAGCAAAAGTCCAACTGATGGCTACGGTAATTACGGATTTAGCAGTGACAAACTGTTTGACTTGGACCTGTTTCCGTCGCTTATCGTGGACAAGGACGCTGACGAACTCAAAATAATGCAAATTGCCGACCCGCAAATAAAATTCGGCAATTTTACGCGCGACCGTAAAACTATGGATTTGTTGGATCGCGCAATCAGGACGGAAAAGCCGGATATTTGCGTGGTAACGGGTGACCTTGCGTTATCCATATTTACTTACGACGCCTTTAATTACTTTGCCAAGTTTATGGAGGAGCGTCAACAGTACTGGACGTTTACATACGGCAATCATGACAGTCAGTTCGATTGCAGCAAGTACGCTATATGGCGTCTGTTGGCTAATTACGATCATTGCCTGTTTAGCCCGGGACCAACTAATATTGACGGCGAAAGCAACTTCCTTGTTAACGTTTTCAAGGATAGTTACAATCCTGATAACCTCATATACAGTCTGGTGCTATTGGACAGCGGTATGTATCCCGAGTCGGACAACGCGTCGCTATCCGATTGGGTGTACGACTGGATTAAGCAAAGTCAAATGGACTGGTACACTTGGGCGGTCAACGGACTGTGTGATATTAAGTCGGATATTCAAACGAGCATGTTTTTCCACATTCCCATCAAGGAATTTGCCAACATGTACTACCTCAACGAACTGAATAGCGGTCGCGAAGTGTCCGATATTGTCAAAAGTCAACTTCCCGACGTAGAGATACGGGATGTCAAGGGAGTAGTGCGCGAAAGTGACAAAAAGGACAGTGAATACGTGTACGGTGACGAAGGCTACACGGTAGGAATCTTTTACCAAGGCAATTGCGAAGGCGTAACGGATCATCCTGACGTGTTTAGGTATATCAAGGATTTGGATTGCACCAAGGCGCTATTTTGCGGACACGACCACGTAAACAACCTCAAGGGCTATTACGACGGCGTATATCTCGGGTATGGACTGTGTTGCGGTTATCATACGTATCCATTCTTCAACAATCCCAAGATATTTACAAGCAAGGTGCTTTACAACGCCAACCTGTGGACGGACGAAGATGGCAATCAAATGGAAAAGGGCGTAACAGTGATACAAATAAGCCTTGACGACACTAACTACGGCACCCTTACCGTCAACGACCGTTTCAATAGTTATTACAGCAAGTAAAAAAATATTGATAAACGATATAATAGTGCAAAAAATTATTGACAAACGATAATTTTTGTGCTATTTTTTTTTATACTTTGATTGGAGGTATTTCAACATGGAAACAAAACAAAAAATAGTTAAAACAGCAAAAGCTTGCGGTATTATCTCAAAGGTGCTGTATATATTGTCGTGCGTCGTATGCTTGGCGTTTATCGTTTTGGCAATAGTTTTGCCTCTTACAAACACTATAGATACAGTATCCAATGGGGAAACAGCCGTTACCTTTGCCACGTTCGCGCTATACGCATTTGTTTGCATAGGCTTGCTTTGGAACATTGAAGGCTTATTTAAAGCAATTGTTAAGGAACAATCCCCCTTTACAGAAAGAGTCAGCCATTATTTGAAAAAAGTTGCCGTCTTCGTAATCGTTCTTTCGGTAGTTCCCGCACTGATAGGTTCGACTGTTATGCAGATAGTCAATCCCGAAACGGAAACGGTATTTCCCATTGAATTGGGCGGAATAATTGCCGGCGTAGTGCTGTTTTTGGTTGGACTGTTTTTCAACTACGGTAAGGAACTTCAAGATAAAGACGACGAAACGCTATGATAGTATTAAATTTAGACAAGGTCATGAAAGAGCGTGGCGTTAAACTCAAGGACCTCGCCACAAATATCGGTTTAACTGATGCAAATTTGTCCAATATCAAGACGGGCAAAATATCTGCAATAAGATTTTCCACACTAAACGCCTTATGCAGGGAATTGCAATGCCAACCCGCCGACATACTGAGTTACATTGAAGATTAAATTATAATTGAATAAAAAAGAAGATGCCGTTCGGCATCTTCTTTTTTTGTGTAAATATAAGGGATTATTCCTTATGTGCAAGTTTTTGGTATTTCGCGACGCGCTCTTTTGCGTCCTTTTCCGACTTAGCAAATAGCTGTTCGGCAATTTCAGGACGTGTCTTAGCAAGAGATGAGTAACGCGTTTCGCCCTTGATGAACTCTTGATAGTCGCCGGTAGGTTCTTTGCTGTCAAGCGTGAAGGGGTTTTGTCCCTGCTCAATCAAATCGGGGTTGTAGCGGTACAGTTGCCAGTATCCGCAGTCAACAGCGCGCTTGATTTCTTCTTGAGACTTGCCCATGTTCATACCGTGGTTGATACAGGGAGCGTAAGCGATAATCAGGGACGGTCCGTGATAAGCTTCGGCTTCGGCAAGAGCCTTTACAAGTTGAGCTTGGCTTGCGCCCATACCAACTTGTGCAACGTAAACGTAGCCGTAACTCATAGCCATCATGCCGAGGTCCTTTTTCTTAACGCGTTTACCTGCTGCGGCAAACTTAGCAACGGCGCCTGTGGGAGATGACTTACTTGCTTGTCCACCGGTATTGGAGTAAACTTCCGTATCAAGTACGAGAACGTTTACGTCTTCGCCGCTTGCAAGTACGTGATCCAATCCGCCGTAACCGATATCGTATGCCCAAC
Source organism: Clostridiales bacterium (assembly GCA_022508375.1). GTDB lineage: Bacteria > Bacillota > Clostridia > Christensenellales > CAG-314 > Fimimonas. The sequence goes on along the minus strand of JAFLVJ010000001.1, from coordinate 253,631 downwards.
CGTCACCGCCGAAGATCCATATTGACTTCTTGATGAGGCAATCCTTTTCGGAGAGTATTTCGGCAACGAGTTTGTCGCACTTGCAACCGCAACCGTTGCATTCTTCGAGGCACTTAACAAGAGCGGCAGTTGCCTTCTTGCTACCTTCGGCGTCGTCCTTATTAGCAAGCCAATCCTTGCATGCTGCGATACCTTCGGCATAGCCTTTCCACTTTTTGATAAGAGCAGTAACCTTTTCTACAAGGCGAGCGCGACGTTGCGTGTAAGCCAGGTTAATACCGTAACCGAATTCGGCATTATCTTCGAATAAGCTATTTGCCCAAGCGGGACCGTGACCTTCGTTGTTGGTGGTGTAGGGGCAAGTGGGAGCAGATCCGCCGTAAATGGAGGAGCAACCTGTAGCGTTTGCGATGATCATTCTGTCGCCGAATAGTTGTGTAACGAGTTTTACGTAAGGAGTTTCGCCGCAGCCTGCGCATGCGCCCGAGAACTCGAACAAAGGTTGCTTGAATTGGCTACCTTTAACAGTGTCAGCCTTAAACGGTGAGTCAACGCGCTTAACCTTTTCGCTGAATTCGTAGTTAGCTTCCTCGTGAACCTGTTCAGCGGGAGTCATAACGAGAGCCTTTTCCTTAGCGGGGCAAACGTTAGCGCAGCTTCCGCAACCTGTACAGTCAAGCGGGCTTACCTGCATGCGGTACTTAGCGCCTGCTACGCCTATTGCCGGCTTTGTAACAAAGCTTTCGGGTGTTTCGGTGTTAGCGTCGATAAGTACGGGACGGATACAAGCGTGGGGGCAAACAAATGAACATTGGTTACATTGAATGCACTTGTCAACCTGCCAAGCGGGAACGTTTACTGCAATACCGCGTTTTTCATACTTGGTAGTGCCTGTGGGAACAACACCGCTTTCGTTGAAAGCGCTTACGGGCAACGTGTTACCCTTTTGCTCAGCGATAGGACGAACGAATTCCTCGTAGTAAGCACTGTCGCTCTTAGCGGGAAGCGGTGCGCCTTCGGTTGTGGAAGCCCAGTGAGCGGGAACCTTTACTTCGTGAAGTCCTGATATTGCGCCGTCGATAGCCGCGAAGTTGGCATCGATGACCTTTTGTCCCTTCTTACCGTAGGACTTGATAACGGCTTGCTTCATGTATTCTTCGGCTTGCGCGTAAGGAATAATGTCGGCAAGTTTGAAGAACGCAGCCTGCATTACCATGTTGGTGGATTTAGCCGAACCTGCCTTCATTGCGATATGAAGACCGTCGATGGTGTAGAACTTGAGGTGCTTTTTCGCAATCTGATTCTTCATGTATGCGGGAAGTTCATGCTCCAACTCAGCGTCGCTCCAGATGCAGTTCAATAGGAACGTTGCACCGTCTTTAGCGTCTGCAAGCACGTCGTAACGTGTTACGTAGCTTTGATTGTGGCAAGCAATGAACTCAGCTTGGTCAATCAGATAACTGGACTTGATGGGCGAGGGACCGAAACGCAAGTGCGAAATGGTAAGTCCGCCGGACTTTTTGCTGTCGTATTCGAAGTAACCTTGCGCGTACAAATCGGTGTGGTCGCCGATGATCTTGATGCTGTTTTTGTTTGCGCCGACGGTACCGTCGCTGCCCAGTCCGTAGAACTTACAACGAGTGGTGCCAATAGGTGCAACGTCAATCATTTCGCTAACGGTAAGGCTTGTTCCTGTTACGTCGTCGTTGATACCGATAGTGAAGTGGTTTTTGAGTTCGCCGTCGAGGTTGCGGTAGATGGACAGGATCATTGAAGGAGTAAATTCCTTACTGCCAAGACCGTATCTTCCGCCGACAACGGTTGCCTTGCGCTTCATTTCGGCAAGCGCTGCAACTACGTCAAGATACAGAGGCTCGCCAAGCGCGCCCGGCTCCTTGGTTCTGTCGAGAACGGCAATTTTCTTTACTGTTCTGGGCAATGCCTTTACGAAGTGGCTTGCAGAGAAAGGTCTGTACAAACGAACCTTGAGTACGCCAACCTTTTCGCCGCGAGCGGTGAGGTAATCAACGGTTTCTTCAACAGCGTCTGCGCCGCTACCCATGATTACGATAACCTTGTCAGCGTCCTTTGCGCCAACGTAGTCGAACAGGTGGTAGTTTCTGCCTGTAAGCTTGGATACCTTCTTCATGTATTTTTCTACAATAGCGGGGGTAGCAAGATAGTACTTGTTGGCAGCTTCTCTGTTTTGGAAGTAGATATCTGCGTTTTGTGCCGTACCTTGAAGTTGAGGATGTTCGGGGTTCAAAGCGCGAGCGCGGAATTCGTCAACAAAGCGACGGTCAAGCAGCTTGTCCATTGCTTCGTAGGGGATTTCGTCAATTTTAGATACTTCGTGGCTTGTGCGGAAGCCGTCGAAGAAGTGCAGGAAGGGAACCTTCGCTTCCAACGTGGAAAGGTGCGCAACCAGTGCCAAATCCATAGCTTCCTGTACGCTGTTACTTGCAATCATTGCAAAGCCTGTTTGACGGCATGCCATTACGTCTTGGTGATCGCCGAAAATATTAAGTGCGTGAGCAGCCAATGCTCTTGCCGATACGTGGAACACGCAGGGGAGCAATTCGCCCGCAATCTTGTACATGTTGGGGATCATCAGGAGCAAGCCTTGGCTGGCTGTAAATGTGCTTGTCAGCGCGCCTGCTACAAGACTTCCGTGTACTGCGCCTGCAGCACCTGCTTCCGATTGCATTTCCGCAATTCTCACCGTCTGCCCAAACAGATTTTGTCTTCCTGCTGCGGACCATTCGTCAGCAACCTCTGCCATTGGGCTTGAAGGAGTGATGGGGTAAATTGCTGCAACGTCGCTAAACGCGTACGCAACGTGAGAGGCAGCGGTATTACCGTCAATAGTTCTCTTTGCCATATTTTTTCCTCCAAAAATAAATTTATCGCTTTGTTGTGGTTGTCGGAACGCTGTGCAACGGAATTGGGCAAAAACAGTCGATTTTGTGCCGTTCCGTGCCCGTTTTGCTCAGGACACCATACAAAACAATTATACATTTTTACCGCCCCAAAGTCAAGGGTAAATAAGGTAAATATATAATAATAGATAGTCTTATAAATACAAAAGCGTCTTAGTTTTACCTAAAACGCTTGAATTATTTCCTGTTTGCGGTGCGGTTAAATCGGACAATACATTTTTTGCTTTAGCAAATTGTTAAAAATACAAATTAACATGATAACCGGTTGTACTAATTAATGCATTGCTTAAATCCTTTTCGTCTATTTTCAGACGGTCGAAAAACTCGTTGTATTCTTCGTTTTTCGGGTTCAACTGGTCGGGGTCGCTTGGGGAGTATCCTGCTCGATTGGTCCCTGTGAAGTAATTGATGTACTCTTCCGAAAATTCGCCGTTTTCATTAAATGAAACGTCCCAAGAGTACCTTAAATTTCCTATGCGGACGTAAATCTGTATCCAACGGTATTTTGCTTCCGGCCATGCAATGCCTCCGCCGAAACTAATTTCCAATTCCTGATTTGTAATCAACGGATAACCCTTGTCGGTAAGCACGCTATTGAAACTAGCCACTATTTTGTCGTAGGTGTCGGATAGACTTGATTCGGCGAGAATAATCTTTTTGCCGTAATTGAGAAATTTGATTTCCTTTTGCTCACTATCCTTGTAGATTTCGTATTGCGACAGTATCAACTTTGCGCTTTTTTCGGCGTAGGGCAGGATAAGCGACTCGTAATTGCTACGGCTTTGAGATTTGTGTTCCGCTTGCAAAAAGTTATAGAAAGCAAGCTCGGCTTCGTCGTCGCTGTCACCGAAATTTTGAAGGCATATTCCGGTTTGCTGTTGCAAGAAATCCGATTTTTCGCCGTATTTGATAAATACATCCTCACGGATTGTGATTTGTAAATTCGAGCCCGGTCCAATGTAACAGATATCGACAATTCTCGGGTTGCGCGTCTCGTCCAGTATAATGTCGCCGCTGTCAATCAAGTCTTGCAGTATTGTTAATGCTACGTCGTAGAACGGCTTCGCAACAGTGGCGTACTTGTCGGAGACGTCCTTGAAGTCTGTCTTAGGCAGATTAGCGGGGTCGAGTCTGTCGCGACCGCACTCGGTGCAAATGTAATCCTCGTAGTGGTGTAAGGATTTATCTTTAACCCTCGTGGTGTCATTGCAAATAGGCTCGCGCCAATGATACAGGTCGTCGCTTGACCATTTATCAGACCAACTGTGTTCGTGCTTTTCGCTTGGCGGAGGGCTCTTTTGCTGATAATCACAAATAGAGCACTTGTTGCCATTTGTGGCGAAGGAGTGCGGTTCGTAGTTTCTTATATCCGAGGTGTCGTCGCAGGTAGCCTCGCGCCAATGATAGTTTTCGTCGTATGACCACGTTTCCGAGAATGTGTGTGTATGCTTTATCTCGTTGCAGGCGGAAAGAACGACAACACATACCATTATCAAAGCCAGTACAATACTTGCGGTAAAAAGCCTTTTATTCATCGAATCCTCCTTGTGATAATGAATGGTTTTTCGCAAACGGTTCACGTAATTGTTACGTTTTTCGCCTTTATCTATACAATTGTACCATAAAATAAACAAAAAAGCAAATTAAACTCTTGCGTGGATTACAGCTAGCGGTAAACGTTGTCCATACGTGAGTTAAGTGTAATTTGACACGGATGACGGAAAATGTTACAATTTGTCGCAGGAGGCATGGTGTATATGCAATACGTATTTATTGACACGGAAGGTAGCGTCAACGTAAAAAGCGGACTTAAAACCTTCGGATTTGTTGTCACGGATGAAAACTTTGCCATATTACGAGAGAAAGAAGTGTACATCGACTTGAACCGTGACGGTAGCAGGCACGTAAACAGTGACATTAAGAGCGAACGTCATTTCAATACAGTGTACTGTATCCTGCGGGATTACCTGACGGCACAAGACAGTTACGTAATAGGTTTCAGCGTGTATAACGACGTTAAAAACATTGACCAAGCATGCGAAAGATACAAGACTCCGCCGCTTTCATTTGACTTTTTTGACGTGCAAGGGTTATACAAGCGTTTGTTTCCCGATACAAAACAATTTACCCTTGCATCGTGTGTGCAAGCACTTGGTATAGATAGTGAGTTTAAATATCATCTAAGTCTTGAGGACGCGCGCGCAACGATGAAGCTCATGCAGGAAATATGCAAGCGACATAATATGACCGTTGCGCAGTTTATCGAGCAGTATCCCGAGTTTACCGGTCATACGCAGATGTACATGGCAAAGTTTCAGGTTGCCGACATAACTCATACCATCGAGCACAGTTCGGCTGAGCTGTTTAAGATTCGTTTGGACTTTCCACTGCTTTGTTTCAAAAAGAAAATCGGAGCATTGCTCGATAACGGATCGCGTGACGGCGTTTGTTATTATTACGACGTAGCAATGGACAAGTTGTATCCCGACAGGCACCCTCATAAGGCTGCAAAAGTTCAGGAGTTTACCCCTGTTTATGCACAACTTGGCAGGTTAAAGGCGCTAGGTATGCGCAAATTACGCAAGGAAGCGTCAACTTTTTACTATGCGACTGAACCGCTGACGGTGAAAAGATTTTTCGTTTCATACGAATGCGTCGGTAGCATAAATGACGGAACGTTGACCATACTGTTTGGAAATGATTACTTGACGCGTATCAGCAACAAAAACAAGTACGTCGATATGCTGTCAAGAAATGAAGTTAATCCTTATAACATTATACAAACGTTTTACAACGCCGAATCCTTTGAACAAACTATGCGCAAAAATGCAAAGTGGAACTACGGCGACAAAGATCCGGCAATAGTGCTGGACGCCGTTTGCGTTGAAGAGGTGCAGTTGCAGCAAGAAGATAGATTGTACTTGCCCCGAGCATACGCAGGCGTACTGACAGGTAAATTCGGCAACAACGAAATAATTGCATGTCTTAACGAACACAGGCAATTCGCTTCCGCGCAAAAAGTATTGGATATAGATTCCCTGCACCTTGACGATAAATGTATTAAATTGATAGTAAAGGACGCCAACGGCGTATATGGCTACATACCTACCACACGTAAAGTTCAGTTTCCCATGTTTGACTGCGTATATGAGCTGCCGTTTATTGTAAGACGTAGGATGCCAAACGATTTTTTCGATAAATATTACATGTAGAGCAATAGTAAAAAGCTAAAAGTAAGGTCCATCGACAATTCGGTGGACCTTTTAAATAACACAATACTGCAATAAACCCTATATTTTGTTTAATTATGGTGTATATTCGTTGACAAGTTGTGCTTTATTATTATAAAATAAATCAATTATAATTTTCGTGAGGTGGAAGATGAAACGGTTTAAAATCACGTTGATTTTGTTGCTTTTCGTGCTTGTGCTTGCTATCGGTATAGGTGTAGCGGCGTGCGATGATACAACCAAAACGCCCGATACATACACTCTCACTTTTGTAACTAACGGCGGAACGAGTATCGCGCCGATTACGGATAAAGCGGGAGCGACAATAACCCCGCCTGCCAATCCCATACGTGAGGGATACGTATTTAAAGGCTGGTACTTGGACAAAAATTTCGGCGGTGAGGCGCAGACCTTGCCCACCGTTATGCCCTCCGAAAACAGAACGTACTACGCGAAGTTTGAACTTACCACATATACGCTCACGCTTGACGTTAACGGCGGTACGTTAGCCACAACAAGTTACGTGGTGGAACGTGGCACCAAGATGGAGGAATTCCTCAAGGATATTGTGCCTACGCGCGGTGAGTTGCGCTTTGCAGGTTGGTATCTTGGCGGTAGAGCGGTAAATGCAAACGACGTCGTTGAAGATAACGTCACTGTTGTTGCACAGTGGGAAGCTTATTACACGATAGAAATTTACCTTCAACAGCTTAACGCGGAGCATACCGCGGCAACGGATACGTATATACTTTCCGAGGAACACTCCGTAAGCGGTTGGGCTAAACTCGGAGAGGAGTTTTCGACCAGTATATCCATGGCTGACTACGTTATTTATAGCAGTCATCCCGATAGCGTAACGTCAACGGTCATTGGAGAAAACGACAACGTACTCAAGCTATACTACAAACTGAGAACGCACACCGTTTACTACGATGCAAATGCCGACGGCACACATACGGGAGAAATGGAGACGGAGCAGTATCCTCACGGTGCGATTGTGCAGTTAAAGGACTGCGCATACAGCCGTACGGGTTACCTCTTTGCGGCGTGGTCGCTGGATTCCGACGAATTTATCACACCGCCTACAACGGCTTTTTACATTACGCACAGTTATATTATTTACGCGCTGTGGGATCGCGGATACGTCAATGAGGCGGACGCAAACGACGTCGTTTACGTCTCGGCAGTTCAGCAATCGGGACTTGGACGCGCGTACCGTATTGAAAATGGCGTCAAAACGAAGGAAGGATTCCTGGAGGAAAACGAGAATATTCCTTGGGTACTTGAGTTTACTTTCTACTACGACGACGGCGACCAAATAGGCAGGATTGACACTGCAACAGGCACCTTCCGTTACCGTGGCGAGGAGGAAGGCATTTACCTCTGTTACGACTACGCGACTGAGCGGTACGAAAACATTGTGATGTATCTTGACGGCTACGGCGAAGCGGTGTGGGGCACAGTGGACGTTGCCGGCGGTATCGACTTCGGCAATAACTTCGGAACCTATTTATATGAGGCGACTTACGGCGATTACCGTTTCAACTATGTAGATGTATCGACGCAGGAAGAAACGGGCGATTACTTTTATTTCCGCGTTGACGGGCGTCTTCCGGATAGCGCTCAAGGCGCGACAGGCGTGGCGGGCACATTCATTGTGCAGGGCTACGAATCGGGCTCGTATCTTTTGTTTGAAGTGTTTTACAGCGAACTGAGTTACAGTTACGCGCTGGAGCTGGACGGCTACGGCAACGCACGCGAGGTGTACATTGACCCACAAACGGGCAAAACGGAAATTCTTTCCGAAGGTATCTATCGCGCAACGGATTACTACGAGGATTACATGGGCGAATGGATGTACGTTGCCACTTTGGGCACAACAGACCTAAGCCGTTTTATTCTCAATTACGTTGCCTATAACGACGAATATATTCCTATTTATTTAAAGTACGACCAAGCGCTTGAAGGTGTGCTTGCGGCGGCTTCGGGCGGTGACGCACGCTTGGTGCTTGGCGGATACAACTCGGCAATATATTATCCCAACGGACTGGGCGGTAATGCAATAGTGGGCTCCTTCCTTATTTCGGATGACGTCAATTTGTCCTTCACTCCCTACGAAGACGGGATGAAAGCGGGTTTAATGTTGTTTGTGATAGATTGGACTCCGCAACAGGATTTCATCGGCACATTCACGCTCAACGAGGACGGTTTCATTGTGGATGCCGACGGCACGCTTACAAGTTATATGGGAACTTCGCCCTACGTGGAAATTCCCGATCGCGTAACTGCCATTGCAGACGACGCGCTCAACTACAACCGTACGGAAGTTTCCCTTCGCATGGTGATTATTCCCGCAAGCGTTACATCAATCGGTGCGCGAGCGTTTGAAAACAACTACACGCTTTCGCAAGCGGTATTTCTATCTACAATACCCATTCAGATCGATTGGTCAAGCGCAGTCAACCCCTTCCGCTGGCCGAAGGGCGACTTCGTGATTATCGTTCCCGAGGGCTATGAAGACGTTTACCGCACGGCATGGGCGGATTGTCCTTACAAAATAACAAGTTTTGCAGAACTTAACGACCGTCCCGTATGGGAAATAGAGGACGGTGTGCTCATATCTTACAACAACAAGGACGATAATCCGCGCGACCTTGACTTGAAGATACCTGACGAGGTAACGGAAATTGCGGCAAAAGTATTTTTCGCACTGGATTACATTCGCAGTATCGATCTTAATAACGTTGTGACAATCGGCGCGGATGCCTTTGCACAGTGTACGGCTCTCGTATCCGTTACGGCGCCTCAAGTGCAGTACATTGGAAGTGGAGCATTTGCCCTGTGCACGGCGCTTGAAAGTATTTACTTACCTGCGGTTGTAACGTTGGGTGACGAGGCGTTCTCAGGTTGTTATCTGCTTACACGTGCAACGCTTGGCGAAAATATCGCCGAAATCGGCGCTATGGCATTTGCATATTGCGCAACCGACGCTGATGACATGATTATATTCGTTGTATTTGAAGGCTCATCGGCTCCCACAATCGGCGGAAACGCCTTTTACGGATGTGTAGCGCGTCGAATAAGCGTTGATACAATTAAAACCGCGCTTGCGTTTTACAATGCAGCGGGTTGGCGCAGTTACATACTGTCACTGTGGGTGCGCGAGGCAATGGAAAGCGAACTTGTTGGTGAGTGGGTCAATCTCGAAACGTTGGAGCCTGCAACCTTCAACGGTAGAGCAGAGCTGTTCCTTATTGAAGTATGGCTATACGAACTGAAAGGTTCAAGCGTAACTTTCTACGTACCCGACAATTCGGCGAAAGGATATTCGACGATATCGGGAACGTATAAAAACGGCGAAATTTCCTTTAAGTATGATACGCTTAGCTACGTTCTTGTGAGCGCGGAAGGTTCAATAACATACACGTGCGACAACGAATCGCTTACGCTCAATCTTGCCGAGGCGGACTACTCAGCTTACCCGTTTATTATTCCCGCAACCTTCAACGGTTCGCCCGTTACGGTTAGCGCAACATTCAACGGAATTACGGCGGAGGCAGTTATCAACGGTAGAAAGTGTACTGTATCATTTACTTTGACAAACGAGCGTACGTTTACCTACACCTCCCGTCCAAACGATTTAATAGGTCCCTTTACGGCCAGCGACGGTTCGGTTGTAAGTTTCCGTTATTCCGGTTCGCTTATTTATGCGACGGGTACTCTCACCGTTGACGGTAATACCATTACGGGTACTGTCGGCTGGGTTACCACTCAGGAAAGTGATACGACGTTTAATATTTCCATTCCGTGGCGTTCAACCAACTATCTTGTTACCGTAGTAATAACCGGTGACGACGTATTTACCTACAGTTGGGCTGTGGGAAGTACGCGCAAAGTAATTTCTTCGCAAGACGGTGCAGGCTCTGTTGCCATAGTGTACGGTAAAGACGGTGCTATAACGACGTTGCAACTGATGCTTCCCGAAATCACTGGCGGCGCTAACGTGACGGTTGAAAGTACATACGAACTTCAAGCAGACGGTAGTTACCTGTTTACAGTCAACTTCCAGGTGGAAAAATACGACGAGGCGACGGGCTCTTTCTATTACGAACCGAGTCCGCTCAACGGCACATATCTCGTCACGATTGATTTCGATAGCGAAACGTGTAACATCATAAAAACGGCTTAATTAAAAACGGTTTATAAAAAATATAATATAAAAGGAGAAAGAACTATGAAAAAACGCAACCTATTATTGTTACTTTTGACGTTAGTATGCGTGGTATCTATGGCGTTCGGCTTTGCCGCGTGTGATAATCACGAAACTTTCACAGTGACGTATGTGGCAGGCGGCGGCACGGGTGATATTCCCAGTGGCGCAAGCTATAAAGCAGGCGAACAATTCACCGTTGCTGCCAATACCTTCGTGCGCGAAGGCTACACCTTTACGGCGTGGTCGGACGGCGAGAAAAACGTCCTTGCAGGTTCAACCTACACAATGCCGGCAAGAAACGTTGTTTTCACCGCGCAGTGGGAAGGTCAAGAACCTTCCGTACCGAGCGTTACATTTACGTTTGATCACGGCTACGACAACAAAAAAGACGTTGTCGATAATGTTCAGGTTGGAACTAACTACACATTTGGTACCGATCCTATTCGCTCCGGTTACAGGTTCCTCGGTTGGAAGGCAGCAGGTAGTGAAACCCTGTACAAACAGGGCGATACATACAATAACGTTACTGTTGCGATGACCTTTACGGCGCAGTGGATTGCTCAATATAAGGTTACGTTTGATCTGGGTGAATATGACGGAACGGAAAGCGCGCCCGCAGCAATTACTAAGGACGTGAATACATCCGTTGAACTTCCCGAAGTGGGCGTAACTTGGGATAATCACACCTTCCTTGGTTGGCAAGAAGAAGGTGCAGATGGTGAACCCATGGTAGCAGGCTCTGAATACACCGTAACAAAGAACGTCACGCTTGTTGCACAGTGGCAAGACGATACCCCTCCTGCGGAGGAAGTTTACACAGGTAAAGTCACTGTAAATTCGACTATGGGCGGCGGTAGCATTACCATAGTATGGATGAAAGTTGTAAGTGTTACCGCCGAGGAAGCGACCTTTGCTTACAAACTGGAAAACGACGAGGAAGAATATACAATAACCGGCGACGGCACGATGAGTGACAGGAACAACGGTTATTATGTAAAATTCGGTAACGTCACGGCTCCCAAAGCGTTCATCAAGATTACCGAAGACGAGTTGATCTTCACAACGTCGGACGACAGTGGCGATCTTGTCGGCAAGCTCACCAAGGGCGGTTCCGTTGAACCTCCCGTAGATGAGGAATACACGGTTACTTTCATGATCGACTACGAAACGGTATTTACAACGGTAGTGGTAAAAGCGGGCGAAAAAGTTTCCGCGCCCAATCCTGCTCCTACACATGAAAGCAAAACTTTCCATCACTGGGCAACCGTAAATGGCGATGAATATGACTTCGATACTCCCGTCACGGCAAATCTTACGCTGGAAGCAAGCTTTTGGATACTGATACGCTTCGATATCGGTGACGCCGAAGGTAACGCTCCCGCAGATATTTGGTCCAAGTCTTACCGCTACAACGTGGGCGCGTTGCCCGATTCAACGGGATTTTCCAAGGATGGCTATACGCTCAAGGGTTGGAGCGACGGTAGCAGTGTTACCGCTGTTGGCGTAGCTTACGGATATACGAGCGCTAGCATCACCTTCACGGCAGTATGGGAAAGCACCTCAACTAATCCTCCCGCGCAGTCCGAGTGGGTGGAATTTACAGGTGAAGTAGATGTCGATACATACGGCGACTACTATCTGTTGAGTCCAATTGTTTGGGTAAAAATCGACGTTAACGGTGTTGATACCACATTAACATACAAGGTAAAGGGTGATAATACAGTTTATACCGCTAAAGCCGATCCCGACCAAAATGATGGAACCAAACTTTACTATATCCTTTCGGATTTCGGTCCTCGCTTCGGCGAACCCCGTATTTTCGTTGAAGTCAATGAAGATCATGATGCTCTGACGTTATATGATAGCCAAGGAAATGAGTGCGGTACACTCACAGTCGGTGGCGAAGAGGGTCCCGTTGATCCACCTGTAGGCGAAAGCAAGTCGATTGTTTTCGGTCATGCGTCCAACGCTCCCGAAGGCGCTCCCGATAGCTTCCCCGAGTTGCAGTCAGGCGTTGTCGGCGAAGAAGTTACTATCCCCGAAATTGCGTATAACGTTGCTCACTACACATTTAACGGTTGGAACGTATATAAGCTTGTAAACGGCGATTGGGAGTCGGACAGTGAATTTAGTCGTATTGCTGACGGCGGATCGTTTATCATGCCCAACTATGCAATCAAGCTCGTATCTAACTTCACCGTGAACTACGTTACCATTAAGTTCGATAGCAACGGCGGTAGCGGCGAAATGGATGACATTACCGGCACGTACCGTTACAACAGTTCCTATTCGATAATGGGTAACAAGTTCCAAAACAAGTTTACAGGACCTAACGGTGCGGAATTCCTGTACTGGAGTACTAAAGCTGACGGTTCTTACAAAGTCGAAAGCGGTGACATGCTCACCGAAGAATACGGCGTATCCGAGGACGATATCCTCATTCTGTACGCTATATGGGACGATTCGAACCTGACGCCCGAGCCCGATGACGACGTGGAACTTTCCGACTACGAAGGCGTTTGGACGAAAGACGGCGGCAAAATTACAATTATGATTCTTGAAGAGGCTGATGGCGAAACGGTCGGCTATGCTTATATCAGCATTACAGCAGACGGAATTCAATTCAACGCATTGATTTCACTCCAAGCGATGGTTGACTATATCGGTGGTACTGATTACAACGATGAAACGCAATACATATTCTTTATCAGTCAAGGCGCTCTTTACGTTGCAATTTACGTTCCCAATGATGATGACGAGGACGATGAATACGCGTGGACGGCTCAAACCAAAAACGACCTTACCGTTGCAAGCGAATCAGTATTCGTTGGCAGTTATTCTATTGACGGATCTTCTAAGGTGCTTTGGAGAATAGACGAGCACGGTGTTGCATTGCGCGACAATGGCTTTAGCGCAGTGGAAATAAAGTGGTTTATTTTAGGTGAATACGCCGTTATTAAAAACAGCACCATGGCGTCGTGGTACGTGCTTGCAAGCGGAACTTCCATATCAATTGTTAATAAGTCCAATCTAACGGTAACTGCAATAGACGACCTTGTCAAACTGACAGTTGACGGCGTGCTCAACCAGTTGGTAGCAAACGGTTCTGCACTCAACGCAGGCAGACTTCCCACCGAAAAGGACGGCGCAACAATTGACCATTGGGAGAATGACGGCGCAGTCTTTGACGTTACAACTCCGCTCACTGAAGATGTCGAGTTAACCTCTTCAACGTCCTCAGTCGGCGGTGAAGAACCTGAAAATCCCCCTGTAACTGAGCCTAATAAGTACACCGGTGGTTCATTCACAATTAAGATAAGCGTAGTGAAAAGCGGAACTGTAACAGCGTTTACGTTCAATGAAGACTTCACTATGGTTACGCTTTACATGAGTGATGGTTCGACAAAGGAGTATAGTTTGACGAACGTTACAGGCAGTGCGTGGCTTAAAGGCGATGCAATTGGTGTTGCAGTTTATGAAATGCAGGACGCTAGCCAATTTTCATTCTACTTCTCATTTACAGATGATTCTAAGTCCACGGTGAAAGTTTGCAATGAAGATTACGAATTACTGGATACCTTCACCAAAGAAGGAAGCACCCAAGGTGGTGGCGAAGAAGAGGATAATCCTCCAACTCCCACGACAGATGAATACACAGGTGGCTCATTCACTATCAAGGTTAGTGCAGTGAAAAGCGGAACTGTAACGTCGTTTACATTCAATGATGACTTCACCATGGTTACGCTTCATATGAACGATGGTTCGACAAAGGAATATAGTTTGAAAAACGTAACGGGTAGTGCGTGGCTTAAAGGCGATGCAAATGGTGTTGTAGTTTACGAAATGCAAGATGCCAACCAGTTTTCATTTTACTTTTCATTTACGGATGACTCCAAGTCCACGGTGAAAGTTTGCAATGAGGATTACGAATTACTGGATACTTTTACTAAGGCATAAAGACAAAAATATAAAAAAAAGAACGGCATGAAATCATGCCGTTCTTTTTTTGCTTTCATGGATTGAATCAGCGAAAAGCGTTGCGCAATCCAATGCCTGATAGGGTAGGCGGGACAGTACTCTGTTGGTATTAGGTTATTATGTTGGATATGTACAATTGTATGTCAAGCGTTTGACATGCATTTCTAAATAATGGTATAATTAACAAATATTAAATTTTTATTAGTATATAGATTTATATCAATAATATCGAATTTATATACAATACAATTCATACAGAAGGTGATTAAAATGACGAAATCTGTTAAACGCATTGCATTAGCCGTTATGACGACGTTGTTGTTTTTCGTCGCTGTGCTGTTAGTGGGCGCATGTGATGGAAACAAACTTGTTCGCCTAACGTTCGTAACGAATGGCGGAACGGAAATAGCGGCGATTGAAGACAAGGCAGGTGCACAGATTACGCCTCCCAAGGATCCCACGCGTGATGGGTATTCCTTCGAAGGTTGGTATCTAACAAAAGATTTTACCGGGGATGCGACGGCGATTCCGTCGGTCATGCCCAAGCAGGATACCGTTTACTATGCAAAGTGGTCGTTGCGCGAGTCCGTATTGCTCACTTTGGACGTGGGGGAAGGCGGAACGCTATCCAAGACGACGTATGAAGTTCCTGCAGGTACCCGTCTTGATTCGTTTCTTGCGGATAAGACGCCCACAACGGATGAAGGACTGGAATTTGACGGCTGGTATAACGGTGCGACCGCAATTGACGAAACGAGCTATATGCCCGTAACGCCGCTCAAACTGAAGGCAAAATACTTAGCGCAATACAGTATTGACGTCTATAAACAGGAAGCTGACGGAAGCTGGTCCACTGAGAAAATCACGAAAACTGGTAAGGCATATTTCGGCGAACCCTTTAGCTGTGAGGTTGAGGAAGCACATTTCCACATGGATAATTCCGTCGAGGGAGCATATGTTTCTACACAGCGCCTCGGTAAAAATGAGCATTTTTCCATCTATCTTGCGCGCGATGAATTTTTCATCATATATTTAGCCAATGATCCCGAAGGTGCTAAGCCTTCTGTTGACAGGCATTTGCAAAGCGTATTGTATGCGTCAGAAGCGACGGTTGGGGACGCGACGAGTTTCGGTTTGTCTAAGCTGTACCGTCTTGCGGGCTGGTCAACGACGCCCTCCGGCGACATCGTTTATCATCCCGGCGATAAGATTACCGACGTCAAGACGGACTGTGTTCTTTATGCGCAATGGGACGTTGCATATACCGATATATTCGGCGGTGCGGACTACATCTTTTTCCCGCAAATCCAACCGGACTGCGCATTGCTCGTTCGCGGAGGACATGAATTCAACGGCGTTCGCGATGGCGACGTGTTCAGCTTTTCACTTCCTAACAGTGAAACGCTTTCGGGAAAGGTCAATGCAGGACACACCTTTGCTTATTACCGCGAAGCGGCGGCGGGTAGTTACGTACTGGTCGATACCTACTATTACGGTGAGAACGAGGAGCCTGAAATTGACGAGAGTGTAACGCTTACACTTGATAACTACGGCGGAGCAACGGTTGTAGGACTTACCGATTCGCCTGTGGAAGGAATATACAGCCTTGATTTTACAAATGCAGGCACTGATTACTACTATTTCAAAGCCAACGATTCCACGCTCGGATATTTCTATTTCTTCCTTACGGAGTATAACGGAACTTCCGTCTTCGCAATGGAGGGATACGAGCTGGGTATCTATAACGAGTTTGTACTATACGACATTAACGGTTCGGGATATTACACCTACGACGCACTTTACCTGGACGGCTATGGTGCGGCTGCAATCATCAATGCACAGACGTATGCCTACCGTGACTATGGCGCTTACTGCATCGACTTACTGACGGGAAACGGTTACTATTTCTCATTTACCGACGGTGAATCGTTCGCATTTGCAATAGTTCAGATAAATTCAACCACAGTAGCATACATGCGTTGTAACGAGGACGTGCGCGGGCAATATTCGGACGAAGAAAATGCAGCCGAGTTGACTCTTGACGGCTACATGTACGGTAGCTACAATGACGGCTCGACAACGTACGAGGGAATGTACTGTACCCGTTCCACGGAAATATTCGGCTTACTCCTTGACTTTATCACGGCGACGGGCAAGAGCTTCACCTTCCGCCTTTCCTTGGAGGACGGTAGCTTTACGCTATTCCATGACGTAAAGGAATACTATTGGCTCACGTACGATTCGACTAACGGCACGCAGATTACGTCCATGCCGCTGATTGTACTTCACGACGATGAGCAAAAGTCAGCTGATTTATATCTATATATCAGCAAGGACGGTCAATCCTACGCGTGGACGCTCATCGGTAAGGGTGTTTACGACGCCGTAAATATCGGTAGCGAAATAATTCGTTATGAGTTCGAACTAACAACCATTATCGATACCGACTTTATCTACTATATTTCATTCACCTCGGCAGTGTTCTTTGTGAACTCTCTGGATACAGGTAGTGTTGTTCTCAACGTTTACTATCTACACGAGGCGAACTCGACCGCATTATATCACGTACTTTACGAGGCGAACGGCGACGGTATTATTCACTACGTCGAGCTAGGCGTTTCGGGAATGGGTACACTGTACTTTGACTCGGACGGCACGGTTTACGAAGGAAGCCTGTCATATGGAAGCTCGCAGGGCTATTTCCGTCAAAATCTGCTCTTGTTTAAGACCTACGTAAACGGAAGCGGTTACAAGTACATAACGTTTGAAGTGGATTCAACGAACAACACATTTATAGTGTTAGATGCGTTCCCCACGGAGCTGTATTACTACGACAACACGTGGAACGAATCGGTCAGCTACGATTGGGAACTTGGTCGTGACATCACCGTACATCTTGCAATCGACGGAAAAGGCAACGCCGCATATCTCAAATACAACGACCGTGGAAGCCGTTTGATTTCCGAGACGCTGGGCACGTACGCTTACGGCGGTTTGACGGTCTTCGGCGCAGAATACTACGTATTTACGCCCAGTGATTCTTCGTCAACGGTTGCGCCCTTCCGATTTATGATACTATCGACGGGAAACGTAGAAGTCTTCCTTCGTTATGACGAAAATCTCGATACGATATTGACTTCCAACGCGTACGGTACGCTAAGACTAGACGGGTTCAGCTTCGAGGCAAGTTACACGGATAAAAATGGTGTAGTTCGTCAGGGACAGTATCGATTTGCTGAAAACGATGAAAAACTTATCTATTTCATTACGTCAAGCACGATTTACTTCATCGACCTGACCGGCGATAGCTTTACCGTCCGTGACGCGCTTTACGGAGTATCATTTATTGCAGTTGACGACGCGTTTATGCCTCTGGGGTATGTTTTGCTGTTCAACGGATATGACGCTGTATCGTTCTACGATGTTTCGAGTGATTCCGGCTACCCAGTTGCAATTGGTAACTACGAGATTCTCGATTCGGAGCTTGGAGAGGTGCTTGTCAACGTCGTGCTCGACGGCGTGCCTCAAACGTTTAGATTTGCCTTTATCTCAATGAGCGGTTACTACCTTTGTGTTGTTCAAAATGAGGTAAACAGTAACGTCTATATTGCAGACGACTGGTCGATGCTGATGCTGGACGGTTACGGTCTCGGTACCTATATCGGCGCCGACGGTATCCCAATTGAAGGAATGTATCATGCTGTGACGGATACGCTCATCGCGTTTGAGTGCGCTGATTTCGACCGTCTATTCATGATTGACGCCACGAACAAAACATTTGCATACGTCGATAACTCGCAGTATTACGGAGTGTATTACGCTTCGGATTTGGCGGCTATATGGTTTGGCGATTATGCAATGATTAACGGAGTCAAAGCCTACTATACCGTAGCAGATGACGGAATTACGGCAACTTTATATTACTTCGATACAAGCACTGCGCCGTATTATTACAGGGCGCAGACGATGGACCTTCCCAAGGGCGACAGTACGGAAATGGACGGCAAAACCTTCTACCGTTATACGGAAGGTTCGCTGCTTACCTTTATGTATCATCACGAGGTCGGCACACAACCCATTGATATGGAGCTGACCTTCACGCCGACAGGTACGGCGGAGTTCCAGACGACTGCCGTATTCTACGGTGAATCCTGCTATCTTACCGTTAAGTATGAGGACGGTAAAGTGGTGGTATCCATAATCTTCGAGTATATCACAACGGGCGAGACGGTATTTCCCGTAGTGCTCAACTACGTTCCCGATGGCGACAGCACCTGTGAGGTTACCATTGTTCCCATCACAACCAACCTGCTGTCCTATTCTGCAATCATGTACTACATGTATTACGGTGTAATTCCAGCCGGTGCATTCGGTTATATCGATATCAATATGTACTACGTCGGATCGCGCTACCTCGGATATGTCCTTGCGGACGGCGGCTTCAACTACATTACAGACGCATCAGGCGAAGTGGCGCTCGAATTCGAAAACGAGGAAGTATGGGAAGCGGCGGAATCCGATCCGACATACGGCTACATGTACTTCGTATATTTCGAGAGAGGTGCGTATGCGTATGAAATCGACTTCTACATCGATATGTCAACGTATGTAACCATCGGTTCGCGTGTTTACTACTGCTATATCATGTATCTTGCATGCGTTTCGAATACGTCCTCGGACGGGGATTATTCGGTGACGACGGTGCAATATCTTAACAGCGATTTCGCGGACTATGACGTCGGCACACTCATGGACTTCGGTCTGTTTAAAGATGGCGTGTATCTTGAAACAGAGGATAAAGCGACGGATATCCGTCTTGCACCCGATTCGTCTTACTTCTGCTGGATTGTCAATAGCTCTACGGCAACGCAGGGCGTACTGGTTACCTATATCTATAACGATTACGGCTTTATCACAGGCGCTTCCATTTCAGTTTATGACTATATGCGTATTCGTTCGGATGATGACGGGTATCTATTCGGACTGCTTCTCGATGAAAACGGAGACATTGTGATGATAGCGCAAATCGGCAAGCAGATTTCATCGGGTCGATACTATATTCAGACAGTCACCGCGCTCTCTAAAGAGGATGG
Organism: Clostridiales bacterium; assembly: GCA_022508375.1. Lineage (GTDB taxonomy): Bacteria > Bacillota > Clostridia > Christensenellales > CAG-314 > Fimimonas. The sequence continues at coordinate 234,178 of JAFLVJ010000001.1, read as the reverse complement.
CGTGTGGAATGCAACTATCTATGGCAGTAATTACCAAAGCGTAACAATAAGCATCACCTTCGTCAGGAGTGAAGGGGGCTATACGGCAACGGTAACGGTGCTTGAATAATCACTTGGCAAAAGAAACTGTTACATTATTATTCAAAAGAAATATAGAAGGAGGATAGAACTATGAAGAAACTATTTGTTGGACTCCTTGTAGCATGCTCAATTATCGCGCTTGCGTTTGGATTTAGCGCATGTGATGATACAAATCACGAGCACACCTACAATGAATGGACCATCACGAAAGCCCCGACTTGTACGGAAGCTGGCGTGCGCTCTCGAACTTGCGTCGATGGCGACGACACCCAAACCGAGCCGATTGCAGCGCTTGGACACGACTGGGGCGAATGGAGCGTTTCAACGCCGGCAAATTGTGACAAGCCCGGCGAGGAACGTCGCGTATGCAAGAACGACGCTATGCACGTCGAAACACGAGATCTCACTACGGAGCACGTTTGGAGCAACGAAGTCGTTTGGAAATGGGAGAGTGACAACTCTGCCGCAACGGCGATCTTCAGCTGCGAAAACTGTGATCATACCGAGGAAGTTAAGGCAAGTATTAGTAGCGAGACGATTCGTAACGCAAGCTGTCTTCTTGCCGGTAGCAAAAATATAACTGCAACTGTAACCTTCCACGGTACGCAATATACCGATGAGAAAAACGGCGTATCCATTCCCGCAACCGGACACGATTGGGGTGAGTGGAGCGTTACCAAAGAACCCAACTGCGGAACTGCCGGTGAAAAACGCCGTGCATGCAAAAACGATCCCACACACGTTGAACGCGACGCACTCGATCCCGTTGGTTCTCATGACTACGAAAACAGCGTTTGCACAATCTGCGGCGGTATCGATTATAGCACTAAACCTGCAAGCAACGGTATTGTATATAAGCTTTCCTCAGACGGCAAAAGCGCTTCCGTTGTCGGTTATACCGATGATATCTTGACTCAAGAAAATATCGTCATTGCAGATACATACCAAGGCGTTCCTGTAACGATTATCGAAAACAGAGCTTTCTACAACATGAACGGTATGCCTACAGATAGCGATCCGCAAGCATTCCAAACGCTGTACATTCCCAATAGCGTTACCGTTATCGGTAAGAATGCGTTTGAAAATGCAGATAGAATTGTTCGCGTTTACATTCCCGGTAGTGTGCGTGAAATCGAATCCTACGCGTTCAACGTTTGCGACGGTATTATCGAATACATCATTGCAGATGGACTTGAATTTATTGGAGAGCGCGCGTTTGCTTACAACCGCAACCTTCCGAGTATTACGCTTCCCAATTCCGTCACGCAACTGGGACAGGGAATTTTCGTTGGCTGCGGAAAACTTATTTCCGTTACGCTCAGTTCCGGTATCGACGTGCTTCCCGCGGGTATGTTCTCCGAGTGCGTACTCCTTGAAGAGGTGAAGGGCGTTAATCCCAATTTGAAATCAATCGGCGCCGACGCCGACGCGGCTAACAACCTCACTGGCGTATTTTATCATTGTTATTCGCTAAAGTCCTTCACAATCCCTGCGTCAGTTACGGTCATCGGTCCGTACTCCTTTGCATATTGCTCGGATATGGTACTCACAGTGGAGGGAACACTTAACCTCACAGCAATCTACGAGGGTACCTTCCTTCACTGCACCAAGATTACATCATTTACGATTCCTGCGGCAGTTACGCGCATAGACGATAACGCTTTCTACGGTTGCACGTCACTTGACGGAATCGTCCTTCCCAGTGGACTTACGGCAATTGGAACCGCCGCGTTTTACAGTTGTACTTCACTTACGAGCTTGATCGTTCCCAGTTCCGTCACTACAATTGGCGCAAGCGCGTTTAGGTACTGCGAATCGCTAAAAACAATTGAACTTAATTGTAACCTCACGGAGATTAGCGTAGCTTTATTCGATGGGTGCACGAAACTTGAAAGCATTGAGATTCCAAGTACTGTTACCGTTATTAACGACTACGCTTTCAACAACTGCGCAAGTCTTGGAAGTGTTGTTATTCCCGCTGACGTTACGCGTATCCTCACATATGCTTTCTACGGCTGCGCATCACTTACATCCGTCTCGTTTGAAAGCGGAAGCAAGCTTGATATTATCGGCGCGTACGCATTCCAAAATTGCTCTGTGCTTGACGGTATCGAGCTTCCGCAAAACCTCAGTAGAATTAACTCAGCTGCTTTCAGTGGATGTGCAACTTTGGGTAGTATTGTAATTCCCGATTCCGTTACATACCTCGGTACCAGCGTATTTGCAGGCTGTAGCTCGCTTGAAGAAGTAGTTTTGGGTAGTGGTATCAATTCAGTTGACTCGTTGCTCTTCTCGGGTATGAGTTCACTCAGAACAATTACACTTCGCGAAGGTATCACCCAGATTGGCATGGGCGCCTTCAAGGATTGCACGGCGCTTGAGAGTATCGTCATTCCCAATTCCGTTACGGCACTCGGAAATAAGGTATTTGAAAACTGCACGTCCTTAACCTCCGTCACGTTGGGTAGCGGTCTTACCGCAATTGCCAACGGCATGTTCAGCGGTTGCACGTCGCTCAAGCACATTGATATCCCTTCAACAATTACGTCCTTTGAAGCGTTTGCTTTCCAACGCACAGGCTTTACGGAGTTTACCGTTCCCGCACATGTTACCAACGTCGGAAGTAGTGCGTTTGCAGGCTGTAAAGATCTTGTAAGCGTTACCGTTCTCAGCGAATCGGTTACGCGTATAAATACGGCTCTTTTCGAAGGCTGCACGTCGCTCACATCAGTGTCGTTTGCAGGACAGATAACCTCTATCGAAAATTCGGCGTTTAAGGGTTGTACGTCCCTTGTATCCTATACGGTACCCGATTCCGTTACAAGCATCGAGGCGTCCGCCTTTGAAGGAGCGGGACTTGTATCTATCGAACTCGGTAGCGGTATTAACACTATCAAGGGAAGAGTATTCCTTAACTGCGACAAGTTGGAATCCATTACCATTCCCGGTGGCGTTGTTACCATCAGCGCCAACGCATTTGAAGGCTGCTCGAGTCTTTCCAAAGTAATCTTCGAAGACGACGCGTCCATTGAAAAAATCGAAATGTACGCATTCAAGGGTTGTTCGTCGCTCGAATCTATCATTCTTCCTACGTCATTGACGACTATTGGTAGGGATGTGTTCGACGGCTGCTCAGCTCTCACCAGTATATACTACATGGGTGGTATTGCCGATTTCAACGATATTAACGTTGACGCAAGCAATCAATCGGTACTTTCGCGTGCTACAATCTATTATTACAGTGAGGACCTTCCCTATGTAGAAGGCAACTACTGGCATTACGACCAAGACGGCGAAATTGAGATCTGGCCCGAGTTCGTTCCCGGTCCCGAGCCCACGGAAGGTATCAAATATACCCTTAGCAACGACGAAACGTATTACATCGTTACGGGTTACGAGGATTCTCTCAAAACAGTAACAACTATTAACATCGCGGCTATAATTGACGGAAAACCCGTCAAAGAAATTGCGGAAAATGCATTCAAGGACATGAACGCTAATGCCGCAACCGTCACGCAAAACGTTTACATTCCAGTAACCGTACAAAAAATTGGCTACCGCGCATTCTACAATGCCGATAGCATCAAGTCTGTCACCATGGCGGACGGCGGCGTCAAGGAAATTGGCGACGAGGCGTTTTATATGTTGAAGGGACTTGTCGAACTTAGCCTTCCCAGCGGACTTCTTACCATCGGTACAAACGCATTTTCCGGTTCGGCAGCATCGGGTACAAACGCAGCAGCGCTCACAAGTGTTACAATTCCTGCAAGCGTCACGTCTATAGGAACAGCCGCGTTCAGGTTCAATCCCAGCCTTTCCAGCCTCACGTTTGCTGAGGGTAGCGCCCTCAAGACGCTTGGTACTGCGACCGATACGAACACCAACGGTGTGTTCTACAACTGTTCAAGTCTCACGTCCGTTTCCTTGCCTGCAGGCATGCAACTTATCGGCGCTTACGCGTTCCGTAGTTGTACCAAGTTGGAAAGCGTGACCATTGGTGGTGTAGATACCATTGGCACAGGCGCATTCCAAAGTTGCTCCAAACTTGTTTTCGCCGAGATTGCCGGTGTAAAGACGATTGAAAACATGGCATTCCAGACCTGCTCGTTGCTTGCTACAGTCACGTTCACAGGCGACGTCGCGCTCACTTCCATTGGCGCGCAAGCGTTTAACAGTTGTAGCGCGCTTACTGCAATAGATATACCTGCAACGGTCACAAGTATCGGTACGTCTGCTTTCCAAGGCGCAGGAATTACCGGTATTACCATACCTGCAAGTGTTACGACAATTGGCGCGTCTGCATTCCAAAGTTCGAAACTTCAATCCATCATCATTCCCGAAACCGTTACCGAGTTGGGAGCGTCGGCATTTAATTCCTGTACGGCGCTCGTTAGCGCAACGGTGTACGGTAACAGGTTGAGTGACAGTATCTTTAACGGATGTACGGCACTCAGCAGCGTTACGCTTGACAGCGCCATTACGGCAATCAACAACCAAGCGTTTTACAAGTGTTCGGCGCTAAAGAGCATCACGCTTCACGAGGGCATTGCCTCCATTGGTACCGAGGCGTTCCGCGAGTCGGGACTTATGTCCGTCACGCTTCCCAACAGTTTAACTACGCTTGGCGACGGCGCTTTCCGCAAGTGCGCAAGTCTTGAAACGCTTGTCATCGGTTACGGACTTGTTACGCTTCCCGATTACGGTTTCTTTGACTGCTCGGCGCTTGCAAGCGTTACTGTCAAGTCTAACGACAACGGCGAGTATTTCCTACAAAATATCGGTCCGAATACAGATTCGAGTGACAAGGGTGTGTTCCAAAACTGCACGTCGCTTACCAGTTTCACAATTCCTTCCAGTGTAAAAGTTATCGGTTGCTATGCATTCGATAATACGGGACTTATCACAGTTGAAGTTCCCGCAACGGTAGAAACTGTCATGCGTAGCGCATTCCGCGCATCTAAGAAACTTCAATCGGTAACATTCCATGCTGGTACGCAACTGGGCGTTGCTATGTTTTGGGATTGTGAATTGCTAACAAGCGTTACACTTCCAAGCGATATGACGGAAATTCCCACGCAGTTCTTCTACAACTGTAAAGGTCTCAAGAGTATTGAATTGCCGGAAGGTATCGTATCTTTCGGAAGTCAAAGCGCCTTTTATAATTCGGGACTGGAAAGTATAACTATTCCCGAGGGAGTAGTGGAAATTCCGCAACAAACGTTCTACGGCACGAAATTAACAAGCGTTACTATTCCGTCGTCCGTAACCACAATTGGCACAAGCGCATTCGAAGGTTCCGCGCTTGAAAGTATTGTTGTTCCCGATACCGTGACTTCGCTTGGCACTTCCGCATTCAAAAACTGCAAATCGCTTGTATCGGCGACCATCGGTAGCGGTGTTGACACAACCAAGAGCCTTACCGCTATGTTTAGCGGTTGCGCCGCGCTTAGAGAGGCTACAATCAACTGCAACTTGATTGATGCGGCTAACTTCTTCGAAAATTGCACCAGCCTCACCAATGTGACTTTCGGTAGCAACGTAACGACCATTCAGTCGACTACAGGTAGCGTGAGCGCCAGTACGAACGGTATTTTCAAGGGTTGTACCTCGCTTACAAGCATTACTATACCTGCAAGCGTAACCAAGATTGGTCCTGCGGCGTTTATCAATGCGTCAATCACCAGTGTTACCTTCGAAGATGACAGTCTGCTTGCGACCATTGATACCTACGCGTTCTACAACTGTCCGTTGAGTGTCAAGTTTGAAATTCCCGCATCAGTTACAACAATTGGCAATTATGCCTTCTATGGAACGAAGATGACCAGTCTTACCATACCTTCGACGGTAACAAGTGTGGGTACTAACCTTCTTCAAAAGAACACGGCAATCACGACGGTAAATTGGGCAACGACAGTGGATATTCCGGCAAGCACATTTGAAGACTGTTCGGCACTCAGCAGTGTAAATATTTCGGGCGCGATTACGACAATAGGAAACTCGGCATTCAAAAATTGTACTGCCCTTGCAAACTTTACTATTCCCGCTACGGTTACATACTTGGGCGCGTCTTCGTCCCTTGCAACCGCTAACGTCGGTGTATTCTATGGATCGGGACTTACAAGTATTACGATTCCTGAGAGCGTCACCCAGATTAAGGGCAACACTTTCCAAAACTGCAAGAGCTTGCAAAGCGTCACGCTTCACAACAAGATCAATACCATCAGCAACTCCGCTTTCAACGGTTGTAGCGCGCTCACAAGCGTTGTTATTCCCGATAGCGTGACGACGCTGGGAACAAATGTTTTCATGGGTTGTACTTCGCTTACAAGCGTTATTATCGGCGACGGTGTTACAACAATCACCGGCAGTATGTTCTCCGGTTGTACTAAGTTGGAATACGTAGTGGTGGGCAGTAACGTTACGTCCGTTGCGGCAAGCGCTTTCCAAAACTGCAACGCGCTCACGACGGTTTACTATCACGGAACGAAAGCACAATGGGATGCTACACTCGGTGTCAGTGGTAAGATTGTTGCTACTAACAATACAACGTTTATCAATGCGACCCGCTACTATTTCAGCGCGGAAAATCCCTACGAAAACGGTTCCGCAGAGGATGGCGAACAGTATTGGTACTATGGTGAAAACAACGCCATTAACGTTTGGACAAAAGAAGACTAAATAACGATAAAAAAAAGGTGCAAGGCAAATGCCTTGCACCTTTTAAATGACCCTAATGGGACTCGTCTCCCACGCAGTGGGAGTAAGCGTAGTGTAACGGAGCGCTACGTTATTTCGTGCTCCCATTGGTAAAACGACAAGGCGACGAGCAAAAAGGAGCAATAGAAAAGGGGATACCCTTGCGGTATTCCCTTTCTGTTGCGACCAACAAGCGAAGTCGCTGTCAATGGTGACCCTAATGGGACTCGAACCCATGTTATCGGCGTGAGAGGCCAACGTCCTAGGCCACTAGACTATAGGGCCAAATCTAATGCTCATATATCGTAACACAATTTTACATTTTGCGCAACTATTTGAATGTAACAAAATATGTTAATTGTTTGTTGGCTTTTTTAATGTTAACCGTATATTAAATCAACATTGTTATCTTGATTCACAAATGATTTCGCAAATGGTGTGTTTTGTAGGTATTCATTTTTGTTTGCTTCGTCAACGATTACAGGGATACGGTGGTGAAATTGGGCAACGGGCGGGGTAGCGGATTTAGTGAGAATTGCAAAGCTGTTCAATCCGTTTGTTGCTTTACAAAAGCCACATAGATACAAAAGTTTGCCGTCGGCGCGGGTGAAGCAGTATTTGTTTTTGGCGCTGTCCCACTCATAAAATCCGTTGCAGGGTATCACACAACGTTCCTGTAGGAAATGGGTACTGAACATTGGCTTTTCCGTTACTGTTTCCGCGCGTACGTTTATGAGAAGCTTCCTGTCGTAGTTTTCGAAACCCCATTTGCAAAAAACAGGGAGCAGTGAGTTTGCCGTAAATATCGGCGCTTGGTTTGACGGATAAATATCACCGACAAAATATGGATTGTCATCGTCCGTAAGTATTTGATAAATATCATGCATATCTTTGTAATTTGTATCAATTCGGTATCTTCCACACATGCCGTTAGTATATGATAACGTGAACTGTATATACAAAAAAGTCTATTTTTATACAAAAAACGACAATTTTCAACAATTTCTTGTGTCTATTGCTTGAAAATGACACAAAAGTATAGTAAAATTACAGCAATAGACGTGTTGGAAACATCGGACAGACAAAATCTTTGTCATTGTCTGTTGCGGTTTCCATTTTTATCTACACTTTTGACGGTTTTTAACGTAAAGGGCATTTGGGGTTATTGCAGTTGATCGCAAAATTATCAATTATTACGTTTGCAATTTACAAAAATGTATGATACTATTCAATATACCCTGCTTTGTCCGACAAGTTTTACAAAATGCGTCAACTACAGTTCGTAAAAGGGAATTGCGTCCGAACGCTGATGTCAGGTTACTACAGGCTTTTGCGTAAAGTCAAAGAGTTTCGGCTCCGGTAAAGACTGATAGCTTTTGGCAGATTACCCACCTATTAAATTAGGTTGAACGTCAGTAAAACACGGCTATAGCGGGGCTTTTTTTACAATGAGAACACGGTTTAATATGACCGTTACTTTGTTGGTTGCCTTATGCGTCATTATATGCGGGTCAGGTGGTTGTTCACCGCCGCTGGGCAAGGTGGAAGTTCCAACTAAATCCGAAACTAAAACGGTACGCATATACGTTTGTGGAGCGGTAGAGCACGAAGGATACTATGAAGTGAAAGCGGGAACGGATTACTACGACGTTTTTCGTCTTGCGGGGATATTGCCCCAAAGCGCGGTTCCCACATTGAGTTCGCCTTATGTTGACGGAAGCGTTACGAACTTGATTGTTGACTTTTACGACGGATCGATACGGTACAGTAGCGTTAACGCCAACAGCGTGTTGATTGCTATGCGACAGCATGTTGACGGACTGAGCGACGGAGTTGTCGCAAAGCTTGCCGATTACTTGGACCAAAACGGCAAGATAACTAACAAACATCAGTTGGAGTTGGCTCTTGGCGGTGACTACGCCGACAATTTTTATAAATTGTTCATCGCGGAAATAGACTATGAAGAAATTGATTAATATACGGGTACCGCTATTTTTAGCGGTAACTTTCATTTTGGGGATATATTCCTGTTACGAGTGGTACTTTGGCAATTTCTATTGTGGCTTGGTGGTTGCGGTACTTCTTGTGGCGTTGATTGTGTTTTGCGCAATAAGGCGAAATGGGGCGCAAAAAATTGTCATTGCAATGTTGATATTTTCAATACTTGGGTTCGGAGTTGCGCGCCTGTCACTGTATCGCATGGATAAGCGCGAGAGCGTTGGCGAAAGCGTAACAATAAGCGGCAGGGTTTGCGACCTTAACAGGAACGCCTCGCAAAATAGCGTTTACTACTTGGAGGAGTGCACCCTTTCAGACGGACGCAAAATACACGGGCGTGTAGAGGTAACAATATACGGTACGCAACTAAATACCGGCGATGTCGTTACTGTCAGCGGACAATCATTTTCCACCCACCCTGTCAAGTCGGATGTAGAAACGTCCCTTATACGCGACAATATCACCTACAAGTTGGACAATGCTACAGTAATTGACTTGCAGCCAGGACCAACCAAGTTGGACGAAAAGATACGCGCCTACATATACGAAGCAACACAAGAATACATGCTACAAAACAGTGGCGTCATGTACGCGTTGCTTACGGGGGATAGAGGCGCCATTTCAGATGACGTTTACTACGCGTTTTCCCGTGCGGGAATTTTGCATCTGTTGGCGGTTAGCGGTTTGCACGTTGGGTTTATAGTAGCAATTATTTGTTTGGCGCTTAAACGCCTGTGTTTACACCCGTTAATCGAAGGCGCGCTAGTGCTTATTCCGTCGTTTTTTTACGCTTATATATGCGCATTTACGCCGTCGGTAATGAGGGCGGTTGTAATGGTGGCGTGCAGTTATATTGCACGGGCGTGCTACGGTAGGTACGATATGCTTTCCGCCATTTCCTGGTCGGCGCTGTTAATATTGCTCGTGCGACCTTTCTATCTGTTTGACGTCGGCTTTCAACTGTCTTTCCTGTCAGTGTATGGGATAGCCACTGTGTATGCGCCGATAAACAGGTGGATTAGCAGGCGTAAGCTCAATAAGGCAGTACGATATATTGTCAATTCTTTACTGCTTTCGCTGTCGTGTGTGGTTGCAACGGTGTTTACAGTTGCGTTGAACTTCGGACAAGTTCCGCTGTTTTCGGCGCTCCTGAATATAATTGCTATTCCGCTTGTATCAGTTGCTTTTTCACTGGGTATATTCGGGCTTATTCCTTCGGTATTTCATTACTTGTTATTGGTGGCGGATTACGTGCTTCGCGTGGTGGTGGCGTGCGCCAAGGCCGTTGCGCAACTTGACTTCGCAACGATTGCCGTCTATGCCGTTGCAGCGTGTACCGTGATACTGGTCGCGGTTTTGTTTGTCTTCGGCGGTTTTGTCAATTTCGGTAAGCTGGGTAAACGTATTTTCTATCCCATGTGTGCAATTTTGCTTGTCGTAAGCATACTTTTCGCAGTTATTCCGACGCATGCGCGCAGTCAGGCGTACGTAGCCGTAACAGATGACAGCGACGTGGTTGCGGCAGTTTCGGATAGCGGTGAAGGCGCCCTTATATTGGACTTCAATGATTATTCCGCCCTGTACAACGCCACGCATTTCTTGCAACATTTCAGATTGACAAGTTGTACGTTGTATGTTACCGATAGCTCCGAGGCAACGCCCGCTGCGTTGGATTTGCTTGAGAGTTTGCCACTGAATAAGGTGTACGTTCTCGACGCCGATACAGATGGCATACTGCGCGAAAATTTCGAACAGCGTGGCGTAAGCGTTATAAATCAATACCCCAACTCTACAACAGGCGATTCAATCAAGGTGCAATCCTATTTCGACGCAGTTCTTTTCGGTGTTAGCGTAACAGTGGATGAAATAGACATTTGTATAGCCTACGGAGGCGCTGACTCCGTGAGAAAACTTATGGAAAGCGGAATATCTGCCGGCGTGTACGTCTTGTCGGATACCGACGCTGTGAGCCCAAGCGGAGTGCTGACAATTACTCCCTATCAAAGCGCCGCCGGCTACAATTACGGCGCAAATAAGTATGGGAACTTTACAATCGTGCAAAAAGGTGATAGAATATATTTATCTTTCAGATAAACGGTGCACATTGTTGCACGAGGTGGGTTTTGATTAAATTTCTCGAACTAAGGGAAAAACTTAAGACGGGTAGTTACTGTGCATTATGTCTGTACGGAAACGACGCTTGGCTCAAGCGCAAGGCTGTTGCCAACATTTGCGAAGCGTACGGAATTTTTGACGACGGATTTAGCCTCGACAAGTTGGAGCAGCCCACCGTTGAGGATATACGGCTTGCATGTTTTACGCCATCGATGTTTACGCCAAAAAAGCTTGTCGTGTGCGATAGCTTTCTCTTTCCCGACGGCAACAAGCAAGCGGAAGCCAAACGTCACGTTGCGGAAACGATAGCGCAGTGCGACGGCAGTTTTTGTCTTGTATTCGTGACGGATTCGGACAAAGTTTTTGCCGATATACAAGGTCTTGAAACGGTTAATTGCGAGCGACTTGACAAGGGCAGTATTGCCAAATGGATAATAAGCTACTGCAAAAAAAGCGGTGTGGCGGTGGACGCGCTGTGCGCTGATAAAATCGCAACCTATTGCCTGCAGGATATGTCCCGCGTCGAGGTGGAAACGCGCAAGTTAATCGACTACGGGCAAATTACGGCAGAGTCCATCGACATGTTGGTACACCGTGACGCCGAGTACGCCATATACGACTTATCCGGCGCAATTGCCGACAAAAACCCGAGTAGGGCATTGGAAATATATCGCGGACTGATTGCTCGCGGTGAAGAGGCGCGCTCTCTTTTCGGACTTGTTTACAGCTTTTATAGGCGTGTTTACTACGTCAAAACCTCAAGCTTTTCCGATGAAGAAATGGCGCGTTATCTCGGCGTAAAGATGGGCGCAATCAACTTTGCCAAGGACACAGCCGATCGCTACAAACCCATGCAGCTTAAGCGCGCGCTGGATTACCTGGCGCTTGCTGACGAACGGTTGAAAGCATTTGTGGACGAAAACGAAACGATGAATATTCTCATCATGCAACTAATAACTTTGTGACGAGAGGTGTAACCTTATTGTTTAGCAAATTCAAAAACAACTATCGACTGTCAAATATACTTATTCGTATAGCCCTTGTGTTGGCTTACGTTTTGTACACGTGGCATGATATTCTCGGCAACACCCAACTCGTGATGCAGATGTACGGCTCGACGCTTAATATTCCGTACGCTTACGCGTTGGTAATGGCTATTTTCGTTTCTTTGGCCATTGGCGTTGCGATAATGTTCATTGTTCCGTTTGTTGCGGGGCTGTTTTTGAATTACTCGCGCATACACAACGTTCCCCGTGCGGAGTTCGGTTTGCTTGCGAATTTATTCTTTACCGTGTACTACGTCATATGCGGCGTATTCAGTCTTGTTAATTTATATACCCCGTTACTGCTCACTTGGGGCGAAAAATTGGTTCCCTTCATCGTGGCAACCGGTTGTGTAATAGGATTTTATGCCGTGACGAAAAAGCTGTATTTCAATAACGCTACCGCATTGTATTACTTTCGCAATCTGGCGATAGTGTACTTCGTGTTGGCGGTACTGTTTGGGGTGGTGCTATGAAAAGAGTTCTGCTTTTTACTTTGATAGCGTTGCTCGTCGTTTTATCCTTTGGCTCAGCAGTTGCGTTTGCTCAAATACCAACGTTTGCTTCTGCGGTCAATTCCTCGGTGAACGTCAATAGCGCCGAACTCAAACAGTTTGTACAGGAGTTATGTGAGCTTAACGGACAGGGCGACAAGATGGCGACCGCTATTTACCTTTTGGGTAAATTCGACGAGGCTTTAGCTAATGCGTCGGGCGTTACGACGTCGGTGCAGGAACAATATTTCGGCGACGGCAAGTCGTACAGCAACATAGTGGCGAAAATTGCAAAAGCCGGCATAAGTAAACAGCTAATTATCGGCGCTCACTACGACGCGGTAGGTCAGGGCGCAGGGGATAACGCCGTGGGAGTTGCAGCACTGTATTGCACGATGAAGGCGCTTGCAGCCAATGCAAATAAAATTCCCTTTAACGTAACTTTCGTAGCCTTTGACGGCGAAGAAGACGGCTTGCTTGGCTCGGATTACTTCGTCAACGGAAGAAACGGTAGCGGTGGAATGTCCGCTGAAGAAAAAGCCAATACGCTTGTTATGTTTAATATCGACAGCATTGCGTTGGGGCAAAATATGTACCTCATGTGCGAAAATAAGCACACAACCCTTGCTAATACGATATTGACTCATGCACAAGGCGTACAGGAAAAACCCTATGCCAAGGGTATTTACGGTTCGCACATGGATAGCTTCAACTACGGTTACTACGAGTTTGTTCAGGGTAGCGACCACACTTCATTCAGGCTGGCGGGCATACCGATTGCGTTCTTTTTCTCGGGTGAGTACAAGCGCGGCTCATGGAACTTTGACCCGGGTAGCAGGGTAAACACTGCCGCCGACACGTACGAAAATCTTGAAGGCTCACAATTTGTCGAGCGCATTATTACCGTAAGCAATGCAATTGTCGATACGGTGCTGGACGAACAATTCCCGACAGTTGCAACAAACGCCCGTAAGGAGCTTGTAAATATCAAATTGTGGTACAACGGTTGGTGGCCGTCGTTGGTGGTGCTTGGGATATTGATTATCCTTGCCGTGTTTACCTTCCTGTATTACCGCAAACTACAAAAGAATTCGATACTGGGCACTGCGGAAATAAAAACGCAAAAAGTATTTGAAAAACCCGACGCGTCGGAAATATTCTCCTTTGCCGATAGCAACGAGAAGTCGGACGTGGACGATATATTTACATTCAAGAACTAGTGAACTATGAAAGAGAAAGTGAAACAAAGAAAACCGCTTAAAATACCAGTTTTTGTTGCAGTGTATGTTTCGGTAATTGCCGTATGTATTGCGTTGGATCAATTGAGTAAGTATCTTATCGGTATTGCATGCGCTAAACACGGCACAATCAATATTATCGGCAGTTGGCTTACCCTGTTTTGGACTACCAATCCCGGGGCAACGGGCGGTATTTTTACCAATCTGTCCTGGAGCAATTGGCTGTTTTTCTTCATGACGCTTGTGGGTATTCCGGTATTCGGTTGGCTGCTTATGCGTAGCCGTACTCGCAGCGTATGGGGACAGGTTGCGTTTGCCTTTATCATCGGCGGAACAATCGGCAACGCTATTGACCGAATTTACTTCGCCGAGCGCGGTTTCTTCACAGGGGAAGTGCGCGACTTCATACGCGTTGAAGGATTCTTCGGTATATTCAACGTAGCCGACAGCTTTCTCGTAGTGGGTGTAATCTTGGCACTCTTGGCAATCATCTTTTTCGACCACGATTCACTGATGTGGTCCATTATAAAGGAACGCAAAGGGAAGAAACAAGACGAAGATGAGAACGATACGACTGACAAGTGAAATAGACGTAAGACGGTTGGACGTCTTTTTGTCGGAGAACAGTGGACTTACGCGCAATCACGTACAAAAGCTGATAACGATGGGCAACGTCACTGTTGACGGTAAAATTGCCCCCAAGGCGTCAATTTCCGTAAAAGCCGACAGTGTGGTGGAAGTAACGCTTCCGCCGGAAATTCCCTTAAATATAGTGGCACAGGATATCCCGCTTGATATCGTGTATGAGGATAGCGACCTTGCTGTGATAAACAAACCGCAGGGAATGACAGTGCACCCTGCAAATAACGTTTACGAAGGAACGTTAGTCAACGCGTTGCTTTATCACGTCAAGGATTTATCCGGTATCAATGGAGTATTGCGACCGGGAATCGTTCACCGATTGGACAAGGACACAAGCGGATTGCTAGTCGTTGCCAAGAACGACAAGGCGCACGTGGAGTTGCAACGGCAAATTCAGACAAAGCAGTGCAGGCGAATATACATAGCCCTGCTCGAAGGCGTACTCAAGACGGATAGAGGAATCGTCGATAAGCCCATAGGACGGTCTCTGACAGACCGAAAAAAGATGGATATAGTGCAAGGTGGACGAAACGCTACTACGCTCTACACCGTGCTAGAGCGGTTTACAAACTATACTTTGGTGCAGTTCGAACTCAAAACGGGACGTACCCATCAAATACGCGTACACGCTAAGTACTTGGGGCATCCGGTAGTGGGGGATAAAACTTACGGATACGCCAAGTGTAAATTTAACTTGGACGGTCAACTGCTACATGCCGAAACGCTTACTTTTACTCATCCGACAACGGGGCAGGAGCTAAGTTTTTCCGCTCCCATTCCGCCGTATTTCGAAAAAATATTAAATACACTACGAAATAAAAACAGTTAAACTACTTTCAAACAAGCTTGATGACAAGGAGGTCATAGAGATCATGAAAAATTTGTTAACCCTTACCGACCTTACCAAAAAGGAAATCAGCGACATTCTTGAAGTCGCAACGCAAATGCGCCGAATTGTTGCCACCAGCTACAAGAAGGGACCGCAACTTATCGGTCACGTAGTTGCGGGAGTGTGGAACAAACCATGTGTATCCAGCACGGCTTTCCAGTTGGCGACAGCGTATCTGTCCGGTACGGCTTGTCCCGTATTCGGAGCGGAGGACGTATTGGAGCAGTGCCATACTTTCGACAGCATGGGTGTAAATACCATGGTCATCGGTTGCGACAACGGTAACATCGCCAAGAGTATTGCCAACGTATCTCGCGCAGGGGTAATCAACGGCGGATCCAGTCAGTACGACCCGATAGGCGTGTTGGCAGACCTCATGGCGCTCAACTCCAAGCTGGACGGACTGTCTAACCTCAACGTATTGTTCGTCGGTAACCGCGACGTCAATAAGATAAATGAATTGAATCACTGTCTGCAACTGTTCGGTTCCAATTCCATATGGTATCTTCCTCCCGACGACTTCATTACCACGCGTAAGGGCATCATTATCGACAGAGCGCCTGCGGCGTTTTCTGGAGTAGATGCTGTAATAGATTTGGGACTGGCGGCATTTTCCGATCCGGAAAAATATTACGGCACAAGCGGCGGCATTTCCGAAGAACTCATGGATTTGGCGCGTGTAAACTGTCCCCTGTTGGGTAGCCGTTACATAGTGGATAACGTAGGTATCAAGGAGTATGCGCACAACATCGTCAGCACCCGCGAAAGCGCTTACGTTTCCGTTGCAATGGCGGTGCTGTATCTACTTCAAAGGGATTAGTAAATTTTTTTTTGAAAATGGTGGGACAAAAGTAAGTTTCAAATTGTTGTATATGTGAAAACAGGTGAACGACATATATTTCAATTAGGAGGTTCGTTATGAAATATTGTATGCATTGTGGTGCAGAACTGCATGACGAAGCCGTCATTTGTACCAAGTGTGGATGTTGGACAAACGACAGCGAAAAGATAGCGGAAGTTTCAAAACAAAAACTTAACAAGTTGGCGCTTGTTGGATTTATCCTTGCCATTGTGTCCGCCGTTATATCGGTATTTTTCCTAAGCCTCGATACGGATTCGTCCGCAGCGTTTCTCTTTAGCGGTATTCCCCTTGCTATTGCAGGTTTTACCTGTTCGCTTGTCGGATTGCTCAAGCTGAGACGAAGCAAGGAACGTGGCAAAGCACTGGCAATAACGGGTATTGTAGTAGGCGCGTTAGTAGGCATAATGTGGGTTTTTCTGATACTACTTGCTGTGTACGTCGTAATACTTTTCTACATCTTTTTGATTCTTGTTCTGCTAGTCTGATAAAGATAAAATAAGTAAAAAATACACCATGTCGTTAAATTCGCGACATGGTGTATTTTTTTTGTAAGAAATAATTAAGAAGAAACTTTTTTGAGGCGGTTAGAAGCGAACAGAACAAAGCATACCGATGCTTAAAGCCGACTCAAACTAACGTGACGGTCGGGGTTGACCAGTATAGTGTTATATACGTTGTACACCACAAATCCAAGCGGCGCCTTGTTGGGCTTTTTGACGTTGGCGCGAACAGTGTAGTCAACGGGAATTTTGCTTCCTGCGCTTGCCTGCGAGTAGTACGCGCATATTTCCGCCGCGGTAACAATAACGTTGTCCGGTATGGGGCCTCCCTTGTCGTTTACGATAACGACGTGCGAGGAATGTATCTTGCTTGTGTGTAACCACATGTCGGTAGGTTTTGCCAGCTTAAAGGTGACGTAGTTGTTTTGAACGTTGTTCTTGCCGACGTAAACGGAGTAGCCGTGTACGTCGTAACACAATGGTTTTATCGGTGCGTCAACTTTCTTTTTGGACGTTTGTTTTTCGCGGATAAGTCCCAGCGTAATCAGTTCGCTTCGAATCTGTTCCAAATCTTCCGGTTCGGTGGAGTGGCGCAAACTTTGCTTGATGGTAATTAAATAATCCAGTAATGCTGAGTTTTCTTCCACAAGTCTTCCGTTGTGTTCGGCAGATGACTTGAGCTTACGGTATTTTTTGTAGTACAGCTGTGCGTTCTGCTGCGGTGTGAGCGTCTTGTCTAATGCAATTTTTACTTCGGTATTGTCGTAGTAATTGTAGCAAACAAGCGTATCGCAATCCTTGGGAATATTCCATAAATTGGACAAAATTAAGTCCCCATATTGCTTATATGTTTCGCGACTTTCCGCTTCAAGTACGCTTTGGCGCTGTATTGCCAGTTTCTTTTCCGTACGCGATATGGCGTTTTTGACAACTGTTGAAACGGACTTGGACTTAGCGTTAAAGCGTTGCGCCTTATCTAGAAGAAAGTAGTAGTTGTCGTGCGCAAGGTTAAGCGTATCGTAAAATATCTTTTCGCCCTTTTTCGATTGGTAGTCGAAGGGACATACTTCGATAGGATTGCCGTCCTGCAAAACAACGTTGGGGCGTTTATGTTTGAGGTTGGCTTGATACATTGCAAGCCTATCCACTACAAGGCTGTGGTTGACAAGCGTGTGATCGTTTTCGTCCAGTCCGTAAAGTATTTCGTTAACGGTTGTTTGCGATACTCCAAGCAATACTTCGGGTAACGTTGTGCGTAGCGGTGTATTGCAACGGGATAAAAATTCGCGCACCTTGGGGTAGTCGAATGGTAAAATCTTGTCCTGGGGTGGAAAAAAGCTGTACGTTGCCCCAGCCATGACAATTCGTTTGCTGTCCAGATCTTGCGGTAAGTGCTTGATACTGTCCAGTACCGTATATGAGCCGTCGGTAAGGATAATATTGGACGTCTTGCCCGTCAGCTCGAAGATAAGCTTCATTTCCTTTTGGTAGCCGAGCTCGTCGTTGACCTGCAAGGCAAATTCCATCACGCGTTCGTACGGCATTTGGTTTATTTGGCAAATGGTGGCGTTGGTTATGTGCTTTCGAAGCAGCATGCAAAAGGACGGCGCAGTCTTGGGATTGTCCGTCGGTTTTTCCGTAATATGTATTCGGTTAACGTTGGCATTGGCGGAAATAAGCAGCTTGTACGTTTGCTTGTTAAATACGAACAGTACAATTTCATCTCTTTCGGGTTGGTAAATCTTGGTAATTTTACCGCCTGTCAAAGCGTCTGCTATTTCGTCGCGCAATACCGATAGAGTCAGCGCATCGTAAGCCATAACCTTCTCCGTATAGTATTATAGATTTAGTTTTAACAAATTTTAAAAAATTGTCAAGTAAATTTTTACTCTGTAAATCGATTGATTAAATTTAATGTATATGCTATAATAAAAAACTGTGCGACGACGTGCCGCTAACGCAACGCGCAACGGTCGTCATTAAGCAGGAAATATCCAAATATAACGTAAAAAAATGTCGGAGGACTACTATGAAATACACGCAAAAAAGAGACAAGAACACCTTGACAATCACGTTTAAGGTCACCACGGAAGAATGGGCAGGTTTTGAAAAAAGCGCCTACGAACAAAACAAGGGCAAGTACAACGTTCCCGGTTTCCGCAAGGGACACGCGCCCAAGCACGTATTGGAGCAGCGTTACGGAAAAGGTTTGTTCTTCGAAGACGCGCTTTATCTTTGCGCACAAGAATATTACAGCGAATTTTTGGATAAAAATAAAGGAGTAGAGCCTGTTGCCCGTCCCAGCCTTGACGACAAGTCGTTGAATATTGACGACAAGGGTGTAACTTTTGCCGTTGTAGTAACCGTTCGTCCCGAAATCACGCTTGGACAGTACAAGGGATTGACAATTAAAAAGACCGCTGTACAAAAGGTAAAGACGTCCGACGTTGACGCAGAACTGGACAGAGTTCGCGAACGTAACGCGCGTTACATCGAGGTTACCGACCGCGCAGTTGCCGACGGCGATCAAGTAAATCTCGATTACTGCGGAAAAACAGACGGCGTTGCATTTGACGGCGGCACAGCGGAAGGTCAAACGCTCACTATCGGATCGCACACCTTTATCGAAGGGTTCGAAGATCAACTTATCGGCATGAACATCGGCGAAACGCGTGATATCAACGTAACTTTCCCCGAAGATTACCACTCGGAAGAACTCAAGGGTAAGCCCGCTGTGTTCACTGTAAAAATCAACGGTATCACTGTTAAGGAATTGCCCGCGCTGGACGATGAATTTGCTAAGGACGTCAGCGAATTCGACACCTTGAAGGACTACAAAGCCGACATCAAAAAGCATATTACCGACCGTTATACCAAGGATGCCGAGCGCGAAGACGAAAACAAGCTGATTGAGGCAGTGGTGGCGAATACCGCAATCGATATTCCCAACGAAATGATCGAAGAGCAAATCGACAACTACGTCGAGGATTTCAAGTATCAACTGAGTTACCAAGGCTTGAATATCGAAAGCTACCTCAAGTACACCGAAAAGACAATGGCAGACCTTCGCAAGGATTACCGCGAACGCGCCGAAAAATCCGTACATACCCGTCTTGTTTTTGAAGAAATTGTCAAAGCGGAAAAGATTAAGGCAACCAAAAAGGAAATCGATGCCAAAATCAAGGAATACGCCGAACAAATCGGCTCCACCTATGAGGACTTTTCAAAGCGTCTTCAACCCGGTGACACCTATTACTTCGAAAATCAGGCAATCACCGACAAATTGATTGCTCTGCTCAAAAAGGAAAACACAATAGCGTAATTGCGAACTATATTTACTAAAGATAACGTCGGGGAGCTCATATATCTCCGACGTTTGATACACAATAACTAAATTAAGGAGGGAAAACAATGCCACTTATCCCAATGGTTATCGACCGCACCGATAGCGGTGAAAGAAGCTTCGATATATACTCCCGTCTGCTTGAAGATAGAGTAATTTTTCTGTCCGGACCCATCACCGGCGAACTTGCTAACCTTGTGGTTGCGCAATTGATATATCTCGAATCCAAGGATCCAACCAAGGATATTTCCATTTACATCAACAGCCCCGGCGGCGAGGTTACCGCAGGTTTGGCAATATACGACACAATGAAGTATATTCGTTGCGACGTATCCACAATATGTATCGGTATGGCGGCAAGCATGGGCGCGTTCCTGCTGTCCAGCGGAACGAAAGGCAAGCGTTACGCGTTGCCCAATAGCGAAATCATGATTCACCAAGTGCTTGGCGGTTCGCAAGGTCAGGCGTCCGACGTGGAAATTCAAACCAAACAATTGCTCAAAACCAAGGTTAAACTTAACAAGTTATTTGCCGAAAACGTTGGTAAGACTGTGGACGTAGTAGAGCGCGACACCGACCGCGACAACTACCTAACGGCCGAGGAAGCCAAGGAGTACGGCATTGTAGATCAGGTATTTTATACCCGCAAATAGTATAAAATTAACCCCATAGGAGACAAAATGCAATATTGTTCTTTTTGCGGAAAAGGCGAAGATCAAGTTAAAAAGATGCTTTCCGCACCTAATGGCGCGTGCATATGCGACGCTTGTGTTGACGCGTGCGTAGCAATCATCGAAAACGAAAGTATCGCAAACGTTACTGACGCAAGTTCCATCAAGTTGCCCAAGCCAGAGGAAATCAAGGCGGAACTGGACAAGTACGTGGTGGGGCAGGACGACGCGAAAAAGACGCTTGCCGTTGCCGTGTACAATCACTACAAGCGCGTGCTTTATGCTGACAAGAACGGCCGTGACGACGATGATATCGAACTGGAAAAAAGCAACATTCTTATGCTGGGTCCCACGGGCTGCGGCAAGACGTTGCTTGCTAAGACGTTAGCCAAGATTCTTGACGTACCGTTCGCCGTTGCCGACGCCACAACGCTTACCGAGGCGGGCTACGTGGGCGAGGACGTGGAAAATATCCTGCTCAAGCTCATTCAGGCTGCCGACTACGACATCGACAAGGCGGAGCGCGGTATTATCTACATCGACGAAATAGACAAGATCGCCAAGAAGACGGAAAACGTGTCTATTACCCGTGACGTTTCCGGAGAGGGCGTGCAACAGGCGTTACTTAAAATTATCGAAAGTACAATTGCAAACGTTCCTCCGCAAGGTGGACGTAAGCACCCGCAAGCGGAAAGTATCGCAATAGATACGACCAATATTTTGTTTATATGTGGCGGCGCGTTCGTCGGACTGGAAAAAATTGCCGAAAAACGCCAACAGGGTGCAGGTTTAGGCTTCGGTAATCAAATAAAGAGCGCCGAAGAAATCGACCACGCCGAGCTTGTAAAGAGCTTGCAACCGCAGGATTTCATCAAGTTCGGACTTATTCCCGAATTCGTGGGCAGGCTCCCCATAACCGTCGGACTTTCTCCGCTTGACGAGACCGCGTTGGTAAAGATTCTTACCGAACCGAAAAACTGCCTGACCAAGCAATACAAAAAGCTGTTTAAGCTGGACGGTATCGAACTGGAGTTCGACGACGAGGCAATTGTTGCCATAGCGGAAAAATCCATTCGTTTAAAAACCGGCGCGCGCGGACTGAGGTCCGTACTGGAAAATCTCATGCTCAACTGCATGTACGACGCTCCTTCGCGCGGTGACGTTGAGCGTGTGCGTATCACCCGTCAAAGCGTAGAGGGCGGTGAACCGCTGGTCATTCGTAAAATTACAGCGTAAATATTAACTCACAAATCCAACATTTTCGAATAATACAACTGTAATAAATTGTAGCAGACCGAAACACAAGAGACGAGAGTGTTCGGCGCAAAATAATCTGCAACGAGTCCACAATCTTGATTGTTGACGAAGTGAAGCCTTTTTGCGACGAATACACGAGTCTCTCTTTTTTTGTTGCAATATTTTTTTTAATAATATATAATATCCTCGAAAAAACACAAACTAACGTAAAAACTAAGAGAGGTACACATTGTGACAGAATATAACAATTTACCCGTACTGGCTATGCGCGGAAATTTCTTTTTTCCCAATATTCGCGCAAAAGTGGAAGTGGCTCGTGATATTTCGAGAAACGCACTAAAATACGCGTTGGAAAACGGTGGAAAGTTCCTCATGGTTAGCCAAATAGACGGCTCCAAAGCTAATCCTACCGTTACTACGGATTTCTATACCGTGGGCGTAGTTGCGGAAATTGCCTCGGTAGAGAGCGCAACCTCTGACGCTACGACCGTCATGGCGCGCACCTTCGAAGCGGCGAAAATTACCCATTGGAGCTTCAACGACTCCATCATCTTCGCAAACGTTGAGACCTTGGACTACACTTGTCAAAACGACAACGAAACGCGCGCTTTGTACGAACAAACATTGCATTATCTTCGCAAACTTTCGGATATCAATACAAACGTTGCTAAGCTTGATCTCAAGCATTTCTACACGTCGCAACAGGTTGATTACCTTATCTTTACCAACGTAATCGCTAACGAAATCGTCACGCGCTTACAAGAGCGTCAGACAATCCTCGAAGAACCAAGTATCGAAATGCGCCTGGAGCGTATAAGCGCCTACATCATAAACGAAATTGACTTCGCCAACGCCGAAAAGCGCATTGCCAACCGTGTAAAGCAACAGGTGCAAACAGGCCAAAAGGAATACTATCTTCGCGAGCAGATGAAGGCAATATCTGCCGAACTTGGTGAGGACGCCAACGAAAAGCAGGACTATCTTGACCGAATCAAGGCAAGCGGCATGCCCGAGGAAGTTGCCAAGAAAGCCAACAAGGAACTCAATCGTCTTTCCAAGATGTCGTCAACTTCTCCCGACGCTGCGGTAATCCGCAACTATCTGGATTGGCTGTGCGACGTGCCTTGGAGTAAGGAAACTACCGATAACAAGGACTTGGCTTTAGCACGCAAAATACTGGATGAAGATCACTATGGGTTGGAAAAAATCAAGGACCGTATCGTCGAGTATCTTGCCGTCATGCAACTGACGGGCAAACTCAACGGACCTATCCTGTGCTTTGTTGGGCCTCCCGGAGTTGGCAAAACCTCCATCGTGCGTAGCATTGCAAGGGCGTTGGATCGCAAGTATCTGCGTGTAAGCCTGGGTGGTGTACGCGACGAAGCGGAAATTCGCGGACACCGTCGTACCTACGTTGGCGCAATCCCCGGCAAGATCATTTACATGATGAAGCAAGCGGAGTGTATCAATCCCGTGTTGCTCCTTGACGAAATAGACAAGATGGGACGCGACAATAGGGGCGATCCCGCAAGCGCAATGTTGGAAGTACTTGACCCCGAACAAAACTTCAGCTTTACCGATCACTATCTCGAAGTGCCGTACGACCTAAGCAAGGTGCTGTTCGTATGCACGGCAAACGCGACGGACGATATTCCCGAGCCGCTACTTGACCGTATGGAAATAATCGAGCTTAGCGGTTATACGGAATTGGAGAAGATTGCCATTGCCAACAGATACCTGTTGAAGAAAAATATGGTTTTGCACGGAATTCCCGAGGGCGCTATAACAATCTCTGACGAAACCTACGGCAAGATCATCGAACGCTACACAAGCGAATCGGGAGTGAGAAACCTCGAAAGGGAAATCGCCGCCATTTGCAGAAAGGTAGCATTGAAACTTGTAGAGAATCCTAACGCCAAGGTTACCATTACTCCCGATAACCTTCGCGAGTACCTTGGGGTGGAAAAACACAAGGACGAAATGGGACTTATCGGCGATACAGTCGGTAGCGCAAGAGGACTTGCTTGGACTAGGGTAGGTGGCGTAACTTTGAACGTTGACGCAACGTTGTTCCAGGGTAAGGGCGAAGTACAGTTGACGGGTAATCTCGGCGACGTAATGAAGGAGTCGGCGCGTACGGCAATTTCACTGGTCAAGAGCCTTGCCGATCAATACGGCATTGACAAGTCAGCCTTTGAAAAGACGGACATTCACATTCACGTACCGGAAGGCGCAATCCCCAAGGATGGCCCCTCCGCTGGCGTTACCATGGCTACGGTAGTTATGTCGGCATTTAGCGGAATCCCCGTCTCGGGCAAGGTTGCAATGACGGGTGAAATTACCCTTCGCGGTAAGGTTCTGCCTATCGGCGGACTTCGCGAAAAAACACTTGCCGCTTATCGCCTCGGTATCAAGAAGGTAATAATCCCCAAGGACAACGCCAAGGATCTTGACGAAATACCCAAGGAAGTAAAGGACAGTATCGAGTTCGTATTCGCCGATGACATTAAGACTGTGTACGAGAATGCACTGATACGCTAAAACATTATGCAAATAAAAACCGCGTCATATGTAAAGGGAGCGGCGACGTACTCTCAGTGTATCGTTTCCGAGTTGCCCCAAATAGCGATAGCCGGCAAATCCAACGTTGGCAAGAGTAGTTTTATTAACTTTCTTGTCAACGACGGTAAACTGGCACGCACATCTAAACTACCCGGCAGAACCCGTCTTATTAACTATTTTTTGATAAATGAGGGTAGTGGGGTGGAATTTTTGCTTGCAGATTTACCGGGATACGGCTTTGCTAAGGTTTCCGACGCCGAAAAACTCAAGTGGGCGGAGCTGCTTGAAAACTATCTTGCTAAGGAACAACAACTTGCTCACGTTTTCTTCTTGGTGGATATTCGCCACGAACCCACCCGCGATGACGCAACGATGTACAACTATATGTTTGCTAATAACGTTCCTTTTACTATAGTTGCAACCAAGGCGGACAAGGTTTCGAAAAGTCAAGTAAAAAACAGATGCCGTGCTATAGCCAACTTCTTCAAGGTGGGCGCGGATAACGTACTGGCAATATCCTCTCTTAACAAGACGGGTAAGGAGTCGGTTCTCGCCAAGATTGAGCAAGTTATCAGCCTTGTGTAATGTACACTAAACGGCTACAATTCGCTTTTGTAATAATGTGTAAATCACTAATAACAGACGCTAATTGAAGATTGTTTCGTTAGCGCATACAATCACTTAATTTGTTTTAGTTTTGAGGAAAAAACTCCCCTTGTTTGTATCAAGGGGAGTTGTCTTTTTACAGACTGAGTAAAAGTTTGCACTCAAAAATTGTAATTTAAATAATATATATTTGTATTTTTACCAACGATATGGTAAAATATATACAGGTCGTATTGTGCAAACAAACGATACTTTGTTTTTTATCTTTTTACCTAAAGAGATATTCGTACCAATTATGGACGAAATAGGAGATTTTATGGTAAACAATAGTAAAGCTTTTAAGTTGGCTCGCTATGCTATAATGCTTGCGACAATCGTTGTTGCAATGATGTTGGACAGAGCAATCGGCATTGCGTTGACTGCAGGTTTTTCACAGCAGTTATCTACTGCGGCGTTCGTTCTTTTAGTTACGTTTACGTTTTGTTTTTTGGATGACAGTTGGCTTACAGCTATTCTGTCTTGGACGTTTTTCGGTTTAGCATCATTTATTAAAGAGTTTATTTTGCCATCGTCTGTTGCGACAATGCCGGTGTATGTATGGCCGTTGATAACGATGATTCCGCGTATTGCCAGCGGGGTAGTTGCCTTTGGCGCTTACAAGCTGATCATTTATTTGTCGAAGAAAATGCCCGTCATGCGCAAGCGTCAAATTTTGGCAATGGTGGTAGCCGTCTTGCTAGGCAACATTACAAATACAGTTTTGTTTTTGTCCACCCTCAACCTGTTTAAGGTCATATTCGACGTTGAATTTACAGCGCTGATTGAGCTGATAAAACTTGCTGCGTACACCAATATTATTCCCGAGTATTCCGTTACCCTTGTGCTTGTACCGTTTATTGTGCTGGGCGTTCGCAAGGGGTTGAAATTGGGCATAGACGGCGACAACTGGAAACGCGCTAAAAAGGACGAACAAACGGCCAAAGCAAAACAAAACACAAAAGAGGTTGAACAATGATATTTGCAGTTGACATTGGTAACACTAATATAAAAATCGGTCTGTTCAGTGACAAAGGTAAATTGACCAATTCCTTCAAGATGTCAACGGACGTCAAGCGCACCTCGGATGAGTACGTGGCGTTGCTTTTGCAACTTCTTTCACACAACAAGATAACGCCAAATATGGTTACAGGCGCTATTGTGTCGTCGGTAATTCCGCAACTCGATTATACGTTTACTAACGTCATACAGTACGTTTTCGGAGTAAAACCGCTTGTCGTGGGTGTGGGCGTCAAGACGGGGCTTGCCATTCGATATGAAAATCCCAAGGAACTTGGCAGTGACAGGATTATCACCTGCGTTGCCGCCGAGCTTAACTACGGCGCGCCCTTTATACTTGTGGACTTCGGTACGGCAACTACCTTCAACGTGGTTAACGACAGGAAGGAATTTATCGGTGGAGCAATCACACTGGGGTTAAAATCCACAATGGAATCGCTTGCGCGTTGCACGGCGAAGCTTCCCAATGTGGAGTTGGAAACGCCATTGAAAGCCACGGCGAAAACAACACGCAACGCCATACAAAGCGGTGTGATTTTCGGAGCAGTGGGGCAAGTAAAGTACCTTATTGAACGCATCAAGGCGGAAACGGGACTGCACAACGCTAAGGTAATTGCGACGGGCGGTCTGTCAATGCTGTTATCCGACGTTGAACCGCTGTTCGACCACATCGACCGCGAACTATCCTTGAAAGGACTGTATGAAATATACTGTTTGAACGTCTTATAAGCTACGCAATATTTAGCTTTGCTCGCGTCTAACTCATTCCGTAAAATCATCAGTTAATGGGGTTAAAATAATATTTTTTGTTGTTGACAATTAACTGCAAATTCACTATAATATTTACGCGAACATATGTTCGCAAAATATAACTTGAATATAAAAAACCAAAAACAAAAATAAAAAGTATGGAATTTAAACTTCACTCTAAATTTAAACCTTGCGGCGATCAGCCGCAGGCAATAGCCGAGCTTACGCAGGGCATACGCGACGGACTTGCTACGCAGGTTCTTCGTGGTGTTACGGGCAGCGGTAAGACTTTTACAATGGCAAATATTATTGCCAACGTCAACCGTCCTGCGCTTGTTATTTGCCACAACAAGACGCTTGCCGCGCAGCTTTGCAATGAGTTCCGCGAATTTTTTCCGGAGAATAGGGTGGAGTTTTTTGTTTCCTATTACGATTACTACATGCCGGAAAGTTACATTCCTTCCCGCGACTTGTACATCGAAAAGGAAATTGACATCAACGACGAAATCGACCGTTTAAGACACTCGGCAACTTGCAGCTTGTTCGAGCGTCGCGACACAATAGTGGTTGCAAGCGTAAGTTGCATTTACGGCTTGGGCGCGCCGAGCGAATACTACAAGCTTAGCCTGTCATTGCGTCCTGGGGATGAGGTAAGCCGCGAGAATGTAATAAAAAAACTTATTTCCATACAATATACGCGCAACGACATGGATTTCCATCGTGGAACCTTCCGTGTGCGCGGAGATATACTTGAAATATATCCTGCTTCCTACTCAGACCATGCAATTCGAGTGCAGTTTTGGGGAGATGAGGTGGAAAAATTGCAGGAAATAGACGCGCTTACAGGTAACGTGGTTGCGAATTTACTGCACGTTGCCATTTACCCTGCAAGTCAGTACGTTGTTGAAGGCATAACCATGGAAAAGGCGCTACACGACATCAAGCAGGATATGGACGTCGAGGTAGAGGACTTTAACAACATCAACAAAATAGTGGAAGCGCAACGCTTAAAACAACGCGTCAGCTACGACATGGAGATGATGCAGGAAATGGGATACTGTAGCGGAATCGAAAACTATTCGCGCTACTTTGACGGGCGAAACGCAGGCGAACCGCCCTTTACGTTACTGGATTATTTCCCTGACGACTTCATCACCTTCATTGACGAAAGTCACATGACGATACCGCAAATTCGCGGTATGTACAACGGCGACAGGGCGCGCAAGGTCAATCTTGTGGGGTACGGCTTCCGTCTGAAAAGCGCCTACGATAACAGACCATTGACGTTTGACGAATTTGACGCACGTTTAGGACAACTTGTGTGTGTATCGGCAACGCCTGCCGAGTACGAGCTTAAACGCGCAGATAACGTGGTAGAACAGCTAATTCGACCGACGGGACTACTAGACCCCGAAGTGGAAGTTCGTCCCGTAGAGGGGCAAATAGACGACCTGCTCGGCGAAATTCACAAGGTGGTAACCTCCGGTGGACGCGTGCTTATTACAACGCTGACCAAGCGCATGGCGGAGAGCCTCACCGATTTCCTCGGTAAGCATGATATACGCGTAAGATACATGCACTCGGAAATCGACACCCTTGAACGTGTGGAAATCGTGACTGGGTTGAAAAAAGGCGAGTTCGACGTGCTTGTAGGTATCAATCTATTGCGCGAAGGCTTGGATATGCCACAGGTAAAACTGGTTGCAATATTGGACGCCGACAAGGAAGGTTTCTTGCGTAGCGATACTTCGCTTATACAGATTATCGGACGCGCAGCGCGTAATTCCGAAGGCAAGGTTATTATGTACGCCGACGTCATGACGGACAGCATGAAGCGCGCAATAGGTGAAACCAACCGTCGCCGTAAGGTGCAGCACGAGTACAACGTCGAAAATAATATTATTCCCAAGACCATTGAGCACGAAGTGGAAAACACTCTTGAAATTACTCAAAAGGGCGACGACACAATGTCTGTTAAGGACCTCGAGCGAGAAATCGACAACGTCACCGCCCGTATGAAAACTGCCGCCAATCAGCTTGACTTCGAAAAAGCAATTCAACTTCGCGAGCAGGTGGTGCAACTAACAAAACGACTGGAAAAGGAAAAACGCAAGAAACGCGGTTAGAGTCAGGACAAGTAGTGATATTCATTAAATGTCAAGTTGCTCGTTGCAGATTGTTTTGGGTCGGAACATCCTCGCCTCTGCAATAATGAGTTGTGAAATTGTGTAAGGAAATATGTTCAAAATATATACCACAGGTCAAGAGTTTCTTGACGAAAATATAAATATAATACGAAACGACCCACTTGGGACGACTTTTTTCGAAAAAAACGCCCAAGCAATTGCGCATTGCAATACAAACGACTACGCAATTCGTATCGAAACTAATGGTCAATTATTGTTGGCAATTCATGTTGGCGATTATCCGATTGTTTTGTACGGCAGTGAACATTGCGCGGACGAACTCGCCGACGTTATTGCTAATAATCAACTGATTTTTAATAAAACGATAGGACCGTACGAATTGTCAAATGCATTTTTGACAGCGTACGAACAACGCGTGGGCGGCAGTCACGAGGTCCATTTGTTTATGGACGTAATGTATTGCGACAAGGTCAACCCTTGCGACACGTCAAGCGTACAGAGGGCAGTTGCAAAGGACGTAGCAGATATTGCTCATATCGTTGTGGATTTTACATACGAAGCGCTGGGCGAAAAGCCCGAGTTCAGCCAAGTTTACGAAGACGTTTCGGAACGAATCAACTCCTACGCATTACTTCGCCTGGACGGAGCAATAGTTTCCGTAGCGTCAGGCTACGACGAAGACAACGGACTGTGTAGGCTGGCAAACGTCTATACATTGCCCGAACACCGCAACAAGGGTTACAGTCGCAAGGTTGTAACATACTTGACGGAACAGGCAATACTGGGTGGTAAAATTCCCTATTTGCACGTCGATCAACATAATCCCGTATCCAATCATCTTTATTCGAGCATTGGCTACGTGTACGGCAAATCCCGCTACGAAATAATTTACGTTCCTGTATGTATAGAGGATTAAAATGCGAGACATAGTTATAAAAAATGCAAAAGAAAATAATCTCAAAAGCGTGAGCTTAACCATTCCGCGCGATCAGCTTGTAGTATTTACAGGCTTATCGGGAAGCGGTAAGTCCTCGCTTGCTTTCGACACCATATTTGCCGAAGGTCAACGCCGTTACGTTGAAAGCTTATCAAGCTATGCCCGTCAGTTTCTCGGACAGATGGACAAGCCGGACGTGGAAAGCATTGACGGACTGTCTCCTGCAATTTCCATAGACCAAAAGACAACCTCCGCCAATCCCCGTTCAACCGTCGGTACCGTTACGGAAATATACGACTATCTGCGTTTGCTTTTTGCGCGTATAGGCGTGCCGTACTGTCCGCATTGTGGGCTACCTATAAGCAAGACCACTGTGGACCAGATTTGCGACAGAGTCATGGCGTTGGGCGAAGGCACCAAGTTGCTTATACTTGCGCCCGTTGTTCGCGGTCGTAAGGGCGAATACACAAAGCTGTTCGAGCAACTTAAAAAACAAGGTTACGTTCGCGTATCCGTGGACGGAAATACCTACACGCTGGACGAAGAAATAAAACTGGAAAAAAATATCAAGCACAACATAAGCGTTGTCATCGACCGCTTGACCGTAAAGCCGGAGATGAACACGCGTCTATCTGACAGCGTCGAGACGGCGTTGAAGCTTGCCGAGGGCTTGGTGGTGGTGTCCGCAAACGGAAAGGAAACCACTTACTCCAACAAGTTTGCTTGCCCCGAATGCGGCTTTACAATAGAGGAACTGGAGCCGCGCTCATTTTCCTTCAACAGTCCCTTTGGAGCCTGTCCCGAATGTCTTGGGTTGGGATTCAAGCAGGAGTTTGACGAAAATCTGATAATCCCCGACGACAGTAAGTCGCTACACGACGGTGCGGTAAAGCTGCTCGGTTTCAACCTTGGCGCCGCAAGCTGGATGCGAATGCTGTTCGACGCCATTGCGGACAAGTACGGTTTTAGTTGCGACGTCCCTGTCAGGGATTTACCCAAGTCGGTGTACAACCTGATTATGTACGGCAACGGTAACGAACCTGTAGTGTGTTATCTTAAGGATGGACGCAGCTTTAACGCGACATGGGAGGGAATTATTCCCATGATGACGCGCCGTCACAACGAGTGCAAGAGCGACTGGACGCGTCAGGAATACGAAAAATACATGGTAGATAAGCCATGTTCACACTGTCACGGAAAACGTCTCAAGGAGGAAATTCTTTCCGTCAAGGTGGGCGGTCTCAACATTTGGGAAGTGGGTGAGCTGAGTATAGTCAAGGCGTTAGCGTTCTTTTCAAATCTGGAGCTGGACGAAACGCGCGCAAAAATTGCATACATGGTACTAAAAGAAGTCAACGCCCGCTTGAAATTTCTTGTGGATGTAGGTTTGGGATACCTAACACTCAACCGCAGCGCAGGAACGTTAAGCGGTGGTGAAGCGCAACGAATTCGTCTTGCAACGCAAATAGGCAGTGGACTTACGGGCGTTTTGTACATCTTGGACGAACCGAGCATAGGTCTGCACCAACGGGATAACAGCAAGCTTATTGCAACGCTCACCCGACTTCGCGATATAGGCAACACCTTGATTGTCGTTGAACACGACGAGGACACAATTCGCGCGGCGGATTACGTTGTGGACGTCGGTCCCGGTGCAGGTGTTCACGGCGGTGAAATAGTGTTTTCAGGCACTGTAAACGAGCTTATGGGGTGCAAAAAATCCATAACAGGCAAATATTTGTCAGGAGAAATGTCTATCCCCGTACCGAGCGAGCGCCGAAAAGGTAACGGCAACGTGCTAACAGTTAAGGGCGCTTACAAAAATAATCTTAAGCATATCGACGTAAGTTTCCCATTAGGATCCCTTACGGTTGTTACCGGCGTATCGGGTAGCGGCAAGAGCAGTCTTGTAAACGAAGTGCTGTTGCCATACCTTGAACAACATCTCAACCGAGCAAGACGCGCCGACGTAGCGTGCGAACGTATTGACGGTATCGAGTACTTGGACAAGGTTATTTCCATCGATCAAAGCGCAATCGGACGTACTCCGCGGTCCAACCCCGCAACGTACACAGGCGTATTTACAATGATTCGCGATTTGTTTGCCGCAACTCCCGACGCAAAGGAACGCGGCTACCAATCGGGACGGTTCAGCTTTAACGTCAAGGGCGGTCGTTGCGATCACTGCGACGGTGACGGAATACTGCGTATTGCCATGAACTTCCTGCCAGACGTGTACGTTCCTTGCGAAGTGTGTCACGGCGCACGTTACAACCGCGAAACACTCGCCGTCAAGTACAAGGGTAAATCCATTGCCGATGTACTCGACATGACCATTGAGGAAGCGGTGGGATTTTTCGAGAATATTACCTCTATCAAGAACAAGATTCAAACACTGTACGACGTGGGGCTTGGATATATGAAGTTGGGACAAAGCGCAACTACGCTTAGTGGCGGTGAGGCGCAGCGTGTCAAGCTTGCAACGGAATTGTCCAAGCGCAGCACCGGCAAGACGCTTTATATACTTGATGAACCTACGACGGGTCTGCACAGCCACGACGTAGCAAAGCTTATCACAATACTGCAACGGCTTGTCGCAGGCGGAAACACGGTTATAGTTATCGAGCACAACCTTGACGTTATCAAGGTGGCGGATCACATAGTGGACCTTGGACCGGAAGGCGGAGACGAAGGCGGTACAGTAATTGCTACCGGTACTCCCGAGCAAATTGCGCAGGTAGATAATAGCTATACAGGGCAATTTTTGAAACCCATTCTTGAAAAAGCAAAGCAAGACTGAAGGTGAAACATGGCTAAACAAAAATTGATGCTTATTGACGGAAACAGCATAGTAAATCGCGCGTACTTTGCAATACGGCAACCCCTAACGGATAACGAGGGGCGCAATACCAACGCAATTTACGGTTTTGTAAATATCTTGCTCAAGGCGCTTGCCGACTACGCTCCCGATAAACTGATTGTGGCGTTTGACATGCGCGGGCACAATTTCCGCAAGGATATTTATCCCGAGTACAAGGCGAACCGCCACGGCATGCCGGACGACTTGGCAGAGCAAATGCCCGTGTTACACGAACTGCTTGCAGCAATGAAAGTGACGGTAGTGGAAAAGGCAGGCGTGGAAGCGGATGATATTATCGGAACTATTTCCAACAGTTTCGACGGTGACAGTTACATTGTTTCGGGCGACCGCGATATGCTACAGCTTGTCAGCGACCGCGTCACCGTGTTGCTTACAAAAAAGGGCGTAACGGACGTTGAAGTCGTCAATCCCGAAACACTCAAAAGCGAATATAATCTTACCCCATATCAGGTAATTGAGTACAAGGCTTTGCGCGGTGACACTTCGGACAATATCCCGGGAGTTAGGGGTGTGGGTGAAAAAACTGCGTTGGCGCTACTGGAAAAATACGGCAACATCGACGAACTGTATCAACACGTCGAGGACGAAAAGGGCGCCTTGCACGACAAACTTGTTGAAGGCAAGGACATGGCTTACATCAGCCGAAAGTTGGCTACAATCGTTACCGACGCCGATATCGAGTACGACCTTGATAACGCTCACATGCCCGTTTACGACGCTAGTGTTAAGCAGCTTATGGAAAAGTTGCAATTCCGCACAATCATTGCGCGCTTGGACTTCGAAGACAACCACGAGCAAATTGCGCAAGTAGCGGTAGAAACGGTGGAAGTGACGTCGATGGCGCAGTTAACGGACGTGATTGGTATTATGTCTCAATCGCCGTATATGGCTATTCACGTTGACAACGGCACAATTTATCTTGCCAACAGCGAAAGCCTACAGTACCGTGTTGCTCCGTCGGACAGTTTCTTGGACGAACTTACCGCAACCGCCGTTTGGGACAAACTTAAACCTCTGCTCGGTTCAAACACCTGCAAAGCCGTTTATGACGTAAAGGCACTTAAACACACATTGGATAACTTCGGAGTTGAACTGTCCAACGTCCAATATGACGTGTGTCTTATGCAATATCTTGTGGAGTATCGTGCGTACAAGGATTTAGCAAGTCTATGCTCCGCCTACGGCTACAAAGAGCCTGCCGCGGGGATTTACGCGCTGGTGGACAAGTTGAATGAGCAACTTGCGGCGCATGGGGTGGAAAAACTGTACTATGACGTGGAGTTGCCTCTATCCGACTTGCTTTACCGCATGGAAAAAGAAGGAGTAAAGGTGGACGAAGATCTGCTTGACAAAATGTCTGTGGATTTCCACTCGCAACTTGATGCTATCACCGCAGAAATATACGAACTGGCAGGCGAGACTTTTAACGTCAACAGTCCCATGCAGCTATCCAAGATTTTGTTTGAGAAATTGGGACTGCCTCACGGCAAAAAAACGCAAAAGGGATATTCTACCAACAACGACATTTTGGAAGGATTGCTTGACAAGCACCCGATAATCGAAAAGATCCTGTCACACCGAAAACTTTCGAAGTTGCTCGGTACATACGTGGACGGGTTGAAGCCGCTTGTCCGTCGCGGATTGGTGCATACCACCTTCAATCAAACGTTGACGTCAACGGGCAGACTGTCCAGTAGCGATCCCAACTTGCAAAACATTCCCATTCGTAACGAACTGGGCAAGGAAATACGTAAATTATTCTGCTCGAAGTACGGGGTGTTTGTGGGCGCTGACTATTCGCAAATAGAGCTTAGGCTACTGGCAGCATTCTCACAGGACGCAAATCTACTTGACAGTTTCAGGAGCGGACAGGATATTCACACTCGCGTTGCAAGCGAGCTTATGGGCATACCTGCCGAAATGGTTAACAGTGACATGCGCCGCATGGCGAAAGCTGTTAACTTCGGTATAATTTACGGCATATCCGACTTCGGATTGTCGCAAAACGTCAACCTGAGTGTTAAAAAAGCGCGCGAATATATCAAACTTTACTTCGAACGTTTCCCGACCATCAAGGCATACCTTGACGGGAGTGTAGAGCAAGCAAGACGCGACGGGTACGTAACAACTCTTACAGGCAGACGCAGGCAAATTCCCGAGATCAAGTCCAACAACTTCAATCTTCGGGCTTTCGGCGAACGCGCCGCAATGAACATGCCCTTGCAGGGTAGTGCCGCCGACATCATGAAGATTGCCATGCTCAAGGTGGACGAAGCTATGCTCGAAGCTAAACTCAAGAGCAAAATCGTATTGCAGATCCACGACGAACTGATTGTGGATTGCTATCCCGAAGAAGCTGAGCAAGTCAAGCAGATAATTACAGAGCAAATGGAAAACGCCGTAACTCTTGCGTGTCCCTTGACCGTTGAAACGGAAGAAGGAGCAACTCTCTATGAAGCGTAAAGTTATTGCAATCACGGGGAAAATCGGTAGTGGTAAGAGCTCTATTGCGCATATTTTGAATGGGTTGGGGTTCAAAACCGTTGACTGTGATGAGTTGGCAAAGCAAGTTGCCAACCAACCCGACGTGGTGAAGCAGGTTGAGCAACTCCTTGGTAGCAAGTGCGTATCACGCGGAAAGTTAAACCGTAAAGTTATCCGCGATATTGTGTTCGAGGACGAAAACATGCTCAAAGAGTACGAACGGATATTTTTCGACGGCGTAAGGATGTTGCTTACAGATACCCTTGCAAGGTTGCCTGACGAAAAGGTCGTATTTGTGGAAATTCCCGTGTTGGACGCATTTACGTTCACATGGGATGAAATATGGCGCGTGGAAAGTGACCAACAAACCAACGTCAGGCGCGTCGCTATACGGGATAACGTATCGGAGGATAACGTATATGCTATCCTCAACAGTCAAAAGCCGTACGACTGTGATTACGTCATCTATAACAACGGCGACCTAAATGAGTTGGCGCAAGCAGTCGTGCATGCCTTGACTCAAAGGCAGTTGCTTTAATTACAGTCCATCACTTCATGACGGCTCCCCTTACACAGGGGAGCCTTTTTAATGTTGCCAACATATAATTTTAGGTGAAATCATTTGACACAGATGTGTCAATGGGACTAAAATATACAAGGCTTTTGTAAATCTACCCTATGGGTAGTATTAGAATTTTACTCACAACAAGAGGAAGAAAAATGATTAA
The DNA here is from genome assembly GCA_022508375.1 of Clostridiales bacterium. GTDB lineage: Bacteria > Bacillota > Clostridia > Christensenellales > CAG-314 > Fimimonas. The sequence goes on along the minus strand of JAFLVJ010000001.1, from coordinate 198,198 downwards.
CAGTTTACTTGGAATAGCAATAGCGCTAATACTTGGTTTGTTGGTAACCCGTCTGATGAAACTTATCGGACTGCCCAACGTTACAGGTTACCTGATTGTAGGTCTTGTTATCGGACCTTACGGACTGGGCAAATTAGTGGGCGTAAATCTTTTCGACGGATTAAAGATTATCAGCACGGTAGCGCTTGGCTTTATCGGTTTCTCAATAGGCGTTGAGTTTAAACTTTCTCACATCAAGGAAATCGGCAAGAATGCCATCGTCATTACTTTTTGTCAGGCGCTTGCAGCTACACTGTGCGTTGACTTGGCGCTGTTGGTAATTCACTGGATAGCGCCGGACGTCATGACCACACCCGAAGCTATCATAATGGGTGCAATTGCAACGGCAACGGCTCCTGCCGCAACGTTGATGGTAGTGCGCCAGTACAAGGCTAAGGGCGTTGTTACGGGAACTTTGCTACCAGTAGTAGCACTGGACGACGCAGTTGGTCTTATCGTATTTGCAATTTCCAGTTCGATTGCTTTCTCTATGGCAAGTGGCGAAGCAATTACCGTTTTGTCTATACTTGTGTGGCCATTGCTCGAAATTATCTGCTCGCTGGCAATTGGAGCAGGTATCGGTGCGTTGCTGAGTGTTGTTCCGCGTTTCTTCAAGTCGCGTGACAACCGTACGATTGCAACAATCATTTGCGTGTTCCTGTCACTTGGTGTTTGTATTTTGTTTGAACATATGCAAGAAAAGGGTTGGATACCATTTGCACTGTCCGACTTGCTCGTTTGCATGATGGCGGGCGCAATGTTCGTCAACTTGCGTAAAGAAGCGCCTCAAATGATGGAAGGAACAGACCGTTGGACACCCGTTGTACTTATGCTGTTCTTTATAATTTCCGGTGCAGAGTTGGACGTAATGATGTTCTTCGAAAAACCCATCATCATTATTTGCATAGTTGCATACATCATCTTCCGTTGCGTTGGTAAGTATTTCGGTACTATGCTTGGCGCAACCGTTACCAAGAGTGATCCTAACGTGCGCAAGTATCTGGGTATTACATTGTTCCCCCAAGCAGGTGTTGCTATCGGTATGGCAACAATGTGCAGTAAAAAATTTACAGGTGACTTAGCGGAAATAGGACAGAGTATCGTTACGATTACAATGTGCGCGGTATTGATTTACGAACTTGTAGGTCCCGTGCTTACCAAGTGGTCACTTGCAAGGGCAGGCGAAATTGCTCCGGAAAATCTCGGTGGCAGACGCAAGAAAAGGGCACTTGCAGACGGTGCTGTTGAAACTTTGCCCGAACCGTCAACAGACACGGTTGAAACAGTGCAATCCGCTGACACGTCAAGTGAAAATAAAGATTAACAATAAACGGTTATGAAGAAATCAATTAATTACGAACTTATGCGTCAATCCGAACTAATGGATGACGACGGAATGGACCTTGACGATGCCGAGCACTGTGACGAGCGGAGTGACGCTCAGCGTTTCAAGGAGCAGTACAAGCAGTTTTACACGGATATCAAGATAAGCATAAAAGAGGATTGGTAGGCGGCTCGCATATTCCGTCCAAAACGGCTTCGCTTCGCTTTGATTTTGTAGTATTCTGTGCATTGCGGATAACCGCTCGTTGCAGATTGTTTTGGAACGGAACACACTCGCCTTCTTTGTTGCGGTACGCGAACTTCATTAAAGTAACAATAATTTACAAGGACACATTGTGGAATGCAATGTGTCCTTTTTATTTTGTTGATAACAAGTTTAACTAAAGTGTCTTTAATTTCAAGCGGTAACGCGATAAACTACACTTACCGCAGGTGAACTTCACATATCGGTAGGCAAACTTCACTCGAGCATCGCACGAATTTAAGTATTTTTATTTACTTTTATATAGTATTATGATATACTCATTTAGTATGGCGTGATATTGCGCCACAGCAAAAACCTTAATAAAGGAGCAAAAGCATTTATGAGAACTTTCAAAGGTGGTTTCCATGTGCCGGACAACAAAGCGTTGACCGATAGCGTTAGCATCGAATTGATGCCCAACGTTGCCGATTACTACGTTTCGCTGTCGCAACACATCGGCAAACCCGCAGAGCCTGTCGTAAACGCAGGGGACGAAGTTGTCGAGGGGCAACTTATTGCTAAGGCGTCATCCTTCGTTTCGGCAAACATTCACTCGCCTGTTTGCGGAGAAGTGATTGAGATAGTCAAGCGTAAAAATGCCCAAGGCGCAACTGTCGATTACATTCACATCAAGGCAAACGGCAAGCAGGACAAGTTTACATTGCCGCCTTTATCCGACCCCACGCCCGAACAGATTGTTCAGCGCGTAGCTGATGCCGGTATTGTAGGTATGGGCGGTGCAGGCTTCCCCACGGCAGTTAAACTTCAACCCAAGGACCCCGTAGATAGCCTCATTATCAACGCGGCGGAGTGTGAACCCTACCTCAACTGCGACAACCGTCTGATGATTGAGCGCACCGAGGAGTTTATCGAAGGCGTTCGCTTGATTGCTAAGGCAATTAACGTTAGCAACATCTACATTGGTATCGAAGCCAACAAGATGGAAGCGTACAACAAGCTAATTGCGCTGGACGGAGTTATCGCCGACACCAAGGAAGCCCTTGCTAACAAAAAGGAAAACGACATCGTGGTAGTGCTTCTCAAAAAGAAGTATCCGCAAGGCGCCGAAAAAACGCTTATCAAGGCGTGCGTCAATCGCGAGGTTCCCGTTGGCGGTCTGCCCTCGGCAGTTGGCTGTATAGTTGATAACGTCGGAACGGCATACGCAGTGTATGACGCAGTAGTCAACGGCAAAACGTTGTATAAGCGTTTGATGACGGTAACGGGCAGAGGTATTACTACTCCCAAAAACCTTGAAGTTTCCATCGGTACCCCGCTTAACGCGATAGTGGAGTTTTGCAACGGTCTAACCGACGACACTGCGAAACTTATTTCCGGCGGTCCCATGATGGGATTCAGTCTTGCAGATCTTGACGTATGCACAACCAAGACGGATAGCGGCTTGCTTGCGTTAACAGACAAGGAAGCAAGCACGGTGTTACCTACTCCCTGTATCAATTGCGGAAGGTGCGCTGCTGTTTGCCCCATGAAGCTGATGCCCATGTATATCGACTTCTACACGACGGTTGGCGACACGGACAACGCTGTCAAGTACGGCGCGGCTAACTGTTTCGAGTGCGGAACGTGCGCTTACGTATGTCCCGCTAAGCGTCCTATCGTACAAAGCGTACGACTTACTAAAATGAGAATGAAGGAGAAAAAGTAATATGGCTAAATACGTATATTCCAGTTCTCCGCATGTGAAATCCCCGGCTACAACGCGTCGCATCATGATTGACGTATGTATCGCGTTGCTTCCCGCTTGCATTGCAGGTTGTGTATTGATGGGAGTTGCTAATCCTGCTTACTCCAAGCTCGGTTGGCTGTCCTTCATGCAACTGCTGATTTGCTGTGTAAGTTCCGTTGCCGCGGAGTTCGTGTATCTGCTCTGTTGCAAAAAGTCGTTTATGACAATTCTTAAGGAATTCGACTTTACATCCCTTGTTACGGGCTTGCTCATAGGTATGAACCTGTATCCGACGACTAAGTGGTATGTAGGAATACTTGCAAGCGTATTTGCAATAGTGGTTGTAAAGATGCTGTTCGGCGGTACGGGTAAAAACATCGTTAACCCCGCAATCGCAGGCAGAATCTTCGCGTTCATCGCCTTTGGCGCCGCTTTCGGCGGATCCATGGCATTTGTAAATCCCGCAAACGGAAACGCTGTTCAAATTGTTTCTCCCGTTTCGGGCGGAAAGGTTACTGCAGGAGCAACGCCGTTGCAAACGCTGTTCAACGCTGATTACACAAGCACGCTCACCAACCTTGATTTGTTCCTCGGTACGGGCGTAGCAGGATGTATCGGTGAAGTGTGCAAATTGGCACTTATTGCAGGCGGAATTTACCTGGTGGTGCGCGGTGTGCTCAACTTCCGTTGGCCGCTTGTGTACATAGCAGCAACGGGCATAGTTGCAGTGCTTATTGTTTGGATTGAAAGTTGCTTCAACACCAGCGGTCAATTCGTTCCCGCGTTGATGGGTACTAAATTCGTTCCCGCGCTTAAAGCTTTCCTTCCCTCAATACTTAGCGGCGGTTTGATTCTCGGTGCTATATTCATGGCAACGGACTACGTAACAACTCCCAACACTAAACTGGGTAACTACATTTACTTTGCTTTGCTGGGTATTCTTACGGCTGTACTGCGTAAGGCAGTCAAGGGCGAAGCGGTGTCGTTTGCAATACTGCTTATGAACCTGCTCGTACCTCTGTTCGATATGTACATTCGCCGTAAGCCGTTTGGATACGTAAAACCGGTAAAAGAAAAGAAAGTTAAAAAATCCGAGCAAAAGGAGGGCGTATAATCATGGCAGAAGAAAAAGCTAAAAAGCCAATGAATCCTGTTGTTAAACAATGGATTATTCCCGTTGCCGTGCTTGTAGTTATCTGCCTTGTGTGCGGATTGCTACTGGCTCTATGTAACGATCTTCTTTACATTGATGATGACACGCGTCTTTCTCGCTCAATGCAAAAGGTTTATCCCGACTTTAAACTTAAAGAAGAAATAAAGGTTGATACATCAGTTACCGCCTCTTACGGTAAGATAAATCGCGTTTTGCTTTCCACCGACGGTACCTATGTCATCGAAGCGCTTGGTACTGGCGGTTATCAGGGCGGATCTGTAACTTTGTACGTTGTCGTTGGAGCTGACGCAATTATTAAAGGTTGGGCTGTAAAGGAAAACGACAAGCAATCCTACATTGACCGCGTTCCTTCAAATGCGGGTTCGACATGGTACGTTGGTAAAGACGTGTCCAACGAGCTTGCGCTGGAAATGACAGGCGCAACTGTAGTGTTGACTTCAACCGCTATAAATAACGCAATCAATATGGCGGCTTACTACTGTCGTACCGCGCTTGGTTTGGGTGAAGATCCCGAAGGCAATGCAAAGGCTGCAATACTTGAATTGTTAGGTGATGACTACAGCGGTTACACGCTCAACAAGGTAAATCTTGGTAACGCAACAATTGACGGCAAAATAAAGGCTGTTGACGCTTTGTCCGACGATGACAACTCGTTGACGTATCTGTTTGCGGGAACAGGCAGTAATGGTACTATATTCGCTTACGTTTACGGCGCAGATGACATAAAGATTGTAGTTGTATCCAACGGAGAAATTCTTGAAAAATCCGAAAACGTAACCGGTGAAGAAGAATTTGTTACAAATATTCTTGCAAATCCGATGTACACATTTACGTACGGTAGTTACAACGCGTATGCAATAATTACAGATATTGATGTGGCTGTTTACACTGTTGCAGGACTTAAAGTTGGCACTGTTCCCAACTCCTATGCATTGGTAGTCACAATCAAAATGAACGACGACGGTGTCGGCGAAGTGGAAAGCATCGAGCTGTTAAAGGATGGCGAAACAGTGGTTGGTAACGGTTGGGTTTCCGGCGCTCCGTCCGAAACCAACGCCAACATACTGATAGAAAAACTTGTCGGCGCAACAAGTGCAACAGTTGCAAAACTTTACGACGACAACAAGGTTAGCGGTGCAACGGAGTCGGCAAACCTCATTAGAGTTGCGGTACAAGCGGCTCTCGCTCACTATGACGCAAGCTTAGCGTCCAACGACTAAAAGGAGGGCATTGAAATGAAATTAAAGAGATTTAAAGAAATAGCTCTCGACGGAACAGTTAGACAAAACCCAACTTTCAGACTTGTACTTGGTACGTGTCCGACGTTGGCAATTACCACGGCTGCAATAGACAGTCTAGGTATGGGTGCGGCGGTAATATTTGTATTGCTGTGCAGCAACGTAATTATTTCGTTGCTACGCAACATCATTCCCGATAAAGTACGTATTCCCTGCTTTATCGTAATCATCGCAACATTCGTTACAATCGTCGGTATGCTCATGGAAGCATTTTTGCCGAGTCTGTACGAAAGTCTGGGAATGTTTATTTCCTTGATAGTTGTAAACTGTATCATTCTCGGTCGCGCGGAAAGCTTTGCAAGTCACAACTCTGTGGGCGAAAGCGCATTGGACGGTTTGTTCATGGGTATCGGCTTTACTTTGTCCATAACAATCATGGGTATCATTCGCGAAGTTCTCGGTAAGGGGATGTTGTTCGGCGTAAAGCTCTGGGATTTCAAAATTGATTTCTTCGCTAAGCCCGCAGGTGCATTCCTGACGTACGGTTTGCTTATTGCAATCTTCAACGTTTGCTACAACGCAGTAGAGCGCAAATTGAAACACAAATCGGCTCACAAGGCTACAACGGTGGCTGAGGAAGTTAAGGAAGACGCTCCCGCGCTTGAAGCTGCATCAAAGGAGGCAAAATAATGGATTTTTTCGGTATAGTAATAGCAGCGTTATTTGCTGATAACTTTGTATTGTCACAATTTTTGGGAATTTGCCCGTTTTTGGGTGTTTCCAAAAAAATCAATTCCGCGCTAGGTATGGGACTTGCGGTTACGGCAGTTATGGTTATCACCTGCGTCGTAACGTATCCCATCTACACCTATTTACTGTTGCCTTTGGGACTGGGATATCTTCAGATTGTAGTGTTTATTCTGTTGATTGCAGCGTTGGTGCAGATGTTGGAAATGATACTCAAAAAGTTCAGCCCCGGTCTGTATTCCGCTTTGGGAATTTACCTTCCCTTGGTTACAACAAACTGCGCAATATTGGGCGTTGCCAAGATCGTTACCGCAACTGCTTTAGGTGATGCCGCTAAGTACACCTTCTCAAACGTGTATTTGGGTAAGCTTGTGACCGTTAATATGGCAATGGGATTTGGCGAAGCAGTGCTTTCTGGTCTATTCTACGGCTTGGGCTTCACTCTTGCAATCGTAATCCTTGCAGGACTTCGCAACAAGGTTGATAAACTCAACGTTGCTAAGGCTCTGCGCGGATTCCCTATCACGATGATTACCGCTTGCTTTATGGCAATGGCATTCTTCGTATTCTCATTGATTTAGGGGGTAAATTATGAACAGTTTACTTTTAATAGGTCAAAGTATTCAGTGGGTTCCGCTTGTTATTGCAATTGTAATCGTAGTTGGTTTTTCGCTTATATTGGGCGTACTGATACTGCTTATTTCCAAGTTCTGCCAGGTCAAGGAAGACCCACGTATCAAGGAAATCGAAGGATGTCTTGCAGGCGCTAACTGCGGCGCATGCGGTTATCCGGGTTGCGCGGGCTTTGCCAAGGCGCTTGTTGACGGCACGGCGAAACTGGACGCTTGCGGACAAACCCCAACTGAGGCGCGTATTGAAATATCCAACATATTGGGCGTTGCTGTGGAAGGCAATGCCGAGCCCACGGTTGCTGTAGTTGCATGCTGTGGCGGTAACAAGTGTCAGGATAAGTACGCTTACCAAGGATATGGCGACTGCGTTAGTCAAAATATGCTTGCAGGCGGACGTAAGGCTTGCGAAGTCGGTTGTATGGGTAGCGGAAGTTGTGTTGACGCTTGTCCCTACAACTCGATAGAGTGCCGTGAAGGCTACGCTCATATCGATCCCGAGCTGTGCCGTAGCTGTGGGCTGTGTATTAAGACATGTCCCAAGTCGCTTATCAAGCGCGTTCCCGTCTCAGCCAAGGTGTACGTTGCTTGCTCAACTCAGTGTCGCGGTAAGGACGTAATGAACAAGTGTCAGGCTGGTTGTATCGCTTGTGGCAAGTGTCAACGTAGCTGTCCTACCGAGGCAATTGTGCTTGTTAACAACGTTCCTATCATTGATTACAGTAAGTGTATCTCTTGCGGAAAGTGCCTTGAAGGCTGTCCTCGTCAGTGCATCAAGTACCTGCACCCCGAAAACGTCCAAGGTTCATCGGAAACGGAAGAACAAGCCAAATAGGGTCGTGTATTACACACATAAATAAGTAATAATAAAAGTAGCCATTATTTGCGATGGCTACTTTTCTTTTTGCAAATATTGTGGTAAAATGTAATGAATGATAGTTTTCGATAATGTAACGCTAAAGTATCCGTATGACGAGTACGAACTATTAAAAGGTGTGAGCTTTACGTTTCGTGATGGCGTCAACACAATACTGGCGGACGCGCAAAGTGGCAAAAGCTCAATTTGCAAGTTGCTGTTGAAAGACATTAAACCCACAAGCGGACAAATTTTTGTGGATGAACGGGATATTTCCTGTATCACAAACAGTAACTTGGACATACTTTATTTACCGAGAAATCCTGCTTTTTTTCGGTATCGCAGCGTACAATATAATTTGGAGTATCCGCTTAAGTTGCGCAAGGTGGCAAAGCCCGAGCGTCACAAGCAGGTGTATGCAATTGCCGAACAGTTCGGTTTGGACCTTGGCGTAAAGCTAAGCAAGTTGAGCGCACAGCAACAACGTACTGTTGCGCTTGCAAGAGGATTGACTGTTAAGCGTAAGATTACGTTGTTTGACAGTTTCTTCGATACGGCACCCGACTTGCAGTATGTCAACGACGTTTTGAATAACTTTGAAACATGCGCGCCTTTTACGATAGTGATACTGACTAGTGACATTCGTCTTGCAATGGGGCACACAGTGGTGCTGGACGGCGGAGTTACGGTATTTGAAGGTGAAGCGGAACAGGCGCAACAGGTTGTTAGCAGTCTGCATTGGTTATTATAACATTTTTAAATGCCGACCGAAAGGCAGTATTATATACCGAAACGGCGGCGATGAGGGCATTGCACCAAAAATAATCTGCAACGAGCACACGAATACAATTCGACTATGTTTACTGACTGAAAGTATTCGTGTGAGAAGTGAAGCTTTTTTTTGGGGAATGCCCGAAGGAGCAATATGGCAAAAGATTTTTTCGATGAAGAATACGACAAAAAAACTCAACAGAGCGAGCAAAAAGAGACTGTAGATAGTTGGTACTCACATCCTGCGCCCGCGCAAGCAAGTTCCAACAAATCCAGACCGCTGTACATAGTTATTCTGTGCGTGGCGTTGGTGCTTTGCTTTGCTCTCGGTTGGGTACTTAGCTATGTTTTTCAAGGACTGGGCAAGTCTGCCGCCGATGAGGGCGGGGACATCCTCAAGACCGTCATCGACTACCTTCAAAACAACTACTATAAGGATATACCCGACGAGCAGTGGAGCAGGGCAATCGAATTGTCCGGTACAGCTCTCATGCAGTACGCAGGCGACCGTTTTAGTCAACTTATGTCGCCGCAAACGTATTACGACTTCATGTATCCGACAAGTTCAACGCAATCCAATGGCGAAATATTTGGTCTGTCTATGTCGGTTAACGAGGGAGTAGGACTATATGTTTCCTCGATTACCGCCAACAGCAACGCTTACGGTAAGTTTTTCCCGGGGGATATTATTTTGCGTTTGACCGATATCGTGGGATACAACGGCACACCGTCAATCGAAGGCGCTGACGGAGAGGTCAAGTTTGAGCAAATTAACCTCGGACAGTGGGCAAGCACGACAATTCAGGCGGTGCTGAGCCAAGTAAAAAAAGCAACGTTCCACGTTTTGCGTTGGGTTGATGAGGGCGACGCGCACTTTGAAATCAAGCAAATAGAGCTTGCGCGCGGCAGAATAACGCCGGTAAGTTCACAGTACAATTACACCTTCGTTGAGTTCTACTTCGACTCGGAACATCGCAATATATCGGTACCGTCGCGTAAGGACAGTGACGGTAACTACGTTATAACGGAAGGTGAGTACACAACCTATCAGGAGCGCAACCTCGACAAGCTTCCACCGCAAACGGGATACATCAGGATCGATCAGTTTATGGATTACACTCAGACGGGTGAGTCGGGCAGTTTGACAACCGTGTCGGCTTCGCAGGAATTTAAGACTGTAATGGACTTATTTGCGAGACTTGGACTCAAGCATCTTGTGCTGGACCTCAAGGGCAACCCCGGTGGCAACGTCAGCTATGTTACGGAAATTGCCGGTATGCTTGTAACCAGTGCTAAGCTTACAACCGAGCAAAGAAAGGCTGTGACAAACAGTAACAACGAACTGTTGATAACCTATCTTGAAATTCCAAAGCCTGCTAAGGTAAAACAAAACTATTACCAAGCGTCCAGTTACAACGATTATTTTGGCGCAATTGGTTCCAAGTGCGACATCGTGGTGTGGACGGACGGCAATAGCGCAAGCGCAAGTGAATTACTTACGGGAACGCTGCGTGACTACGGTACGGCGGTGCAGATGGGCACAACCAGTTACGGTAAGGGAATTGCGCAAACATGGCAGGAATTGCCCTTTACAGGCAAAGTAACGACCTTAAACAAGGAAACTATTGATTTCCCTTGGGCAGTGTACTACACATGTGCAAGCTACTATTCGCCATTGGGAACCAATATTCACGGCGTGGGATATACCCCCGAAGGCGCTTACAACAACCTCAGCACCTACCTAGAACTTTGGACCGCTACAAACAATTACTGGGCTGCGTGATTATAATTTCAATATATGCAAAAACCTCGGCGTAAACCGAGGTTTTTTATTGTATTGATAATGCACGTTAGTTGGGGTTTTTGATTTAATGTCCGATAAGTTGGCGTGTGTGGTCGGATTACTTCACGTACCAATTATCGTAAAACCAATACAGTTTATGTTTCACTTCCGTATCTGCGATGTTGTCTATCGGGCGGAAAAATTCCTGCGAGTTTGCGCTAGGCGTTTCGAAACGGTAGCCTTCGCCGTTGACGTGTTCGTCAGTAGTTGATGTGGCTTGATTATGTATTGGCGAATTGTCGGCCGTGGTGTTTGCGCTGTCTTTACTGTCGCTTTGCGTTTTACCGAATATGTTGCTAGCCAGGTTCATAACGGCAGGATTCATCATCATCTGGAACAGCGCGCTTGTTTTTTCCTGCGAGCTTTGACTTGACGACAGTTTACTGACGCAATCTATCATGTTCTTCGTGTCATCATTCAAAAAGTCTGTTAAGCCAATTTGCGGACCCGGAGAGGGCTGTTTTGTGTTTGCGCCGTTACCTAACAGTTGCCAGGCAAGCAATACAAGCGCTATTGTTGACAAATTCACGGCTCCATCTCCTTTTTTTGTTATCATTACATTATATGCCGACATATAATTTATAGTAACTAACAAATTTCAAAGGAGTACAACTTTTATGTCATACGAGCAGGATCCGCGTAACATTTTTGTTAATCAACGTCAGGAATATTCGGAAAAACAGCAAACTGTTAAAGAGCAATCTGCGCCGTCCAATCAACAACAGAGCAACTCATCGCAAACTACTCAACAGGACGAGTACGTCAAGCGCGTAGAAGAAATGAAACGCCTTGCCGCCAAGTACGAGCGCGAAGGCGAAGGACAGCTTGTCAAGGATATTGTAAACAACGTAATAGAGCAAAAAGCACGCGGTCAACTAAGTAACGAACAACTTATCGCTTTTGCCAAGAGAGTATCGCCGTTACTCAACGCCGAACAACGCGGTCGCCTTGAGGGACTGTTGGAGCAATTGCTCAAGTTGTAATAAATAGCCATAGTATATGAAAACGCTCCCCTTATCGTAAGAGGAGCATTTTATGATTACGTTTCTATTTCAATCCATTACTTTAAGTATAAAACATTTCAGGTAGTGCGTTTCGTCGGCGCGGGGTAAAGTGGGGTGATCGGGCGCTTGAGTGCGCACTTCAAGGCATTTAACGCGCTTACCTGTACGTTTAGACGCCTCTGCTATCATCTTTTCGAACATCGCTTGCGTAACAAAGTGCGAGCAGGAGCAACTGATGAGGTAACCGCCGTCTTTGACAAGTTTCATGCCAAGGACGTTTATGTCAGTGTAACCCTTCAATGCATCTTGAGTTTCGCTATTCGACTTGGCGAACGCAGGTGGATCCAGTATAATGCAATCGAACAGTTTACCCTGCTTGCGGTAGTCGCGTAGCAACTCGAAGACGTCGGCTTGTACGGTTTGTATGTTGGTAAAACCGTTTAGCTCGGCGTTTTTTTGCACGTTATCCAGTGCAAATTCCGACGCGTCAACAGCCGCAACGCTTGATGCAACCGTTGCGGCGTTTAAGGAAAAACCTCCGCTGTTGCAAAAGCAATCCAGCACTTCTCCGTGCGCGTAACGCCGTACAGCATATCTGTTTTCCTTTTGGTCAAGGAAGTATCCCGTCTTTTGTCCTAAACGCAAATTGACAAGCATTTTAAGACCGTTTTCCATTATTTGTACATATTCGGGGACATCTCCGTATAATACGCCGGTAGTTTCTTCCAGTCCTTCCTTTTTACGGACGGCAACGTCCGAACGTTCGTATATTCCTTTCGGAGCAAATTCATCAACTAGAGCGTTAACAATTTGCTTCTTGCGCAAATGCATACCCAGCGACAGTATTTGCACGCTCAGATAATCACCGTATTTATCTACAATTAGGGCAGGCAAATCGTCCGCCTCGGCGAATACTGCGCGATAGCAGTTGTCGTAACCCAACTCGCGGCGCATTGCGTTGGCATTGTGGATGCGCTCGGCGATTACGTTATCCACGTCGTCACGTTCGTCACGGATAAATATACGCACGAGTATCTTGGATGCGTGGTTGATAAACCCCTTTCCGATATACCTTCCGTCATGGGAATAAACCGTTGCAAGTTCACCGTTTTTGTCCTTTCCGTCTATTTTTGCCACTTCATTGGCGTACACCCAACTGTGTCCGTTTATAATTCGGCGTTCTTCGCCCTTTTTGAGATAAACTTTGTATGCCATGTTTAAATTATACTATATTTTTTGGTCAAATTCTATTGTTTTTTTATAAAAAAAGTTATATAATTTTATATACATTATACTATTGTATTTAATATTACTGTTGTATTTTGTATTTTCGTTTGAGTGTGATACCAAGGAGGTCGTTTATGTTAAACAGTCTTTATGGCGTATTGTTGGGAAACATAACTTTTGGTTCTATGACGTTTACTACAGTTCAGTTTATCATGTATGTGGCGATGGTTGCCGCTGCCCTTATACTTACCTGTATTCTTGTTGCATTGATAGTCAGACGCACCAAGTCCAATTCGGAAGATGCCGTTGAATCTGTTGTATATCCGCAGGAGGTTAAGGAGCAACCCGTTGAGCAGGTAAAACCTGTTGAACAACCGATAGAGGAAGTTGTCGAAGACGAACAACCGATTGAAGCTGAACCCGTTGCCGAACAAGCAGCTGAGCCGGTAGAGGAGGAGCCGGAGACCATTTCCGAATATGTCGAGAATCTCGTTGAAGCCGTTGCTCAGGTCGAGGCGGAAGCTGAACCTGTTACTGAGGAACCTATCGTTGAAGAGGAATCGAAAGCTGAAAGCGCAATGGAAGATGAGCCGATAGTGGTACATCAACCGCACCAGCACGTTGAGCGCGAAGTTGCACCCGACGTTGTACGTAAAGGTAAGCTTCTCATTCGTTATGACAAGAGCTTTACCGCCAGACTTATTCAAGCGGACGATGATCTTAGAGATTACTACAATGAATTAAAGAACGAACTCCTTTCCTATACGGGAGTTAAATCGCGTATATCCTGGAAGCACGAAAGTTTCCGCAAAGGTCGCGAAACAGTTGCGAAACTCAAAATTCGCGGAAAGCACGTCACAATTTACCTTGCGCTTGACCCTGCCGAGTATCTTGATAGCAAGTACAAGATTGACGACGTGAGTCACGTCAAGGCCAACGCTGATACACCTTGCGCTTACGCAATCAAAAACGACCGTCGTTGCCTGTACGCCAAGGATCTTATTGCAGCGGCAATGGCCGAGCAAGACGTTGACAAGCAGGATATAGAGCCTGTACACTATACCGACGACTATCCGTACGATACAACTGAACATCTTATTAAGCGTGAGCTAATCAAGCTTATTTACAGTAGAATCGGCGCCTCCGGTGAGGAACCGTTGAAGGAAATATCCGCAGAAGAAATCACCGCACTCATGGCAGAGGAAGAACCCGTCGAGGAGCAACCTGTCGAGGAGCAACCCGCAGAAGTTGTCGAAGAACCTGTTGAAGAAGAACCTCAGGAAGTTGTCGAAGTACAACCGGCTGAAGAACCGATAGAAGAGGTCGTTGAGGAACAACCTGAGGAAGTTATTGAAGATCAACCCGTCGAAGAAGAGACTATTGAGGAAGAGCCTCAAGAACCCGAGAATGACGAGCATGTTGTCGAAGAACCAATTGAAGAAGATGTTATTGAAGAAACGCCAGTCGAGGAGGAGCCTGAAGAAGTTCCCGTTGAAGAACCTCATGGCGTAACAGTAGAAGAAGCCAAGTCCATGATGTCGGACGAAGAAGCTCAACAAAATATTGAACAAAGCGCTCGGTACGCCGATAAGACCAAGTCGGGTATTATCAACGTCGATACCCTTTCGCAAAAGTTTAAGGCAGGCGAAAAAGTAACGCTTGAGGAAATCAAAAAGCGTGTTCCGGGATTCAACAAAAAGACAACCTACGTCAAGGTGTTAGCGCGTGGCGTTATCGATAAGCCTTTGACAGTGGAAGCGGACGAATACTCCATCGACGCCATTAAGATGATAGTGCTTGCAGGCGGAACGGTTGTACGCACGTTGAGAAAGTAGATCCGGAAGATGATTCACACTGGTTTTTATATTTAAACAATCAATGAATTGTAAATAAGTACTCTCCCATTTAATTTGAGAGAGTACTTTTCTATTAATAGCAATATTTCAGTTTCGAGTCGCTATTGTCTCCACGGCGTTTAGCAGGCTATAGCACTCCTGTTTGGTGGTAACGCAGGATACCGACGCACGAACAACGCCTTGACTTGTGGTACCGAGATACTTGTGCATTAACGGAGCGCACTGCAGTCCGCCTCGAACCGCAATGTCGTACCGTTCCGACAGTAAATCGCTAACCTCGGTGCTGTCACGGTTTTCGACGTTGAAGGATACTATCCCGCTTTTGTTTTCGCGTGAGTAAACCGTTACGCCCTTGATTGTTTGCAGTCCGGTAAGAATTGTCGTTTGCATTTGTACGACGTTGTCGCGATTTTGTTGCCAGTTTTTGAGCCACCAGTCCACGCCTGCGTTCATCGCCAGTATCGCAGGACATGGTAGCGTTCCCGACTCCAGGCTGTCAGGAATGGTGTCTGGCTGGTAGTACATATGACTTTCGCTACCCGTTCCGCCAAAACGTATCGGTCGCGGTATCGCCCGTTCGCTAAATATGAGAGCTCCTGCCCCCTGCATTGCGTGTAATCCCTTGTGTGCGGCTATTGCAACCATATCAACGTTAAGCTTAGCCATATCCAGCGGAAAGTAGCCTATCGACTGTGCGCAATCCACCAATAATTTGATGTTTTTGCGCCTTGCCAGGTTGCCTATATCCGTCAACTTTTGCGCTGTGCCCGTAACGTTGCTTGCGTGAGATATGCATATGAGATACGTGTCGGGACGTATAAGGCGTTCGATTATTTCTGCAGTGATTTGTCCTTCCTCGTCGGGTTCGGCTACGGATACGTCAATGTAACCTTTCTTTTTAAGTTGCATTACGGGTCGTAGCACCGAGTTGTGTTCCGTCGTGGATATGATAACGTGTCCTTTTGACGCAGTGCCTAGTATTGCAAGATTTAGCGCGTCCGTGCATCCGCTTGTAAAGGCGACGTGCATTTCGCTGTCGTTGTTTAGTAGCAAGTGCAACTTTTTGCGCGCGTCGTACAACTTTTGTTGAAGTTCAAGCGACAGTTTATTTCCGCTGCGGTTGGGGTTAAAGGGATACTTGGTCAGATTTTCCACAACCGTGTCTATTACTTCCTGCGGTTTGTAGTTGGTGGTGGCTGCATTGTCAAGATAAATCAAAGTTCGTTCTCCATACACTTTTTTTAATAAAAGATAGTAGTATATTTTATGGGGAAGTTCATTTCATATGACATGGATAATTGCGCTTTTGGTCGGCTTTCAAACTAACGTCCGACAAGTACGGGCGTGTACCGAACTTGTCGTCCTTGCGGGGGGATGCCGGGGTATGCGACTCCCTGGCGAAAGTCAAGTCAGATAAGGGCGTGTGTCGCGCCATTCCTTGTTAGTCCGACTGGGTGAAAAGCGTAAGCTTCACGAAGTGCAAGGTTGCAAGGCGTGAGCCGCCGTCAACCCAGTTCACCCACGTTTGGTCGGCTTTACATAAGGAGTTTGTTATGGAATACATTATCGCTGTATATAGATCAAGAAGCGTATCGATAAGAGCGTACAATTATTTGCTTAATAACGGTGTCACATGCGCGCTTGTTTCCACCCCGAGAAGCGCAAACGTCGGTTGCGGACTGTCTGTAAAGTTTGACAAAAGCGTTTTTCCTCGCGTCCGTCAGACGCTTGCAAACGGCGAAACGTTTGTCGGATTTTTTGTCGTAAAATCCACGTTTAACGGAAATACCGTCGCGCGAATTTAACTGCAAACTGTTGATTTAAACATACAAGTAGGATATAATATATTTAAATACCAGTAAAATAATTGATGTGCATGCAACAGTGGCAGAAGTGAAACTGTTTTGCACGCAATTCCCGAGTGACACCATGAATAATACAAAGGCTATTTTGGATATTCTTGCACAGGACTTCCCTAACCCTAAGAGCGAGCTGAATTTCAACTCGCCCTTTGAGTTACTTGTTGCGGTAATTCTTTCCGCGCAATGCACGGACAAGCGCGTAAATCAGGTTACGCCCGCGCTGTTTGAAGTTGCTTCAACTCCCGAAGCAATGTCCGCTTTGCCACTGGAAAGGATAGAAGAACTTATCCGCTCTTGTGGCTTTTATCACAGCAAGGCAACGTACCTGAAGGACATGGCAACGGATATTGTCACGCGCTACGGTGGTGTTGTCCCCAATACACTTGAGGAGCTTCGAACGCTTGCGGGCGTTGGCAGGAAAACTGCCAACGTCGTGTACGCAGTTGCTTTCGGTGGACAAGCCATTGCCGTGGATACACACGTTTTTCGCGTGTCTAACCGTTTGGGAATAGTTAGTGCAACAAACGTGCTTGATACGGAAAAACAACTTATGCAAGCTATTCCGTGTGAGCAGTGGGCGGACAGTCACCACTACATATTGCTGCACGGAAGATACGTTTGTAAGGCGCAACGACCTGTGTGTAACGAGTGTCACGTAAGTCATTTGTGCAAATACTACAAGGAGAATCACGTTGAGTAACACAACAACTCACAACATAAATATTGACGAAAGCAAGCGTTGCCTCGGATGTAAAGTTCCGCATTGCAGTGAAGCTTGTCCTGTGGGTAATGATATCCCCGCCTTTTTGCAACTTGTTTCGCAAGGCGAATACGACAAGGCGGTACAGCTCATCGGTCATCCCTTTGGCGAAATATGCGGATACGTTTGTCCGCATGAACAGCAATGTCAAGGCGGTTGTGTTATGGGCATGCGCGGTCAACCTGTACAAATGGGCGAATTGGAGCGTCAGGTTTTTGCCGCCAATCCTTATAAGGTGGAGCGCAAGGTCCGTCAGGGCAGCAAAAGCAACGGAATGAACGTCGCCATTGTTGGCGGAGGCGTTAGCGGTATAACTTGCGCCGTTAAACTATACGAGCAAGGCGCTAATATCACGTTATTTGAACGGGATGAGTTGTTATCTACGTTGAAGTTGATTCCCGATTTTCGCCTGCCGCGCGAGGCAATCGAGCGCGTTATCAGTATCATTGACGGAAAGTTCACCGTTGTAAAAAAGGACGTAAACTTTATTGATATATTCGTGCGAAAGTGGTATCCTTGGCAAAAAAAGGTACAACGTGAACAATATAAGGACGCGTTACAGCTGACGGATACGTACGACGCTGTGTATATCGGTACGGGCGCAAGCGTGCTGTACAAGTTGGGAATTGACGGAGAAGAACTTGCTACTCCGTACGACATGTTTTTGAAAAGCCAAACTCACAGCGGTACTGTTGTGGTTATCGGCGGAGGAAACACTGCAATGGATTGCGCGCGACTTGCCAAGCGTCATGGCGCTGACGTTACTGTTGCCTATCGCCGCACTCGCGAAGATATGCCTGCTTTCAACAGGGAAATCGAGGACGCGTATAGCGAAGGGGTAAACTTCCGGTACAATCTTGCCCCGACTAAACTTGAGCGCAACGGTGATAAATTGCTGTTGACGCTTGCAAAAACGGAATCTGTCGGACGCTCGAAACTAACTGTTACGGAGGAAACGACCGTCGTGGAGTGTGACGCAGTGGTAGCCGCACTGGGCGCCAAGTTCGATAAGGACAACATTTACGGTGCGTTTTACGAGTGGCTGATGGATTTAAACAAGCCTTACAATCCGCTTAATCCTAGGTTTAATCTGTACGTTGGCGGTGACGTTCTCGGCGCTAGCACTGTGGCTAAGGCTGTATCGGACGGGTTGAAAGCAGCTCACTTAATACTGAAGGATTACACCAAATCCAAATAAGGAAACGAATACAAAATGTTCATTGACAAAGTAAAAATTTATATCAAGGCAGGTGACGGCGGAAACGGGTCGGCAAGCCTGCATACGGAAAAATACGTTCCCAACGGTGGACCGGACGGCGGTGACGGCGGTAAAGGCGGCGACGTCGTATTTGTTGCTACCACGTCGGAAAATACCCTAAACGCCTTCCATTATCAAAAGCATTTCAGGGCGGGCAACGGCGAAAACGGCGGAAGACAGCGCTCCTTCGGTAAGCAGGGCTCGGACGTCGTAGTTAAGGTGCCCGTCGGTACCGTTGTGAAAAATGCCGACGGTGAAATAATTGCGGACATGTTCGAGGACGGACAGCGCGAAGTAATTCTCGTTGGCGGCAAGGGTGGCAGAGGTAACTGGCATTTCAAGACGTCGAGAAGACAAAGCCCGGCGTTTGCCGAGCACGGCGTAAAGACGGAGCAGTACGAAGTTACATTGGAACTTAAAACAATTGCAGACGTAGGACTAGTTGGATTTCCCAACGTGGGCAAGAGCACCCTTTTGTCCGTTGTGTCCGACGCTAAACCCAAGATTGCCAATTATCACTTTACAACGCTGTCGCCAAACCTTGGCGTAGTGCGGTACTACGATACGACCTTTGTCATGGCGGATATTCCCGGACTTATCGAGGGCGCAAGCGAGGGCGCGGGACTTGGGCATAGTTTTTTGCGACATATCGAGCGTACGCGCTTGCTTGTGCACGTTTTGGATATTTCGGGAAGCGAAGATCGTGACCCGCTAGCCGACTTCGAACTTATCAATAACGAGATTTACAGCTACGATGAGCGTTTGAAAGAGTTGCCAATGATTGTCGTCGCCAACAAGATGGACATGCCGTGTTCGGAGGAGAACCTGAAGCGTTTCAACAAGAAATACGGCAAAAAGTACCAAGTCATACCCATGACTACAATTATCCACGAAGGGGTAGATGAGTTGATAGTGGCGGTAGCCAAGACGCTTGAAACGTTGCCGCCTATTGAACCGATGCAGTTTACCCCTGTCAAGCTTCAAAAGGAAGAAAGTGACGACTTCGACATTGAAATGTTGGACGAGGACGTTTACGAAGTTACGGGTGGATTGGTAGAAATGCTCAAGCGAAAGGTCAACTTGGATGACTATGACAGTTTTCGCTATTTCCAACGCGTATTGAAGGACCGCGGAGTAATTGCCGAACTAAGGAAACGAGGAGCTCACGACGGTAGTACGGTAATTGTTGGCGAAATCGAATTTGAATTTGTAGATTAGGCCGACCACACGCACGTGGACTTGGTTGACGGCGGCATACGCCTTGCAACCTTGCACTTCGTGTGCTAACGCATCCACGCGGTCGGGCTAACAAGGAAGGGCGTGACGCACGCCCTTATCTGACTTGACTTTCGCTGGGGAGCCGCATGCCCCAGCATCCCCCGCAATGACGACAAGTGTTCGCCTTTGGCGAAGGTTCGTGGAACGCGGTACACGCCCGTACTTGTCGGACATGTTTTAAAAAAGCCGACCACACGCGCGTGAATTATCTAAAGTAAAGGATACATTTATGATAACGACAAAACAAAGAAGTAAATTAAAAGCTATGGCAAACACCTTGAAGCCTGCGGTAATAGTGGGCAAAGGGGAACTTACGGAAAATATCGTCAAGGAAATAGAAGTTGCGCTGTATCATCACGAGTTGGTAAAGGTTGCCGCCCTAAAGAGCTGCGAACTTTCCGCTAAAACAATGTGCGCCGAAGTGTGCGAACTGTTGAAGTGCGAACCGGTACTGGCGATTGGCAACCGCTTTGTTGTGTATAAGCGCAGCGACAAAGAAAATATCGAACATATTGAAATCTGATGAAAATATTGGTATTTGCAGATTTTCACGGTAGCGTTAGCGGTTTGCAACAGGCGATAGAAATATCCAAGCGCGAACATCCTGACAAAACGGTAGTGTGCGGAGATTTGTTCGGATGGAACAATCCGAAAGATGCTGCCGAGCTTGTAAGCAAACTGGACGGCGTGCTGTACCTTGTCAAGGGCAACAACGACTATGCAACTGCTCAAAGTTTTCTTCCCTGTGAAATGGAAGACAATGCAATCATGTACCACTTCGGAAGAAAGTTGTTTTTTACGCACGGTGATCGCTATAACAGTATGCGTATTCCTCCGTTACTGCAAGAGGGTGACGCGCTTATTCACGGACATTCACACGTTGGACGTCTTCGCCTGTATAACGGACTGTATGTTGCCAACGTCGGTTCGCTATCCCGTCCACGCGACGGCACACCCAATTACGTAACAATCGACGAACAGGGTATAATACTAAAACTCGCCAACGGCGAAATCTTGCAACAATTAAACTGGGACTAAATCTAACAAAAAAGCTGACAGAAATTTCTGTCAGCTTTTTTTACTTTTTATTGTTGCGCGCCCATATGCGCATACGCTCCGAGTGGTCGAGTATCTGCTTGCGAAGTCGAATTGATGTGGGCGTTACTTCCACAAGTTCGTCGTCGCTGATGAATTCCAAGCACTGTTCAAGGCTTAAAATGGTAGGAGTAGTGAGCTTTAACGCCTCTTCTGAGCCGCTTGCACGGTTGTTTGTAAGGTGTTTTGTCTTGCATACGTTTACCGTTATGTCATCTTCACGGCTGTTTTCACCGACAATCATTCCGGCGTAAACGGGAAGTCCAACACCAACAAACAGACGGCAACGCTCTTGCGCGTTGAACAGTCCGTAGCTTGTCGTTACGCCGTCCTCCCAACATACAAGGCTACCGCGAGTGCGTTCGATAACTTCGCCCTTGTATGGCTCGTAGCTATCCAATACGCTACTCATCACGCCGAAGCCCTTGGTGTCTGTCAACAGTTCACTGCGATATCCGAACAAAGCGCGTGAGGGTATCTTGAACTCCAACTTGGTGCCGCCTTGGTTGTCGGGCGACATGTTGATAAGCTCCGCCTTGCGTGCGCCGAGTTTATTCATGACGCTACCTACGTATGCGTCGGGTACTTCTACAACGAGATATTCGATAGGTTCGCAGGTTACGCCCTTTATTTCCTTAAATATCACGTGCGGACGGGACACTTGAAATTCGTACCCTTCACGGCGCATATTTTCAATCAATATGGACAGGTGCAGTTCGCCACGCCCGAACACCTTAAAGCAATCGGCGGAGTCCGTCTCCTCCACACGCATGGATACGTTTGTTTCCACTTCGCGGAAAAGCCTTGCGCGAAGGTGTCTGCTTGTAACGTATTTACCTTCCTTGCCTGCAAAGGGGCTGTCGTTTACCTTGAACAGCATGCTGACCGTCGGTTCGTCAATGCTTACAAAGGGCAACGGTTCCACACAGGCGATAGAGCAGATTGTTTCGCCTATGTTCATGTCCGCAATACCGTTTACAGCAACGATGTCGCCCATAAAACCACTTTCGCACTCTACGCGCTTTAAACCCTCGTACTGGTACAGTCTAGTGACCTTAGCTGTATTGAAAGAACCGTCTCGGTGGCACAGCATTACGGGTTGTCCGACGTTAATCGTACCGCGATTAACCTTACCGATACCTATACGTCCGACGTACTCGTCGTAGTCAATGTTACATATAAGTAGTTGCAAGCCTGCGTCGATTACGCCAACAGGCGCGGGAATTTCGGACAGTATTGCATCCAATAACGGTTGCATATTGGTGGAAGGTGAGTTTAGGTCGGTACTTGCCCAGCCCTGTTTTGCCGAGGCAAATATTATCTTGAAATCAAATTGATCGTCGTTTGCGCCCAGTTCCATGAACAGTTCCATTATCTGTTCGCGCAAGTCGTGCTCGTTGAATTCGCCCTTATCTACCTTGTTGACAACAACAAGCGCTTTTTTGCCCAAACCAAGCGCCTTTTTCAGTACGTATCTTGTTTGGGGCATACAACCTTCGATAGCGTCAACAAGCAGCAGTACGCCGTCCACCATAGACAGTATGCGCTCAACCTCACCGCCGAAATCGGCGTGTCCCGGGGTATCGACGATGTTGATTTTTACGCCTTTGTAGTGTACGGCAGTGTTTTTGGCAAGAATCGTTATGCCGCGCTCACGCTCGATGTCGTTGCTGTCCATGACGCGTTCCATAACAGTTTCATTTGCGCGGAATACGCCGTTTTGCTTAAGTAATTGATCGACAAGCGTTGTCTTGCCGTGGTCAACGTGGGCAATTATTGCAATGTTTCGTACGTTTTCTCTTTGCATATTTTCTCCATATTGTCAAATTAACCTTATAATTATACAACCATCTATTTTTACAGTCAAATAAATACAACATATTGCGCACATCTGATTCAAACAGCCGTTTTTAGTGCAACACTCAAGCGAAATGCAACCGAAAGTTTACATAAAGAAACTGCAAAATGGTGGAAAAATGCTTTCTTTTAAGGTAAAATAAGGGCAGATAAAAACCAACGGAGGTGTTGGATATGTCGTTAGGCGAAAAACTTTCGCAGCTAAGAAAACAAAATAATTACACGCAGGAACAGCTTGCGGATATCCTTGGTGTATCGCGACAGTCGGTAAGTAAGTGGGAAAGCGACGTAGCATACCCCGAAACGGACAAGCTCATTAGGCTAAGTACGCTGTTACATTGCTCGCTGGATTACTTGGTTCGCGAAGATATTGTCGAGCCGCAACAGGTTTCGACAACTAGTATATCCGTCGAAGGGTCGCAAAAGGCAGGTAGATTGTTTTGCAACGTGATAAGGTTTGCGCCGTTGGCGCTGTACTCGCTGTGGGCGTTACTGCTGTGGGCGTTGTACGACGCGCCGCTTATCAAGGAATCAAGCAACAACCTGTATCAGTGGTTCGGTAGCGGTATTGTGTACGAGTTGCAACCAACTATCGAGGCGCTTATATCCTTGGGCGTTATTGCAGGGGTGTATATCGTTCCGCTTGCCTTCTTGCAGCGCTTTGCAAGTAAAAAAGCCAATTTCATTGCCAACCTGTGTTGTTTTGCAATGTATATAGGCGTTTTTGTGTGCGTGATGTGTCTTATCGGCGTGTGTCCCGAATCGGGATTGGAAAGCGGTAAAATTGTGTTGCTCGTTGCAATACTGACGGGTGTAACCATGTTGTTGCACGCAGGCGTCGTAACGTTGGATTTCTACTTCAACGGCGTATTCAAGGAATACAACGCCGACAAAGCGCAACGCAAACAGGCAATTAGACAATGGTTTAGGCTACACAAGGTGGTTGCAATTGTCGTGGCGTGCGTGTTGATAGTAGGAGTAGCGCTTTCGGCGGTTCTTCCGACTACCGTTGGAAACAAATTCAGCGCGGCAAGAGTAAGTCGTGTTAAAGTATGGCATGCAGCTAACGAGGCTATAGAAGTTCTCGGCAAGCCAATGGACGTTGATAAAGACAGGCTATGCAGACTTATCGGATTGAAGCCAAATTGCGAAGCAGCAAGCGGCGCCATGTACTACCTTTCGCCCAAGGCGGGAAGGCTTGTAAAAAGTATCCTGCGCACGGAAGATGAAATCGACAACTTGCGCCTGCAAGAATTTTTGAATAATGATTCGTTCAGCGCGTCGGATCTGCTTTTGTTGCTTAATAAATACGCCAAATTAAAAAAAGCACTAAACGAAATGCAATTTAAGTATATAGAGGTGCTCATCACCTCTGTTGAATATCAAAGTGGAGTTGTGGAAAATGTTGAGTACGACTCGTGTTATAGCGTTGGAAAATACAACGAAGCCAAGTGGAACGTGGAAGGCAAAAGAAAACAAAACGTAAGTTTCGATCCTGACGAGATTAAATTTGGTAATACGCCTGACAACGTTGTACTGTGGGCAAAGAACTTTTACTCCGACGGTAGTTATAAGCTGAGTCGCGTAGAATACGACTTCGTAAACGGTAGCGCAAAGACAGGCTGGACGATTACCTGGCACGACCACTGGGGCAAATACACTCACACGATAAAACAAAGCACCGACGCAAGTTGGGCGGTGGATAGTGGCGATATAGGTGACGATATATATTTTTTGGTAACAAAAGGTGTCGATGCGTATTCATCGAAAGTTGGTTACCATTTGGAAATATACGGTAACGGACAAATACCGGACAGCGAGGAATATCCTTGGAGTAAATACGCCAATGACGTGAACGTCGTGCATATTTCCGACGGCATATCCAACGTACCGGATAACGCATTTATAAATTTTACCAGATTGACAACCGTTAACTTACATGGATGTTTTCTTGATTCGATAGGTAGCAACGCCTTTTACGGATGTGTGGAGCTAAGGGCACTTTCCTTAACTATGGATTATTTGAAGGAGATACGTCCGTATGCCTTTGCATGTTGCGCGAAACTTCAAATAAAAACCGGATCTTTACCGAAAGAGTGGACACTGAGTTTGCCCGACGGAACAAGCGAGCAAATAACAGTCAATTACGATAAATTTATAGATGGTGTAACGGATACTTATTGTCAATATCTTTGGACAAAGAGCGAGTAAGAATAACAACAAATGAAGAATGGCGCTCGAGGGTTTGATAACGGTCAACCTTCGAGCGTTTTGTATTGCAAATTGCGCCTAAGCACGCTTAGTTGAGTTTCTTCATATACTATCACATAACAAAGGAGACGGTATATGTGCGGAATTTTTGGAATGATAGGTGAGCATGCCACAGGTATTACCTTGCAGGCGTTGAAATATCTTGAATATCGCGGTTACGACTCGGCTGGCATTGCGATAAAGGGGCATAACGGCATAAATATATACAAATCGGTCGGACGGTTACATAATCTTGAAAAAAATCTACCGAACGGATTGGACAGTAGCATTGCAATAGGTCACACGCGTTGGGCAACGCACGGAGCGGTGTCAACGGACAATGCTCATCCGTTTTTTTCGCCGGATAAGTGTTTCGCAGTAGTACATAACGGAATCATCGAAAATTACCAAACACTCAAAAAACAGTTTTGTTCGCGTGGCGCGGTATTTACGTCGCAAACAGACAGCGAAACGGTAGCGCACCTACTGCAAAACAACTACTCGGATAGCGTTTTCGGTACGGTGTTGGCAACGGCAAACAGTCTTGTCGGATCCTTCGCCATAGCGATAACCACAGCTTACGACAATAACCTGTACGCAATCAAGAACAAAAGTCCGCTTGTGGTGGGCGTGTCGGATAACGGAATTTATCTATGTTCGGATATCCGTTGCGTATCCCACTGGGCAAGTAAGGTAGCTGTCACCCCCGATAAGACGGTTGTGGTGGTGGGTAGGAACGGAGCGCATTTCTACGACTTTAACGGTAATCCTATCATGGTGGAGTTCTTCACGCCGGAAAGAGCCGAAGAAATGGAGCAAGTAGATGGCGACTTCATGTTGAAGGAAATATACGAAATCCCGTCCAAAATCAGGCTAGCCAAGGCAGGCTACTTTCGTGACGGCGGTTTGAAAATAGACGCTGAACGGATAAAAAAACTATCGCGGATATATCTTATCGGTTGCGGTACCGCTTACAACAGTGGATTGCAGGTGGCAAGCGTTGCAAGAAAGTATCTTGACCTGGATATTTTGCCTGTAATTGCCAGTGAATTTATATACGATAATTACCCAGTTGACGGCAATACCTTAGCGCTATTTATAAGTCAAAGCGGCGAAACGGCGGATACCATCAGTGCAGTGGAAAGGGTACGGGACAAGGGCGGTTACACGTATGCAGTAACCAACACGTCAAGTTCGTCGCTGCGCTTCAAATGCGACGGATTCGTCAATATTTACGCAGGCGGTGAGTTCGCCGTTGCAAGCACCAAGGCATATAACTGTCAGCTTGTAACCTTGCTGCTGATAATACTTGATATTGCGCGAATTCGACAAACGGTTAGCGAAAATGAGTACATAGAAATAGTAAACGGTATTGATAAATTGCCCGTTGCTATTGACCAAATCCTTGCAAATAGCTACGAAATTGCACGCATTGCTGAGAGCGTAAAAGATAGTTCGGCAGTGTTTTACATAGGGCGAACAACCGACTATCCGACGGCATGCGAAGGCAGTCTTAAGCTAAAAGAAATAAGCTACATTCACTCCGAAGCATACCCCGCGGGTGAACTGAAACACGGCACCCTTGCGCTTATGGAAAAGGGGGTTACGGTAGTTGCTATACACACCTGCGACGAGCTGAGCGACAAGATGAGCTCCTCAGTAAACGAAGTAGTGGCGCGGGGTGCAAGCGTTATAAGCGTAGGTCCCGGTGAACTTGCCGACACTTCCATAATACTGCCCGACGTACACAAGGCGCTGTACGGGATAGTTTCCGTTGTGCCGTTACAGCTACTTGCGTACTACGTGGCAAAGCGTTTGGGACGGGACGTGGACAAACCGCGCAACCTCGCCAAGTCGGTTACTGTGGAGTAGGCTCGGGAATTTCGAAAAAGATTCCCCACTTCGCTGACGCTACGTTCCCCTATCGGAGTCACTTTTTCGAAACACCCTCGCCCGTGCCGTTCCTGTATGCGACACCTTGCTACGGTTGTAAAGTAACTTATAGGGATTGTGGTAATTTTTACGTTATAAATCACAATGATATTGTGCTATATAACATCTTCGTCAAATAACGTCAAAATGTTTGACATTTGAAACCAAATAGTTTACTATACAGTTGTAAATAATCTTTGTCGTCTGTGTGTAGCGGTAATGACAAAGACTTAGACGCAACTAGCCTGAAGTGGCTTGATGAAGTGGCAATTGGTGAGCAATGTCGAAACAAATTAAATTTAACCAAAAATACAAGTCCACTTTGACGTCTAATAAGGCGCATTTTTGCGCACTTCATTTTATAATGTTATAACTAAACAAGCGCTATTTGACGGCGCTTGTTTTTCTTTTATACTGTTGTAAATGTGTTTAGTATATGTCATACAATTGTGTATTGACTGGACGTTTTTCGAATGATATAATTTTAAAGTAAAGGTATATTTACTTATACAATAAAAAATTGGAGGAAATTATGCTCAAATTACTGGCGGCTGCTAACAATAGTCTCCCCGGTTGGGACATTGGCTTTTTTATTGTGTGTGGCGTTGCGGTTGCGCTTATTGTGGGAATTTATTTTTTGATTCCCGTAATAAACAAAAAGCAATACCAAGAGCAACGCGACAATCTTAAAAAGAGAGAAATAGCGTTTAAAGCTAACCAAGGCATTGTGACAGACGAAGAACAACCTGCAAACGAGGAGCCGCAGGACTCCGTTCAAAATGAGGACGGCGCTAAATAGCGTATGAAAAAAGGCAAATTATTTCCAAAGATAATTTATTATCTCTTTACGTTCTTGATGGGAATAATTCTTGCTCTTACATTGCCACCGTATTTTTACAACTTCAACAAGTTGCCGAACTTTATCGAAGATTCGCTTGAAAGCGGCGATTACTACTCGGCGATGTTGGTTACTGCAAACTATTTCAGTAAAAAGCCCGTATATAGCAAAAGCTTTGACGACACGTCGGGTATAGTACTGTTTGAAGCGGTTATGCCTGCCGACGAACCTAGCGAAGAAGACGCCAACGCCTTGCAGGAGGGAACTCTGTACAAGACTTTTTGGGGGTTTGTGTACGGAACGAGCAAGACCTACGACACCTACAAGCAGGGCGGTAACCAAACTAGGTTGGAAGTCACCGATATTGCCGACGTAAATAAAGTAGTAACCATTGAGTTGTTGGATTTCGACAACGACGAAGACGGAAAGAGGGACGGAATAGCCACCCACAAAAATTACGGCTTTATCGTGTTGAACCTAGCGGATTATCTGCTGGAATCGGTGGATGGCATAGGTGGAATGAAACTTTACGACAGTAAGGGTGAGTTGTACCGGAGTTTAGATGACGTTTCGCTCAGTTTCGATAGCGAGTACTTCCATCAATTTGACGAATTCATTGAACAATACAACGATATTGTAAAACGTATTGCCGTAGCGAGCAGCGATAGCGAACTGGACGCGCTTCACAATGAAATTGAGGAGCTGTATCTGACCTATAGGAAAGGCTACGTGGAAAATACGGACAACGTGGTGGTTGATGCGTACAACACCGACTACAAAACGGTTCAAAAGGCGGTAAACAAGCAAGCAAACGTTGCGGCGTCGTTGGTGGTTGTGGCGTATTTCGTAGTTATATACATAATTGCGGATTTCCTGCTTGGCAGTCACTACATAATTAAACTTTTCCGCTGGTTTTTGTACAAAGTGTGCAAGGTGCAACCGAAAAAGAAGACAAATCTCAAAAAAGACGAAGTTTTCGGACACGATTACTACAGTATGGTCACAGTGTCGCTGGATTTGGAGGCTGTTCCCGACTTCAACGAGAGCGTTCAAATCAAGTACACCAACAGCGACGTGGAAATTGTGTTTATCCTGTTGAAGGAAAACAACTACACGGTTACAGAACGTATTAAGGCGGGGGTTTACGTCAATCCGTTCATCGATATGAACAGGTCGTATGCTCCGACAAACCTTCCAGATAATTTAGAGGTGGAAGGGTACAAAATGGACGTAAAAATAAAAATAATAAAGCGAGAGGTTTAACGCTTATGAAAATTACACTTCAGAACCTAACAAAGATTTTCCCCGGCAGAAAGAAAGGCGAGAAAGAGGTCAGAGCGGTTGACGATATGAATATCGAAATACCCTCCGGTAAACTTGTCGGTCTGCTTGGACCTTCCGGATGCGGAAAATCCACAACACTCTTTATGCTGTCGGGACTTGAGTCTCCAACGTCGGGCAAGATTTTGTTTGACGAGCAGGACGTTACAACTCTCGCAGCAGAGAAACGCGGTATCGGACTCGTGTTCCAAAACTACGCGTTGTATCCGCACATGACGGTGGAGCAAAACATTCGTTTCCCCTTGGACAACATGCGTATCAAGAAGGACGAAGGCAACGCTCGCGCACTGGACGCTGCAAGACTGGTTCAGATTGAGGATCTTCTTCAACGTAAGCCCAACGAACTGAGCGGCGGTCAGCAACAGCGCGTCGCCATTGCCCGCGCCCTTGTCAAGATGCCCAACGTGTTGCTTTTGGACGAACCGTTGTCCAATTTGGACGCACGTTTACGTTTGCAAACGCGTGAAGAAATCAAGCGTATTCAACGCGAAACGGGTATCACAACCGTGTTCGTAACCCACGACCAGGAAGAAGCAATGTCAATATGCGACATAATGGTTGTTATGAAGCTGGGCATAGTGCAACAAATCGGCGAACCTCAAGGCATTTACGACGACCCCAATAACCTGTTCGTTGCCAACTTCCTCGGCACGCCGCCCATCAATATCTTCAAGGGCAAGGTTGAAGGCGGTAAGATTTACATAGGCGACGAGGCTATCCTCGAAACGGACGTTGCCGATCAGGAAGTTTACGTAGGTATCAGACCCGAAGGATTTATTTACGAACCCAACAACCGTATTCGCACAAACGTGCTTACGTTGAACGTAGATCACGTCGAAGTTATGGGTCGCGATAAGTCCGTTGTATCGACGCACGAAAGCTCAACTAAACCCACTGTACGTTGCATTATCGACAGCGACGTAGCGCTTCCCAAAGACGCAGATAAGCTCAGATTCAAGCTTAAACCCAACAAGGTATTCTTGTTTAACGCCGAAACTGAAGAGAGGATACGCTAATGGCAAAAAATAAATTTCGCAACAAATCGGCAAAGGAAGTAGAGGCGGATCTTGTTTTAAATGAAGATCAGGTGGCTACTCCGACGCTGTCCCGCGGCGAAAGGTTCCGTAGGGGTGTAAGGTCGCAAAGCGGTTGGCTGTTTGTTGCTCCTGCGCTGATACTTATGTTGATATTTACCTTCTACCCGATAGTGGCGGCATTTATCAACGCATTCAAGCAGGATTACAACGGTATTACCGGCTATTACGACGGATGGGGCTTCAGTAACTTCGTTCACGTTGTTAAGGGCGACAAAAACAGCGGTGGCGCAGACTTCGTTCAGTGCCTTGTAAATACGCTTGTATTTACCTTTGTTTCCGTACCCGTTTCCACAATACTGGCTTTGCTCATTTCCGTTGCGCTCAACTCCATAAAGAAGGTGCAAAAGGCTTACCAAACGATACTGTTCCTGCCTTACCTTACCAACGCGTTGGCAATGGGCGCTGTTTTCGCGACATTCTTTACCGTTATTGGTACAAAATCAAATACAGATACTGTTGGTATAATCAATCTTATACTTGGCTTAAGAAACAACCCCATTAAATGGACGGATAAAGTAGAATCCCCCGTTTGGGAACTGTTTAACGGACGTTTGAATATCCCTTGGGCTAAGTACATCGTGCTGATGGTGTACGAAGTTTGGAGCGGACTGCCCTTTAAGATACTGATTCTGTTCAGTGCGCTTCAAAGCATCAACAAGCAATACTACGACGCTGCAAAAGTGGACGGCGCAAGTCGTTGGACGACATTGTGGCGCATAACGACCCCCATGGTTTCACCGCAAATTACATATTTGCTTGTAACCGGTATCATGGGCGGTATGAAACAGTACTCGGCAGTAGTAGGTATATTCGGAGAACAGATGGGTCTCAACTACGACATGGGTACCATGGTCGGATACATTTACAAGTACATCGAAGGCGACAAGACAGGTTTAGCCTTTGCCGGTTCGTTGATACTGTTCGTAATCATCATGGTGATAACGTTCATTAACAACCGAATCACCAAGAAACACACAACTTACAGATAAGGAGGCGACGATATGAAAAAGAATATTGAAAAAGAACAAATCGTAGCTCCCGAAAATACTACGTTACAACCGGCTCTCGCAACTGCCGACGGTCCTCAAACGGTTCACTTCGAAGAAACGTCCGAACTGGACGTACAAAAGGAACTGAAAAAACAAAAAACAATGCATATCGTCAAGAATGTATTTGTGTATATTTTCCTTACGTTTTGCGCAATTTTGGCGTTCCTTCCCTTCTACTGGATGGTGATTTCCTCGCTCAAGACTGAGGAAGAATACCGTTTGGCGGTGCCCACCTTCTTCCCCCATACATTCATGTGGAAGAACTATTCGGCTATCATGAATCAATCAACCAGTTCCAACTCGCCGACATTTTGGCGTATGCTGACTAACACGTTGGTTGTAGGATTGATGTCAACAACAATCGGCGTAATCATTACTATTCTTACCGCGTACGCGTTTGCGCGCATGAAGTTTGCAGGTAAAAACATCCTGTTTGCAATTATGCTTGCAACCATGATGATTCCCGGCGAATTGTTTACGCTGTCCAACTATCTAACGGTTTCCAGCTTGCAGATGCGTAACTCCTACACGGTATTGATACTGCCTTTCCTTGTAAGCGTGTACTACATCTACCTACTACGGAACAATTTTATGCAGATTCCCAACTCGCTGTATCAGGCGGCGAAGGTGGACGGACTAAGCGACATGGGATACCTGATAAAAGTAATGGTGCCGTTGACGGCTCCCACGCTTATTTCGATAACGCTACTCAAGTTTATCGGAACCTGGAACAGTTACATTTGGCCGCGCTTGGTAAACGATAAGCAATGGCAGATGATGACCAACTGGGTAACAGGCTCATTCGTTGACCGTGGCGGACAGTTGTACAACGGTAAATACGGCGACAGTGACCCGCTCAACACGCTCAAGATGGCGGCTGTTTGCATGGTAAGTTTGCCTTTGTTCATTCTGTTCATATTCTGCCGCAAGTACATCATGCGCGGGGTATCCAAGAGCGGTACCAAAGGATAAGCCTCGCATATTCCGCCCAAAACGGCTTCGCTCGTACTTCGTACTCACTGCAGATTGTTTTGGGTCAGAACATACTCGGTTTTGTGTGAGCGGTTGTTTAACCGGACTTTCTTCTCTCACACGCGACTGCAACTTCAAATAATAGATTAGCAGTATGTAATAGGGTATCGTTGCAAAGTGACTGGTAAATTTACTTTGCAAATGTTGCACAAACTATTGTTAGAAACTATAACAAAAGCAAAAACATTATTAACTTGGTAAACTTTTTCCCGTAACACGGGGAGTTTAAAATAAAAAATAAGGAGAAAACTATGAAGAAAATTTTGACCGCGGTTATCGTAGTGTCTTTAGTTCTCGCATCATGCTTGATGATATTCACAGCATGTAAGGGTAATGACAAGAATCACACGATCTACTTCTATTCGTCTCAAGGTGATAACCTTCAAAAAATCACCGAAAATGCTATTGCCGCATTTGAGGCAAAGTATCCCGGTTGGACGGTTGAACATACTCAACCCGGCGGATACAACGAAGTAAGAGACAAGATCAAGCAAGACGCTACGGCAGGCAATCAGCCCGACCTGGCTTACTGCTATGCAGACCACGTAGCAATGTACCTTACCTACGGTATCGTTGTAGATATGGCTCAGTTCCTCAACAGCACCGAGACTTACACCTACACCTACCAAGATGACAACGGCGAAGAGCAAACCATGACGACCCCCGTTCTCGGTTTTTCCGCTGAAGAACAAGCTAAGTTCGTTCAAGGTTACGTTGAAGAGGGTTATGCAACCAACTACAGTGACTACGCTAAGTACGGTTTCACGGATAAATCCATGCTTACGTTGCCCTTTGTTAAATCCACCGAGTTGATGTACGTAAACAAGACAGCTCTTGACGCTTGCGGACTTCCCATTGCTACGACTTGGGATCAACTGTGGCAACAATGCGAAACCATCAAGCAAAGATATCCTAAGTGCACTCCGCTTGGATACGACAGCGAAGCTAACTGGTTCATCACCATGTGCGAACAAAACGGTTGGGGATATACCTCCGCTGACAGTAGCGAACACTATCTGTTCAACAACAAAAACACACAAGATTGGCTTGATCAACTTGCTAAGTACTACGATAAGGGTTACATCACAACTCAGGAAGACTACGAAGCATACACCAGCGGTCTGTTTGTAAAGGGTGCTGATGACGGCGGACTTGTTTACTGTATCGGTTCAAGCGGTGGTGCTTCTCACCAAGACCCCAGCGGCAAGTTCAACTTCGAAATTGTTCCTATCCCCGGCTCCAAACAAGCTGACGGCTCTGTAAATTACAGCTGCATTTCTCAAGGACCGTCTCTCGTTATGCTTACCGGCGCTAAGGGCGTAAACAACCCCAGCGAAAAGCAAAAGATGACATGGCTCTTCGTTAAAGAACTGCTTGATCCTACTTTCCAAGCTGCATTCTCCATCGAATCCGGTTACAACCCCATGCGTACGGACGTTTATGACGTTCCTCAATACCAAGCTCACCTTGCTAAGAGCGGCGCAACCGCTAAGGCTGCAAGCGTTGCAAGAACATTGACCGACCGTTTCTTCGCATCCCCCGCATTTGACGGATCAAGCGAAGCCCGTGACCAAGTTGGTAACGCATTGCTCGTTGTTATGAAGGGTTCACGTAGCGGACAAAGAGCTTTGACGGACGCTTACAACAACTGTCCTCAACCTTAATCGCTAAGTATATTAAAAAGTATATTTATAGGGTAAACTAAATGAAAAAACTATTATCTGTCATGTTCGTATTCTTGCTTGTGTTGACGGTTGTCTTTGCCGCTTGCGACAAGGTTGCCGACAATACCGAGTTCTACGACAAAATTACAAAATCACTCAAGTTTAACCTGAACTACGAGGGTAAGTCTTTCCTTACCGACGGCGTAGGCGTTGCACGTGTTGACGCATATACCGACGGCGACACAACGCGTTTCTACACCGAAAAGGACGGTACGGTAAACATTCGTTACTTCTGTATCGACACTCCGGAAAGCACTAGCAAAGTGGAAAAGTGGGGTAAGGCTGCATCCAACTTTGTTCATGACCGTCTGAGTCAGGCAACCGTCATCGTGTTGGAATCCAGCACGGGTAAAGCTGCCACCAAGGACAGCTACGGTACACGTTATCTGGGCTATGTATGGTACAAGACGGCAACGGAAGACTTCAAGTTGCTCAACCTTGAAATAGTGGAAAACGGTTTCTCGCTCAACAAGGGTAACAGCACAAGCGCCTACAAGTACAACAGTTACTTCGTCAAGGCGGAAAACTTTGCCCGTTCTATTCAGTTGAGATGGTTCAGCAAGAAAGCAGACCCGCTGTTCAATAACGATCCTGTAGAGTTTTCTATCAAGGACTTTACCAACAATATCGAGTTGTACTACGATGAAGAAAATGGTGTGGGCGCCAAGGTTATATTCGAGGCTTACCTCATTGACTTGTCTGTATCCGATAGCGGAACACACAATTTCATTGCCGCACAGTACGATGCCGAAACGGGTAAGCAGTACACGATTAATGTGTATGCAGGTTACAACTCCAGTTATGCATCTAACATGACGGTTGGTAACTACTACAAGTTTGTAGGTTCTTTGCAAAAGTACGGTTCAGCCTTCCAGATAAGTGACATCACTTACAGTGAAATCTTTGACGGACTGAGCACGACCTTCCTAAGAAAGGCCAACTACTACTTGATGTTTGACTCGTCTAACAGCAAGGCAAACCTTGAACAGTACGCAGGCAACGTGTATTCAAACGTATCCGTTACCAAGGTTGAAGCGGTGGCAAACGGCGTGCTTACCTTCGAAGGTACGGCAACGTTGATTAAACCTTCGGGTACCGACGCTAAGACGTTTACCTTCAAGCTTGCTGTTGACGATGACTTCGACGTTAGCAGTATCACCGTTGGCGCAATACTGAGACTCAACGGCTTGCAACTGACTGCAGGTGAAATTACCGTTCTCGAAATTATCTGAGAATATTCCAATTGATTACTTTTTAGTAAAAATATTATAAGGAGAATTTTAAATGAAAAAAACGACTAAATTGGCACTCATCGCGTTGCTGGTTTGTTTATTCATCGTTAGCACGGCTGTGCTTGCTGCTTGCGGTGGAAAGGGCGTGCTCGAAACTTACAAGCCTAGCGTTGCCGACAAGCGCGTAAGCGATGACTTCGTCTTGGACAAGTACATTGGCGAAATCAATGAAAAGACCCAACAAGGTAAGTACAAGCTTAAGTGGACTTCCAGCAATACCGACGTAATCAAGCTGACCGAAATGGAAAACGAATGGCTTGCCGAAGTTACCCTTGCTGATGAAGAAAAGGAAGTTATTCTTACCGCTAAGACGGCCGGTGCAAAGAAAGAATTTAAAGTTCGCGTTGCTGCGTTCTCCGCATCCATCTTTGCAGATAACTACGTTTTCCCGCAAAGCAAAGCAACCGTTTTCGATGACTTCGACCTTGAAACGACTTGGTCATTCAAGGGCAAGACTGCAAGTATCGAATGGGAAGTAAGAGCTGACGACAGTTACCACAGCGGCGACTACATTAAGCTCAACGACGCTAAGAACAAGTGTCTTGTTACCCCCAGCGGTATGCAACCCACAGTTCAAATTCACGCAACGTTTAAGTACAACAATGACACAGCTGACATGCCTTACCGTTTCACTGTTTACGTTGAACTGAGTGACGACGACAAGATCGATTACTGGTACACCAACACAGGCGTTTCCATGGACCTTGAAGGTTATGTTGTAGCTATTGCCGAAAATGACAGCAATTACAGCAACGTTACTTTCTACATGGCAGATAAATCCTGGAAAGCAGGTTACTATATTTTCCGTGGCGGTGCTGATGCTTCAACTCACGAAAATCTTGAAATCGGTTCATACGTTCGCGTAACGGGTACAACCAATACCAACTACAGCGGACTCATTGAGACCAACGCAGGCGGTAACGTTACCGTTGTTAAGGACAAGTCCGTAAGTAAGGACGAAGTGATGAAGCACGTTTACGCTATTGATAACGACGTTATCGGTGACGTTCCCGCAACACTTTACCATGAAAGTCAACTTGTTTCCTTGACAGGTTGGACGGTTAAAGACGTAAAGACACCTGCCGGTTCATCCAACTCTGAAACTCTCATGACGCTCGAAAAGAACGGAAAGAGCATCAATATTCAGATGTCCGGCTACATGAAGGGGCACTACACTTTAAAGGATAACACCTGGAAGGGTATTGTTGATCACGTCAAGGACGCTAAGGGTAAGCTTTGCGATATCACAGGCGTACTTGGTAACTACAACGGCACTTTCCAAATCCTTGCAGTAGATAAAGATTGGATCAAATTCACGGCTGCTCCCGCAGAGGGCGAGCCCGATGTATATAAACCAATTGAAGCTCCCGTAACTGACAGCTATGTAAAACTTGCTATGCCTCAAACTGTTAGCGGTAAAGATGTTCTCTTGTATGCAACAGGCGAAATGAGTGGTTACTATTTTGCAACATCTGAAGACGCTTCCGACGGCGCTTTGTATCAAATTATTGCAGAGGGCGAAGGATATGTAATCAAGTGTGGCGACAACTACGTTGAAGTAGTTGCAAGTGGAAACTATCTTAACGTTAAATATCAGGCTAAGACTGCAGGTTTCTTGTGGAACTGGAATGAAACACTCAAGGTATTTACTGCTACAGTTGGTAGTAACACTTGCTTCCTTGGAACAACCACATTCCAAACAATTGGTGCTGAAAAACTTACCAATGGCGCATTTGCAACAAACGCACATCCTGCATACTTTACAGTAACGAAGGAAGTGCCGACTCCTGTTCACCCCGCAGTAAAGGTCAACAATGCAAGCAAGGCTATCCACCAAGTTCTCGAATCAAAGGGCGTTGCTTTAGTTGACAAAAACGGCAAACTTACAGGTAACTACATTGTTCCTGCTGATATTACGTTTGACCTTCCCGCTACAAGCGAAGGCGTAGCAGTAGCTTACAAACTTTGCTGGGAAAATGCTTACGTAACCTACAAGACCGTTGGCGATATAACTACGTTTAACGTAGCTCCCGGTGCAATCCACGAAAAAGTTAAAGTTCGCGTTGACTACACTTATTCGGAAGATAACAAAGTTGTTTACACAACCTACGAGTACTTCACAATCGAAACTCACACCAGAACATCCGAAGAAATCGTTGCTGAAGAAGTAATCGAAATTACAGTTCCCAGCACGCTTATTCAGGGACAAAGTGTTGATCTTGCTCAAGCCGGTATCCTGTACTACGGTGTAACCAATACGTGGAGTGTCAAGGCAAAGGATGCAAATGACGATGCTTCCGGTATTGCAATCAAGAACGGTAAACTTATGATTGATTTCGCTGCTCCCGGTGACCTTACAATCACATTGACCGTTGTTGTTAAGCACGGTGACAAGACAACAACTAAGAGTTGGGATATTGCAGTTGCCAAGATTCAAGATATCATCGGTGATGTAACACTTGATATTGCAGGACAATTTGCAGCAGTTAAATCCGATTGGAGCAGCTCTTACGGTGAGCATACATTCCAATATGGTACAGACCTTGTTGTCAAGTTCGATAGAGCAAGCGCTCAGACATCTACAATCACTGACCTGCCCGTAATTGGAGCAAATGACAATGGTTCAAACGGTACGGTTTACACAACTGTAAGCCTTACAGAGGGTGGAAAACAAATCAATTCCGTAACCTTTGGTTTGAAGCAGTGGACAACCAAGACGTGGCAATCCATGTACATCGAGTACACAACTGATGGACAAACATGGACAGAAGTTGCAAACGTCGGTTTCAAAGATAAGGGCACGAAGAACAGTGACGGTATGTTTGCGGAATCTCTTGCTGCAACAGGACTTCCTGCAAAGGTAACGGCTGTCAGACTTGCAGTTGCAACCACACACAAGAAAGATGACGGTTCATCCGAAAATGTTCAAGTTGGTTTGAGCTCAATCAAACTCAATGTTACGGCAAATCCTGATGTAAAAGGTCCAGAGAAAACAGTTTATACCTTGACAACAAGCAAAGCAGGATCAAACAATGGATATGCAGGCAACTGCGACGTTGAAGTTGACGGTATTACTTGGAATATTGAAGGTAACTCCACAACTAGCCCTTGGCGTTTTGGTGGCAAGAACCTTAATGCTGTAGATAGAAGCTTGACAAGCAAGACTGCAATTACAAGCAACATTAGTAGAATTGTAGTTAAATTTGGTGCTTGTACAATAACCGTAAACTCAGTTACACTAAAAGTGTACAAAGCTGATCCTACAGCTGACGGCAGTGAAGCTATTTACACTACGGAATTGAAGCATGAAGCGAATGGTACTGTATCTGTAACCAAACCGGCGGACGCTGATTGGAGCAATTGCTATTACAAAGTAATATTCAATGTTACTGAAACTGCTGGTACTAATTCTTATGTAACAATTAGTACAATGGAGTTTTACGCTTAATTGATTTGCGCAGTAGAGTAGCAATCTAAACTTAAAAAAAACAAGCAAGGTTCGCCTTGCTTGTTTTTTTGTTGTTAACTAGTTGTATTATTTTTATTACTTACACGTTAGGTGTTATCAACGTTAAGTCAACTGATTTGCAACCTTTCCAAAGCTCAGGTGTTAATTCCTTGTAATTTACTGAAATGTGTGCTATTATATACTCAGTTTTTTACATAAGGTTAGTTATGCGCAAATTTAGTAATGCAAGCGACGTCTTGCCATACCTTGATAGCCTGTACGGACGCAAAAACGTCCGCGAATTGGAGCGCTACAAGGAAGTTTTAAAACAATTTAAGCAAATATACGGTCACACTTCGGCATACCTCTGTTCGTCCAGTGGACGGGTGGAGTTCGTAGGCAATCACACCGATCACAATGGCGGACGCGTGTTGGCGTGTACCGTCAGTTTGGATATCGTTGCCGCTTTTTGCCCCAACGGTACCGACGTCATCAATATTCAAGGTTCAAATCGCCGTTCCATATCATTTAGCGTTCGCGATTTGACTAAAACACCAGGTTGTGCAAGCTTAACCAAGGGTGTGGTGGCGTATCTCAAGGGGCAGGGCTATCATGTTGCAGGTTTCGACGCTTACACCGACTCAACAATACCTGTCGGTGCGGGGGTTTCCAGCAGTGCCGCTTTCGAGACGGTTGTTGGCACAATACTTAACGAACTTTTCAACAACGGCGCTATCCCCATCGAACAGATTGCCAAGGCAGGTCAATTTGCCGAAAACGAATATTTCGACAAGCCTTGTGGGCTGTTGGATCAAAGTGTGGTGGCTGTCGGCGGACTGGTGGCGTTGGACTTTGCCGATACTTTAAGCTACAATCGCGTACAGACGGATTTCAGTAAGATAAATCTTGTTCTTATCAACACGGGGACAAGTCATGCCAATCTTTCACCCTTGTACGCTTCAATTCCTGCCGAAATGAAGGCGGTAGCGTCTTACTTTGGCAAGCAAAGGCTTATCGAAGTGGACGAACAGACGTTTTTTGCCAATTACGACGAGGTTGCAAAGGTAGTGGGCGTACGTCCTGCGCTCAGAGCCAAGCATTTTTATGAGGAAAATCATCGCGTGGACGAGGTGCAACAGGCACTTTTTGTTGGGGATGTCAACAAAGTGATGGAACTTGTCAACAGCTCCGGTGACAGCAGTCTGTATCAACTGCAAAACTGCGCCGTAAACGATAGTGATACTGCAATAGCGGATATTATCAAGACGGCACGCAATATTTGCCCGTGTGGCGCTCGCGTGCACGGCGGAGGCTTTGCCGGTACGGTGCTGTGCGTAGTTCCGACACAGTACGCCAACCACTTTGTGGAGCAAGTTTGTGCAATTTACGGCGCCGACAAGGTGCTACCGCTTAGGTTACGTTCTGTTGGTGCAATAATAATGTAAAATAACATTAAACTCCCTTGAACATAGGGAGTTTTTTTGTTTTTAAGACAAATTTCAGTTAAAATCAGTTGAAATATCGCATTGTTATAAGGTTTTTATATAAATTGAGCAAAAGCCGTAAATTTATTTGACAATACCCCCTGTATTGTATATACTTGTATCGTTGCCCAAGGCAAACAAATTCTTTATAGTATATGCAGGCTAACTACCTGCGCCGTGAGATGCGGCAGTACCGTAAACAATTTATTTGTCCGAGGGTGATTTTTTTTTGTAAATAAATAATGCGTTTAAAACAACCTAAACGCAGGGAGCGAGTGTGTTTCGCAAAAAATAATCTGCAGTGAAGCGAAGCCTTTTTTGCAAAAGCATACGAGCGGTTTTACACAGGAGGGTTACTTTATGGACGATAAAATTATCGAAATCAGAAACGTTAACAAATCTTACGGGGACAAGCCCGTAGTAAAAAACGTGTCGCTCACCATAAAACGTGGCGAATTTGTAACGCTTTTGGGTCCATCCGGTTGCGGTAAGACGACGACGCTTCGCATGATTGCCGGTTTTGAACAACCTACAAGCGGAACAATTCTTTTTGACGGTGCGGATATCACCACGTTACCGCCTCACAAGCGTAACATCAACACCGTTTTCCAAAAGTACGCGCTATTTCCGCATCTCAACGTGTTTGGCAATATCGCATTCGGACTAAAAATGAAGACCGTTCCCGTGGGCGAACCCACTGTAGATAAAAAGGGTAACACGGTGCAGAAAATGCGTCATCTTACCAAATCGGAAATTGCCGACAAGGTAAACGCTGCCCTCAAAATGGTGGACTTGGAAGACTACGGTCACCGCGCTGTCAACTCGCTCTCAGGCGGACAACAGCAACGTGTTGCAATTGCCAGAGCATTGGTTAACGAACCTCAAGTGTTACTGCTTGACGAACCCTTGGGCGCGTTGGATCTCAAGATGCGCAAGGACATGCAGTTAGAGCTTATGCAAATGCACCGTCAACTCGGCATAACATTTGTGTACGTCACCCACGATCAGGAAGAAGCGCTTACCATGTCCGATACAATTGTGGTAATGAAAGACGGCGAAATTCAACAAATAGGTACCCCCACAAAGGTGTACGACGAACCTGCAAACGCATTCGTTGCCGACTTTATCGGCGAATCAAATATCTTATCCGGTACAATGGTCAAGGACTACTGCGTGGATATTTCCGGACACAAGTTCGAGTGCGTGGATAGCGGTTTCAAACAAGACGAACCTATCGACGTCATCATCCGTCCCGAAGATATACGTATCGTTGATATCAAGGACAAACAATGCCTGATTGAAGCGGACGTGTTGACATGCGTATTCAAGGGCGATCACTACCAGGTTACGGCTTTGACGTACGGTGACGAACGTAACGAAATTATCATTCACGACAACGTGGAAGTAAAGGTCGGGGACAAGATTGGACTGTACATCAAGCCGTTTGATTTCCACATCATGCACAAGAGCCGTCTGATAAACGAAATCAACGGTGAAATATATGAAGAAAACGTCGTAGAAATGTGCGACGGACGCTTTGAATGCAAGACAGATCTTCCCGAAGGTACCAAGGTAAAGGTTACTGTTGACTTCGACGACGTAGAGCTTACCGACGACGAAGATGACGGAACCATTGGTGCAACCATCATTTCCGCAATCTACAAGGGTAGTTACTGGCAGTATATCGTTCGTACCGATAGTTATTACGACTTCTTTGTTGATAACGATTACGAGTGGTCCATTGGCGACCGCGTGGGTATCAAGATTGCTCCCGATAAGATTTTGCTTGAAGAAGTAAAAGACGAGGTGAAAGATGAAAAAGAAGATTAGTTTTCGCTTTCACCGCAGGGCATTTGCTTATCCGTACATGATATTTTTGCTACTGTTCGTGGTAGTGCCGTTGGTGATTATCCTTGTAAACGCATTTTTAACCGATGACGGACAACATTTGACGTTTGCCCACTTTGTTGAGTTCTTTAGCAACGCAGGCGGTGGATTGACTGTACTTGGTAATTCGTTGATTATCGGTGCGGTGACAACGCTCATCTGTCTTGTGATAGGATACCCTTGCGCGTATCTGCTTGCCAAGTATCATGCGGGTAGCAAGGTGTTGGTGCTGTTGTTTATACTGCCCATGTGGGTTAACTTCCTTATTCGTACGCTATCCACCAAGGCTATATTTATGGCGTTGGATGTAAAGCTCGGCATGGGAACAGTGCTGTTCGGCATGGTGTACAACTATCTGCCTTATATGATACTTCCGCTCCACACGACGCTGGTGTCCATCGACCACAGTTATATCGAGGCGGCGGAGGACCTCGGCGCTGACAAATTGACCGTATTTTTGAAAACGGTTTTACCTTTGTCGCTTAGCGGTATCATCAGCGGTATTACAATGACCTTTATTCCTGCTATATCTACCTTCGCCATTTCGGAAATTTTGTCCAGTAGCAAGATATTCCTTTTCGGTGACGCAATCAACATGCACTTTAGCAAAACTACCAACAGCTTCGGCGTAGGTAGTGTGATGAGTCTTGTCATGCTTGTGCTGGTAATCGTTGCTAATGTTATTGTGAATATAACAAATAAGGACGAGGAGGTAAAGAGCAGTCTATGAAAAGAAAAAATCTTATCTCCCGCATTTGCGCCGACGGGTACCTTGGACTGGTGCTGGCGCTGTTGTATTTGCCCATTTTGCTGATAATAATTTTCAGCTTTTCGGGGAACAGCTATTTCAGCTTTAAAGACGGTTTTAATTTCGACTCGTACGCGTCGCTTTTTGACAGCGAACAGTCGGCAGGGTTATTGAATGCTCTCAAATGGACGGCAATTCTTGCTGTATCTGCAAGCGTTATTTCTACAATACTGGGCGCATTTTCCACAATCGGCATTTACGCTCTTGGCAGACGTTGGAAGAAAATTACTCTTACTATCAACCAACTACCCATGATCAACAGCGAAATCGTCATGGCTGTGTCGCTTATGGTGTTCTTCGCCGCGTTCAGTTTCATCTTTCCGCAAGGTTTGACACGTCTTATTATTTCGCACGTCGCATTTTGTACGCCGTACGTGGTGTTAAGTATTCTTCCGCGACTTCAGCGTATGGACCCCAACATGTACGAGGCTGCGCTGGACCTTGGCGCAAATCCTTTTACGGCTATGCTTAAGGTGGTGTTCCCTTACATCATGCCGGGTATTGTCAGTGGTTTTGCCATGGCGTTTACGCTGTCACTGGACGACTTCATCATCACGCAATTCAACAAGGGTGACACAGGTATCGAAACGCTTTCCACATACATTTACGAGGACGCGCGCGTAAAGAGCCTTGAACCTTTTTGGTTTGCTGTGTTTAGTATCTTTTTCGTGGTTATGTTTACGTTGTTGCTCATTGTCAACATCAAGCGTAACAACACGACCGCAAAGGAGGCGAAAAGATGAAAAAATTAATGTCTATTGTTTCCTGTCTTTTGCTCATGTGCTTTGTGGTAACCGCATTTGCAGCCTGCGCCAGTGAAAAGCCCGACAGCCTTGTAATATACAACTGGGCGGATTACATCTTTGACGAAAAACTGACAGATTTCAAGGAATACTATAAGGAAATAACAGGTAAAGATATCGATGTAACTTATGTTACCTTCGACACCAACGAAACCATGCTTACCCGCCTTACTCAAGGCGACAGCAACGTGGACGTGGTGTGCCCAAGCGAATACGCTATTCAAAAGCTTATCGAAGGCAATATGCTCGTCCCACTTAA
Organism: Clostridiales bacterium; assembly: GCA_022508375.1. GTDB lineage: Bacteria > Bacillota > Clostridia > Christensenellales > CAG-314 > Fimimonas. The sequence goes on along the minus strand of JAFLVJ010000001.1, from coordinate 154,185 downwards.
CTATTTCGATGAGGCTAAGTACACGTCGGAATTTAGCGAAAGCGTAAAAAACGGCTACGAGCACAACAGCGATAACATCGAACCGGGTATTATCGAAAAGGTTTCAGGTGCGTTTGGTAGCCTTCATATAGACGAGACGGGCGAAACGGTCAGTATGGTGGATTACTTTGTTCCGTATATGTACGGCACGCTTGGAATACTGTACAACAAGTACGCTTTTATGGACTTGGGTATCTACGACGCAGAAATCATGAACAAAGCCAACTGGGGTATTTTCTTCAACGACGACGGCGACGGTAATATGCTGTCTCCCGGACTTACAGGAAATATCCTCATGAAGGACAGTATCCGCGACAGCTACGCCGCAACCATTTTCTACATGCTGGAACGCGGTATGCTTGACGGGCGTAAAAACGAACATGGCGTACTGTACACAGATTTATCCGCAGGTGAGCTTATCAACGCGGTGGACGACCAACTGCTGGATATTGTTCGTCGGGTACTTGTCAATCAAAAGGATGAACTGTTCGGATACGAAGTGGACTTCGGTAAGGACGATTTGCTCATGGGTAACGCGATAGTTGACCTTGCTTGGAGCGGAGACGCGATGTTCGCCGTAGAAGAAAGCTGGGACAAAAACATTGTCAACGATGACGGCACGAAGGGCGATTATAGGTTAGCATATTACGTTCCGCACAGTGCTGGCAATATCTGGTTTGACGGTTGGGTTGTACCTAAAACGTACAATCCCAAGCACATGGAAGCAATAAAGATATTTATCAATTATCTTAACCGTCCCAAGTCCGCTGCGCTTAATTACTTGGAAATAGGCTATACTCCCGCCATTCGTCCCGAAGTGTTGCAAGAGGACGACGATGCAATGCAAATCCTCATGGAAGGCTACGAATATGACTTCGATAGCGCCGAGGATAGAGAGGCATTTGTTGAAGAATTCTTCAATTACGTCGATGAGATTGACGGTAGCAACTGGCGATATCCTTTCCTCAGTGCCGAGTTGAATGACGATAATTATCGCAACATAGATACCCTTGGAGTCATGCGTGACTTTGGCGACAAAAACAAAATGGTTGTTACCGCTTGGAACTACGCACGTTCGGCGGGAGTATCCGCATTGCCACTGCTCGGTTGGACGGTATTGGCAGTTGCCGTGGCTCTTGGCGTGCTGTTTGCCGTGATTGGTTTTAGACGTTGGAAAAGTCACCGTGTAATTACGCACACCTCGTCGGAGACGCAAGTAGAGTAACTTGATTGTCAATTTAAGCTCCCTTTGTTAAACAAGGGGAGCTTTTATATAGCCTTTTAAACACAAAAACTTGCTATTAACTTGTATTTATATAAATTGTATGATAAAATATTGTATATGCAAATTTTACCCAATCCATACAAAGTTGAAAAATTATCCGGAACCTTTAGTTTAACCAAAGATTCCGTAATTTATTACAATAGCGATTTTAGCGCGCAAGCCAAGTTATTTGCCCGTCTTGTTGAGCAAAGCTGCGGCGACTGTTTGTCATTCACCGACGAAATCGAACAAGCGCAAATCATCTTTGCCAAGAACGACAACACCCATTCCGAAGGATACACTTTGATGATATCTCAGGGCGTGGCGACGGTGAATGCCGGTACTCCGCAAGGCTGTTTTTATGCGGTGAATACGCTTCGACAAGTGTTCAACTTGGATTCGAAGCAGGAAGTTATCACCTGTGCCAACTGCTACATTGAGGATAAGCCCAAGTTTGCTCACCGCGGACTGATGGTGGATATTGCCAGGCACTTTTACGGCGTGGATACACTAAAACAAATCGTCGAACTGATGTCGCAGGTTAAGCTCAACAGGCTACATTTGCACTTGACCGACGATCAGGGATTTCGCATCCAAATTGACAAATATCCTCGTCTTACGGAAGTGAGCAGCGTTCGTCAAGGGACGGAGGTTGTCAAGGGTGGCAAACGCTACGTGGATGACCAAATACACGGCGGTTATCTTACCAAAGACGAGATTCGCCAACTTATCGACTACGCTGCGGAGCGTAACGTTGAGATTATCCCCGAATTGGACGTTCCCGGGCATTTAGTTGCGGCTTTGGCGGCTTACCCCGAATACAGCTGTACTCATCAGGTATCGGAAGTGCGTAAGCTGTGGGGCATATCCAAGGATATCCTTTGCGCGGGCAACGACTCTAGCTACGTCTTTATACAGGACATCTTGGACGAAATAGTCGAGCTGTTCCCATGCGAGTACGTTCATCTTGGCGGTGACGAGGCACCCAAGGACAGATGGTGCAATTGCAAGCTTTGTCGCGAACGCATGGCGGAGCTCAAACTGGACGACTACGACGAACTGCAAACACACATGTTAGAGGTGTTCCGCGCCCACTTGGAAACAAAGGGGAAAAAGGTCATCTGTTGGAACGACGGCATAACTTCGAGCGCCCATACGGATATCGTAAGCCAGCTGTGGAAACCGCTAAACTACAAAAAGGCGGCTAAATCAGCTACAAAACAGGGTAGAAAAGTGATACTTTCGCCACATTTTCACCTGTATTTCGATTATCCTTACGCTTTGACGCCATTGCACAAAACACTCAATTTCAACCCGTGTAACGGTCTTAGTTCCGCTCAGCGTGACAACATTTTGGGTGTGGAAGCGCCCCTGTGGACGGAGTATGTTACCAGTTCGGATAAGCTGTATTTTCAACTGTTGCCAAGACTTGATGCACTTGCAGAAGTGTGTTGGGGATGGAGTAAGCACGGCTACGTAAAGCGTGTTGCAAGGCGAATGGAGCTGTACGAAAATCTTGGTCTTTGCTACAACAAGCAGGCGCTCAAACGCGCACTTGTAGGCAGGGCGACAACGGTTCGCAAGTTCTTCCGCAAGGACAGCGACGTAGAATTCAGTCAAAATCAGTAAAATAATCAACCTTTAATTTATTTAGGAGACATACATTATGAAAAAAATCGGTGTGTTGACAAGCGGCGGTGACTCTCAAGGCATGAATGCTGCCATTTACGCTGTTGTCAGATACGGCATTCAACATGGCTTTGAAGTTTACGGTATTCGTAACGGTTACAAGGGATTGATGACGGACGACGTTGTCAAACTTACGGCAAAAAGCGTCGAAGGCATTGCTCACCGTGGCGGAACTATGCTCGGAACGGCAAGATGTTTGGAAATGAAAACGGTAGAAGGTCAACAAAAGGCTGTTGCTACGCTAACAAAACACGGAATAGAAGGACTTGTAGTAATTGGCGGTGATGGCAGTTTTGCAGGCGCTAAGGTGTTGTCCACGCAGTACAATATCAAGACTATGGCAATTCCCGGAACTATTGATAACGACTTGGCTTATACCGATTACACATTGGGCTTTGACACGGCAGTTTCCATTGTTGCCAATGCCGTCAAGGATTTAAGGGACACAATGAGCTGCAACGACCGTACTTGCGTTGTTGAAGTTATGGGAAACCGCTGTGGCGACATTGCCGTTTACGCAGGACTTGTTAGCGGAGCGGAAGCGGTATTGCCCCCCGAAGTAAAGTACGACCCCGACACGCTTGTTGCAAGGCTCAAGGCAAATGCCAAGAAGGGCAAGCTTGATAACATCATTTTGGTTTCCGAAGGGTTGCGTTCGCGTGGCGAAATTGTCAAGAACAAGGAGGCTGATTTCGTCATGGAAGATATTTTGGCGCGTATGCCCAAGATAAATATTCGTTCAATGGTGCTTGGCCATCTGCAACGCAGTGGCGACGCAACTGCTCAGGACCGTATGCTAGGTATCAAGATGGGCGCGCATGCAGTTAAGTGTCTGGCAAACGGATTGACTAACCGTGCAATCGGTATTCACAATGACGCCATCTTCGACGAGGATATTGTTGAAGCTCTTGCCAAAACCAGAGGACTTAACACCGAAATGTACGAGCTTGCGAACAACCTGTCGAAATACTAAAATTTTTATTTAAAATCAGTTGCAATTGTAGTATTGCAGTTGTATAATTAAAGCATAAAATAAATAAATTCTTTGGGGCGTGGTGAAATTCCACACCGATAGTTACAGCCTATGAACGCAACTTGCCAGCAGGTTGCGCCGAGCGGGTGAAATTCCCGAGCCGACGGTACAGTCCGGATGAGAAAAGAATTGAAATATCAAATATTTATGATATTTTACGCCCTTGGATTTTTCCAAGGGCTTTTCGTTTCAAAGGAATATTTATCTAAAAAAACGGAGGTAAAATATTATGTTAAATTTGCTATCTATCAGTAAGGTTGCCATTGAGTGGATTGTTTCCGTTGCGGTTGTATTAGCCGCAATTGGAATAGGAATAACCGTCTATTTCATTGTGGGTAAGCATCGCAGTAAGGTAAGCGTCAAGGGCAAAAATGCGCAAGAAGTTACATTTAAATCTCTTACATATCTTACTAAAGTCAGTATGCTGACCGCAATTGCAGTAGTATTACTGTATATTGAATTTCCCCTGTTGCCGGCAGTTCCACATCTTAAACTAAACGTTTCAGACGTTCCGACATTGCTTGCATCATTCATGTTTGGTCCGATAACCGGAATTGTTGTAAATGCGGTAAAAATCGGCGTTTGCTTGCTGTTGAGAGGCACAAGCACTGGCTTTGTAGGCGACTTGTCCAACTTCATAAGCGGTACGCTTTATGCAGGACTTGCAGGATTGATTTATCTTATACGCCGTGGCAAGATAGGTGCTGTAATATCTTTGGTTGTAAGTAGCATTGCATTTTGTATTGCAATGTGGTTCTGCAATCAATACATGTTGTTGCCGATGTTTGGCATCAAGGACATGGACGTTATGATGCCCATGTTGTGGTGGACGCTTTTGTTCAATGTCATCAAGACCGTACTGACATGCGCGTTGACTTACTTTATTTACAAGCCGCTATCTCGTATCATGCATTGGGAGATTGGTGCTCGAAAGAAGGCGGCGGTTGTTGCCGGTAACGCCGAGCAATCATCCGACCAGAACGCCGACACGGCAGAGCAATCTCTAGTTGCCGACACTGACACGCAAGAGCAACATGACGTGTCCGCCGACACAAAAGAATAGAACAAACTCACTCCAATACGTGGCTCCCCTTCATAGGGGAGCCTTTTGTGCTTGCCTATATTGTTATTTTGCTGTATAATCATGACATGAACAACTACGAAATTACAACTAATAGCGCTACGGAAACGGAGCTTTTTGCCGAGAACTTGGCTAAGACTTTTGTCGGTGGCGAAGTGCTTTTGCTACACGGCGATCTTGGCGCAGGCAAGACACATTTTGTTAAGGGACTTGCCAAGGGATTGGACATTGATGACGTCATTACAAGTCCGACTTTCGCGTTACACAACAGTTACGAGGGAAGGGTAACGCTCAATCACTTCGACTTTTACCGCATTGACGACCCCGAAGAAGTGGCAATACTGGGGCTTGACGATTTCTTTTACGATAAGCATGCCATTGCTGCTATAGAATGGAGCGAAAATATCAAGGAGTTACTGCCAAGGAAATATATCGACGTTACTATAGATAAACTCGACGAAACCACACGGAAAATTACAATTAGAGAGATATCATAACTGGCGAGATATGTAAGCTGACGCTTGTGTAAATAATTTTACTATGAAGATACTGTTTATTGATACCACAACCCCCGACCTTGTCGTGGCGGTGGTGGAAGACAACAAAATAATCGACCTCACACAAAAGGCTGTAGGTGTTCATCACAGCGAAATGTTGTGCGACAAGGTCACTGAGGCGCTTGCCAAGGCAAAGATAAGCTTTGCCGATTTGTCCGCTTACGCATGCGCTATCGGTCCCGGTAGTTTTACGGGGATTCGTATAGGCGTATCCACCGTAAAGGGGTACTGTACCGCCGTACCGTTGCCACTGATTGCCGTAAACTGTTTGGAGGCTATTGCTACATCCGCTTGCTGTATGGCGCGCGGTAGCGCCGTAATAGACGCAGGAAACGGCTATTACTTTGCCGACTATGCAAATGATGTTTCGCCTTGCCTCATCAGTTATGATGACGAACGCGCAACCGTTGCAGGACGTGCGGAAAGTGCAACCGAATACCTGGACGGCGCAATACAGATAATACGCAAGCGTTATGCAAACGGTCAATTTGACGAAAGTTTGATACCGTTGTATATACGACGTTCGCAAGCGGAGGAAAATCGCAAATGATACAAGAATTATATTTTAGTATGCCTACGGTATTTCAGCTTCACGAAATTGAAAAGGCATGTTTTGGCAAGGACGCTTGGTCGATAAACAACCTTGTTAGCGAATACCGAAACGAGTACTCGCATATCTACGGTGAAGTGGTGGACGGCAAGGTCATCGCCTACGTTTGCGTGCGAACAATCTATGAAGAGGCGCAGATTTGTAACATTGCCGTTATGCCCGATTACCGTCGAAAGGGCATTGCTACAAGACTGCTTGAAACGGTCGCCGAAGTGGCGAAACAACAAGGCTGTGAACGTTGTGAGTTGGAAGTCAATGTGGAAAATATTCCCGCAGTAGAGTTGTACAAAAAGTGCGGTTATGAAATTGCCGGAACGCGAGTCAATTTTTACCGTCGTACGCGCTATGCTAGTCGCGACGCCTTCACAATGTTGAAGCGCCTGTAAGCTTCGCAATACTTTGTTAAGTTCCGCTTTACTTCGGGTCATGTACGCTTAGTACACTCCCCTTGTAAATGCTCACTTGCCTCGTCTTGCTCGCTTCTAGCCACCCCAATCTATCGAAACATCTTAATAAACAGAATATACTATCAATTTCTAGCTAAAAGCAGATTACTATTCCAGACATAATATGTAAAAAGTCCCAAAAATGGGGCTTTTTTTTCATGTATTGAATGTTTTGTGACACAAAGGCAAGTTTGATTTCATACAATAACAAGAACGGAGACGTGGGCGAGGTATGTATTTCGAGCAAAGTGGCAACGGTAAACCCGTAGTGTATTTGCACGGCTGGGGATGTGACGGAAGTATATTTGCTTCTGTTGTTAAGCAACTGCCCAACTATTGCAACTATACGGTGGACTTTGCGGGATTTGGGCGAAGTGTTGAACCCCCTATCGAAGGATATTCGGTGGAGGATTACGCCGAACAGCTCAAAGCTTTTTTGTCTGAGCAGGAACTTCAAGGGGTAACTTTGGTCGGACACAGTTTCGGTTGTCGCGTGGCAATGGTGCTTTCGGCAAAATATCCCGAGTTAGTATCGGGGTTGCTTTTGGTTGCGCCTGCAGGACTTAGGCGGTTTTCTTTTTCACGGTGGTGGAAGGTACGAAGGTACAAGTTGTCTAAGTTTTTTGCGCGGTTAAACAATACTCAACCTCAAATGAAATACGCAAGCGAGGACTATCTAAACTGTTCGCCTGCTATGCGTGCAACCTTTGTTAAGGTGGTAAATGCCGACCTGTCAGCGTACGCTAAACGCGTCAAGTGTCCTGTACTCATCGTCAACGGACGGCAGGATACCGCTACGCCACTCAAGCATGCAAAACAGCTTAACAAACTAATTGCAAACAGTACACTGGTGGAAATCGAAGGCGATCACTTTGCCTTATTTCGTGCGCCGGTTGCTTTTGCCAATACGGTAAAAAATTTTGTGGAGTAATCTCGTGCAAATTGCAATAGACGTAGTATCTGCGCTGTGCCTGACAATTGCCTCTTTCGAGTGTATAAGGGCGTTGCAGTCAGTAAGCTACAGACCTCAACGTGGATATTTCAGGATATATGTAACAATCTACTATCTGTGTCTTGTGGCTGTGCAGGTAGCAACCTTGCTGTTGTACTTTTTCGTGGATTTTTACTGCTATATCAACCTTGCATTGTACGCCGTGTTAGCTGTATGTGTAAACGTTGTCAAACGGAAGTGTCCGCTTAAATTCACCAAACGAGTGTGGCGAATACTGGCGGTGGAAGCAATTATATTGACGGTACTGTGCGTTTTTGTCGAAAGTTGCTTTTTCGTGTGGCTTTTGCCTTTGCTTGTGCTTGTGTCTTGGGCAATTTGTTTGCCGATAGACGTCGCAATCGCACGTCATTACGTTAAACTAGCCTGTAACAAGTTAAGCGAAAGCGGTGTAACAGTCGTTGCAATCACTGGCAGTTACGGCAAGACTTCCGTCAAGGATATGCTGTCGGCATTGTTGGCTGATAGCGTTACGCCTTCCGGCAGTTGCAATACACCGCTTGGAATAGCGTCATTTATCAACAAAACGGATTTGACAGGTGCAAGGTATCTTATTTTGGAATTTGGCGCAAGACGTCAGGGGGATATAGCGGAACTATGCAAGCTGTACAAACCGCATTGCGGCATAGTTACCGGTGTGTGTGCTCAGCACTTGTCCACTTTCAAAAACTTGGAAACTATTGTTGCCACTAAACGCGAATTGGTTGAATATATCCCACAGGACGGTTTTTGCGTGCTGAACTGTGCCGATGAAACCGTCATGCAATATGTTGACGCAGGCAACTGTACGAAATATCCGTCACTTGAAGGATTGCAAATAACCGTTAAATCTGTGGACTTGCAAGGTACCCATCTTGAAGTGCATTTCGGTAAGCAATGTGCAAATGTATGCTTGCCTCAAATATCCGATTACGTCAAGGATACCTTCGCAATGTGTTTGCAAACGGTATTGAAGTTAAATCAAAAATTTGACGAAACTCTCAACCGTATTTCAAATATCCTGCCAACGCCACACCGAATGGAGCTTATAAAGGGTGTAAATTGCTACATAATTGACGACAGTTACAATGCAAGTATAACCGGAGTCACAAGTTGCGCCAAGACGCTTGAGCATTTCCATTGCGTGAAAGTTGTTATCACGCAAGGCTTGGTGGAGTGTGGAAAATATCGCAAGGAGATGAATATCCGATGCGGGCAGATACTTGGCGACGTGTGTAACGTTGCGGTAGTACTTGGTAGTAATTCGAAATATCTTGCAGAGGGACTGTGCAAAACCGCTTGTCGTGTTGTTTATGCCAAAGATCTGAAACAGGCAGTGTCCCTTGCTACGGCGCAAGTCAACGGAGGAATATTATTGTTTCAAAATGATTTGCCCGATTGAGTGAGGCTTGCATATTCCGTCCAAAACGACCTCACATCGCTTGTTGCAGATTGTTTTGGATAGTAACACGCTCGCCTCTTTATATGCGATACGTATAACGTTTTATTAGGAGAAAATATATGAACATAATGATTGTGTATGGTGGTAAAAGTTGTGAGCACGACATTTCCATAATCACTGCGTGTTTGGCAAAGGGATACTTTCGCGGTAACATTTACAGCGTTTATCTTGACAAAAACAACCGTGCTTATCTTGCAGGCAACGACTGGACGCCACGCGATCACGTCACGAAAAAACTTACAAAGCCTGTGACTTTTGTTTTGGGCGAAGGCAAGATTGCCATACGCAAAAACAGACTGTCGGTGGAGCAGGTACCCATAGACGTTGTAATCAACTGCTGTCACGGACTGAACGGTGAGGACGGCTGTGTTGCCGCGCTGTGTCAGTTGACGGGTATTCCGCTTGTGGGTTCGGATATTGCGTCCAGTGCCGTCGCAATGGACAAGGTGTTGACAAAACGGGTGCTAAAAGATATCAACATGCCCGTTGTCAACGGCGTGGAAGTAACCAAAAGCGATGTCAAGCAGTTTATGAAGGATTGCGGTGGACTAAACTTTCCCATCATCGTCAAGCCGTCCATGCTTGGTTCGAGTATAGGCGTAGAGGTCGCGCATGACGCAGACGAACTTTCCAATGCGATAAATCATGCGTTGCGCTACGATGACAAACTGCTTTGCGAGGAGGCGCTTACCGACTTTATCGAACTGAATTGCTCGGCGCTTAAGGCAAACGGTGTGATACTTACAAGCGTAGTGGATACCCCTGTGACTGTACACGACGTGTTGACATTTGCGGACAAGTATCTGGCAAGCGACAGTCAGGTCAAGCCTGTGGTGGTAGATGACGACATTAAAAATCAAGTCAAAAAAATAACTTCACAAATTTACTCAAAACTTAATTTCGGTGGGGTGATACGCGTGGATTTCCTGTACGACAACAAGACGGGTAAGCTGTACGTCAACGAAATAAACACAACTCCCGGATCCCTTGCCTACGGACTGTGGGAATTGACCTACTCACGCACGCATTACGGCGAGGCACTTGTCGAGCAGGCAATAGCCGACTACCGCGAAATGCAACAGCACGTGTTCACCTTCGAAAGTGGAGTTTTGGACGGATTAAACGGCTCCAAAAAGAAATAGTAAAGCAAAACCTCCCCTAATACAGAGGAGGTTTTTGTTAACCGTACAAAGTTAGCGTACCGAAACGTGAGCAACAAGCGTGTTCCTGTGCAAAATAAATACGCTACTTGTTGCTGATTTTTTGCTTGCGGTTCATCATGGCAATTTCCATGCGTTGTTGAAATTCTTCAAGGGACATTACAGGGTTGAAAAACTCACTTGCTTTTACCATTTGCGGTTCGACGGGGCTTGTGAGCTTGCGATAAATTTCCTTCAAATCAAATTCGTTTTCGCAGTTGTATTTCATGATGGTTTTCTCCTTTACTTGTTTTTACGTTTATATTGTATTACAGTAAATATGCCAACTATATGTCAGTGTTTATGAGATTTTTATAGTTTTTTTATTAAAAACTTGACAATATTTTGTCAGTATTTTAAAATATAAGTAGATTAGCGCCTCTATGTAAGGGGTTTTAACGTGAGGTAACTGGGGCTAGTTATGTCACAATACGCAATATACGAAGGAGTTTATACCGTGCAAATACCGATACTTATTGGGATGTTATCTACATTGCTATCTGCCGACGATCTAGTCAAAGCAGATGAACTGGCAGCCAAATATGAAATATCCGTACGCTCCGTGTACAGATATGTCGCCATGCTGTCAGAGGGCGGCGTGCCTATCGAGTCCTGTCTTGGTCGTGGCGGAGGTTGGCGAATACTTGAAAACTACAAGCTTAAAGCAACCTATTTTACGCCGGAGGAATACGAACGTCTTGTATTTAGCTTGCAAAGCTTTTCGTTGCAGGACGACGTGACGCGTCAGGCTACGCAAAAGCTCAAAGGATTGTACCGTTCGCATAGCAGTGCTACGGTGTTGAAATCGGAGCAATTTATCGTGGACAGCGGTGACAGTGCGTTTGGCGATCTTGTCGGAACCATATCCGATTGTATATCGCAAAAAAAGCTGTGTCATATTGAGTACCACTCTAAGGATGGCGAGGATAGCGTGCGTGTCATTGAGCCTTACTGCCTCATCTTAAAGGACGGCGCTTGGTATGTGTACAGTTTTTGCCGTTTAAGACGCGGGTTCAGATATTTCAAGGTGTCGCGTATCGTTAAACTTGAAGTGGGCGAACGTTTTAGCGGAAGGCAGTTTCAGGCGGACAGTAGCGTTATCAAGACTGACGTGCTTAAGGATAAGGAGATGTGCGAGGTCATATTGACGGTGGAAAATAGCGCGCTATCTGCATGCGAGGAATGGCTTGGAATCAATTCCGTTGTCAAGATGGGCGAAAATTACCTTGCTAGGGCAACGCTACCATTTGACGAAATACTGATAAATCGCATACTGTCGCTTGGAGACGGCGTTCGCGTTGAAAAACCGCAACGTTTGCGTCTGGCAGTGATAGAGCGGTGCAAGTCCATACAGTACAATAACAAGGACGAGTGACGTCACACGCGAGCATGACGAGTGTATATCGCCATAGTTTAATTTTTATACTTTAAAATTTCACTAACAGTCTTTCCTGTCCCATACAGTCCGCGTTGCGCGCGCTCTTTGGCTTGGAATGCTCCTCGGTTGTCATATGCTACGTTTATTGCGTTTAGCAAGCCGGATAAGTTTTCTTCCGAAACTGTCAGTCCGCAACCGCGCTCGGTAAACCATTGAGCGTTTTTTACCTGTTCTCCACGTGACTGTTTGGTTAGTGGAACAGTAACAAAAGGTACCTCGGTAAGCGTAAGTTCGGCGAGAGTGTTGGAGCCTGCGCGAGTAACGCAAACGTCTGTCGCAGCTAAGATATCGTTCATGTTGGTAACAAATTCCGCTTGCTTTACGAAGTCGCAATCAATGCGCTTGTTTTTGCCTGTTATGACGAAAATATCGAAACGGTCAGCGATTTTTGGGCAATTTGCTATTGCTTCATTCAATGCTTTGGCGCCTAATGAACCACCGGTAACCAACAGTATTGGCTTGCTACCGTCAAATCCCATTGTGACAAGTCCGTTGTTCTTGTCGCCGTGCAGTATTTCGTCGCGAACGATAAGTCCCACAACTTTGGCGCGTTTGTCGCATGGAAATGCCGAAAGAAAGTCGCTTGCAAAGTGAGCGCATATTTTGTTGGATAACCCCAGTGTCATGTCGCTTTCGTGAATGATGGTGGGTATGCCCAGTTTTTTGCCTGCAATTATTACAGGCAAACCAACGTAACCGCCTTTACTGAATATAACGTCGGGGCGGATATCGAGCAGGTGGCGTTTTGCCTGTCGCACGCTCTTGATAAGCTTAAACGGTAACGCTAGGTTGCGCAATGTCAGCTTGCGTTGTAATTTATCGGCGGTGATAACCCTGTACTCTTCGATTTTTCCCTGTTCGAGGTATGGAGCGGTCAAGGTTTTTTCCATTCCATCTGTGCCGATGTAGTAAATTTGCTCGTTTTTGAGTTGGTCGATAAGTGCCAAATTGGGCGTAACGTGTCCTGCCGTTCCGCCGCCGCTGAATACTATTTTCATGCTTTTAGTGTATGCAGTTGAAGCGGTTTTAAGCATCGTAATACTTTGTTTTGATTACGTTTATGAGTAGTGTGTGCAATACCCGAGTCTCTCCTATTGACAATTTGGTACTTATATCATAAAATAAATTTAATTATACACAAGGTGGTGTAACTATGAATTTATCTCGTTTCAGTTCGCATGACGGCAGAGAAATCCAGCTTTACGTGTGGGATAACGTCAAGAAGCCCAAGGCAGTGGTCAAGATTGCTCACGGTATGGCGGAGCATTCGGCAAGATACGCCGACTTTGCCGAGTATCTCAACGCGCACGGCTACATTGTTGTAATGAACGACCACCGCGGTCACGGACTCACTGCCGAGAAGAACAGTCTCGGCTACGAGCAGGGTGACATGTGGTTGAACAACGTCAAGGACCAACTGGCAATACTCGATTACTGCCGTGACAAGTGGAACCTGCCCCTGTTCATGATGGGGCACAGTTACGGAAGTTTCATCACTCAGGCGGTGATAGAGGAGCACCCGAGCGTTGCCGGATTTATACTGTGCGGGTCCAACTACATGAAGGGTATAAGCTTTAGTTTGTGCCGCGTTATAGCCAAAGGCATGTGCAAGCACAAGGGTGGCAGACATCCCGCCGAGCTAATCGTGAAATTGTCATTTAAGATGTACGAAAAGAAGTTCCCGGGTGAAAACGCATGGCTTAACCGCGACGAAGCGGAAGTGAAAAAATACAACGACGATCCGATGAACGGCTTTACCTGCTCGGCAAACTTTTACCGTACGTTCATGAACGGTATCAAACAACTGTACAAAAGCGATTATTATTCGCAGATAGATATTGACGAACCGTTGTTGATAATCAGTGGCGGTGACGATCCTGTTGGCAGTTACGGTAAAGGCGTAAGCAAGCTCGACAACTTTTATCGCAACAAGGTTGGCGTAAAAGACGTGACGATGCATCTGTACGAAAACGCCCGCCACGAAATACTCAACGAGCAGTGTAAACAGCAGGTGTACGACGACGTGTTGCAGTGGTTGGATAGTAAAGTGGCGCGTTAGCTTTGTTGTTGGATAAACAATTTCAAGAAAGTTACTTGCAGATTAAAATTTCGGCGTTGCTGAAATTAGAGGGGGATAAATGATAATCTATAACATATTTATAGCCATTTGTTTTGCCTTGCTTACCGCGGAAGTTGTGTACGTTGTGGTAAGTCTGGCGCGAAAAAAGCGCGCGGAAAGGGTTGCTTACATACGCAGTTTTAAAAAGGGCAAATGTATCGTAATATTTATTTCGACGTTGCCACTGTACTTTATGGGATATTTGTATGCCGGAACGGGAGTGGCAAGATCGCTCATCGAAACAATCGGACAGGTTGTAAATCTCGTCGTACTCAAGTATTCGTTTTCGGCAATAAGCGCACTCATGCAGGATAACCTGTTTTTCACAATAACCGTGTACTACAGCGCAATACTTGTTGCAATAAACGCCGTTATGGTTACTATATCCGTACTTGGACAGCGTTTTTGGATGTGGTTGCAATCGGTCAAGGCGCGTTTTTCCGCCAAAGACAAGCTGTATATATTGGGTTACAACGATAACAACTTAGATATTTACGAAAGTGACAACAAGTGCTGCAAGATGATTGCCGACGACGTTGACGAAGACGGCTGTTACGGAATGTACGTTCGCAAGATTTATTACAACAGCTGCAAGAGTTTCGATAAGGTGATAGAGCACATTTTTAAAGGTGTAAGTAATGGAAAAATTGCTCAACACACGGTAGTTATCAATACCGAAAATGACGACAAAAACATCATCATATGCAACTTGATTGTAAATAAAATTGTAGCTACCGAAAGTTCAAAACGTAACAATTTATTCAACCGTTTGCGAATTTATGTCTTCGGAAACTCCGTTTACTCGGATATCTACGGCGATATCGTGGAACGTAGCTACGGCTGTATCCGATACGTTAACAAGCATCAAAAGATAGCAATGGGGTTCGTGGACAGATACCCGTTAACACAATTTATGGACGAGCGTCACCTCGATTACAATACTGCGTGCGTTCGTGAAAACGTGGATATCAACGTCTGCATGATAGGCTTCGGTAAGGTCAATCAAGAGGTATTTTTGACAAGCGTTGCCAACAATCAATTTGTAACCATGGGGACGAATGGCGTCAAGCTCAAAGCCGTCAACTATCACATATTCGACAAAAATCCGTCGGAAAATAACAAAAATCTTAATCACAGTTATTACCGTTTTCGCAATGAGTGCAGCGACGTTGACGAAGCTCAATACCTGCCGATGCCCGAGTTGCCTGCAACTGAACAGTATTACCACTTGGATATAAACGATCCCAAGTTTTACGATATCATTCGCAAGGTGTCAAGTAATGCTACGGGCGTCAACTTCGTAATTATTGCTTTCGGTACCGATTTGGAAAATATCGATCTAGCGAAGAAGCTAATTGCAAAACGTCGCGAGTGGGGCATGGAGAATCTTGTAATATTCGTGCGCGTTGAGGATTGGAAAAAGGAAGAACACATATTTGATGAGAATAATTGCTACGTGTTCGGTGACGACAAGACGGACGTGTACAATATCGATGAAATAGTTGCGGATAAAATATTCCGTATGGCGCACATGCGCAACGAGCTGTACGCGTTGGAGTATCAGATTACTTGCGGGAACAACCTTGACCTCGATTTATATCTTACCACCAAGGCGGAGGCAAATTGCGATTGGTTCCAACGTCGAAAACAGATTGAACGTGAGTCTAACCTGTATGGCTGTCTCAGCTTGCGCTCAAAGCTCAACATGATTGGGTTGGATTACTGTAGCCAAAGCGACGAACGGCCTGCTTTGTCCGAAAGCGAGTACTTGGCTATCTACGCCAAGGACGACCCTATAGTGTACGCGACAAGCAGTGATATCATTGAAAAAAAGGTTGTCAGTTATACCCTTGACTTCCCCGAATCGCTACGTAAAAACCTGGCAATACACGAACATTACCGTTGGAACTCCTACATGATCAGTAAAGGCATGATTCCATCCACCAAGGAGCAAATCGAAAATGAAGTTGCGGTAATAGACGGCGAAGTGAAGAATACCAACGGCAAAAACTATCAACTGCGCAGGCATGGCAATCTTACAACCTTTGACGGGTTGGTGGAGTTCCGCGAGATTGTGGCACGCCGTGACAAAAGGCCTGATCAGACGATGGAGCAAGTTGAACTGAACAAGGACGTAATCAAGTACGACTATCAGTTGATGGATGACGCTTATTGGCTACTTGCGCACAACGGTTACAAAATAATTAAAAGGTAAATTATACAAAAAACCCGACCACACAAAGGTCGGGTTTTTTTATTATACTGTTAATCAATGTAAAACGCGTTGGCGCGCGAATCACAGAAGATATACATATATCCGTCAACGAGGCATGCGCGCATGTCGTTGAGTTCGCCTGTGAAATAGTCCTTTTCCGTCATAAGTTCGAAGTCGTACATTCCAACTTCTTCAAACAGTTCGCCGTCGTAGCGCAACAGCAGATACTTGTCTTTCCACATGCCGCTTTCCGCGTCGATATAGGAAACGCCCAGTCCTACGAGTCCATGTTCGGCATCGATAAAGCATGCCTTGTAGTCCGTTGCAAATTCGCAGTTCATTAGTTCGTACTTGGCAACGCAATCAACCGTTTCGCTACCTGCGCGGTAAAGCTCTATCTTAAGAGCCAGCGAATTGTCGCCGTAGCCGATACCGATTAACGTGCCGTCGCTAAACGCTGTCAACGAAAGGGAATAGCCGGGGATTGTGCCCGTATCGGTGGAAGTAATATTGCCGTAGTTGGACAAATCGAATTGGAACACGGGGTCCGTCGCCCAAAACATATTGTTCCAGCTGTAATCTACGACGGCGGTGCAAACGTATGCGACATTTTGGTCGAAGCGTACTGATTTAACGCTTTCGTCCTCGTCGGCGAAGTTTTCAACTTGGGCAATCAGCTCGAAGTTGTCCAGTTTGTAGCAGTACAGATTGCATTCGTCCAAGTCAAATTGCTTGTATATTTGTGTAGTTTCATCGGTATAGGAGTTGCTGCTCCAAGATAGCAAATGCTTATTGCTTGTTGTAAATACGCGCAACACGCTATCGTATTCGTCTAAACTGTACTGGTTGACAACGGTTCCGTTGGCGGTAATTGTGCCACGTATATCTAAGTCCTCGCTGTCGTAAGCAACGCAAGCGATTTCCGTGTTGACAATGGAGTAGTTTGCTTTAAAACTTGCGTACTTACCGCCTTCTGTGGATGTAGCGACGCTTTCCATGGTTAATTGTTCCGTTTTTTCACGGGTTGCGAATAGATGATGTTCCGATACGTATATAGTGGTTGTGTACGAGAACAGCGCAACTGCGTCTTTAAGTGTTAGAGTAGAGCCATTAAAGGATGTTACTATGGAGTACTGCGCGGTTGTCGCATCGTCGGGTAACGCAATATCCTTCATCGGTATGCTTGTCAGGTTGTCGAGGTCGCCCACTTGTGGCAGATACTCGCAAGGGTTGCTAAAATCGGGATTGCGACGTACTGTAAAGTTAGTAACTAAGAGCAAAGTATCGTCAATCATGCGCGCCGATACGAATTCGCCCGATACCGATTGTCTGTTAGCTTCGACGGGACTTTCGGGGTTGGATACGTCGATATTTACCACGGTGGTGTAAACAATGCCCAAGTAAGTTGTTTCCTCTAAGATAACCGTTACGGTTTTGCAGTCTTCGCTAAGGTAAATTTCGCCGCCGTCATCCATTCGCATGTCGGTATCGGTGGTGAATATATCCAGTTCCGACACTTGCTCGAGCAAGTCTTTGTCAAAGCGGTAAGTGCGCAGTATATAGTGTGAGGGAACGTAGCGATATTGTTCCTTGTTGTATTTATTGCTTGGTTCCACCGGTTCGTTGTAGCCTGTGCGCCAGTCGAGATAGTAGATATGTTCGCTGCTACGCTTGAACAAATCCCCTTCCGTTACGCCTTCGACTTGGTTTTTGGTTGTTTCTTCGTAGTGCTCGCCGCTGCTGCCTGCTGAACCGCTTGATCCTGACGGGCTTGTGGTGCCTTCCATGGACGAATCGGGCGTTGACGGAGCGCCGGGCGACATTGGCCACATCACGTCGGGGCCGTCAACGGTTTTGTTGAATATATCCGCCAGTCCCCATTGGTGGAAATTGTTCGTCTTGTACTTGGTGTAGGTCAGTTCGCCTATAGTGTTCATAAGCTTGTAGTATTCGCTACCTTTATACGCCGATATATTGTAGTCGCCTACCGTGAAAGGCACAAACAAAACAAGATTTAACACAAAGATTAGTGCCAACGTTGCTCCCACAATGGAGGTGGCGGTAATTGCCTTGCGACGTTTTTGCTGTTTGACTTTATTATTTATACCATCAATACGTTGTTCAGATGTTCTCACTGTTTATTCCTTCCTTTATCAATATTTCCTTGAGAGATGCCCTTGCACGTGATAAAAGATTGTAAATTTGTTTGCGGTTTTTGTATAATACCTTGCCCGTTTCCTCTACCGAAAAATCCTCGAAGTAAACAAGGATAAGTACCTGACGGTATGCCTCGGGTAAGAGCAACATGCATTTGTACAGTTGTTTGTTTCTGTCCGACAGTAGCGCAGTCGATTCGGGGCTGTCACTCAATAGGTCGTTGAGGTTGTCGTTTAGCTCTACGGTTCTATTGCGGGAACGCAATATGTCTATGCATTTGTTGCGTGCAATCTTAAATAGATATGTCTTGAACTTCGCCCTTTCGCTGAATTTTTTGCGCTTGACAATAAGAGTCGCGAATGTTTCTTCCATCACGTCCTCTGCCGAATAGTAGTCGTTAAGGAAACTGTAACAAAACCGCACAAGGGTATCGCCGTATTCGCGCACAAGATCCTCAAGTGCGCTCGAGTCCCCTTGCAGATAGCGGTGGTAGCTACTTGCACCGAAATCTGTCACGTTGTTCACCTCCTTCTGATTATTAAACGGATAAAAACAAAAAATTACTCACTGTATAGAAAATTTTTTTTTGAAAAAACAGGTGATAATATTGTATCATTGGACTAATTGAAAATCAAGTATGCATAAATATGCGATTATTGATTATAAATATGCAATAATAGTTATTTTTATGCATTATATTCTGTATAATCAGTTTTGAGGCAAAAAAAGGCTAAAAAACAGTGTATAAATATAAAAATTTCGCTTGCATATGTTATTTTAATATGGTATAATACATATGCTTTATATAGGATATAAATATATAGGGAAGAAACGTTGCTGTCGCAACGAGATACGCAACCTTGCAGTTGCGGGATATGTCATCTAACTATGACACAATATTTTTGCTGATACAAATGCGATATGTCCACTGCGTGGACGTGAATACGGGAGGAAAAACAAGTGGGGAAAAGTTACGAAGCAAAAGATATTCAGGTGTTGGAAGGTCTTGACGCCGTCAGGATGCGTCCCGGTATGTATATCGGTACAACGGGCAGAGCGGGACTTCATCACCTGTTGTGGGAGATTGTTGACAATGCCGTTGACGAGGCCAGTAACGGCTACGCCGATCGCATTGAAATTACACTTCATGCCGACGGAAGTGTTACGGTATCGGATAACGGACGCGGTATTCCCGTTGACGAACATCCGCAGTTGAAAATTTCCGGCGTGGAAGTGGTATTTACTCAATTGCACGCAGGCGGTAAGTTCAACAACGACAACTACGCATTTAGCGGGGGACTGCACGGTGTAGGCGCAAGCGTTACCAACGCGCTGTCCAGTTGGCTGACGGTTACCGTCAAGAAGGGCGGTTACGAGTACGTGCAGCATTTCCATAGCCCCGTAAACCCCGAGACCGACAAGGTTATGAGCGGTGTACCCATGGACAAGCTTACGCAAGTGGGTACCACCAAGGAGCACGGAAGTACAGTTACATTCCTTGCTGACAGCCGTGTGTTCAAAAACATTCAGATGGACTACGAAGTGATACACAAGCGCGTCAAGGAGCTTGCTTTCCTCAATAAGGGCATAACCTTCATATTGACGGATGAGCGCGGTCAGGACGACGACGGCAACGTCAGGAGTGAAACTTTCTGCTACGAAGGTGGATTGACGGACTTTGTAACCTACCTTAACGAAAACAAAGCGCCGTTACACCTCAAAACCATGTATTGGCGCGGCAAAAACGACGTATTGCAACTGGAATTTGCTTTTCAATACACCAGTAGCTACACCGAAAACCTTATTTCCTACGTCAACAATATTCCGACAGGCGAAGGCGGTATGCACGAAACGGGACTAAAGACCGCCATGACCAAGGTCATGAACGACTACGCCCGTAGCAAAAACTTCCTCAAGGCCAAGGAAGAAAACCTCATCGGCGAGGACTTCCGCGAGGGTATCACGCTTGTCATGTCCGTCAAGATGGCTAATGTTCAATTTGAAGGACAAACCAAAACAAAACTGGGCAACGTCGAAGCGCGTATTGCCTGCGAGGCATTGGCAACGGAAGGACTAAACGAACTGCTTGCTGCCAACCCCGATGTAGGCGAGGCTATCATCAAGAAGTCTATCGCATCGGCAAAGGTAAGAGAAGCTGCCCGCAAAGCCAAGGAAGTTACCCGTCAAAAGAACAGTATATTTAACAGTACGCTTGTAGGTAAGCTTGCAAGTAGCACAGGCAAGGATCCCAGTAAGAACGAGTTGTTTATCGTTGAGGGTGACTCGGCAGGCGGTTCGGCAAAACAAGCGCGTAACCGTCGTTTTCAGGCGATACTGCCATTGCGCGGAAAACCCTTGAACGCCGAACGCAAACGTATTGACCAAGTACTTGCAAATGAGGAAATTCGTTCGCTTATATCCGCACTCGACACGGGTATCGGCGAGGAGGACTTCAACATCGAGGACCTCAAGTACGACAAGATCATTATTCTATCCGACGCCGACCAAGACGGCGCTCACATTAGAGCAATACTGCTGACATTCTTCTTCCGCTATATGCGCGAGCTTATCACTGAAGGACACGTGTATATCGGTATGCCTCCGCTGTATAAGGTATCCAAGAAGGACAAGGTTCGCTACGCTTACGACGACGTCGAACTGCAGGAAGTCGTGCAGGAATTCGGCAGAGGTTACGACCTTCAACGCTACAAGGGTTTGGGCGAAATGAACGCCGAGCAGTTGTGGGAAACAACAATGAATCCCGAAACGCGCACTCTCATGCGTGTTACAATCGAGGACTTTGCCGAGGCGGAGCGCATGGTAACTACGCTTATGGGCGACCAGATTGACGCGCGTAAGGCATACATCACGGAAAATGCCGATTTCAACAAGGAAAAGGACGTCTTATTTGATAAATTGGTGTAGCTTGGGAGATAACAAATGAAAGATAAACAGGAAAATTTATTTGATTTGGCAAATACGCGTAGCGAGATGGAGAAGATGGATGATGGCTCCAATCTGTTGACAAGACCGATGGAAGTCGTCTTGCACGAATCCATGATGCCTTACGCTGAGCACGTAATACTGGACAGAGCCTTGCCACGCGTCGAGGACGGCTTAAAGCCCGTTCAACGCCGTATATTGTATTCAATGTACGAGCAGGGCGTAACGTTTGACAAACCCACGAGAAAGTCCGCCCGTATCGTCGGTGACTGTATGGGTCGTTATCACCCGCACGGTGACAGCTCCATTTACGACGCAATGGTGCGTATGGCGCAACCGTTTAGTATGAACGTACCGCTGATTATCGGTCAGGGTAACTTCGGTAACATCGACGGCGACGGTGCAGCTGCAATGCGTTACACCGAAGCCAAGCTTTCGCCCGTAGCCATCGAGCTGCTCAGGGACATCGAAAAGGACACCGTACGTTGGTCGCGTAACTTCGACGATACCACCAAGGAACCGGATATGCTCCCCGGGCGTTTTCCCAACTTGCTTGTCAACGGCGCAACGGGTATTGCGGTAGGATTGGCAACCAATATTCCGCCTCACAACTTTGCTGAGGTTATCGACGGAACGATAGCCTACATTGATAATCCGAGGATAACGCTAAAGGCCATGATGCGTATCATCAAGGGACCGGACTTCCCTACAGGCGGACACGTCATTCCTGGCGAAGGACTGGAGCAAGCGTACGAATCGGGTAAGGGCAAGATAACAATCCGCGCCAAGATGCACGTGGAATCGGGAAATGCCGACAGACGCAACATTGTCATCACCGAAATTCCTTACGGCGTCAACAAGGCGGACATGCTTATAAAGATTGCCTCCTTAAAGGACGAAAAGAAGGAGATTTTTGCAGGCATATCGGAAATAGTGGACGAAAGCGACAAGGAAGGTCTTCGCGCCGTTATCAAGTTGCGCAAGGACTGCGACGTCGATTTGATGATAAAAAATCTGCTCAAATATTCGCAACTGGAAATGAGCTACGGTATCAATATGGTGGCAATTGCGGACGGTAAACCGCAGTTGATGGGACTACTGGATATAATTGCTTACTACGTGGCTTATCAACGTGACGTTATTCTTCGTCGCAGCAAGTTCGAGTTGGAGGAGGCAAAGGAGCGTGAACATATCGTTCAAGGCTTGGTGATTGCTGTAACCAACATCGACGAAGTAATTCAAATAATCAAAAACGCGTCCTCAACTTCGGACGCACGGGCAAAACTGCGCGCACGTTTTGATTTGTCCGAACGTCAGGCGCAGGCAATTCTCGACTTGAGGCTTGCACGTATCACCAAGCTGGAAGTAAATAAGCTTGTGCTGGAACTGCAAGAGTTGGAAAAGACCATTGCCCGCTTAAACGTCATCATCAACAGCAAGAAAGAGCAAATGGACCTCATCAAGACGGAGCTTACGGTGCTTAAACGCAACTACAAAACTCCCCGTCAGACGGAAATCTGCAAGTCGGTTGAGGACGTTGTTATCCCCAGTGAAACGGATGAAAAACCCGTCGAAACAGTGGTTGTGGGTATTGCCGCCGATTATACAATCAAGCGGATACCGCTAAAGAACTTCAATCTGTCGCAAAAGGACGCTATAGGTTCCACCAGTGCGGAATTGCTTACCCGCGCTGTGGAGGCGCAAACGGATGCTCGAGTTATATTCTTCAGTAACATGGGCAACTGCTTCCGCATCACCGTTGGCGATCTTCCCGAAATAAGATACCGCGATGCAGGATTGAGCCTTTCGCAAGTGTTCCCCGATGCGCAAATGGGCGAAGTTCCCGTTTCCGCATTTGTGCTGCCTAAGGACGAAGAACCGCACGGCGAACTGCTTGTGTATTCCCGTCAAGGATTCATTAAGCGTTCGGATTGGAGCGAATATCAACTGTTGAAGTCGGTATTCCAAGGCTACAAGGGCAAGGAAGGCGACGAAGTGTTCAAGGTGGAAGTGGTCAAGCCGAATACGGAAATATTCTACGTGACGAACCGTGGCGGTTGTACACGCTTTGACGTCAGTGAAGTGCCACTTCAGGGTAGAGTTGCCGGTGGTGTACACTGCATCAATCTTGATGACGACGAGTATATAATCTTCGGCGGTCAGGTGGCTAAGGAAAAGGGCGAAGCGCTCATGGTTACCAATAAGGGATTTATGAAACGTTTGTCCGTCAAGGATATCACCAAGCATGCGCGTAACTGCAAGGGCGCTAAAGGTATCGAATTTGGCAACAACGGCGACTGTATTGTTTACGCAAGCTATATGAATGAGGAACCGTTTAAGATTGCAATCTACGACAAGGCTTCTACCTACGTTGTGGATAGCAGTGATGTAAGCGTCGAGAGCAAAAATCACAAGGGCAAGCTCCCGCAAGGTAAAAAAGGCGGTATAGCCGTGGATAAAGTTCTTAGGTACGAAACGGGAGCATCGAAAGAGTAAGTCGTGAACGCCTCAATCGAGCAGGAAATGTAATAGTATGAAAAAAAGCCATCGGCGGTTACCGTCGGTGGCTTTTTATTTCTTGTTGAAATAGATTTATGTACTGATATTGGTGCTATTGTATCAATAGTCGTCTCACCGATGAAGTGTTGCCTTTAGTGCATATATCGGCTTGCCAAGCTCGCGGAACTTGGCTTCGTATTCAGTGATGACGTTGCCCTCTGCATTCGCAGGTAGGTCGTAGCAAATGTCGTAAACTTCGTAACCGTTTTCCGTAAAGCTGTCAATAGACCACTGAAAGAAATTAAGGTCGTCCGTTTTTTGGCAGATTACACCTTCTGGCTTCAACAGTCCCTTGTACATTGCAAGAAAGTTTTTGCTTGTCAGTCTGCGGTTGGCGTAGGTTTTCTTGGGAAAGGGACAGGAGAAGTTTAGCGCAATTGTATCCACCGAGTGGGGTGGAAGGTGGTAACTGAGATTTTCCGCCCTGACGTTTAAAAATTTCAAATTAAGCAAATTGTGCTCCTGCGCCTGCTCGCAAGCAACGACGATTACGTTGCTGAGTTTTTCCACGCCTATGTAATTGACGTCAGGGTGAAGCAAGGCGGATTGCGTAGCCCACGCGCCCTTTCCGCAACCGATTTCAAGGGTCAAGGGATTATGGCATCGCTCTGTGCCGAAGATACTTTCAAGCGGCAGTGCAAACTGCAGCTTTTCGCTTTCGGTCAATTTGTACCATTCGTCCCCTTCACGTGCAAGCAGTACACTTTGTGCTTCGGCAATTCGTTCATCTAAGTGTTTTTTCAGTCTCATTCGCATAGTGATTACCTATTTATAAGCTTTCCAATTCCTTCAGCCACATGGTGTAGCACGCATCAGACGGAATGCGCAGTCCCATTTTGGATATGTCAACAGAACCGAGGCGAACGCTGTCCGGTGAGCAACTGCGCTTGAACTGTTGTGTGAAAAAGCGCTTAGTAAAGAACTTTAACCACTTTAGTATGGTATCACTGTCGTATTTCCCTGCAAAACTTAACTTTGCCAGTTCGTACACTTTGCGTGGTGTAAACCCTTTACGAATCATCATAAACAGGAAGTAATCGTGCAACTCATACGGTCCAACGTTATCTTCCGTTATTTGCGCAATTTCTCCGTTGGCTGTTGGCGGCAGTAATTCGGGTGATACGGGAGTATCTAATACGTCCATTATGACGTCACGTATTGCTTTGCTGCTTGTATCAGCAACGTAGCGCAGTATTGACTTGACAAGCGTTTTGGGTACGCTTGCATTTGCTCCGTACATCGACATCTGGTCACCGTTGAAGGTTGACCAACCAAGGGCGGACTCGGACATGTCGCCGGTACCTATGACTAGACCGTTTACTTGGTTTGCTATGTCCATCAATACCTGCGTGCGTTCGCGCGCTTGCGCATTTTCGTAAGTGGTGTCGGGGCTAAAGTCGTGTTTGATATCCTTGAGGTGCTGAGTGACGGCGTCGGTAATATCAATTTGCATTAGCGTTGCGCCAAATGCGTTGGCAAGCGCAATGGAGTTGTTTAACGTTCGCTTACTTGTGCCGAAGCAGGGCATGGTTACTGCAATAATATCGCTTGCAGGGCGGTTCATCAGTTTCAACGCTCTTGCGCATATCGTCAATGCCAGCGTGCTGTCGCTTCCTCCCGATACGCCAAGTACGAGTTTGGCGGATTTAACGTGCTCAATACGCTTTTTAAGACCGTAAGCAAGTATTGTTAATGCTCTTTCACATACTGCGTTTAGCTCGTTACTGTCCGTTGGTACGAACGGAGTGCTTTTATAGACTCGCGCGGTTCCGCCAAGAGGCATTTCGTATTCGATCGTGGTGTAGCCCTGTAACGATTCGGAGTGGTCTAGGTGCGCTCTCTCGTTTTCGATAAATCCGAAGTCAACCTCCGCTTCGGCGTATCCCGTCGCGAAGGGTTTGGACTCTGCAAGACACTCGCCGTTTTCGCATATTATGTCATGCGCCGAAAAAACCGTCTGTGAAGTGGACTCCGACATGCCGGACGAACAGTATGCGTATATTACTCCGCACTTTGCCGACTGCATTTCTATCATCTTTTTGCGGAAGTCACCCTTTACAATTGTTTCGTTGCTTGCCGACAGGTTAAATATTGCGTTGGCGCCTGATATCGAGTGTGATACCGATGGCGAATCGGCAACCCATACGTCCTCGCATATTTCCAGCGCAAACCGTACGTCGCGGTGCAACGTATTAACAAATATAAGCTTTATACCGAATGGAACGTCGCGCCCGTTAATACTGATTGTGGTGTTTTCACCTGCGTATGCGCAAAACAGACGTTTTTCCATGAACTCGTTGTAGTTGGGTAAGTTTTTCTTGGGTATTACACCCAATACTTGACCGTGGTATATCACCGCTCCTGCGTTGTACATCTTGCCAAGCGTTCCGCAAATGGGTAGTCCCACGATACATATAATGTCAAGCGCTGAAGTCTCCTCGCATATCCTGTTTAGTGCATTTAGTGACGATACGCGCAACGCTTCTTGGAAGAATAGGTCTCCGCAGGTGTATCCCGTCACGCACAGCTCGGGGAACAGTGCAATTTTAACGCCCGAGCTAGCAGCTTGCTTTGCGCGCGAAATAATTTCGGTGGCGTTGAAGTCGGTGTCACCTACGCGTACCTCGGGAGAAATGCACGCAATCTTTACAATGCCGAGGTAGTCGCTGTGGGGGGCGGTAGTGGATACTTTGTCGCCGTTTAACAGATATTCGGTGGTGACGTCCAACGCCTGAGCAAGCTTAGCCAACTTGTCCGGCTTGATGGACTTGAGTTCTCCGCTCATTATTTTATTTACTGTGCCAAGCGTTAACCCCGATTGAATAGACAATTGTTTTAGAGTGTAACCCTTGCTTTTTTTCGATTCGTTTAGACGTTTTACAATTTCTTGCATATTTTTCCTTCACAAATTAGTAATTTATAATGTATTTTACCATATTATTGTTGAATTTATCAACTATAATAACATAAAATTATAAAAATATATGCTTGTCTTGTAAAAAGTGTTAAATATAACTGGTTCAAACCAAACGATAAAACAAAAATGCACCTACATTTCTGTAAGTGCAGGTGGCTCCCCGCGGCGAGGAGCGTAGCGACGACCCCCAGCGTCTTTCGAAGAAAGCGCGTGGTTGGGTTTGTTCAAACACAACACGATAAAAAAAGCGCTTACAAAATGTAAGCGCATGGCTCCCCGTGTTGGGTTTGAACCAACGACCCTCCGGTTAACAGCCGGATGCTCTGCCGCTGAGCTAACGAGGAATATTCAATTGCTTTTGTATCTTACCACCTGTATTTGTTTTTGTCAATTATTTTACAGTAAATTTTCTTTAATAATTATTATTCGTTACTATCCTATTATATTTGTAGCTTGCTACAAAGTACAGTTAAACATCCGCAATAGCATAGACGAGGGTGTTTCGCCACCATAATTTAAAACTGCATACCGAAATAACGTTAAACAACCGCAACGACATAGAGGATGGTGTTCGGAAAAAGTGACTCCGTTAGGGGTATGCAGCGCAAGCGAAGTGCTGCGAGAGCATAGCTCGACCCTCAGCGTATTTCGTAGAAATCGAGTGGGAATCTTTTTCGGCATACCCGAGCCCTCTTGACGATATTTACATTTATATGTTAAACTTGTATATAATGTCGCGTGGTTAATTGTAACAACCGTGTTGTAAAATCGATGCCATGCGACGGCAGGAGTAGTTATGAAAAAGTTTTTACAGACTGTCAAAAAGATCTTCGCCAACTTTTGGGTGCAATTTCTCGGGCTTATCCTGGTGATTGCAGCAATTCTTGCCTTGGCGGGCGGGTTTGCATCATTTGAAGCCTTTTGGGATATTGTCAAGGACTTCATAACCAGCGGAGACACGATATCCATTGTTGTGGTGGCAATTGCAACGCTGCTTGTTGCAAGTATCGCGTTGCGCGCGCGTCACAAGTTGGAAGAATCACTCAAAATCGAGGACGATCACCACAAGATTATAACTCAGTACTGGGGACACGCCGAACCTAAGAAAAACAAGGACGGAGTTGCTCCGCCTGCGGACATAATGTACGTCGTAAATACGCCGTCCGTTCGGAAAAAAATTAAAAATTGCGAAAAGGACGAATATTCCAAAATGTACGTTCAGCGCCAAAAGGATATTGACGCGTACGTTAAGGATGGCAAGTTGTATTTGCCAAGTGTCAACGTGTATGCCAACATCGACGGCAATGTTCATGTAAAGCTAGATGACAGTGCAATCAAGCATCAACTGCCCAAGTTTGTGCAGGACAATTCGCTTGCATTACTCGAGGCACACAAGGGAAGTCGCGTATCTAACGGCGCTACGATAAGGCTTGCCGACGTGGTAATAGACGGCAATAACCTTACGCTAAAAACACAACGCAGTCAGTACTTCGACATGCTCATCACTAACCGTTGTATGGACTACACGCTCAACGATCAGGTGTCGTTACGCGACGTTTACGAAAGCGGAAGCAAGGTCAGTCCGTTATCGAAATCCCCCTTCGGAAATCAAATCGGCATAAACGGACTAATATTCAGCAACGACGGATATCTGCTTGTTGAAAAGCGCGGCTATAAAAAGACCACCTGGAAAAACAAGTTTGCTCAGCCTATTTCGCTCGCTATGAAAAAAAGCGACGTTAAGGCTTTCAAAAGCGACGGCACGATAGAACAGGACGCCGAAACGGTATTTAAAGATATCATTCTTGGAACGATTGAAAACAACTTCGGTTTAACGGACAAAAACATCGTTCCGTTCGAGCTATCCAAGAACTTGTTTGGCATTGCGCGCGATCTGTTGGAAGGTGGCAAGCCCAATATGTATTTTTACGTAATAGCCAACATGTCGGCAGTGGAGCTGTGTAAATTTATACAAAAGAAGGCTTTTGCCGCATCGAAGCTACGCGCGCCGGGCAGTCCCAAGCTTACGTCGGACAAGTTGGACAGTGATTACTTCCTAATAAAATACAGCGATATTGCAATTAACTACAAGTACGAATTAAGCGTAAAAGCGCGCGACGTCATATTTGTTAAAAGATTGTACTACCCGCGCGTAAGCAAGTTTATGTCGGCAATGGATGGCAACGTGTATCGCACGAAATGTCTGTTTAACGGACGTATCAAGCGCGAATGTGGCGAGGCATTGCTTGCGTGCTTATATTACGCCAACGAGTGTAAGGACAGGATAAATATATAAAAGCACATACACCGTATGACGCGCGGCTGTGCTTTCTACAAATCGTTATAATTAAAATTATATCTTGATTATGGATAAAGGAATGAAAAAGTATATGAACAAGATACTTGCGTATGGTGAAATCATGTTACGGCTTGCCGCGGTGGACGGCGGTATTGCGGATAGCAAAACTTTTGAAGCGTGTTACGGCGGAACGGAAGCAAACGTGTTGGCGTGTATGTCCTGCTTGGGACACTCCACCAAGTACATCACAGCCTTACCGAATACCGAACTGGGGCAAGCGGTAATCAATCATTTGCACTGTAACAATATCGATACAAGTGACGTCAAGATAGCAGGGGACGTGTTAGGGATGTACTTTGTGGAAAACGGCACAGCCTCGCGCGGCTCCAACGTGCTGTATCTACGCAAGTTTTCGGAGTTTACTAGGCTAAATGAAACCGACTTCGACTTCGATAGGGTATTTGACGGTGTAACGCTGTTCCACGTCAGCGGAATTTCCTTCGCTTTGTCGGATAGTTCACGCGCCCTTGGCTACCGACTTCTCAAAGAGGCGAAACAACGCGGAATAAAGATAAGCTTCGACTTCAATTATCGCGCAAAGTTGTGGAGCGTTGACGACGCCCGTCCGTATTTGGTTCAGGCGTGTAGCTACGCGGATATAGTGCTTGCAAGCACATTGGATCTTAACACTTTTTTGCAGGTAAGCGAACAGGAGTTTTTCCTTAAATTCGACTGCGAGTATCTGATACTTCGCGATCGCAAGGTGCTATCCGGTTCGGAGCACAGCGTTATGGTAAAAACGTTACACAACACAAGTAACGGAGTTAAACGCTATATCTTTGATGAAAAAACATTTCCCGTGACGGAAAAGATCGGCGGTGGCGATGCCTTTGACGGGTGCATGTTGCATGCGTTGCTAAGCGGTCTAACCGAACGTGATGCAACAGTATTCGGCGTTGCGGGATTTATGCTCAAGCATACGCAAAAGGGCGACACCTTCAATGCAAGCGAGCAACAAGTTGCTTTGCTTGCAAAACAATTGGTGTGAAAGCACATTCATCGCGACAGTGCTTTTAAGTAAAATAATAATAAATGAAAATGGTTTATTATTTTTTATTGTAATAAATAGCAATTTGTATTAAGGAGTTAAGACAATACAGATGACTAATATATTGTTGAGTATAGACAAGATGGATCCGTCCTTTGCCAAGCTCGTGGATGGTCTAAGTAAACAAGCTAACGTAACCGTTGCCGGACTTGAAGGATTCAGCCTCGAAGACGTGGACGTTTTCATTGGCAAAAAGCTAGGCGTATCGGAACTGGAAACGGCAAATAGACTTAAAGCAGTGTTTACCTACAAAACCGGTGTGGACGAAATTCCACTTGACAAGTTGGCGGAGGGTGGTGTTATACTGTGTAACTCTCACGCTTGTTCCAGCTATATTGCGCAGTATGCTTTCGCACTGGCGTTGGCGCTGACGGCAAGAGTGGTGGAATTTGATAAAAATCTGCGCAAAGGAAATTGGTCGCCGACTCTCCACTGGAAAAGTCTGTTTTCTATGAAAGTAGGGCTTGTAGGCTACGGCAGTATCGGCAAGGAAATACACAAGTTACTTTCTGCAAATGGCATACCCGCCTACACCTTGAACCGCGGTAAAAACTACGACGGCATTTCCACAGTAGATAATCTCATTGAGTTGTGTGAGGCTTGCGACTTGCTTATACTGTCCCTACCCAAAACAGAAGAAACCAATGATATGTTCAATGCGGAAATATTCGCCCATCTCAAGGGCAAATATATCGTCAACGTTGGACGTGGAAACTGCATTGACGAGGAGGCGTTGTACCAGTCGCTTGTAAAGGGTGAGCTATCCGGCGCAGCCATTGACACCTGGCGCCAAAAGAGCCGTGGCGAAGCCAAGTTGTTCCCATCCAAAAAGCACTTCGAAAAGTTGCACAACGTTTTGCTTTCGCCACACAAGGCAATGCAGGTAAATGACGGACACGACGCGTACGTTATGGACGTGTTAGCAAACGTGCAGGCTTTCCTTGACGGTCAATCGCCCCGAAACGTGGTGGACTTGACTAAAGGATATTAGCAAGGGTATTCCGAAAAAGATTCCACTCTTTGCTCCCCTGTTTTAAGGGGAGTTTTTTTTATTTTTGTTAGGGGAGTTTTGTGAATAATTGCGAATTTATATGTGTTGAAAATGCAATATAAATATTTTGAAAATATTTTAAAAATGTAATATAAAATGTTTGACAAAGTTATATAACATCATTATAATATAGATGTAAGGCGTAAAAACGCGCAATTTAGGGCGAAACGCACAAGGTGCGAAAACGCGTTTTTCGTGTACTAAACAATATTTTTTAAAGGTGGTGAGAATCAAAATGATAAAGTGCAAAGAAGATTTTTCGTTGGATTACAGCTTGAAGCGTAATACCGTAAATATTTTCGGTGTTATTGACGACGTAATGGCTGAATTGGTCATTTCCCAATTACAATATCTCGATGACAACGGCGCAGAAGAAATTACCATTCAAATCAATTCGCCCGGTGGTAGTGTAAGTGCAGGTCTCGCGATATACGATACGATGAACTTTATCAAAGCGCGTATCGTCACAGTTGGAATTGGAAGGGCAGCCAGTATGGGTGCTTTTTTGTTGTCCGCAGGAAGCCGCGGCTACCGCAGAGCAACCGAAAACTGCGACATACTGATTCACCAGCCTTTGGGTGGTGCGCAAGGTCAAGCCAGCGATATAATTATCGCCGCCAACCACATTGAGCGCATGCGCAAGCGTCTAAACACGATTTTGTCGGAAAATACCGGCAAGAGTATTCGCCAAATCAATATCGATACCGACCGAGACAAAAGTATGACGGCGCAGGAAGCGCTGGAGTACGGTCTTATCGACACTGTAATCCCTTGCAAAAACAAGGCAAAAAAGCAACTTGACAAGGAGGTGTAGTATCGCAATGATCAATATAGTTAATGAAACATTTCTTGCCCAGTACTTTTTGTACGCATCGGCACTGGGCAAGTACTGCGACAAGGTAAGAGTATTCAATTACCTTGCAGATTTATTTTACATTCCGCAAGCAAGCAAAGACTATCTATTCAAGCTTTCGGAAGATGAACCGATCAAGGAAATTGTAACCTACGGTGACGCAATGCGTTATAGCCGCATACGTCAGTACTGCGAGTTGAACGAATACACGCTTGTAGATGATGACATGCAGGAAATGGTGTCCATCAAGAGCAAGGCCATAAAGCTTGCCTTGAGCAACAACTTGGCTGCGGACGCAAATGCTACGCAAGCGCAAATATGCAAGGCTCTAAGCGATACAGCATTGGCAGGTAACATAGTTGCAATGCGCCTGCTTGGTACACTGCAATGCGAAGGTATCTTTGTGGATAAGCAATTGGATATCGGACTTAAAAACCTCAACAAAGCAGGACAGTGGGCAGACCTTGTAAGCTTGCTTGCACTAACCCGTTACCTCTACGCAAGTAACGATACAGTTGCGCTACAAGAGTGCTTAAACCGCCTTGCTGCAACTGTTGAAAACAGCAACTTTGAATATTTGCTTGAAACAGTTGAGCAAAACTGCGGTATAAAACACACATGTAAAAGTCAGGAAATTGCATTGCTTAAAAAGGGTGTTGCGTCCAACAAGGTTAAATCCGAAGCGTTTCAACCAATGTGCGCAAGGCTGATATTCGGCAACGCCATCGACATCAAAGACAAGGAAAAGGTGCTGTTTTCCGATAACAAAGCAATACTGTCGGAAGTATGTGACCTCCCGCTAAAACTCAGTTACAACGATTTATCCCTCAATCTCGATTCGCTACAATCAATGCCCCTCAAGCGCAAGCAGGAGCAAAGCGACATCAAGACCAAGTTACGCAACTCCGACCTACGTCAGCATGACGGCTACCGTCCGCTGTGTCTGGTGAGCGAATCGGGATACGTATTGGAAGCTTATCTTGAAGCAATAGTGTCTGCTGTATCCGCAAATCACTGCGAACGTATCGACGTTGCCGACCTCAAACCTTACGACTTCGATCCGACGGCAAGCAACGTTTTCGTGCGTAGCTGCAACGACGACAAAAACAACGTTTACATACTTACGCTCAAGGGTGATGTTGACAACACCGCAATCGGTCACGTCAAAAGCTTCCTTAACAGCGCAAAGCGCCGTCGTTTTCGTTTGAACACTCCACGCGTAACGTTGGATCTCAGTCCTATACTGCCCATTTGTGTGTGTGACGAAGCTAACGCAACTAAGCTTGGTAACAGCGTCGAGTGTGTTAATCTTGCGGATATCAGCGCGGAAGAAAAACAAGATATCGTCAAGGTTCTGCTTGACAAAAAGAGCAAACTGTATATGACTAAGCCCATTTCGGCTGACAAGGATGTTGTAGATATGCTGTGTAACTGTTCACCCAACGCTATTGAGCGTGCCCTGGACAAGTTGTTTAGCGAACAGCGCTTCAACAGCAAGTTTACCGTCATCACGGCGGAGCTGTTTAAGCCGTACGAAAAGATTCTCAAAGGCAACTCGCGCAACGCTTACGGTTTTGGAGGTTACTCAAAATGAACTACAATGATATACTTCGTGGATACGAAAACACCAAGCTTTTGCATTACAAGGACATGTCTGGCGACTTCGAAAACACCGTTGCATACGATGAGCTTCATCGCAAAAAGGTTAGCGGTGTGCTAAAAGCCAGCAGATACGTCAACGGACAGCTGCTGCAAACCTACTCCAAGCAGGAAAACCACGTTGGAGTAATTGCAGCAACCCGTTTGGGCAAAACGACCCAGTACGTAGTTCCGACAATACTGTCCTACGCCCATCAAAAGGAAAAGCGCTCTATGATTATATCCGACCCGAAAGGCGAATTGTACCGCAATCTAAGTGAAACGCTTCGCGCCGAAGGGTACAACGTAAAGCTGTTCAACTTTCGTGATTTTCTTCACTCCGAATGTTGGAATCCGTTAACCCCCATATTCAAGAAATATATGCGGGCGTGCAACATGGAAGATGAAATCGAAATAGTGGAAACGTCAAACGGCGCTCGCAATCGTTTTCAGGGTGTGGTGTACGAAAGTCAGGTCAAGCTAGACAGAGCGGTAGAGCAGCTTAAAAAGATAGCAATGGAGGATGTCGGAAACGAAATCGACAATCTCGCTTTGCGTATAATTTCCACCGAAAAAAACACCGACCCCTACTGGGAGGATTCGGCAAGGGATTTGCTTCGCGCAGGTATCTGGGCTATGCTTGAGGATACGAAGCCTACGGACGGAACTGCTCCCATTACTGAGGAAACTTTTTCCTTCCGTACGTTGCTTGCCATCATGGACTCAATGCGCGACGGTAACGAAACTCGTTACAACGACAACGGTTACTTTTCCAGCCGTAAGAAAGATTCCCGTGCCTATACAATTGCCAAAAACTGCATTTTGGAAAATGCTCCCAACACTCGCAAGTGCATAGTAAGCACATTTAACGCCAAGATGTCGGTATATAAAAGCGGTGAAGTGCGTCTGATTACCAGTTGCAACAGCTTTGATTTCGGCGAAATGGTAAGTGACAGACCGATAGCGATATTTATATCGTACCGCGATGAGCTGAAGGCGCATTACCAGGTGATATCGGCGCTCATTCAAAGTGCGTACAACTTTCTTATCGAATACGCCAATAACCGTCCGACTGGCAAGCTTGATGTTCCGTTTTACTTCATCTTGGACGAATTTGGCAACTTCCCCGCAATCACCGACTTCGAAACAGTCATATCCGCCTGCGGTGGTCGAAACATTTTCTTCATATTGATACTGCAAAGCTACGCGCAGCTGAATAACGTTTACGGTAAGGACGTGGCGGAAATCATACGCGATAACCTCAACGTTCACGTGTTTATAGGAAGCAATAATCCGCTAACGCTTAAGGAATTCAGTACCGAGTGCGGAGAGTTTACCCGAATCGCACCCGTAAGTGCATTAAACGGTAGCAAGGAGGAAATTGAAACTTACCAAGTCGAAACGATTTCATTGGTCCCCAAGAGCGCGTTATCCAGCCTTGCTGTGGGCGAGTGTATCGTCACCGAGGCAAATTGCGGTTACGTGCTGTTCAGCAAGTTGGAGCGTTACTATCAGTGCAAGGAATTTAGTAATCTTCCGCAAGCGGTGGAAAGTGCATACGTTTGTTCAAGTAATCCATTGGATGATAAATTTGTGTACAATACGCCCGAACGCCGCAATTCGGGTAAGAAGTTCGACTTCGACTTTTAGGCTTAGGCTCGTATATTCCGAAACAGATTCCGCACTGCGCTTGCGCTACGTTCCCCTGACGGGTCACTTTTTCGGAACATACTCGCCTACTTTGCTGCGGTTGTTTAATATCGGTCACAATTTAATGGTTAAAAAGGTTTCTCTTTATGTAAGGGGAGCCTTTTTTTGTGACATATTTTTACTGTTTTACAAATAAAATACACTATAAACAGACAATAAATGACAGTAGTTGTCAGGGAGCGCTTTGTCTTGTGTGTTACAATACGCTCATCTTGTAAAATCATCTTCGTTTGTTGTCAATTTACTGTTTGGAGTAGGTAATTGATATGAAACAAACCTTGATTGCTGTATCGGTGACGTTGGTATGTGTATTGTTGGTATGCGGAATGGGTGGTTATGCTCAGGCTTTCGCCAACAAAAAGGAAGTCCCCATATACTGCGTGGACAGGGATGATAACTATGTTTCCATAAGCTTCGACGCCGCTTGGGGCGCGGACAAAACTAGACAGATTATGGACGTATGCGACCGCTACAACGTCAAGGCGACGTTTTTTCTGGTGGGATTTTGGGTGGATAAATATCCCGAAATGGTGGGCGAGATTGCCTTGCGCGGTTTCGAAATAGGTACCCACAGCGCAACGCACCCACAAATGAGCAAACTCAGCGAAAGCCAATGCCGAGATGAATTGGTTAATAGTAGCAAAAAGATATTTGAAATTACAGGTAAACCCGTCACGCTATTTCGACCGCCATTTGGCGACTACAACAATCAACTGCTTGCTGTAGCCAAGGGATTGGGGTTATATACAGTGCAGTGGAGCATAGACAGCTTGGACTGGAAGGGGCTTACTGCACGACAAATTGCCGAACGCGTTCAAAAGGCGACAAGCGGCGACGTGATACTGTGTCATAACAACAGCGACCACATAGTGGAAGCGTTGCCGTTGATTTTTGAAGCGTTACAGTTAAAAGGATTAAAGTTTTGTCCAATTGGAGAGCTCATCTACAAGGACAATTACTACATAGATAACACCGGCAAGCAAATACGCGACACGACGGCTGCGAACAACGTTTGAATACACAAAGGGAGAGTTAATATTATGATCACAACGGAAAACACGCACAACAACAGCGTAACGCTTTGCGGAAGGGTACAACATGAGCCCGTTTACTCACACGAGATTTTCGGAGAGAAATTTTACGAGGTTACGCTAGCAGTAAAACGCCTTTCAGGCATGGAGGACCTGCTACCTGTTTCCGTATCCGAGCATCTTTTGTCCGATAGTTTTCGCGAGGGATGCGAGGTTACCGTTTCGGGGCAATTTCGCAGTTACAACAAGATGATCGAGGACAAAAGCAAGCTTATGCTGACGGTTTTTGCGCGCGACGTGTTGCCTTATGACGAGACCATCAACCCAAATACGTTGGAGCTGACGGGATTCGTGTGCAAGCCGCCCATTTATCGCACAACGCCATTCAACCGTGAAATTTGCGATTTGCTCATTGCCGTAAACCGCCAGTACAACAAGAGTGATTACATACCCTGTATTGTGTGGGGACGCAATGCCCGCTTTGCATCGTCGCTTGCCGTAGGTGAGCACGTCAACGTGGTGGGACGTGTTCAATCGCGCGAGTATCAAAAGAAGCTCAACGACGACACCGTGGTTACGCGTACGGCGTATGAGGTATCTGTAAGCAAAATCACCCTTATCAGTGATGACGGGGCTATAAACGGCGCAATACTGCGTTAAAGTGCGCTTTTCTTCGGGTCGTGTACGCCTAAGTACACTCCCCTTGAAAGTGCTCCTTTGCCTTGTCTTGCTTGTTTCTAGCCCCGTCATCGGGTAATTGAGAAATATTCAATTTGCGTATTATATAGCGGCGCAATACTGCGTTAAAGTGTACAACATAACATAAACAAATAAAAAGACTTCCCAATGAAGGGAAGCCTTTTTCGTATTTCATAATTTTTTTTATTTATTAGGCACAATAAAAAATTATTATTTAATTAAGTGTGCAGACCGCATTGTCGGTAACAAGTGTGTTACGAAAAAGTGACTCCGTAATGGGAACGCAGCGTAAGCGCAGTGCGGAACCTTTTTTGCAATACGCGAGTTACAACGTTATTCGCCGATGACCTCTCTGCGACGTTTCATACGTCTAAGGTAAACGATCGTAAGTGTAATAACAAGCGCAATTGCCACGGCAAGCAGTATCAAGCCAACGGTAGCGTTGGTGGTGATGGCGCCTGTCTCAATAAGATTGTCGGCGTAAACGTATCCGTAGTAGTTGCTTTTCTTTATTTGAATGAATGCCACGCCGTTGTCGTCAACGCTTATGAGTGTAACGCGCGTACCTGCGGATAGTTTAAGTTGTTTTCCTTCAGTATCGTATGCGTAGTTTTCCTCCGTCATTGTGGCGGGGTTTCCGTTGTTGTACACTTTAACGCTTGAAAATAGCGGTGTATTTATCTTGCGGTTGCCGATTACCTCAACGTCGCTGTCGTTGCCGAAGGTTATATACATCTTGATGTCCTTGTCGCGAACAAAACCGTAGCAGGTTTGCCCGTCGTAGAGGAAGCTCACGTAGTACCAGGCTATTTCACCTTCGTCAAATCTTTGCAAAACGGATACTTCGAGTTTATTGTTGGATGACTGCTGGTAGGTTACGCGGTAACTTTCGTTGTCATAGTAAGCAAGTCGCGGTAACGTCGAAACATAAACGGCGTTTAACGATACAAACTTCGCCTTGTAGCTGAAGCCGTTTCCGCTAACCGATGTGTCAATCACTGCGAGTCCTTCGTCATTGTTGACGTCGGTGGTGTTGTCGCTTTTCTTGACCCAACCGAATTTGTCGCCTATAAGTACGTAGTAGAAATTGCTGTTTTGTTCGCCGTCGTATCCTATAACAATGTACTCCGTAGCGTCGGTAATGATGTTATCGATGCTGTTTCCGCCCGTTGTTTTGAACACGATATTGGTGGGATAGCCAAGGCTGTTTACAAGCGTAAATGACTTAAATTCCGAAACGGTTGGCTCTTTTTGGTTCAATTCGTCGTTACCGATGGTAGCAGTTTTGTCGAAATTGCCCAGTTCGTTTTGCACGAACACTTCTATTTGGTTGTTGTCGTTTAGCAGGTACAGGTTGCTACCCTGCGCAGTTGCGTCAATGATATCACAGTCCTCGTCGTACTCAAGCAGACTTGCGTATTCGCAAGACACTTCGCCAACTACAATGTAGCCAACAGTATCAGCGGTGAACAACGCCGTCTTGTCATTCCATATAAACATTCCCTTTAGCGCAAGACTTGTCAATTGAGCGTTGGAGTTGGAGTTGCTTATACTGTAGTTGGAGGGGTAAACGGTATTTTTGCCATCGAACTCGCCGTAATAAGTGCTGTTGCCTTGCTTGTAGGCGTACATCAAGCTGTCGCCAATGGCAATGCAGGATATTCCGTTAGTGAAGTTGATAGTGTTGCCGCCTGTACCCGGACGAAGCAGACCGTCCGACTTGAGGACGTATTCCGTCTTGTCCGAACCGTATGTGCCATATACAACGTCGATGGGGTTTGCTATGCTCCAACTGTTAAGTGCGTTGAAACTTGTCGAGTATTCGACAATCTTGTCCGTAAACACAGCGTACAGTCCGTTATCCTTTTGAGCAAGGTTGGTTATGCAACCATCCACTTCGAATATTTCCGATAGTATCGGCTCGGATTCCGTTACGTCGTAGCGCATGATAACGCTTTTGTTTTCCTCAATCCTATCTGCAATAAACAGACTGTCGCCCATGGCAGTGATAGCGGTAGGGTTGAGGAAATAAACGATATCTTCCGCCGTGCTGCTTGCGGCAAAAACCACCGCAGGAATAATGGCGACAAAGATAAACAGTAATATTATTGAGATACATAGTAGTTTTTTCATATAGTTTGTAACTCCATTGTTTCCTATTATATCAAATACTTATATTTATTTCAACAATTTACGACATGTTGTGACCTTCAAATAATTTTTGCGTAAAATTGCAAAAAACCGACGGATAGTTATCCAATTTAATGTGATTTGATTGAGCATGAGTTATACAGTAGGAAGGTTAATATGAAATAAGTGTACCAAGAGTTAAAGTGATGTATGTAAACGTTAAATAAAAAAATATAAAATTTGAAAAAAATAGCCGCCAATTTTAAAAAAACTGACAGACTGTTGTCATATTTAGTGTGCTATAATGAGAGCGAATAGAACAAAAGTTCGAAAACGACCAAAACTATCGCACAACCAACCCTATATGTTAAAACTAACGTTCGACAAGTACGGACCTGCGCCGAACTTGTCGTCCTTACGGGAGATCTGTGGTATGCGACTTTAATTAGATAAGGGCGTTTGGTCGGAAAAAAAAGGAGGTGAGCAAGTGAACTACGAACTGCTTATATTGAACAACGCTATTCGCATGAAAAAAACCGCAAATATTCTCACAAAGGAGCTGGAGCTTATCGCAATGCGATCCTACGATACGACGTACTGGCGCGACGGAACAATGGGGCAGATTCAGGCTATTGCAGACATCTCCGAAAAAATCGACGAGTGTAACGCTTTTTGTACCGCCGTCAAAAAGGCGCTGTTGATTGTTCCCAAGACCTACCGCGCGTTGCTTGTGACGGTGTACTTTAAATACTGTGACAAAAAAGACCTTGCGATAAAATACAAGGTTTCAATGTCCACGGTTTATCGCAAAATTCGCTACGCCCGTGAGGCGTTTAAGCGTGCGCTTGAATCCATCGGCTGCGACGAGCAGTGGTTTAGCGCCAACTACGGGCACTACAATTTCATCTGCGGTGAGTGAGGTTGCTTCACCGTTAAATATCTTGCTCGAACACGTTGCTTTTTTTCTTGACGTTACCAGGGAGGAATAGCGCCAATGTAAGTCCAACAGCAAGCAACACAACGAATGCGATGAGCAGTATTTCCGAAGTGGGCGAGCTGCTCTTAGGTGGGTCGGTTACGTCATCCGATGAGGGCGGCGTTTGCGGCACGGTGCTTGCGGGTGTGCTTGGAAGTGGGGTCGGGTGCAAACTGATATTCGGTTGGCTAACGCAGCTTGCGTCGAGGTACCCGAACCGCCCCGCGTATCGGACATAGTACCATACTTTACCGTAACTGTTTATTTTACCGTAGTAGTACACCCGTTGTAGATTAAGCACGGCACAACTGGCCTGAGCGCTTGGTGTGGGTGACAGTTTCAGTTCCACCGAGTCGGCGGTGACGGTGAGCATTTCGGTAGGATATACCGGTTCGAGCGGAGCGGAACTAATTGTCACTTCGCCCTTGATAACCCAGCCTATCACCTGAACAAATTCCGTCGAACCCTGTGGCATTACTGCCACCTGATACATGTCCTCCGTTTCGTAAACGACGTTGACGTAGTAGGACTTTTCCAACAGAAACAACTGTTGATTGGTATCCGCCGTAGTGTACAGATATACCCCGTCCTTGATGACGCGCGCCCAAGTTTCGCCTTCGGCGTAAGCGACCTTACCGTAGGATATTACCAGTGACAGCAGTATTGCAATAATCATAACAACTTTTTTAAACATCATCCGCTCCTTGCCGCTCGGGCCGGCTCATGGTGTGAGTGTATTTAAGTGTAAAACCGCGGCAGAAAGAAATTTTGCCGAGTTGTGTCTGTATTAGACAAGTATTGACTAGGACAAAATACTTCAAAAATTTTATGAAAGAAATTCTTACCAGAATAAAACAAATCGAACAGGAAGAGCGCAGGCGGTTGGAAAGTCCGCTTGCGCGCTACAACAAGGGCAAGGTGCATGTCAAGCAGATGGCTTTTCACAAGTGCCTCAAACGCAACCGTTGGGTATTCGGCGGAAATCGCAGTGGCAAGACGGAGTGCGGAGCAGTGGAAACGGTGTGGCTTGCGCGCGGTATTCACCCATACCGACAAAACCTCGCAAACGTCAGTTGTTGGGTGGTGTCGCTATCCCAGCAGGTGCAACGCGACGTGGCTCAGCAAAAAATTTTGTACTATCTTGACAAAAGCTGGATAAAGGAAATCGTGATGTCGAACGGCTCCAAGGCCAGTCCCGAGTACGGCGTCATCGACTACATAATTGTCGATAACGTCTTGGGCGGGACTTCCAAGATTGCCTTCAAAAGCTGCGAGGCGGGACGGGAAAAGTTTCAAGGTACGAGTCTTGACTTCGTGTGGTTCGACGAGGAACCGCCTCTTGACATATACGAGGAGTGCCGTATGCGCGTACTGGACAGACAAGGGCACGTATTCGGAACCATGACTCCGCTCAAAGGACTCAGCTGGGTGTACGACGAAATATATCTCAACAGCCACAATTCTAAGGAAGTGTGGTACGAATTTATGGAGTGGAGCGACAACCCTTACCTCAACCAAAGCGAAGTCGAGCTGATGAGCGAAAGCATATCCGCCGAAATGTTGGAAAGTCGCCGTTACGGACGGTTCACCGCCAGTTACGGACTGGTGTATCCCGAGTTTAGCGAGCTCAACGTCATTGAGCCACGCGAATTACCGACGGACTGGCAGGACGGCATAAGTATCGACCCGGGGCTTAACAATCCATTGTCCTGTCACTGGTATATGCGCGACTACGACGGAAACGTGTATGTGGTTGCGGAG
Organism: Clostridiales bacterium; assembly: GCA_022508375.1. Classification (GTDB taxonomy): domain Bacteria; phylum Bacillota; class Clostridia; order Christensenellales; family CAG-314; genus Fimimonas. Next base: position 112,213 of record JAFLVJ010000001.1, on the reverse strand, counting down.
CACTACGAGGCGGGGCGTGACGTGGTGTATCACGCCGCAAGGATTAAGGAAATAAGCCAGCGACTCAACTGGAAAAGGGACAAGTTCGGTCGTATCTCGGCGCTTATGGACAGCGCGGCAAATCAGCGCACGCTAAACGGAATCAAGAGTGTTGCCGAACTGTTCAACGAGCAGGGAATCACGGTAAACACGCGGGTCAACAAAAGTATATTTTTCGGAATCAACAAGGTCAAGGCTATGCTCAAACCGCTAAGCGGTCCCCCTAAGCTGTACATATTCAGTAATTGCTTAAACATGATTCGGGAAATAAAAGGATACTTTTGGGGGAACGGCGACGCCCCGATAAAGCGAGACGATCACGCCATGGACGAACTGCGTTACTACGTGTGTTCGCTAACGGATAAGGAGGAAGCAAAACCTGAAAAGACCTGGGTACAAAAGGATAAGGAAAAATTGATGAAGCGATTAAGAAGATGAAATCAACATGGACACGAAGCAACTGATAACCAAGATACTACTCAAAAAAGCCAAGGGGTACGCCTACCGCGAAAAGACGGACGAGTACGTAGTGGTGGACGGTGAAAAAAAGCTTGTCAAGAGCAAGATTGTAACCAAGCGCGCGCACCCCGACGTTAACGCCTTGAAGGCGCTTATCACCCTAACGGACGACAACACCGACGTCACCAAGATGACGGACGAACAACTGCAAGTGGAAAAGCTCAGATTGATCCGCTTGCTCAACGTCTATGAAGAAACCAAGCAACCGTCAACCGAACAATCGGACGACGAAGAATAACGTAAAAGGAGAACACAATGCTACAACCTATAACAAACAAAACCAAGTGCGACGTAAGAGATTGCAAAAACGACGCGGAGTATCAATTTGCCATCAAGGGCAGAGCGGGCAGATGTTATCTGTGCTCAAAGTGCCTAAGCGATATAGTCGGCGAAGGGCTTGCGCCCCGCGTTCCGAAGAGTCCGCAAAACACAATCAAGAAAAAAATGGAACTGAAAAACAAGGAGCAAAATTATGACGACAAGCAATAATCCCACCCCATACCACGAAAACATGAATTCTTCGCCCGAAACGCAGCAGCAACAGGCAAAACCCGTAACGCCCGAATTCGCCGAAGAAGTAGTTAACAGCGTCAAATCGGACTTCGCCGCGCGGCAAAAAATGCGCCGTCCTTACGAGCTCAACTGGCAACTGAATATGAACTTCGTAATGGGCAACCAGTACTGTGCAGTGTCCCCGCGTGGCAGTATCGAGCAGGAGGACAAGTATTACTTTTGGCAGGAAAAGCAGGTATTCAACCACATCGCAACAATAGTGGAGACGCGCATGTCTCGCCTCAACCGCGTACGTCCCCGTCCAATGGCGAGACCTTTTTCCGGCAGTGACGCCGACGTGAACAGCGCCAAGCTTGCCACCAAGATATTAAGTTCTGCGCGGGAAAAAATGCACCTTGACGAAATCATCACCCGTGCAACGGCGTGGAGCGAAGTGTGCGGAACGTCCTTTTACAAGGTAAGTTGGGACGCCGCTTGCGATGAGGCAACGGTTTCCGTTTGTTCCCCATTCGAGATATATCCCGACAGCAACGTCACCGCAAGTGTGGAGGATTGTACATCAGTCATTCATGCCAAGGTATATAGTGCAAGCGAGGTAAAAGACACATGGGGTGTAGATATTGCAGGTGATACCGTCAAGGTATTTGCCATTGACGGCGCGGCAAGCGTGGGCGGACTGGGATACAATACCGTGGTTCCGTCCATTGTGCAGGAAACGAAAAACGACCAAGTACTGGTAATCGAACGCTATACCAAGCCAACGTCTGCACATCCACACGGCAAGCTGGAAATAGTTGCCGGAAACGAGCTGCTGTACTACGGCGAATTGCCGTACATGCTGGGTGAAAACGGCGAATATGCCTATCCGTTTATCAGGCAAGTTTCCTTGGATCAAGCAGGATGTTTTTGGGGGACAAGCATGGTGGAACGGGTCATTCCCATACAGCGCGCCTACAACGCGGTGAAGAATCGCAAGCATGAGTTCCTCAACCGTCTGGCAATGGGAGTGTTGACCGTCGAGGACGGCTCGGTGGATACCGACAACCTCGAAGAAGAAGGTCTGTCCCCCGGCAAAATTCTCGTTTACCGTCAGGGCGCCGTCAAGCCGCAGCTCATGGACAGCGGCGACGTGCCGAGCGACTTCGCCAAGGAAGAGGAGCACTTGCTAAGCGAGTTCAACGATATTTCCGGTGTGTCGGAGTTCGCCCGCAAAAGCAGCACCCCGACCACCGTTACAAGTGGCGTTGCGTTGCAGCTCATTGCCGAGCAGGACGATATTCGTTTGGCGGGCAGTGTAGATAGTATCAAGAGGTGCATCAAGCGGATATCGCAGTATATCTTGAGGCTGTACAAGCAGTTCGTTAGTAACGCTAAGCTCATGCGCTACGCCGACGGTCAAAACAGCGCGGAACTGTTTTACTTTACCTCAAGCGATATCGGCAGCGACGACGTGGTGTTCGAAACGGAAAACGAACTGACAGACAGTCCCGCAACGCGCAGAAGTATGCTGTTCGATTTGCTCAACGCGGGTATCTTGACGGATAGCGAAGGGCGGCTGTCGCAAAGCACCAAAGCCAAGGTGCTATCCATGATGGGATTCGGCAACTGGGATAGCGCTCAGGATATTGCGCAAATGCACATCGCACGCGCACAACGCGAAAACGTGGATATCGACCACGCCGAGGTACTGCCTGTGGACGACCACGCCCTGCACATCGAGGAGCATACCCGACACATAATTGCAGCTGATATCGACGACGTTGACGTGGAGTATCGTGCAAAAATTTTAGCCCATATCGCCAAACATAAGGAAAGCGCACTCATCGACTGTGCTTCCATCAAAAATAAACAAGGAGAAAGTAATTATTAACATGGAATACGGTAAATTCAATAGCGCCGAAGAACTGCTTAAAGGCTACACCGAACTGGAAAAGAGCTTTACACAAAAGTGTCAGGAGCTTTCGGCATTGAAACAGGCTGAACAAAAAACACAAGACAGCGGTACAAGTGGGCAACCATCACCGCAAGTAAATAATACGCAGTCAACCGCGGTTGACGTGGCTACAGTCCCCGCTCCGCAAAGCGCCGACAGCAATGCGGACTGCCAAAGCGTAAATACAAATTCAGCAACGCCTCCTAAAGTCATGACGGGTGGCGGAAACGTGTCTATGGCGTTGCCAAACCGCCCCAAGACACTGCGTGAAGCGTCGGAATTGGCAAAAAAATATTTCAATTAAAGGAGAAAAACTATGGTAACACTTACTAGCGCCGACAACGCGCTTAAAACCCTGTATCTCGGCGTTGTCGCCGATCAACTTAACACTGCGGTCAATCCCCTGCTCGCCCGTTTCGAACAAACGTCAAGCGACGTATGGGGTAAAGAAATTCGCAAACTTGCGCCCTTCGGCATAAACGGCGGTATCGGCGCAGGCACCGAGGAAGGCGAACTTCCGTCTTCCGCCGGTAACAACTACGCGCAATTCGTGCTGACGTTGAAAAACCTGTACGGTACAATCGAAATTTCCGATAAGGCAATACGCGCAAGCGAAAACAACAGCGGTGCGTTTGTTAATCTTCTCGAGGCGGAAATGGAAGGACTTTTGCGCGCTTCCAAGTTCAACTTCGGCAGGATGCTGTTCGGCGACGGTAGCGGAATGCTGTGCAAGGTAACCGCAGCTAGCGGAAACAAGCTTACCGTTGACGCCGTAAACAACGTCATCGAAGGAATGGTGGTCGATGTAATCGGAAACAGTGGCAAGACTCCTGTTGTATCTGCCCGCCGTATTGTTGACGTTGATCGCACAAGCAAAACAATCACCCTCAGCGGAGCTTCCATCGGTTCGGGAACTGTTACATCAGGCGATTTCCTGACTGTTCAGGGCAGCTACAACAAGGAACTTACAGGCTTGGGTGCAATTTTCGGCGATAGCGACACGCTGTATGGAATCACTCGCGCCTCCAACAAATGGCTTACACCCTACAAAACAACTTCGTCCAAATTGACGGACGTAACCATTCAAAAGGCAATCGACACCCTCGAAGAAGTTGCCGGTTCCACTGCCGACTTCATTGTGTGCAGCGGCGGTGTAAAACGAGCCTATCAGGATTACCTCATCACCAACCGCACCAACATCGACGTGATGAATCTTCAAGGCGGTTACAAGGCAATTTCCTACAACGGTATTCCCGTTGTAAGCGACCGCTTTGCACCTGCTGGAACCATGTACATACTTAACAGCAGCGACTTCAAGCTTCATCAACTGTGCGATTGGCGCTGGCTGGAAGGTGACGACGGACGTATCATCAAGCAGGTAACGGGTAAACCCGTATATACGGCAACCCTTGTCAAGTACGCCGACCTTATTTGCGACCGTCCTATCGGACAAGCGATGATTTCGGGAATTACCGAAGCGTAATTTGAGGCGGGGTATGCGTCGGTATGCTTTGTTGCAATTGCGTTTGCTTTCGGTCGTGTACGCCTAGTACACTCCCGTCAATCAAGCCTCGTGCGCCTCGCCTACTTCGCATCTGCCGCCGCAAATAAAAAGTAACATAGAAAGTATATCGCTAAACAAAGTTACTCGTGGCGAGTACGTCATCACCGTGCAGTAATTGCACATTTGGGTTGAAAAAACTTTACAAGAGGATGATTTGTACTCGCTCACGTGAGTAGCGATATGTGCCTGTGGCACGTGAGATTTAGGAGATACACAATTGATAGAAATCACACAAGACCTATACGATATCGCTCAAAGGTTGCGTTCCGTCAACGACGGATATCGGCTGTATTACAACACGAATAAATGCCGATACGAAGTGAGAAACGCCGTCACAAGCGCGTTGGAATTTGTCGTTCCGTATGACGAATTGGACGTGCGAACGGTGGAGTATGCACGCTACACAAGCGTGGGGAATGCTAATCAAGTATTTGAAGATATCGAAAAGAATAACGCCAAATTGTCGCAACATTAATTTGATAATGTTCGATTTAATTTGAACAACTAGGAGACACAATGAAAACGAACGAAATAATAAAAACCTCTGCCGAGATACTCAACCTTGGATTGCCACAGGAATACTTCGATAGCGAGGTGTTGCCTGACGACAACGTGGTGAAAATATTGCTTAACAGTTGCAACTTCGTTTACGAGGAGCTGTATCGCGATTATGCAACGTCATTGCGCAAGACGGTGGTGGAAGTTATCGACGGCTTTGCCGATACCGCTTCGCTGCATATGTGCCGAGTGATATCCCTGTTGGATGAGCAAGGCTGCGATGTAAATTATCGCTACGGAGACGGCGGACTGTATGTGCAATCGGACGGCAAATACAACCTGTGTTACGCGCGCTTGCCCGACGTGCTTGGGTGGGGCGATCAAGTACATATGCCTTCACCGCGAATTACCGAGCGGACGTTTGTGTATGGCATTGTTCGCGAGTTCTACGCTGTGACGGGCGACTGGGAGCTTGCCAAAGCTTGGGATACGCGTTTTAAGGACGCATTGCAGGTGGCAGGCGTCAAGACATCCTCTATGCGCATGCCCGCAAGGGGGTGGTTGTAGTGTTCTTTTGCAAAAAAATTCGCCCCATAACCGCCAAACAACGCAAGATAACGTTGGATTTGAACTTCAACAAGACGAAGGGCGAATTTGTAAATCAGCGAAACGTCGCTTTGAACGGAACGGGGCTCTCGTCAACTTTTGCATTGACAAAGATGCCCTTTTACTTTAAAGTGGATCAAGCGTTTCGTTTCTATGGTGACAAGCTGTACCTGCTAGCCGAACACGGAGTATTCGGCTATTTGGACGACGACTACGCATACCGCTTGGCAAACAATACATACAAGACGATAAGCCACGTTATCTATCAGGACGCGCTTGTGTTTTCCTGTTCGACGGGAACATACAGCACTGTAGATGGGGTAGAGTCGAATAAAATGACTTCGGCATACTTTACCTGTCTCGAAGTGTACGGCGACCGCATATTCGGAATTAACGGAAAGCAACTGTACATGACCAAAGCCGGCGATATCAGACGGTGGGATGAAACGGTCAATATAACAGCCCACTCCGAACTGGACGCGTTAGTTGCACTTGACAAGCTGTATATTCTCGGCGATACCTGCTACACGCTAAAGGCGGACGGGTTGGATTACAACATGAAGTTCGAACCATTTGGTTACAACGTGGGTAAAGTACAAACGTTTAGCGTAGCAAAGCTAGGCAAACGCGCAATATTTGCCTCCACCAACGGATTGTACGAGGTAAAAAATAACACCCTGTCTGCTATTTTCACCCAGTTAAACGACTTCGTAAGTTTCGACGGAGCGGTGGCGTGCGTTCACAACGGCAAGTATTACATCGCCTGCAAGAGGAAGGACGGCGATCAATTAGTCAACGATATTCTGCTTGAGTTGGACGTGGATAGCAACAGGATAGTAGCGGTATTGGACGCCAAGGTGGAAAATATCTGTTCGACCGATGGTAAGATTTATGCGGTCATCGGTAACATGCTATACGTAAATACGGATGAACCTACCGTCAGCTGTTACTGCAAGACGGTGGACTTTAAAACCTCCGACGTCAAGTATCTGGATAGACTTATCGTCCGCACCAAGAGCGACTTGGAAGTGTGGATTGACAACGGGACGGAAAACCGTCGTTACAAAGTGTGCGGTAAAAACACTACTCAGCGGTTGCCCATTACGGGAGCGGGACGGCAGTTTACCGTTAGCGTGCAATCGCAAGGCAACATGCAGCTGGATAGTATGGAACTGTCCGCGCGAACGTATGAGGTGTAGATATGGCAGTAACAAACGAAAGGCTATTAGAGCTAGCGCACATCTACAACGGACTGAAAACGCGCATACTTTACATTGACGAAAAGTACTCGTTGGAATTTGTCGAGCCGAAGCTGGACATGCCGGACAGTCTTTATCTTACTAAACTGATATACGAGCCCAAGACGGAAGAAGAATTGATGCAAATGGCGGAAGAGCAAGTAGCTGCAAGCATCATTTCCAAGCAGTCTGCCTTGGACAAAAGTTACAATACAACTGTCAAAAGCTTAGCAAACAAGCTTGCTCAAATGCAGCTTAGCAAGGATAAGAGCGCGCAGGCTGTTTTGGACGAATACTACAAGGAATACGAGGCGTTACACCGTCGTTTGATAAATAATGGGTTGATATTTTCCACAGTTGCCACCAAGTACGAGGAGCAGTTGGTAACCAAGATGGAAAAGAAAACAAACCGAAAAAACAAGGAGTGGACCGACAAGATGGCGCTTGTAGATAAGGAGCAACAGGACGCCGAACAAATCTACCAAGAAAGGTGCGCCGACCTCGAGGAGGAAAAAGCGGCGCGTATTATACAAAAATATCAAAAGCTCAAACAGGACGAGGAAGCGCTTGCACGCAGTATCGAAAAGTACAACACGGGATTGGACGAAAAGGAAGCCAAGTATCAGGCTTCCCGCGCCAAAGCCTACGAAGCGGCGCGAAGGGCGGCGTACAACCGCGCTTACAACAACAGCAAGCTGTATCTCGAATACGGCGAAACTGGTTACCGTCGCATGATAGAAAAGGAAAAATATGCCGTCAGTCAGGATGTATTTTTTCCGCTTACACGTGAGGAAGGCAAGATTATACTGTCCTTCGACTCCTTCATGGTGGTGCACCTCGGAACGTACTACAGCGCGTTTGTGGATTGGGTAAACACAACCTTAATACCCTAGTCCGACCAAACGCGCAGGGACTTGGTTGACGGCGGCTTGCGCCTTGCAACCCTGCACTGACGTGTGCTTGTGCATCCCTGCGGTCGGACTAACAAGGAAGCTTGTGATGCACAAGCTTCATCTTTGTGACTGCAGGGGGAGAAGTCGCATATCTCCCCTCTGCACCCCCTCTCGCAAGGGCGCAAATGTTCGGTACACGCCCGAACTTTGCGGACATATTTTGAAACAGCCGACCAAACGCGCAGTTAATTGGTTGGCTGCAACTTTGTTTAACGCCTGAGTTATACTCGGGCGTTTTTTTTTGACCCATGTGATGGTTTTGTGTATTTTTTGACAGATATTGGCGTGGCAAACTATTTATATCCGTTAAATAGTTGAAAAAATGCGTTATATACTGTATAATTACTACAAGTAATTAAGGGTGAAATATGAGATTACAAAGAAAATCTACATTTTCATATATCTTTCGCAATTTTTGGCGACTGGTGTACGTCGTGTTGCCCGTTGCTGTGCTGTTGGCGTTTTTCTACAATCCTGCTCGGGAGTTGTCGATATTTGACGCACTTATCAACGGCAATATTACAGCGGATAACTTTTTGGGTATGTTAACATCAGTATTGACGGTGCTAAGGCTGGGCAAATACTGGTGGGTGACGTTGTGCGCTATCCTGTTGCTAGTGCTAACCATGTGCCTGCTTGTCGTTATGATTAGCAGACATATGCGCGTAGGCAAGATGCAAGTGTTCCCCATAAAAAAGGCGCTGTTAATTTTTCCGCAGATGTTGCTTTACGTCGTCGTGTGCATTGTCGCAAACGAACTTGCGATGTTGGTAGTTGTAGGACTGAGTTACCTGATAAAGTTTATCGGTAACGTCTATGCGATTGTATCCATCACGATGGTATTGGCGTTTGCAATCAGGGTGTTTTTGACATACCTATTTGGGTTGCTATTGATGACTTTTCCGCTTATGTACAGCGATAACTACCGTTTCAACGTTGCAATGTCCCACTCGGCTCGCGTGATGTCCTCAAGACAGATGAACCTATTTGGTATGTCGCTGCTGTACGCGTCGTTACGTCTTGTCGTGCTGATAGTGGCGTATATGCTTGCGCCCTTCAAGCTACACGTGTTGGTGTACGGCGTTGCGCTCACGCTGTGTCTGATGTTTATCCCGTCCTTCGCTTTCAAAAAGTTCTACGACGACATCGGCGGCGAACGCAGGGATTTGGTACAAAAACTTTTCGATTAGGAGGTAACTGTCGTGATAAAACCGCTTAGACTTGCCTCCGCTAATTGGAAGGTACTGCTCAAAACAATATTGTATCAAGCGCTGTTGCTTGCGTTGATTGTGGCACTTGGAAGCCTGATTTTCGGCAATGTGTTTGACGAGGTCGTTCATATTGTACGGGATAACAATATCAAGGATTTTTTATACGACACTGTCAATAGCATTTTTTCGGCGGAGTTCGATAGCGAGCAATTTGCCGTGGAGTTTTCCGAACTGATATCCACTGTTAAGCAATCCATAACCTCGGTAGATGTACCTTGGGGTAATGTTACGCTGTCCTACTTGATTTTCGTATTTATCTTTACCCTCTACCGAATGTTGGTGTCGTTATCCGACGTGGCGTGCGAATGTCAGTTGGAGGAGTTCATGACCAGTAACGCCGAACGTCCCTTTATATGGTTTTTTGTAAAGAAACAGGGCAGGGCTTGGCAATTTGTGTTACTTCAGACGGCGCTTGTTTTGCCATTGGATGTATTGATAATTGCCGGTTGCGTGGGCTTCTATCTTACATTTTTGATAGCGTTCAATTGGTGGACTATTATTCCCGTGGCAATTATCGCGTTGCTGTTTTACGTCATCCGTCAAACGCTGTTTGCGTTTTGTTTGCCGTCGGTAGTGTGCGAAAATATGTCCACGCGTCAAGCTTTCAAGCTGGGATTATCCAAGATTATGTTGCGTTTTTGGCGCGTATTTTGGAAGATCCTGATTGTAGTGTGCCTGATGGCTGTGGTAAGCGTGGTGTCAATTATGTTTATCGACAACCCAATTGCGTCAACAATTACCCTGACTGTACCCAACTTTGTATTTTTCTTTTATCTCAAGTGCATCAACATTGTGGAGTACTTCCAAGCGGACAACCGTCCGTACTTTTACAAGCGCGTGGACGTAGTGGGCACGGAAAGACACAGCCGCAAGCTTGCCCGCCAGCGTTCGAAGCGGTGAATTTAATATAGGTGAAAATAATGAAAAACAAACTAAATAATTCTTCCCAATTGCGAGAAAGCAATCAACAACAAAAAAATAATCAACAAAGAAACAATATAAAATCCAACAACAAACAAACTGCTAACAAACAACAGCCAAACGGCAAAGCAACAGGTAATCAACAGGCTGCCAACAGGCAAAAACAAGACCCGAAGCAAGCCTTTAATAAACCGCAAGCAAATAATAAACAAACTCAACCCCCTAAGCAAAACAGCGCACAAACTGTTAATAAACAAAGCCCAAGCGCTCAAACTGCCAACAAGGGGTACAAAAAAACACAGCAAGCTACTCATGCAAATGCTACCAAAAAGCCCCGCGGAAAGCTCAAAGTTATGTTCCTAGGCGGCGTTGGCGAAATAGGCAAAAACATGACGCTGTTCGAATACGGCGACAGTATCGTTGTGTTGGACGTAGGTATGGCATTCCCCAGTTCCGACATGCCGGGCGTTGACGTGGTTATTCCCGACGTAACATATCTATGCGAAAACCGCAGTCGCGTCAAGGGCATATTGCTCACACACGGACACGAGGACCACATAGGCGCGCTTCCCTTCATAGTGGATAAACTGGGCGGCAAAGTAGATGTTTACGGCACGCGTTTGACGCTTGCCTTGGTGGAAAACAAACTTATCGAGCACGGCGTTTACGACAAGGTTAACTTTGTTCCCGTATCCGACAACAGCGTTGTAAGTCTGGGACAGATGTCTGCCGAATTTATCCCCGTGTCGCATTCGGTGGCGGGTAGTGTTGCGGTATGTTTACGCACCCCGGTTGGTAACGTGTTGCATACGGGCGACTTCAAGATAGACTTTACCCCGCTGGGCAATGAAATAATGAACCTCAACCGCATTGCGGAAATAGGCAAGCAGGGCGTGTTGCTGTTGATGAGTGAATCGACCAATGTGGAAAAACCCGGCTATACCATCAGCGAGACGGTAGTGCGCGAAACTATAAACAACGTCTTTCAGGAGGCAAAGGGACGGCGTATCATCATTGCGACGTTTGCTTCCAACGTGGACAGACTGGGTATGATTATCGACCTTGCCAAGATATATCGCCGCAAGATTGTGCTGACCGGCAAGAGTATGAACAAGTATATCGAAACTGCCAAGCGCGTGGGTATGCTAAGCGTGGATAACGATATGTTTGTGGATATCGATAAGATCGGTAATATCGAGGACGGAAGGCTGCTTATACTTTCCACAGGTAGCCAAGGCGAACCCATGGCTGCTTTGACGCGCATGGCAAGCGGTGAATTTAACAAAATTCAAATCGGAAGCAATGACACGATAGTTATTTCTGCAAATCCCATCCCAGGTAACGAGCGCGACGTATATAGCGTCATTAACAAGCTGTATCGACTGGGCGCAAACGTGGTGTATTCGGCGCTTAGCGCAGTACACGTATCGGGACACGCCTGTCAGGAGGACTTGAAGCTCATCTACACCTTGGTAAAACCCAAGTATTTTATACCGGTTCACGGCGAATATCGACACCTCAAACAGCACGCAACGCTAGTATGCAACCTCAAACATAAAAAGAACAACGTTATTATTCCCGATATCGGCGACTGTGTTGAGGTTGACCCCAATACCTTCAAGGTTGTTGGGACTGTTGCAAGCGGTAGCGTAATGGTGGACGGTTTGGGCGTGGGCGATATCGGAAACGCAGTATTGCGTGACAGATTGACGCTGTCCGAAGACGGAATACTGGTGTGTGTTGTGGGACTAAACAAACGCACGGGTAGGCTTGTAACGGACGTCGAAATTGTAAGTCGCGGTTGTTTCTTCCAGGGTGACGCCGACAATCCCGTTGACGACCTCAAGCAGGAAGTCAAGTCGGAGCTTACGCGGCTGTCGAACCAAGGCGTTGGCAGTATCGGCGGAATCAAGACTGCTATACAAAAAACAATACGGCATTATTTCCGCGTAAAATGGAAGCGCAATCCTATCGTGCTACCCATCATCATGGAAGTATAACTTATGGATTTACAACAACTGGAAAAATTCGCGCGAGAACGATATATTCCCGTGATGCTGGACGACACCAAGGAATTGCTATACGCAACCGTAAAGCAAAAACAGCCGTCTAGGATTCTCGAAATCGGCACGGCTATAGGGTACAGCGGTATCGTGATGCTTTCGGCATCGAAGGCTACGCTCAACACAATTGAAATGGACGAAGGTAGCGCAAGCTTAGCCCGCAAAAACTTTGCCGAGTTCGGATTGCTCAATCGCGTCAACATTTTCGTTGGCGACGCGCGAGAAATCGTTCCTAAGCTTACGGGAAGCTACGACTTCATTTTTCTTGACGGTCCCAAGGGTCAATACGAGGTGTTCTTTCCGTACCTTACGGACTTGCTTGAAATTGGCGGAACGCTCGTATGCGATAACGTCCTGTACAAGGGACTGGTGGAGCACGTTCCCGACAACAAGCGCCATAAGCATATAACCGTCGCCCGCAACATGCGAGCGTTTCTTGACGATATTACCACCAACGAACGGTACAGTACAACGCTGCACCGTATTGGTGATGGGGTAACTATTTCAACAAAATTATTTTAAGGCGGTGATATGCGTCTGACCGCCTTCAATCAACAATCACACTTTTTATTGCATTTCGAACCATGAAAAAACAAACAAAAATTGCACCCCAAATCGAACTTTTAGCACCGGCCGGTAACATGGAAAAACTTGTTACCGCTTTTCACTTTGGAGCGGATGCGGTATATCTTGCAGGCAAACGCTACGGACTTCGCGCCTTTGCCGATAACTTTACCGATGACGAAATCGTCGAGGCGGTACAGTATGTGCACAGCCTCAACAAAAAGGTGTACGTGACGCTCAACATATTTGCAAGTAACTGCGATTTCGATGATCTTCAAGACTATCTTGAGCTATTACAACGGGCAAAAGTTGACGCGGTGCTAATTTCCGACGTGGGCGTATTCGATTACGTACGTGCTCACAGCAAGCTTGCAATACACGTATCCACGCAAGCCAATACCACCAACAAATACGCGGTGGATTTTTGGAAAAAACAGGGCGCCGAGCGCGTAGTGCTTGCGCGTGAAGTTCCGCTCAAGCAAATTGCGGAAATTTCCAAGTTTTGTCCCGACGTTCAGCTTGAAACATTCGTTCACGGTGCTATGTGCGTAAGTTACTCGGGTAGGTGCCTTATGAGCAACTATCTTACAAACCGCAACAGTAACCGCGGCGAGTGCGTACAGGCGTGTCGTTGGCAGTGGGAAGTCAGGGAAGTCAGCCGAAACGACAGTATGCCCGTCATGGAAGACGAACGGGGAACTTACATATTCAACTCAAAGGATATGAACATGCTTGCGCATTTGCCCGAGCTTATCGAGGCAGGCGTTGTCAGCTTCAAGATCGAAGGTCGAATGAAGTCGGCTTTTTACGTGGCAACGGTTGTGGCGGCATATCGCAGGGCGCTAAACGCTATTGCAAGCGGCAACTTTACGCAGGAGCTGATCGATGAACTCAACGCCGAACTCAACAAGGCATCTCACCGCGAATACACAACGGGCTTTTACTTCGACGAACAGGAAAGCCGTCAGTATTATCCATCAAGCAAGGCGGTGGAGGAGTACAAGTTCGTGGCAGTCATCAAGGACGTAAAAGACGGCGTTGCAACCGTCGAACAACGCAACAAATTTGTTGTAGGCGAAACGTTAGAGGTGCTGTCGGCAACGGGTGACAGTGGCAAGACGTTTACCGTCGAGTACGCAAAGGATGATAAGGGTAATGCCGTTGAAGTGTGCAACAAGGTCAAGCAGATACTCACCATCAATTGCCCCTATCCGCTCACTGCAGGCGACATCTTGCGCAAAAAACTTGATACGGAAGAATAAGTTGTACCCTATACAGTAATTTAACGGAGAGTTTGATATGTTAACAAAAGAACCAACTATTGAAATGGTTCAAGAGTGGAAACGTATATATAGCGAAAACCGTGATAGGTTAAAACCGAACCGAAAAAGCGGCACAGAAATAAATGATTACTTCTGCCTTAAATATGCCTTCGAAGAATTTAAATCTTTAAAGTTTTGCAAAGTTGTTAAATTGAATATTACGGAGAACGAGACTAATAGAGAGAAACTGCCGCATGGCACGGTGCCTCAAATTGTAGTATATAAATCGAAAGATGCGTCTGTTTTAGTTGGTATTGATTTGATAACGGGATTCTTTCATATTGAAGGTGAAGATATTACTAGAGTGGCGGAAATATATGATGACCTTTTTGCGTTTAGAGGATTGGATGAAAAGGATATGGAAAATTATTTTTTAGTTGCACAATATATTCAGTGTTTGGACAAGAGATTATAGGAACAATAAATTTCAATTTAATATACTAAATAGTTCGAAAACTCACGCCAAAAAGGGTGAGTTTTTTATTTTGCGAGTTTCTCACATTCGATTACTGCGCCGAGGGCGAATATGTCCACGTTTTCCGCTTGGTGAACAAGGGTAAGACTTTCACCGTTGGTGGCAAATATAACTTCGTGACGCCCACAGTTACTGCCCAAGCGTAGTGCGTGTGTTGTTACGCTTTTAAAGTTTTTTTGTTTGGCAACTGCGGTGGCAAGGCTTTTCGCTGTACCGCTCGGAGCGTCCTTTTTGCCACGGCGGTGCGTTTCTACGATTTCGCAGTCCCAGTCGGGCAGTTCGCTTGCCACGGCTTGACATATCTTGTGTAGCATGTCTATGCCTATGGAAAAGTTCGACTTGCATATAACCGGTAGCAACGCCGACAGCTCGTCAATTAAGCGTTGCTGCTCGTCGTTTCTGCCCGTCACTCCGCTGATAAGCGCGCAGCGGTGAGCCACGCAGTATTCGCATACTTCCTTAGTCGCCTCAGCGGTAGAAAAGTCAATCACCGCGTCAATCGGATTCGGCTCAACCGTTTTACTTTCATTTGCCACACAACTACAACAGTCATCATTGCATTGTGAACTGTCTGACCTTACCGTAACATTCGTTGAACGACGAAATATGTCGGTAGGGGCGTTTGATTTATCTTTGTTTTTTATGTCGATGGGTACGACGGTGTGGCCGCGTTTTTGGGCAAGTTGAACAACCTTGCTTCCAACGCGTCCACACGCGCCAAATACTGCTATATTCATACTTTTGCCTCTTTATCGCATCAGTAACCTGACGGCGCTAACTTCCTTTGATTATTCAACAAAGGGAGTTTTTGATTGTTTGAAGTTCAGTTTGCTTCCCGCAATTACAAGTTTCAGGTATTCCCCAAAGTGACTCGGATAGGGGAGTGAAGCGTTAGCGTAGCGGGGAATCTTTTTTTGAATATCCGAGCCAAAACTTATTGATTTTTTTTCGTGTCTGCTCGTTGGCTCTCGTTAGCGGAAGGCGCATATTGTATCCTTCGAAAATTCCCTTCTTGTACAGCAAATATTTGATTGCAACGGGACTTACCTCAAGCATGGACAATTTACACAGCCGTTTGAATAGTTCGTAGTCCTCCGCGGTGTACTGACCGTCAAGTATTCGCCTTGTGAGCAACGGCGCCACGTTTGATACTACCGACACAACGCCACTGGCACCGCAATTTAGCATATCGCAAAGTAATGTGTCGTTTCCGCACAGCACCTTCATCTTGGAGGATAGCGCGGCAGTGTAACTGAGGTTTTTGCCTGCATCTTTCATGTAGCGAACGCGCTTGCTAAGTTCACTGACCGCCTCTTTATTTAAGGTGTAGTTGCACCTGCTTGGCGCATTGTACAGCATGACAGGGATAGACACAACTTTCAATATTTCATTTATGTACTGCACGTAGCCTTTAGGAGTACACTTGACAAACGCAGGCGGAGCAACAAGCAGACCGTCTGCACCCAGCTCCTCGGCGAACACTGCCTCGCACATGACATCCGTTGTGGAACGTCCTGCTATCCCCACCCATACAGGAGTGCGCTTTGCTAATTGTTTGGTTTGGGTAATCAACAGCTGTTTTTCGTTTTTCGTCAGCAGTTGCGCCTCGGCGGTGGTGCCGACGGCAAGCAAGGCATCTACGCCCGAGTTCAATTGGTAGAGGACCAATTTTTCGTAACTTAGCGTGTCCACCTTGCCGTCCTTGTACGGCGTAGCCAACGCAGTAATCAGTGTATTCATGTTGTGTCTCCAAGACAGTATTTGAGTATTTCGAAAGCGTTGTACGCCGCGCCTCTAAGCAGGTTGTCCGCCACCACGAAGAAGTTTACCGCGTTATCTGTGGGGTCTTTGGTGACTCTGCCTACGCCAACGTATTTGGTATTGCGTAATGTCATCGGCATAGGGTACAGACCTGAGTTAGGATCGTCCAGTAGTAAAATGTTGGGAGCATTGCTAAGCAGTTGTGTAACAGTATCCGTGTTAAACTTTTCCTTAAAGCGCACGTTGACAAATACACTGTGACCGACAGATACAGGTATTCGTGCGCAAAAAGCATTCACCTTGAGATGCGGTAATTCGAGTATTTTTCGGCTTTCATCGGTCAGTTTCCGTTCCTCGGTCGTAAATCCGTCCTTTCGTATTTCACCGATTAGCGGTATAACGTTGTCGTATATCGGATGACGAAATTCGTTCAATTTTCCGTAACCGTTTTTCATATTTAGGTCATTTAAAGCTTTTTTTCCTGCGCCGCTTACTGCCTGATATGTGACTGCGGTAAGCTTTGTCGGATGCAATGACTTGAGTGCGTTTATTGCTATTACAACCTGAATGGTAGAGCAATTGGGGTTGGCAATCAACTTGTGCGTCCCAATCTTGTCGCCGTTAATGCAAGTTACCACAAGCGGAACGTCATCGTTTAAGCGGAACGTCGAACTGTTGTCTATACAGGTGACACCCTTTGCTACAAGTAGGGGAATGTATCTTGCCGACACTTCGTTTGTCGCCATAAACATTGCGTAGTCCAACTGCGCTGTAAGCAGACTTTCGGTGTCCTCAACTACAAACTGCTTTCCGTTGCAAACCACCCTGTTTCCTACCGACGTGTTGCCGAATAATCTGAGACACGCACGTGGCATTTTTTGCAACAAAATTTGCGTAAGTTTTTCCCCGACAAGTCCCGTTGCGCCTACAATAGCAATATTAACCATATAACTCCTTTGACAATATAATATGCATGATTTTGTAATATTTTGACATAACTGAGGGAATATTAGCGTCGGTATGCCTTTAGTCCATCACATCTATGTAAATCAGTATCAAACATTCGCCTTTGTTTAATCGACATTTTATCTTAGTAATAAAAAGTCGCAATATACTTGATAAAATAAATATTATTTGTTACAATATATACGTAAAAATATGCAATCTTCGCATTAAAAAGGAAATCGATATGGATTACAGTAGAATCAAACTGGAAAACGAGCGTAATTCGCACGTTACCAAACGCTTAAACAGACTTAACACATGGCAGTTTTTTAAGGTTATTTACCGCGAAAACATTTGGAGGCTATTCGGCTTCAACTTTTTGATGGTGGTGTGTCTTGCTCCGATATTCGTTGTATTGATGTTGGGAAATATGCACACGACGGAAATTTCCCAAACTTTGCCTGTACTCAACAGTTTCGGTTTCTCTACCGGCGCTTGGATGGGCATTGACGAATACTACGCCACGCAAGTTCAGCAAAGCAATTTCACATACGGTTGGTTTACCGTATTGTCGTCACTGCTTATAACAGTGATGCTGTCCGGTGGCTTTGCTGTCATTCGCGACGCCTTTTGGACGGGTAAACTTTCCGCTGTGGGCGTGTTCAAGAGCATGTGGAAAGGGCTCAAAGCCAACATTATATACGCTTTCGTCACAACGGCGGTGATTGCATTGTCCGTAATGGGAATTTACAGCATGTTCATAGCGCTCAGCGGCAGCATTTTGTGGCTTGCGATAGTGCTTGCGGTACTACTTTCAATTGTTTTGCTATTTGTTGTGATATACTTGGCAATACTTTGCTCGGTATCCGTCACTTACAAGCAATCGGTAAGGCAAAACCTGGATGACAGTTGGCATCTTTTGTGGTTAAATGTGTTGCCTAACCTTATTCACATGGTATTGGCGTTGGCTCCAATCGCACTGTACTTTATTTTCCGTGGCGGATTGTTGCAACAGATTTATCTTATTGTACTGTTGATGTTTGGTGGATTGTACTTCCCGTTGGTGTGGCAGACGCACATGATGAAGACGTTTGCGCTGTTCCACCCCGTAGAAGTAAAGAAGAAAAAGCAATCCAAGCAACAGGACGCCGTAACCATGGAACAGGAACAACACGAATCCAAGTCCAAGAAGGGCAAACAGAACGGTAAATCCAATGTTGAGCAACCTACGGCTAGCGACGAACTAGTGGACAAAATGCAGGTGGTTGCCAATGATTCCGTTAAGGTTGAAAATATTACCGACAGCGAAATTTCCAACAGTGAATCGGACGCCTACGCTATGGATGACGACGCGTACGCCATCGACAAGTTAAACGACGACAATAAAAACTGATGAATCAAAATTATTCGATATTAGCAGGTTACTACGACAAATTTACACACAAAGATTGCGACTACGAACGTTGGTCGCAATATTTGTATAATATTGCAAAAAAACATACCGTTTGCGAAATTGTTGACATCGCATGCGGTACAGGTAAGATGACCAAGCGCCTATCAGACCTCGGATTACGCGCTATCGGCATAGACCGAAGTATCGATATGCTAAACGTCGCGCAGACCAAGTGCAAGGCGAAATTCGTTCAACAGGACATGACAAAGCTTCAACTTGCCCACGCTGTGGACATGGCAATTTGTATCAATGACGGAGTTAATTACCTTAAGCCGAGCGAGCTGGTTCCGTTTTTCAAGCGGGTTGCGGCAAACGTAAAGCAAGGCGCTCCGTTTGTATTTGACGTGTCAAGCGAATACAAGCTTACGCAGATAGTGGGTAGTAACGTATTCTTTTGGGATGACGAAGGCGAAACTCTCTTGTGGTCCAACAGCTTTAAGGGCGATACTGTGGAAATGAACCTGACCCTGTTCGTTGATGACGGCAACGGGCGTTACGTACGACATGACGAACGTCATCTGCAATATATACATACGGTTTCGTACGTGCAGTCGGCACTTGATAACGCGGGCTTTGAAGTAATCGAAGTTTCTTCCGACTACGGCGAGCCGTTATCTGCAACAAGTCAACGAATAAGCTTTTACGCAACAAAAAAATAAAGGAAACAATATGTCAATATTAACAAAAGCGATAATACAAAACTCTGTGATAATATCCGCTGTGGAAAGCAAGGATATAGTTAACCGTGCAATAAAAATACACAATCTTTCCCCCGTTGCCGCAGCGGCTTTGGGTCGTGCGCTCACTATGGCGGCATTGATGGGCAAGGAATTTAAAAACAAAGAGGATTACCTTACCGTAACTATTGACGGCGGTGGTCCGCTTGGTAAAATCACCGTATGCGCCGACGGCGACGGACACGTGAAGGGTGACGTTGATAACCCCGTTGTGGAAACCGTCGTAAAACCCGACGGTCACCTCGACGTAGGAATGGCTGTTGGGTGTGACGGTCAACTTACAGTCATCAAGGATATAGGGCTTAAACAGCCTTATGTTGGCACCTCTAAGCTTGTTAGCGGTGAAATCGCATCGGACTTTGCCTATTACTACGCGACCAGCGAGCAACAACCCTGTGGGGTAACGCTCGGCGTTGGATTAAACAAAAAGCGTTGTACGTCCGCCGGTGGTGTGTTCGTGCAGGTAATGCCCAGTTGTCCTGATGAACTGCTATCTCAATTGGAAACGGTAATGTACGCCATGGACGAAATGAGCTATCAATTTGACGGAAGCACGGCTGAGGAAGTAATAATGCGCTTTTTCGGACGTTTCAATCCCGTAATTACCGAAAGCTCGACGGTAAGCTACAAGTGCAACTGTAACAAGCGCAAGATCAATCGCGTCGTTAGGAGCCTTGGCAAAAGCGAGGCGGATTCAATTGTTGCGGAAATGGGGCAAATAGAGGTGTGCTGCCACTTTTGCGGAAAGAAATACGTTTACGACCAAGAGGCTGTAAACAAGCTTTTTGGCAAATAGAAGCTAGCTAATGACAATAAATCTCAACGACAAAGCAATATTTTCGGCAGGACTTGCCAAGGTGGACGCAGGGGAGTATTTCGACGCCCTGTGTCTTTTTGCGCGCGTTGATAGCTACGAAAGCATGCTCAACCAGATAGGGTGTCTATGCGCGCTTCGCGACGTAGGATACGCTACCGAATTGTACCGAAATATGATTGCCAAGTATTACTTCACCCACAATTGCTGCGAGGACGTCAACAAGCTTGGCGACGCAGTGGAGCTGATTTCGGGGTATATGGGCAACAAGGATTCGCAAAGCGACGTGAATAAACTCAGCGCCGACGAGGATTTGCTTGGCTTTTACTCACTTGAGTACGACGACTATTTCGATACGGACGACGACGAAATGCTTGCCGAGGTGTTGGAGTACACGGTAGGGAATAAGTCGCAACGAAGTATTTTTTACGACGTTAAGTCACCCGAGTTTAGCCTAAATTTGTGTCAGCGAATGGAACGCGCCTTTTTGGAGGGCAATATTGCCGAAGGTGTGGAACTTCGCGATCAATTTATGGGAATCGAAACTGACGACGATCAGACTTTGGAAATGCAGCTGTTTTTGTGTCTTACCGAGCAGCGGTGGGAGGACGGCGTACCCTTTGCATTTCGTTACGCCTTATCAACGGAAGTCACAGCGCGCGGATTGGGTGCCTGCGTACAGATCCTGTCTCGCTCAAGCGTCAAATACGCCGACGTCTTGGAGCAACTGCTTCAAAGGTTAATTAACTACGGCGAGGAAATAAGCGACCTTGCCATGATGGACTACGTTCAAATTGCGTCGTCGAATATAGGTCACGGCGAAGTCACCTTGAAGCTTACCGAAATACTGTACTCTCACTACAAGGACGCGGGGTGTTCAGCACTTGCATTGTGCGCGCGAACGTTTTTCAACTGTGGCAAGCATGATTTGGCGCGAGAAGCCATATTGTTGCTTTTGCGCGCAGTACCTTGGGACGGAGTGGCGCAAACGTATCTAACATATTTCAATAAGCATATCAAGGTAGCGTTGGATACAGTCACAACCAAAAACAGCCTTGCGCGACACTTCGATATTCCCACGCAGCTGTCGTCCGTTGCCCAGTTCGCCTTGCTACAAGACATGGAGCAGGACAATTTGTATTTGGGCGCGGACAGTTATCTGCTCATTCAATGCCTGTACAAGCTATGCCTTGGCTGTATCATTAAGGCGGACGTCGATTCGTTTTATAAGGAGGCAAATGCCCTCGGCGCGATAGTTGTAAACTTCATTCCGCAAGATAAGGAGCAGTTTTTCGACTTTGCCAAGCGGTGTCTTGCCGGCATAATATCCGAGTCGTCGTTAAATATGGATTTTCTGCGCAAGATGATACAACTGGGGTATAGGGACAAGCTTGTAATGTCCACAAACAACGGATTTTACGCCTTGGATTTGTCCCAACTTACTGTAAGTGACAAAGCATTCGTTTCGGCGCTAGCGGTGGCGGCTTCATTGCGCACCGTGTCCGTCAGGAAGTTGGAAAACTCCTATAAACTTATTAAAAAAGTATTTAATTGTACGTTTAACGAAAATATCGACACTGTCAGACAGCTTGCTTACGCCTTGCTTTCTATCAGCTACAAGCGCTTTGCAACAAGTAATGAAAGGGCGTATTTTGCCGACGACGAACAAGCTCTGTACAAGCAATTTTTGGAAAAACACTTTAAAATATAATTTGTATAACTGTTATTACTTACAACAAGAAGATATCAAAAAGTTGAATAGCAAAAGGTTCCCGATTCAATAATGGGAACCTTTTTATCATGTTGAAATTCGTGATTTATTTCTTTTAATTATCATCTTAAATATTATCAACACAACAACAGCCAAACCGAAAGCGCTTACAAGCATGTAACCGAATTTTACCGCGAAGTCGAACCCGAACATACTAAACGCTAGCGCCGTACCGAATATCAAGGCGTTACATACAGTGTCGTCAGTTATTAAACTTTTCAGTTCTTGAACGATAGGATATGCGTTTGCGACAATTCCAGTTACTGCCGATAAAAGTAGTGTTACTACGGCGTATGCAAGCAATATTGGACTAGTAATATTGTTTAAAGCCGGTAGTTGTACGTTAGAGTTACTTAACCGTAACATTACAATCATCATTGAGGCGACAATTACGCTTGCAATTGCTGCGGATAAAACGTTATGATTTCGACTTGCCTTGCCGGCGAGCTGTGTTGTTACGCCCAGCGACATCGTGATGGAAAACAACGCGTAGATAATCGGTTGATATATAGGTACTTGCAGGTTGTCAACACATTCGTGCGAGTTGTGACATAATAAAATTATCAATATCACCGCCAT
Organism: Clostridiales bacterium; assembly: GCA_022508375.1. Taxonomy (GTDB): domain Bacteria; phylum Bacillota; class Clostridia; order Christensenellales; family CAG-314; genus Fimimonas. The sequence goes on along the minus strand of JAFLVJ010000001.1, from coordinate 89,674 downwards.
GACAATGGCTACGAAGTTGGCATATTTAAGCGCTTTTATGTCGCGGCGCAGTAGTAGCGTTGCAATTAGCGCAGTTACGAAGGCGTACAAGGGAAGCTTGCTCAGGTAAAACATACTTGATAAACATTGCTCAACGCCTGCCAGTACCGTAACTATACACACGAAACTACATAAGGCTATTCCTACGTTACACACCTTAGATACTTTGCCGAATAGGCTTGACGACAGTCTTCCTACTGTGTCGCAACGGTGCATTCGACAGTATTCTCTTAAAGCAAGGTTGGCAACAAAAAACACTACGGCAAATATCGCTACGTTAAATACGTTTCCGAAAAACACCTGCGCTTCCTTTCCGCTCAAAAATCCTACTCCGATACAGCAGCCGACTGTTACAGCCACGTCGCCCAATAGTGCGTTTAATTTATTCATATTAAGTAGTATTTCGCGCGGATTATAAATATGCAAATAATTGAAAATATTGTTGACCGTTCATTGTATAAGGCTCAGGTGTTTCGAAAAAAGTGACTCCGATAGGGGAACGCAGCGATAGCGCAGTGGGGAATCTTTTTCGAAATACCTGAGCCTATTATTAAAACCTTTTTACCACAATCTTTTCCAGTATGGAAACTATCGCGTACATTACACCGGCAAGCAGACACAGTACAATGGTGCAGGTCATGACAAGATCCAGTCGGAAAACTTGCGAGCCGTAAACTATCAAATACCCCAATCCTTCCTTGGAAACAAGGTATTCGCCCATAATGGAACCAATCCATGCCATTCCTACGTTTATCTTTAACGTTGCCATTAGCGTAGGCACGTTGGATGGCGCCACAAGCTTGGTAAATATCTGTAGCTTATTTGCACCCATCGAGCGAAGCAGTAGCGCCTTATCCTTGTCCGTTGCAAGAAATCCGTTTAATATCGTAATGGTTGTTATTACTACGCTTATCAATACCGCCATGGTTATTATCGACGCCTTACCCGTGCCCGCCCATATTATGATAATAGGACCGAGTGCAATCTTGGGAAGGCTGTTCAAAACTACCACGTACGGTTCAAATACGTCCTTGAGAAACGTGTTCCACCACAGTATTACAGCTACAAGGTATCCCAGAGTCGTGCCGATTGCAAATCCTGCTAACGTTTCAAGTAGTGACACTCCCATATGTTTCCACAACGTACCTGCGCCAATCAATTCCTTTAGCGTGTTCCATATGCGCGAGGGGCTGCTCATAATAAAGCTGTCAATCCATCCGAGTGTCGCTGCAAGCTCCCACAGCCACAGTAGCAATATCAATACGCCCACTTGTGTAACGTGTACAAAAATTTTTCTTCGTTTTTGATTCCGCAAAAACAATAAGTGTTCTCGCGTGAATGTTTTTTTCTTACTTGTATTCATAACTTTCTGTTAGATTGTTCCGTGTAGATAGCTGTGCAATATTTCAAATTGCTTGCTGAATTTAGGGCTTTGACGCCGTTTAAGTGGCGAATCTATATCGTTAAGTCCCGTTTCTTGTACGGTAAGCACCGTAGCAGGTCGTGCGGTCAATACGATAATTCTGTCCGCAAGCGAAATTGCCTCCGATATATCGTGTGTAACGAGAAGGGCAGTTTTATTTTCCTTCTTGATTATCGAGTACACGTCGTCGCACACTTCCAACCGTGTTTGAAAATCCAGCGCCGAAAAAGGTTCGTCAAGCAGTAGTAGGTCGGGATCGGTTGCAAGTGTACGAATGAGCGCAACTCTTTGGCGCATACCGCCACTTATCTGTTGCGGATAGTGCTTGCGAAATTCCCACAATCCGTATTTCTTGAGTAATTCGAAGGCATGCGCCCGCATTTCCGGCGTATTTTTATGTTTGATTTCCAACCCGAGCGTTACGTTCTTTTCGATAGTGCGCCACTCAAACAGTTGGTCGCGTTGAAGCATGTAGCCGATTGCATTGTCGCCGCTTGTCACGATCTTTCCGCTTGTTGGCGCAAGTAACCCGCTAATCAGTGACAAAATGGTGGTTTTGCCACAACCTGACGGTCCAATCAATGCCACAAATTCGCCTGCGTTTACTTCCAGTGACAGATGCGATACTGCTGTTGTCTGTTGCGTCTTGGTGTAAAAGACCTTGCTTACGTCCTGTAGTTGTAGTATAGACATTGACTTTTGTACTCCTTGTCGAGTGGGCTTATAACCGTCGCAATACGTTGTTAAGTTCCGCATTACTTCGAGTAGTTACGCCTAGTACGCTTTCTCGAAATGCTTACTTGCCTAATCTTGCTCGGTTCTAAGTCCACACGTAAAATAGTTAGTTACATTATTTAATCTTGTTCGCAATCGTATTATCTACAATGTCCTCGTAGCTTACGCGGCTGACAAGTTCGCCTGCGTTATCCATGATATCCTGCATGCGGTTAAATGCGTCCTTGTTGGTGATGGGTGATGTCATCCACACGTCGAAGTCCTGATAGTTTTTGATTGCCGCAACAAGTAAATCCATGGTGGTTCCGTCAAAGTACTTGGATACAAGCTCGGCGCATTCTTCCGCTGTGTGAGTGAGCGCGTATTCTGTTCCGCGCCATACCGCGCGAAGAAAGCTTTCCACTTTGTCTGGGTGCTCATTCATGAATTTCGACGACACCGAGTAGCAGGTGTAGGGGATTTCGCCGCTGTCCATACCAATTGCCGACACGATATATCCCTTGCCTTCCTTGACAATCTGACTTGCTGCCGGTTCAAACAGCGGTACATAGTCGCCCGTTCCGCCTGTAAATGCCGGGCCTAGCGCGCCAAACTCTATCGAGTAGTCCATTGTGATGTTCGTTCCGTCATAGTACCCTTTGTTGTTGAGTACGTATTGAAGTATCATGGCAGGAGTTCCGCCCTTCCTACCCATTAGGAAAGTCGTGTTTTCAATTGACTTGTAGTCGAAGTTGGGTATGTCATTGCGCGCAACCAAAAAACTGCCGTCACGCTTTGTCAGTTGAGCAACTACCTTGGGGTAGTCCTTTTTGCCTTCCAAAAATACGTATATATTAGCTTCGACGCCCATAAGTCCGATATCCGCTTCGTTGGTGAGTAGTGCCGTCATTACGTTGTTAGCGCCTTGACCGTTGGTTACTTCTACGGTTACGCCCTCGTCCTCGAAGTATCCCAGCGCCATCGCCAGATACTGCGGTGTGTAAAATAGGCTGTGCGTTACTTCGTTTAGGCGAATTGCGTCACTTTTCTTGCATGCCGCAAAGCTGAAAACAGCCGTTAAAACTAGCAAAAGCGCCACAGTGATTGTAATTATTTTTTTCAATTTAATCCTCCATTGTGGTATATTGCATACTATTAAAATCACGTAAAATTTGTGACAAGGTATGCTCGAAACGCTTGCTTTATTTGTTGCTATATGGTAGTATTTTATTGCAAAAACGTTTGCAGACGAAAGGTTTGGCAACATTTGTCTTTACAGAGAGCGGACTACGGTGTAAATTCCGCAAGACAGACTGCCTTATGTAGTTCGTCAAGTTGACAGCGCGAAACATGTGCAAGTAGTGTTGTTCGGTTGGCTCCGTTATCGGCTCAATGAGGAAATTGTATTACAATTTCGAAACAAGGTGGTACCGCGACAATTCGCCCTTTACTTGGTTATCAAGTAGAGGGCATTTTTTGTTGACGCAGCGAACATCTTTTAGGATAAATTTAAAAATTAGAATAATAAAATACAAAAATTATTTAGAGGGATTAGAAGCGAGCAAGACGAAGTTTATAATTCCTCGTAAAGGAGTTTTATATGCTAGACAAAACGTATAATCCGGTAGAGTTCGAAAGCGAGCTGTACCAATTTTGGATGAACAAGGGTTACTTTACCCCTAAGGCGGAAGTTGGCAAACGCTACTTCAGTATGGTTACGCCGCCTCCCAACATTACGGGGCAATTGCACCTTGGACACGGACTGGACAACGCCATTCAGGATACGCTCATTCGCTTCAAGCGCATGCAAGGCTACAACACGCTGTGGCTTCCGGGTACGGACCACGCCAGTATTGCAACCGAGGTTAAAATCGTCGAAGCACTCAAAAAGGAAGGCATTGACAAGCACGATCTTGGACGTGAAAAGTTTCTTGAGCGCGCATGGCAGTGGAAGGAGCAATACGGCGGACGAATCATCGAGCAGCTTAAAAAGTTAGGTAGCAGTTGCGACTGGAGCCGTCTTGCGTTTACAATGGACGAAAAGTTGAGCAAGGCTGTACGCAAGCAATTCGTATCATTGTACAAAAAGGGACTGATTTATCGCGGTAGCCGAATCACCAACTGGTGTCCCGTATGTCAGACAGCGTTAAGTGACGCCGAGGTAGAGTACACCGAGCAGGACGGAAACTTTTGGCATTACGGCTACACGACGCCGGACGGTACAACAACGGTAACATTTGCTACAACCCGTCCCGAAACTATGCTTGGGGACACGGCTGTTGCGGTCAACCCTAACGACGAGCGGTACAAGCATCTTATAGGTAAAACGGTAGTGGTTCCCTTTGTGAACCGTGAAATCCCCGTAATTGCCGACGAGTACGTCGATATGCAATTTGGTACGGGCGTAGTAAAGATTACTCCTGCGCACGACCCCAACGACTTCGAAGTGGGCGTACGTCACAACCTTCCCGTAATTCGCGTGATGAACGATGACGGCACCATGAACGAAAATGCAGGCGAGTTCGCAGGACTTGACAGGTACGAAGCGAGAAAGCGCATCGTTGCTAAACTCAAGGAAATGGGCATATTGCAAAAGGTGGAGCCGCACCGTCACAACGTGGGTAGCTGTTACCGCTGTCACACGACGGTTGAGCCTATTGTTTCCAAGCAATGGTTTGTAAAGATGCAACCCTTAGCGGAGCCCGCAATTAAGGCCGTCAAAAAGTCAAAAATACGCTTTCATCCGGACCGTTTTGAAAAAACGTACTTCAATTGGATGGAAAATATCCGCGATTGGTGCATTTCGCGCCAACTGTGGTGGGGACACCGTATCCCTGTGTGGTACTGCGACGAATGTGGCGCAGAGATATGCGAGGAGACAGAACCGAAGGTATGTCCGCATTGCGGAAACGTTCACTTGCACCAAGACGAAGATGTGCTTGACACGTGGTTTTCCAGTGCGTTGTGGCCGTTTAGTACGCTTGGCTTCACTGAGGGCAGCGACGACTTCAAGGCATTCTTCCCCACAACCGTGTTAAGCTGTGGCTACGATATAATCTTCTTCTGGGTTGCGCGCATGATATTCAGTTCGCTATATGCAACAGGTGAGGTTCCCTTTAAGGACGTGCTCATGCACGGAATTGTACGCGACGAACAGGGACGCAAGATGAGTAAGTCGCTCGGTAACGGCGTTGACCCCGTGGAGTTTATAGACAGTTACGGTGCAGATACTTTGCGCTTTGCATTGCTTAATGGTGTGGCCAACGGCTCGGACATAAGGTTTTCCTCCGACAAGATTGAAGGAACCCGTAACTTCATGAATAAGATATGGAACGCAAGCCGCTTCGTGTTGATGAACGTCGAAGGCAAAAAGCTTGTATCCATTTCCAAATGTAAGCTGAGTTTAGCTGACAAGTGGATATTGACCAAACTCAACGATACAATACGTCAGGTTACCGAACTGCAAAACAAGTTCGAACTTGGTATGGCGGCGCAAACGTTGTACGACTTCGTGTGGAGTGAATTTTGCGATTGGTATATCGAACTTACCAAGCCGGTGCTATACGGTACGGACGAAATAGCGCGCAGGGACACGCTGTCGGTTTTGACGTACGTGTTGGACAAGATTTTGAAGCTGTTGCACCCATTTGTTCCTTTCATTACGGAGCAAATTTATCAAAACATGCCCAAACACGGCGAGAGCATTATGATTCAACGCTATCCCAAGTTTAACAAGGCGCTTTATTATGCCGACGACTGCAACTTGGTCGAAGAACTCAAGGAGCTTATCAGCAAAGTGCGCAATATCCGTTCGGAATACGGCGTTGTTCCTTCCAAGCGTATTCGCCTGTACGTTGTGGCGCAAGACGAGCGCATTAAGGAGTGCAGTGTGTACCTAACCAAGCTTTGCGGGCTTGAAGAAGTAGTGTTCAGTCACGCTCCAAGTACGGAAAAGACAGTCAAAACTGTTGGCGCAGCAGCCACCTGCGAAGTTCCCCTTGGCGACCTGGTAGATAAGGACAAGGAAATCGAACGTTTAACAAAGGAACTGGAAAACGTCACTAGCGAAATTGCTCGCGCAGAAGGCAAACTTAACAATCCCGGGTTCTTGTCGAAGGCTCCCGCTCAGCTAGTTGACAGCGAAAAGGCGAAGCTCAATAAGTACCTTGACTTGAAAGCGCAACTGACGGCAAGACTTGACGAATTAAAGTGAGTCTCGGGTCGCCCGAAACGACTTCGTTTCGGTTTTAATGATTTATATCTTTTATAGTATAAACCGATACAAACAAGTGCACACTCGTAACAAGCGAGTGCGCACTTTTTTTTGAATAGGTACATAATCTACAAATAGAGCGAGTTGGCTCGGGCATTCCGAAAAAAATTCCCCGTCACGCTAACGTAACTCCCCTTGCGGAGTCACTTTTTTCGGAACACCCTCGCCTTTGTCGTTGCAACTTGCGCTATATGATTCGTTATGTATGTATAATCGAATGATAGCTCGGGTAGAAGTGGCGCGCCGCAATTTACATGCCATATACGGCAAATAAGGAGCGCGAATAAAAGTGATTAAGCGAGGAGAAATTTATTACGCCGACCTCAACCCCGTTGTGGGAAGCGAACAGGGCGGAATCCGTCCGATAGTAGTCTTGCAAAACGACGTAGGCAACAAGTACAGTCCAACCGTGATTGCAGCAGCAACTACGTCGCGCCTTACAAAAGCGAAACTTCCTACGCACATCGAACTTACGCGGGCAAATACGCCGCTACCGAAGGATTCGGTGGTGCTGTTGGAGCAAATTCGTACAATAGACAAAAGCAGAATAAAGGAAAAAATCGGCGAGCTACCGCCCGACGTGATGCAACGTATTAACGACGCTCTTTTGGTTAGCCTAGGTTTCTTCGGATAATAATCCGAGGAAACTTAGGCGTATTATGCAAAATTGTTCTGAAAAGTTATCAATAACAAACTACTATTTCACACATAGTATCGAAAATAAGAGAAAAACGCCCTCGAAATAGGGCGTTTTGTTAATTGTATTCGGTTATTAACCGTTTATATATATTGGTTGATTTGTGGATTCTTTGATATATTTGGTGACCTTTATGTAAGATACAATGACGGTAATTAAGTTTGATACAAGGCTTACTGCCGTTAAACAAAACAGTATTTCCAGTGCGTAAGACAGTGCCAGTGTGGTTGTACCTTCCGCAAATTGCACAAGTAACAATGTCATTCCCGATACGTATAGTAGCATAAATATTGTAATCACGATGGATAATATCATGAGTATCAACGTGACAACCTTTTGTGTTTTTTCTTTTTTTGCTATTAACACAATTATCAAGAAGGGGAGTAGTATAACGGCTGTGACAAGTAACGGCAATGCGAATACCTTGATTATTGAACCAATCATCAGTATGATTGTAGCGATAAATGCCAACCCACCGTATTCAACTTCTTCCCAATCTGCGCCTTTCATTTCATCTAACATACTTAGGTAATCATTTGCTTTGGTTCTTATCAAGAAAAACGACGTCATCAGCAATATTACCGTGATACCGATTGTTATTGCCAGTTGTATTTTTATTTTTCTCATATGCTCCTCCCTTTACTTTGCGTTACGCTGCAACACTTTTGCGAAGTTTGTTCAATGTAACGCACTGTGTAACGAAGCAGCCTATATAACACAGGTCGGTTATTATCAACACAGCCATCATCAGGATAGAGTAGGTTGCTATGCTCCAACACAGTATCATGGCAGGTATCACGAACAGCGTGCATATGACTGTCAATACAAGTAGAACCGTTACACGCTTTTTCATTTTTTGTTCCGTCTTGGACGTCAGTACTATCGGAAGGAATATCACGAAAATCAATGCGGTAATTAACCACGTGACCCCTGCAAGTAATGAAAATAACAGTCCGAACACTACGCCCAACGCGTTACCCAGTTGTTCCGAGTTGTCTTCGGTGTTACTATCCTGCAAACCGTTGTTCATGTCGTTGGCTACGGTGGGTAATAGCGCGTATGATACAACTAACAGTATCGCCGTAATTGCGAGCATGATACCTAGCGCGATTTTGTATTTTTTTGTCACTTTTCTCACCTCCATAACGCTAGTATAGCACTTTTTGACAATTTTACAAGAGTTTGTAACGAATTTTTCATTTGACACCTATATTGAAAGATTATATAATATATACTAATCTAACATAAGAAGGTGCACAGATTTGACTAATTTACTTTCAGCCAGTATGGTGTGGGGAACGGAAAACTTCGGTTACGGTACGGACTTCGGTCGTCCCGCAGTGTTTATATTCGGTTTGCCAATTTACGTTTACGCGTTGTGTATTGTGACGGGTATGTGTTTGGCAATATTAGTTGGAGCGCTGTACTTCAAAAAGCGCGGTTACGATCCGTACGATATCACTATTTACGCGTTGGTGCTCATTCCCTTTGGCGTATTGGGTGCGCGCGCATACGTGTATATTTTCCCGTGGAAAGGTCAGGAGGCTAATTGGTCAACCTACTTCCAGTTCCGCAGTGGCGGATTGGGTATTTACGGCGGAGTTATCATGGGATATATTTCCGCGTATGTGCTGACGAAAATAAAAAAGCAGGATTTCCGCATAGTTACGGACAGTATCTTGCCCGGAGTGTTGGTCGCGCAAAGTATCGGACGTTGGGGCAACTTCGCCAATCAAGAGGCGTACGGTAACCTTATTACACACGCATATGATGAGCTTGCGCATGCAGGTAGCGGAATGTTTGCCCGTTTCAACGGTTACGCCGTGTGGATAGGCACGTTAGGCGAAAACCCATCCGGCGGTTGGTATCAGGCGACCTTCTTTTATGAAAGTGTATGTACAATGTTGGGATTCCTCATTTGCGTGTTGTTGCTTACCCGTAGCAAGCACTACAAGTTGGGTTGGTGCACGGCGTTTTACGGTATCTACTACGGTATTGCGCGTCTGGTAATTGAGGGATTGCGTACCGACAGTCTGTTTTTGTGGATCGGCACCCGTCAAACGGATATCAAGATCAGTCAGCTTGTGTCCATCTTCGCCATAGTGATGGGACTGTGGACGTTGACGAAAATCTACCGCAAGGAACTTCACGCACTGTACAAAAAGATGTTTAAGTCCGATTTGGACGAAATGCTCAAGTCGCGCTGGATATTGCTTGCGCTATCCATTGTGTTACTGGGCGTCGGTGTGACGATGTTTGTACTGGGTGGTGAAAGCAAGTTTATTGTCGGGTTCTTCGCAACGGCTCTTGCGGTGTATTCGGCATTGGGCGTGTGGTCGCTGTTTGACAGGGTCAAGCTGTACTGTCCCGATTGTCACGAATGTCACGCACCCGTTGAAACTTGGCAAACGGACAGAAGTAAACACTATGTAGCCGTTATTTGTTACGCTACGGTGATAGGACTGCTGCTTGGATTCGGTATTTTCAGCCTTATCAAGTGGGGCATTTTTGATAAGGTTCCCAACGGCATTGTGCTCATGGTGGTGTGTTTTGCAACGGCAATCGCGCTTACTGTGTGGAGGTTCCTACCCGAGTACAAGGCGCTTGCAAGTTCCCCTGCCGACGACACGAAGGGCGTGACAACCGTCACATGTCAATGCGGAACAACGTATCAGGTGAAGCTCAACAAGTTTTTGCTGTTCCTGTTCCCGCCGAAAACGTATCTTAACTACGGCGTTGAGCACCTAAAGCCTTGGGTGGACTCCAAGCCCAAGAAATCGAAAAAGAAGTCTTCGGAAGGCGATTTATCTGCATAGTTATTTCGCTTGCGAAGCAAATATAACTTGAACAAGGTGTGTTATGCGTAATTTAACACTTTTAACCGATTTTTACGAGTTAACAATGATGTACGGTTATTTTTGTCAAGGCAAAACGGACGAAATTGCAACCTTCGACCTGTTTTTCCGTCCTTTTGACGAAAGTAACTTTTGCATTGCCGCCGGCTTGGAGCAGGCAATCGAATATATCGAAAACCTACATTTTTCCGCGGACGATATCAAGTATCTGCGTTCCACCAAGGCGTTTAGCAAGGAATTTTTGCAATGGCTTAAGGATTTCAAGTTTACGGGCAGTGTTCGCGCGGTTCCCGAAGGTACGGTGGTGTTTCCCTATGAACCGTTGCTTATAGTTACCGCGCCCATATGTCAAGCGCAGCTTGTAGAGGCGGCGTTGCTCAATATAGTTAACCATCAAACGCTCATTGCAACCAAGGCACGCAGAGTGTGTCATGCTGCGGCGCCAAGCAGTGTATTGGAGTTCGGCTTGCGTAGAGCGCAAGGACCGGACGCCGCCATATACGGAGCGCGTGCGGCGGTTATAGGCGGCTGTTCGTCAACTAGTAACGTGTTGTGCGCCCAGATGTTTGACCTTCCTCCCAAGGGCACACACGCCCACAGTTGGGTTATGTCATTCCCTACGGAGCTGGACGCTTTTATTGCCTATGCCGACACCTATCCCGACAACTGTCTGCTACTTGTTGATACCTACGACACGCTCAACAGCGGCGTACCCAACGCGATAAAGACCTTCGATTACCTTAAGTCCAAGGGATACAAGCCATTGGGAATCCGTCTGGACAGTGGCGACCTTGCGTATCTGTCCAAGCAAGCGCGAAAGATGCTTGACGACGCAGGACATGACGACTGTAAGATTTTCGCCAGCTCTGACATTGACGAATACGTGTTGGAGTCGCTTAAACAGCAAGGCGCGCGTATTGATATCTACGGCGTGGGCACACGGCTTATTACAAGCAACAATACCCCTAGCCTGGGCGGTGTTTATAAGTTGGCAAACGTAAACGAAAACGGTTGCGACTATCCCAAGATGAAGATAAGCGACAACCCCATCAAGATGACAAATCCCGGTGTGAAAACGGTGTATCGACTTTTCGGTAAGGACACCGACAAAGCCATTGCCGACCTAATATGTCTTGCGGGCGAGACTATTGACGAAACGAGTCCGCTAACCATCACACATCCGTTAGAGCGGTGGAAGACTAAAGAGGTTTACGACTTTTACGTCAAGGAACTGTACGTTGACGCAATACGTGACGGAAAGCGAGTATTACCGAAAAAGACCGCCTACGAACTTCAGCAGGACTGTCAGGCAAGCCTTGACGGCTTTTGGGATGAATACAAACGCCTAACAAATCCACACGAATACAAGGTGGATTTATCCGACAAATTGTACGCGCTCAAGGAGCAACTAATATTAAAAGATCGCAAAACGGTGAAATAATGAAATTTAATAAGAAAATGCGCGGTTACGATACCGCCCAAGTTGACAAGTATCTTGAGGAATTGGAAAAGACTTCCGAACGCGAAAAAGAGATTCGCGTATCGCAAAAAGAGCGTATTGATCAACTTACTGACGAAAACGAAACGCTTCGTCAACAGGTCAAGAAGTATCAGGATGACGAACAAGCCATTTCGCAATCGCTGATTGTGTCGCAAAACCTTGCGCAACGCATGAAGTACGATGCGGAAAAGTACTCCGATATAGTGTTGACCCGCGCAAAGATTTTTTACGCGACGTGGCGCGCTTATTCGCAAATTATCATTTCTTCGCTGTCGGCGGAGGAAGTTGCGGAGTTTAACAAGCTTCAAAGCAAAATCGAAGATATCATTGACGCCTACGAAGGCAAGGATATAGTAAAGGAATACGAATCGGGCACTTACGACATCAACAGGGCTGAAAAGGTTGCTGCGACCGTAACGCCACAAACGGCAAAGTCATCGGGCGCTTCGTCCTACAAAAACCCGATAACCAAGGTGGAGCGCGCTTCGGAGCACACGATAGAGTTTGAGGAAATCAATCGCGACGACTTATCACTGGAAGATTTGTGTGCAGAGCTTGGACTTCTCACAGACAAAAAATAATAGAATCATAGTGCAATTATGACTGATGATAGATTGTGTATTATAACAAAAGAACAGGCTAAAAACGGAGCCGAATGCAGGTGGCGCCGATATAACATGATAACGTGTGTGATAATGTGCGCTATATTTTTGGTGATTTTCACGCCGATTATTATCATGATTGCCACCATCCAGCCACAAGAGGAACTAAGTGCGCTGATTCCCGCGTGTATATTTCTGGCTTTGATTGTATTTGGACCGTTTGGCGGCATGTTTATTTACAACTGTGTGTGTTACAGGCGAGTTATCCGAGCTGTAGGCAATTGCCCCGCGTACCGTGTTACGCTTGACAAGCCACACGGCAGCTATCTGTATCGCGGTGGAGTACTTTATTACACCGTCGAGTTTCAAACTGACAGTGGGCGTGTAACTATGGATACGACGGCAATATTTGCCACGTACGGATGGCTTGTGCCCTTTAAAATGTCCGACTACAACAATAAGGACGTTTACGTATTGTACGACAAAAACAACGCAAAGGTCTATGTTATCGACTTGGTAGATAGGATAGACGCATAAAATAAATAGACTTAACCGTGACATCAATTGTGTGAGGTGAAATGTTGACATGACTTATTCCATAACCAAAGAGCAAGCCAAAAACAGCGTCGAATGCAGGTGGCGCAAATTTAGGATGAAATTTTACCTGATATTTGCTTGTATTTTTTCTGTCGTGTTTGTAGCGCTTTGTTTACTGGTAAATTTATTAGATGCAGAATTGGACATTTTTATACTTATTGAAATATACGGATTGTTTCCGTTACTTTTATGTGTATTTTTCGGTATAGCAATCTACAACTACTCATGTTATAAGCGCGTCGTAAGCGTAGCGGAGCAGTGTCCTGTGTATCGCGTCAAGCTTGAGCAAGTTAATACATGTTGGTACCGCAGGGGCAGAATATATTACTCCGTGCGTATTGACTTGGATAAAGGCTCGATTTACAGAGATACGTCGATAATGTTTTCAACAATATCATTTGATCCGTCGCCGGTATCAATGGTTTATTACAACGGTAAAGAGGTTTACGTGTTGCACGATACAGGTGACGACAGGATATACGTCATTGACTTGGTTGACGTTATACGGGTAAAGCAAAAAGTATAATTTGAGAGGAATTCATGTGGGACGTAGTGCTTGATGCGCTAATAGACAGCTCCATAGCCGCGCCTTTTTTGCTCGTGATATATCTGCTTATTGAGTTTCTGGAGCGAAATGAAAAGGCGAAGTTGAAGACGGTAAGGCTCCTAAACGGAAAGCTTGCGCCTATGGTGGCAAGCGGTGTGGGGCTTATTCCGCAATGCGGTTTTTCCGTGATGGCTACCGACCTGTACTGTCAGGATTACCTCAAGATGGGTACGCTCATAGCCTTTTTCGTAGCTACAAGCGATGAGGCGTTGCCGATACTGTTAACTAACGGCAAGACAATCGGAGTGGTGTGGATAGTGTTGCTTGTCAAGATTGTTTACGCCATATTACTCGGATACTTGATAAACTTAATTGATAGGCGAAAGTTAGCTACCGAGTATCAACTCAGCGAAGAAGTGGGCTGCTGCAATCATGACGTTAACGAGAGTCACGAAAGCCACGAAAATGAGAAAAAAGCAAACCGTTTTTGGAATTTTGTAAAACATCCCTTACTGCACACTCTCAAAATCTTCGTTTATATCTTTGTAATAAACGCAATTTTCGGGTTGTTACTTTATTACTTTCAGGATGAAATTACAGGGTTTACCGCCAAGCTTGGATTTGCGCAAAGCTTTTTCACGGCGCTAATAGGACTTATACCCAACTGCGCAAGTAGCGTGATAATTACGGGTATGTATGTAGATAAAATAATCGAGCTTCCCGCAATGCTTGCCGGACTTGTATCAAATAGCGGTATTGCGCTTGCAATACTGTTTAAGGACCGCAAGCACTGGCGTCGAAATCTTGTCATACTTGCAATCATGTACGGCGCAGGAGTCGTGCTCGGAGTTTGTTCCTATTTTATTTGTGGTGCAATTGCTGTATAGCACTCAAAATCTTGACGTTTACGAATAAATTTGATATATTATAAACAACCTTAACAAAAAGGCGGTGAAAAGATGGTAAATAATTCTTGCAAATAATTTGAATAAGCGATCTATCTCTTTTGGGGGATAGTATGCTCTTTTGCAAGATAGTTTCACATCTTTTCGTTTAACAAATCAACTCTACATTAATTTAAGCGCAAATTATTGCTCCGTTATGTGGCAATTTTGCGCAAATGTGAATTGTAGTTAATATGAATTTTACGCAAGTCGCAAGAAACCTTCTTGCGACTATATTTTTTGTTTTGGAGGATGATATGTCATTAATTAAAGTAGATAATTTAACTTTCGCATATCCGGGCAGTTATAACAATGTTTTTGAAAATGTCAGTTTCGCAATTGATACTGATTGGAAGCTTGGTTTTATAGGAAGAAATGGCAGAGGTAAAACAACGTTTCTAAATTTGCTCATGAACAAATATGCTTATGAAGGTAACATAACCAGGTCTGTTCAGTTTGACTACTTTCCATTTGTAGTACCGGATGAAGAAAAGCTCACAGTTGATGTGCTGAACGAAATCAGTCCCGAAGCGCAAGAGTGGCAATTTATAAAGGAGTGTAACAGCATTAATATAGATGCAACAGACGTTTTATACAGACCGTTTTCTACTTTATCAAAGGGAGAACAGACAAAGGTGTTGCTTGTGGCATTGTTTTTGAAGGAAAATCATTTTCTGCTTATTGATGAGCCTACAAACCATCTTGATTATGAAGGACGACAAACGGTTTCGCGATATCTCAACGGAAAAAAGGGTTTTATTCTTGTATCGCATGATAGATATTTCTTGGACGGTTGCATTGACCATGTTCTGTCGCTTAACAAATCTAATATAGAAGTGCAGAAGGGCAATTTCAGTACCTTTATGACAAACTTCGAAAATCAGCAAAAGTTTGAATCAATGCAAAACGAGCGTTTAAAATCAGAAATAGCCAATCTCAAACAGGCAACGCGCCAAACCGCAGATTGGGCAGACAAAATAGAAAAGAATAAAAAAGGCGCAGGCGATAAGGGCTACGTTGGGCATTGTGCGGCAATAATGATGCAACGTGCTAAAGCAATAGAACGCCGTCAGCAAAGGGCAATAGACCAAAAATCGCAACTGTTAAAAAATGTAGAAACCGCCGAGTCATTAAAAATATTTCCGCAAAATTACAGAGCGGAAACATTAGCTGTTTTTGACAATGTTTCAATATGCTACAACGGAAAAACTGTTTGTAGCAATGTTTCGTTTGAAATCAAGCGCGGTGATCAAATTGCTCTTTCAGGTAAAAACGGTAGTGGCAAAAGCAGTCTTGTTAAATTGTTGTTAGGGGAAAATGTGCCGTATAATGGGAGATTATTTGTCGGTAGCGGACTCAACATCTCTTACGTTTCGCAAGATACGTCTCAGCTGTGCGGTAAACTTAAAGAATTTGCATTAAATCACGGCTTGGAAGAAAGTTTGTTTTTTGCGATACTGCGCAAGCTTGATTTTTCCCGTGAGCAGTTTGACAAAGATATAGGCGACTTTTCGGGAGGACAAAAGAAAAAGGTGCTAATTGCCAAAAGTTTGTGCGAGCGAGCACATATATATGTGTGGGATGAGCCTCTTAACTTTATCGACGTTTATTCGCGTATGCAAGTAGAAAATTTGATACGCGAGTTCCATCCTACAATGCTATTTGTCGAACATGACAAATTCTTTCGTGATTTGTTAGCGACAAAAGTTGTGCAATTGTAATCAGAAAAAAGGACACTTAATTGAATTCAAGTGTCCTTTGTTATTTAATATTGCGTTTGGTCGGTAATTAGTACATATCTCCGCCACCGTTAGGTGCAACGGGTGCGGGCGGTTCGGGGATATCGCAAACGATGCTTTCCGTTGTGAGTAGTGTGCCTGCTACGCTTGCTGCGTTTTGCAATGCCGAACGTGTAACCTTGGTGGGATCAAGTATTCCCTTTGCAATCATGTCACCGTAGGTGCCTGTCAATGCGTCGTATCCGTAGTTAGCCGTTTTCTTTGCAAGAACTTGTTCGACGATAACGCCGCCGTTTACTCCGGCATTTTCCGCGATTTGCTTTATGGGTGCTTCAAGCGCCTTTCTTACGATTTGCGCGCCCGTCTTTTCGTCGCCGTTCAATGTCTTAATGAGCTTATCAACTTCGGGTATAGCGGAAAGCAGTGCAACTCCGCCACCTGCAACAATGCCTTCTTCAACAGCCGCTCTTGTAGCATTTAATGCGTCTTCTATGCGCATTTTGCGTTCCTTCATTTCCACTTCGGTTGCGGCGCCAACGTTGATTTGAGCAACTCCGCCGGCTAATTTAGCCAGTCTTTCCTGATATTTTTCTCTGTCGTAGTCGCTTGTGGTCTCTGCCATTTGAGCCTTGATTTGTCCGATGCGTTGAGCAATTGCGTTGCTGTCTCCTGCGCCTTCAACAATGATGGTGTTGTCTTTGTCCACCTTTACCTGACGTGCTCTTCCAAGCATATCAAGCGTTGCTGATTTGAGGTCCAAGCCCAGTTCGTCGGTAATAACGGTGCCGCCTGTAAGTATGGCAATATCGGTAAGCATTTCCTTGCGTCTGTCGCCGAATCCCGGAGCTTTTACCGCTACGCATACAAAACTTCCGCGCAGTTTGTTAAGGATAAGAGTGGTGAGCGCTTCGCCTTCGACGTCCTCGGCAATGATGAGCAATTTGGAGCCTGTTTTTACCACTTGTTCAAGTACGGGTAGCAGTTCCTGAATGGAGCTGATTTTTTTGTCCGTGATGAGGATAAGCGGATTGTCCAGTTCGGCAATCATTTTGTCGGGATCGGTTGCCATGTAGGGGCTGGCGTAACCGCGATCGAATTGCATACCTTCCACGACGTTGAGTTCCGTCTTCATGGTCTTGCTTTCTTCAACGGTAATAACTCCGTCGTTGCCCACCTTTTCCATTGCGTCGGATATGAGCGCGCCGATGGTTTCGTCCGCTGCGGATATGCTTGCAACCTGTGCGATTGCCTGCTTGCCTTCGACGGGAGTGGAAATCTTTTTAAGTTTTTCCACGCACACTTCAACGGCTTTGTCAATGCCTTTGCGCAGTATGATGGGGTTTGCTCCTGCGGCAACGTTTTTGTTACCTTCGCGGATAATTGCCTGAGCCAATACTGCCGCGGTGGTGGTGCCGTCGCCTACTACGTCGTTGGTCTTGGTGGAGGCCTCCTTGATTATTTGTGCGCCGACGTTTTCAAACGGGTCTTTAAGTTCTATTTCCTTGGCGATGGTTACGCCGTCGTTGATAATGAGCGGACTGCCGTATTTCTTTTCGAGAATAACGTTTCTACCCTTGGGTCCAAGTGTAATTTTAACTGTATCCGCAAGTTGGTTTACGCCGTTTTCCAGCGCTTTTCTGGCTTCTTCGCCGTACTTAATCTGTTTTGCCATATCTATTACTCCTCTACAATTGCTAAAATATCGCTTTGTTTGATAACGGTAACTTCTTCACCGTCCAACTTAAAGGTACTACCGGCATACTTGCTGAACAGAACCTTATCGCCGACGGATACGACCATTTTTATTTCTTTTCCGTCAATTACGCCGCCTTCGCCTACAGCGATAACGACTGCAATTTCCTGTTTTTCTTTCGCCGCCGTGGGTAAAAAGATTCCGCCGACGGTTTGCTCTTTTGCTTCGGTAAGTTTTACAACAACCTTGTCAAAAAGTGGTTTAAGTTTCATATTTTGCCTCCAAAACTAGTATTATCCAATTGGTTAGCAGTCAAGACTCTCGACTGCTAATTATATTATATCACGGAATTGCAAATTGTCAAGATAATTGCTTGTTGTTTTGGCTCATTTTTTGCCGATTAGTTATTTTTTATCAAAATATTTTAAAAAAAAAGATTGTTATTTTTTACATATAATGCTATAATATTACAGGAATAATATTAAGGAGCATTATTATGTTGAATGTAATGAGATCAGACTATGGCGCGCCCATATTTACTGTCGGCGGTTTCGACGTGCTTTTGTGGCACATCCTTGCGGTTGCAGCGTTTGTATTGGTAATCATCTTGATTTGCCTTATCGTTGCTCTTGCTCGCACGAAGTCACGTTTGCGCAAATCCGAAAAAGCAAACGAAAGTAAGGAGCAAAAACCCGAGGAACCCAAGGCTGAAGAAACAAAAGCTGAGGAGTCCAAACCCGAAGAACAAAAAGAAACACCCAAAGCGGAAGAAAGCAAGGCTTCTCAACCTGCTCCCGCAGCGAAAGAGTCTAAACCTGCTGAAAACAAGGCTTCCGCAACTAAATCCTCATCTGCAGCTGAAGAAGCTCGCACTTTGATTTACCACGTGGAAGAAATCGAAGACGACGAGGACGAAGATGATGAAGACGGCGTCGCTTACGAAAAAGACGATGAAGAAAAAGCTCCCGTAAAGAGAAGACAGACCGCTGCAGCGGAATACAAAGCTGCTCTTGCTAAGGCTAACGCCGAAAAGGAAGCTGCTAAGAAGGACGAATCCAAGAAAGAAACCTCTAAGAAAGCTCCTGCTAAGAAAGCTGAACCCGCCAAGAAAGAGGAAGTTAAAAAAGCTCCCGCTAAGAAGGCAGAACCCGCAGCAAAGCCTGCAAAAGAGGAAGCTCCCGCCGAGGAAGAAAAAGCCCGTCCAAAGGTTTACCACATTTCATCTCGCGACGACGGCAAGTGGCAAGTAAAGCTTAGCAAGGGCGAAAAGGCATTGAAACTTTTCGATACGCAAGCGGAAGCTATTGAATTCGCCAAGGAAAAGGCTAAAAACCAAGACGGTAGCATTGTCATCCATAAGATGGATGGAACTATTCGCAAACAAAAGTATTAATTTTGAGGCGGAATAAGCGGCGGTATGCTTTGTTCCACTTGCGTTTGCCCTCGGTCACGTACGCTAAGTACGCTCCTGTCGGTCAAGCCTCGTGCGCCTCGCCTACCTTGCTTCTACCACCTCAAAAAAAGATAATTTGTATTATAAAAAAACAATAGGCCCCCTTGTGCAAAGGGGGCTGTCGCAACCTATGCGACTGGGGGATTGTAAATATGAACAAGTGGGATAAGCGGTTTATGGAACTTACCGAGCAGGTTGCAACTTGGTCGAGTTGTTTCAAGGCAGACCGTCAAGTAGGTGCGGTAATAGTAAGGGATAACCGAATATTATCTACAGGCTACAACGGTGCGCCCGAAGGCGTCAAGAGCTGCAAGGAAAAGGGTGAGTGCCTCCGTCAAAAGATGGGTATTACCAGCGCAACGCATTTGGAAACGTGCTACTCGGTACACGCCGAACAAAACGCCATTGTCAACGCCGCCCGTATGGGTGTAAATCTGAGCGGTGGAACCTTGTATTGCACACATCAACCTTGCGTGATATGCGCTAAGCTTATCGTCAACGCCGGGATAAAACGCGTAGTGTACAAGGAAGGATATCCCGACCAATTTGCGGTGGAGATACTTAACGAAGCCAACGTTCAACTAGACAAATTTTAGACGTGTACGTTGTAAAACAGACGTTATACAATTTTAATCCTGATTTATAAAAGCAGGACTTGTCGTTATTTATAGCGACAAGTCCCTTTTTTTTGCGCTGTCAATTGTTGCAAAAGGCAAATTAAATCAGCGGTCTATCTACCAAGTATTTCAATGGAATGTCAAATACGTCCAGTGCGCCGCGGTAGCCGTCCGTTTTCAAGCGCGGTAGTGCCTCGGCGTAAGCAAGCATGATTTTTGCCGTGTAATCGGTGTTGCAATCTAGCCGCACGTCCGTCTTGACGTAAAAACCATCACCAACGGTTACGACCTGTCCGCGGTGAGCGGTGCGCTGTTTCAGTTGGCGTACCTCGTTGGGAGTGGTGAATATAACCTCGGTGTCGTAATCTGCGAAGTAGTCGGGCATGGTGACAATTTCTCTTTTTATGCGTTGTTTGTCTGCTTCAATACACGCCACGTAGCAAATGCGGTCGTGTAGCTTGGCGCTGTTCCTTTCTCCGTTTGATATGCGCTCATCGGCGTTGGGCTTTGGACGCGTAAACTGTACGGCGTCGATAACGCCACGTATGCTCCGTATCGCGTTGGAGTGTCCTTGCGACACGCCTTCGCCCCACAGCGTAACGCTTTCCCCTCCGCCGATACCAAACGTTGCCCGTGCAAGGCTCAACAGTCCCGGGTCCCATCCTGTGGAAATGATGGACAGGCTGTCCTTTTTAACGTCGCCGACAGCCTTTTTGTAATCGGCAATCTTTGCGTGAGTGTCGAAACTATCCACCGTATCCAGTTGCGCAAACGTTGTTGCATATTCGGCAATATCATTGTAGCTTCCTAGGGCAAGCAATGCCACGTCGAAGTCATGCGTTGTCGCAATTGACTGTAGCGGGCGGTACCGCCCGTTATCCAAGGTTCTTCTCGAGTAGATTGCCGTAAGCATTAAATCTGTACGCTTGTCAATTTCCTTTTCCAGACTTTTCCCTAAGTTTCCGTAGCCGACAATTGCCAATTTCATTTCGTTTTCCTCCTAGCCATATTGTATGCGCGCCTTGCAAAACTTATCTTACTTTATAGCTTTGAGCTAAATAGCATCAAATGTTGTTTAAATGCTAAATTTCCTACAAAAAAACTTGCAATATGCTTTATTTTTTCATTGAAATATAGTAATATATATCCAGTAATGTATATATACCCTAAAAGGTTGATGATTTAGTATGCTGGAATTTTTGAAAAAATTTGTTGCGAATATCACGCAAATGGACAATCTCATGACGACGATCAGTTATGCAATATTCGTCGTTATGGCAACTTTTGTGTTCTTTTTGTTTTTCTGCTATGCAAAAAAACGCAATCTCCGACTGTACACTCTTTTGGTGGCGTTGGTAATATTTGTGCTGTTTGGAGTGGCATTTTTGACTTCCGCAAGTGAGTTGACTTTTTACGTTTACTTCGCGTTGGTTGTGCTGTGCGTAATGAGCATCGTATTGTTTACGCAGGATATAAACCGCAATATTTTCCGAACTTCCGGCGGACGCAAGCTAAACAAGGACGGTTCTCCTGCCCAATACGGCAGTGAGGATTTGACTAAATCCACCAACGAAATTATCAAGGCTTGCCTTCGTATGAGCAAGACTGATACCGGCGCACTTATCGTATTTGCCGACAATATATCTGATGAAATACTGGACAGCGGTATTCGCGTAAACGCCGAAATCACTGCCGAACTGTTGGAAACAATGTTTTTCCCCAAGACGCCTTTGCACGACGGAGCGGTGATTATCACCGGTAACAGAGTGGTGGCGGCAGGTTGCTATTTGCCCCTCACACAGGCGCAAAACCTTCCCCGTGAGTTTGGAACGCGTCACCGTGCGGCAATCGGTGTATCAGGGGCTTTCCCCGGTGTAACGGCAATAGTGGTCAGCGAGGAAACGGGTATTATTTCCGCCGTGCACGATAACAAGGTCAAGCGTTATCTTGACGCAAAGCTATTGCAATCGATATTGGAATGCGCTTTGGGACTAGCGGACGAAAGCGCCGAAGACAAGATTTGGGGGGAAAATAGATGAAAAAGAAAGGAATGACAGCAGGTCAAAGAGTTGGACACTTTTTCAAGCATTACTTTGTATTGTTACTACTTGCCATTGTTTGCGCAGTGATGGTAGTACTTCTTGTTGCCTATTGCGTTTGAGACATCGTGTATTTCGCTCAAAACGGCTTCACTTTGTGTGCAAGCACACTCGTTGCAGATTGTTTTGAGTTGTAACACACTCGGCCCACCCGTTTGTTAGTTTAACGTTACTTCGGTATGCAGGTGTAAAGTGGGGTGAACGTCTCGTCTTGCTCGCTTCTACCCGCTCAACTCAAATGGGTGTTTTAGAAAAAAAATTATATATTAGGTATGTAGTTTAGGATGTGTTGCTTAAAGCAACGCGTCCTTTTTTTATGCAGGTAATTTGCTGTCTATTTTGTCATTATATTTCATAAAGTAAAGCATGATTACGGCGAAATTCGGCGGAACGGCAATAACGGCAGGCAACTTAATGCGTTTGAAAGAAATTGTTACGCCTTTTCACAAGTGTATAGTTGTAAGTGCGGTTGGTAAGGAATATCAAACTGACACCAAAACAACAGACTTGCTTATTAGCTACTATCACAATCCGTCAAAGGATATTTGGTGCAAGATTGCCGACAAATATCGAAGACTTGTGAAAGTTAATGCGATTGACGTTGACATTGACGCGCTGTTAGCAGATGCCCGAAGTAGGGCAACGCTATATAGTTTGCAGTACTGTGCGTCACTCGGCGAAGAACTGTCGGCAAGGGTGGTTGCGGCGTTTTTCCAAGCGCAGTTTCTTGAAGCGGAGCAGGTTGTGCGCTTTAACAGCGACGGCAACCTCAATGTGGAAGAAACTTACAGCAATATTCGTCAAAGCGTTCAGGGGGCGCACCTGTACGTGATGGGCGGTTTTTACGGCGGTTGCGCAACCGGCGTAAGACAAACTTTTTCGCGCGGAGGAAGCGACGTAAGCGGTGCTATTGTCGCCGCGGCAACTGATAGCACGCTGTACGAAAACTGGACGGACGTATGCGGTGTGTGTGTTGCCAATCCCGTGGCAGTTTCGGATGTTGCAACCGTGTTGCAGATGAGTTACGGCGAAATGTATCTGTTGTCCCTTGCGGGTGCCGAAGTGTTGCATCCCGACGCTGTAGCGCCTGTAGAAAGCAAGGGAATCCCGATAAAAATAGGTAATTTTATGCAACCGCATGGCAAAAGCACTCTTGTATCGCACTGTCCGTCGCGTAGCAAGTTGCTGTCCATTGCCGAAACTGTAACGGGGGGTCGCGTTGTAACAACCGTACTGCACAGCTATCCCAATTGGAAGATGGCAAGGCTCATTTCGAGATTCTTGCGACAGAACACAGGGAAGATAGATTATTTCGGCAAATCGATGGAGGTTAGTTCGCTCAAGCTGTACAATATCGAATTTAACGACAACGTTGTCCGCCTTACAACGGACGTATCAATAATAAATAGTTTGTACAAAAGTATATGCGAAACAAGGTAAAGTTTTCGCATGTGCCAGAGAGTAATGACACTTTTATTAAAGCAATAAATATATAGCTATAACGTAGTTAAAACTACACGCTCATTGTTCGTGGGAAACATCACTAAAGCGTAGCATTAACTTCACTTAAACGCAGTTGAAACTTCACTATACTTGACTTATTACTCTTGATACGATACAATATAGATAAGGAAGGTATATATGAAAATCTTAGTTATCGGCGGCGGAATGGCAGGGATGACCTACGCAATCGTCGCTTGCAAAAACGGCCTTGACGTAACCGTTGCTGAGCGCAACGCGCGCGTAGGCAAAAAAATCGCATCAACCGGCAACGGAAAGTGTAACATTGGCAACGCAAGGGTAAACGCAGCATGTTATAACGGTAGTCCTGTGGTAAGACGTGTTCTCGATGCTATATCCGTAAATGAATACAGACAATTTTTGATTAGTTGCGGTATATACACCTACACCGATATGGAGGGGCGTATGTACCCGTTAAGTGACAGCGCCGCAAACGTTGTGGACTGCTTGCGCCATCAACTCAAGAAGTTCGGCGCAACTCTGTGGCCGGATACGGAAATAACAGCATGCGTCAAGGTGGGCAGTCAGTACCAAGTGACGGTAGGCGCAACCAATTACTTATTTGACAAAGTAGTGTTGGCATGCGGAAGTGGAAGTCAGGCGGAAAGACCCAACATTTCCCACATCATACCCAACGACGTATTTACTCCCACGGTGCCGTCCCTCGTTCCCGTGAAAATTCGCGATATGGACGGAACACTCAACGGAATAAGGGCGCGCGCAAACGTAAGCCTGTACGACGGCAACGTATATATGGGCAAGGAGAGCGGCGAAGTACTGTTTAAGGATTACGGACTTAGCGGAATATGTATCTTCAACTTATCGGCGTTGATTGCACGCAAAATGGTGCAACGCAAGTATGGTAACTACACTTTCAGCGTGGACGTTGTACCCAATCTGAGTCAGTGGGATTTGCAAGAGATACTGCACGGTCGTATCAAGTGCGGCGAACGCAGTAAACTTTTTTACGGTATTCTTCACAACAAACTGGCAGAGCATATAGTAAAGCGCGCAGGAGCAAATGCGGATGCGGCAACGCTAGCGCACACGGCAAAGGATTTGCAGTTCAGTTTCGATAGACTCCTTGACTGGTCCAAGAGTCAGGTTACTGCAGGCGGGGTAGATGACGGTTATCTGGATATCGACACGCTTGCTTTGCAAAGCGGTGTGGTGGTGCTTGGAGAGCTGCTCAATGTTGACGGTATATGCGGAGGTAACAATCTGTATTTTGCTGCGGCTTCCGCCTTGTACACGTTTTCACCGTCCGAACGCGAAAAAGCATACGCTATATGCTGAGGTCTCGCGTATTTGACACCAAACGGCTTCGCTCGTACTACATACTCACCGCAGATTGTTTAGTGTCTGATTTATATGGAATAATAGCGAAATTCTAATACGGATAAAGTACTATTACACACATAATATAAATAAATGCCTATTTTTTTAACAAAACCTATAAAAGTTGAGCTCGGAGAGGAGGTCAACGACGTACGACCAAAGTTACTCAAGCTGCTTCGTCTAAAGGACAAGGAGCTTGTTTCCTTTCATCTACACAAGCAAAGTATAGACGCCCGTAACAAGAGCGACGTTCATTTCGTTTGTTCGTACGTGGTGGAAACGAACGTAAGTCCTGATAATGCTACGCCCTACGAATATCCCGTTGACGTCTTGCAAAGCGTTGCGCCAACTGACACAAGCTTTGATTGCATTGTAATCGGCGCAGGTCCTGCGGGATTGTTCGCGGCGCTGTATCTTGCTAAAAGCGGTTGCCACGTTACCGTCATTGAACGCGGTAGCGACGTTAGCGTTCGCCAAGCCAAGGTCAATGCTTTCTTCAACGGCGGACCGTTAGACGAACACTGTAACGTTCAATTCGGCTTAGGCGGTGCGGGCACTTTTTCCGACGGTAAATTGACTACCGGTATATCCTCGCCCCTTACCTATACAGTATTTCAGCAGCTTGTCAGAAGTGGCGCGCCATGCGAGATACTTACCTCAGCATTACCTCACGTCGGCACCGACAAGCTTGTAAATGTTGTTGCTAACTTACGCGATGAGATAATTTCCTACGGTGGTAAGTTTTTATTTGACAGTTCGGTTACGGACTTCGTTGTAGAGGAGAACGTTGTTAAGGGCGTAGTGCTACATGATGGCGCAAGGTTGTATGCCGATAAGGTGTTGCTTGCTTGCGGAAACGGTGCAAGAGATATTTACAGTTGTCTGTCCCAATACGATGCGCTTGCTTTCAAGCCATTTGCCGTCGGTTTGCGTATCGAGCATAAAAGTGAGTTTATCAATAAGGCACAGTACGGCTTAGTGTACGCAACTCATCGCGATTTGCCTACCGCTAGCTACAAGCTTGTGATGAACGGTGACATACACAGTTGTTATAGCTTTTGTATGTGTCCCGGTGGCGTTGTAGTTGCCGCAAGCTCGGAACGTGATACTGTTGTTGTCAATGGCATGAGCAATTACCTCAGGGACGGAGCAAATAGCAACAGCGCTCTTGTTGTGACAGTCAATGCAAGTGACGTTGCTCGTTACGGTTACGGTTCGGATGCGCTTTCGGGCATGCGTTTTCAGCAAGATCTGGAGCATCGTGCCTACGTTAGCGCAGGTGGCAACTATATTGCACCGGCTCAGGGTGTTAAGGACTTCATTGAGGGTACGGTAAGCACACAATTCGATGTTACGCCCAGTTATCCGAGGGGAGTTACCTCCGTCAATCTTCGCGAACTGTTGCCTCAGGATTTAGGTGATACCATTGCCGAGGCTTTACAGTACTTCGACCGCAAAATACGCGGCTTTGGAAGTAGCGGAGTGCTTACGGGCGTAGAAACGCGCACATCCTCCCCCGTACGTATTACGCGTGACGAAACATTCCAAAGCAAGCTATTGAACCTGTATCCGATCGGTGAAGGTGCGGGCTATGCGGGAGGGATAGTCAGTTCTGCTGTTGATGGTTTAAAAGTAGCAATTTATATTTCAGAGCATAAAGAAAGCAACTTGTGAAAACAAGTTGCTTTTGATTTTTGATTGTTATATTTTATTTTACAATGCGCCCAGTAGCGTCGAGATGAATGTTGTCAGGGATTGATTCATCCAGTAATCTCTGTGTGCGATATCTATTGAATCGTCACCTTCGCTTGTATGTGTAAGCAGCCAGTAATCTTTTGCGCTTATATTATCATTTACGGTTGCTTTGTAGGTGAAGTAATCTTGCAAAGTGCAATAGAAAGTCTTCGTGGTTGACGGCATGGATCCAATAGAAACATTTGCCTCAAAGTAGTGTGTGTTATCTTTGCAACTGAGAATTGCAAGTTTGTAACTGTTTTCTTCTTTCTTTTCGTCAGTGTCACCGAGAGACATCATTTCACTTTCAATGAGGTCGCTGATTGTCAAGGACGTGCTGATTCGTGTAAGGTTGCCGTCCGACAACTCGTCAATACGTAGGTTTGCTATCTTTGCATTGAGTCCCTTTGCATGGTTGCATTCAAGTGAGTGTGTGTGGTCGATTTTGTTGCCTTCCGAGTCAAATCCAGCTTTGCAATCCAGCCACACGTAGCCGTAGCAGTCGAAGCTGTGGGGTACGCTTTCGCCGGTTTCGTCCTTGTGGTCTATGTTACAATTAAGCTGCGCAGCGTAGAACTTGTTTCTCAGTTTGTCGTAGAAGTAGTAATAGTTGCCGTCCGACCATATTTCGTTTTCGCCCGTGCGATTGGTATCCGACGCAACGAGTTGCCAGTCTTGCCCCTTTTCGTATTGTACTCTGCCGTATCCCATGGCAATGCCGACGTACAGCGCGTCAAGCTCCTTACTGAGGTTTCCGATCTTCACCTCACCCAATTCTTTGAGCAATCCGTTAGCGTTTTCTGTTGGAATTATCTCGCTGAGAGGCGTGTCGTCAATTTCCTTCATGATGTTATTTGCGGATAGCTCGCTTACCGTTAAGTGAGATATTCGACTAATCAATCCTTTAACAGCGGTGTAGCAGTTGTCGTCGAAAGTGTGTTCGTGGCTAGCGTCCGAGTCGGTCAGTTCGTACCACACGTATTCGTAACAGTCCTGAATGTGAACGTGTGTCTCGGAGCAATTGAGCTTTGCTTCATACCACACGCCGTCATCGTCAAGCATCGCAATCACGTCGTCTTTTTGCATTACGGCGCCTGTAATAATGTCGGAGAAAGTATCGTCCACTTCAATGGTCTTTTTGATATGTGACAAGATGTCTCTTAGTGACAGACCTTTGATTGCTGTACCAATATCTTTAATAGCGGTGTCTTCGATGGATTTGAACATGGAGGGAACATCGTCACCCAAAACGTCTTTTAACGTAAAGGTTTTGATAGTGTTGTTGAGATTGCCCAAATCCTTGACGGTTTGGTTGGACAGCTTGTACATCATGCCTTCGACGATGGTGAGGTAGCAATTGTCGTCATGTTCGTGACCTTCGTCAGTGTTGTTGCAAATTGGGTCGTCATGTCTTTGGTACCAGTTATATTCGCCGTCAGCTACTTCAATGTGCTCATAACCGAGAAATTCGCCAAGATACATCGCGTCAATTGCGGCGCTCAGTTCGCCGATTTTTGTGTGTTGCAGTGACTTTAGTACCGAAGGAATGTCGTCTTCAAGCACGTCGTAAAGAGTCATGTTTTTGACGACTTGAGGTATGCTGTTTAGGTCCTTCATTCGTTCGCAGGACAGTTTTTCCATCATGCCGGAAGCTTGTTTTTCTTGCGTGTAACAATCGTCGTTGTGCTCGTGACCGTCGGATTCGCACGAAGTCATGTTGTACCAAACGAATTTGATACAGTCTGCTTCGTGGGTGTGCTCGTTGTCGCCACAGATTTGCTTTGCTTCGTAACTTATGCCGTCCACCGTTATGGCGTAGGAGCCGTCCTCGCCTTGCAGTACTGTTACGTCATCTTTAGTTATCAGTTCATTGTAACCTGTCGAAGTGTTAACTTCTCTGCGCTCGTAGCCGAGCATCGAACCAAGATACATCGCGTTAATAACGCTGTCAACCAGTAGGTTGCCCTGTTCGTCAATTAAGTCGGCAAACGCCTTGTTGCCAAATATAACCTTCATATACGAACTGGTGCTACCCATGAGCTCCTTGATGGCAAGCGTGCCCACCGTTTCGAAGGCGCCGCCGTCCTTGAATTGCAACAGGAGATTACCGCCCATTCCGCCTAACAGCTTTCCAACGCTGGATTGCCCCAGCGCCCACATGATTTTGTCCCCCTCCGTCGGTTCTTCGGCGGGGAAAGCGGTGGTGAGTAAATCCACAAGCACGAGGTCGCTAAGAACGTATGTTACGCCCTTACCGTCTTCCGTCAACTCCGACATGGGGTGCTTGCGCAACTTTTCAATGGCTGCGGCGCTGAAATATCCGCCCGAAAGGTTACCTTCACTGTCTTTCTTCTGCGTCATGAAGTTTACAAACGAAAACGGCACACTCGCCCTCATCTGCGTGAATGCAGTGTCTGTCTTGCCGCCGAGCAGCTCCAGTATGGGGATTTCTTCCAAGTCCTCGGGCAATGGTTTACCAAATGCGACAACAGGGTCGATATGGTATCTTTCCATAAATTCGCCTAGGGTGAAATACTTTCCTTTTTCGTCGGTTATACCCAACTTCTCCTTGTATAGGTTACTTATTTCCATATAAATTTCATACAGCGACATATTAGCAAGATCGCCCAAAAACTTGTCGCTGTCGGGATATATGTCCCCCGGCTTTACCGTCGTTGCGCCTATATAAATTGCCGCAACAACACCGCCGAAAACAAGTATTATTCCGAATAACATTCCCAAAAAGAAAGCTAAAATTCTTCTTCCCATAGTTGACCTCTTTGTTATTTGCTATTAGCGTTACGCGGCGAGCTTGGCGCGTACGAATCGAAAATCATGTTATCAAAGTATTTGCTCAAATTATCGTATTGCTCTTGACTGCGTATTGTCCAGCAAATTATGGGCACGCGTTTGGCGAAACGCTTTACCGGCTTGCAGTTGGCAATGGTTGCGGCATCGTATGCGATAAATTGACTGCCGTTCCACTTGCACAGTTTCAGCTCGCGAAGCAGCCACTTGCGAAATGCGGAAAAGTTGGTTTCTTTAAACGACGTGGACAGCGTTCCGCGAATGACCTCGGGCGCATGAACCTTGAACCACCGTACAATTAAGGGGTTGAACGATTCGATGCAGTAGTGGCCTTTGTACGATTTGAGGGCTTCGTAGGTTTTTTGTTCCACTTCGCCTATGTGGTCGTGAGTCTTTATTTCCACGACAAGGTTAACGCCGTTTGCGGCCGCAAGAAACTCCTCAAAGGTAGGGATTTTGCAATCCGTATCCAGTAAGCGCAACTCAAGCAGCTGTTCATAGGTGTAGTTGGATAGCTTTCCGTCGGCGCCCGTCATTCGTTTTAGCGTGTCGTCGTGAAATAAAACCAGCACGCCGTCAGCCGTCATTTGTACGTCCGTTTCTATGGCAAAGCCCTGTTCGCTTGCTTGCTCAAATGCGGGAATTGAATTTTCCGGTATGCCGTTGGCGTTGTCGAATAGACCTCTATGTGCGACGTATGTGTCTGTTAACCACTTGTAATCTTGGTTTATCACTGTAGTTATTCTCCTACTATATCATTCCAATATATTATATAATAGTTAAATTCATTTTGCAAGATAATATTATAGACATTTGAGGGAAAATCGGATATAATAAAAAACACGGTGGTGGGCTGATTACAATCGGAGTAACGCCCTAATAAACCGAAAAGGAAAGAACGAGGGTATCCCGAGAGAAAGTATGTCACAACAAAACACACGAAATTTTTGCATAATAGCGCATATCGACCATGGCAAAAGCACGCTGGCGGATAGACTTATGGAGTACACCGGTCAGGTTGCCAAGCGCGATTTGGCTGCGCAGATGTTGGATTCGATGGATATCGAGCGCGAACGCGGAATAACCATCAAGCTGACGCCCGTACGCATGAAGTACGTAAAGGACGGCGTTGAGTACACATTGAACCTTATTGATACGCCGGGACACGTGGATTTCAACTACGAAGTATCCCGTTCACTTGCCGCATGTGAAGGCGCATTGTTGGTGGTGGATGCATCGCAGGGTGTAGAGGCGCAGACGTTGGCGAATTGCTACTTGGCGCTTGAGAACGACTTGGAAATCATTCCCGTTATCAACAAAATCGACCTTCCATCCGCCGATATCGACGGCGCCAAGCGTGAAATTGAGGACGCGATAGGGCTGGATGCCGGTAGCGCGCCCCTTGTGTCTGCTAAGGAAGGCACCAACATTAAGGACGTACTGGACGCTGTTGTCGATACCATTCCGTCGCCGCAAGGTGACGAAAATGCACCGTTAAAGGCGCTTATTTTCGACTGTGAATACGACAATTATAAGGGCGTAATCATCTTTACGCGCATTGTAGATGGGACTGTAAGGGTTGGTACCACAATCAAGATGTTTGAAACAAAGGGCAAGACATTCGACGTCACGGAGGTTGGTATTTTTGCACCCTCAATGCAAAGTGTTTCCGAACTTAAAGCTGGCGACGTCGGTTACATATGCGCGAGCATCAAGACGGTATCCGACACCAAGGTGGGCGATACAATTACGGACGCCAAGGCTCCTTGCAACGAACCGCTGAAAGGGTACAAAGAAGTAAAACCCATGGTGTTTTGCGGTATTTTCCCTGCCGACGGCAGCAAATACAACGATTTGAAGGACGCGTTGGAAAAGTTAAAGCTCAACGATGCGTCGTTAACCTACGAGCCGGATACGTCGGTGGCGTTGGGATTTGGATTCCGTTGCGGATTTTTGGGACTGCTCCACATGGAAATCATTCAGGAGCGGTTGGAGCGTGAGTTCGACCTTGACTTGGTAACCACGGCGCCCAGCGTAATATACAAGGTGTTTACAACACAGGGCGAAGTGCTTATGATAGATAACCCCACCAAGCTACCGCCCGTAACGGCAATCGAGCATATCGAAGAACCCATTGTCAAGGCGGAAATTTTCTCTCCACCTGAGTATGTCGGTGACGTAATGGGTCTGTGTCAGGACAAGCGCGGCGTGTTCATTGATATGACGTATCTTGATACGCGCAGAGTCAAGCTGACCTACGATATTCCCTTAAACGAAATAATTTACAACTTTTTCGACACGTTGAAATCCCGTACGCGCGGATACGCAAGTCTTGACTACGAACTGAAAGGCTTTACGCTAGGTAAACTGGTGCGTATGGATATGCTGTTAAACGGCGAAGTGTGTGACGCGCTGTCCATCATCGTCAATGAGGAGCGCGCCTACGCCCGCGGCCGTCAAATGGCGGAAAAACTCAAGGAAGCAATTCCCCGTCAGATGTTTGAAATTCCCATTCAGGCGGCAATCGGTAACAAGATAATTGCCCGCGAAACAGTCAAGGCGCTACGCAAGGACGTGCTTGCTAAGTGCTACGGCGGTGATATCACGCGCAAAAAGAAACTGCTTGAAAAACAAAAAGAAGGCAAAAAGCGCATGCGCCAAGTTGGCTCGGTATCGGTTCCCAGCGAGGCGTTTATGTCCATCCTAAAAATCGACGATTAACATGGATAACTGCAGTATTTACGTTCACATACCTTTTTGCAAAGCGCGGTGCAGCTACTGCGCTTTTTCTTCATCCACCGATTTTTCGTTGGTAAAGCGTTACTTTGCCAAGCTTTTCGGGGAAATGGAGTACTTTCGCAACAAGGATGTACCAATTTATACAGTATATATCGGCGGTGGAACACCTTCGGCGGTAGATAAAAATCTGTTAAACGATCTATTTGACAAGTTGCATGCGCATTACGACCTATCGCAGGTCAAGGAAATCAGCGTGGAGTGCAACCCCGAAAGCGTAACGGAGGATCTGCTACGCTGTCTCAAAGCCAACGGCGTAAACAGACTGAGTTTCGGCTTGCAAAGTGTAAACGACGCAACGCTCAAACGCATTGGACGGTTACACAACTACAAACAATTTGAACAAGCGTTAAGACTTGCCCAACAGCTTGGATTTACCAATATCAATGCCGACTTGATAGTCGGTCTGCCGGAAAGCACGCAGGACTTTTATCATTCGGTAGAAGTGGTTGCGTCCCTTCCGTTGCAGCACGTCAGCGTTTATGCCTTGGAGCTGCATGAGGGTTCGGAGTTATACAAGCTGTGTAAGGCTCGGTACCCGTTTAGCGACGACGAACTGGCGGATATGTACGACAAAGCGGTGCAGCTGTTACAAGAGCATGGCTATGAACGGTACGAAATATCCAACTTTGCTAAAGCGGGATGCGAATGTTTACACAATCTCAACTATTGGCAGGAAGGACGCTATATGGCGTTTGGCGCGAGTGCAAGCGGATTTATCGGAGACGTTCGTTATACAAACCCTTACAATATGAAGGATTACCTTGCGGCAAATACATTAACGTTGCATTCGGATTGTCAACACGTATCGCCTAACGATCAAGCCAACGAATATGTCATGCTTGGTTTGCGCTTAAGCAATGGCTTAAGTTTGTCTCAGTTTGCCGAAAGATATTGCAAGGACTTTTGGGACTTTTTCGCTAATGCAAGGCAACTGCATGAGCAAGGATTTTTGGTGGTGGAGGACGGCTGCGTACGTGTTCCATCGGACAAATTGTACGTCGTCAATTCCATTCTGTGCGAATTGCTCAACTTCGATAGCGACAACTAGGCGATTGTGGGCTTTGCATTCGACAACCTATTATTTTTTACGTTATGTATATTTCCCACCTTGCAATATGACGGAATTCCGCGTTTTTACTAAATAAAATGCGGTATTCTAGCATACTATTTCACACATAATATATATTTTTGCTGTTTTGGGCGCGTTATAAAGTTGCCAATATCCTATTCTTTTGATATAATACATAAGTAAAATTTGCTGATTACTGTATCGGCAAAGTTTTATTTATACAACAAATCATTTATTGATGTTACGGGTACAACGATGAAGTTACTGCAAATGAGATATTTTCAAACGGTCTGCCGCTATGGCAGTATTACAAAGGCGGCGGAGGAGCTGTTTGTCAGTCAGCCTACAATTTCTTTTTGCTTAAAGGAGTTGGAGGACGAATTCGGCGTGAAGCTATTTCACCGCAAACATAACCGTTTGGTTTTGACTGTTGAAGGGCAATTTTTTCTGGATAAAATTAACTACATTTTACAGTCTGTTGATAGCCTTTCTACACAGATGAAAGATATGGGTAGCAACCACAATCACGTCAAGATTGCCGTTCCCGCCATGATATCCACGTTTTTGTTTCCGCAGATGTTCAACGCGTACGCCAAGCTTTACCCCGAGGTGGAACTGGAAATGTTGGAAACGGGTAGCTTACAAGCGCGTAAGCTTGTGGACGCCAATTCGGTAGATTTGGGTATAACAATATTGGATAACGTGGTAAGTGACAGCTACAACGTTTTGCCTCTAGTGTCAACTGAACTGGTATTTTGCGTTAGCAAAAGCCATCCGCTAGCCAATTGCTCGCGCATTTCCTTCAAGGAACTGGCAAACGAACATATCATACTGTTCAAAGCGGACAGTTATCAAAATATATTTATCAAACGTGCTTTTTCGGAGGTGGGAGTGGAGCCGAAAATTTTGCTTTACTCATCACAGCTTTACACGGTCAAGGAGTTTTTATCCTACGGCAATGCGGGCGCGTTCCTGTACAGACAAGTTGCTGAAATGGATAAGGATCTTGTGTGTATCCCCATTGATCAACCTATAATACAGGATATTGTACTTATCTGGACCAAGAGTGGAAGCCTGTACTCCGACTCGGAAAATTTTATTCAATTTGCGAAATCATTTCGTTACAAATAAGGAGGAAATATGAATATTTGGCATGATATAGCGCGCAGTAGAATAAACGCTGATGATTTTTATGCAGTGGTGGAAATTACAAAAGGCAGCAAGATGAAATACGAACTGGACAAGGAAACGGGCTTACTCGTGCTGGACCGAATACTATATACTTCCACGCATTACCCCGCTAACTACGGCTTTATCCCAAGAACATTAGCCGAGGACGGCGACCCTATGGACGTATTGGTGCTTTGCTCCGAACCGCTATTGGCTCACAGCTTGGTAAGATGCTATCCCATAGGTGTAATCATCATGAACGACAACGGTTCAATGGACGAAAAGGTTATAGCAATTCCCTTTACCGACCCCAACTACAATTCGTACAAGTCTATACACGACTTACCCAAGCACGTCTTTGATGAAATGCAACATTTCTTCTCGGTGTATAAGGAATTGGAAAACAAACCGACATCCGTAAGCGAAGTTCACGATGTGGACAAGGCTAAGAAGGTAGTGCAAAAGTCTATCGACAGCTACATAAAGAATATACTTTCAAAAAGATAATTCCTGCTATGGAAAATATTTCGGTAAACGGCAAGATATATGAAATAATCAAGTTGCTGGGAAAGGGCAAGGGCGGTTATTCGTATCTTGTTACTAACGGTGAACGTCGATACGTTGTCAAGCAAATTCACCACGAGCCATGTGACTACTATCAATTTGGTGACAAGCTGCAAGCGGAACTTCATGATTACAACAGATTGGTAAATATCGGTGTAAGGATGCCGGAACTGATAGAAGTAGATTTGGTAAACGAACGTATCTTAAAAGAATACGTTGACGGCGAAACTATATACGACTTGGTACTGTGCGATGGTGTCAAACAGGAATACTTGGATGATATTAGACAAACTTGCGCCAAACTTTATTCGGCAAATACAAATATAGATTATTTCCCAACGAATTTCGTAGTACACGGCGACAAGTTGTATTACGTAGATTACGAGTGTAATGATTATATGGAGCAGTGGAATTTCGAAAATTGGGGAATCAAATATTGGAGCAAAACTCCTGAATTTTTACAATACGTTAAACAGCACGCCAACAAATGACGTGCTGTTTTTTTGTCGAAATTTGTAAACCGTTTTTGATATTTATCAAATTTTCATGTTATTACGGATGAGGCGAGTGTGTTGCGGAAAAGTGACTCTCAAAGAGGGAGCGTAGCGGGGAATCTTTTCCGCTATACATGAGCCTCACTTGCCTTGAAGTTATAGACAGGCTTCACAATTTGCTCGATTTCCACTGTGTCACCAATGTTGTCTATAATGGACTGCATGGGCTTGTACGCCATAGGCGATTCGTCAATGGTGGATTGTCCTACCGACGTGGAGTATATTCCCTGCATGGACGCGACAAATTCATCAAGTGATAAGTTCGCCTTTGCGGCGCCACGGTTTACAAGCCGTCCTGCGCCGTGCGGAGCGGAGTAGTTCCAATCGGGATTACCCTTGCCTATGCAAATCAACGCACCGTCGCGCATGTTCATGGGGATAATGAGTCTTTCTCCCTTTTGCGCCGATACCGCGCCCTTGCGCAATATCATGTGGTCGGTATCAAGATAGTTGTGAATGGTGGTAAAGTTTCCCGTTGCAGTTAATCCACATTCCTCAAGGATAGTTTGCGTAATTGCCTTACGGTTAAGCTTGGCAAACTGCTGAACAATCTTCATGTCGTGTACGTAGTCTTCCATCAATTGTCCTTCGCAGTAAGCAAGGTCTTTGAGGATTTTCGTCCCGTGATATTTTTTCAATTCCTGTTCGATTTCCTTTTCTCTGCCTGCTAGCTTCAACTGTAATACAAGCATTTCGGCGCCACGCTTGTTCAAGTCGTTATAGGCGGCTTTTTGGTAGTATCTTGCTACTTCCGTACCCAGATGACGGCTGCCTGAGTGTATCACAAGCAATAACTGACCGTCCTCTGTTTTATCTACCTCGATGAAATGGTTTCCTCCGCCTAGCGTTCCAAGTGACATCTTGGCGTATTCGGTATCAACCTGCTTTGCGCAACGCATGGCATTTAAATCTATCTGCTTGAAAAAACTGTGCGCTCTGTTTCGTACTGCCATTCCGGAGGGAACACTTGTACGTATCACGCTGTCCAGCTTGGCGAAGTCGATTTCTTTTTGTTGTAAATAGGTTACTTCCATACCGCAACCGATGTCAACGCCCACAAGATTGGGTATGATTTTGTCGCCGACAGTCATGGTGGTGCCTATGGTACATCCTGCACCGGCGTGTATGTCCGGCATCATACGTATAGTCTGACCTTGCGACATGGGTTGATTGAGCAGTTCGATTACTTGCGAAATACTATCCTGATCGACAATATCAGTATAAACGTACGCCACGTTGTATTTTCCGCGTAATTCTATCATTGTGTTTACCTCCTTTCTCAGACATGCTCGCCTTGAAGCCTGCTATCCGATAAGTGCATATCTTGCGCGTCCTTGCCACATTCCATTGTTCCACGTACCGCCGCGGGTACGAGTTCGCAACGCAATGATGTCAATTACACACATTCTCCACACTTTCGGAGTGTAGCAGTTTCAAGCTTCGCATGTCTTAGTATTTTGTAAAATCATAGTAACATATTTATAACATATTGTCAAGCGATTTTGCACAGTGAAAATATGGCATTGACAAACGCATAAAATATTTATATTTAAATAACTTTTATTTATGCAGTAATAATATTGCAATCTGGTTGATTGTTTGATATACTAGTATCATGGCACAATATGAACAAAATTCCATTTTCGAACAGGAAAAAGTAAGCAATATTCCCCTCGCTGAACGCATGCGTCCCAAGGTGCTTGGGGAGTTTATTGGGCAAACTCACATCATTTACGACGGGTCATTGCTTTGTCGCGCAATCAAGGCGGACAAACTTGGTAGTTGTATTTTTTGGGGAGCACCGGGAACGGGCAAAACTTCCCTAGCCAATGTCATTGCAAATACTACGGGCAGTCACTTCGAAAAGTTGAACGCGGTAAGCTCGGGCGTTGCCGACGCGAAAAAAATAATCGACGAGGCAACGAAACGCTTTAACGCCTACGGACAAAAAACCTACCTGTTGCTTGACGAATGTCACCGTTGGAACAAGGCACAAAGCGACTGTATGTTGCCCGCCATAGAAAAGGGATACATTACGCTTATCGGCTCCACAACGGAGAACCCTTACGTATCCATGACGCGCGCAATAGTGTCGAGGTGCCGTGTATTTGAGTTTTTGCCTCTTACAGCCGATGATATCAAGCGCGGATTACTGGACGCATTGAAACGTGACAAGATTTTGTCACGCATGAACGTGACTATCGATTCCGACGCGGTGGAATACATTGCCGAAACGGCTTCGGGCGACTTGCGCAGCGCTTTCAATGCCTTGGAGCTTGCCGTCATCACCACAGATATGGATGCCGACGGTTCTGTGCACGTAACAAGGCTCATTGCTTCGCAATCAATGCAAAAAAAGGCATTGTCGGTAGATACAGGCATGTACTACGATATGATAAGCGCTTTTATCAAGAGCATGCGCGGGAGCGACCCCAACGCTGCAATGTTTTGGTTTGAGCGACTGCTCGAAGCGGGTACCGACCCGTTGCTACTTGCCCGTAGGATTGTCATTCACGCATCGGAAGACGTTGGTCTTGCCGATCCAATGGCGTTGGTGGTGGCAACATCTGCGCTGACTGCATTTCAAAATATCGGTCTGCCCGAAGGCAGAATTCCGCTTACCGAAGCAATACTTTACATATGCAACTGTCCCAAGTCCAACAGTGTTGTTAACACGTTGTACGCAGCGGAGTCTAGTGCCAAGGAGCACCCGACGGCGCGCGTCCCTAGGTACCTCATGGATGAGAACTTTCCGCGCGGTACGGAGGAAATCGATCAGCCTGCCTACAAATATCCGCATCACTACGGCGGTTGGGTGGAGCAACAGTATCTTCCCGACGAGGTCAAGGATGAGATATATTACGTCCCCAGTGGCAACGGTCAGGACACCGGCTGTCGTCAAAGCAAAAATGACAAAGAATACGTTAAGCAACCCGTCCCGAACAAATGGTTTGATAAAGACTAATAAAGACTTTTGCATAATGGCGACTTTACGCAAATTCAATTCAGGTAAATTATGATTCGACTTTACAACGTATCCAAAACATATCTAAAATCGCAGACGAAAGCTGTCGATGACCTCTCGCTGGAGATTCATTCGGGGGAGATTTTCGGATTTTTGGGACCGAACGGCGCGGGTAAATCTACCACAATCAAGATGATAACGGGCATTCTCAAGCCCGATTGCGGTACAATTGAAGTGGAAGGTATCAACGTTGCCGACAATCCTATCGGTGCTAAGTCGCTTGTGGGTTTTGTTCCCGATAACCACGACACTTACGATACGCTCAAGGGTATTGAGTACCTCGAATTTATAGGGACGATGTACGGTGTAAATACCGCAACGCTAAAGGCAAGGATTGACGAATACGCTTTGTTATTTGCCCTAACTGACGATTTGCCCAAGATGATAAGCTCCTATTCGCACGGAATGAAACAAAAGTTAGCGGTTATTGCCGCGCTCATTCACGAGCCGAAGGTGTGGATACTGGACGAACCTCTGACAGGATTGGATCCGCAGTCCACATATCAACTGAAACAGCTGATGCGCAAGTTTGCCGACAAGGGAAACACGGTATTTTTCAGTTCGCACGTAATTGACGTGGTGGAAAAGGTGTGCGACCGTATCGGTATCATCAATCACGGTAAGCTTGTGACCGTCGATACGCTGGACAACATTCGTGCAAACGGCAAGGCGACACTCGAAAGCATGTTCTTGACAGTGACATCCGACGACATAACCGCTACCGTTGCAAAGCCTACCGACGGAGAAGACAAATGAAAAGGTATCTTTCTCTGGTTAGGCTGATGTTTCTTCAGCAGTTTAAGACGCGCGCAACAGCCGAAGGCGTCAAAAAGAAACGTGGCGGCTCTGTGGTGCTCATTGTGATACTTGCGGTGTGTTTTACTCCGTTGGTTGTGGCAATTGCGGTATCAATGTATTACATGGGCAAGTTGTCCAACGGCAACGTGTACGTCGGCACCTATTTGACTCTTAACTGTCAGGGCTTGGTGTTGATGTTTGGCTTGCATACGATAATATCTAACGTGTTTACCGTAAGAGATGCGGACAAGCTGCTTTATTTGCCTGTACGGGCGCATGTAATCTTTTTGTCTAAGCTTACGGTGGCGTATCTGAACGAGATTATTACAACTGCGGCTTCCATAGTATGTATGTTACTCCCCTTCGGGATTGGCGCAGGTGTGGGTGCAACCTATTACTTGATGCTTTTGGTGGCGCTGGTGCTCATTCCGATGTTGCCAATGCTTATTGGGTGTATCATTGCAATGCCGTTATCCGCGCTAATTGCCAGCTTTGGCAAAAATAGCGTGTTCCGAACCGTTCTTCGCATTGCCATATATTTGCTTGTGATTGGACTGTATATGTACGTCATGTACAATTTCGGTTTTTTGGTGGGTACGGAAAACGGCAACATTTTGGTTAACCCCGAACTATATATACAGAGCGTAATAGATGACTTTATAGCAAGAATGTCCTCCGTTATGCCGTACTTCCATCCCAACTATATGATGATGAGTTCAATGTTTGCCTCATCCTTTACCGGGTGGATTGTAGGTTTTGTCGTGACTATTGTCGAACATTTGGCGTTACTGGCGTTGGTGGTGTTAATTGCGCTTCCATTCTATAAGAGGTTGCTGGTATTGTCTCTTGAAGACGGCGGGGGCGCTATAAGAAAAAACGGCAAAGAACCGTATAAGTTACGTAACACCGGCGTGGTGCGTGGACTGGTGATGTCCGACCTCAGACGAACGGCGCGCGACGGTCAAATGGGATTTCAATCCTTTGCGGGTATAGTAATGATGCCTATTGTGGTAGTGTTGCTGTATGTGTTTATGGGATTGTCCGATGAAGGCGATACTTCCTTTTTGCAACTGATGTCGCTATCGCCCTATTACCAAGTGGTGGGACCGTTAATTATACTTGCGTATATGACCTTTGTAGGACTTAGTACCAACGTGTTGGGCTTGTATCCCATATCGCGGGAAAACAAATCTGTGGCTATACTCAAGAGTTTGCCCGTGTCCTTCAAGAAAATACTGCTAAGTAAAGTGGTTTTGGCAACTGCGGTCATGGTGGTGAGCGACTTTGTAACCTGTCTGCTTATAGTTGTGCTACTGCGAATAAAGTGGTACTACGGACTGGCAATGCTTGTGTCGCTATCCCTTATCGGATTTGGATCTATGTGCATAACGACCTTACTGGACTTGAAATATCCGCGATTTGGTTGGGCGAATTACAATCAAAGCCTCAAAACCACCAAAAACGGTTGGATAGCTATGCTCATCGGCTTGGTGACGATAGTGGAAATTGCACTGATTTCCGTCATGTTCGTGGTATGGTACAGCCTGACCGACGCTTGGTACGTGATACTGTTCATGTGGTTGATGATATTTGCCGCCATGTTTGTATTTGCGGTGGTGGCGTACATGATTATGACGAAAAGAGCGAATAAATACTTCGAGAATATAGAAATTTGATACGTTGCCCATGCAACGTAAACATAAGGAGAAAAGATATGAAAAACGTTTTGGATGTGCTAAAAGAGCGCGGATTTGTAAAACAAACTGTATTTGAAGATGAATTGTACGAACTGTTAGGTCGCGAGAGCGTAACTTTCTACACAGGTTACGACCCCACGGCGGACAGTCTTACTGCAGGGCACTTTGTCACCCTCATGGCAATGGCGCATATGCAACGCGCAGGACACCGTCCTATAATACTGATAGGTGGCGGTACCGGCATGGTGGGCGACCCTAGCGGACGTACCGACATGCGTACCATGATGACAAAGGAAACGGTCAATCACAACGTTGAATGTTTCAAAAAGCAAATGTCGCGTTTCATCGATGTGTCGGACGGTAAGGCAATATTCGTCAACAACGGCGATTGGCTGTGCAACCTCAATTACATCGACTTTTTGCGTGAGATAGGAACGTGCTTTTCCGTCAATCAGATGCTTACGGCAGAGTGCTTTAAACAACGTCTGGAAAAGGGCTTAAGCTTCCTTGAGTTCAACTACATGCTCATGCAAGGATATGACTTCCTTGTGCTCAACCGTAAGTACAACTGCGTACTGGAAACGGGCGGTGACGACCAGTGGAGCAACATGCTTGCAGGCGCAGACCTTATTCGTAGAAAGGAAGGCAAAAAAGCGTACGCGCTTACCTACACCTTGCTTACGACATCCGACGGCAAAAAAATGGGCAAGACGGCAAAGGGCGCAGTGTGGTTGGATCCCAACAAGACAACGCCGTACGAGTTTTTCCAATACTGGCGCAACGTCGAAGACGACCGCGTAGAAATGTGTCTGAAACTGTTGACGTTCGTTGAGTTAAAGGAAATTGCCGAGCTTACCAAGTACAAGGACGAGCGTATGAACGCAGCAAAGGAACGCCTTGCTTACGAAGTGACCAGTATTGTTCACGGTAAGGAAGTAGCGGACGAGGTTTTGAAGCAAGTTCGCGCGTCATTTTCGCAGGACGTAGATAATATGCCTGTTGTGGAAATTCACGAGCCGGGCAACATCATTGATATACTTGTAAAATGTGGCCAGTGCAAGTCCAACGGCGAAGCGCGCAGACTTGTTGAGGGTGGCGGCGTATCGGTAAATGACGAAAAGGTTTCCGAGGCTAACTGGACCTTGCCTAAAGCAACGGTCAAAAAGGGTGAATTTGTTCTTCATAAGGGTAAGAAAGTTCACCTTCGCGTTGTCATCAAGTAATGAAAGAATATATAACTATTTCAAATAGCGAACAGGTTTGTGAGATTGTCATTGAAAAGTCGAGGTTTATTGCCTCGGCGATTCACGTTGATAACGTTGAACAAGCGGTGGAGTACGTCAACGCCAAGCGTAAAAAGTACTTCGACGCAACGCACAACTGTTACGCCTATATAGCGGGCGACAAGGCGAAGTTTAGCGATGACGGGGAACCGCAAGGCACGGCAGGCTTGCCGATGTACGAATGTATAAAAAACAACGAGCTGGATTTTGTTTGCGTCGTCGTGACCCGTTACTTTGGCGGAATTAAACTTGGCGCGGGCGGTTTAGTCAGGGCGTACAGTGGTGCTTGTGCCGAGGTATTGAAGCAGTGTGACAGGTTACAAATGACCGATTGCACACGTGTCGAAGTGGCAATCGATTACAGCATGCTTAAGCCGTTGCGTAAAGCATTGGAGCCACACGCCGTTGAGGAGAACGTCTTTTACGAGGATAAAGTACGGTTATTGTATCTGTTTCCTACGGCAACATCAAATACTATTTCAGACATAGTAACGCAAATAACACTTGGAAAGGGCGTTTTGACAACAAAAGAGCAATTGCTTGCTAATTTCAAATAGCAATATTGAATATAAGGATAATCGGCAATCTATGGCTAAAGTTCAATTAAAAGGCGCCAATTTGCTTGCGCCGTTGCCCGTCGTCATGGTATCGGTGGGCGATATCGATAACTCCAACATAATAACCGTTGCATGGACGGGCACTGTATGCTCCGTTCCGCCGCGCGTTTACGTATCTATCCGTCACGACAGGTACTCCTACGATATGCTCAAAAAGTGCGGCGACTTCGTTATCAATTTCACGACGGACAGTCTTTTGCCCGCCTGTGACTGGTGCGGAATCCGTAGCGGTAGAGAGGTGGACAAGTTCGCCGAAATGGGTTTTACCAAGGGCAAGGCAAATTGTGTCTCCGCCCCGTTGATAAACGAAAGTCCAATAAATATCGAGTGCAAGGTATTTGATGTCATAAATCTTGGTTCGCACGATATGTTCTTGGCGGATATATTGGCGGTAGATGTAAATGAGGAATTACTAGACGACAGTGGCGCAATTGATTACTCCAAGGCGCGCTTGGTTTGTTATCAACACGGTAACTATTACGCAAGTGGACGGCATCTTGGACGCTTCGGTTTTGCCGCGCAAAAGAAATATATTTCCAAGTACGGTAAAGGCGTAAACGCAACCGCAGTGGGCGTGCCTCTTGCCAAGCGTAAGTCAACTAATAAAAAATAATCGGAGTGAATTGTGAACATACAAAAACTTAACGACGCACAGCTAAAAGCGGCAACCGCGCCATTGGCTCCCACGTTGGTGCTTGCAGG
The DNA here is from genome assembly GCA_022508375.1 of Clostridiales bacterium. GTDB lineage: Bacteria > Bacillota > Clostridia > Christensenellales > CAG-314 > Fimimonas. The sequence continues at coordinate 46,202 of JAFLVJ010000001.1, read as the reverse complement.
TGCAGGAAGTGGCAAAACGCGTGTACTGACAAACCGAATACTTTACTTGGTGAAGGAGTGCGGTGTAAGTCCATCCGAGATACTTGCCATCACCTTTACCAACAAGGCGGCAAACGAAATGAAGCGCAGGCTTTATCAATTCGACTGCGACGCCGAGTATATGCATATATCTACGATTCACTCATTTTGCGCAACCGTTTTGCGTGTGGAGTGCGCTTCGCTTGGTCGCGGAAGCAATTTTTCCATATACGACGAAAGCGAAAAGAAGAGCGTGCTAAAATCCATAGTCAAGAGTTTATTTGACGACGGAGCGGCTTCAATGGTGGATGGATTTGCCGATAGCATTTCCGATATCAAGAACAACGCGCCCGAATTCCTTGATGATAAAATCGCCGAGCATGCCAATAATGACCAATACCTCAAAGATCAACTTAATAAGCTTTCGGCAGTTACCGAATGCGCGTCAAATGAGGAATTGATAAAAGTTATCGAAGAATACTCCGCCAAAATGCGCGAGAATAATGCAATGGACTTTGACGACTTGCTGTACTACGTACACAAGCTGTTTAGCAATTTTCCGCAAATTTTGGACAAGTATCGCGAGCGGTTCAAGTACGTATTGATAGATGAATTTCAGGACACCAACAAGGTGCAGTACCAGATATTCAAGATGCTTGGTGAAAAGTACCGCAACCTGTTTGTGGTGGGTGACGACGACCAATCTATTTACAGTTGGCGTGGTGCGGACGCTTACAATCTTCAAAAATTTCAAAAAGATTTTCCCGATTGTAACATTTACAAGCTGGAGCAAAACTACCGCTCTACAAAGCGCATATTGGAAGTGGCAAACGAAATCATTTCCAAAAACACCAACCGATTTGACAAGGTTTTGTGGACGGAAAACGAAGAGGGAATCAAGGTTCAATTGTTTTCCGCCTACAACGAACAGGACGAGGCGTATTATGTGTGCGAGCAGATAAGAAATCTTCGCGCAATCAATTCCGATTACAAGCTGAAAGATTTCGCCATTCTCATGCGTGTAAATGCACTTTCGCGAAGCTTCGAACAACAGTTTCAGCGCGAAATGATACCTTACAAAGTGTTTGGCGGATTTAAGTTCTTCGAACGCAAGGAAATCAAGGACGTTTTGGCGTATATGCGATTGGTGCACAATCCGTACGACTCCGAGGCGTTCATTCGTGCCTTGAATGTCCCGAGAAAACGCGGAATCGGCGACACCAGTATTGCAAAGCTCAACGGACTGTCCGTCGAGTACGGTTTATCGCTGCTTGACGTTATTTCCGACGAGCGAAATCTGGAAGTATTCAACTCCACAACGCGCGCAAAGCTGTTGGATTTTCACGCGTTGATAACTGATTTGTACGAGCTTTCGCGTAGCACCAGTGTAATAGCGTTCGTTCACCAAATGCTGGATATCTTGGAGTTCCGTCAAGTGTGGAAGGAGATGGGCGAAGATGATAGGGCGCTCAATATTGACGAATTCGAGCAATCGGTTATGGACTTTCAGCAAAGCTCACCAAACGCTACTTTGTCCGATTATTTGCAAACGGTTAGCTTATCTCAGGACATGGACGAGGCCGATTCAACCGATTACGTAACAATTGCAACCATACACGCCGTCAAGGGATTGGAGTTTAAGGTTGTATTTGTTGTAGGATTGGAGGAGGGGATATTTCCCACTTCACGTTCGACGTATGACTCCGAAAGTTTGCAAGAGGAACGCCGTTTGATGTACGTTGCTACAACACGCGCCGAACACCGTTTGTACCTTACAAGGGCGCAGTCCCGTTTTCTGTGGGGACAACACAAACAGACTCTTGCAAATAAGTACTTCAACGAAGTGCAAAAGTTTTACACTCCCGCGCGACCTGTAGCAAGCGAACGCGACTTGTATGATGACAAATATTTGGACAGACTTATAATAAAGGAACCAACCCGCCCCGCGGTAAGTCAAGGCAAGTCAAGCAGCGAGTTGAAACAGTTTAAAGCGGGACAGATAGTTGAACACGCTTCCTTTGGACAGGGAATTATACTTCGTGTTGAAAATGACGTTGCCGATGTAGCATTCGATACCGTCGGTAAGAAGTCGCTCAATATCAAGTTTGCCCCATTGAAAATAGTTAAATGACGGAGAGCAGTGCATTATGACAATGCAAGAAATGGTAAACCAACTAAATAAATGGGCGTACGAGTACTACGTATTGGACAATCCGTCCGTGCCCGATACCGAGTATGATGCGCTTTACGATCAACTGGTACTGTTGGAAAAACAAACGGGTATAGTGCTGCCCGACAGTCCTACTCAACGCGTTGGCGGCGAGCCGCTTAAAGGTTTTGTCCAACATACTCACATCAAACGCCTGTACAGTTTGGACAAGGTGCAGAGCTTTGGCGAACTGAAGGAGTGGGTAGATAAGGTCAACAAGGCACTTGGCGAAGTGGAGTTTACCGTTGAATTGAAATACGACGGTCTGACGATAAACGTAACGTATCGCGACGGACAGTTTGTCGGCGCCTCAACCCGCGGTAACGGAGTTGTGGGTGAGGACGTCACCGAGCAGGTCAAGACTATCCGCACCGTACCCCTTACTATTCCGTTTAAAGGTACGTGCGAGTTGCAGGGCGAAGGTATAATGCGACTGTCCGTATTGGACAAATACAATGCAGCACATCCCGACGACACTTTGAAAAATGCACGTAACGCCGCCGCAGGAGCCATTCGCAATCTCAACCCCAAGACTACAGCCGAAAGAAACTTGGACGTAGTATTTTACAGCAACGGCTACGAGGAAGGCCTCAATGCAACGACACAAACGCAACTTGTAGATTTCTTGAAGTCGTGTGGCATGCTCACCAATTTTGTATTCGAAAAAGCAACGACTTTTGAGCAAATAAAATCAATCATCGAAAAAATCGGACAAAATCGCAGTTCCTACGATTTTTTAATTGACGGTGTCGTTATCAAAGTGAACGACTTCGCTTTGCGAGAGGAACTGGGCTACACCGATAAATTTCCCAAATGGGCGGTTGCCTACAAATTCGACGCTGAGCAGGTCACAACGGAACTGATAGATGTGGAGTGGCAGGTGGGCCGTACCGGTAAACTCACTCCCATCGGCAAGCTTCAGGCAGTGGAGCTGTGCGGAGCAACCATACAGCGCGCCACTCTCAACAACTTCGGTGACATTACGCGCAAGCAACTAAAAAAACACGCTTTGGTATTTGTCCGCCGCAGTAACGATGTAATACCTGAAGTACTTGGCGCAGCGGAAGCAGGTGGTGAAGAAATTACCAAGCCAACTCATTGTCCGGCATGCGGTTCGCCCCTGCACGAGGTTGGAGCGCACTTGTATTGCGTTAATGCCGAGCATTGTCGCCCGCAGATCGTTGCTCGTATCACGCATTACTGCAGCAAAAACGCCTGTGACATCGAAGGCATAAGCGATAAGACTGTTGAGTTACTTGTTGATAAGCTCGGAGTCAGGTCCGTTGCCGATTTATACACGCTAACAACAGACAATTTGTTACAACTAGAGGGCTTTAAGCTTAAAAAAGCGCAGAATGTCGTAACCGCCGTTGAAAATAGCAAAAAGGTCGGACTGTCACAATTTATATTTGCTTTGGGACTGGATAACGTCGGCACCGTCACAGCAAGGGACCTTGCCACACGCTTTCAAAGTGTTGAAAACTTATCCAAAGCAACAGCCGAACAGCTTACCGCAATCAACGGAGTTGGCGATGTTGTTGCCGACGGTATAGTACAGTTTTTCAACGAAGCGCAAAACCTTGAAATAATTGCTTGCTTAAAGGAAATAGGCCTCGACCCCACCTACGAACAAAAAGTAAGCGTCGGTGTTTTTAGCGGTAAAAAGGTAGTGCTGACGGGAAGTTTAACAAGCTACACTCGCGGACAGGCAAGTAAGCTTATCGAGGAGCGTGGCGGTGAAATTGCAAGTTCCGTAAGCAAGTCGGTCAATTTGGTAATTGCAGGCGCTGACGCAGGTAGTAAACTGGACAAGGCCCGCTCGCTCGGTATCGAAGTAATTGACGAAGTAACGTTTGAGGAAATGTTGTCAAAATAGATTGAAAAAAACGAAATTTTATGTTAATATATAACATTGGAATATATATTATATACCTAACGGTGAATGTATGAAAAGCATGACAGGATACGGCAAAGCGACGGTAACGCGCGACAACCGTGAACTTACAATCGAATTGAAAAGTGTAAATCACAGATTTTTGGATATATCCACCAAGATTCCGCGCGCTTTTATTGCGCACGAGGACGTGATACGCAACGGCTTATCCAAGGGATTGTCGCGAGGACACATTGACGTGTTTTTGAACTACACGCTTGTGGGCGATACGGACAAAACCGTTCAGGTGGACATGGCGCTTGCAAAGGGTTACGTTGAAAGCGCGAAACAGCTCAAGGATGCATTTCCCGATTTGCATATGGACTTCAACGTAAACGCACTTATGCGCAGTAACGAAGTGCTAACACTCAAGCAAACGGAAGAGGACTCCGAAGTTCTTCGTGAAATGGTGGCTGAGGCGGTGGACAAAGCTGTAGAAAACCTCAACGCCATGCGGGAAGTGGAAGGCAACGCACTTCGCAAGGATTTACTTGCAAAAATCGACAAAGTAGAGCAACTTTTGTCACAGGTCAAGATGTATGCTCCCGAAGTTGCCGAGCAATACCGTGAAAAGCTGCGCACAAGAGTTACCGAAGCGTTACAGGGTGTTGATATCGATGAAAACAAGTTGGTAAACGAAGTGTGTTTTTTCGTGGACAAATCCTGCATTGACGAGGAAATAACGCGACTTACAAGTCACATTCAACGTGCAAGGGAAATCTTGCGTGACGAGCAGCCCGTTGGTCGAAAGCTTGACTTTCTCGTTCAGGAGTTCAACCGCGAAACCAACACGATTTGCAGTAAATCCAGTTTTTTGGCGCTTACAAATGTTGCGCTTGAAATGAAAAACGAAATTGAAAAAATACGTGAACAAGTACAAAACTTAGAATAATCTAGGAGACGATATACTGTATGGAAGAAAAAAAGATAGGTAAATTGATTATTATTTCCGGTCCCAGTGGTGCAGGTAAGGGCACAATATGCGCTGAGTTGATGCGTTTAATGCCCGATCTGGTACTTTCCTGTTCGGTTACAACGCGCGCTCCCCGCGCAAACGAACGCAAGGACAGAAGTTATTTCTTCGTGTCGGAGGATACTTTCCTTGAAATGGTTCGCAAAAACGAACTGTTGGAGTACGATCAACACTTCGAAAACTACTACGGCACGCCCAAGAAGTTCGTTGTGGATATGTTGAGCTTCGGTAAAGACGTCATTCTTGAAATCGATGTCAAGGGCGCATTGCAGGTAAAGCAAAACTATCAGGATAGTATTTTGTTCTTCATTGAAGCGCCAAGCGAACAGGCGTTATATGAACGTCTCAAAAAGCGCGGCTCGGAAAGTGAGGAAAAAATTCAAATACGTATGGCTCGCAATAAGCTGGAGCTTGCTCAACGCTACAAATACGACTACTGCATCATGAACGACGACCTCGACAGAGCAGTGGCGGAAATTATCGATATTTTGAAGGAAAGGAGAAAGTAAACATGATTACAAAACCGCCCATTGACGAACTTACGGAAAAAGCCGGAGATAAATATTCTCTTTGCTGTGTAGTGGCAAAGCGCGCTAAGGAACTTAACAACAGTCCCGAGCTGCCGCAAAACTTCAAGCCTATCACCTACGCAGCAGGCGAATTCGACGATGGCATTACGGAAATCAACAGAAAGAAATAATGCTTAAATTACAAGGGAAAAATTTAGTCATAGGCGTAACAGGTGGCATAGCTGTCTATAAGGTGTGTCAAGTGGTACGCGAGTTCAAAAAGTTGGGCGCAAACGTCGATGTTATCATGACTAAAAACGCGACGGAATTTGTTGCGCCGTTAACTTTTGAAACGCTATCTAACCGACCTGTCGTTACGGATATGTTCAAGCGCTCCTCTCATTTCGAGGTGGAGCACATTTCGCTTGCAAAAAAAGCAGATTTATTCCTTGTATGTCCCGCCACGGCAAATATTGTAGGTAAGTATGCCAACGGCATTGCAGATGACATGCTTTCCACAACGCTAATGGCAACGACTGCCCCGGTGGTTATTTGTCCTGCCATGAACACCAATATGTACCACAGCAAGTCATTTAACAAAAACCTCGATATCCTCATTGAGCGTGGCGTTCACGTGGTGAGAGCGGAAAGCGGTTTTTTAGCGTGTGGCGATACGGGGGACGGTCGCATGGCGGAGCCTCCTGTAATTGTGGAATACTGCCTTGATCTGTTGTGTCCTGTAAACGACCTTGTGGGTAAGCGTGTGTTGATTACATGCGGAGCAACAATTGAAAAATTGGACGACGCACGTTATATTACTAATTTTTCCAGCGGCAAGATGGGTTCGGCGCTTGTTGATGCAGCTTTGAACCGTGGTGCATATGTAACTGTCATCTTGGGTAAGCATGCGGCGCCGATTGATGGCAGAGCAACCGTCGTGGACGTACAAACGACAGAGCAAATGTATGACGAAACGGTAAGCAGAGTAACAGACCACGACATTATCGTTATGGCGGGCGCACCCTGCGACTACCGTCCTGAAAACTACTCCGACAGCAAGATTAAGTCGGATTCTCTTACTGTAAAATTTATCAAAAACCCCGATATAGCTGCCAAAGTAGGGCAGATAAAAGGGGATAGATTTTTGTGTGTATTTTCCGCCGAAACGGACAACGGTGTTGAAAATGCGCGCACAAAACTTGTAAAAAAACACGCCGATCTGGCGGTGATGAACGACATCAAGCACAATGACGTTTTCGGTAGCGATACCAATACCGTTACGCTCGTAACGGAGAGTGACGAGCAGTCCTACCCGACGCTAAGCAAGCTTGAAGTCGCCAATATTATATTTGACAGGGCTATTGGTAAATGATCTACTCGGTAATTGTCGATTTGTCCGCAAGCGAGGTTGATCGCATATACGATTACAAGGGCGAAGGCTACTCCGTGGGGACTCGGGTGCTAGTCAACTTTGCCAATAGGGCTACGGAAGGATTTATCGTTGCTCAAAAGGAGCAATCCGACTACGACCCCGACAAAATAAAGGAAATCATTCGCCCGTTGGACGATTTTGTTGCAATTTCGTCCGAAATGCTACAGCTGGGCGAATTTATGCGCAAGGAGTATCATCTTCGATGGGCGGACGTGTTGCGTTTGTTTATTCCCGCCGAAATGCGCAAAAATAGGGTGAAGGCGCTGTCAAAAAAACAAGTTTGTCTCGCTACAAACGACAGCTTGGACGTTATTTTGAGTTCACTGAAACCCAACGCTACAATGCAACGGGATTTGGTGACTTTTTTGTATGCCGAGGGCGCAACCTTGGCGGAAACAATCAATGCCGAGTTCGGAAACGGTGCTTTGCGCGCTCTTATCGACAAGGGAATAGTGGCAACGCACGAGATTGTTGTAAGGCGCACTCCTTACAAGGATTTGAAACTGAAACCTGCCGAAGTTCGCGAGCTATTGCCCGCTCAACAGCACGCGGTGGATACCGTTTTGGCTGATAGGCATGGTAAATATCTGTTGCACGGCGTAACTGGTAGCGGCAAGACGGAAGTGTACTTGACAATCATGGAGCGGATTGTTGCCGAAGGCAAAAACTGCATTATGTTGGTGCCGGAAATATCCCTGACTCCCGCGGTGCTCAGTCAACTTCGCGAACGGTTTGGCGACAGTGTGGCGCTGTTGCACAGCGGATTATCCGCAGGCGAACGGTACGACGAGTGGTTGCGTATAAAAGACGGTGAAGCGCGCATAGCGGTTGGAGCGCGAAGCGCGGTATTTGCACCCATGAGCAATATCGGCGCCATCATCATTGACGAGGAGCATGACTCCAGTTACATATCCGATTTCAACCCTCGTTACAACACGCAAGAGGTGGCAAATTTCCGAGCCGAGCAAAACGGCGCATTCCTGGTATTGGGTTCGGCAACTCCAAGTCTTGGAAGCTATTATGCGGCAAGGCATGGCAAACTCAAGCTTATCGAAATGCCCGAGCGTATCAACAAACGCCCCTTGCCCAAGGTGGAAATAGTAGATATGACCGTGGAAACACGCAGTGGCAACAGGGGGATTTTTTCGAGATCTCTCAAGCAACAACTGGGTGATACTCTCGACAAGGGTAATCAAGCAATGCTTTTCCTCAATCGCCGTGGCTACTCGTCCTTCATGATGTGTACGAAGTGCGGTTACGTAGCTAAGTGTACCGATTGCGACGTAAGTCTGACGGTGCACCGCGAGGACAACATGCTCAAGTGCCATTACTGTGGCAAGCATTATTACATACTGGATAAGTGTCCCAATTGCCATGAGAGCAGTTTTAGACAGGGCAAGATAGGCACGCAACAGATAGTGCAGCTACTTAACGAAATGTATCCCGACGTCAAGGTGCTACGCATGGACGCCGATACAACACAAACCAAGGAAGGACACGTAAAGATACTGGACGCCTTCGCCAAGGGCGAGGCGCAAATTCTTGTCGGCACGCAGATGATAGCCAAGGGACATGATTTCCCCAAGGTAACGCTTGTCGGCATCCTCGATGGTGATCAAAGCTTGCATTACAGTGACTACCTATCCACCGAACGTACGTTTCAGCTCATCACACAGGTGGCGGGACGTAGCGGTCGTGACAAGGACGCAGGATCGGTAGTGTTGCAGACTTACACACCGACACATTACTGTTTACAGTTGGCGGCGCGTCAGGATTACTTTAGCTTTTACAAACGGGAAATTAACCTACGCGAAGCGTCGGCGTTTCCACCCTTTGCCGAGATTATCCGAATACTTTACACAGGCGAAAAGGAGCAGGACTGTATCGATCAGCTGACGGAACAATACGCCGAAATAACTAACTTAAAGACAAAGTATTCGCTTGATTTCTATTATCTGGATAAGATGAGATGTCCGTTAAAACGCGCGGAAAAGAAATACCGTTTTCAAATTCTTATCAAATTAAGCAAAAACAACTTAACGGAAATCATTCCTCAAATTTATGATATATGCGACGGAAAGAAACGCTCAAGCGTACAAATTTCCGTCGAGCGAAACCCGCAAAACCTGTCCTGACAAATTGAACCTATATGTGGCTCAATAATATATAGATACTTATATACCAAGGGTGTAATATGGCAAAAAGAAATATTTTAAAAATGGGTGATCCACTGCTTCGCAAAAAGAGCAGAGCGGTGGAAATCTACGACGAAAAACTGCATCAACTGATAGATGACATGGTGGAAACACTTCACCATGTTGGCGGACTGGGGCTTGCCGCGCCACAAGTGGGCGTGCTCAAGCGCGTGTGTATTGTTGAGTATGACGACAAGCTTTACGAATTGGTTAATCCCGTGCTTGTCAAGAGCAGCGGAAAGTGTGTTGACAACGAAGGCTGTCTGTCGGTAGTGGGTTTCCGTGGACTTGTAGAACGTCCGGAAAAGATTGTTGTCGAGTATTTCGACCGCAATGGCACAAAACACACTCAGCAAGCCGAAGGGTACTTTGCTCGCGTGTTTTTGCACGAAATGGATCACTTGGACGGCGTTTTGTTTGCCGATAAGATGATAAAAAAGATTATAGACGATGATTGAGACGGGATAAGCTTCGGTATGCTTTGTTGCCTTTGCGTTTGCTCTCGGTCACGTACGCCAATTACGTTCCCGTCGGTCAATCCGCAGGCGCTTCGCCTATCTCGCTTCTACTGCCTCAATGGGATGTGAACTGTATTTTATCAATTTCGAAAAAAAAAGCTCCTTTGTGCAAAAAGGGAGCTGTCGCTGAATAACCGACTGTGGGATTATCAGATAGCGTAAGGAGTATTAGTATGAGAGTGATTTTCCTCGGAACGCCGGATTTCGGCGTGCCTGCATTAAACAGTATAATGCAACATCACACGGTAGTCGGTTGCGTATGTCAACCTGATAAACCTTCCGCACGTGGAAAAATCGAATATTGCGCCGTTAAGAAATTTGCTTTAGCTCATGATTTGCCTCTTTTTCAATTTGAAAAAGTCTCCCGTGACGGCGTACAAACGCTCAAGGACCTTGCGCCCGATATCATGGTGACTGCCGCCTACGGACAAATCCTGTCGCAGGAGGTAATTGACATTGCCCTGCACGGTATAATCAACATTCACGGCTCATTGCTTCCCAAACTTCGTGGCGCTGCGCCAATTCAGTATGCCGTGCTTATGGGACTCAAGCAAACGGGCATAACAATACTCAACACTGTAAAGAGGGTAGATGCAGGCGATATTATCTTACAAAAGCCTCTCGATATCCTGCCTTACGAGACAAACGGCGAGCTTTTTGAACGCATGTCAATGTTAGGCGCGCAAGCAGTTGTTGAGGCGCTACACCTTATTGAAACGGGTAAAGCCGTCTATACTCCGCAAGTGGAGGAAGAAGCGACTTTTTGCAGTAAAATCACCACCGAGCAGGAGCAAATAGATTGGAGCAAGCCGAGAGAAGAAATTATCAACTTGGTGCGTGCGTTAAATCCGTCCCCTGCCACTTGGACTACGGTATCGGGTAAACGTCTGAAAATATATGCTTTGCGTCCGTGTGATACACAGTTCAACGGTCGTGCGGGCGAGGTTGTGGAGTGTGGTAAAAAGTCACTCATTGTCATGTGCGGTAACGGAGCTGTATTTGTTACTGAACTACAGGCGGAAAACGCTAAACGAATGGATATAGCCAGCTTTTTAAATGGACGCAAAATACCTGTAGGTACTGTATTGGGTGAGTAATGAACAACGCCTTTTTGAAAAGCTACGAAACGCTCCGTCAAATATATGCCGAACGCGCTTTTTCATCTATTGCGCTAAACAAAACTTTGTCCTATTGCAAACAGCAGGACAAATCTCTCATTACTAAAATAGTGTATGGCGTACTGGATAACGACATTAAGTTGGAATATATTATTTCCCGTCACGTTAAAAAAATGCCCAAGGGCGATACGTTGATATTTTTGAAGATAGGCACATATTGTCTTGCGGAACTTTCCATTCCCGTTTACGCTGTAGTAAATGACGTGGCCGAACTGTCCAAGATATCGGAGGACAGGCGAATAGTGGGCTTTGTCAACGCTACGTTGAAAAGCATTGCAACTGGCGCCAAAGATTTCAACGATTATCCGACAGAGCCTGTCGAAAAACTTAGCATAAAATATTCCTATCCCGAGTGGGCATTGCGTAAACTTGTCAAGGATTACGGCATGGATACAGCAACATCGATCGTAACTTTCCCTGCCGACAACAGAACTACAGTTCGCTTTACAAATTGCACAAATTTCAAAACGGTTTGCAAAAATAACGCCTTGGAAGTGGAGTCTTCACCATTCGACGACGCAGTATTTGTTAAAGGTAATCTGCCAGTTGACAGTAACGAGTACACAGTGCAAAGTCTGTCGTCAATGGCAATTTCGAGGATATGCTCTAACCTGCTAGGTGAGGGGGACGGTTTCTTGGATTGTTGTGCTGCACCGGGCGGGAAGTCCGTTTACGTCAAGCAGCTGAAACCCAGCGTGCACGTGACAAGTTGCGATATCCATCCTCATCGAGTGGAGCTTATCGAAAAGTATGCTCAGCGTATGGGTGTAACCCTTGCTACCGTTTGTCAGGACATGACGGAGTATCTAAGCGAATACGACAGCAAGTATGACGTGGTGTTGTGCGACGTTCCTTGTAGTGGTTTTGGCGTGCTCAACAACCGTCCGGATATTAAGTTGTTCCGAGAGAACAAGGATATATCCGAACTTATGAAGTTACAGTACGCAATACTGTCCAACTGTTCGCGCTACGTTAAAGCGGGCGGTTACATCGTGTATTCTACGTGTACGGTTTTCGACAACGAAAACGGACAAAACGTTCGTAAGTTTTTGAAAGAACACGCCAACTTTGCGTTCGACACAATCACCTTGCCCGAATTTATAAATGCACATGGTAGTTCGTATTACCAATTTTTACCGCATAAAGACGGTGTTCAAGGGTTCTATGTTGCCGTATTGAAACGCGTAATTTGAAAGGTAATAAAAAGAATTAAAATGATATTATTGCAAGATATGTCACTAACGGAATTGACGGATTATCTCACGGCTAACTACAACGTTAAGCCGTTTGTTGCCAAGCAAATTTTTGAGTGGTTGGTTAAATCCGTTGATTTTGACGGCATGACAAGTGTTGCAAAAACGTTGCGAGAGCAACTAAAAAGTAATTGCATTGCCGTATCGGCAAAGATTGTTAAGTCGCTCACTTCGGCAATTGACGGAACACAAAAATTTCTGTTTGAATTACATGACGGTAACATTATCGAAGGTGTGCTCATGAAATACAAGTACGGCAACACGCTGTGTGTATCCAGTCAGGTGGGATGCCGTATGGGGTGCAAGTTTTGTGCATCTACTTTAGGCGGACTTGTTCGCAACCTATCTGCAGGCGAAATATTGGGGCAGGTGCTAGCCGTCAACGCGCTGGGAACGGGCAAAGAGCGCTACGTTACCAACATCGTGCTTATGGGTAGCGGAGAACCGTTGGACAACTTCGACAACGTCACAAAGTTCCTACAATTGGTAACGGACGAACAGGGTATCAACGTGTCCGAACGCAATATTTCTCTTTCTACATGCGGTATCGTTCCCAACATACGTAAGTTGGCGGATATGGGTAGTACGTTAAATTTAACGCTCAGCTTGCACAATGCAGATAACGATGAGCGATGTGAAATAATGCCCATTACCAAGGCGTATTCGGTGGAACAGGCAGTGGAAGCGTGCCGTTACTATTTCGAAAAGACGGGTAGGCGCATTATCATCGAATATACGCTTATAGACAAGCAAAACGACAGTTATGCGCATGCGCTGAAACTTGCCTCTTTACTTCGTGGGATGTCCGTTCACGTAAACGTAATTGCTCTGAATCCTGTCAAGGAAACGGGACTCAAGGGTACAAGCGAAAGTAATTTGAAGAAATTTTTGTCCTATCTGGATAAGCTTGGCGTTTCGGCAACGCGACGTAGAACATTAGGACAGGATATAGAGGGCGCTTGCGGACAGCTTCGCAGACGTTATTTGGAAGGTAACGATGGTGATTAAAAGTGGTTCGGTAATTAAGTCCGTCGGTGGTGTGTTTACAGTCATGAGCGACGGGGTAAAGTATGTTTGTTTTGCCCCTAAGAAACTTCGCTACAACGACCTCGACATTGTTGTCGGCGACAAGGTAAAGTTCGAAGATTTGAAACGCGGAAAGGGAAATATCCTTGAGGTTATCCCGCGTAAAAACAAGCTTGTCCGTCCCGAAATCGCCAACGTTGACGTTTGTTTTGTTGTGCTGGCGTGCGAGCCTCAACCTGATTTGTACCTGTGTGACAAGGTGCTTATCAACTGTTTTCAGGAAAAAATCGAACCTGTAATCGTAGTAAACAAGGTGGATTTGTCCCGCGACACCGTTGCGGTTGTCGAAGATAATTACAAGGGGCTTGCCGACATTGTATGTGTATCTGCGCTGGACGACAGCGTAAAGCAACTATGTAGTTATTTGGACGGTGGCAAGGTTGCATGTTTTGCAGGGCAGTCGGCGGTGGGCAAAACATCATTGCTCAACGCGCTACTTCCTGAAGCCAATGGCGCAACGGGTGGATTGTCCAATAAGTCTGGTAGGGGAGTCCACACAACCCGTCACAGTTCATTGCACCGAGTAGCGGGCGGTTATCTCGTGGATACATGCGGTTTTTCGCTGTGCGACTTGCGGGATATTCGTTCGGACGAATTGCGATTGTATCTTGACGACTTTGTTACTGTTTCACATAACTGCAAGTTTAACTCATGTACGCATACCGTCGAACCCGACTGTGCAGTAAAATCGGCGGTTGAGCGCGGTGAACTGTGCAAGGCGCGTTACGAACGCTACTTGGAAGAGTACAACGAACTAAAAGAATTTGAAAAAAATCAGTATTAAGGAAAATATGAAAGATAAGGTAACCAAGAGAAAAATTTTTATAAGTCCGTCAATACTTACAGCTGACTTTGCGCGTTTGGAGCAAGAGTGCAAGTCTCTTGAAAAAAGTGGCGCCGATTGGATTCACTGTGACGTTATGGACGGTAATTTCGTGTCCAATCTTACGTTTGGTATGCCCGTCATCAAGAGTATTCGCAAGTGCGTAGTATTGCCTCTTGACGTGCATCTTATGATTAACCATCCCGAAAAGTACATAACGCAGTTTGCCGAGGCGGGAGCAAATCTTATTACCATTCATGCCGAGTCAACGGACGTCGTTAGCGAATGCTTGCAACTCATTCGCGCGTGTGGTAAAAAGGCGGGTATTTCCATCAAACCCGAAACTCCTGTGAAAGTGTTGGAGCAGTACCGCGGGCTGTTCGATATGGTGCTCATCATGTCGGTAGAGCCGGGGTTTGGCGGGCAGTCGTTTATCGAAAGCAGTGTAGATAAGATTCGCCAAGTAAGGCAACTGTTCCCCGACGTGCTCATCGAGGTGGATGGCGGCATAAATAGCAAAACGGCAAAAAAGGTTATCGACGCAGGGGTGGATGTCATTGTTGCCGGCAGTGCAATCCTCGGCGCACCCGACCGCAAGCACGCAATAGATGAATTGCGTAAATGTTGATTGATAAACTTGGACATTTATTTAGTTAGTCAGTATAAACAGATTAGATACAATCACAATGAGTAATACCGAAGAAAAATACAAAGAAATTGCAGGCACATTGGACTACGGACTTCGTAACCCGAAAGCATTCCTCAGATTTATGTGGGTTCTTATAGGGTTTGGCTGTTTTTGCTTTATTATTTTTGTCGTCGCAACTATTGTAGCAAGGGAACCTTTGCTTTTACTTGCTGTTATTTTGTCTCCATTATTTTTTGTGGGCTTCGGTGGATATTTTATTATTCGAGAGCACAAGCATAACGATGTGATTAGATTGTGGTGTGAAGACGCGATTGAGCATGTCGCATTCATCGAAAAGGTTTACTGTGAATCTGCACAAATGCGCACATACAACGGAGCAGCAATTATATTGCTAAATCCTAAATATAATCAACCATACATATTGAAAGTCAAAATAAAATATAAAGATGAAAAGCACACTTATTTCAGTATGCAAAAACAAAAGAGTCCATTTGATTCTTTTTTCTTGAAAGGTTGCAGTTACCACGGTAAAATGGTTGCAGATTATGGCGGTGGTAAAGTAAAGATACTGTACTCTCCTAAATACGATAAAGTAATGTTTTTGAAGGGAGAAAAACCGAAAATTGATGAAACAGCAGAAATTGAATGAAAAATGTAACATTTGATAAACTTTTTGCATATAATTGTACCAAAATTATATGGAGAAATGGATGAAAAGTAAAATTTATTGTTTCAAACTACCTGCGGTTATAGGCAGTATATTGCGTCTGATATTGGGTAAATCCGTAATAGGGAAAAAGTAATGTGCTTTAATTTCGAAAATATTCCTCATATTGAATAAAAAAAGCTCTTGACAGCAAGTCAAGAGCTTTTTTGTTGCATATTTTTATTGTTTTTCTGTAAGTTTCTCCGTAGGTGTTTCCATATCTTCTTGCCCATTGTCTGTGGCAGTATTAGGCTCCTTAATCCATTTGAGTTTTCGCCATAACTTTTCTGCCTGTGCGAACAGTAGTGGGTAAACCCCGATTACAAGGAACACCACAACGGAGTATCTGAGCGCGCGGAAGATATGTTCAAACCATACGTTCTGTTCGTACGTCGGATATATCCCGCCAACGACAAGCTTAGTTACTTCGTTGAGTCCAAGGAACAGTCCGCCGCCGACAAGTACGCGCAAGATTATTCGCCACCATACTTTTGTGTTGTCAAATTTGGTAACTTTTTCTTCAAACAAAATGCCGCATACAAAGCCTAGCAATATGCCGTAACCAGTAAAAAAGTCACTCTCGGTGCAGTAGAAAAATCCTGCAATGCCGATTATCAGCATGCCGCCGTACATCCAATATTTATTGGGGATAACGCGATACAGGAAATCGACTAAAAACACAATGCCAACGCCAAGCACCAGACCGCATACTACGTCGGTCGGGTAGTGCGCACCAAGGTACGTGCGTGACAACGCTACCAGTACCGGAATGATTACGGCGCAAGCAATAAGCCACTTGTATTTTCTGTCTTTGTACACAACGGCAGTTCCGACAAAGGTGGAAGCCGATCCCGACGAGTGACCGGAAGGGAAAGAGTAGCCGTCCACGTCGCGGAAGTTTTCGATTCCAACGCCACTGTCGAATGGGCGTGTGCGCCTGACAATGCCTTTGATTAACGGATTGAAAACAACGGCTGAAATCATCATGAATCCGATTTTTTCACCGCGGCGTTTGTCAAAGCCCCAGTAGATTAGTCCGACAATTCCCACAAGAATCATTTCTTCGCCGAACATAGATATGAAGTTCATCAAGTAGTAGAGGAAGCTTCCTTTGCCTGCAAGCCCCTGAAACCACAGTATAAAGTTGTTTTCAAACGGCAAATACCAAGTGTTGCCGACAGCAGCGGATAGAATATGTATCATAGTTTCTCCTGCAATGTTTATTGTACAATGATAGCACAATTTGTGTTACTTTACAAGGGGGCTATTTGTCGCAAAAAAAGCTCCCGTTAAGGGAGCTTTACACGCATGAGGCTTAATTACTGAAAAAATAAAGCCCCACAAGTAGTGGGGCTAGCAATATCTTATTATGCTTGTTCTTTGTTGGCTGTTCTGATGCAACGGGTGCAAACGTATTCGGTGGATTCCTTGCCGTTGATTTCCACTTTTACCTTTTGCAAATTGGCGCTGTAAGTTTTGGGTGTCTTTCTGTTAGAGTGAGAAACCTTGTTTCCTGACATCTTGCCTTTTCCGCATATAGCGCATACCTTGGACATATTTACACCTCCGTGGGTCTAATTTTCATGCCTACATATAATAACATTTTTGTTGCAATTTGGCAAGCAATTAGCGCATATTTTTTATTTTTGTTGCTTGTAAAAGTGATTTTATTGTATTTTAAGTCGATTTTGATGTAAATTTATTGGTGAAACACTTGTGAAAACGACTAAACTAGTGTAAAATAGTAATATATTTTATAAAGGAGGAGACTCAAGTGGCTTTACGTACCAGAAACAGTTACGGAGTTATCACCGTATCGGATGAAGTTATAGCAACGCTTGCCGGGCATCTTGCAATAGAGTGCTACGGCGTTGTGGAAATTGTGCCTTTTGGCTTCTCCGATTCCTTTACCGACGTTTTCAAACGCAATGGCAAAAGTCGCGGAGTAAGAATTTCCACAAAGGGTGACCGAATTTACGTCGATCTCTATGTAAAAATTAAATACGGACTTCCTGTATCCGCCGTTTCGTCAAGTTTGAAAAACACGGTCAAGTACGGCTTGGAACGCTTTACCGGAATGATCGTCGATAGTATCGACGTGCACGTCGTAGGCGTCAAGTTGTAAGCTGCACGCTTGTGTAGCACCTAACTTACTTTTCGAAATCGCGAGGAAAATATAAATGGCTGCTGCTCATACAATAAAAACTCACATAACGGCTTCCGTTATGAAACGCATGTTTATTGCAGGCGGAAAAATGCTTGAAGTAAACAAGGCGCAAGTAGATGCTTTGAACGTTTTCCCTGTTCCCGATGGTGATACAGGTACTAATATGTCGCTTACTATGATGTCCGCTGTAAAGGAAATCAACACCCTCAACAGCACGTCAATGTCCGAACTTGCCGAGTGTCTTGCCAAGGGCGCCTTAAGAGGTGCTCGCGGAAACTCCGGCGTTATTCTGTCTCAGATTCTCAAAGGTTTTAGCAACGTAATAGCCCAAAATGACGAGTGCGACGCACGCGCTTTTGCAAAGGGACTTCGTGAAGGCGCCGAGTTGGCGTACCGTGCTGTCAGCAAGCCCAAGGAAGGCACTATTTTGACAGTGGTTCGCGCTATGGCAGAGGAAGCCGTCGATACAGCTAAGCGCTCCGGCGATATTCAAAAGCTGATGAACGCCGTGCTTGAAAAGGGCGAAGAGACATTGGCTAAAACTCCCGATATGTTGGACGTACTCAAGCGTGCGGGTGTAGTGGATAGTGGTGGCTACGGACTGATAACCTTGTTCAAGGGTCTTATCATGGGATACCTTGACCAAGAGATTACCGGCGCAGATGAGTATGCCGCTCCCGAAAGTATCAAGTCGCAACCAATTGACGCTGCTTTCCCCGACGACAGTGAGCTTATCGTTGACTATGAGTCGCTTGGCGAACTGGATTTCGGCTACTGCACGGAGTTCTTTATTATCAATATTAAAAAGCGTACAACCGTCACGGATATCGACAAGCTTCGCGAATACCTCAACGAAATCGGTAACTCCGTCATTTGTATCGGCGACCTGTCCCTCATCAAGGTTCACGTACATACCAACAACCCCGGTAAGGCGCTGACAAAGGCGTTGACGCTTGGCGAGCTTGATAAGCTGAAGATAGAAAACATGATGGAGCAGAACAGACAGCTTCGCGCCCGTTACGAGGCGGAACGCAAGCCAATCGGATTGTTGGCAGTATGTTCAGGCGACGGTTTTTCGGCTATCTTTAAGGATTTGCTTGTGGATCAGGTTATCGAAGGCGGTCAGACAATGAACCCGTCGGCAGAGGATATTGCGTCTGCAGCACGCAAAATCAACGCTGAAAACATTATTATCCTGCCCAATAACAAAAACATCATTTTGTCGGCGGAGCAATCGCGAACGCTTGTACAAAACAGAAATATTTTCGTACTTCAAACCAAGGATATCCCGCAAGGTCTTGCTGCTGTGCTTAATTTCAGCCCTGACGCAAGTCTGTCGGAAAATCTTGAAAACATGACAACGGCATTTTCCGGTATCGACGCAGGTCAAGTTACCTACGCCGTACGCGATACTGTCATTGGAAAGATGAAGATAAAGAAAGGCGATATCATTGCGTTGGACAAGGGTACAATTGTCAATTCGGGTACGGATCTTGAAAAGGTAACAACAGCACTTATCGAAAGGATGTTGTCTCCCGAAAAAGAAGTTGTTACTCTTTACTACGGACAGGACGTAACTGAGGAAAAAGCCGAAGCGTTTGTCGAGAAACTTCAAGCAAAGCATCCTGATATCGAGTTTATTCTTCATTACGGTGGACAGCCGTTGTATTATTACGTTCTCAGCGTTGAATAAATTCAACTTTGTAAGTAACGCGTGGCAGTAGTGCCACGCGTTTTTTAACAAAATAAACTTGTTGTGCATAAAATAACGCAAAAGTGTTGATTTTTTTTAATATCTTTGGTACAATAATTAAGGTTGAATGGCACCATAGCCAAGTGGTAAGGCAGAGCTCTGCAAAAGCTTCACCCCCAGTCCGAATCTGGGTGGTGCCTCCAAACAAACGCAAGGCTAACTTAGCCTTGCGTTTTAAATAGTCAATTTATGCCCGCGTGGCGGAATCGGCAGACGCACAGGACTTAAAATCCTGAGGAGTAACATCCGTATCGGTTCAAGTCCGATCGCGGGCACCAAGACACCAGTTATGGTGTCTTTTTTAATTTAGATTTATTGATTTATTACAATAAATATATTATAATTACTTTATATGGTATTAACAGATTTACATACGCATTCAACTTTTTCCACGGACGGTAAGTCGTCCCTTTTGGATATGGTACAGTCGGCAAAGGCGCGTGGATTGCGTTACTACGGGATAAGTGAACATTTCGACCTAGATGACTATTCCATAAAACTTTACAGTCTGATAGATGAACGAAATTATTTTTCGCAAGCTAGGCAGTTGCAACAGCAGTTCAATGATGATAACTTTACTTTCCTTGCAGGTTGTGAGTTCAATTACGTTTCCGACCGAAACGTGTGGAATAAGTTTTGCGCGGTGATGGAGCGTTCCAAGCCGGACTATGTTGTGAACAGTGTTCACATCGTTGACGGACAGGAGTGTTTTCGCCGTGAATACTTTGACGGAAAGTCGCAACAATACGCTTTTTCGCGCTACTTGGAGCAGGTGTTGGAAAGTCTTGACGTGCCGTATCACTACGACGTAGTCGGACACCTCGGATACGTTGCACGCAACGCGCCATACGAAACAAGGAAAGTAGCTTACGAAGATTTCCATGAGTTGTATGACACCATACTTAATAAAATTATTCAAAAAGACGTAATACTGGAAGTTAACAGTTCAGCCCGTGGAGCTGCTTGTGAGTTTCTACCGGATGTGGACGTGTTGCGCCGTTATTACGAACTGGGCGGAAGAAAGATATCATTTGGTTCCGACGCTCATTGGACTGATCGGATAGCCGACAAGCGTCAACTTGTTTGCGACTCACTTACATACATAGGATTTACACATATCACAGTTCCCTGTAAGGGAAAACATATCAAGGTGCAATTGCCTGTTAAAACTGACAACTAAAAGCGTTTAACGGCTGTTCTATTACTTTTGGTTAGTATATTTAATCGTCATTTATGCTTATGACGGTTGTGTAATTTTCTAAATGAATATAAATCAATTTACATTAAAATAAAGAGTAGGAGGAAAAAATATGCGCACAATAAAAACAAAAAGACGGATAATAATTGCGAGTGTAGTTATGTTTTTTGTTTTAACTATTTTGTTGGTTGTAGCGCCTTTTTCAATTTCTGCCATTGTGCTAAACAGTATTTTCGGTACTCGTTTTACAACGTATGAGCAGTTGTCGTACAAGGTGGCTGACTTCGAAGGACTAAATGCCGATAGGTATGAATTCACTTCCAACGATGGACAGAAATTGATTGGGTACAAGTATTACGCCGACGGAGTAGAGGCTAAAGCGGTAGTTGTAATTGCACACGGCTTTGGCGGTGGCGGACACAACAGTTATATGGATTGCGCTAATTACTTTGCACAAAACGGTTTTTACGTATTTGCATACGACGCTACAGGTAACGATGAAAGCGAAGGTAAAGCCGTTGGTGGGCTTCCGCAAGGTGTAATTGATCTGGATTACGCAATAAACTTTGTACAAGGTTTACCCGAATTGAATAATTTCCCCATTGTGTTATTCGGTCACAGCTGGGGTGGTTATAGCGTTTCAAACGTGCTAAACTATCGCGATGACGTCAAGGCGATTGTGTCGGTAGCGGGATTCAATGCCGCATCCGACCTGATGCTTGCACAAGGTATTCAAATGTTTGGTCGTGCTTCGGCAATTCTCATGCCCTATGTTAACGCTGTCGAAAGCAGTAAGTTCGGACAATATGCGCGTAGTACCGCCATGGACGGATTTGCAAATTCCTCCGCCAAGGTAATGATTATTCAAGGCGGAAAGGATACGACGGTCCCGCAGGAATACGGATATGATATTTATCTTGACAAATACGCCAACGATTCCCGATTCAATTTTGTTTATCGTCCGGAACGCAATCATAACAACGTATATTATTCGGAACAGGGAATTGATTATATCAAGCAGATCAACGATGACTACTTGACGTTTCTTGACGGTGCTACACCTAGCGAGGAACTTCGCGCCGAATATATCAGTCAATACCTAGATCGCAAACAGTGGAGCAATCTTATCGATGTTGAGCTGTTTGCGCAGATAGTGGAGTTTTACAATTCGGCGATATAGCTTCGTCGCATTTCGTTTGATGGATTTTATGAAATAGCAATAAAAATCCTTTAAATAAAATATCCCTTAAATTGGAACCTTGAACTAAAGCAGGGTTCCTTTTTATTGAAAAATTTGTCAGTTTATGTTATAATATTTCTAAAGGGTTACGGATATGTCGTTTATAAGAAGTTTTAGCGATTCAAAGATTGAAAGATTGGAAAGCGCTCATAATGCGCATACATTCGCGTTGCTCAAAGCGGACGTGTTGAAGGGCGAGGTATTTCCTGCCGTACGCAACGAACGGATTGATTTTTACTATTTGGGCGGGTGCTTGTACAGCTACGCAGGGACGTTTTTTCGCGATCCCGAGTGGGAAAAGTTTAGCGATAACACTGATGGGCTTTCGCCTTATGATAAAGCAAAGAAACAGGTGGAGAATAAATATGCTGAGGTTAACGGCGGTTCGGCGGAGCGCAAAAAATTGAACGCTCTTTACAGGCAAAGCTTTGCTAGCGACCGCAGCTCGCAGGTTGTTGTTCTCGATATCGAAATAGGGCTTGGCAAAGTAAAAAAGAAAAATCAAAAATGCGATTTGCTATTGCTAAACAATCAAACGTCGGAGATAATATTTGTCGAGGGTAAGGTTTACAAGGATCCGCGTGTGAGAAGCGCGGTTGGGCAAAAGATTGAAGTTATAGACCAAGTAAACGACTATACTGAGGCAATAGTTACTCAGTCCGATACGATATTGCAGCAGTACTGTGAGTATGTCAACATAGTCAACAAGTTGTTTGGTACAAGTTACGCCCCACCACAAAAGCTTATCACCCCTGCAAAGCTGTTAGTTTATGATACGGGCGTAGGTAGGGAAGTAAATATTCGCTACACGGTGGAAACCACAAACAACGCGCTTGGCGCAAACAGTGTAATGTGGGTAGCACATGGTGAAGAACCTTCTCTTGAGCAAATTTGGAAGGCGCTAATTTAAAGCGAAGATAAATCTTGATAATAAAAGGACTTGCTTTTTAGGTCATTTGAATGTAAAATTATAAAAAAAATACGGAGGATAAATATGAAAAGCATAGAACAATTTATTGAAGATTACAACAATCTCTCGCCGGAAGAAAGATCTCTTGCATTTAGTAAGTACACGATGCAATCGATGTCTTCGTTTGTAAAAAGTGCTGAGGATTTCGAGGAAGCAACGTATGCGCTTGGTGTTTTGACGTGTGCAGCAATACTTGCGGATGACAGGATCAGCGATGAAGAGCTTTTGATTCTTTACGCCGGACTCAAGATTTCGCTTGGTACTAAGGCAGACATTGAGGAGAGTAAGAAACTCGCCGCTGAAATCTTGCAAGATAAGAACGACTACAAAGATTCCGCGAAAATTGTTGCGGAAAAATATCTGTCGGTGTGGAACGACAATGACAAAGAGAATGTGATTATGCTTTGTATCGCTCTGTGCGCAATCGATGGTGTGGTTTCTCCCAAGGAAATTTTATGGCTCAAGGAACTTATCGCCGCGGCAAATAACTAGTAACATAATTCAATCAATCGAAAAAACCGCCTCTAGGGCGGTTTTTTATTTGCTTATCCTATGTTTGCACAACAGCACTGTCCGGTTCGCTTGATTGTTTGGTTGCGGTTACTTCCGATTGGTTGGGATTGTCGTTTTCATCGCTGTTTGCAGATGTGTTTGGGTCAAATTTCAACCGTTTAAACAGCACCGCGAAGAATATCGCATGGGTGAGAGCCGTCAACGTCCAACTTATCGGATAGCTTATCGCTAGCCAAGTCAAGTTGTGGAAAAAATTGATAGGGAATATGACGAATATCCATAGCAATCGAAATCCGCAAGCGCCTAGCGTCGAAATTACAGTCGGCAACACCGAATAGCCTATTGCGCGTAGTGAGTAGGCAAATATTTCCATAAGCCCACACAAAAAGTATAATCCAACGGTGTAGAATATACGGTCGGCACCGAAGTTGATTGCCTCCTCGGTGCTTACGTAAATACCAAGCAACCCTCGGTGAAAAGCAAGTATAAACACGCTCGGCACAAACCAGCAAATCATTACCAGCATGATTACGCGAAAAATTACGCGTTTGATGTTTTGTTTGTTTTTTGCGCCGTAGTTTGCCGAACCGAAAGTAACAACACCTTGCGCGCAGGAATTCATTGCGGTATAAACAAAGCCTTCCAGTGAACTTGAAGCACCGTTGCCGTCCACAAGCGCGGCGCCATGTTCTATGCTGAGTTGGTTTACGCTTGTTTGTATCATGACGTTAGATATGCTAAACAGCGAACCCTGTATTCCGGCAGGCAGTCCGAGACGGATGATTTCCAACGCTTCCTTTTTGTAAAAACGCATTTGCTTAAACTTGAATGTGAAGAAATTGCCCTTTTTGAAGTAGATATACAAAAACACTGCCGTTGCCGCAACCGCTTGAGAAGCAGCAGTAGCGGTAGCAACGCCCGCGACGTCCATTTTGCATGCGATAACGAGCAAAAGGTTCAGCAATACATTGAACACGCCTGAGCCTGTCAGGAAATAAAACGGTCTTTGTGTGTCGCCCACCGCACGCAGTAACGCTGCACAGTAATTGTAAATCATATTAAAAGGCACACCTATAAAGTAGATTGCCAGGTACTGTGTTGACAAATCGATAAGTTCGGGATTTGTTCCCATCCATTGAAGAAAGTAGCGCGAGCAAATTGAACCGAATATACCAATGGTTACGCCCAGCACAACGGACAGTATAATAGCGGTGTAGGCGACGCGTTGAGCGCCATCCTTGTCTCCTGCGCCGTAGCGTCGTGACATAAGAATATTGGCGCCGATAGATAAGCCCATGAATAGGTTTACGATTAGGTTAATTAGCGCGTTTGTGGATTGAATTGCGCCTACCGAGTGCTCTGAGCCGAAGTAACGACATACTATAAGATCGCTTGCGGTAAACAGTAGCTGTAATATTCCCGAAAGCATCAACGGAGCAACAAATTTTATTAAGTTTTTAACCATCCCTTTGTTGGATGTCATGTCTATTGCTAAACTTCTACTCATTTTTGCACCTTAGCCACTCGGAGCTTAGCTTGCACCGAACTTGACAAATTATATCACTTAGTATTTAGTGTGGCAAGCAAACAACACGGTCATATTATGCTTTTTTTATATATTTTGTACTGGTCACTCGAAAGTTCAATTATCTATTATTATAAATGATAAAATCCAACATACTATTTCACACATAATATCGAAAATCATCAAATTTGAATGTTTTTGTTACTGTTTCAATATAGAAAAAGGTTTTCTAATGGTGTTTGCATCCTATTGATTTTGTATTGATTTTGTGGTAAAATCGTTTCGACATTATTTTACATCGGAGGCAATACAATGGCACTACAAAGAGTTAGCAGACTTTTACCTGATGTTAAAAAAGCAGACGTGCTACAGGCATTAAAATATATAGACAGCAATGGGGTTCCTCCCGGACGGCAGAGCAGAACTTATGAGCTTGTTGCGCCTGACGGCAAAACATATCCTCCTAAATACGTGATAGCGGTAGCCGATAGTCTCGTGCACGGTGGACCAGTTACTGTCGGCATGTATAACGCTGTGAGCGCGAAGAACAGGCTCAACAAGCTATTGAAGGACGACGGGTATTTTATCAACATAAAAACATCTTTCGTAATGACAATAACTGATAGTGCTGTATTATCAACAGACCCCGACTTTGATCCTGACCAACTTGCAAAGTCGTCCGAAGTAACTTTTGAGGCATTGGAAGTGTACTATCAGGACGCGTCCGGTAATATTAGACGGCCAAGCGGTATGTATCAAGAAGCTAATAATATGTCTTTGCCACGCCTTACATGTCAGGTATTTGAAAATCAACTCGAGACTCTTTCCCCTACTGACAAAAGTAGCTTTCCTGTTTCTCAACATTCACCAAATGGCAAGATTTATACCGGTATTTACTACAGTGAGGCGGATTTTAATAAAGATTATCCGAACCGTCGCGAGTATCTGGTGTATAAATGCTCAAATGGCAAGCAATTCGTAATCTATTCATGGTACATTTTTTCCGATATCTTATTTGTGCAGGAATGTCTGAGGCGTTTTGGAAATAGTGGTGACAGATTTGTACTTAAATACTGCAAGGAAGTTGACAGCGCAAGCGCTACAAGTGTTGCCACGGCGCCGACTTCTACAACAAATCATAATATTACGTATCTAAATCGCTATTCGCCCGTGTTGCTCAATTCTAAGAATATGATTCTTAGGGGGGCTCCCGGTACGGGTAAGACTTTTCTTGCCAAGCAAATAGCCGCCGATATTATCAGCGAAGGCAAGTGTGACCGTTTAGATGACTCGAGATTTACCGCCGATCAATTGCAACAGGTGGAGTTTGTGCAGTTTCACCCAAGCTACGACTATACCGACTTTGTAGAGGGTTTACGTCCTACGTCCAATGACGACAATTCTCTTGGCTTCGAGTTGCAGGACGGCATATTCAAGAGATTTGTCGATCGCGCAAGAGATAATTATGAAAACTCACAAAAGGACGTTCGTGTATTACAAAAAGAGCAGTCCGCAAGGGAGATTGTTAATGATTTCTTTGAAGGTATAAATTTTGGCGTGGATCTTTTTCAAACCGTTAATGGAACACAATTTACTATTACCGGTGTGGACGACAAGCATGTTTATTTGTCTATGCCAAGCAACAGTATTGTCAAAAATCTTAGCATAAGCCTTGATGACATAGTGCGTATGTTGGAATCCGACGAAACTTTTGAAAAAATCAAAGATGTAAAAAACTTCTTTGGGAAGAACTTTTATTCGCAAGCCCATTCGTACGACTTTGCTATCTACAAGAGAATCAAGGAAAAAAATATCTCGGTAACGTCAACTGCCGTACCGGAAAAGCTTAAAAAGTACGTATTTATTATTGACGAAATCAACCGTGGCGAAATATCTAAGATTTTCGGTGAGTTGTTCTTTGCAATAGACCCCGGTTATAGGGGTGAGAAAGGTTCGGTGTCAACGCAATATGCCAACTTGCACCGTGATCCTAATAAAAAATTCTACATTCCCGACAATGTTTATATCATCGGCACAATGAATGATATCGACAGGTCGGTGGAGACGTTTGACTTTGCTATGCGTCGCAGGTTCAGATTTATCGAAATAACGCCTGACGAACGAGTAGCGATGCTTGACTCGCTTCCCGTGGACATTAGACAAAAGGCAATCGTGGCTATGCGCGCATTGAACAAAGAGATAGCCAACATCGAGGATTTAGGCGAAAACTATCAAATCGGTCCTGCGTACTTCTTAAAGTTGGAGCATTTAACGTTTGATGAACTTTGGTCTGACTTCCTTAAGCCACTTTTGCAAGACTATGTTCAAGGTATATACGATGACAAGAACATCCTTGAAAGGTTTGAAAAAGCGTACAGAAGTTACCAAAATCCCTAGAAGGTGACCTTGATGACAGTGTTCAAAATAAGTGACAATTCTCAAATAGACAAGAATGCGTTTGTTCAAGTTGGTCACGTCACAACAAAAATAGCCGATAAAACTCTCGAGCAACTGGATCGAGAGGGCGTACTTATTTTTCCTGCAATAGTGGGCAGCGACGACCTCGAAGAGGATCAAGTGATACTTCAAAGCGTCAACGATTGTTACCGCACTGGTAACGTAATGGGTTACATCGGCAGTGGTGACGAACGACTTATCATTGGCTCACGCTTTGGTAACGACGGTAATGACTACTTTCTTCAGTATTTACTGGGCAAAGTACTCAACTTTCCTAACGTGGCGGACTTGCAAACGGATTCCAACAGTGACAACCGTTTGCTAAATTTGTACGTTTTTCTCTTTCCATATTACCTGCATCTGGCGTTACGAAAGGGGATGTTTAAGACGTACATTCGCAACGAATACAACGACGCCAACATCAAGGGGCCCATTGACGTTGCACGACACATCAAGGTAAACACTCCTTTTGTGGGCAATATTGCATACGGCCGAAGGGAATACGCGTATGACAACTACTTGACTGAGCTGGTGCGACATACCGTCGAGTACATCAAAAAGAAACCCTACGGATACAATTTGCTTGTCAAGGTTAAAGACGAAGTGCAAAGCATAATTACGCACACGCCTCGATTTAACTCGTCCGATATGCGACGGATTGTGACGGTAAACAAGCAAAACCCATTACGACACGCCTATTACCGAGAGTACCGCATGCTTCAACGGTTGTGTTTGCTCATTTTGCAGCACGAAAAACATCAAATTGGCGTTGGCTCCCAACAAATGCACGGAATCTTGTTTGATGGCGCATGGCTTTGGGAAGAGTATATCAACACGCTAATCAAGGATGAATTTTACCACCCGATGAACAAAGTCAACAAGGGCGCACAAAGATTGTTTACTGACGGTAGCGGTATCCGCAACGGTTTAATTTACCCCGACTTTTTAAGTAGAAACGACCGTCCGCGCATTGTTGCGGACGCCAAATACAGGCCAATTGGCAACATTGGGAACAGTGATTACTTGCAAGTACTTGCATATATGTATCGATTCGATGCGACAATAGGTTTTTACTTGTATCCCGAGGAGGGCGAAGCTGATGATAAATGTCTGTGGCTTAACGCCGGTTCGACCTATGAGAGCAACGTAAAGGCAAGAAACGACGTCTGTGTAATCAAGCACGGATTGAAAATCCCTGTAGAGGCCACAACCTACGATGACTTTGCAGCGTCCATGCACCAAAGTGAAAGCGAATTTCTCAAACTTATCTACAAGTATGTGCAGGTTGGCAACGGTTCGACATCAGTGTCGAAAGCGTAATGTGGTATAGTTACTATTGGTAATATCTTGTGACTGCTGCACCTAATCAATTGCCAATATCGCCGTTGTTTGATATACTTTATACGGTTGCACTGAATAATAGTAACTAACCGCTGAAAGACTTGTATTTGCTTCAACCAAGTTTGGACTTGGCAATATGAAAAAAGGAGTTGACTACCATGACGGATATTGAAATAGCGCGAAAATGTAAATTGCAGCATATATCACAAATTGCCGCCAAGATTGGAGTAGGTGACAGCGAACTGGAGTTGTACGGAAATTACAAAGCTAAGATATCTGCTAAACCTGACGTAAAACCTAACGCAAAGCTGATATTGGTTACGGCAATCAACCCTACGGCGGCAGGAGAAGGAAAAACTACCGTTTCAATTGGTCTGGCCGATGCGTTAAATCTTGTTGGTTACAAAACCGCGCTCGCGTTAAGAGAGCCTTCGCTTGGACCTGTATTCGGCATAAAAGGTGGTGCAACGGGAGGCGGATGGTCGCAGATACTTCCCATGGAGGATATCAATCTTCACTTTACGGGGGACTTTCATGCGATAACTGCTGCAAACAATTTGCTGTGTGCACTTGTTGATAACAGTATTTTCCAAGGCAATTCGCTGAATATCGATCCTGACAAGATAGTTTTTAACAGGACGTTGGACGTCAACGATCGTGCATTACGCGGAGTGGAAGTCAATCACGGCGTCAAAGATACAATCCCTCACAACGAAAAATTTAATATTACCGCTGCTTGCGAGATAATGGCGATATTATCCCTTGCTAGCGACTTGACCGATTTAAAAAAGCGCTTAGGCAATATCCTCGTCGCATACACCTACGACGGCGCGCCAGTGTTTGCCAATGATTTGCACGCGTCCGACGCAATGGCGATTTTGCTAAAAGACGCGCTAAAACCCAACCTTGTACAAACAATTGGAAAAACGCCTGCATTTGTTCATTGCGGACCGTTCGCAAATATTGCGCACGGTTGCAACAGTGTACAGGCAACAAAACTTTCCATGACGTATGCCGACTACACTGTTACGGAAGCAGGATTCGGAGCGGATCTTGGTGCTGAGAAATTTTTGGACGTGAAGTGTCGCGTATCTGGTTTGAAGCCCAACGCAGTGGTTGTAGTTGCCACGGCCCGTGCTCTCAAGTTACACGGTGGCGCAAGCAAAGACAACCTGTCGCAGGAAGATTTATCCGCGTTGAAAGGCGGTATGTGTAACTTGTTGAGACATGTAAAAAACATCAAAAACGTGTACCGTTTGCCATGCGTCGTTGCGATTAACCGTTTTACAACGGATACTGACAACGAAATAGACTGTATTAAGCGCGCTGTGTCGAAGCTTGGCATTGATGCAATAGAGTGCGATGTTTGGGGTAAGGGCGGTAGTGGCGCAACGGAGCTGGCGACTAGTGTTGTACAGCTTTGCGCAAGCGATAACAGTAGTTTCCGTTTTGCTTATAAGGATTCTGACGACGTTCAGCAAAAAATTGTCAAGGTGGCAACTAAAATATATGGTGCAAAGGAAGTTAGTTTCAGTGAAAAGGCGTTGCAAAGTCTTGAAGCGCTGTCGCGCGTTACGGATATCAGTAAGCTGCCCGTTGTCATCGCCAAAACGCAATACAGTTTCAGCGACGATCCTAAGCTGTTGGGCGCGCCAAGCGACTTTACGTTAACCATTCGCGACGTCGAATATCGTGGCGGAGCGGGATTTTTGGTGGCGTTGGCAGGAAGCATGTTGCTTATGCCCGGACTTTCCAAGACTCCAAATGCAGTAAATATGACTATTGACGAGGATGGCAATATCAACGGTTTGTATTGATATATTGTGTTGCAAGTAAATTGCTTACAAATGTCAACAGCAAACGTTGAGCTACTTTTGAGGATAAAATTATGAGTGAACAAAGGAAAATGGTTATGCCGAAGCTTTATTTCAAATACGGAACAATGGCAAGTAGCAAATCTGCGCAAGCGTTGATGTGCAAGTTCAACTACGAACAAAAGGGAATGAAGGTCTTGCTTGTCAAGCCTGCTCTTGACACACGAGATGACAACGAAGTTCGTATGGTTCGTTCGCGTATCGGGTTGCAACAGGAGTGTTTTACCATTGCTCCGAGTGAAAGCTTTGTTGATTTGTTTACTAAGGCAAGCGCTGACAATACCTATGAGTGTATAATAGTGGATGAAGCGCAGTTTTGTACTACCGAACAGATAAATCAACTCAAGGAATTAACCAAGCAAGTTACCGTGCTGTGTTACGGACTCTTGTTGGATTTCCGTTGTCAACTATTTGAAGGCAGTAAGCGTTTGGTGGAACTGGCGGATTCCCTGCAGGAAATCAAGTCCGTTTGCCGATGCGGTCGCAAAGCAACGGTAAACGCCCGTTTTATTGACGGTAAATGTGTTGACGACGGTCCTGTTGTGCTAATTGGCGGCGACGAAAGTTATGAGGGAATGTGTTACTGGTGCTGGAAAAAGGAACTGAAAAAGGCACGTAAAAGTTAGTTTAATATATCAAAAAAAAACTGTACGCGACGGTACAGTTTTTTTGTTATTCGATATTGGAAATATTAGGTTATATTTTTGAAAAACGGTTTGTAATAATCGTTATTTTGTAACTTTGGTAACGCAACCTTCGCTTGCGCTTCCACAAGTTTTTGACCAGTTTTTGAGGAAGAGATTGCCGTAATTTCCAACGCCTTCGTCACAGTTTCTGTAACGGTTGGCAAGCTCTTTTGCTTTTATGTCACAGTTGATTTTGCCTTTTGCCACGTTAATTTCGATTTCATCGCCGTCTTGCAAAACGCTGAAAATATTTCTTTCCCCCGTTTCCGGAGTGACGTGACCGACTGCAAATCCGTTGTAAATGTCGGCAATTCTGCCGTCTGTAACTACTGCAACTTTCTCCAGTCCGAATGCTTTCAAAAGCGCTAGTGAAACGTAGATTTCTCTCATTCCGGGACCGCTCTTGGGACCTTCGCCACGTATTACCACGACGTCGCCGGTGTGAATTTCGCGACGTAGTATTGCCTCCACAGCCATTTCCTCGTTGTTGTATATCTTTGCAACACCTGTAAATTCGACGTCTGTTCCGTTAAATTGTACAAGCGCCCCTTCCTCGGCTACGTTTCCGTCTATTACCTTTATACGTGCGGAGCTTGCAACACAATTTTCGATAGGACAAATTACGTTTGTGTTGGCAATTGTGACTTCGGATAATACGTCGTCTAACGTCGAATCTTCGTAAAGAGTGGTATCTCCTGTAACCAATTTCGCTTCAAGCAATTGTTTTAGCATGGCGTAGGATCCGCCTGCATTGTGGAACTGCGTCATAAGACACACGTCGAGCTTTTCTTTGCGTAGTAGCAACGGGGTCTTTTTGCATATTTCGGAAATAGCTTTAAGGTTTACGTTTTTTATTGCCAGTTCCTTTGCTATAGCAATCAGATTTAACAGTGTGCTGGTGCTTCCGCCACAAGCAAGGTCAAACTTGATTGCATTGCACAGCGTTGTTTGTTTGATCATTCTGCGAGGAGAACACTTGCCCTGTACGAGGGTAACCGCCAATTCGCCGGTTTTGTATGCGATATTGTACCGTTCGGCAGACGTTGCAGTGGCGGTGCCGTTTCCTTTTGCCGCAAGTCCAAGGACTTCCAACACGCAGTTGAAGCTGTTTGCGCCGTAGCTGTCGCAGTCGGTGCCGGTCACAAGCGGAATATTCTTTGTAATTTTCGCCAGTTGATTGTGCGGAGTGCTGCCCAGTTTTACCTTTGCAATCTGGTCGTAGAAGTAATAAAGCCCATGTTCTACGCCTTGGTCGTATATCGGAGTCATCACACCCTGGCAAATGAAGGCGCATGGCATATTTAAGCGTATTGCGCCCAGTAACATTCCCGCAACGATGTTGGGTTCGCTTGCAACAAATACCAATCCGTCGAAGTAATCGGTGGAACACGCAAGTTCTATAGCATTTGCCGTCAATTCACGCGAAGGTAGGTCGTACTTCGCCGATTGTGTGCCGCGTAAAGCAGTGTTGTCAATTGATGGCACGTGAATTATTTTTGCCGACGCGCCTTTGGACAATACTCCTTCCTTTACACGCTGATAGATATCATCAAGATGATTGTGCGCTACAGCAAGCTCGTTTTGCGCGGAAACAATGCCGATAATCGGTTTGTTTGAGTCAATTTCTAGGCTATTTGCCATTGCCGACTGCGGAAGTTTATCTAGTTGTTTGATATATTCTCGTAACATAATACACCTCGTTAAATATTGTATTATATAACTAAGATATTGTCAATAATTGGCGCTTGTATATTTGTTCTCTTTTGCAAGTATGTATATTTGACATTTAAACGTATATTTATAGATTAAAGCATATATCATTGGCAAGGAGTGGCGTTTGCTTTCAAAAAAAATAATGCTTTATGCAACGAATTGGAGTGAATTTATCTATACACGTTGCTAAAAATATGGTATTATTATGTTGTAAATTAGACGCGTAGCAACGTGAACAGGATGAAATTATGAAACTTAAAGATAAACTTGTTGCCGAAGGTCAACAGCATTTGCTTTCGGTTTTGGATAGTTTAAATAAAGAAGATCGCGCGAAGCTAACGCGCCAACTGGAGGCTATCGATTGGGATATCCTCAGTTTGTGGAGCAATCCCGAAGATTTGAGCGGTAAGGGTAGGGTGCAACCTATTACCGGGTTGTCTTTGAAGGATATTCAATTGCGCCGTGACGAATTTGCTCAGATAGGTAGCAAGGCTATTCGGGGTGGCAAGGTTGGAGCAGTGTTACTTGCAGGTGGGCAGGGGACTCGACTTGGTTCTGACGCTCCCAAGGGAGCTTATGACATAGGTCTGACACGACCCTTGTACATATTCGAACAACTCATTCACAACCTGCTTGAGGTCTGCAATCAATGTAAAACATGCGTTCCGTTGTTTATTATGACCAGTCAAAAAAACGACGGTGAAACCAAGCAATTTTTTGAGAAACACAACTATTTCGGCTATCCGACAGGTTACGTGCGTTTTTTTGCACAGGATATGGCTCCTGCCGTGGATTTAAATGGCAAGCTGCTGTTGGAAACGAAATCGCAACTTGCGTTGTCGCCGAATGGCAATGGCGGTTGGTATAGTTCCCTCGTAAGGGCAGACGTGCTGAAAGATTTTCCCGATATAGAGTGGCTCAACGTCTTTGCTGTAGATAACGTGTTGCAACGCATTGCCGATCCTGTGTTTGTGGGCGCGACCATTGCAAGCGGATTTAACAGCGGGGCGAAATTCGTACGTAAAACTAATCCCTACGAGCGTGTGGGTGCTTTGTGTTTGGAAGACGGACTTCCATCCGTTATCGAATACTATGAACTAACGGATGACATGGCAAATCAAGTTGACAAAGACGGCAGGCTTGTTTATTCGTTTGGCGTAATCCTCAATTATTTGTTTAGCGTTTCTAAGCTGAAGGAAACAGTGGAAAAGCGTATTCCCGTGCATGTAGTAAAGAAAAAAATACCGTATATTGACGAAACAGGACGTTATTTTAAGCCCGAAATTGAAAACGGTTACAAATTTGAAACACTTATTCTCGATATGGTTCGACTGATGGAAAGTTGCTTGCCATTTGAGGTAGTACGGGAAAAAGAGTTTGCTCCCATCAAAAACAAAACGGGCGTTGATAGTGTTGAAAGCGCACAAGCGTTGCTTGAACAAAACGGAATAAAACTGTAAATAATTAAATTATGCCACTCCTCGCGGAGTGGCTACTTTTTTGTATTCTGTATATTTGACCGCCCAAAAGTTCAAAATATTTTTATGAGCAAGAAGGTTATTATATGCGGAGTAGATACGTCGGCACTGCCGAAACTATCGCAAAAGGAATCCAACGAACTGCTGATACGAATAGAACAAGGTGACGCAAATGCAAGAAATTACTTCATCAATTGTAACTTGCGTTTGGTTCTATCTATCGTACAGAGGTACAGCTACCGAGTGGATAACCCTGACGACCTATTTCAAATCGGTTGCGTAGGGTTGATAAAGGCGGTAGATAATTTTCGAGTGAGCGTTGGCGTTTGCTTCAGTACTTACGCAGTACCCATGATAGT
Organism: Clostridiales bacterium; assembly: GCA_022508375.1. Classification (GTDB taxonomy): domain Bacteria; phylum Bacillota; class Clostridia; order Christensenellales; family CAG-314; genus Fimimonas. Next base: position 11,446 of record JAFLVJ010000001.1, on the reverse strand, counting down.
GGGGGAGATAAGACGGTTCTTGCGCGAAGGCTCTATGCGAGTGAGTCGCGGAATACGTGACGTTGCATATCAGGCGTTGCAAACGAGAGAAAAACTGGAAGCGGAAAGCGTTGACGAGGCGTCTATTCAGCAGATAGCTGACGAAATGCAGTTGCCCGTTTACAAGGTGTTGTACTGCCTTGACGCTATATCCGAGCCTGTTTCTCTGTCCGAAGCTGTCTATTCCGATGAAGACGACAGCTTGACTCTTCAGGATCACATATCGGACGGCAAGTGCTCCGAATATATCTGGGCGGAAAACGTAACGCTTTTCGATGCGCTCAACACCTTGGAAGACAAGGAAAAAAATATTTTGCTTAAACGATACTTCGAAGGGAAAACTCAAATGGAAGTATCGCGCGAAATAGGGTTAAGTCAGGCACAGGTTTCCCGTTTGGAAAAGAACGCCATGGTTCATTTGCGCAACGAGATGTCGTGATGCTCGAGTATTATGCACATACGCCTTAACTACATTGCGGATTATTTTGTAGCGTAATACTCTCGTCTCTGTGTTGAATATGGTTGAATGCTTGTACCTTTTTATTTTATTCCGTACTGTTTGTTGCTTCGCAGCTATACAATAGTAGCGGAGTAATGTATGGAAATAAGTTATACTGAACTTCGCTCAAAGGAAGTAGTCAATTTGCAGAACGGTGCTCGCATGGGCAAGATAATAGATATGATAGTGGACAGCAACGGTAAAAACGTTCTTGGCGTGGTGGTGCCGGGTGTACGCAGATTATTCAAGGCGAGTGAGGATATTTTTATTCCGTGGTGCAACATATCCAAAATCGGTAACGACGTTATATTGGTATCTTTGGATTCTGCGTCATTGACAAGCGTGACGAGATCGTCGGAAATGAATCTTGACGGCGCTCCCTACGATAAAAGTGTGGATGATTATCTGTAAGATAGATTTGCGAAATTTAAATTCGAGTTATTAGTAGAAAAAACTTTTATAGACGATGCCTATCTAATTTAATTGCTCTTTATCAACATAAAGGGCATTTTTACTTCTATTTTTACCACATTCGTAGCATACTATTTTAGACATAATATACTTTTGCGATAATTTAAGCGCAAGAAAAGAAAATGTTGCATGCTTATAAAACCTTAAGCTGAGCGAAATTCCTATATATATTATTTAATATCAAATATTTGCTTTTTTTACAAGTATTTGATATAATCATTTTATGCTTAAAGAAATAGAGGTAAAAAGCAAGCAATTATTGTCTGATGCAATTGGCGAAAATACCGATCTTGGTTACTATCGAATTCAAAAAGTCATCAAGTCCAAAAGCGTCAAAATCAACGGGGTTCGCGTCGGCACCGACATGAATGTCAACGTGGGCGACGTTGTGTACGTCTATCTTGCCGATAGGGAAAAGGATAGCGTAGAAGTTGTATATCGCGATGACAATATTTTGGTTGTAAACAAAAATGCAGGTATAGAGGTGCAGGGCGAAGGCTCACTGACGGAACGTATCAACAATATCTTGACGGATACCACCGCAGTTCCCGTTCACCGCCTGGACCGCAACACAATGGGGTTGGTTGTTTTTGCGCTAAACAAAACGGCGGAAACTGAGCTGTTGGCGTCCTTCAAGGATAGGGACATTGACAAGACTTATCACTGTATTGTAGTGGGTGCCCCGCAAAAACCCAAGGCACAGCTTAAAGCGTATCTGTTTAAGGATGCGAAAAAAAGTATGGTATATATATCGGATACTCCCAAGCAAGGATATCTTCCCATTGAAACCCATTACACGATGTTAAAAAAACTAGGTGAGTTGTCGCTGTTGGAGGTTAAACTTATCACGGGACGTACTCATCAGATTCGAGCGCATCTTGCGCATATACGCCTGCCAATTTTGGGCGATGGCAAATATGGCATTAACAAGGTCAACCGCAGATTCAGGGTCAAAACACAACTTTTGTGTTGCACCAAGGTGACGTTCCATTTCGATCACGGTGCCCTAAAGTATCTGGACGGTAAGAGCGTTGTATTAAATATAGATTTATCACAGTACTACAAGAAGCAATAAACGAGGTATTTATGAAAAATTTGAAAAAAGTTTTGGTAGTTTTAGTTTTGGCAATTATGCTAGTAAGCGTTTGCGCTTGCAGTTATGTTCCTTCCAACAGATTTATGTCCCGTTCACAGGTCAATTCGTTGGTTAAACAATACGACAATCCGCAAGCGGAACTTATTCTCAACTATACGCTCACCAGCAATGGCGTAAGTACGAATTACGAAGTGGTAATCACTTACGATTTGTTACTTAGTCAGGCTCCGCTGGCAGTTATCAGATTTATTCAGCTTGCAAATGAAGGTAGCTACAATAATAGTGTAATTGACAAGTATAATTCTTCTCTTAATTACATGATTTTGGGTAGATACTGCTACAAGGATAGCATAAGAGAGGATGGCAAAAAGAATTGGTTCGTCAACAACGCTTTGGATACTACGTTCAAGGGCGAATTTAAGAGCAACAAGTACAGCCAGCCCAAGGATGGCTATGCGGAATTCAATATTTTCTCGTTGGCAATGTACCACGAGGAATATACTCCCGATAACGCTAACTTCGACACTGCAAACGGCGCGCTTATTCTCGCTACGGACAAAAACACGCTTAGTTCCAACAACTACGCCGTATTCGCGCACATGGTATCCATGTCCTATAAAGTAGGCGATAATGATCCTGTTGAAAACACTAAGGTTAACTCTAACGTTCTTGCAAACCTCAAGGGATTTACCTCTACAACATCGACTAGAAAGGTTTACACCGACGAAACGGAAGAGAGCACAGTTCCGTCATTCTCCATGATGAACCAAATCGTTACCATCAAGGTAAATATCCTCGGTGATTACGATTGGTCAAAGCTACCGCAAATAGGTAGATAACTTTGCGATAAACAGATTCAACTAGGGGCAGCCAGGCCTTGAGTGGCTAGGTTGCCTTTTTTGTAGTATCAACGATGTTAAAAATTTCACGTTTAGACAAAAACTCAATAGCAAGCCGCATCGGACTAAAAAAAGATGACGTTATCGTGTCCTTTAACGGCGAAAACGCACTGGATATGTTGGACGTTGCGTATTTTGATTCGCAAGCGCAGTTCATGTTGACGGTGGAGCGCAAGGGCAAGCAGATCACTTTTGAGGTATCGAAAGACGTCAACGACCCTATGGGTTGGGACTTTTACGACGAATGTTACGTCGAGCCGCGTTGGTGCGCCAATAAGTGTATATTTTGCTTTGTGGATCAACTGCCGAAAGGTCAACGCAAAACTTTGTACGTAAAGGATGACGACTGGCGATTGTCTTTTGTTTCCGGTAATTTCGTTACGCTGACAAACGTAACAGACAGGGAAATTGCCCGTATCAAGGACAAAAAGTTTTCTCCGCTGTATGTGTCCGTTCACGCTACGGATGACGACGTGCGCAAAAGGCTACTCGGCAACGCTAAGGCGCGTCCTATCATGCCGTTGCTTAGCGAACTGGCAAGTTGCGGTATAACGCTTTATACACAAGTGGTTATGTGTCCCGATTACAATGACGGGCAGGTATTGCGTAAAACAATGGAGGATCTGTTCAGCTTATATCCCGCCGTGCAAAATTTGGCGGTGGTGCCCGTTGGGCTTACCAAACATCGATGCGGATTGAGCGATTTGCAACAGGTAAATAAGGCTTGCGCGTCTGCGACAATTGATATGGTCGAAAGTTTTGACGTTCAGTGTTTTGCCAAAACAGGTCGTCACTTTGTTTACTGTTCGGACGAAATGTACGTAATCGGCGAAAGGGAAATTCCGCCTTACGAATACTATGGCGAATTCGAACAAATTGAAAACGGTGTCGGACTTATTGCCGATATGCGTTATCAGTTTAACCTTGCATTGCAGGATGCGGTGGCGGCGAAAAAGGGTAGCTTTACTGTTGTTACGGGAGTTGCCGCAACTCCATTTATTCAGGAAGTATTGGATGAGGCGAAGCGATTGTTTCCAGAGCTCAACGCCAATGTTGTAACGGTTACAAATAAATTTTTCGGAGAGACGGTAACTGTTGCGGGACTTGTCGTGGGGCAGGATATCGTTTCTACGCTAAATGAGCGTACGGACGTTGGCGACACGTTGCTGCTGCCTCGCGTAATGCTTAAGGAAACGGAAGACGTCTTTTTGGACGGTATGACACTGGACGAGCTGCGAAAAGCTGTGGGCAAAAAGATTGTGATTACCGCTGACGGGTACGAACTGTGTCAGGCGATTTTGGAGTGTGAAGTTTGAATCCCGTGCGACGGCACTTTCAACCGGTGTTGTGTAATAAGGAGATAATATGGTAAAACCTTTGGTTGCTGTCGTTGGTAAACCCAACGTTGGCAAATCGACTTTTTTTAATAAAGTGTGTGGCGGTCGCATATCCATAGTTTCGGATATGCCGGGCGTTACGCGCGATAGGGTATATGCTGACGCCGAGTGGTTGGGCAAGAAATTCACTTTGGTGGATACGGGCGGAATTCAGTTTAAGAGTGACGACGTTATGTTCAAGCATATCAAGGAACAGGCGCAAATTGCACTTGATCTTGCCGATGTTATACTGTTTTTCTGCGATTACAAAAGCGGTCTCACAGCGGAAGACTACGATGTTGCAACGTTACTGCGCCGCACGAGCAAGCCTGTGATATTGGTTGTCAACAAGGTTGACCACTTCCTCGAAGCGGATCTAACGGATTTTTATTCGCTTGGATTCGGTGATTTTTACGCAATTGCTGCCGAACAAAAGCAAGGTATTGGCGATTTGTTGGATCAAGTCGTATCCTATTTCCCCGCGATGGATGAGGAGGACGATGAGGACGAAGTTATAAAGATTGCGGTAGTGGGCAAACCCAACGCCGGCAAAAGCTCGCTTGTCAACAAGATTCTCGGATACGACCGCACGATAGTGTCTGACGTCGCGGGCACAACACGCGATGCAATCGACACGCCCTTTACCTATGACGGCAGAAAATACGTCATTATCGATACCGCCGGCATGCGTAAAAAACGCGCAATTGTTAGCGACAGTGTCGAGCAGTACAGTGTTATGCGTTCGTTAAATGCCGTTCGTCGTGCCGACGTCTGCCTGATTGTAATGGATGCAAACGAGGGGTTGTCTGAGCAGGACGTAAAAATAGCAGGTTTTATCCACGAAGAAGGCAAGCCTTCAGTTGTAGTTATAAATAAGTGGGATTTGATTGAAAAGGACACGCACACGGTAGAAAAATTCAACAAACAACTGTCGTGCGATTTGGCGTTTATGGACTACTTCCGTTCGATAACCGTTTCCGCGTTGACGGGTCAGCGTGTGATGAAGCTTATGGAAGAGGTCAATTACGTTTATGCGAAATCTACGTTCCGTTGTACGACGGGCATGCTAAACGACGTGATTTCCGACGCCGTAAGTGCAGTCGAACCGCCTTCGCATAACGGTAGGCGAGCAAAAATCAAATATGCAACGCAGCCTTCGATTCAGCCGCCCACATTCGTTATTTTCACGAACAATGCCGATTTGGTGCATTTTTCTTATCGTAGATATCTTGAAAACTACATAAGGCGCGCTTTCTCGTTGGATGGCACGCCAATAAAACTTATCTTCCGAGACAAAAACGACAAGGACGACTAATGTTTGATATTTTTGCAAAACTATGGTGGCAATATCTGTTGCTTGCTATCTGTTGTTACGCATTTTGTAACGTTAACTTTGCAATAGTTTTTTCTAAACTGTTCAAGAAAAGTGACGTGCGTGATTACGGCAGCGGTAATGCAGGTACCACAAATATGTTCAGGGTGTATGGACTGCGCATGGGCGCGCTAACCTTTCTGTGCGATACAATGAAGGGCGTTGCGTGTTGTTTGCTAGCCAAGCTCATTTTTGGTTGGAGTACACTTGAGGCGACTACGGCGGGATATATTGCAGGCTTATTTGCTGTTTTGGGACATGTTTTCCCTGTATATTACCGTTTTCGTGGCGGTAAAGGTGTTGCGACAAGCATTGGAGCGCTTTTTTCCTTGCAACCAATCTTGGGTCTATGCCTGGTTGTACCATTCTGTTTGGCGGTTTTACTTTCCGACAGAATGTCAGTTGGTAGTCTGCTGTTGTCTATATTTATGATTGTGTGGAGTTGGATAGTCTGGAGTCTGGAATGTGACTTCGGTATCGTTTACAACAGTATTGACGCCTTTTGCTGTCTTTTGATAACCGTATCCTATGCCGTTGTAATTTTTGCACATAGGTCCAACATTGTAAATATATTTACCGGAAAGGAAACTCGAATTGGTCTGCGCAAAGCTTTGCGAGGCAAATCGGATAAGATTGTTAAGTGATTGTATCGATGTAAGGACTCATTAGTGCAATGGATTGTGTCGTAGCTAGGTGAACGAAGACACTTTTTATTAAATAAACTGATAAATAAACTGGTTGAATTTCTCATGACTATATTGGAATGTAAAAACCCACAAGAGATACTAAAAATTACCGCGAGCAATCCTGTAAAGGATTGTCAATTTTTACGTGTCGTCTTGCGTCCTGTCGTGGTGAAAAACACACTGTGTTTTCAAGCAGAAAAGTTTAAAGGAACTCAAGTATTTCATGAAAACATACTAACGGATGCGCTGTCGGAGTGGTTGGAAAGTAACGTAGTTACATTATACAAGCAAGTATGCATTGTGATGAACGGAAAAGACGTTACGTATTTGTTCTCCAACGGTAAGGTTAAGCGCCTGGAAAAGAGTACAAGTACTCAGCGTAGTGCAGATACAAGCAACAACAGACAAAAGAAATATATATTAAATGAAGGCGATGACGTTCCTGCTTTGGTTGATTTGGGCATATTTACAAAGGAAGGAAAGGTTGTCAACAGTATGTTTGACAAATTCAAACAGATCAATCGATTTGCTGAAATTCTTGACGACGTTTTGAAACGTTATGACAAGGAGCAAATCACAGTATTGGACTTTGGCTGTGGCAAATCATACCTTACTTTCATTATTTATCATTATTTGGTGAATATCAGACGTATCAATGCCAAAATTATCGGATACGACTTAAAGTCCGACGTGGTGGCGCATTGCAACGGGTTGGCAAGTAAATACGGTTACAGCAATCTGAAATTTGTTGTTGCCGACGTTTCCAAAGACAAACTTTACGACGAACAAATTGACGTGGTGGTATCATTGCATGCCTGCGATACGGCAACGGACTACGCGCTTTATTACGCGGTAAGTCACAACGTTCCGTACATCTTTTCGGTGCCCTGCTGTCAGCATGAAATCAATCAAACTATAGCCAAGGGAAAAAGTGATTTTGACGTGTTTTTGAAATACGGTATCGTAAAAGAGCGCATTTCGGCGCTATTGACGGACGCGATTCGAGCGATGTTGCTTGAAGACGAGGGGTATTCTGTCGATGTAATGGAATTTGTGGATCTTGCCCACTCGCCGAAGAATTTGATGCTCCGAGCAAAGCTGTCTAAACCTAAAAATACGAACAATAGACATACAATTGAAAATTTAATGGATAAATATCATTTTGAACAAACATTATATAAATTGCTTGCCACCGAATAGGTGGCATTTTTAATATAAATTGTACTAATGGCGCGAGCGTGTTCATATAATCTACCAAACGTATTTTGGAGGCAGGTATGAATAACATTTATCAGGATATTTCCAGTAGAACAAACGGCGATATTTACATCGGCGTAGTGGGGCCTGTACGCAGCGGAAAGTCAACCTTTGTAACTAACTTTATGACTAAGTTGATATTGCCCAATATTGCCGACAAGCATGATCGTAAGCGTGCAACAGACGAGTTGCCCCAGTCGGCGGACGGCAAAATCATCATGACAACACAACCGAAATTTGTGCCTAACACTGCCGTCAGACTGTCATTGGATGACAAATCGACGGCGAACGTGCGCCTGATAGATTGCGTTGGATACTTGGTTGATGGCGCAGAGGGACACCTGGAAGGTGACAAAATGCGTCTTGTCAACACTCCATGGTCAACTGAACCTATTCCTTTTGAGAAAGCGGCGGAAATAGGTACGCAAAAGGTGGCTACAGAGCACAGTACGGTTGCGATTGTGGTAACGACGGACGGTAGTATAGGCGATATTCCCCGTCAAAGCTATATTCCGGCGGAAGAGCGCGTTATTCGCGAGCTGAAACAGGCAGGAAAGCCCTTTATTGTAGTGTTGAACTCCAAACACCCGGACAAGCAACAAACTCGCGAACTGTCGCTTGCGTTGCAGGAAAAATACAACATAACGGTGCTTCCACTAAACGTTCAATCCGCAGACGGAAAGCAAATGGAAGAAGTTCTTCACTGTATTTTGAAGGAATTCCCTGTTCGCCGTATTGCTGTTGATCTTCCCAAATGGATGCGTGCACTCGGCAGTGATAACAAGGTAATCTTGGATATCATCGATAAAATCAAGGTCAACTGCTCTCAGGTTGATAAGATGAAAGACGCCGAAAAATTACTTGACGCGTTTGTCGATTGCGAGTATATCGAAGGCGTAGGTATCGGTAGTCTGGATATGGGTAATGGTGTAGCAGGATATACATTAACTCCGAAGTCGGATTTGTTCTTCAAGATACTGAGTGAAGAAGCGCAAATGGATATAACGGACGAGTACACATTGATGAGCTTTGTGACATCGGCAGCATACGCCAAGAGTCGGTTTGAAGCGATCAAGGACGCACTGGACGAAGCCGACGCTAACGGATATGGCATTGTGTATCCGCTTATGGACAAAATGTCGCTAAATGAACCGGAAATGGTAAAACAAGGAAATATCTACGGAGTCAGACTCAAGGCCACTTCGCCCAGTTACCACATTATAAAAGTTGACGTGGCAACAGAAGTTAGCCCGATGGTGGGTACAGAGCAACAAAGTCAATATCTGCTTGAGCAGTACAAGCAAAATCCCGAAGCTATATGGAACACAAATATGTTCGGCAAAACTATGGCTGGATTGGCAAAGGACGGTTTGGAAGGAAAGTGCAGTGCTGTTCCCATTGAAATCAAACAAAAGCTTACCAAAACGTTGTGCAAGATTGTAAACGAAAATCGTGGCGGGTTGTTCTGTCTGTTGTTGTAAGTTTCTTGCGCGTGGCATTCTAACCCCAAAATATGTCGATATAATGCTTTAAATTTAGTTATTGTATAATACTATTTTAGACATAATATAGAAATATCGCCTGTTTTGGCTTTTTAACGTTATAATATACAAAAATAAAAGGACTATCTATTTAGTCCTTTTTTTATGATTCATTGTAAAGTTCTTTTAACTTTTTGAGAATTTTGTTTTCCAAACGGGATATTTGTACCTGAGATACTCCCATCTTCATTGCTATTTCGCCTTGCGTCATATCGCGAAAGTAGCGCAATATTACTATCTTTTGCTCGCGTTCTGTTAGTTTGCTCAACATGTCCCTGAGTATTACTTTGTCAAGCATCTTTTTATCTTCGTCCGTGGGCAAGTGCTCGATGAGTTCCGTTTGTTTACCGTCGCTGTCGTTTGCCTTTTCGTACAGTGATACCGGTAGTTTAGTTGCGTCCATGGCAAAGATTATTTCCGTAGGCTCTAAGTTAAAATGTTCGGCAATTTGTTCGACGGTGGGGCTTTCCGCTCCGTTTTTCAGTTCCTGGTCAATATACTTTGTTATCTTGGAAGATAGACTCTTGAGCGAACGTGATACTTTTAAGTATCCGTCGTCCCGCATGAAACGTTTGATTTCGCCAAGTATCATGGGCACGGCATAGGTGGAAAAGCGTACGTTGTGCTCGTAGCTGAAATTTTTGATGGATTTGAGCAGTCCTATGCTTGCTATCTGATACAAATCGTCGTATTCAATGTGCTTGCCAAGGTACCGCTTGATTATACTTTTGAGCAGTGGGGCGTTTTCGGTAAGCAACGTTGACTGCGCGTCTTCGTCCCCTTGCTGCGCCAATGCAATCAGCGCCATAGTTTCTTCGTGACTTAGCATAGCTCACCTTTATACTACTTTTTTGGTAAGTTCTACTGTTGTTTGCCCCTGTTGCGAATGTACGGCTACGTTGTCGCAAAACGCTTGCATGACAGTAAAGCCCATGCCCGATCGCTCGCCTGTGGATATCGTCGTGTAAAATGGCTTCATTGCCTGTTCGACGTTTTCGATCCCCTTGCCGAAGTCGCGTATCGTTACCGTCATCGTTTTGTCTGTCAGCTTGCATTCGATTTCGATTACGCCGCTTTGTGCGCCGTCGTAGCCGTGTACGATGCAGTTTGTAACGGCTTCCGAAACGGCGGTTTTTATGTCCTCAACCTGTTCGAGAGTGGGGTTGATCTGAACAAAAAAGGCAGCAACGACGCTGCGTGCGAAGCTTTCATTTTGCGATTTTGCTTCAATGATGAGTTTCATGCTGTTTGTATTTGACATATAATAACCTCTTTTTAATTTCATATTTTGGATATAATTTCGTACAGTCCCGACATACGGAATATTTTATCGACGGTTGGCGATGGGTTGCGTACATACACCGGTTTATTTTGCTTACGAATTGCCTTGTACCTTCCTATTACTACGCCAATCCCTGTCGAATCCATGAACGACAGGCGGGACAAGTCGAATATTACCGAGTCAAAACGGCATTCTGCAATGGATGAATCCAGTCGTCTTCTTACGAATTCGGCAGAGTGTTCGTCCAGTTCGCCAATTAATCGAAAAACCATCGAATTACCTTCAAAATCTATATATACTTCCATTATTTTGCCTCCGCCTACAATGATATTTCATTGCGTAATAGTGGATTTGTATGTTTTTGTAGATTCTGCTACCAATATGTCGAGTATCAAGTTTCGCGCATTAAATCAAGTTGATTTGTTTCTGGGCTATTACTATCAGATATTTGTTTATGAAAGTAATGTCAGGTTGTAGTTCGTAATTTTTATTGTTATTATTTGCATTGATTTTTTGATTGTGATATTTTATTGTCACCGTAAAGAAACAAATTCTTTCAACCGTAGGAGCGTAAAGTAGCATGCCTGCGGTCTATAATTTTTCAAATATTTCGTGCTACTTTCCGTTGTCGCAATTTTTTTCTTAAAAACATCTATAAAAAAGTTGACATACTTATTAAAATATTGTAAGATAAACAGGCTGATGTTGATACATCGGGGTGTAGCGCAGTTTGGTAGCGCACATGGTTTGGGACCATGGGGTCGCAGGTTCGAATCCTGTCGCCCCGACCAAATAGTTGCCTACATTGACTTGGGCCTTTAGCTCAGTTGGTCAGAGCGGTCGGCTCATAACCGATTGGTCCGGGGTTCAAGTCCCTGAAGGCCCACCAAATGCAAAACAATATATATGGCCCGGTAGTACAGATGGT